>NZ_JALLIY010000018.1 GCF_023242315.1 Pseudomonas sp. MWU13-2105
GCGCGGATGCCTGCCAGTGGCGGTCTGGCGGTGTACAATGCGCGGCGTTTTACCTGTGACTCAACTGCGTACCCGCGCATTTTTGTGGCTTTCGACGGTGGCCTTGCGACACCCCGAAAGCCCGTGCACTTCAAGGCTACCCGCCTTGTTCACTCCATCGCGTCATAAGCGTGATGGGTTCGATTTCGTCACAGATAAAAACAAACAGGTGACGCATGACCCCTGATACACCCCTTGCTTCGGGCGAGCTTAAACGCGGCCTGAAAAATCGTCATATCCAATTGATCGCCCTCGGCGGCGCCATCGGCACCGGCCTGTTCCTCGGTTCGGCCGGGGTGCTCAAATCCGCCGGTCCGTCGATGATCCTCGGCTACGCCATCTGCGGTTTTATCGCTTTCATGATCATGCGCCAGTTGGGCGAAATGATCGTCGAAGAACCGGTTGCCGGCTCGTTCAGCCACTTTGCCCACAAGTACTGGGGCGGTTTCGCCGGTTTTCTGTCGGGCTGGAACTGCTGGATCCTCTACATCCTGGTGGGCATGTCGGAACTGACCGCGGTCGGCAAGTACATTCACTACTGGTGGCCCGATGTCCCGACCTGGGTCTCGGCGGCGGCGTTCTTCGTTTTGATCAATGCGATCAACCTGGCCAACGTCAAGGTCTTCGGCGAGGCGGAATTCTGGTTCGCGATTATCAAGGTGGTGGCGATCGTCGGCATGATTGCCCTGGGCAGCTACCTGCTGGTCAGTGGCCACGGCGGTCCGCAGGCCTCGGTCAGCAACCTGTGGGAACACGGCGGGTTCTTCCCCAATGGCGTTAGTGGCCTGGTGATGGCCATGGCGATCATCATGTTTTCCTTCGGTGGCCTGGAAATGCTCGGTTTTACCGCTGCTGAAGCCGACAAGCCGAAAACCGTGATTCCCAAGGCGATCAACCAGGTGATCTACCGGATCCTGATTTTCTACATCGGTGCCCTGGTGATCCTGCTGTCGCTGACCCCCTGGGACAGCCTGCTGAGCACACTCAACGCTTCGGGTGATTCCTACAGCGGCAGCCCGTTCGTCCAGGTGTTCTCGATGCTCGGTAGCAATACCGCGGCGCATATCCTCAACTTCGTGGTGCTGACGGCGGCGCTGTCGGTGTACAACAGCGGTACCTACTGCAACAGCCGCATGCTGCTGGGCATGGCCGAGCAGGGCGACGCGCCTAAGGTGCTGGCCAAGATTGACAAGCGCGGCGTGCCAGTGCGCTCTATCCTGGCCTCGGCGCTGGTGACCTTCATCGCGGTGCTGATGAACTACCTGATGCCGCAACAGGCCCTGGAATTGCTGATGTCGCTGGTGGTGGCGACCCTGGTGATCAACTGGGCGATGATCAGCTACTCGCACTTCAAGTTCCGCCAGCACATGGATCGGAGCCAGCAGCGCCCGCTGTTCAAGGCCCTGTGGTACCCCTATGGCAACTATGTGTGCCTGGCATTCGTGGTGTTTATCCTCGGCGTCATGTTGATGATCCCGGGGATCCAGGTCTCGGTATATGCGATTCCGGTCTGGGTGGTGTTCATGTGGGTCTGCTACGGCATCAAGAATCGGCGTAGTACCCAGCAGGCCTTGCTGGCGGTGAAGTAGGCTTTTATCCGTTGCCAGAACAAACCCGGCGGCTGCCGGGTTTGTTGTTTCTGCACGGTTGGGGCGTGGGCGAATCGGCTCGTCGCGCTATGGATCGGGTATCCTGAACACCCCGATGTCGGACGCTTTTCAAATGCTGGTGATTTCCAACAATGTGCATCTGCCCGATGCCGAGATCGAGTGGACGGCCATTCGTGCCCAGGGTGCGGGCGGGCAGAACGTCAACAAGGTCTCCAGCGCGGTGCACCTGCGTTTTGATATTCCGGCCTCGTCCCTGCCACCGTTCTACAAGGAGCGCCTGCTGGCCCTGCGCGACAGTCGTATCACCAGCGAAGGGGTGATCGTGATCAAGGCCCAGCAGTACCGGACCCAGGAGCAGAATCGCAACGATGCCCTGGAGCGCTTGGTCGAGCTTATCCTCAGTGCCACCAAGGTGGAGAAGAAACGCCGTCCGACCAAGCCGACCCTCGGTTCGAAGAAGCGGCGCCTGGAAGGCAAGTCCCAGCGCGGCGCGATCAAGGCCGGGCGGGGCAAGATCGATTTCTAGGCCTGCTTTGTGGGAGCCGGCAACCCGGCCCCCACAGGGGTTATGGTGCTCTTGATCGCGAGCGGTTCTCAGGTCTTGTCGCGCGCCGCTCGTTGTTTCGGTGCCTGCCGGTAGAGATACAGGCTCAGCAGCAATCCGGACAGTGACGCCAGGGCGGCGAACAGGAAGATCGAGGCAAAGCCCAGGCCCGCCGCAATTGCCCCGGCCAGGGGGCCGGTAATTCCCAGCGACAGGTCGATGAACAACGAGTAGGCACCCACCGCCGCGCCGCGGCTGGAGGCTGGTACCAGGTTCACCGCTTCCACCCCCAGCGCCGGGAACACCAACGAGAAACCGAAGCCGCTCAACGCCGCCCCCGCCAGTGCCCAATGGGCATCCGGCGCCAGCCACAACAGCAGCAGGCCGAGGGTTTCCACCGACAGGCAGGCGATCGCCACGCGAAAGCCCCCGAGCCGATTGATCAGGTTGCCGAACAGCAGTCGCGCCCCGATAAAACTGGCGCCGAACAGGCTCAGGCAGAGCACCGCGTTGGCCCAGTGCTGGGTGGCGTAATACAGGGTGATAAAGGTCGCGATGGTGCCAAAACCGATGGAGCCCAGGGCCAGGCCGGTGCCATGGGGCAGCACGCGGCCCAGTACATGGAGGAACGGCAGGCGTTCGCCGGCGACAATCGGTGCGGCCAGCTTGGGCCAGGCCAGCAACAGCCCCAGCACGGCCAGCAGCAGGATGCTCATGCCCATGCTCCACAGGCCCAACTGACCGACCAGCCACACCCCCAGCGGCGCACCGATGGCCAGTGCGCCGTAGCTGGCGATGCCGTTCCAGGAAATCACCTTGGCGGTGTTCGCCGCGCCGACCCGGCCTATGCCCCAGCCGATGGAGCCGGAGCCCACCAAACTTTCCGCGCTGCCCAGTACCAGGCGGCCGATAAACAGGCTGATCAGGCTCAGCAGCGGCAGGCTTTGCAGAAAGCTCGAGAGCAGCATGAACACGCCACTCAGGCCGCAGCCGGCCAGGCCGATCATCACCGCGCGCTTGCTGCCCTGGTTATCGATGATCCGGCTGGCGTAGGGGCGGCTCAGCAGGGTCGCCAGGTACTGGACGCTGATCACCAACCCTGCGATCACCGTGCCGAAGCCCAGGTCGCTGTGGACGTAGCCGGGCAGCACGGCCAGGGGAATGCCGATGTTCAGGTAACCGATAAAGGTAAACAGGACAATGGAAACGACTTGCAGCGTGACCGCCAGGGGGCGCTGTGTATCTGACATGGACAAGAACCACCGTTGCCGCGGAGAAGAAAGATAGGAGGCTTATGATAACGGTGAGAGGCCGCTTGCAGGGACGTTAAATCGAAAAAAGCTCGGCGGAGAATGTGTCCGGTTGCGCGAAAAGCATCAGGGAACGGGCTTTTCACGCGACCGGTAGGGCAAGCGTTCAGTCTTCGCTGTCGGCCTTGAGGCGGTCCGCGGCCTCGTTGTTTACCGGCTGCTGGGCAGCGGCTTGTGACGGGGTTTTCTGCTCAGTCTCGTGCAGGCTTGGGAAGGGGAAGTTGGGTATCTCATGCATCGTCGTCGCTCCTCGCAAGGTCTGTTTTTTAAATCGCTGGGTAGATCCGCGCTTTTAAAAAGCCTGGGCAGGATACAGCAGTGAAAATGACAGAAAGACTTTTTCGCCCCGGCTTCGACGGCCGTTCGTCAGGACCGATACCTTGCCGCGTGGATGATGAGTCCTGTCGGAACCGACTTGCCGGCAATGATGCCGGCAAGTCTTGCATCGACCTTGCGGATGCTATCGCCGCGGTGCGGTGGCCCGACAAGCCGGTTACGGCAACGGTCAAGGACTGACGGTGATTTTTCCGATCATCTGCGGATGCAGCGCACAGAAATATTCATAGGTGCCCGCAGTCTTGAACTCATAGGAAAAACTGTCATTGGTGTCCAGCGCGGCCGAGCGGAACAGCTTGTGGGTTTCGGCCACCGTATGGGGGATCTGGTCATCGTTGACCCAGGTCACCTTGGTGCCGAGCGCGACAGTCAGGTCCTTGGGGCCGAACATGAACTCCTTGATATCGATTTTCACTTCCTGCGCCCACACCGGGATCGAGAGTGCCAGGCCGGCCAGCATCAGTCCTTGCAATAGTCTTTTCATTCGTCCGCCCTCCTTAAATCAGTGTCGAGTCGATCAGCGCCAACGGATGATCGCCTTGTGTCGCGCGGACATCGGTGATCCCCAGGTAATTGCGCAACTGATCGGCGGCCACGGTCATCGGTCCCGGTGCCGGTGCCGCCCCCGGTGCCGGCTGCGGATAGGCCGTGCCGCGCGCGGTGTGAAAGGTGATATTGCCCTCGATCTTCTGGATCACCTGATGGATATGACCGTTGAGCACGGTCACCGAACCGTATTTGCGCAGCAGGGCAATCGCCTGGTCGCCGTCCTCGGTGCCCCAGCCCCAGGGTTGGTAGATGGTCCACAGCGGAATATGGGTGAACACCACGATCGGCGTGCTCGTCGCCACCGCCCGCAGGTCATCGGCCAGCCAGGCGATCTGCTCGGCGCCGAGGCTGGCTTCATGGCCGGCCTGGAAGTTGAAGACGTTGACCAGCGCGATGAAGTGCACGCCATGGTCGTCGAAGCTGTACCAGCCATTGCCCTTGGTGCCCTTGCCATAACGCTGCAGGTAGAGCTGGCCGCCGCCCTCGTCGAGGGTGTCGTGTTCACCCGGCACGTAGTGCACGGTCGCGGGCAGGGCCTTGAGCAATTGCGCGGCGGTGTCGAACTCCTCGGGCTTGCTGAGGTGGGTGATATCTCCCGTGTGGAGAATCAGCGACGGCCGTTTGGGCAGGGCGATGACCTTGTCGATGGCCACTTGCAGGGTTTTCACCGGTTCGGGGTTGGCTTCCTTGTTGAAGCCGATATGTGAATCGCTGATTTGTACGAAATGAAAGTTCGCGGCCAGTGCGGCAGGGTCCGTGGGCTGGCCATTCTGGTCCAGGGCAAAGGCGCGCGGGATACCGCCGCTCAAGGCCCAGAGGACCCCGGCGCCGGCCCAGGCCGAGCATTTGAGCAGGGTCCGGCGGTCGGGGTCGAGCGGGCCGTCGGTACGTTTGTCGTGGGGTGTTGGGTGCAGGTCCATGGGAACGCCCTCGCTGGCGGTCTACAGTGATTGAGCTCACATCTGTAAAACCGGGCGGCACGGGGCTTTATTCCAGAAAATTAAAAAAATATTTCGGGAATAAAACAGCGGCTTTCACCGTTATAGGGACAAAGGTATCGGAGCCATTATGAAGCGATTCGAGGCGCTGTTCGCGCCGCATCTGGATGCGGCCTATAACCTCGCGCGCTGGCTCACCGACAGTGAGAGCGCCGCGCAGGATGTGGTCCAGGAAAGTGCCTTCAGGGCCTTCAAGTTCCAGCACCGGTTTGTCGACGGCAATGCCAAGGCCTGGTTCCTGACCATTGTCCGCAATGAAAGCTACAACTGGCTCAAGGCCTCGATGGGCGCGCGCTGGGTGGCCCTCGACGAGGAATGGTTGCAGGACGACCCGGCGTTGGCCGATGTGTGCACACCGGAATCCCAGGTCATCCGGGCCCAGGCGGCCGAGCAGGTCCGGCTGGGGCTGCTGGCGTTGGCGCCGGCCTTTCGTGAAGTGATCGTCCTGAAGGAGTTGGAAGACATGCCCTACAAGGACATAGCGAAAATCGTCGATATTCCCTTGGGCACCGTCATGTCGCGGCTGGCCCGGGCCCGCGCGATGCTCAAGCGCGAACTGCTGAAGTTGCACCCTTATGAATGATCTCGACTGCAAGACCTGTGATGAATTGATCCATGGCTACCTCGACCATGAACTGGACGCGACGACCGCGGCGCGAGTGGCCGGGCACCTGGCGGGCTGCGCGGAGTGCGCACGCCGGTATGAGCATGCCCGTCAATTGATCGACGACGTCAAAAAACGAGCACCCTATTACCGTGCTCCCGAGGCCCTGAACCTGAGCCTGCTGGCTGCGGCCCCGAAGCGTCCTTCGACCTTGATGGGTTTCATGCAGGGGCTGCGGGCGCTCTCGGGGCGCTGGTGGGCTCCGGCGTTTTCAACCCTGGCGTTGAGCCTGGCGGTCATGCTCTACGTGGTGACGCCGTCCGCCGAGCAACCCTGGCTGGATGAGGCGGTGTCCAGCCATGTGCGTTCGTTGATGGCCGAGCATTTGAACGATGTGGTGTCGTCCGACCGGCATACGGTGAAACCCTGGTTCACCGGCAAGCTCGACTTCGCGCCACCGGTCTTCGATTATGCGGCGCAGGGTTATCCGTTGTTGGGCGGTCGCCTGGACTATCTGCAGCACCAGACCGCCGCGGCATTGGCGTATCGGCATGCCAAGCACACCATCAACCTGTTCATCCTGCCGACGGCCGAGGTTGATCGGGCACGGGAGAGCTTGTCTTTGCGGGGCTACAACGTGGTGTCGTGGCGGCGCGATCACCTGCGCTTCATCCTGGTTTCTGACCTGGAGAAGGGCGAACTCGAGGCGTTCGGGGAGTTGATCGAGAAGGGCGGGTGAGTCACGCCGGGCATCAAGTCCGGTCTGATCTTGAAGACACAACTGAACCTGTAGGAGCCGGCCTGCCGGCGATAGCGGCGGTGAATGTTACATCGCCATCGCCGGCAGGCCGGCTCCTACAGGAGTACGCGTCGTTGCTTCAGTCCTTGCACACAGCAGCAATCGCCTGCGCCAGCGCAGCCAGGCGTGTCGCGTCGATACCCGCCACGTTGGCCCGGCCGGAGCTGACCATATACACGCTGTGCTCGTCGCGCAGGCGTTTGACCTGGGCCGGCGACAAACCGGTGTAGGAGAACATGCCGCGCTGCACGCCAATATGCGCGAAGCGCTCGGCCAGGCCATGGGGCTGCAGGGCTTCCACCAGGCCGCTGCGCAGTTGCGCAATACGCAAACGCATGGCTTCCACTTCATCGGCCCACAGGCTTTTCAGCTCGGGGTCGCCAAGAATCGTGGTAACTACCGCCGCGCCGTGATCCGGCGGGTTCGACCACAGGTTGCGCGCTACCGCCGCCAGTTGGCTGCGCACGTCCAGCAGCTTTTCAGCATCGCCGGTGCAGACGATCAGCACACCGGTGCGCTCGCGGTACAGGCCGAAATTCTTCGAACAGGAACTGGTGATCAGCACTTCCGGCAGTTCCCGGGCGAACAATCGCACGGCCCAGGCATCCTGCTCCACGCCATCGCCAAAGCCCTGGTAGGCGAAGTCGATCAGCGGCAGCAGTTCACGGTGACGGACAATCTCCAGCACCTTGTACCAGTCATCGTGGGACAGGTCGAAACCGGTCGGGTTGTGGCAGCAGGCGTGCAGCAGCACCACGTCACCCCGCGGCACCTGTTCCAGGGCGGCGAGCATGCCCTCGACATTCAGGCGATTGTCGCTGCCGACGTAAGGGTAGTGACCGATCTTCAAGCCGGCGGCGGCGAAGATGGTCTCGTGGATCGGCCAGGTCGGATCACTGAGCCAGATGCCGCGGCCCGGCAGGCAGTGGGCGATAAAGTCGGCACTCAGGCGCAAGGCGCCGGTGCCGCCCGGGGTCTGGGTCGCGCCGACACGCTGGGCAGCGATCAGCGGCGAGTCGGCACCCATCACCAGTTCGTTGAGCAGGCTGCCGAAGCGCAGGTCGCCGTGGCCACCGATATAAGACTTGGTCCGTTGCTCGTTCACCAATCGCTGCTCGGCCAGCTTGACCGATTGCAGGATCGGGGTCAGGCCCTGGGCATCCTTGTAGACGCCGACGCCCAGGTCGAACTTGCGTGGATTGGGGTCCTGGGCATAAGCCTCCAGCAACCCGAGAATCGGGTCGCCGGGTACACGCGCGATGGCGTCGAAATGCATTATTTACGGCCCTCGGCGGCGTGGCTGACCTCGTCGGTACGTGCCGCCATGATGAAATCGTTACGGTGCAGGCCCTTGATCGAATGGCTCCACCAGGTCACGGTGACTTTGCCCCATTCGGTCAGCAGGCCCGGGTGATGGCCTTCGGCTTCGGAAATCTCGCCGACGGCATTGGTGAAGGCCAGGGCGAACTTGAAGTTCTTGAACAGGAAGACCTTCTCCAGTTGCATGATGCCGTCACGCACTTCGATGTTCCAGTCCGGAATCTGTTTGATCAGCAGCGGCAGTTCTTCGTCGCTGACCTGTGGGGCATCGGCGCGGCAGGCTTCGCAGTGGGCTTGGTTCAAGGTGTTCATGGTGGATTCCTGAAATCGTTTTTTTATTCAAGGACGCCGTTCGAATACGTTATTCGAAAACGTCGGTTCGAGAAAGCCGCACGTACCGCGCAAAGTTGCGGATCAGGCGGCCTTGGGCGGGAACTTCGGTGCGTGCAGGCCCAGCTGCATGCCACGCTCGACCATGCCCATGATGTCTTCGTGGGCCAGGTCGAATAACCGCTTGAGGTTTGGCAGGACGAAGTACAGCGGCTGCAGGATGTCGATACGATACGGCGTGCGCATCGCTTCCAGTGGATCGAACAGCTGGTGCTCGGGCTGGTTGGACAGGCTGTACACGGTCTCCTTCGGCGAGGAGAGAATGCCGCCGCCATAGATCCGCCGGCCTTGCGGGGTGTCCACCAGGCCGAACTCGATGGTCATCCAGTACAGGCGCGCCAGGTACACCCGTTGCTCCTTGCTGGCTTGCAGGCCGAGCTTGCCGTAGGTGTGGGTGAATTCGGCGAACCAGGGGTTGGTCAGCAGCGGGCAGTGGCCAAAGATCTCGTGGAAGATATCCGGTTCTTGCAGGTAGTCGAGTTCTTCTTCGGTGCGGATAAAGGTGGCTACCGGAAACTGCTTGTTGGCCAGCAGTTCAAAAAAAGTCTGGAACGGAATCAGCGCCGGTACCCGGGCGACTTGCCATCCCGTGGTGGCAGCGAGGACCTGGTTGATTTCGCTGAGTTGCGGAATCCGCTCGTGGGGCAGGGCCAGCTTCTCGATACCGTCCAGGTATTCCTGGCACGCACGCCCCTCGATCACTTTCAGTTGGCGAGTGATCAGGGTATTCCACACGGCATGCTCGGCGGCCGGGTAGTCGATAAAACCTTGCGCATCGGGCTCGCGAGCCACGTAGTGCGTCTGCTTCATACAGCTCTCCTGCGGGGGGATTTGTTCTTGTTATGTGCGGCGTTGGGTCTAGTGTTAACCCGTTGCGGGGTCGTGCGCATCGGGGGTAAAGCGCTAAAGGTCCGGATGAACGCTGCTATTTCGTAAAGAAAACGTTACGAAATGACGCTTTGCTGGTGTATGAGGCGTTTTGAGGTGGTGATTAGCAGGGTTTTTGTCACATAATCTTTACGACTAACTGCGGCGTACTGAAAAAAGTGCTGCTTTTTGTAGGAGCGAGCTTGCTCGCGATGGAGGTCAACGATAGCTCGGGAAATCTGATGTCCCGTGGCGTCTGGGCGATCATCGCGAGTAATCGAGCGTCGACCGGCTGCTCCTGCGGGGAGCATGCGTGTCCCGGCCATCGTTATTTTTCGAGCCTTTCCATGCGTATCAAAGTGCACTGCCAGAACCGCATCGGCATTCTTCGCGACATTCTCAACCTGCTGGTGGACTACGGCATCAACGTCGCCCGTGGCGAGGTCGGCGGCGATCAGGGCAATGCCATCTATCTGCACTGCCCGAATCTGATCAACCTGCAGTTCCAGGCCTTGCGACCGAAGTTCGAAACCATTGCCGGGGTGTTTGGCGTCAAGCGCGTCGGCCTGATGCCCAGTGAGCGGCGGCATATGGAGCTCAACGCCTTGCTCGGGGCCCTGGAGTTTCCGGTGCTGTCCATCGACATGGGCGGCTCGATTGTCGCGGCCAACCGGGCGGCGGCGCAGCTGCTCGGGGTCCGGGTCGACGAGGTGCCGGGCATCCCGCTGGCGCGTTATGCGCCGGATTTCGACCTGCCCGAGCTGGTGCGGGCCAATCAATCGCGGATCAATGGCCTGCGGGTCAAGATCAAGGGTGACGTTTTCCTGGCGGATATCGCGCCGTTGCAGTCTGAGCACGATGACAGCGAGGCGATGGCCGGCGCGGTGCTGACCCTTCACCGCGCCGACCAGGTCGGCGAGCGTATCTACAATGTGCGCAAGCAGGAGCTGCGCGGCTTCGACAGTATTTTCCAGAGTTCGAAAGTCATGGCCGCGGTGGTCCGCGAGGCCCGGCGCATGGCTCCGCTGGATGCGCCGTTGCTGATCGAGGGCGAAACCGGGACCGGCAAGGAATTGCTGGCGAGGGCCTGTCACCTGGCCAGTCCGCGGGGCCAGGCGCCATTGATGGCACTCAACTGCGCCGGTTTGCCAGAGTCCATGGCCGAAACCGAACTGTTCGGCTACGGTCCCGGCGCGTTCGAGGGGGCGCGCGCCGAGGGCAAGCTCGGCTTGCTCGAGCTGACCGCCGGCGGCACCCTGTTTCTCGACGGGGTGGGGGAGATGAGCCCGCGCCTGCAGGTCAAGTTATTGCGTTTTCTCCAGGACGGTGGGTTTCGTCGGGTCGGCAGCGACGAAGAGGTGTACCTGGATGTGCGGGTGATCTGCGCAACCCAGGTCGACCTCTCGGAGCTGTGTTCGCGCGGCGAGTTTCGCCAGGACCTCTATCACCGTCTCAACGTGTTGTCCCTGCATATTCCACCGCTGCGTGAGTGCCTGGATGGGTTGACCCCGCTGGTAGAGCATTTTCTCGACCAGGCCAGTCGGCAGATCGGCTGCCCATTGCCGAAGCTGGCGCCGGCGGCGATGGATCGTCTGGCGCACTACCACTGGCCGGGTAACGTCCGGCAGTTGGAGAACGTGCTGTTCCAGGCGGTTTCCCTGTGTGAGGGCGGGGTGGTCAAGGCCGAGCATATCCGCTTGCCGGACTATGGCGTGCGCCAACCCCTGGGGGATTTTTCCCTGGAGGGCGGCTTGGATGAGATTGTCGGGCGGTTCGAACGGGCAGTGTTGGAGCGCCTGTACTCGGAGTATCCGAGCAGTCGCTTGCTGGGCAAGCGCCTGGGGGTTTCCCATACCACCATCGCCAACAAGCTGAAGGTGTATGACGTGGGCAAAGGCGTATAGCTGCGGCCGATGGGATTTTGAATGTAGCGCGAACCTGATAGGAGCCGGCAAGCCAGCTCCTGGGGTGAGCGCGTGACGTCAGATGTGGAAGTAACCCACGCACGAGTCGAACGGCAGGCGCTTGAGTTCGATCTTGTTCATGTCGAACACTTCGCGCAGGGCCTTGGTTTCGCCCGGGAAGTTGCGATAGGCAACTTCGTCGAGGACCACGATGGCACCTTTGGGCATGTACGGCAGGAAGGTTTCCAGGGCGACCTTGGTCGGCTCGTAGAGGTCGGTGTCAAGGATCAGCATCGCCACTACCAGGTCCGGACGGGATTTGACGAACTCCGGCACGGTCTTGCAGATGTCGCCCTTGACCAGCTCGCAGCGCGGGATACGGTTGACCGGGCGCAGCAGGTCGTTGGCGTCGATCATGTCCTGGATCAGCGACTGGTCGGTGTCGGAGAACATGTTCTCGTTGATGTCGGCCGGGTCCTCATCCTTGTTGATGCTGGTGAAGCCTTCGAAGGTGTCGAAACCGACGATCGAACGGTTGATCGCATACGTCTTGTGCCGCTGGTTGTTGATCCAGTCGTTCAGGCTCCAGTCCTTCGAGGTATTGAGCACCGGCTTTTCGAAGTGGCCGACGTTGATCATCATAGTCTGGTTCGGGGCGATGGTGTAGACCGGCATCCAGATGTTGATCTGGCAATCGACGCTGCACAGGTTCGCGTCAGCTCTCCTGAATACTGTGGCTAATTCTGGGTGTAGGCAATCGCTGGACAAACTTTACGTTGGTCACCGTATGCCGGGTTGGCTGGCAAGTTCTATTCCAGGGTGGTTTTTCTGGCGTCCGCGGCACTGGGGAGCGCGACCGACATTTGCCGCCAGCGGCATAACCGCGCCGTTTTTTCGTCTGCCCGCAAGACCTTGAAAGCCTGCGAAATGTACTCAGGTCCCGGCCAGGCGGCTTGTCCTGCGTCAAAAAACAAGTTGGTTCGGAAATTGCTTGCGCCTCTCGCAGTACAGCGGTGGCGGCAAACGTCCGTCAGGAAGAGGAAAGACTGTGGACAAGTACCTTTACGTGGCAATGACCGGTGCGGCCCAGAACGCCTTGGCGCAAAAGGCCCATGCCAACAATCTGGCGAACCTCTCGACCAACGGTTTTCAGCGTGACCTGGAACAGGCCCGTTCGATGCCGGTGTTTGGTGACAGCTTTCCGTCACGTGCCTACGCCATGTCCGAGCGCCCGGCCACGGATTTCTCGGAAGGCCCGATGGTCGAGACCGGTCGCGATCTCGACGTGGCGGTGTCCGGTGAGGGTTGGGTTGCCGTGCAGACGCCTGACGGCAGCGAAGGTTATGTGCGCACCGCGAGCATGAATATTGACGCCCTCGGGGTGCTGCGTGCCGGTAATGGCATGCCGGTCATGGGCAACGGCGGGCCGATCGCCGTGCCGCCCCAATCGAAGATCGAAGTGGGCGAGGACGGCACCATCAGCATTCGAGCCATGGGCGAAGGTCCGCGGGTGGTGGCCGAGGTCGACCGCATCAAGCTGGTCAACCCGGACCTCAAGAACATGATCAAGGGCCCCGATGCCGTGGTGCATACCAAAGACGGTACGACCGCGCCGGTCGACGCCAACGTCAAGGTGGTCTCGGGCTTCCTGGTGGGCAGCAACGTCAATGCCGTCGAGGAAATGACCTCGGTACTGGCGCTGTCCAAACAGTTCGAATTGCACATCAAGATGATGAACACCGCCAAAGACGATGACACGGCTATGGCTCGGGTCTTGCAGAACAGCTAATCACCAGAACGTAGCGCCGTAAAACAGGCGCGCGAAGGAGAACAGAATGCTTCCGGCTCTATGGGTTGCAAAAACAGGTTTGGCGGCACAAGACACCAACCTGACGACTATTTCCAACAACCTGGCCAACGTCTCGACCACCGGCTTCAAACGTGATCGCGCCGAGTTCCAGGACCTGCTGTACCAGATCAAGCGTCAGCCGGGTGCCGAGTCGACCCAGGACAGCGAACTGCCGTCGGGCCTGCAACTGGGTACCGGTGTGCGGATCGTCGGCACCCAGAAGAACTTCGCCGCCGGTAGCCTGCAAACCACCGACCAGCCGCTGGACATGGCCGTCAACGGCCGGGGCTTCTTCCAGATCCTGCAACCGGACGGCACCACGGCGTACACCCGTGACGGTACCTTCCACCTGAGTAACACCGGGCAGATCGTCACCGCCAGCGGTTTCACCCTGCAGCCGGCAATCATCATCCCGAACAATGCCCAGACCTTCACTGTCGGCAAGGACGGTACGGTCTCGATCACCGTCGCCGGCAACCCGGCTTCGCAGGTGATCGGCAATATCCAGACCGCCGACTTCATCAACCCGGCCGGCCTGCAGGCCGTGGGTGGCAACCTGTTCCTGGAAACCGCCGCCAGTGGTGCGCCTCAGGTCGGCACCCCGGGCCTCAACGGTTTTGGTACCACCGAGCAGAGCACCCTGGAAACTTCCAACGTCAGCACCGTGGAAGAAATGGTCAACATGATCACTACCCAGCGTGCCTACGAGATGAACTCCAAGGTGATTTCCACCGCCGACCAGATGCTCCAGTACGTCGCACAGAACCTGTAATCAAGTCTATGAGGCGGCCTGAAGGGCGCCTGCAACACCGTGAGGTAATAGGGTCATGAATCGGTTGTTTTCCATGCTCGCGTTGAGCGCGATGGCGCTGTTGGCCGGCTGTATGAGCCCGCCGCCCAAGCCCAATGACCCGTATTACGCCCCGGTGATGCCGCGCACCCCATTGCCCGCCGCGGCGAACAACGGTTCGATCTACCAGGCCGGTTTCGAGCAGAACTTGTATGGCGACCGCAAGGCGTTCCGGGTCGGTGACATTGTCACCATCACCCTGAACGAAGCTACCCAGGCGAGCAAGAACGCCAACTCCGACCTGTCGAAGAAGGATTCCAACAACTTTGGCCTGACCACGCTTTTCGGCTCGTCGGTGACCAGCGGTAACGCGAACCTGAATGTCGGCTATGGCGGCACCAAGACCACCGACGGTACCTCCAAGGCCGCGCAGAGCAATAGCCTGACCGGTTCGATCACCGTGACCGTGGCCGACGTATTGCCCAACGGCATTATCGCGGTACGCGGCGAGAAGTGGTTGACCCTCAACACCGGCAATGAGCTGGTGCGTATCGCCGGGCTGGTCCGGGCGGATGATATCGCCACCGACAACACCGTTCCGTCCACTCGCGTGGCCGATGCGCGCATCACCTACTCGGGTACTGGCGCCTTTGCCGATACGAGCCAGCCGGGTTGGCTCGACCGCTTCTTCCTCAGCCCGCTCTGGCCTTTCTAGGTGCTATGACCATGTTCAATCTCAAGCATCTGATGGCGGCTGTGCTGCTGATGTCTACCGCTTTCGCTGCCCAGGCCGAGCGGTTGAAGGACATCGCCAGTATCTCCGGCGTGCGCTCCAACCAGCTGATCGGCTACGGCCTGGTGGTCGGTCTCAACGGCTCGGGTGACCAGACCACGCAGACACCGTTCACCTTGCAGACCTTCAATAACATGCTCTCGCAGTTCGGTATCAAGGTGCCTGCCAACGCCGGTACCGTGCAGTTGAAGAACGTCGCGGCGGTGTCGATCAGTGCCGATCTGCCGGCCTTCGCCAAGCCGGGGCAGGTGGTGGATATCACGGTCTCGTCCATCGGTAACGCCAAGAGCCTGCGCGGTGGCACCCTGTTGATGACGCCGCTCAAGGGGATCGACGGTAATGTCTACGCCATCGCCCAGGGTAACCTAGTGGTGGGTGGTTTCGATGCTTCGGGCGCGGATGGTTCGAAGATCACCGTCAACGTTCCGTCGGCCGGCCGCATTCCCGGTGGGGCTTCGGTGGAGCGCGCGGTACCGAGTGGTTTCAACCAGGGCAACAGCCTGATCCTGAACCTCAACCGTTCCGACTTCACCACCGCCAAGCGGGTGGTCGACAAGGTCAACGACATGCTCGGCCCGGGCGTAGCCCAGGCCATCGACGGCGGTTCGATCCGGGTCACCGCGCCGCTCGATCCGAGCCAGCGGGTCGACTACCTGTCGATCCTGGAAAACCTCGAGGTCGATCCGGGCCAGGCGGTGGCGAAAGTCATCATCAATTCGCGTACCGGTACCATCGTGATCGGCCAGAACGTCAAGGTGTCGCCGGCCGCGGTGACCCACGGCAGCCTGACCGTGACCATCACCGAAGACCCGATCGTCAGCCAGCCGGGGCCGCTGTCCAACGGCACCACGGCGGTGGTCCCGCGTTCGCGGGTCAATGCCCAGCAGGAAGCCAAGCCGATGTTCAAGTTCGGCCCGGGGACCACCCTGGACGAGATCGTCCGTGCGGTGAACCAGGTGGGGGCGGCGCCAGGCGATTTGATGGCGATTCTCGAAGCCTTGAAACAGGCCGGCGCCTTGCAAGCCGACCTGATCGTGATTTGAGGCCGTCGATATGGTGGACATGCGCAAGAGCGGGCTGGTCAATACCAGCGATTCCGGTGCCTACAGCGACCTGAATCGCCTGAACAACCTGAAGGTCGGCAACCGCGACAGCGACGCCAACATTCGCAAGGTGGCACAGGAGTTCGAGTCGCTGTTCATCGGCGAAATGCTCAAGTCCGCGCGCTCGGCCAGCGATGTGCTGGCCAAGGACAATCCGCTCAATACCCCGGCGACCAAGCAATACCAGGAAATGTACGACCATCAGTTGGCGGTGACCATGTCGCGCCAGGGGGGCGGTATCGGCCTGGCCAATGTGCTGGTGCGCCAGATGACCAAGAACAAACCGTCGCGGCCTTCCGAAGGTGGGCTCAAGGTCGGGCCGCCGGCCGGTACGGTCGCCACCGAAACGCCAGTGGAGACACCGATCGGTGCCGGCACTACCACGGCGGCGACCGCGGCCTCGCCGTTCGTGCGTTCCAATGGCGAGCACCCGTTGTGGGCTTCTCGGGTCGCCAGTCCGTTGCATAACAGCGACGGTAGCCTGCACAACGATATGGCCAAGATCAACCAGCGCCGCCTGTCCTTGCCGAGCAAGCTGACCGACCGCCTGGTCGCCGGGCTGGTGCCATCGGCTGACGGTGGCCTCGCGGCGGTCAACACCCAGGCCTTGCCGGAGCGCAACAGTGCTTCCACCGATTCCCTGCTCCAGCAGCGGGCCGTCCGCAGCCTGAGCAGCGTGCCGGCGGGGAATATGCAGATCTACGGTCGCGCCGTGGCCCAGCCGCCGTTAGCACCGGCCAGGCACGCGTTCAACTCGCCCGACGAATTCGTCGCCACCATGCTGCCGATGGCGGAGCAGGCGGCCAAGCGTATCGGTGTCGATCCGCGTTACCTGGTGGCCCAGGCGGCCCTGGAAACCGGTTGGGGTAAGTCGGTCATGCGCCAGCAGGACGGCAGCAGCAGTCATAACCTGTTCGGCATCAAGGCCGGCAGCAGTTGGCAGGGGCCGCAGGCCCGTGCCATCACCAGCGAGTTCAAGAATGGCCAGATGGTCAAGGAGACGGCGGACTTCCGTTCCTATGCCTCCTACCAGGACAGTTTCCACGACCTGGTGACCATGCTGCAAAGCAATAATCGCTATCAAGATGTGTTGAAGTCGGCCGATAAACCGGAACAGTTTGTACGCGAGTTGCAAAAGGCCGGGTATGCCACCGACCCGGACTACGCCAGCAAGATTTCGCAAATAGCAAAACAGATGAAGAGCTACCAGAACTACGCTGCGGCGGGCGCTTCCACGAATTTATAAGGTCTGAATCATGAGCTTGCTCAATATCGGTATGACGGGGTTGAACGCGGCCTCGACGGCTTTGACAACCACTGGCAACAACATTTCCAACGTTGATACCGCTGGTTACTCGCGCCAGCAGACCGTGCAGAGCACCAGTCCCTCGCAGAAATACGGCAGCGTGTTCATCGGCACCGGTACGACCCTGGCGGATGTCCGCCGGGTCTACAGTGCCTACCTGGACTCGCAGTTGCAGACCGCTACCTCGCTCAACAGCGATTCGTCCTCGTACCTGGCCCAGGTCACGCCGACGGACACCATGCTGTCCGATACCAACACCGGCATGACCGCTTCGTTGCAGAAGTTCTTCTCCTCCCTGCAGAGCGTGTCGACCAGCCCGACGGATGATGCGTCCCGTCAGACAACGCTGACCAGCGTCCAGGCCTTGAGCGCCAAGTTCAACACCATCGCCCAGCAGTTGAACAACCAGAACACCGGGATCAACACCAACCTGTCGGACATGGCCAGTCAGGTGAACAAGCTGGCGAGCAGCATCGCCCAGTACAACGACCAGATCTCCAAGATCGCTACCTCCGCCGGCTCGCCGAACGATCTGCTTGACCAGCGCACTGAGGCGGTTCGCCAGTTGTCCCAACTGGTCGGTACCCAGGTGGTCGAGCGCGGTTCGAGTTATGACGTCTACATCGGCAGCGGTCAGCCGCTGGTCATGGGCAACAGCACCAACACCCTGTCCGCCGTACCGAGCAAGAACGACCCGAGCCAGTCGGCGTTGCAGCTGGATCGTGGCACCAGTACCGTCGATATCACTTCCACCGTGACCGGCGGCGAGATCGGTGGTCTGCTGCGTTATCGCAGCGATGTGCTCGACCCGTCGATGAACGAGTTGGGGCGCATTGCCCTGGTCACGGCTGACCAGATGAACAAACAGCAGGCCCAGGGTATCGACAAGAACGGCAACTTCGGTTCGGCGATTTTCAACGATATCAACAGCGCGGCCCTGATCAGTCAGCGCAGCATCGCCAGTTCGAACAACAGCGCCGGCTCCGGCAACCTGAACGTGACCATCGCCGACACCGGTGCGCTGACCACCAACGATTATCAGGTGACCTTCAGCAGCGCGACCAATTACAGCGTCATACGCTCGGATGGCACCAACATGGGCGCCTTCAGTACCACGACCACGCCGGCTCCGGTGATCGACGGGATCACCTTGAGCCTCAATGGTGGTGGCGCGATGAGTGCCGGCGATACGTTCAAGGTGACCCCGACCCGTAGCGGCGCCAGTGACATCCAGACGGTGATGACCAACGCGCAGAACATTGCCGCGGCGGCGCCGCTGACGGGTGTCACCAGCGCCAACAATGGCGGCACTTATACCCAACCGACCCTGGTCGACCAATTGGGCACCGCCAATGCAACGAACAACGCCCAGTTGCAGGATGCCATCAAATATGGCACACCGGCCAAGATCGTCTTCGGTGCTGCCGCAGCGGGCACCCAGGGCTACACCCTGACCGATGCCCAGGGCAACGTGATGGGTACTGGCACCATTGTGCCGGGGCAGGCCAACACCCTGAACCTGAAAGTGAACATGGTCGACTCCAGCGGCAACCCGGTGTTGGACGGTGCAGGCGTGCAGAAGACCTTCACCGTTCAGACCACGGTAAGCGGCAACCCGAAAACCGGTGAAAGCTTCACCATGTCCATGACCGGCGCCGGTTCTTCGGACAACCGCAACAGCACCGCGATGATCGCCCTGCAAACCAAGCAGACCGTGGGCACCAATGCCGCGAACAAGGGCAGCAGTCTCTCGGACGCCTACGGCACGCTGGTCTCCAACGTCGGTACCAAGGCGGCCCAGGCCACCGCGGACAATACGGCGACGACGACGATCCTGACCAACGCCAAGGGTGCGCGCGACTCTCTGTCTGGCGTCAACCTCGACGAAGAGTCCGCCAATCTGGTCAAGTACCAGCAGTACTACACGGCAGCGTCGCAGATCATCAAGGCCGCCCAAACCATCTTCAGCACGCTGATCAGCAGCCTTTAAGGAGTCGTGATTCATGCGCATTTCCACCGCCCAGTATTACGAAACCACGGCCGCCAACTATCAGCGCGGCTACAACGACACGCTCAAGACCAGTGCCGAGGCCAGCAGCCTGGTCAAGGTCAATACCGCCGCCGACGACCCGGTGGGCGCGGCGCGGTTGCTGCAGTTGGGTCAGCAAAGTGCTGCGCTGACCCAATACGCCAGCAATATCAACTCGCTGAAAGGTGCATACAGCCAGTCCGAGACTGCCCTGACTTCGATTCAAAGCTCGATGCAGCGTGCCCGCGAGTTGGCGCTGGCCGCCAACAACGGTACCCAGACCGACGCCGATCGCCAGGCGGCGGCCCAGGAGCTCGGCCAGGTCCAGCAAACGATACTGGGCCTGATGAACAGCCAGGACGCCAACGGCAACTACCTGTTCGCGGGTTCGAAGACCAATACCCCGCCGTATACCGCCAATTCGGACGGTACCTACAGCTACAACGGTGATCAGTCGCAGTTGAACCTGGCGATTGGCGAGAATACCGCGGTGGCCGGGAACATCACTGGCTGGGAAGCTTTCCAGCAGTCCATCAACACCGCCCGTACCCAGTCCACCATGACTGCGCCGGCCGTGGACGATGGGCGGGTGACCCTGTCCAACGGACAGGTCAGCAACAATTCGACCTATGACGCCAAGTTTGCCGGCGGCCAGCCTTACACCATCAGTTTCCTGAGCAGCACGCAGATCAAGATCACCGATGCGGGAGGCACCGATGTCACCTCCGAGGCCAGCCAGAACGGTGTGATCAGCAACAGCAATGGCGCGAACCAGACGGTCACCTTCCGCGGGGTGGACCTGGGCTTGAACATCAACCTCAAGTCCGGCGATGTACCGGATACTGTGATTGCCGGGCACACCTTCACCCTGGCTGCGCAGCCGGACACCTTCAATACTTCGCGCAGTGCGGGCAACCCATCGACGGCGGTGGTGACCGCGGCGACCACGACCAACCAGGCGGCCTACGACAGCACCTTTCCCCCCGGCGGGGCGATCCTCAAGTTCACCAGCGCCACGGCCTATGACCTGTACGCGGCACCGGTCACGGCCAGCAGCAGGCCGGTGTCCTCGGGCACCATGGCTGGTTCGACGGCGACGGCGGCGGGTGTCAGCCTGACCTTCAGCGGCGCGCCGGCGACGGGCGACCAGTTTGTGGTCCAGCCCAACAATCACCAGACCCAGAATATCCTCGACACGCTGAATCAGATGATCACGGCGTTGAACACACCGGCTGACGGTAACCCGGTTGCCCAGCAGAAGCTGCTGGCCGCGATGAGCGCTGGCATCAATAACATCACCAGTGCGATGAACCAGGCCGGTAGTGCGGTGACCTCGATCGGCTCCCGGGGCCAGGCGTTGGACGACCAGAGCGCCACCAACCAGAGCCTGGTCCTGGCCAATACCACCAGCCAAGGGTCGATTCGCGACTCCGACCCGGCGGAGGTCATGACACGTCTGACCCTGCAACAGACCATGTTGCAGGCGGCACAGTTGGCGTTCAGCAAAATCAGCCAGTTGGGCCTGTTCAACAAGATTTGATCCGGGTCGGGCGTGCAAGCGCCCGATGGCTGTAACTGTCGTATACCTGCCGCTGTGACCAGCGGTTTCAGGGGCGCTGCCGCACAGGGGCGCTCCCGTTGCTTGAGAGCCCCGCTGTGAATTCGATCCCGCTTGTCAGCCTTGTCATTCCTGCTTCCAATCCACGGTTTTTCTCCCGGGCCCTGGGCGGCGCCCTGGCCCAGGAATATGCCAACCTGGAGATCATCGTGTGCGATGACAGTCTCGGCGATGAGATCGAGACGGCGGTGCAGACGCTCGGCGAGCAGAGCGACAAGACGCTGCACTACAGGCGTAACCCTCAACCTTTGGGCTATATCGGTAACTTGCAGGCGTGCCTGGATCTGGCGCGGGGTGAGTACATCAAGTTTCTGCTGGATGATGACCAGTTGCTGCCTGGCATTATCGAACAGCAGGCGCAGGTGTTCGTCGAGTACGATGATGTCAATCTGGTAATGGGCCAACGGTTTTTTTGGGATGCCGACGACCTCCAGTTGCCCTCGCGCCTGGAAAACGGTCCGCTGTCTCCAGTGTCTGGCTTGTTCAAGGCTGAGGACCTGCTGGCCATCTGCGAGAACTTCCCGGTCAATTTCTTCGGTGGCCTGACCTGCGCGCTGTTTCGGCGGGCGGATCTGGTCGAGTTGCTGCCGGCCCTGACTCAGCCCGGGCACTGTTTTGTCGCTTCGCTGGACCTGGCTTTGTACATCTGCCTGTTCCGGCGTGGCAACCTGGTGGTTTCGAACAATGTCCTGAGTATCGAACGCCTGTACCCGGAGCGTATGAATCGCCAGCAGGCGATGAGGGACGCCGCTGCGACGGAAATGCAGTGGATACTGCAAATGCTCAAGGCGCGTAGCGGTGAGAAAGCGCCGGCCCCCGGCTGGGTGCGTTATGTGCCCTTGGTGACTGCCGGTGTGGAGCCTCGTGTCTGGGAAGAGTATCCCCTGAGCCGGACCCTGGGCACCCGGCAAACCACTCAACAATGGCGGGTTGGGGTCGCCAGTGAGAGTTTTGCCCAGTTGTATGGTGAATGGCTAGCGTGTCGTAACCTGTCCGGGACCCAGCGCAAGTTGTTGCCGGACACGTTGGCCGCCTGGTCCTGGCAGCCGAAAATCGTACCTGTTGTCATTGATGAGCCAGGTGGCAGCGCCAACCTTGAAGCGACGTTGCAGAGTCTCGCCGCTCAGCTCTACGCGCCACAGCTGACGCTGGTGTTGTCCAGTGCCTGCACCGAGGTGTCGCTTGACGGGCGGGTATTTAGCCTGCCGTTGCAGGAAGACTGGCGTCAACAGTTGAACGAACTTCTGCCACAGCTTGATGAGGCTCATTGGTTCTACTTGTTGCGCGCCGGCGATCGTCTGCCGGAGCCGGCCTTGTTGGTGTTGGCCGAGCGTATCGTGATTTCACCGAATGCCCGCTGCATCTACAGCGATGAGGGCGGTTTGCGCGAGGGGGAGTCGACGGAGCCGGTGTTCAAGCCGGATTTCAACCTGGACCTGATGCGCAGCTACCCCTATGTCGGACGCGCCCTGGCGTTCCAACAGGAAGCCTTTCTGGCATTCGGCGGCTTCAATGTGCAGTGCGGCGAGCTGGCTCCCCACGACCTGTTGTGGCGAATGGTCGAAAGTGACGGTACGCAGGTGGTGGAGCACATTGCCGAGATTCAACTGGAGTCGACATTCTCGCTGTCGAAATGGTTGTCGTTGCCTGAGCTCGTCGAACTCAATCCACAGGTGGTGCAGGCGCATCTGCGACGTCTGGGGATCGAGCACGAGATCCACCGCAGCGATGGCCGACTGCTCAATCGTATCGACTATCTGCATGAAGCGCGGCCGCTGGTGTCGATCATCATCGTCAGCAAGGATCAGTGTGCGGCGTTGCAGCGCTGTGTCGAGAGCCTGCTGGAGAAAACCGCCTACAGTGAATACGAGCTGTTGCTGGTGGACAATGGCAGTGAAAGCGCCGAGGCCAAGATCTGGCTGTCCGGCATGGCACAGTTGGGCAGCGAGCGCCTGCGTGTGTTGGAGTATTCGCAGCAGGGCAATGCGGCGGCCATTCGTAACTTCGCGGCCAGGCAGGCGCGTGGCGAGTATCTGTTGATGCTCAACCCCTACACCGTGATTACCCAGCCCTCATGGTTGGATGAAATGCTCAGTCATGGCCAGCGTCCGGAAGTGGGGGTGGTGGGGGCCAAACTGTTCAGCCCGGAGGGGCGTGTACTGCATGCGGGGCTGATTCTCGGTCTGCGCGGCCCGGCAGGCATGCCGTTCTATGGTGAGTCGATGCAGGCCGGCGGCTACATGTACCGTTTGCAAGTGGCACATGACCTGAGTGCGGTGGGTGCCGATTGTCTGCTGATCCGCAAGGCGCTGTTCGAGCGCCTGGACGGTCTGGATGAGGCGCATTTCACTCAGGCCCTCAACGAGGTTGATCTTTGCCTGCGAGTCGGTCAAAGCGGTCATCTGGTGGTCTGGACCCCTTATGCGCAGTTGGCCATGGGCGCGCAGCCGGTTGTAACGTTGGAGCCCGAGCAACAGGCACTGCGGACTCAGGAGGAAGAGACGTTCTACAAGCGCTGGTTACCGATCGTCGCCCGCGACCCGGCTTATAACCCGAGCCTGACGCTGGACAGTCTGGGGGGCTCAAGCTTCAGTCTGGAGCCGGGCCTGCGCTCGGGATGGACTCCTTTTTCCGCCCGCTACCTACCGCGGATCATGGCGCTGCCGGTGAATGCCTCCGCCGTCGGCCACTACCGGGTCACCCAACCGCTGATCGAGCTGGAAGCGGCGGGCCGCGCAGTGGGGCGTACCTACTACAACCTGCCGTCGATCTTCGAGGTCGAGCGTCAGTCTCCTGACGTTATCGTTTTGCAGGGTCGTTACGCCGCGCAGCCGATTGATGAAATCCTCGGTCTGAAGGCCTACAGCAAGGCCCGGCGCGTCTATGAGTTGGATGATTATGTGATCAATGTTCCGCATAAGAACGGACACATTCGCAACCTGCCCGATCACATGGAGATGGAACGTCTGGTACGGCGTGGCATTGGCCTGTGCGACCGAGTGGTGGTGTCCACGGCCCCGCTGGCCGATGCCTTGTCCTCCATGCACAGCGATATCCGCGTCGTGCCGAACATGCTGGCTACGGATCTGTGGACCGGGTTGCGCAACCTGCGTCGTACCTCGAAAAAGCCGCGTGTGGGCTGGGGCGGAGGCACGAGTCACGCCGGTGATCTGGCGATCATTGCCGATGTCGTCAAGGAGCTGGCCAATGAGGTGGATTGGGTTTTCTTCGGTATGTGTCCGGAAGAGTTGCGCCCCTACATGCATGAATTTCATGGGGTCATCGGACTTGATATCTACCCGGCGAAGCTGGCGAGCCTGAACCTGGACCTGGCCCTGGCGCCGTTGGAGTTCCATATCTTCAACGACTGCAAGAGCAATTTGCGTCTGCTGGAGTACGGCGCCTGCGGTTATCCGGTGATCTGTACCGATACCAAGGCCTACACCGGGTATCTGCCGTGCACGAAGATCAAGACCAACACCACTGACGAGTGGTTGAAGGCCATTCGCATGCATCTGTCCGATCCCGACGCTAGCTACCGCATGGGCGATGAGTTGCGTGAGATCGTGCTGCGCGACTATATGTTGCGTGGCGACAATGTGCGGTACTGGGAGCATGGCTGGCTGGCTGACTGATCCACAGGCTACCGGGCAGTTGCCAGCAGTCGGCTGTCGGGTAGCACAAGTTACCTTAATTGCTAGCGCCGCGAAACCCTGCACCCCCACTAGGGTGGTGCTTTCGTCACTTGCCTATCGCGATCCCCTCCTGAATCCTTGCCGGAGCATGAGCTGGCGCGTTTCCTGCAATCACTCCCTCATTACTTCAGGCCCAAGCCAATTCTCTGGCACAACCTTGAGCCTGTGATGGGCATATAGCACTTCGCAGCCGTCTTGGTCAGGGCTCCATCGTTCAGTTCATCAGTCAACCCACCGACTGCGGGGAAAGTTATGCAAGGCAAGTACGGTTCCGAACACGCTCAACCATTGAACGAACTGTTGACGGTGGTGCTCATAACCCACAACCGGCCTGCGTTCCTGCGCAGGGCTTTGGAGTTCTACAGCCCGATGCCTTGTCGGATCATTGTGCTGGACTCGTCTGTTCAGGCGAGCGACGGTGTGGCCGATGGTTTTGAGAATGTCGACTACCTGCACCTGCCGCAGTTCGGCTACTGGGACGCCCAGGCCAAGGTTGTGTACGGTATCGCCCAGGTCACTACGCCGTACATCGTGTTTGCCGCCGATGACGATTTTCTGATACATGACGCCCTCAAGCAGTCCGTGGCTTTCCTGGAGAAAAACCCGGACTACGGTATGTGTCATGGTTATTGCCTGATGTACCTGGCGTTGGCCAATAGCGTGACGTACTACCGCCGTGACAAGAAAGTCTGTGAAGACTACTCGTCCGATCGACCGCAGGATCGGGTCATGGACTTTATGGGACAGTTCATTCCGCCCTTTTATGCCGTGCATCGTACGTCATTGTTTCGCGATTGGTACGCGTCCATGCCCAGCGACGCAAAGTTCGAGTGGCAGGAGATCGGTCATTCCTACTATATGCTGGCCAGAGCCAAGGCGCGGATCTTGCCGATTCCCTATGTAGTACGTGAAATCAACTACATACAATCAGAGCACAAGACTGACGTTTATTTCTCTCTGACTTATACCGATGCCAAGTCGGTGGCTGAACGAGAGTCTTTCGCTGAGTTTCTGGCGGCGTTGCCCGATGCTATTCCGGGCCTCGATCCGGAGCAGGGCAAGCAATTTGCACTTCAGGCCTTCGAGGCGATGGCTGACAGTCTCATCTCTCGACGTGCCTTGACCGCCGAAATCATTTTCGAGTCTCACTGGAACAGCGCCACGAAAGAACCGGATCGACGTTTCGGTCCTCAACAGTACGTCGAGATGCCTTTCTACAACCAGGTGTTTTTCGATCAATTGAGCCATATAGAGTTCCTGCTCCACGCGATGCCTGCAGGACGTGTCCAGCTTCAGCGACTGGAGGGTGTATGGCGGCGTCAGTATGACCTCATGCGGCCGCGCAATAACGATACCGACGAGACTGTCGTCGATCGCTTGTGGCAAGCTCACGACTGTAACGTCTTCGATCGACACCTGATCAAGCGTCTGGCCCAGCAGTTGGAGGGACTGGGGGAGGAAGAAGATGGGCAGAAAATGGCGCTCTGGGCCGAGCGTCTGGCTACTCTGCCGGACCCGGACAACCGTCGGACTTTCGAATCGACCCGCACTGGGCGTTTGCTCGACTGGCTGAAGGCGCGTGAGCCCGGGGCCGAACAGGCCGAAGTCTGTGCAAACTGGCTGGCGGCGCATCAAGGCGGGCCACGGTTCGGTCTCATGGTGCTTGATCTCGAGGGTAACGTGGCCAAGTTGCAGGTCACCCTGGACAGTCTGCTGGAGGGACACTGCAAGGCGTTCCAGATCGTGGTGCTGACCACCGGCGAACCCCTCGCAACGACGACGGCGCAAAACACCTTGCACTTTATCCGGGTAACCCAGGGTAATTATGTCGACAAGCTGAACCAGTCTGCTCGCCAGTCGACCTGCGACTGGTTGATGTTGCTCGAGGCCGGTGATGAATTTACCTCCAGCGGTTTGTTACGAGCCAGCCTGGAGTTGCTGGGTGACGTTCAATCCCGTGCAGTGGCTACCGATGAGATTCAGCGTCAGGCCGATGGTGCGTTGGTGGATGTGTTCCGCCCCGGCTTCAACCTTGACCTGCTGCAAAGTGTTCCCGCATTGATGGCGCGCCATTGGCTGATTCGCCGCGATGTTTTCCTGGAAGTGGGTGGCTACTCCGCGGATTTCAGCAAGGCCCTTGAATTCGATCTGTTGCTGAGGATTATCGAGCAGGGCGGAATGGCGGGCCTGGCCCACCTGGATGAGCCGCTGGTGATTAGCCAGGCGGTGGAGCTGCAGGAAAACGCCCAGGAGCGTCAGTCGCTGATTCGACACCTTGCCAAGCGCGGCTACAAGGCTCAGGTCACCTCGGCGATACCGGGGACTTACCATATAGACTATCGCCATGCCGAGCGTCCCCTGGTGTCGATCATTGTGCCCAGTCAGGACAATGTGTCCGACGTGCAGCGTTGCTTGGCCAGTATCCTGTTGCGAACCCGGTATACCCATTACGAAGTGCTGGTTGCAGACAATCAGAGCCAATCCGCCTTGACGGATGACTGGTTGGAAAGTCTGGCTCAGCAAAACGCTAAAGTCCGTGTTCTGCGGGCTGACCAGCGCCTGGGCTTATCCGCTTTGTATAACGCTGCCTGTCAACAGGCTCAGGGTGAATACCTGGTGCTGCTGTCGGCCGAGAGCGAAGTGGTCAATCCGAACTGGATCGAGTCCCTGCTCAATCAGGCATTACGTCCGGAGGTCGGTGTGGTGGGCGCCAAGCTCTTTGATCGTGACGGCAAGGTGTCCCAGGCTGGATTGATTTTTGGCGTCGAGGGCGGGGTAGGCTCGCCGGGTGTCGGAGAAGACAAAGAGGCTGCAGGGTATCTGCAGCGTCTGCTGATCGAGCAGAATTACAGTGCCGTTTCTTACGCCTGCCTGATGATTCGTCAGGAGGTTTACGGCGCTGTCGGTGGGCTGGACGAAGAGGCCTTTGCCGAGTCTTTCGGTGACGTTGACCTGTGCTTGAAAGCCGGGTACGCAGGCTATCTGACAGTATGGACGCCGCAGGTGCAGATACTGAATCCTGGGACCATCCCGCAAGACCCGCAAGCGCTTGAAGCACTTCGCAAAAAATGGACTCATGTGTTCGAGGGGGACCAGGCGTACAACAAGAATCTTACCTTGACCGACAAGGGCTTTGTCTTGCGCGGCGAGAGCCGTGTGGATTGGGAGCAATTGCTGGCTTAGGTTCGACGGAAAAACCAAAAGGAGGTGCGACATGCTCAACCTCATCACCCGTTATCGGCGTTGGTTGGCCGGTTCTTGTGTCGAGTCAGGCTCATGATGCCCTATCAGATTCCCTACGGGCGTCAGAATATCGATCAGGCCGACATCGATGCGGTGGTTGCGGTCCTCAATTCGCCCTGGCTGACCCAGGGGCCGACCATCGAGTGTTTTGAGCGCGCCGTGGCCGCACACTGCCAGGCGGACTTTGCGATTGCCGTGTGCAATGCCACGGCCGCCCTGCATATCGCCTGCCTGGCAGCTGGGCTGGGGCCGGGCGACCGCCTTTGGACCAGTCCCAATACCTTCGTGGCGTCGGCCAACTGCGGACGTTACTGCGGGGCCGAAGTGGATTTCGTCGATATCGACCCGCTGACACTGAACCTCGATGCCGGTTTGTTGGCACGCAAGCTCGAGGCTGCCGAGTTGAACGGGCGGTTGCCGAAGGTGGTCGTGGCGGTGGCTTTTTCCGGGCAGAGTTGTGACATGCAGAGCATTGCCCGGCTCGCCGAGCGTTATGGTTTTACCCTGATCGAAGATGCGGCTCATGCGATAGGCGCTGGCTATCTTGGACGTCCGGTGGGCTGCGGCGACCACGCGGTGATGACGATTTTCAGTTTTCACCCGGTCAAGATCGTAACCTCGGCCGAGGGCGGCATGGTCCTGACCAACGATCCGCAGTTGGCCGCTCGCCTGCGCAGGTTGCGCAGCCATGGCATCACGGGCGAGCCAGCACAGATGAAGGTGCCGGACCACGGGCTCTGGTACTACCAGCAACTGGAACTGGGATTCAACTATCGCATGACGGACCTGCATGCGGCACTCGGCCTTTCGCAAATGAGCCGGATCGATGAGTTCGTCGCCAAGCGACGTGAGCTGGCGGCACGCTATGACCGGCTGCTGGCCGGGTTGCCGCTCACCTTGCCATACAATCAGCCGGGGGCCGAATCGGCTTGGCATCTCTATGTGGTGCGCTTGCAGCTTGAGTATATCCAGAGCTCTCAACGCGAGGTGTTCGAGGCCTTGAGGGGGGCTGGAATCGGCGTCAACCTGCATTACATCCCCGTGCATCTGCAGCCTTATTACCAGGAACAGGGATTTGCCGAGGGCGACTTTCCTGAAGCCGAGCGCTATTTCGGTGAAGCGATCAGCCTACCCTTGTTCCCTGACCTGACCGAAGAACAGCAGGATTACGTCGTGGCGCAGTTGAGCCAGGTTCTGGGACAGGCGTCATCAGCAAATTCAAGGGCAAGACATGCGTGAGTTGAGTGAACAAGAGCATTTCTGGCGCGGCGACTTCGGTGATCAATATGTGGCCCGCAATCAGGGGAAGTCGCTGATCGCCGCTAACCTGGCATTGTTTGCCAAGGCGTTGGCGCGCACCGATCATATCGAAAGCCTGCTGGAACTGGGGACCAACACCGGCAACAATCTACAGGCGCTGCATCGACTGCTGCCCGGTTGTGCGTTGCAGGGCGTGGAGATCAATGCCAGCGCCCATGCCCAAGCCCAGGCGTTGGAGATCGCCGATATCTGGCTCGGATCGCTGTTCGACTTCCCCCGCGAGCGGACCTGGCAGTTGACCTTGAGCAAGGGTGTGCTGATTCATCTGGCGCCGAAGCTCTTGCCGGCCGCCTATGAGCAGCTCTACGAACTGAGTCATCGTTATATCCTGATTTGTGAGTACTACAGCCCGGTACCGGTCGAGGTGACTTACCGCGGCAACAGTGGCAAGTTGTTCAAGCGCGACTTCGCCGGGGAAATGCTCGAGCGTTACCCGGACCTGCAGTTGCTGGACTACGGCTTCAGTTACCACCGCGATCGGCAGTTTCCGACCGACGATATCAACTGGTTCCTGCTGGAAAAACGTCCTTGAGTGCGATTGCAATCATTCCTGCGCGCGGTGGCAGCAAGCGTATTCCGCGCAAGAATCTCAAGCTGTTCCACGGCGAGCCGATGATTGCCCGCTCGATTCGCCTGGCGCTCGATTCGGCTCTGTTCGAACAGGTGATCGTCAGTACCGATGACGAGGAAATTGCCGCCCTGGCCCGGGCCCGGGGGGCGCAAGTGCCGTTTATGCGTCCGGCGGCGCTGGCCGATGACTTCACCGGCACGGCTGCGGTGATGGCGCATGCCGTGGCGACCCTGCGCCAGGCCGGCGATGATTTTGCATTGGCCTGCTGTATCTACGCCACGGCACCGTTGCTGCAGAAACGCTTTCTGCGCCAGGGGCGTGATCTGCTCTTGGAGCATCCCGACAAGTCCTTTGCGTTTTCGGTCTGTGAGTTCGGTTTCCCCGTGCAGCGCGCGCTGACGCTCGACGAGACGGGCGCGTTGACGGCGTTGTATCCCGAATATCGCCTGACCCGTTCCCAGGACCTGCCGCCGGCCTTTCAGGACGCCGGGCAGTTCTATTGGGGGCGCAGCGAAGCCTGGCTCAGGGGCGACGTGCTGTATTCGGAAAAAAGCCTGCCGGTCGTCCTGCCGCGGCATCTGGTCCAGGACATCGACACCGACGAGGACTGGCGGCGCGCCGAGTATCTTTACAGTGCCTTGCTGGCCGGTGGAGAGCTGCAAGCATGAGAGTGCTGATCCGCGCGGATGCCTCGCCGGCCATTGGTAGCGGGCATGTGGCGCGCTGCCTGAGCCTGGCGCAGGTACTACGTAGTGGCGGTGTCGAAGTGCTGTTCGCCTGCCGGGCCTTGCCTGGCCACTCGCTGGCGCGTATCGCCGAGCGGGGTTTTCGGGCCCTGGCATTGCCGGCCGAGTATGCGGGCGAAGTGTCCGGCGCGGACATCGAGGCGCCTTTGCCCTGGCAGGCGGATATCGCCGCGCTGGGTACCGCCCTGGGCGCCGAGCCGAGGTTCGACTGGATTATCGTCGATCACTATGGCCTCGATCACGCCTGGCAAACCGCGGCTCGCCAGTGGGCGCGGCACATCGCCGCGATCGACGACCTGAATAATCGCCGACATGCCGTGGATATCCTCTTCGACCAGAACTTCACCGCCGGCGACCCCGAGTACGCCCACCGCTGCTTGCAGCCCTGCCGCGAGCTTTTCGGTCCGCGCTACGCGCTGATTCGCGACGAGTTCCGCCAAGCGGCGGTGTCGATCGCCTTGCGGCCGCGTCGGGTGCTGGTGAATTTTGGCGGCCTGGATGCCGCTGGCGAAACCTGGAAAGCCATGCTGGCCCTGGCGGACTTCAGTGAACTGGAAGTGGATTTCATTGCCGGCACCGCCAACCCGATGCTGGCGTCGATCCAGGCCATGGCGGCTGATCGTCCGCAGTGGCGGGTGCAGGCCTTTGTCAGTGACTTCGCCGCGCTGATGGCCCGGGCCGACCTGTTTATCGGTGCCGGTGGCGGCACCAGTTGGGAGCGCGCGGTCCTCGGCCTGCCGACCTTGTGCATTGCGGTGGCGGAAAATCAGCGCGCGAACGCCGAGCGACTGGCGGCGGCCGGGGTGCATGTCTATCTGGGCAGCAGCGACGAGGTGAGTGTCGACAGCCTGCGCCAGGCCATCGGTTTTGTCCTGGGCAACGTCAGTTTACGGCGTAGCCTGGCCGAACAATCGCGGCGTCTGGTGGACGGGCTGGGCGCGCGGCGCTTCGCCGTGGCCTTGGCCGGTGCCAGCCTGGCCCTGCGTCCGGCCACGGAGGAGGATTCGCGGCTGTTGTTCGACGGGCGCAATGCCGAGTCGGTGCGGCGCGCCTCGTTGAGTCCCGAGCCTATCGGTTGGGCGGCGCACCAGGCCTGGTTGGCCGCGAGTCTGCTCAATCCGGGGCGCCTGCTGTTGATCGCCGAGGCCAGTGATGGCCCGGTGGGCGTGCTGCGCTACGATCTGGCCGGCAGTCGCGCCGAAGTCTCGCTGTATCTGTTGCAAGACCGCGCCGGCCTCGGCTGGGGGCGGGCGCTGCTGGCCCGTGGCGAAGCCGCCGTATGCGCGCACTGGCCGCAGGTGACGGTGATCGACGCCCAGGTACTGCCGGACAACCCGGCTTCCCTCGAATTGTTTCGTCACGGCGGCTATGTCCAGTCGATCTGCCGTTTCGAGCGTGTGGTAAAGGATCAGCACCATGACTAGTTTCAAGATCGGCCAGCGGCTGATCGGCGCGGACGCGCCACCGTTCATCATTGCCGAGATGAGCGGCAACCATAACCAGTCGCTGGAGCTGGCGCTGCGGATTGTCGAAGCCGCGGCCAAGGCCGGCGCCCATGCGCTCAAGCTGCAGACCTATACCGCCGAGACCATGACCCTGGACCTGGACGAAGGCGAGTTCTTCATCCAGGACCCGGCCAGCCTGTGGGCCGGCTCGTCGCTCTATGCCCTGTATGAAAAGGCCCACACGCCCTGGGAGTGGCATGCGCCGATCTTCGCCCGCGCCCGGGAGCTGGGAATGCTGGCGTTTTCCACGCCCTTCGATGAAACGGCGGTGGATTTTCTCGAGAGCCTCGACGTGCCGGCGTACAAGATCGCCAGTTTCGAGAACACCGACCTGCCGTTGATCCGCCGCGTGGCCGCGACCGGCAAGCCGCTGATCATTTCCACCGGCATGGCCAGCGTCGCCGAACTCGATGAGAGCGTGCGCGCCGCCCGGGCCGCCGGTTGCCAGGACCTGATACTGCTCAAATGCACCAGTACCTATCCGGCCAGTCCGGCAAACAGCCATGTGCGGACCATTCCTCATCTGCGCGAGTTGTTCGGTTGCCAGGTCGGTTTGTCCGATCACTCCATGGGCGTGGGGGTGGCGGTGGCGGCGGTGGCACTGGGGGCGACGGTGGTGGAGAAGCATTTCACCCTGGATCGGGCCGCTGGCGGTGTGGACTCAAGCTTTTCTCTGGAACCCGCCGAGCTGGCCAGCCTGGTGCTCGAGACCGAACGCGCCTGGCAGGCCCTGGGCCAGGTGCATTACGGCGTCACCGAGGCCGAGCGCAAGTCGCTGGTGTATCGACGCTCGCTGTATGTGACCCGGGACATGGCGGCGGGGGAAACCTTCAGCGCCGACAATCTGCGGGCGATTCGCCCCGGCCTGGGATTGGCGCCCAGGCATCTCGACGCCGTGCTCGGGCGCAGCGCCCGGCAGGCCCTCAAGCGCGGCACGCCGCTGGCGTGGTCGTTGGTCGAATAACCCTTTGTGCGGTCGATTCGGCAAAATAGCGTGACCTGCGAGTCATAACGCGCATCTTCACTGTATTGTATTGCGCTGGAAGATGGCGCCTGGCTCGTAACCGGTCTGGTGGTAGCCCTTTGTACTTCTGGCAGCCGTTCCCTGGTGGACGGCGTCAAATCTCTGTTTGTCGGCAGCCCTCGGTCCTGGTGAGCGAGGGTTTTCAGCTGTTTATTATTGGGAAGCCGTAATGATTGGCATAAAAAGCATTGCGAGCTACGTGCCTGTAGCCGGCGTGGACAATTACGCACAAGGTGCAAAATTCGAGAAGGATGAAGCTTTCATCCTGGGCAAGATCGGCTCGGCCTTCCTGCCGCGCAAAGACGCTGGGCAAGAAACCTCGGACCTGTGCGTCGAAGCGGTGAACGCGCTGTTCGCCCGTAATCCCGAGCTCAAGCGCGAATCCATCGACGCGCTGATCGTGGTCACCCAGAACGGCGATGAGGAAGGCCTGCCGCATACCGCCGCCATCGTCCAGGACAAGCTCGGCCTGCCCACCAGCGTGGCCGCGTTCGATATTTCCCTGGGGTGCTCCGGTTATGTCTATGGCATTTACGCGATCAAGGGCTTCATGGAAGCCGCGGGCCTGAAGAACGGCCTGCTGGTGACCGCCGATCCGTATTCGAAGATCGTCGACCCGGAAGATCGCAACACCACCATGCTCTTCGGTGATGCGGCGACCGCCACCTGGATGGGCGAAGACGCGCCCTGGCAGTTGGGCAAGGCCAAGTTCGGTACCGACGGGGCCGGCGCGCCGCACCTGAAGGTCAGCAATGGGGTATTTTTCATGAACGGTCGCCAGGTGTTCAATTTCGCCCTGCTCAAGGTCCCGGCGCACCTGCACGAATTGCTGGAAGAGTCCGGCCTGCACGCGGACGATATCGATGCGTTCTGCATCCACCAGGGCAGCGCGGCGATTGTCGATGCCGTGGCGCGGCGTTTCGAGGGCGAGCCGGAGAAGTTCATCAAGGATATGGTCGAGACCGGCAACACGGTGTCGTCGAGCATTCCGCTGTTGCTCGAGAAACATGTCCTGGACTCCAGCTGGAAGCGCGTGGCCCTCAGCGGCTTTGGCGTGGGCTTGTCGTGGGGTTCGGCGATTATTCATCGGCCCTGAGGCCAAAGGTCGCAAAATGGCGCTCCAGGTGAGATAACCTTGAGCGCCATTTTTTTTGCACGGATGTTGAGTGAGGCGACATGAGCGAAATTTTCGAGCACAACCTGGAGGTCATTGGCTCCCGTTGGCCGGGCTTGCTGGCGCGGCTATTGGCCGAGGACAGCGAGTCGCTGGCGGTCGAACTGGTGGAAGGGCTGGGCTCGACCCTGAGCGTGGCAGGGATTCAGCTCACCAGTCGGCATGATCGCGTCGCCGAGGCCCGCCTGCAGGCTGCCAGCCTGCAGGCGGGCAGACCCCTGCTGCACCTGTACGGTACGGGGCTGGGCGATCTGCAACAGGTCCTGCTGGAGCTGCCGACACTACAGCGCCTGCATGTTCATATCCTCAATGGGGCGCTGTTCAAGTTGGTACTGGGGCTGCTGGATCAGCGTTCGTGGTTGAACGATTCGCGGGTCGAACTGAGCTACGCCGCCGACCATCCCGAGATCCTCCTGCCGTTTTTCGCGCTGCCGGCCGAGCTGGTGCTGGCCGATGATTGCAATGCGCGAATGCGTGATCGTCTGGTTGGCGAGGTGCACCTGACCTTCAACAACCGTGAGTTCGATCCGCAGTCCGCGACGATTGTTCAACGCCTGCAGGACACGCGCGAGGTGTTCGGCGCTGATCGCGATGTCGCCGAACTGTTTTCGACGCGTGCGGGCCAGCGCATCTATGTGATTGGCACCGGGCCGACGTTGGAGCAGCAGTTCGACAAGTTGCGTGCGATAGGCGAGCAGCCGGACCGCCCCTTGTTCATCAGTGTCGACACCGCTTATCGACCATTGCGCGAGCACGGGATCAGGCCGGATATCGTGGTCAGCATCGACCAGCGCATCGGTTTCCGACATTTGCCCCCCGAAGCGTCCGACGGTATTCCCCTGGTTTATATGCCGATGAGCGATCCCCAGGTGTTGCATGCCTGGAAAGGTCCGCGCTACGGCGGCTATTCCATCAGCCCGATCTATGCCTCGGTCCGCGAACAGTTCCATAGAGGCCTGCTATTCGTCGGGGGGAGCGTCCTGCATCCGGCGGTCGACCTGGCGGTGAAGATGGGCGCGGCGCGCATCACCCTGTTCGGCGCCGACTTTGCCTTCCCATTGAACAAGACTCATGCGGGCTGGAAGGATGGCGATCTCGGCCCGGGTGTCGAGCTTGCGCGGCACTGGGTGCTGGATGGCCAGGGGCGGCGGGTCAGGACCCAGTTGAACTTCCGTCGTTACCTGGTTGAGCTGGAGCGCTATATCGCCCGTCATCCGCAGGTGGTTTTCCTTAACAGCAGTCTGGCGGGGGCGCGTATCGTCGGTACCGGGTTCGACCAGGAGTTTATGCAATGAGCCAGCTGGCGCAGTGTGTCGAGGGTGCCCGCGGATGCGCCGGGTTGTTTCGCCTGGGTCGTGATGTGGAGGCGGCGTTGCAGATGGTCGAGGTGTTCGACGCAGCTCAGCTGGCGTTGCAAGCTGCGCCGCAGGAGGCCCGGCAACAGTGGGGGCAACTGCTGACGTGGATGTTGGCTTGCCAGGAGTCGCAGGACTGGTTGGGGCTGGCCGACTGGATGGAGTATGAGCTGGTGGCGCTGCTGGAGTCGGCGGCAATTCCCTGACGCCATTTTTCCTCCGGGGACGGGACGCCAAGTCCTTGTTTTCCAAGGGGTGGCAGGGTGATGGCAAAATTTTTGAAAAAAGCCCTCAAGCAACTTGCAATCCCGACGATAACTATTACGAAGGTTCTCTAGGCCATACCCGGCGCTTGCCAGGGCCGGAAGCCGCAGTACCCAACCAACGAGGATTTCGTCATGGCATTAACCGTAAACACCAACGTGACTTCACTGTATGTTCAAAAGAACCTGAACAGTGCATCCAGTGCTCTGTCCACCTCCATGCAGCGCCTGTCTTCCGGCCTGAAAATCAACAGCGCCGCAGACGATGCCGCCGGCCTGCAGATCGCCACTCGCATGACCAGCCAGATTCGTGGTCAGAACGTTGCGGTAAAAAACGCCAACGACGGTATCTCCCTGGCGCAGACTGCTGAAGGCGCACTGCAAGAGTCCACCAACATCCTGCAGCGTATGCGTGAACTGGCTGTTCAGGCCCGTAACGGCACCAACGGTACCGCTGACCAGACTGCGACCAACGGCGAATTCGCCCAGATGTCGGACGAACTGACTCGTATCTCCGCCTCCACCCAGCTGAACGGCAAAAACCTGCTGGACGGTTCGGCAGGTGTTGTTACCCTGCAAGTCGGCTCCAACACGGGTTCCGCCAACCAGATCAATCTGACCCTGAGCTCCAAGTTCGACGCCGTCAGCCTGTCGGTAGGTAGCGGTACTGTGATGCTGACCGGTGCTACTTCGGCAGCCGCCGCTTCGAACATCGACAACGCGATCACCGCGATCGACGCTGCAATCGCCGCCATCGGTGCTACCCGCGCCAACCTCGGTGCGTCGCAGAACCGTCTGACCAGCACCATCTCCAACCTGCAGAACGTGACCGCGAACGTGACCGCTGCACAAGGCCGCGTACAGGACACCGACTTCGCTGCTGAAACTGCTCAGCTGACCAAGAGCCAGACCCTGCAACAGGCTTCCACTTCGATTCTGGCCCAGGCCAACCAATTGCCTTCCTCCGTACTGAAGCTGCTTCAGTAATTTTGGAATGAGTTTTGGCGGGGGGGTGTGCTTGTCGCGCTCTCTCGCTTTTTCACGTTGAGAGGTGATGGATATGGACATGAGTGTAAAGCTTAGTCTGTCTTACCCAGCTGTTACGCCGGCCAGCTCCAGTCCTGTTGCCGACAAGCCGGTATCGGCTACGGCGGCGCCTCAGGCGGATCCGGTAAAACCCGTTTCGGCCACCAGCAAGGATTCGGATTCTTCCGAGAGACTCAAGAAGGCTGTGCAGGATATCGAGAAGTTCGTCCAATCGATCAAGCGCAACCTGGAATTTTCCATCGATGAACACTCCGGCCAAGTCGTAGTCAAAGTCATCGCCAGCGACAGCGGCGAGGTGGTTCGACAGATCCCCTCCGCGGAAGCCTTGAAACTGGCTGACAGTCTGAGCTCGGCGAGCAATGTGCTGTTTGACGCGAAAGCCTGACAGCTGGCATGAATAGTGTCTTCAGATTCTTCTGACCCCGGCAAGGGTCAAAAGACTGGCAGCAAATTGTGGAGAGATAGACATGGCAAGTCCAATTACACCGGGTACGGGCCTCGGTTCCGGCCTGGATATCAATTCGATCGTGACCGCGTTGGTCAACGCCGATAAATCGGCCAAGCAGACGCAGATCACCAGCCAGACATCGAGCAACACGCTGAAGCTCTCCGGCGTGGGCTCTCTGAAGAGTGCGCTGACGACCTTCCAGACCGCACTGACCAATCTCAACAGTGCCACGACTCCGCAGTTCCCGGGCTTTTCGGCAACATCGGGGACGCCGTCGACATTGACGGCCACCACCAACAACAGTGCGGTGGCGGGTACCTACAACATTACTGTCAATAGCCTTGCCACGGGTTCGAAGGTGGCCAGTGCTTCTTTTGCCGGTGGTGCGACCAGTGCTATTCCGAGTGGTACCCTGACCATCAGTCAGAATGGCACTAACTACAACGTCACGATCCCGGCCAATGCAACCTTGCAGACCACGCGGGATGCGATCAACTCCACACTGGCGTCCAAGGGTGTTTCCGCGAACATCGTGACCGATAGCAACGGTTCGAGACTTGTGTTCGGTTCCACCACCACGGGCGCGGGTTCCGATTTGACGGTCAGCGGCATCGCCGGGTTGGAAATCGATGGCACTCAGTTGATGCCTAATCCTCCGCTGGCGACAAGTTCGGGGGCGGTTTCTGCGTTGGCCAAGGACGCCAGCCTGTCCATTGATGGCCTGACGGTCACCAGCAAGACCAACACTGTCAGCAATGCCATCAGCGGTTTGACGCTGAACCTGCTCGCGGCAAGCGCCAGTTCGACGGTTACCGTGGGCACCAATACCACGGGTTTGCAGACCTCGATCCAGACGTTCGTGAGTGCTTACAACACCCTGATGTCGACCATCAATACCTTGAGCACGGCCACTCTGGATGCCAATGGCAAACCAACCGTTTCGGCGGCGTTCACTGGCGACTCAATGCCTCGTTCGCTGATTGCTGACATACGCGGCGCGCTCACTACGCCAGGTCCGGGCAGTCAGTTGGCGGTGCTCTCGCAGCTGGGTGTGGGGACTGATCAGACCACGGGGCAGTTGAATTTCAACAGCACCACCTTCACTCGGGCCATGACCACCGATGGCCTGAGTGGTCAGGTCCAGCAGCTGTTTACGGGGACTACCGCCAATGCGGGGGCCGACGGCCTATTGGCGCGGATGACCAAGGCGATCACACCCTACGTGCAGACCGGCGGCTTGCTCGATCAGCGTACCAACAGTCTGAAGACCCAGGCCACTGATCTGGGTAACCAGCAGACGGCCCTGGATCTGCATGTCACCAGTCTGACCGCGACCCTGACGGCCAAGTACAACGCCATGGACTTGATTGTCGGGCAGTTGAAGGCGACCGCCACCAGCATTACGTCGTTCTTTACCTCGTTGAACGCGCAGAAGTCGGGCTAAGTCTCAGCGTCAGTGCCAGGAAAAAGCCCGGCCGCGTCCAGCGCGTGCCGGGTTTTTGTTCTTCGGGTCTAAAGTTTTCTGATTCAAAGGCGATACACTGCTTATACGAACCCTTGAGTGGCAATGAGGTAGAACATGAATCCGATGCTAGCCCTTCGGCAATACCAGAAGGTAGGAGCCCAGGCACAGACCTCCGAGGCCAGTCCTCATCGCCTGGTGCAGATGCTGATGGAAGGTGGTCTGGACCGCATTGCCCAGGCCAAAGGCGCCATCGAGCGCAAGGACATCGCCGCCAAGGGGGTCGCCATCGGCAAGGCCATCGGCATCGTCGGTGGTCTGCGCGAAGGCTTGGATTTGGAGAAATCGGCGGATTCGCTGGGTGATCTGGACAATCTTTACGCTTACATGATGACGCGTCTGGCGCAAGCCAATATCCAGTCGGACACCCGGATGCTCGACGAAGTCGCTGGTCTGCTCACCACGGTCAAGGAAGGTTGGGACGCCATCGCCGCACCAAGTCCGCAGTTTTAAGGAGTTCATCATGAGTCTCGTACTGCAGCGTATCGAAGAAACCCGTGCCGCCTTGGTGACGGCTTTGGCCGATCGTGACTGGGAGGCCATCACCCGGTTGGACCTGGCCTGCCGCGCCTGCATGGAGGATGTGCTCGGCGAGACTGGGTTGGATGAGGATGCGCTGCGCGTCAAGCTGGAAGAGTTGCTCCATGTCTATCGTCAGCTGCTGGAAGCGGCCATGGGCGAACGTCAGTCGATAGTCGATGAGATGTCGAAGATCCAGCAAGCAAGGAACGCCGCAAAGGTTTACCATCTGTTCGGTTAATGTTGGGTTAATCGAACCGTATTGCGCCATAAATTTGACTATGTACGCTTTTTTGACTTAACTAGTGCTGTTTCCAGATTTCAGTCGTCCTTGGAGGCCCTGTCCGGCCTCGGATGTCTAGCTTGCCCCACCCATACCGGGCATCGAGTTGACTAGGGAAGTTGCTATTGCATGTGGCGTGAAACCAAAATTCTGCTGATCGATGACGATAGCGTTCGCCGCCGTGACTTGGCGGTGATCTTAAATTTTCTCGGCGAAGAAAATCTCTCCTGCACCAGCGATGACTGGCAGCAGATGGTCGGCTCTTTGTCGTCCAGTCGCGAAGTGCTGTGCGTCCTGGTCGGGACGGTCAATGCCGCGAGCGGACTGACTGGCTTGCTTAAGACACTGTCAACCTGGGATGAGTTCCTTCCGGTGTTGCTTCTGGGCGAAATTTCTTCTGCCGATCTGCCCGAAGACCAGCGTCGCCGGGTCTTGTCCAGCCTGGAAATGCCTCCCAGCTATAGCAAGCTGCTCGATTCCCTGCATCGTGCCCAGGTCTATCGCGAGATGTATGACCAGGCCCGTGAGCGTGGCCGGCAGCGCGAGCCCAACCTGTTCCGCAGCCTGGTCGGTACCAGCCGGGCCATCCAGCATGTGCGCCAGATGATGCAGCAGGTGGCCGATACCGACGCCAGCGTGCTGATCCTCGGCGAGTCCGGCACCGGCAAGGAAGTGGTGGCGCGCAACCTGCACTATCACTCCAAGCGCCGCGACGCACCTTTCGTGCCGGTGAACTGCGGGGCGATCCCGGCCGAGTTGCTGGAAAGCGAGTTGTTCGGTCACGAGAAGGGCGCCTTCACCGGTGCCATCACCAGTCGTGCCGGGCGTTTCGAGCTGGCCAACGGCGGTACGCTGTTCCTCGACGAAATCGGCGATATGCCGTTGCCGATGCAGGTCAAGCTGCTGCGTGTGCTGCAGGAACGTACTTTCGAGCGCGTCGGCAGCAACAAGACCCAGAGCATTGACGTGCGAATCATCGCGGCCACCCACAAGAACCTCGAGAGCATGATCGAGGTCGGCAGCTTCCGCGAAGACCTCTACTACCGCCTGAACGTGTTCCCCATCGAGATGGCGCCACTGCGTGAGCGGGTCGAAGATATTCCGTTGCTGATGAACGAATTGATCTCGCGCATGGAGCACGAAAAGCGCGGCTCCATCCGTTTCAACTCGGCGGCGATCATGTCGCTGTGCCGTCATGCCTGGCCGGGCAACGTCCGTGAACTGGCCAACCTGGTGGAGCGCATGGCGATCATGCATCCGTACGGGGTGATTGGCGTGGCCGAGCTGCCGAAGAAATTCCGCTACGTCGATGACGAAGACGAGCAACTGGTGGACAGCCTGCGCAGCGATCTCGAAGAGCGGGTCGCGATCAACGGCCATACCCCGGATTTCACCACCTCGGCGATGCTGCCGCCCGAAGGCCTGGACCTCAAGGACTACCTCGGTGGCCTTGAGCAGGGGTTGATCCAGCAAGCGCTGGACGACGCCAATGGCATCGTCGCCCGGGCTGCCGAGCGCCTGCGTATCCGTCGCACCACCCTGGTGGAGAAGATGCGCAAATACGGGATGAGCCGGCGCGAGGGTGATGAACAGGCGGATGATTGACGCCTGTTTTTCAACCTGTTGAAAAACGGCTGGTTTTTTTTCGGCACGGGTATTGCTAAGTCTCTTGTAACGTTCCGTTTAAATGACGGTCAGCCAAGCGAGAGAGCACCATGCCCCAAGCCGCCCCGATGTCACCTGTCCCTGAAACCACGGGATCCTCGTCGTCCGTCGAGCAGGTCGGTCGGTTGGGCCTGGAGCAGGCCTTCTCGCTGTTCAACCAGATGTCGACGCAGCTCAACGATTCCTACAGCCTGCTCGAAGCCCGGGTCACCGAGCTCAAGGGCGAGCTGGCGGTGGTCAGCGCCCAGCGCATGGCGGAGCTGGCGGAAAAGGAACGCTTGGCCAATCGTCTTCAGAACCTGCTCGACCTGTTGCCGGGCGGGGTCATCGTCATCGATTCCCATGGCATTGTCAGTGAGGCCAATCCGGCGGCCCGGGAGCTGCTCGGCCTGCCACTGGTCGGCGAGCTCTGGCGCCAGGTGATCGGCCGTTGCTTCGCTCCGCGTGAAGACGACGGTCATGAAATATCCCTCAAGGATGGTCGGCGCCTGTCGATCTCCACGCGTTCGCTGGATGCGGAGCCGGGCCAGTTGGTCCTGCTCAACGATCTGACTGAAACCCGGCGCCTGCAGGATCAACTGGCGCGACATGAGCGCTTGTCCTCGCTGGGGCGCATGGTCGCGTCCCTGGCGCACCAGATCCGCACACCGCTCTCGGCGGCCTTGCTCTATGCCAGTCATCTCACCGAGCAGGCCTTGCCGGTGGAGACCCAACAACGTTTTGCCGGGCGCTTGAAGGAGCGCCTGCATGAGTTGGAGCACCAGGTGCGCGACATGCTGGTGTTCGCCCGTGGCGAGCTGCCACTGACCGACCGGCTGACGCCCAAAGGGCTGATGCAGGCGCTGCAGGCGGCGGCGCAGCCTCATATCCGCGGGGCCGCGGTGCGCTGGCAGTGCGACAGCCATGTCGGGGAGTTGTTGTGCAATCGCGACACCCTGGTGGGGGCGTTGCTGAACCTGATCGAAAACGCCCAGCAGGCCAGTACTGGCGAGGTCCGCCTGAAGGTGCACCTGTACGCTCGCGGCACGACCTTGCGCCTGTGTATCAGCGACAATGGCTCGGGCATCGCCCCGGCCGTGCTCGCACGCCTGGGCGAGCCGTTCTTCACCACCAAGACCACCGGCACCGGCCTTGGCCTGGCCGTGGTCAAGGCTGTTGCCCGGGCGCATCAGGGCGACATGCAATTACATTCGCGGCTGGGACGCGGCACTTGTGCGATGGTCTGTCTGCCGCTGATTCCCGGTGCCATGGAGGCTCAAGAATGAAACCGCTGCTCAAGGTCCTGCTGGTCGAGGACGATCATGCCTTGCGTGAGGCGTTGGCCGATACCCTGCTGCTGGCCGGGCATAAGTTCCATGCGGTCGGTTCGGCCGAGGAGGCGCTGGAGGCGGTGGCCGCCGAGTCATTCGGCCTGGTGATCAGCGACGTCAATATGCCGGGCATGGACGGGCACCAGCTGCTCTGCCTGCTGCGCGCACGCCAGCCGCAGTTGCCGGTGTTGCTGATGACCGCCCATGGTGCGGTGGAGCGGGCGGTGGATGCGATGCGCCAGGGTGCGGCTGACTATCTGGTCAAGCCGTTCGAGCCCAAGGCCCTGCTCGACCTGGTGGCGCGGCATGCCCTGGGGCAGTTGAGCGCGGTCGACAGCGAGGGGCCGATCGCCTCTGAACCGGCCAGTGCGCAGTTGCTCGAACTGGCGGCGCGGGTCGCCCGCAGCGATTCGACCGTACTGATTTCCGGGGAGTCCGGCACCGGCAAGGAGGTGCTGGCACGTTATATCCATCAGCAATCGCCGCGTGCCAGCCAGCCGTTTATCGCCATCAACTGCGCGGCGATTCCCGACAACATGCTCGAGGCGACCCTGTTCGGTCACGAAAAGGGTTCGTTCACCGGCGCCATCGCGGCCCAGGCCGGCAAGTTCGAGCAGGCTGATGGCGGGACCATCCTGCTCGATGAGATTTCCGAGATGCCCCTGGGTCTCCAGGCCAAGCTGTTGCGCGTGCTCCAGGAACGCGAGGTCGAGCGGGTCGGTGCACGCAAACCGATCAGCCTGGATATCCGCGTGGTGGCTACCACCAACCGTGACCTGGCCGGGGAAGTGGCGGCCGGGCGTTTCCGTGAAGACCTTTTCTATCGGTTGTCGGTTTTTCCGCTGGCCTGGCGCCCGCTGCGCGAGCGTACCGCCGATATTCTGCCACTGGCCGAACGGCTGCTGGCCAAGCACAGTGCCAAAATGAAACATGCCTCTGTTCGACTGTCACCCCAGGCGCAGGCTTGTCTGATCGGTTATCCGTGGCCGGGCAATGTGCGCGAGCTGGACAATGCGATCCAGCGGGCGCTGATCCTGCAGCAGGGCGGGTTGATCCAGGCGGAGGATTTCTGTCTGGCCGGCCCGGCCGGCGCGGCGCCCATGCCGGGACTTGCGCCGAGCGCCCGGCCGTCTGGCGGGGAATCCGTGGCGGGCGAGGGGGCGGGCGAGCAGGCCGGCGGCTTGGGCGACGATCTGCGTCGGCGCGAATTCCAGATGATTATCGACACCCTGCGCGCCGAGCGCGGGCGGCGCAAGGAAGCCGCCGAGCGCTTGGGTATCAGTCCGCGTACGCTGCGTTACAAACTGGCGCAGATGCGCGATGCCGGAATGGATGTCGAAGCCTATCTGTTTGCCATGTAAGTCCATTCGGGCTCGGGTGTCGTGTATCGGATTTTGTTCGAGGACGACAAGGAGCTGGCACCCTTGTTGCTAATCCTTCATTAACTGCTACACAAGTGTCAAAAAATTGCAGGCCGCCGGAGAGAGACGTTCATGAGCCAGGGTGTTGAATTTAATCGATTGATGCTGGACATGCGCTCCATGCAAATGGATGCCATGGCTCAACCCAAATCGGCTGTGGCCGCGCCGGAAGTCAGCGGTAGCAGCTTCTCCGATTTGCTCGGCAATGCCATCAACAAGGTCAACGACGTGCAGCAAGCCTCTGGCCAGCTGTCCACGGCATTCGAAATCGGCAAGAGCGGCGTCGACCTGACTGACGTCATGATCGCCTCGCAGAAAGCCAGCGTCTCGTTCCAGGCCTTGACCCAGGTGCGCAACAAGCTGGTCCAGGCGTATCAAGACATCATGCAGATGCCGGTCTAAGGGTTAGGGACGTAAACAGTCATGGCAGAAGTTCTCGCCGATAACGTACCGGCCAAGTCCGGCCCCACAGACGGTAAACCGCCGCTGTTCGGGTTGTCCTTTCTGGAAAATCTTTCCGAAATGACCATGCTCCGTCAGGTAGGCCTGATGGTCGGCCTGGCGGCCAGCGTGGCGATCGGCTTTGCCGTGGTGTTGTGGTCCCAGCAGCCCGACTACCGGCCGCTGTATGGCAGCCTGGCCGGGATGGATGCCAAGCAGGTCATGGAAACCCTGGCGGCGGCGGACATTCCCTATACCGTCGAGCCGAATTCCGGTGCGCTGCTGGTCAAGGCCGATGACGTCTCCCGCGCCCGCCTCAAGCTGGCCGCCGCCGGCGTGACGCCGAGCGATGGCAACATCGGTTTTGAAATCCTCGACAAGGACCAGGGCCTGGGCACCAGCCAGTTCATGGAGGCGACCCGTTATCGTCGCGGCCTGGAAGGCGAACTGGCACGGACCATTTCCAGCCTGAACAACGTCAAGGGTGCCCGCGTGCACCTGGCCATCCCGAAAAGCTCGGTGTTCGTGCGCGATGAGCGCAAACCCAGCGCCTCGGTATTGGTCGAGCTGTATTCCGGGCGTTCCCTGGAGCCAGGCCAGGTGATTGCCATTATCAACCTGGTGGCCACCAGTGTTCCGGAACTGAGCAAGTCGCAGATCACCGTCGTCGACCAGAAAGGCAACCTGCTTTCCGATCAGGCGCAAAACTCCGAATTGAGCATGGCCGGCAAGCAGTTCGATTACAGCCGGCGCGTGGAAAGCATGCTGACCCAGCGGGTGCACAACATCCTGCAACCGGTGTTGGGCAACGACCGCTACAAGGCTGAAGTCTCCGCCGACGTCGATTTCAGTGCCGTCGAGTCGACCTCCGAGCAGTTCAACCCCGATCAGCCGGCGCTGCGTAGCGAACAATCGACAACCGAACAGCGTACCGCCAGCAACGGTCCGCAAGGCGTCCCGGGGGCCTTGAGCAACCAGCCGCCCGGCCCGGCCAGCGCGCCGCAGACCACCGGCGGTGCCGGCGCTTCGAGCGGAGCCATCGCTGCTGGCCAGCCGCTGCTCGATGCCAACGGCCAGCAGATCATGGACCCGGCCACCGGCCAACCGATGCTGGCGCCATATCCGGCGGACAAGCGTCAACAATCGACCAAGAACTTCGAACTGGATCGTTCCATCAGCCACACCAAGCAACAGCAGGGGCGCGTGACCCGTCTGTCGGTGGCGGTGGTGGTCGACGACCAGGTCAAGATCAACCCGGCCAATGGCGAAACCACTCGTTCACCGTGGAACGCCGACGAATTGGCGCGCTTCACCCGCCTGGTCCAGGACGCCGTCGGTTTCGACGCCAGTCGTGGCGACAGCGTCAGCGTGATCAACGTGCCGTTCTCCGCCGAGCGCGGTGAAGTGATCGCCGATATTCCGTTCTACTCGCAACCCTGGTTCTGGGATGTGGTCAAGCAAGTACTGGGTGTGCTGTTCATCCTGGTACTGGTGTTCGGTGTGCTGCGCCCGGTGCTCAACAACATCACCGGTGGCGGCAAGGGCAAGCAACTGGCCGGTTTCGGCGGCGACGTCGAGCTGGGTGGCATGGGCGGCCTGGATGGCGAACTGTCCAACGACCGGGTCAGCCTGGGCGGGCCGCAAAGTATCCTGCTGCCGAGCCCGAGCGAAGGCTATGACGCACAGCTGAACGCCATCAAGAGTCTGGTAGCCGAAGATCCGGGCCGTGTGGCACAGGTCGTCAAAGAGTGGATTAACGCCGATGAGTAATAACGCCGCCGTCACCCAGAAGCTGACCCGGGTCGATAAAGCCGCGATCTTGCTGCTGTCGCTGGGTTCCACCGATGCTGCACAAGTGTTGCGCCACATGGGCCCCAAGGAGGTCCAGCGGGTCGGCGTGGCCATGGCGCAGATGCGCAACGTGCATCGTGAGCAGGTCGAGCAGGTCATGAGCGAGTTCGTCGAGATTGTCGGCGACCAGACCAGCCTGGGCGTCGGTTCCGACGACTACGTGCGCAAGATGCTCACCCAGGCCCTCGGCGAAGACAAGGCCAACGGCCTGATCGACCGTATCCTGCTGGGTGGCAATACCAGCGGCCTGGACAGCCTCAAGTGGATGGAGCCGCGGGCGGTGGCGGACGTGATCCGTTACGAGCACCCGCAGATCCAGGCGATCGTCGTGGCTTACCTCGATCCCGACCAGGCCGGCGAAGTGTTGAACAACTTCGACCACAAGGTGCGCCTGGACATCATCCTGCGGGTCTCGTCGCTGAACACGGTACAGCCGGCGGCCCTCAAGGAGCTCAACCAGATTCTCGAGAAGCAGTTCTCCGGCAACTCCAACGCGGCCCGGACCACCTTGGGCGGCATCAAGCGTGCCGCGGACATCATGAACTTCCTCGACAGCTCGATCGAAGGCCAGTTGATGGACTCGATCCGCGAAGTCGACGAGGACCTGTCGACCCAGATCGAAGACCTCATGTTCGTCTTCAACAACCTGTCCGACGTCGACGATCGCGGTATCCAGGCCCTGCTGCGCGAAGTCTCTTCCGACGTGCTGGTGCTTGCGCTCAAAGGCTCGGACGAGGGCGTCAAGGAAAAGATCTTCAAGAACATGTCCAAGCGTGCGGCGGAACTGCTGCGCGACGACCTCGAAGCCAAGGGTCCGGTTCGCGTCAGCGACGTGGAGACCGCGCAGAAGGAAATCCTTACCATCGCCCGCCGTATGGCCGAAGCCGGAGAAATCGTGCTCGGTGGCAAGGGCGGCGAAGAGATGATCTAAGGATCAAGCCATGACTGATCCAACCGATCTGATCCGCGCCCGGGACGTGGGTGGTTTCGACCTCTGGTCGCTGCCCAGTTTCGACCCGCATGTCGAGGTGCCCGAACCCGAGCCGGTGGAAGAAATACCCGCCGAGATGGAGGAAGTGCCGCTGGAAGAAGTCCAGCCGCTGACTCTCGAAGAACTTGAAAGCATTCGCCAGGAAGCCTACAACGAAGGCTTCGCGGTGGGCGAACGCGAAGGTTTCCACAGCACCCAGCTCAAGGTTCGCCAGGAAGCCGAAGTTGCCCTCAGCGCCAAGCTCAAGTCCCTGGAAGCGTTGATGGGCAATCTGTTCGCGCCCATCGCCGAGCAGGACCGGCAGATCGAGCAGAGCCTGGTGGGGCTGGTCGAGCATATGGTCCGCGAGGTCATCCAGCGTGAGCTGAAGACCGATTCGAGCCAGATCGAGCATGTCCTGCGCGAAGCCCTCAAACTGTTGCCGTTGGGCGCCGATAACGTCCGTCTGTACATCAATCCGCAGGATTTCGACCAGATCAAGGCCTTGCGCGAGCGCCACGAGGCTACTTGGCGCATCGTCGAGGACGAGGCCCTGCAGGCCGGTGGCTGCCGGATCGAAACCGAGCACAGTCGGATCGATGCGACCATTGAAACCCGTATCAGCAAGGCCATCGCGCAGCTGTTCGACCAGCTCCACGAGCAATCCCTGCACCCGGCGCTGCCGGACATGGCCCTGGAGTTGGAGGAAGCGCTGAGCGCGGTTTCCGAAGCGGACCTCTCCGATGCGTCTTGAGCGCACCAGCTTCGGCAAGCGCTTGAGCGGTTATGCCGAAGCTATCGACCTGCCCGGGCAACCGATCCTCGAAGGACGCCTGTTGCGCATGGTCGGCCTGACCCTTGAAGCCGAGGGCTTGCGGGCCGCCATGGGCGCGCGGTGCCTGGTGATCAACGACGACAGCTATCACCCGGTGCAGGTCGAGGCCGAGGTGATGGGCTTTTCCGGTGGCAAAGTGTTCCTGATGCCGGTGGGCAGCGTGGCCGGCATTGCGCCGGGTGCCAGGGTCGTGCCGTTGGCCGATACCGGGCGTCTGCCGATGGGCATGAGCATGCTCGGGCGGGTGCTCGACGGTGCCGGCCGGGCCCTCGACGGCAAGGGCGGGATGAAGGCCGAAGATTGGGTGCCGATGGATGGCCCGACCATCAACCCGCTCAACCGCGACCCGATCAGCCAGCCACTGGATGTGGGCATTCGCTGTATCAATGGCTTGCTCACCGTCGGTCGCGGCCAGCGTCTCGGGCTCTTCGCCGGTACCGGCGTGGGTAAGAGCGTGTTGCTGGGCATGATGACCCGCTTCACCGAGGCCGACATCATCGTGGTCGGCCTGATCGGCGAGCGGGGTCGCGAGGTGAAGGAGTTCATCGAGCACATTCTCGGTGAAGAAGGCCTCAAGCGTTCGGTGGTGGTGGCTTCTCCGGCGGACGACGCGCCACTGATGCGCCTGCGCGCGGCCATGTATTGCACACGGATCGCCGAGTATTTCCGCGACAAGGGCAAGAATGTCCTGTTGCTCATGGATTCCCTGACCCGTTTCGCCCAGGCCCAGCGGGAAATCGCCCTGGCCATCGGCGAGCCGCCGGCGACCAAGGGTTATCCGCCATCAGTATTCGCCAAGCTGCCCAAGCTGGTGGAGCGGGCCGGTAACGCCGAGGCCGGCGGCGGCTCGATCACGGCGTTCTACACCGTGCTGTCCGAAGGCGATGACCAGCAGGACCCGATTGCCGACTCGGCGCGGGGCGTGCTCGACGGGCATATCGTCCTGTCCCGGCGCCTGGCCGAGGAAGGCCATTACCCGGCGATCGATATCGAAGCGTCCATCAGTCGGGTCATGCCCGCGGTGGTCAGCCCCGAGCACATGAGTCGCGCCCAGCATTTCAAGCAGCTCTGGTCGCGTTATCAGCAGAGCCGCGACCTGATCAGCGTCGGTGCCTATGTGCCTGGCGGCGACCGTGACACCGACACCGCGATTGCCTTGCAGCCGGCGATGGTCCAGTACCTGCGCCAGGGCTTGAACGACAATATCAGCCTGGGTGAAAGCGGCGCGCATCTGGCGTCGGTGTTCGCTCCCGCGGCGGGCGGTTAATCCGTCATGGCCCTGAGCCGTGCCGCGCGCCTGGCCCCGGTGGTCGATATGGCCGAAAGCGCCGAGCGCACCGCGGTCCAGCGCCTGGGTTATTTCCAGGGGCAGGTGCGGGTCGCGCAGAACAAGCTGGAGGATCTCGAGCGTTTTCGCCTCGAATACCAGGAGCAGTGGATCGAGCGTGGTAGTCTCGGGGTCTCCGGCCAATGGTTGTTGGGCTACCAGCAGTTTCTTACCCAGCTGGACACGGCGGTTGGCCAGCAGCGCCAGAGCCTGGCCTGGCACCAGAACAATCTCGACAAGGCACGCGAGGCCTGGCAGCAGGCCTATGCCCGGGTCGAAGGCTTGCGCAAGCTGGTGCAGCGCTATGTCGAAGAGGCGCGCCAGCTGGAAGACAAGCGTGAACAGAAGTTGCTGGATGAGCTGTCCCAGCGTTTGCCACGGCAGAGTCCGTATTGATCTGCAGGAATTTTGACGCTCACGGTTGCCCTACCCTCGGCGGGGTGCTAAACCTTGTACACGTCGCCACTGACAAGGAAGCAGGATCATGGCTGTAGTCGCAGAAGTATCGCCTGATGGCGCAAAATTGACGATCTCCATCAAGGGGCGTTTTGATTTTGGCCGGCATCAGGAGTTTCGTGAGTCATATGAGGGGCTTGCCAAGAAACCGTCGTCCATTGTGGTCGATTTGAAGGAAGCGACCTATCTGGACAGCTCCGCACTGGGTATGTTGCTCTTGTTGCGCGATCACGCCGGTGGTGATCACTCCGATGTGCGGGTGATCAACAGCAACTCGGACGTGCGCAAGATCCTCGCCATTTCCAATTTCGACAAACTCTTCGATATCGGCTGACCTTCATGCAGCCGGGAGCAGAGTCGCTGACGGTACTGATCGCCGAGGATGGCGCGGCCGATCGGTTGCTGCTCTCGAGCATCGTCCGGCGCCAGGGACACGGGGTGCTGACCGCCAGTAATGGCGCCGAAGCCGTGGCCTTGTTCGAGTCGCGGCGGCCACAGCTGGTGCTGATGGACGCGATGATGCCGGTGATGGACGGCTTCGAGGCGGCACGGCGGATCAAGGTGCTGGCCGGCGAGGCGCTGGTACCGATCATTTTCCTGACCTCCATGACCGAAGTCGATGGGCTGGTGCGTTGCCTGGAGGCCGGCGGCGACGACTTTCTGGAAAAGCCCTACAACCAGGTGATCCTCGGTGCCAAGATCAAGGCCATGGACCGTCTCAGGCGCCTGCAGGACACCGTCCTGCAACAGCGCGACCTGATTGCCCGGCACCATGACTACCTGCTCAACGAACAGCGGGTGGCCAAGGCGGTGTTTGACAAGGTGGCCCACGCCGGCTGTCTGAACGCACCGAATATCCGCTACCTGCAATCCCCTTATGCGCTGTTCAACGGCGACCTGTTGTTGGCGGCCTACACCCCAGCCGGCGATATGCATGTGCTGCTCGGCGACTTCACTGGCCATGGCCTGCCGGCGGCGGTCGGCGCGATGCCGCTGGCGGAAGTGTTCTACGGCATGACCGCCAAGGGCTATGGACTGCCGGAAACCCTGCGGGAGATGAATGCCAAGCTCAAGCGCATCCTGCCGGTGGACATGTTCTGTTGCGCCACCTTTGTCTGCTTGAGCCCGCAGCGTCAGGTGGTGGAAGTGTGGAATGGCGGCATGCCGGACGGTTACCTGCATCGGTTGGCCACGGGAGAACGCCAGCCGCTGGTGGCCCAGCACCTGCCCCTGGGAGTGCTGGGCGCCGAGCTGTTCGATCATCGTACCGACGTCTACCCGATGGCCCACGGGGACCGGGTGTTCCTGCTCTCCGACGGGGTGATCGATACCTGTAACGGCGAAGAGCAGCTATTTGGCGTGGAGCGTCTGCAAGAGGTTTTCGCGGCCAATCGGGAGCCGGATCGCCTGTTCGAAGATATCCAGGCGGCCTTGCTGCGTTTCCGCGGCGAGGCCCGTGACGATGTGAGCATGGTCCAGGTCAGCCTGCCGGCACCGACGCGGCAGTTGCCGAACGCCATGATCTATTCCGACAGCGGTGAATCCTGCCCGCTGGACTGGTCGGTAAGTTTTGAGTTTCGCGCGGCCAGCCTCAAGCGTTTCAATCCGTTGCCATACATGTTGCAACTGCTGATGGAGGTGCATGGCTTGCGCACGCAGAGCGGCGCGCTCTACAGCGTTCTCGCCGAGCTCTACTCCAATGCCCTGGAACATGGAGTGCTCGGCCTGGATTCGAGTCTCAAGCGCGATGTGAAGGGATTTGCGCAATACTATGAACAACGCAATCGGCGTCTGCTCGAACTGGAGGAAGGCTTCGTGCGGGTGCGCCTGCAGGTGATCCCGCAGGGGGAGGGCGGTCGATTGAGCATACAGGTTGATGACAGTGGCAATGGTTTTGACGTAACGAAGGTGATGGAGCGCCCCGTCGCGGTCGACCGGCTGTCCGGGCGCGGTGTCGGGCTGGTGCGCCAGCTTGGTCGCAACGCCTGCTGGTCGGATAACGGACGCAGTGCCCACGTGGAGTTTTCGTGGGAGGCTCAGGCATAATTCGCAGGTCAGGAGCAGGGAGCGATCAAGTGGACAACGATATGGAGCATCTGGATCGCGATGCACTCAGTGCATTGCAGGACATCATGGAGGATGAGTATCCGCTGTTGCTGGATACCTTTCTCGAAGATTCGAGAAAACGCCTGGGGCAGTTGCATCAGGCGAGCAATGCCGTGGACCTCGGAGCCGCGGCCCATAGTTTCAAGGGCAGCAGCAGTAACATGGGGGCGCTGCGCCTGGCCGAGCTTTGCCGGCAACTGGAGCAGCTTGCCGGGCAATTGCCGCTGGTGGGTGTCGAAGAACTGATCAATCAGATCGACCATGAATACGAACTGGTGCGGCGCTATTACGAAACCGAGCGCGAGCGCTTTCCGGTCCGGCCTTAGCCGCGCGAGTCACGGGCCGCCATGGCTGCATCCGACCCGTCCGGGTGGATGTGGCCCGAACCTTGCTAATGCTCCTTGTACTGTACTTACGACCCCTGTGCAGCGGAGACCGTATAATGTCACTCGTCCCTAATTCGCTCCTCCAGGCCAACGCTGCCGTCAAGCCGCAGGCGGACCTCGTGCCTCCCGCGCCGACCGCTGTCGCGCAGCCCAAGGACAATGCTTTCAGCTTTGCGCAGGTCTACCAGAACACCCAGAGCAATCCGCCCAAGGTCGCCTTCAATCCGGCTAAACCCTTGGCGGACAAGGCCCCGGCGCTGTCGTCGAAGCCGGACGCGCCAGCCAGCAACGCCAACAACACCAACAACCAGGATGCCGCCGCGCAGTCGCCGGTTGCCGGTAGCGGCAAATCCTTGCCTGCCGACAATACGACCAAGGTGGACGGCAAGACCGCATCCGCCGATGACAAGGGCGCCTCTGACAAGACCGCGACCGATGGCGCGACGGCCTCGACCGATACCTCGAAGTCCGATGACAAGAGCGCTTCCAGCGCTGACCCCAGCACCACGACCGATACCCCGGTCGTCGTGGTGACGCCGGACCCGACCGTCGATCCGACCCTGCTCCAGGCTGCCGCGACTCCGCCGACCCCGGTTGCCACCGCGGTGGCGGTTGATCCGGCCGTGGTCCAGGCACCGTTGGCGGCTGCGGTCAGCGCCGCGGCCACGCCGGCTACCGCGACGACAGCGCCGAGCAAGGGTGATGATTTCGATCCGAGTGCCGACCCGCTGGACAACCTGCCGGCGGTACGCCTGGCCATGGAGCAGGGCGGTCACGTATCGAGCAGCAGCCAGGCCTCGACGAAAACCAGCGACAACGCCAATGCCAGTGATTCGACCCTGGCGCAGAGCCAGGCGAATAACGTCGTGACGATGCTCGATCAGAAGACCGATCCCGGCAGCAGCGACCAGGGTGGCGACAAATCCTTCAAGACCCTGATTGATGACGGTCTCAAGGATATCAAGAGTGCCTCCAGCGATACCCGGGTCGACGACTTCGCCAATCGCCTGGCGGCCCTGACCCAGGCGGCCACGCCCAAGTCCGCGAATGCCCTGCCGGTCAACCAGCCGTTGGCGATGCACCAGAGCGGCTGGAGCGAGGAAGTGGTCAATCGGGTCATGTACCTCTCCAGCACCAATCTCAAGTCGGCGGAAATCCAGTTGCAGCCAGCCGAACTGGGGCGCCTGGATATCAAGGTGAACATGTCGGCCGACCAGCCGACGCAGATCAGCTTTATCAGTGCCCATGCCGGGGTGCGCGATGCACTCGAAGGCAACATGCCGCGCCTGCGCGACATGCTGCAACAGCAGGGCCTGGGTCAGGCCGACGTCACGGTTTCCGACCAGGCCCGTGGCTGGGCCGGCCAGGGCCAGGGCGCACAGCAGCAACAGCAGCAGGCGCACAGAGGTAGCGGCAGTGGCGGTAGCCTCAGTGGCGACAGCGAGGATGATCTGTCGGTTGCCGCGGTCAGCGAAGCGGCTGCCGCCAGCACCAGCGTGGTGGTGGGGTCCAGCGCGGTCGACTATTACGCCTGATCCTGGAGCTTTCGGTCGGCATCCATTTTTCAGGTGCGCACGGTACTGTAGGAGTATGGCTTGCCAGCGAAGCTTTTGGCGGTCTCAGGGCCTCTTCGCGGCGTTGCGGCGTCCCGACAAGCCCTGCTCCTACAGGTTTCGCGGTATTTCGAAGACTCTATTTGCCTTGTGCCCGATCTGGCATAACACTTGCTCCAGCCTTGCCGTGCGACTATGAAAAATCGAATAGTGACGGATTATTGGCATGGCGAAGAGCGAAGCAGCGGTAAAAGAACCCGGCAGTAAAAGCAAACTCAAGCTGATCATCGTCATCGTGCTGGGCGTGCTGCTGGCCGTCGGCCTGTCGGTGGGCGCGACCTGGTACTTCATGCACAGTGCCCAGAGCAAACCGGCGCCGGCGCCGGTCGAAGCCGCCACCAGCGGCAAGCAGCCGGCGATCTTCGAACCGATGGCCCCGGCCTTTGTCACCAACTTCAAGGATGCCAGCGGCCGCCAGCGCTACATGCAGGTGAGCATCACCCTGCTGGCACGCAACCAGGCCGACCTGGATGCCCTCAAGGTGCACATGCCGGTGATCCGCAACAACCTGGTGATGCTGTTCTCCGGACAGACCTACGAAACCCTCGCCACCCCGGTCGGCCAGGAACTGCTGCGCCAGAAAGCCACTGCCAGCGTGCAGGAAGTGGCGCAGAAGGAAGTCGGCAAAGTAGTGGTTGAACAGTTGCTCTTCACTAACTACGTACTGCAGTAGGATCACGACATGGCCGTGCAGGATCTGCTGTCCCAGGATGAGATCGACGCCCTGTTGCATGGCGTCGATGATGGTCTGGTACAGACCGAAACCGCTGCCGAGCCCGGCAGTGTCAAAAGCTACGACCTGACCAGCCAGGATCGCATCGTCCGTGGACGCATGCCGACCCTGGAGATGATCAACGAGCGTTTCGCCCGCTACACCCGTATCAGCATGTTCAACATGCTGCGGCGCTCCGCCGATGTGGCGGTCGGCGGCGTGCAGGTGATGAAGTTCGGTGAATACGTACACTCGCTCTATGTTCCCACCAGCCTCAACCTGGTGAAGATCAAGCCGCTGCGTGGCACCGCCCTGTTCATCCTCGATGCCAAGCTGGTGTTCAAGCTGGTGGACAACTTTTTCGGCGGCGATGGCCGCCACGCCAAGATCGAAGGCCGTGAATTCACCCCCACCGAACTGCGGGTGGTGCGCATGGTGCTGGAGCAGGCATTCATCGACCTCAAGGAAGCCTGGCAGGCGATCATGGAAGTCAATTTCGAGTACATCAACTCGGAAGTGAACCCGGCCATGGCCAACATTGTCGGGCCCAGCGAGGCGGTGGTGGTTTCGACCTTCCATATCGAACTCGACGGCGGTGGCGGCGACCTGCACGTGACCATGCCGTACTCGATGATCGAGCCGGTGCGGGAAATGCTCGATGCCGGTTTCCAGTCGGACCTGGACGACCAGGACGAACGCTGGGTCAAGGCCCTGCGCGAAGACGTGCTCGATGTGGCCGTGCCGCTCAGTGCCACGGTCGCCCGTCGCCAGTTGCGCCTGCGCGACATCCTGCACATGCAGCCGGGGGATGTGATTCCGGTGGAACTGCCGGAAGAGATGGTGATGCGCGCCAACGGCGTGCCGTCGTTCAAGGTCAAGCTCGGTTCCCACAAGGGCAACCTGGCGCTGCAAGTGATTGAGGCGATCGGACGCCGCTAGGGCGTCGATCAGGAATGCGCTGTGTCAACTGAATTTCTGCTTGCCGAGGACAACTGATGGCTAATGATAACGATATGACTTCCGCCGACGACCAGGCCCTGGCCGACGAATGGGCGGCTGCCCTGGAAGAAACCGGTGATGCCGGCCAGTCCGATATCGATGCCTTGCTGGCGGCCGACTCCGGCAATTCGTCGAGCGGCAGTCGCCTGCCCATGGAAGAGTTCGGCAGTGTGCCGAAGAACAACGACCCGGTGACCCTCGACGGTCCGAACCTGGAAGTGATCCTCGATATTCCGGTGTCGATTTCCATGGAAGTCGGCAGCACCGATATCAACATCCGCAACCTGCTGCAATTGAACCAGGGTTCGGTGATCGAGCTCGATCGCCTGGCCGGCGAGCCCCTGGATGTGTTGGTCAATGGCACCCTGATTGCCCATGGCGAGGTGGTGGTGGTCAACGAGAAGTTCGGTATCCGTCTGACCGACGTGATCAGCCCGAGCGAACGCATCAAGAAGCTGCGCTGAATGAACAGGCTTCCCTGCATCCTACTGCTGTCGCCGCTCAGTGCCTGGGCGGCGGAACCCCTGGCTACCGCAGCGGCAGCCACGCCGAGCGCGCCCGGCAGCATGGCCGGGCAACTGACGCAGCTGGTGCTCGGGTTGCTGCTGGTGCTGGGGATCATCTTTGTCCTCGCCTGGCTGTTGCGCCGTGTACAACAGGTCGGCCCGGGGGCCAAGGGGCGGCAGGTGATCGAACTGATCGGCTCGCGCGCCCTCGGCCCGCGTGATCGCCTGGTGTTGGTGCAGGTCGGCAACGAGCAGATCCTGCTCGGGCTGACGCCCGGCACCATCACCCCGTTGCATGTGCTCAAGGAACCGGTCCAGGTACCGAGCGGCGAGCAGGCCACGCCTGAATTCGCTCAACGCCTGATGGAATTGCTGGGTAAGGATAAGAAGTGATGGGCGTTTTGCGGTTTGTCTTGACGTTGGCCTTGCTGCTGGCGGCGCCTCTGGCGCTGGCGGCCGATCCATTGTCGATCCCGGCGATCACCCTCGGTACCGGAGCCAGCGGCCAGCAGGAATATTCGGTCAACCTGCAAATCCTGCTGATCATGACGGCGCTGAGTTTTATCCCGGCGTTCGTCATGCTGATGACCAGCTTCACCCGGATCATCATTGTCTTCTCGATCCTGCGTCAGGCCCTGGGGCTGCAATCGACGCCGTCGAACCAGATCCTCACCGGCATGGCATTGTTCCTGACCATGTTCATCATGGCGCCGGTCTTCGACAAGGTAAACCATGATGCCCTGCAACCGTATCTGGCAGAGAAGATGACGGCCCAGGATGCGGTGCTCAAGGCTGAGGGGCCGATCAAGGACTTCATGCTGGCACAGATCCGCAGTAGTGACCTGGAACTGTTCATGCGCCTGTCCAAGCGTACCGATATCGCCACGCCCGACCAGGCGCCGCTGACCATTATCGTGCCGGCCTTCGTGACCTCTGAGTTGAAGACCGCCTTCCAGATCGGTTTCATGATCTTCATTCCCTTCCTGATCATCGACCTGGTGGTGGCCAGTGTGCTGATGGCCATGGGTATGATGATGCTGTCGCCGCTGATTATTTCCCTGCCGTTCAAGATCATGCTGTTCGTGCTGGTGGATGGCTGGGCACTGATCATCGGTACCCTGGCCGGCAGTTTTGGCGGTGTCTAGAGCGAGTGATGTGCAATGACTCCTGAAGTCGCAGTCGACATATTTCGCGATGCCCTCTGGCTGACCATCGTGATGGTCACGGTGCTGGTGATCCCGAGCCTGCTGGTGGGCCTGCTGGTGGCAATGTTCCAGGCCGCCACCCAGATCAACGAACAGACCCTGAGCTTCCTGCCGCGCCTGTTGGTGATGCTGATCACCCTGATCGTCGGCGGTCCCTGGATGGTGCAGAAGTTCATGGAGTACATCCTGTCGCTGTACGGTAGCATTCCACAGGTCATCGGTTGACATGTCGCTGCTTGCGCTGACCGATACGCAGATCAGCAGTTGGGTCGCGAGTTTCATGCTGCCGATGTTCCGGGTCGGCGCGGTGATCATGACCATGCCGATCTTCGGGACCACGCTGGTGCCAAGGCGAATCCGCATGTATTTCATCCTGGCGATCACCGTGGTCATCACCCCCGGCCTGCCGCCAATGCCCGAAGTGCATCCTCTGGATCTGAGCGGGCTGCTGCTGGTCGCCGAGCAGATCATCTTCGGAGCCTTGCTGGGGCTCTCCCTACAACTGTTTTTCCAGGCCTTCGTGGTGGCCGGGCAGATTGTTGCGGTGCAGATGGGTATGAGCTTCGCCTCCATGGTCGATCCGGTCAACGGTGTCTCGACGGCGGTGATCGGGCAGTTTTTCACCATGCTGGTGACGCTGATGTTCCTGGCCATGAACGGCCATCTGGTGGTCCTTGAAGTGCTGACCGAGAGTTTCACCACCTTTCCGGTGGGCAGCGGGCTGTCGACCACGGGCTTCTGGATAATTTCCGGCAAGCTCGGCTGGGTACTCGGGGCGGCGCTGGTGTTGGTGCTGCCGGCGATCACCGCGTTGCTGGTGGTGAACATTGCGTTTGGCATCATGACCCGCGCCGCGCCGCAGTTGAACATTTTCTCTATTGGTTTTCCGCTGATCCTGGTACTGGGGATGTTCATCCTCTGGGTCTGCCTGGCGGACATTTTCAACCAGTATCAACCGCTGGCCGTCGAGGCTCTGCAGTTCTTACGCGAATTGGCACGGGCGCGCTGAGCCATGGCAGAGAGCGAGAGCGGTCAGGACAAGACAGAAGACCCCACGGAAAAAAAGAAAAGGGACGCCCGTGAGAAGGGTGAGGTTGCCCGTTCCAAGGAGCTCAATACCTTTGCCGTGATGATGGCCGGTGCCGGGGCCTTGCTGGTGTTCGGTGGTGCCCTGGCGCAAAACCTGGCCGAGTTGATGCGGTTGAACTTCAGCCTGACGCGTGAAGTGGTGGTCGACCAGCGCTACATGGCGATTTTCCTGCTGCATTCGGGGGAAATGGCGATCTGGGCAGTGCAGCCGATCCTGCTCACTATTCTGTTTGCGGCCTTCGTCGGGCCGATTTCCCTGGGGGGCTGGTTGTTCTCCGCCAGCAGTCTGGCGCCGAAGTTCAGTCGGATGAACCCTTTGCCGGGGATCAAGCGGATGGTCTCGATCAAAGCCCTGATGGAACTGCTCAAGGCCATCGGCAAATTTGTCATCGTCCTGTTCGTCGGCCTGTCGGTGCTGTCTTCGGATATCGACGATCTGGTGCGCATTGCCCATGAACCGCTGGAGTTGGCGATCATTCACAGCCTGCAGGTGGTGGGCTGGAGCACCTTGTGGATGTCCCTGGGGCTGTTGATCATTGCTGCGGTGGATGTGCCGGTGCAGCTCTACGAAGCGCACCAGCGGCTGCTGATGACCAAGCAGGAAGTGCGCGACGAGCACAAGGACCAGGAAGGGCGGCCGGAGGTCAAGCAGCGGATTCGCCAGTTGCAGCGCGAAATGTCGCAGCGGCGGATGATGGCGGCGATTCCCGAGGCGGATGTGGTGATCACCAACCCGACCCACTATGCCGTAGCGCTCAAATACGACGCGGAGAAGGGCGGGGCGCCGGTGTTGCTGGCCAAGGGTAGCGATTTCCTGGCTTTGAAAATTCGCGAGATCGCCGTCGAACACGAGATCATGCTGCTGGAGTCGCCGGCCCTGGCGCGATCGATCTACTACTCCACCGAGTTGGATCAGGAGATTCCGGCGGGCCTGTACCTGGCAGTGGCGCAGGTGCTGGCGTACGTCTTCCAGATCCGCCAGTACCGCGCCGGCAAGGGCAAGCGCCCGGATCCACTGAAGGGCGACCTGCCGATTCCGCCGGACCTGCGCCGCGACTCCTGATGCGATTGAACGAAGACTGAGGTCGTGCGCGGATAATATCTGGAAGCCTCTGGTCGTGGTCGCGCTAGGCGATAGCCTGGTGACGGAGGAGGGCGTCCCGTCTAGGCTTGGAATCCATAGACAACAGGATGACCTTCCTGCATTCCGGCCACGACGATGCGCCGGGCTGCGTCCTGTACCGTCAGTGCCCAGTACTCCCTTTGCGGGCTCTCGATGAAACCGAAGCCGCCGACCTCCGGATCCGGGAGGCCCTTGGCGACAATGCGCCCAAAAATACCATCCGAAACGGTTGGCGTAGTGCTGTCGCATTGTTCGAACTGGTCATATGCTGGTTCCTCTTCGCAAGAGCTGTTTGCGCTGGATTGTGTGCCGGTGGTGTCCAGCCTTCTCATCCTTGTCCGTGAAATCGGTTATTGCCGATACGGCACGCTGCCGGGCGCCGACGATCGATGGTGCAGGCACTCTGTTGTTCAAGGTCGAGGGAGTTCATCGGGCGTTAAAATTCAGACTTGGCTACTGTCAGAAATGACAGTTTTTTATACCAAGTTGCACTGAGTGATCTTGTGTGTTGATTTATTTTTGAATAAATATCTGGCTGGGTATGATTACTTCTGCACTCGGTGACAATGATTTTTTTCAGGCTTCGCGGCGATGACTCTCGAGGGCGACCAACGGCAATGCTTTTAATACAAACCTGTCATTTCTGACAGTAGACCGCGTTCGCTTGTCTGGCGTCCTATGGGGCGCTGGACATTTCATTCTTCTCAGGGATGACGACTAAAAGAGCGAACGATCATGAGCGACAATCAATATGAGCACCTGGCAGGAATGGGCTTGGTCTTTGTATCGGGTAGGCTGGAGGATAAGCCTGAAAACGGTGCGATCGGCTATTCGATCACCTTCAGGTTGTTACTGGATTTCGAACGTTTCAAAAAAGCCGCCAACGCCTATGTTCCGGATTACCTGGACTCGCCGATCAATGCCATTCGCCCTGAGTTGGCTGGCCTGGCTTACCATTATTCGTACAATTACTTTCTCGGCAATGCCGGGCATATTCATTCATTCGAACAACTCTGCAGGGTGTTCAGTAGTGCCGACGATTATATGAGCGAGTGGTCTGGCAACGACTTGTCGAGGCGCTATGGCAAAGCGCTTTTCGAATTTTTCGACAATGATGTATTTATCACGGTCAGTCAGGACTTTCGTTGGACGGATCGCAAGCGCCGGATCGTGATTGCCGATTTGCCATTAACCGAGTTTTCCTGGGCGCTCAATATCATGCAGGGGCACGAGCGACTTGTGCGTGCGCCAACACGTATCGTCGTCCTGGGGTATTTTCATGGAGACACGGTCAAGGTCGAGGGCGTGCAGATGCATCGCGGGATCTTGTACCTCGAAGGCAGTGATCTGCAGTTCGGCAAGCTGACCGTGAATGACATCAAGGTTGCCCAGTGAAGACTCCGCCCGCGCTCAAGGATGAGCGAGCTGTTGCAGCGGACCCGCTCACCACTCATTTAAACCGCATCGGCAGAGTTGGAAGGCTTCTTGCAGAGGCAGGCTTATGGCGCCTGTGGCGTCAAAAGTTTGCTTCAAGGTGACGAGGAATACCGGTGGATCGCTCTCAACTTCTCAACTCGGCGCGCAGCAACCTGAGCAGCCTCGGCCGGGGCAACCTCGGTGTGCCGGTGCTGCTGTTGGTCATGCTGGCGATGATGATGTTGCCAGTGCCGGCGTTCCTGCTGGATGTGTTCTTCACCTTCAACATCGCCCTGTCGATCGTGGTCCTGCTGGTCTGCGTCTATGCCCTGCGGCCGCTGGACTTCGCGGTGTTCCCGACCATCCTGCTGATCGCCACGCTGTTGCGCCTGGCGTTGAACGTGGCCTCGACCCGGGTGGTGATGCTCCACGGCCAGGAAGGCCACGCCGCGGCCGGCAAGGTGATCCAGGCCTTCGGCGAGGTGGTGATCGGCGGCAACTATGTGGTCGGTATCGTCGTCTTCGCTATCTTGATGATCATCAACTTCGTCGTGGTCACCAAGGGTGCCGGGCGGATTTCCGAAGTAAGCGCGCGTTTCACCCTCGATGCGATGCCCGGCAAGCAGATGGCGATCGACGCCGACCTCAACGCCGGCCTGATCGATCAGCCACAGGCCAAGCTGCGGCGCCTGGAAGTCGCCCAGGAAGCCGAGTTCTACGGTTCCATGGACGGTGCCAGTAAATTCGTCCGCGGTGACGCCGTCGCCGGCCTGCTGATTCTGTTCATCAATCTGATCGGCGGCATGGCGGTCGGGATCTTCCAGCACCATATGAGTTTTGCCGACGCCGGCAAGGTCTACGCCTTGCTGACCATCGGTGACGGTTTGGTGGCGCAATTGCCATCACTGTTGTTATCCACAGCGGCGGCGATCATGGTGACCCGGGCTTCCGGCTCGGAAGACATGGGCAAGCAGATCAGCCGGCAGATGTTCGCTTCGCCCAAGGCCCTCGGTGTCGCCGCCGGCCTGATGGCGGTGATGGGCCTGGTCCCGGGCATGCCGCACGTTTCCTTTATCAGCCTGGCCGCGGTTGCCGGCGGCATGGCTTATATGGTCTGGAAAAAACAGAATGTCGCCAAGGTCCAGGCCCTGGCCGAAGTCCAGCGCCAGCAGGAACTGCTGCCGTCGCCGGCGCGGGCCATGGAAACCAAGGAGTTGGGCTGGGACGACGTGAGCCCCATCGACATGATCGGCCTGGAAGTCGGTTATCGCCTGATTCCGCTGGTCGACCGCAACCAGGGTGGGCAGTTGCTGGCGCGGATCAAGGGGGTGCGCAAGAAGCTTTCCCAGGACCTGGGCTTCCTGATGCCCACTGTGCATATTCGTGACAACCTCGACCTGGCGCCCAGTGCCTACCGCCTGACCCTGATGGGCGTGACCCTGGCCGAAGCCGAGATTTACCCGGATCGCGAACTGGCGATCAATCCGGGTCAGGTCTACGGTCCGCTCAACGGGATTACCGCCAAGGACCCGGCCTTCGGCCTGGAGGCGGTCTGGATCGAGGTCAGCCAGCGTTCCCAGGCGCAGTCCCTGGGGTACACCGTGGTCGACGCCAGCACCGTGGTGGCGACGCACCTCAACCAGATTCTCTACAAGCACTCCAGCGAGCTGATCGGCCACGAGGAAGTCCAGCAACTCATGCAATTGCTGGCCAAGGGCTCGCCCAAGCTGGCCGAGGAGCTGGTGCCGGGGATCATTTCCCTGTCGCATCTGCTCAAGGTGCTGCAAGCGCTGCTCGCCGAACATGTGCCGGTCCGCGACATCCGCAGCATTGCCGAAGCGATCGCAAACAATGCCACCAAGAGTCAAGATACTGCCGCTATGGTTGCCGCGGTTCGCGTCGGATTGTCCCGCGCAATCGTCCAAAGCATTGTGGGGCTTGAGTCCGAGCTGCCTGTGATCACCTTGGAGCCAAGGTTGGAACAGATATTGCTCAATAGTCTGCAGAAGGCCGGACAAGGCTCGGAAGAAGGCGTTCTTCTGGAGCCGAGCATGGCCGAGAAACTCCAGCGTTCGCTGATCGACGCCGCCCAGCGCCAGGAAATGCAAGGGCAGCCGGTGATCCTGCTGGTAGCTGGACCGGTTCGCGCGATGCTTTCGCGGTTTGGGCGACTGGCGGTACCAAGTCTGCACGTCTTGGCCTACCAGGAAATTCCGGACAACAAGCAAGTGACCATCGTTGCGACAGTAGGGCCCAACGGCTGAGGTAGTGGGTTATGCAAGTTAAGCGTTTTTTCGCCGCCGATATGCGTCAGGCCATGAAGCTCGTTCGTGACGAGCTCGGTTCGGACGCGGCCATTATCGGCAACCGCCGGATTGCGGGCGGTGTCGAGCTGACGGCTGCCCTGGACTACAAGCTCTCGGCGCTGTCGCCACGGGTGCCGAACATGGAGCTCGAAGACGAGCTGCGCAAGACCCAGTCGCGTATTGTCACCGCCCAGGCCGAACTGAGCCTGCGCAGCGACGGCGATAGCGACCCCACGACCAATCGCCAACTGTTCGCCGGTCTGCCGCTGACCGCCGCCGAGCCGCTGATCGAGCCGACCTTCGACGAGCCGCGACGCCCGGCGCCAGCACCGGTGGTGCATGCCCCGGCGGTGGATCAGCGGGTGTTCGACTCGATGCGTTCGGAGCTCAACGGCCTGCGCGAGCTGCTGGAAGTCCAGCTTGGCTCCCTGGCCTGGAACCAGTTACAGGGCCGCCAGCCACAACAGGCCAACCTCTGGCGCCGTCTGCAGCGCATCGGCCTGTCCGGGCCGCTGTCGCGTGACCTGCTCGAGCTGGTTACCGAGATCAACGAGCCGCGCCAGGCCTGGCGCATGTTGTTGGCGCACCTGGCGCGGATGATCGTCACGCCCGAGATCGAGCCGCTGGAAGAAGGCGGTGTGATTGCCATGGTCGGTCCTGCCGGCATGGGCAAGACCACCACGCTGGCCAAGCTGGCGGCCCGCTACGTGCTCAAGTACGGCGCGCAGAACATCGCGCTGGTGAGCATGGACAGCTTCCGCATCGGCGCCCAGGAGCAGCTCAAGACCCTGGGGCGGATCCTCAACGTCTCGGTGACCCATGTCGACCCGGGCCAGTCCCTGGCGCAGGCCCTCGATCCGCTGTTGCGCAAGCGCGTGGTGCTGATCGATACCGCCGGTCTGCAGGCCAGCGACCCGGCTTTGCGCATGCAACTGGAAAGCCTCGCCGGACGCGGGATCAAGGCGAAGAATTATCTGGTCCTGGCCACCACCAGCCAGAAACAGGTACTGACCGCCGCTTACCACAGCTACAAGCGCTGCGGGCTGGCCGGTTGCATCCTGACTAAACTTGATGAAACGGCGAGCCTCGGCGAAGTGCTGAGCCTGGCCATCAGTCATGAATTGCCAGTGGCCTATCTGACCGACGGGCCACGCATTCCGGACGACCTGCACCTGCCGCGCCGGCATCAACTGGTGTCCAGGGCGGTCAGTGTGCAGATGCAGGAAGAACCCAGCGAGGAGGCCATGGCCGATATGTTCGCTGATATCTACCACAGCCCGTCGAAGCGGGTGGGCTGAGATGAGTATGAAGACGTTGCAAATTACCTACATCGATGGTCTGCCACGCATTGTTCCGACAAGTGAACGCGCAGCCACTTATGTGGCCTTCCGTCTAAGCAAGACAAGGTAAGAATAGAACATGGGCAGCATGCATCCCGTACAGGTGATCGCGGTGACCGGCGGCAAGGGTGGCGTCGGGAAGACCAACGTGTCAGTGAACTTATCCCTGGCGCTGGCTGAGCTCGGCCGGCGCGTCATGCTGCTGGATGCGGATCTGGGACTGGCGAATGTCGACGTCCTGCTCGGCCTGACGCCCAAGCGCACCCTGGCCGACGTGGTCGAGGGCCGTTGCGAGCTGCGCGATGTGCTGTTGCAAGGCCCGGGCGGGATTCGCATCGTGCCGGCCGCCTCGGGTACCCAGAGCATGGTGCACCTGAGCCCGGCGCAGCATGCCGGTCTGATCCAGGCATTCAGCGATATCGGTGACAACCTCGACGTGCTGGTGATCGACACCGCGGCGGGCATTGGCGAGTCGGTGGTCAGTTTTGTCCGCGCAGCCCAGGAAGTGCTGCTGGTGGTCTGCGACGAGCCGACCTCGATCACCGACGCCTATGCCTTGATCAAGCTGCTCAATCGCGACTACGGCATGAACCGCTTCCGCGTGCTGGCCAACATGGCCCAGAGCCCGCAGGAAGGCCGCAATCTGTTCGCCAAGTTGACCAAGGTCACGGATCGCTTCCTGGACGTGGCCCTACAATACGTCGGCGCCGTTCCCTATGACGAGTGTGTGCGCAAGGCCGTGCAAAAGCAGCGTGCGGTCTATGAGGCATTCCCTCGTTCGAAATGCGCCTTGGCGTTCAAGGCTATCGCTCAGAAGGTCGACACCTGGCCGCTCCCCGCCAATCCCCGGGGGCACTTGGAGTTTTTCGTCGAGCGTCTGGTGCATCAAACGAGTGCGGGACCGGTTCTATGACTGCCAGTGGCTATCGCATGTATTCCAAGTCGTCGCGTGACAGCCAGTATGAACTGATCGAGCGTTACGCACCTTTGGTCAAACGTATCGCCTATCACCTGCTGGCGCGATTGCCGGCCAGCGTCCAGGTCGAGGATCTGATCCAGGCCGGGATGATCGGCCTGCTGGAAGTCTCGACCAAGTATGACTCGAGCAAGGGTGCCAGTTTCGAGACCTATGCCGGCATCCGTATCCGCGGCGCCATGCTTGATGAAGTGCGCAAGGGTGACTGGGCGCCGCGTTCGGTACACCGCAATACCCGTATGGTCAGTGACGCAATTCGTGCAATTGAAGCAAAAACCGGCCGTGACGCTAAAGATCACGAGGTTGCAGCCGAACTCCAATTGAGTCTCGACGATTATTACGGGATTTTGAACGATACCTTGGGCAGCCGCCTGTTCAGTTTCGACGACCTGTTGCAGGACGGCGAACATGAAGGGCTGCACGAGGACGGCGCGAGTGCTCATCTCGAACCGTCGCGCGACCTGGAAGATGAACGCTTCCAGGCGGCGCTGGCGGATGCGATTGCCAATTTGCCGGAGCGTGAGCGGCTGGTGTTGGCGCTGTACTACGACGAGGAGCTGAACCTCAAGGAAATTGGTGAGGTGCTGGGGGTCAGCGAGTCGCGAGTCAGCCAGTTACACAGCCAGTGCGCGGCCCGCTTGCGGGGGCGTTTGGGGGAATGGCGAGCGCGCTGAGGGCAGTGTGGGAATACTGCGAACGAGACCGGCATGGCGTTTGACGCCCTGCGGGTGACTCGGCCGGATGGGGTTTCCATGCAGTCGTTGAGTGTTGTGCCGAATTGATTGAACAGCGCGTCCAGGTGCTGAACGCGTTTAAGACTGCTTGGAGGTCGAATTGGACAAGAACATGAAAATCCTCATCGTTGACGATTTTTCAACGATGCGGCGGATCATCAAGAACCTGTTGCGTGACCTCGGGTTCACCAACACGGTTGAGGCGGATGACGGTACTACCGCTATTCCCGTCCTCAACAGCGGTAGCATCGACTTTCTGGTCACTGACTGGAACATGCCCGGCATGACCGGCATCGATCTGCTGCGCCACGTGCGTGCCGATGAAAAGCTCAAGCATCTGCCGGTGTTGATGGTCACGGCTGAAGCCAAGCGCGAGCAGATCATCGAAGCTGCCCAGGCCGGTGTAAACGGCTATGTGGTCAAACCATTCACGGCCCAGGCGTTGAAAGAGAAGATCGAGAAAATCTTCGAACGCATCGGCTGATGAAGTCCACCACGGGGGCGCTATGGAGCACAACGAATCTTCACTGGGTGATTTTGAACTAACCCTGAAAAAACATGCCCGCGAACTGGTCGACAGCCTTGAAAAAGGGCGGTTTGGCGACGCGGTGCAAATGATCCATGAGCTGAATCAGACCCGTGATCGTGGCCTGTACCTGGAAGTCGGCAAGCTCACCCGCGAATTGCACAGCGCCATTGTCAACTTCCAGATCGACCCGCATATGCCGCAGGCCGAGGAAGTTTCGCAGATAACCGATGCCACCGAACGCCTGTCCTATGTGGTCAGGCTGACCGAAGCGGCGGCCAATCGCACCATGGACCTGGTGGAGAGCGCGACCCCGCGGGTCACCGGCCTGAACGTCGAGGCCAAGGCCCTGGGTGCCGACTGGGGCCGTTTCATGCGGCGCGAAGTCGGTGCCCAGGAGTTTCGTGAGCTGGCGCGGCGGGTCGAGACTTTCCTGTCCCGCAGCGAGCAGGAAACCCGCGCAGTGTCGAGCGAGCTGAACGATATTCTGCTGGCCCAGGATTACCAGGACCTTACCGGCCAGGTGATCAAGCGCGTGACCCAGATGGTCACCGAAGTGGAAAGCAATTTGCTCAAATTGGTGCTGATGGCCAGTCAGGTCGACCGTTTTGCCGGTATCGAACATGACCGTGATGCGCTTCTTGCCGAAAAAGACCCACAAAAACAGATGGCCCAGGGTGAAGGTCCGCAGATTCATGCCGATAAACGTGAAGACGTTATGTCCGGTCAGGACGATGTCGACGATTTGCTTTCCAGTCTTGGATTCTAGGAGCACCCAAACACATGAGCTTCGGCGCCGATGAAGAGATCCTTCAGGATTTTCTGGTTGAGGCCGGCGAGATTCTGGAGCAACTGTCCGAACAATTGGTCGAGCTGGAAAGCCGGCCTGATGATGCGGACCTGCTCAATGCAATCTTTCGCGGTTTTCACACTGTAAAAGGGGGCGCCGGCTTCCTCCAGCTCAACGAGCTGGTGGAGTGCTGTCACATCGCCGAGAACGTGTTCGACATCCTGCGCAAGGGTGAAAGACGCGTCGACTCGGAGCTGATGGACGTGGTCCTGGAAGCGCTGGATGCGGTGAACGGCATGTTCAGCGAAGTACGCGAACGTGGCCCGATCACTCCGGCGACCCCGGAACTGCTGGCGGCCTTGGCGCGCCTGGCGGAACCGGCGGCTGCCGAAGCAGTGGCCGCGCCAGTGGCCGAGGTCGTGGCGCCTGAACCGGTCGCTGAGAGCGAGTCCGGCGACATCACCGACAACGAATTCGAATTGCTGCTCGACTCCCTGAACAGCGTCAAGGCCGCAGCCGAGGCACCCATGGCCATGGCCGTGGGTGCGGCGCAGGGCGAGGCTGGCGGCGATGAAATCACCGACGCCGAGTTCGAATCCCTGCTCGACCAGTTGCACGGCAAGGGCCAGTTCGCCGCGGACGCGGTCGCGGCACCGGCTTCGCCGGCAGCGCCAGCTGCCGCCAGCGGTGCGGCGGAAAGTAGCGATATTACCGACGACGAATTCGAAGCCTTGCTGGACCAACTGCATGGCAAGGGCTCGTTCAAGGTCGAGGCGCTCGATACCACCCCGGCGGCGGCCCAGGCGGCAGAGAAAACAGGCGCCGCCAGCGGCGACCTGATCACCGACCAGGAATTCGAATCGCTGCTCGACGAGCTGCATGGCAAGGGCAAGTTCACCGAAGTGGCCGCGACCACGGCGCCGGCCACGCCGGCCGCGACCAAACCGGCCGCTGCCGCACCTGCTGCCAAAGCGCCAGCTGCGGCCGCCGCGACGCCGGCCCCGGCCAAGGCTGCGCCAACTGCTGCTGCCGCACCGGCTCCAGCCCGTGCGCCGGCGCCCGCCGCCGCGGCTGCTGGTGACAAGCCGGCGGCGAGCGAAGCGGAAACCACTGTGCGGGTCGATACCGCACGCCTGGACGAGATCATGAACATGGTCGGCGAACTGGTGCTGGTGCGTAACCGCCTGGTGCGCCTGGGCTTGAACAGCGGCGATGAAGCCATGTCCAAGGCCGTGTCCAACCTCGATGTGGTGACCGCCGATCTGCAGACCGCGGTGATGAAAACCCGCATGCAGCCGATCAAGAAAGTCTTCGGCCGCTTCCCGCGCCTGGTTCGTGACCTGGCCCGGCAATTGAAGAAAGAGATCAACCTGGAGCTGGTGGGCGAAGAGACCGACCTCGACAAGAACCTGGTCGAGGCTCTTGCCGACCCGCTGGTCCACTTGGTGCGCAACTCGGTCGACCACGGTATCGAAGAGCCGGCCGACCGCGAAGCCATGGGCAAGTCCCGCAGCGGTCGGGTGATCCTCTCCGCCGAGCAGGAAGGCGACCACATCCTGCTGTCGATCTCCGATGACGGCAAGGGCATGGACGCCGACGTGCTGCGCAGCATCGCGGTGAAGAAGGGCCTGATGGACAAGGACGCGGCCGATCGCCTGAGCGAGACCGACTGCTTCAACCTGATCTTCGCCCCGGGCTTCTCGACCAAGACCGAGATTTCCGATGTGTCCGGGCGTGGCGTGGGCATGGACGTGGTGAAAACCAAGATTGCCCAGCTCAACGGCACCATCAACATCTACTCGACCAAGGGCAAGGGCTCGAAGATCGTCATCAAGGTCCCGTTGACCCTGGCGATCATGCCGACCCTGATGGTCATGCTCGGCAACCAGGCCTTTGCCTTCCCGTTGGTCAACGTCAACGAGATCTTCCACCTCGACCTGTCGCGCACCAACGTGGTCGACGGCCAGGAAGTGGTGATCGTCCGCGACAAGGCGTTGCCGCTGTTCTACCTCAAGCGCTGGCTGGTCAGCTCGGCCGCTCACGAAGAGCAGCGCGAAGGCCATGTGGTGATCCTTTCGGTGGGTACCCAGCGGATCGGCTTCGTCGTCGATCAGTTGGTCGGCCAGGAAGAAGTGGTCATCAAACCGCTGGGCAAGATGCTGCAGGGGACCCCGGGCATGTCGGGCGCCACCATTACCGGTGACGGTCGCATTGCCTTGATTCTCGACGTGCCGAGCATGCTCAAGCGTTACGCCGCACGGCGTATTTGATTCTGGTCCGGCGGCGGCGCTCAAGTCCGCCGCCGTGCCTAACGGAGTGTTTATGGTAGTCAAGGTCCTGGTGGTGGATGATTCGGGGTTTTTCCGCCGCCGCGTCTCGGAAATCCTTTCGGCGGATCCAAGCATCCAGGTCGTCGGTACGGCGACCAACGGTAAAGAAGCCATCGATCAGGCCCTGGCCCTCAAGCCGGACGTGATCACCATGGACTACGAGATGCCGATGATGGATGGCATCACGGCGGTGCGGCATATCATGCAGCGCTGCCCGACGCCGGTACTGATGTTCTCGTCCCTGACCCACGAAGGCGCCCGAGTGACCCTCGATGCGCTGGACGCCGGGGCCGTGGACTTCCTGCCGAAGAATTTCGAAGACATTTCGCGCAACCCGGAGAAGGTCAAGCAGCTGTTGTGCGAGAAGGTTCACAGTATTTCGCGCAGTAACCGCCGTTTCAGCAGTGTGCCCGCCGCCGCGCCGGCCGCGACGCCGGCACCGGCCGCCAGCAGCTACGGCAGTCCGGCTCCGGCGCCGCTGCGGACCACGCCAGTGGCCAGTCGTGCTCCGGCACACGCTCCGGCACATGCGACGGTTTCGACCTCCGGCGCACCGAAGCGCAAGGCCTACAAGCTGGTCGCCATCGGTACGTCCACCGGTGGCCCGGTGGCCCTGCAACGGGTCCTGACCCAGTTGCCGGCCAGCTTCCCGGCGCCGATCGTATTGATCCAGCACATGCCGGCGGCTTTCACCAAGGCCTTTGCCGAACGCCTGGACAAGCTCTGCCAGATCAGCGTCAAGGAAGCCGAGGATGGTGACATCTTGCGTCCCGGCCTGGCTTTGCTCGCGCCCGGTGGCAAGCAGATGATGATCGACGGGCGCGGCGCCGTGAAAATCCTGCCGGGCGATGAGCGTCTGAACTACAAGCCCTGTGTGGATATCACCTTCGGCTCCGCGGCCAAGTCCTACGGTGACAAAGTTCTGGCGGTGGTGCTCACCGGCATGGGCGCCGATGGTCGTGAAGGCGCGCGCCTGCTCAAGCAGGGCGGCAGTGCCATCTGGGCCCAGGACGAAGCCAGTTGTGTGATCTACGGCATGCCCATGGCCATCGTCAAGGCTGAGCTGGCCGATGCGGTCTACAGCCTGGACGAAATCGGCAAGCATCTGGTCGAGGCTTGCCTCTGATGGATGTGTTGAGCCTTATCGGGATTATCCTGGCGTTTGTCGCCATTATTGGTGGCAACTTCCTCGAAGGTGGTCACCTGGGCGCCCTGGCCAACGGTCCGGCGGCCTTGATCGTGCTGGGCGGGACCATTGGCGCGGCGTTGCTGCAATCGCCGATGAGCGCGTTCAAGCGGGCCATACAGATCCTCGGCTGGATCCTGTTTCCGCCGCGCATCGACCTGCCGGCCGGCGTCGAGCGGGTGGTCAACTGGAGCCTGACGGCGCGCAAGGAAGGCTTGCTGGGCCTGGAAGGCGTTGCCGAGGCCGAGCCGGATACCTACTCGCGCAAGGGCCTGCAACTGCTGGTCGATGGTGCTGAGCCGGAAGCTATCCGGAGCATTCTGGAAGTGGATTTCTACACCCAGGAAAGCCGTGATGTCGAGGCCGCCAAAGTCTTCGAAAGCATGGGCGGCTACGCGCCGACCATCGGCATCATCGGTGCGGTGATGGGCCTGATTCACGTGATGGGCAACCTCGGCGACCCTTCGCAACTGGGTAGTGGCATTGCCGTGGCCTTCGTCGCCACCATCTACGGCGTGGCCAGCGCCAACCTGGTACTGCTGCCGGTGGCGAGCAAGCTCAAGTCGATTGCTTTTCGCCAGTCACGTTACCGGGAAATGCTCCTCGAAGGCATCCTGTCGATTGCCGAGGGCGAGAACCCGCGCTCCATTGAATTGAAGCTGCAAGGCTTCATGGACTGATGGAGTAGACATGGCCAGACGTCGCCAACACGAAGAGCATGTGAATCACGAGCGCTGGCTGGTTTCCTACGCCGACTTCATCACGCTGCTGTTCGCTTTTTTCGTGGTCATGTACTCGATTTCCTCGATCAACGAAGGCAAGTACAAGGTTATCTCCCAGGCGCTGGTCGGGGTGTTCAGCGACGTCGATCGCAGCCTCAAGCCAATTCCTATCGGTGACGAGCGCCCGCTGACAGTCAAGCCGGCCGAGCCGCTGATCAAGGACAGCGAGCAGACTGACGCGGCCTTCGGCCAGGGCGCCAAGGATCCGCTGAAGAGCATCGCCGACGATATCAGCGCGGCATTCGGCGACCTGATCAGCTCCAACCAGATGACTGTGCGTGGTAACGAGCTGTGGGTCGAGATCGAACTCAACTCCAGCCTGCTGTTCGGCAGCGGCGACGCGATGCCCAGCGACATGGCGTTCAATATCATCGACAAGGTGGCGAAGATCCTCAAACCCTTCGACAACCCGATCCACGTCGAGGGCTTTACCGACGACCAGCCGATTCGTACCGCGCAATATCCCACCAACTGGGAGCTGTCATCGGCCCGCTCGGCGAGTATCGTACGAATGATGGCCATGGATGGGGTCAACCCCGGTCGCCTGGCCTCGGTGGGTTATGGCGAGTTCCAGCCGGTGGCCAACAATGCCACCGCCGAAGGCCGGGCGCGCAACCGGCGGGTGGTGCTGGTGGTGTCGCGCAACCTCGATGTGCGTCGCAGCCTGACAGGGACCGGCACCGCCAATGCAACACCGGACGCGGCCTTGAAGCGTGCTGGCACACAAACTGCACCGCCAGCGGTAAAGCAAGCGGTACGCGAGAACGCCGTCAAATCTCCGGCACCTGCTCTATAACTTGGCGCTATTTCTCGACCGGCTTGATACCGGTCGGGAGGAATACACTGAATGAGAGTCTGGGCAGTAGCCAATCAAAAGGGTGGCGTCGGTAAGACCACTTCCTCCATCGCTTTAGCCGGATTGCTGGCCGAGGCGGGCAAGCGCGTGGTCGTGGTCGACCTCGACCCCCACGGCTCGATGACCAGCTACTTCGGTTATGACCCTGATACCCTGGAGCACAGCACGTTCGACCTGTTCCAGCACCGGGGCACGGTGCCCACGGGCTTGCCCGGGCAGTTGTTGTTGTCCACCAGCGACGAACGGATTTCCTTGCTGCCGTCGAGTACCGCCCTGGCGACCCTGGAGCGCCTGTCACCGGGCCAGAGCGGCCTGGGCCTGGTGATCGCCAAGAGCTTGGCGCAACTGTGGCAGGACTTCGATTACGCGGTGATCGACAGCCCGCCGCTGCTCGGCGTGTTGATGGTCAATGCCCTGGCGGCGAGCCAGCAACTGGTGGTACCGGTGCAGACCGAGCACCTGGCGGTCAAGGGCCTGGAACGGATGGTCAATACCCTGGCGATGATCAACCGTTCGCGCAAGCAGGCTTTGCCCTATACCATCGTGCCGACCTTGTTCGATCGCCGGACCCAGGCCTCCATGGGCACCTTGCGGGTCCTGCGCGACAAGTTTCCGCAAACCATCTGGGAAGGCTATATTCCGGTCGACACACGCCTGCGCGATGCCAGCCGGGCCGGTGTCACGCCGTCGCAGTTCGACGGCAAGAGCCGCGGTGTGCTGGCTTACCGTGCCTTGCTCAAGCACTTGCTGACCCAGCAACTCATTCCGCAGGTGGCCTGAAATGACCCAGTCCTCAAGTCACCTGCCTGTCCAGCCGATACCCTTTACAGGTTACTGTAACGGGACATCTCCATGGGCATACACATGATCCGTCCTGTCGAAATCACCACACGGCCGCAAGTGGCGCTGCAATCCTATCTGGATGCCCTGCTGCAGGAGGCGACCGAAGAGCTGCCGCTGGAGGTCGCCGTCGCCGTCGAGGTGCCGGTATCGGTACCGCTGCTGGTGGAGCCGAGCCCGGCCGGCGAACTGGACGAGTTCCAGGCCGCCGTGCTTGAAGAACAAGCCCGTGACGCCTTGGCGGCGGCCCTGGCTGTCGCGGCGGTTGTGACGGCGCCAGCGCCGGCCCCGCGGGCGTTGGAAGTGCCGGCGGTGTCAGCGCTGGTGGTGCCGGTCGCCCCGGTGGTGGTGGAACCGGTGGTCGAGGTGCATCTGCCGCCTGCCGCGAACATCCCGCCGCCGCCGGTGGCGGGCGATGAGCGTCCGCATTGGGCGGCGGAGCCTTTCGAGTGCCTGCTGTTCGATGTCGCCGGCTTGACCCTGGCGGTGCCGCTGGTGTGCCTGGGCTCGATCTATTCGCTGGCCGGGCATGAGCTGACGCCGCTGTTCGGTCAGCCGGAATGGTTCCTCGGGATCCTGCCGAGCCAGGCCGGTAACCTGAAAGTGCTGGATACCGCGCGTTGGGTGATGCCGGACCGCTATCGCGACGATTTCCGCCAGGGCCTGCAATATGTGATCTCGGTCCAGGGCTACGAATGGGGGCTGGCGGTGCATCAGGTCAGCCGTTCCTTGCGCCTGGACCCGAATGAAATCAAATGGCGTACCCATCGTGGGCAGCGGCCGTGGCTGGCGGGCACGGTCATCGAACACATGTGTGCATTGCTCGACGTCTCCGAACTGGCCGAACTGATTGCCAGCGGCGCGGTGAAACACCTGCAAACGAACAAGCCAGCCAGCAAACCAACGAACAAATAACGGCGGCGTCGCGGTCCCCCCGCGAGGTTCGCCAGAGCACACACCGTATCAACGGTCATTGAGGGTCAGGGGTATGAATAAGTCGTCGTCCGCACAGAGTTCCGAAGATCCGATCCTGCAATGGGTAACCTTCAAGCTGGATAACGAGTCCTATGGGATCAACGTGATGCGCGTCCAGGAAGTCCTGCGCTACACCGAGATCGCCCCGGTACCGGGTGCACCGAGCTACGTGCTGGGGATCATCAACCTGCGCGGTAACGTGGTCACGGTGATCGACACCCGCCAGCGTTTCGGCCTGATGCCCACCGAAGTGAACGACAACACCCGGATCGTCATCATCGAGGCCGACAAGCAGGTAGTCGGCATCATGGTCGACAGCGTTGCCGAAGTGGTCTATCTGCGTCAGTCGGAAGTCGAAACCGCGCCGAACGTGGGTAACGACGAATCGGCCAAATTCATCCAGGGCGTGTGCAACAAGAACAACGAACTGCTGATTCTGGTTGAGCTGGACAAAATGATGAGCGAAGAAGAATGGTCCGAGCTGGAGAGCATCTGATTGATTCTTGAGGTCGCCGTTATTCTCCTGGCCCTGTTGTGGGCCGGGACCGTAGGGATGTTTGTGGTCTACGCTCGCAACCAGCGGTTGATTGCCGCGCAGCAGGCCGAGGGTGATGCGCTGCGGGACCAGCGCATCAAGGAGCTGGCGCGGCGGGTGGACAACTTCCAGAACGGCACCGTGCGCATGGGCGAGGACCTGCATGAGCTGCGGGCCGTCGTCGCACCACTACCGGAAAAGCTTGCCCAACTGGAGCAGCGTGACCCGTCGAGCCTGTCTTTCGCCCAGGCGGCGCGACTGGTGGGGATGGGCGCGAGTGTCGACGAACTCACGCAATCCTGCGGCCTGACCCAGGCCGAAGCGGAGTTGATGAGCAAGTTGCATCGGGGTTGAGACCTTCGTTGTTGGCCTGGCCCTGGCGCCCTTGCCGGGCGCCGCAAGGTTCAGTGTCGGGTCGCGATCCAGATCAGCAAGCCGGCCTGGAACATCGCAAAGGCCACCAGGCAGGTGATGGTGAAGCGCAAGCCGGTGTCTTCACGCTTGAACTTGCTCACGCGTTCTTCCTGCTGGCGCAGCTTCACTTCCTGTTCCAGCAGGTTCTGCTCGGCGGTTTGCAGCATCTGCGCCGCTTCGAGTATTTCGACGAATTGCAGCTTTTCGGTGTTCCATTGAATACGCAGTTCGCCGACCTGCACATCCTTGTAGCTACCCTTGAGGTGCAGCGGCGCATCCGCGTACTCGACCTGGTAACCCTGGACCTTCAGGAAGTGATCGCGGCGCAGGCGGGTGTCCTCGTTCAAGGCGTCCTTGTTTTGCAGGGTGGCGCCATCAACGCAGTAGTGTGACCACTTCTTCTGTGCCCAGATCGCGGCCTGGGCGGCCAGGAAACGCCCGATACCGCGATTCGCCGGTTCGACCTGCAAGCCGCTTTCCGGTCCGAAGTGCACGCGCTTGGTGCTGTGGTCGACCCACATGTCCAGATGGTTCTGTTCCTTGCGCACCCGTTGTCCCGGCAGTTGAATCTCCAGGCGCAGCAGGCTGCGTTCCTTGCTGTGCCGCTCGGCATAGCCGAACTGGACAAAGCGCAGCGGGCGGGCCCCGGTGGCACGGTCAGTGGTCAGCGGCGCCAGGCGCAGCAGCTTGAAGTGCTCGGCCTGGACGTCCGCCCACGGCAGTTCCACTGGCGTGGCTTCGGCGGCTTCGGCGGTACTTTCGGGTGAGGCTTGGGTATCAGTCATTCGGCAAGATCCTGTCCGTATCCAGCTTGCCGGTCACAATATCGGTACCGGCAATGGCTTATCGGCAGTTTTTGGCAGGACTGGAGCGGAAAGTGTCCTTGTGCCTGGCGCCGCTCCTCTGCCGGTCTTGAAGGCCTCTTCGCGGGCAAGCCCTGCTCCTACAGTCCAGTGTCGAACACAAACTTTGCACACGCCATAAACCTGTAGGAGCAGGGCTTGCCCGCGAAGCTTTTGGCGGCCCAAGCCGGATATTCAGTGGCGCGGCAACCCGTCAATAAAGGCCAGGATCCGACTGCCCAGTTCGGCGGCGAGGGGCAGTCGCGGGTCCCGGTAGGAGGCCAGTTGGCTCTTGAGGTCCTCGGGAACGATGCGCAGCACATGGTTCATGCCGCCGATCAGGACAAGCTGCGCATCCGGCTTGGCGGCCTTCAGCGCCTGGGCATCGCCGACACCGACCTGGATGTCGTTGCGGCCCTGGACAATCAGTGCGGGTATCTTCAGGCGGGCGAAGGCCGCCGCCGGGTCCTGGTGAAACAGACTGATCAGGTAAGGCTGGACGCTGGGGCGGAAAATCGGCATCAGCGGTGCGGGGATGTTGTTGTCCGGGCGCCCGGCCTTCAGGCTGTCGAGCAGTTCGTTGGCCCGCTGCATCAAGCTCGGCGGCAGGTTATTGGCCAGTTGCTGGCGTAGCACGCTGTCTACCGGACGGCCGCTGCCGGCGACACTGATCAGCGCCGCGGCGTCCAGTTTGGGCGCCGCCAGGGTGGCGATCAGCGCGCCCTCGCTGTGGCCGAGCAGGATCAGTGGCCCAAAACGCCGGTCGGCCTTGAGTTTCTCGCCCCAGGCCACGACATCCGCGGTATAGCCCTCGATGCTCAGGGTGCGTTCGTCGGGGGCGGCGGCGAGGCTGGCGGCCACGCCGCGCTTGTCGAAGCGCACACTGGCGATATTGTGACTGGCCAGCACCCAGGCCAGGCGCTTGAGGCTGTCGGTGCGCCCGCCGTCGGGGTTGTTGCCGTCCCGATCGGTGGGGCCGGAGCCCGCAACGATCAGCACCACCGGTACCGGCGCGTCGGAGCGCGGCAACAGCAGCGAGCCGAACAGCTCGCCGCTGCCGGTGTCGAGGGTGATGGGCTGTTGCAGTACGGAGGCTTGGGCAATAGCGGTGAACAGGGTCAGGGCCAGCAGAATCAATCGGAGCATCATCACGCCATCATTTACAGAGTGTCGGTTCGACTCGCAACCGAGGATAAGGTTCGAGGATGAACTACAGGGATAGCCCGCGTATACTGGCACGCTTGATCAAGACCCGATTCGCGGAGCGCCCTGCATGTCCGGCAATACCTACGGCAAACTGTTCACTGTCACCACCGCAGGCGAAAGCCATGGCCCGGCGTTGGTCGCCATTGTCGACGGCTGCCCTCCGGGTCTCGAGCTGTCCCTGGACGATCTGCAGCGTGACCTCGACCGCCGCAAGCCGGGTACCAGTCGCCACACCACCCAGCGCCAGGAAGCCGACGAAGTGGAGATCCTCTCGGGGGTTTTCGAAGGCCGCACCACCGGCTGCGCCATCGGCCTGCTGATCCGCAACACCGACCAGAAGTCCAAGGATTATTCGGCGATCAAGGACCTGTTCCGCCCGGCCCACGCCGACTACACCTACCACCACAAGTACGGTGAGCGCGATTATCGCGGCGGCGGTCGCAGTTCCGCCCGGGAAACCGCCATGCGCGTGGCCGCCGGCGCCATTGCGAAGAAGTTCCTGGCCAGCCAGGGTATCGTCATCCGCGGCTACATGAGCCAGCTGGGCCCCATCGAAATCCCGTTCAAGACCTGGGATTCAGTGGAGCAGAATGCCTTTTTCTGCCCCGATCCGGACAAGGTGCCCGAGCTGGAAGCCTATATGGACCAACTGCGACGGGACCAGGATTCGGTCGGCGCGAAGATCACCGTAATCGCCGAGGGCGTGATGCCTGGCCTCGGCGAGCCGATCTTCGACCGCCTGGATGCCGAACTGGCCCATGCGCTGATGAGCATCAACGCGGTCAAGGGCGTCGAGATCGGCGCCGGTTTTGCCTGCGTGGCCCAACGCGGCACTGAACATCGCGACGAGCTGACCCCCGAAGGTTTCCTCAGCAACAATGCCGGCGGCATTCTCGGTGGGATTTCCTCCGGTCAGCCGATTGTCGCGCACCTGGCCCTCAAGCCCACCTCGAGCATCACCACGCCGGGGCGTTCCATCGATATTCACGGCAACCCGGTGGACGTGATCACCAAGGGCCGCCACGACCCTTGCGTGGGCATCCGCGCCACTCCGATCGCCGAAGCGATGATGGCCATCGTGTTGATGGACCACCTGCTGCGCCACCGTGGACAGAACGCGGACGTGCGGGTCAGCACCCCGGTACTGGGCCAACTGTAATGCCGGGGGCGCCGCTCCCTTACTGGCGGTTGTCCAGCTTCTATCTGTTCTACTTCGCGTTGCTGGGAGCAACGGCGCCGTTCCTGGCGCTGTACTTCCATCATCTGGGGTTTGCCCCGGCGCGGATTGGCGAGCTGGTGGCAATTCCCATGCTGATGCGCTGCGTGGCGCCGAATATCTGGGGCTGGCTGGGCGACTACAGTGGTCGGCGCCTGGCGATCGTGCGTTTCGGCGCCGTCTGCACCCTGCTGGCGTTTTCGCTGATTTTCTTCGACAAAAGCTATGGCTGGCTGGCATTGGTCATGGCCCTGCATGCCTTTTTCTGGCATGCGGTGTTGCCGCAGTTCGAGGTCATCACCCTGGCCCATCTGAAGGTCCAGGGACAAGCGGCACGCTATAGCCAGATCCGCCTGTGGGGCTCCATCGGTTTCATTCTCACGGTGGTCGCGCTCGGGCACCTGTTCGAGGCGTTGAGCCTGGATATCTACCCGCTGGCGATCGTGCTGATCATGACCGGTATCGTCCTGAGCAGCGCCTGGGTCCCCAATGCCCAGCCGCCGAGCCAGGGACCGCGAGTGCCCGGCGAAGGTTTTCTGCGCCAGCTGCGCAGTCCCGGGGTGCTGGCTTTCTATGCCTGCGTCGCGCTGATGCAGATGAGCCATGGTCCGTACTACACCTTCCTGACCCTGCACCTGGAAAGCCTCGGCTACACGCGCGGGCTGATCGGTATGCTCTGGGCGCTGGGGGTGGTGGCGGAAGTGCTGATGTTCCTGGCCATGAGCCGGATCCTCGGGCGTTTTTCGGTGCGCCGGGTGCTGCTGGCGAGTTTCCTGCTGGCCGCCGTGCGCTGGCTGTTGCTGGGGGCGTTGGCCGATCACCTGGCGGTATTGCTGTTCGCGCAAGTGCTGCACGCGGCAACCTTCGCCAGCTTTCACGCCGCTGCCATCCATTTCGTGCAACGTAGCTTCGGCGCGCGCCAGCAAGGCCAGGGGCAGGCGTTGTACGCCGCACTGGCCGGCACCGGCGGGGCCTTGGGTGCGCTGTATGCCGGCTACAGCTGGAACAGCCTGGGGCCGACCTGGACTTTCAGTATCGCCAGCCTCGCGGCCTTGGCCGCGGCCATTATCATTGCCACACGCATGCAAGAGGAGCGGCCATGAGCCTGACCCGTGAACAATTGAGCCTGGAAATCGTCGAGGCCGGGCGTTTTCTGTATGGTCGCGGCTGGTCGCCGGCCACCAGCAGCAATTATTCGACCCGCCTGTCGGCCAGCCAGGCGCTGCTGACGGTGTCCGGCAAGCACAAGGGCCAGTTGGGCGCGGACGACGTCCTGGCCACCGACCTGGCGGGCAACAGCCTGGAGCCGGGCAAGAAACCTTCGGCCGAAACCCTGCTGCACACCCAGCTCTATGCCTGGCGAGCGGAGATCGGCGCGGTGTTGCACACCCATTCGGTGAATGCCACGGTGCTGTCGCGGGTGAGCCCCGGCGAGTTCATCGAGTTCGAGGACTATGAGCTGCAAAAGGCCTTCTCCGGGGTCTCGACCCATGAGTCCCGGGTACGGGTGCCGATCTTCGACAACGACCAGGATATTGCGCGGCTGGCGGCCAAGGTGCAGCCTTGGCTCGACGCGCACCCCGATTGCGTCGGCTACCTGATCCGTGGGCACGGTCTCTATACCTGGGGCGCGCGGATGAGTGATGCCCTGCGCCAGATCGAAGCGTTCGAGTTTCTCTTTGAATGTGAGTTGAAAGTCCGTTCGCTACGCGCTTGCTGAGTGGCGGCTTTTCCACGAGCCTGTTGATTGTCTGATTATCCGCTACGTCGGAGCGGCCGCTAGAGCGGGCCGACGTCGAGCCCAGTCGAGGAATAGAGTCCCATGAGCAGCCTGTCCGTTTATCACGTTTCATCCCCGGATCTCCCGAACAAGGTCCTGACCCACTTGGACGACATCAGTTCGACCCTGGCCGAGCAAGGGGTGCGTTTCGACCGTTGGCAGGCTGCCGCGCCGATTCAGCCCGGGGCCAGCCAGGAAGAAGTGATCGCCGCGTACCAGGTGCAGATCGATCGCTTGATGACCGAGCGCGGCTACGTCACCGTCGACGTCGTCAGCCTGAACAGTGATCATCCGCAGAAGGCCGAACTGCGCGCCAAGTTTCTTGACGAGCACCGGCATGCCGAAGACGAAGTACGTTTCTTCGTCGCCGGTCGTGGCCTGTTCACCCTGCATATCGGTGAGTACGTCTATGCCGTGCTCTGTGAAAAGAACGACCTGATTTCGGTTCCGGCCGGCACTGCGCACTGGTTCGACATGGGCGAACATCCGCATTTCGTTGCCATTCGCCTGTTCAACAACCCCGAAGGCTGGGTCGCCCAGTTCACCGGCGAAGACATCGCCAGCCGTTTCCCGCGTCTCGAAGACTGAGCCCGCCACTCCACCCAGAAGGACCCGAGATGCCGATCAAAGCCATCCTCACCGATATTGAAGGCACCACCAGTGCCGTGAGCTTCGTCTTCGACGTGCTGTTTCCCTATGCGGCCAGGCATCTGCCGGAGTTTGTCCGGCAACACGCCGAGCGCCCGGACGTGGCGGTGCAACTGGGGGCGGTGCGGCTGGATAGCGCCGAGCCGGCGGCGGATGTCGAGCGAGTGATCGAGATTCTCCTCGGCTGGCTCGCCGAGGACCGCAAGGCCACGCCGCTCAAGGCCCTGCAAGGCATGGTCTGGCAGCAGGGCTATGAGCTCGGCGAGCTCAAGGGCCATGTCTACCCGGACGCAGTCCAGGCGCTGCGGGATTGGCACGGGCAGGGGTATGCACTGTATGTGTACTCCTCGGGTTCGATCCAGGCACAGAAGCTGATCTTCGGTTGTTCCGAGGCCGGCGACTTGTCGCCCTTGTTCAGCGGCTATTTCGATACCACCTCCGGCCCCAAGCGTGAAGTCCAGTCCTATCGGCATATCAGCGAAGCCATCGGTTGCCCGGCGAGCCAGATCCTGTTCCTCTCGGATATCGTCGAAGAGCTCGACGCCGCGCGGCAGGCCGGCATGCTCACCTGCGGCCTGGTCCGCGAGGGGGGAGAGTTGTCCGGCCACCCGAACGTGAGCAACTTTGCCGCGATTGATCTGGCGGCACTCTAGTCAAGGCGATAAACAGAGGATGGGCGGCCGGCTTGATTAAAACTTGAGTCGGCCTTGTGTGCTTTAAGTTGTAGGAAATTGCCTGTTGAAATGTCGGGCATCCCTGTTTGTGTTTGTGGTTGCTTGTTAAATCCCCTTTCTGTGTAACTCTCTGTTTTTTGATGGGTGTTCGCCTGTGGCTGATAAGCGTTAGTCACGGCTGGGCGATCTATTGAAGCCAGAGGGAGAAACAATCATGAACGTTCCCGAACTGCTGGGGGCCGATGCCGTGCACAGGGTTTCGTGCCGGGTGGTCGATATCGCCGATTCGCGAGGACGGAATAAACAGGATTTTATTCAATCCTCCAAGGCGGCGTCCCACGTCGTCGTCGTGCCCGTGCTGGACAAGCCCCGTCGGTGCCGGCTGTCAAAGAGCAAGACCTTGAGCGAAAAGGAACTGGAAGTGTTGCGCTGGGCGCGAGCGGGCAAGACGGTCTGGGAAATCAGCATTATTCGCAATGTTTCCGAAGCGACGGTCAAGTTTCATCTACGCAATATCTATCACAAGCTGGGTGTGAGCAACCGGGCCCATGCCGTGGGTGAGGCGGTGAATCGTGGATTGGTCTGAGGCTGCGGCGCTAACTTGCAAGCGGCAAGCAGAAGCGGCGGCAGACAGTCTGCCATGCTTCGACTCGTGGTTGGCTGCTTACTGATAGGTCGGCAGTGCAAAGCGGTTCTGGCTTTGCAGCAGTGCAATGGACGGCAGTTCACCGGGCTCGCTGGCGAGGTCACGGCGAATGGCGCTGATCACCCAGGTCAGTTGTTCCGCGGTGTGTAATTGCGCGTAGGAAACCGATCGCCTGACTTGCTTGCCGTCGCTGCCCAGCAGGGTCAGCAAAATGCCTCCATCCGGACGCGGTTGGGTGGTGACCTTGTAGCTGGAAAATACCGAAGCGAATTTTTCCTGGATCAGGCTCATGTCTATGGACTCCTTTAGATCATGAAGGGCATGGAGTCATAGGTGCAGTGATTGTGCCAGTATGGGTTTTTAATAAAACCAATAAAAAACAATAGCTTATGTTTTTATTGATTTTACATCGTCGTGCATTTTGCAAGAACTGCCATCGTGCATCCTGCATTTTGCCGGTGTTCGGTCGTTCAGCGTGGCCTTGGCGTCGGGCTGCCTGCTTGCTGTTATTGATTGTTTCTATTGAAACGCTTGAAAAATAACGCATGACAGCGCACGGGGGGCTCGGGAAACTGCAGGCCTTTGCAGCCCTGTCCAAGCGACGCCAAGGAGAAGCCCATGTCCGACCAGGCCCGACAAATGACCGAAGATGAAGCCGCCGAGTTCGCCGAGCAGGTGTTCGATGTGGCGCGCAAGGGCGATGCGCCGATGCTTGCGGCCCTGTTGAGCAAAGGCCTGCCGCCAAACCTGCGTAACCATAAAGGTGACACCTTGTTGATGCTGGCCAGTTATCACGGGCATGCCGACGCGGTGCGCGTGTTGCTGGAGCACCAGGCCGACCCGCAGATACAAAACGACAACGGCCAGAGCCCGATTGCCGGCGCGGCCTTCAAGGGGGACCTGGAGATGGTCCGCTTGCTGATCGAAGGCGGCGCCCAGGTCGAAGGGACCTCGAAGGACGGTCGCACGGCGCTGATGATGGCGGCGATGTTCAATCGCACGGCTATTGTCGATTACCTGCTGAGCCAGGGCGCCGATCCCCGGGCGCAGGACGCCAACGGCGTCACCGCGCTGGCCGCGGCGCAGACCATGGGCGCGCAGGACACGACGGCGCAGTTGCGGAAGGTCCTCGGCTGAGACACTGCTGCAAACAGCGCATGCTGGCCTCGCTCACTTTTTCGCCGGCTTGCTGTTGCCGGGTATGTGCAGGTAGGACATCACGCTTTCAGTCAGTTCGGTGGCCAGTTTCACGGCTTCCTTGTTGCGCGCCATCACCCCGGCGACCAGACCTTCGATCAACGCCAGGACCGCGATGTTGGAGCTGGTCAACACGGCATGGTCGGCCGGGGCAAAGAGCACGTGCCGGGCGATGCCGGTCAGGGGCGAGGCCGGGGAGTCGGTGATGGCCAGTACCTTGGCGCCACGCTCATGCGCAAACCGCGAGAGCTGCAAGGTGTCGAGGGAATAGCGTGGTAACGAGATCGCCAGGAGAACGTCCTGGTCGGTGATGGCGGCCAGTCGATAAGCGGCGTTTTCATTGCCGCCTTCCATGCTGATGGCACTGGCGTCGGCGCAGAAGGGCATCAGCGTCGAGGCTGCAAGACCGGCCATATAGACGCTGTTGCCAAACCCGAGGATGTAGATCTTGCGAGCCTGGGTCAGGCAACTGACAAAGGCTTCGAAGGTGTCGGGGTGGTTGTTGGTGCCCGCGGTACCAAGGTTGCTGATCGCACCTTCGATTTGTTCATGCAGGCCAAAGGCGCCGCTGGGGCGATGCGCCAGTTCGTTGCGCAGTTTGTCCACCGGCGACACCATCTGTTGCAAGGTCGCCACCAGTTCGGCCTTCATGCCGGTGTAGCCCCCCAGGTTCAACGCCTTGGCCAGGCGGTTGACCGCGGCGGGCGAGGTGGCGGTGGCCTGTGCCATCTCCTCGATGGTCAGGGTGGCGGCTTTCAGGGGATGGCGGAGGATGAAGTCGGCCACCTTGCGTAGCGACGGCTGCAGGTCGGCAACGATTTCCGCTAGTTTGCGCATCACCGGTGCGGCATAGACCGTAGTGTTCTTCGAGGGGGGCGGCATATCCGGCTCAACATTTTCTGGGGGTGGAGGGGAGGGGGCCAGGGCATGGGGTGCGCGCCAGTGTAGCCGAAGCCAGCCGTCGACGTGCAGGGCACTGCGGCGGCTGGATCGCGACGCGAGGGTTATTTCAAGCTGCCGGAGAGGAACTGTCGGAGACGTTCGGACTGGGGCTTGAGCAGCACTTCACGGGGCTTGCCGCGTTCTTCGACCTGGCCCTTGTGGAGGAATACCAGTTGGTTCGAGACCTCCCTGGCAAAGCCCATTTCGTGGGTCACCACGACCATGGTGCGCCCCTCCAGGGCCAGGTCCTGCATGACTTTGAGCACCTCGCCGACCAGCTCCGGGTCGAGCGCCGAGGTCGGTTCATCGAAGAGCATCACTTCTGGCTCCATGGCCAGGGCGCGGGCAATCGCCACACGTTGCTGCTCGCCGCCGGACATGTGCGCCGGATAGGCGTTCAGACGGTGCCCCACACCGACCTTGTTCAGATAGTGTTCGGCCTTTTCCCGGGCCTCCTTGCGCGGCACGCCGAGGACCTGCACCGGGGCCTCCATGACGTTTTCAACGGCACTCAGATGTGACCAGAGATTGAAGTGCTGAAACACCATCGCCAGTCGCGAACGCATGCGTTGCAACTGCTTCGGTTCGGCGGCCTTGAGCCCGCCCGAGGCGTTGGCCACCAGCTTGAGTTGTTCGCCATTGAGGCGGATCTGGCCGGCGTTGGGTTGTTCGAGCAGGTTGATGCAGCGCAGGAAGGTGCTTTTTCCTGAGCCGCTGGAGCCGATGAGGCTGATTACATCACCGGCTTTCGCTTCCAGCGACACCCCCTTGAGCACTTCGTGGGCTCCGTAGCTTTTGTGCAGGTCCTGAATTTCAAGTTTGTACATGTTGTCCACTCTGCTGAAGTCAGTCGCTGAGCAAGCGACCTTGGCGAATCGGGGTACGACCGGCGACTTTGGCCAGCCACAAGCCGGGTTGGGCAAAACGCAGGCGTTCGCGCGCATAGAGGATGCCGTCGGTGCTGGCGGTCACCACGCTGTGCTGGTCGGTCAGCGGGTCGATGACTTCGAACAACGGGTCGCCGACCTTGACCTGCGCGCCCAGCGGTTGCAGGAAGCTGACCACGCCCGGATGCGGCGCATAGGCGTATTGCGCGCCGGCGAACGGCGTGGCTTCACAGCAGAGGTCGGGCGCGGCCGGCCATTGACCGCTGATCAAGCCCTGTTCGGCCAGGTAGCCGAGGATCTGCTCGGCGCTGGCGATACAGGACTCGCGATCAGTGTCGGCCATGCCCCGTAACTCGATGGTGGTGGCGATGCAGGCAAGGGGGATATTGGCCCATGGGAAGCGTTGGGCCAGTTGCACCCAGGGGCTGGCGCAGGCTTCGTCGAAGGCATTGCCGCCGGCATCCTCGGCCAGCAAGGCGACCCCGGCCCCCAGGCGCGCGGCCAGGGAACGCAGGCGTGACCAGTTTTGCGGCAGGGCGTAGAGCAGCATGATCGACTCGAAGTCGCAGTGCAGGTCCAGCACCACATCGGCATCACAGGCATGGCGTAATAACAGTCGACGCAAGCCGTCGAGTTCCGAGGTCGCCGGGGGCTGGCGCTCAATGGCCTCGAGCATGGCGTCGCGAATCAACCTGACGTTGGTCGCGGCGTCTGCCCCCAGCTGACCTTCCAGCCGTTGGGCCACGGCATCAGTCAGTTGCACAAAGTCGCGATTGAAGTTGCTCCCGCTGGAGAACTCGAAGCGGCCCTGATGGGTGGCCTGGAACAACTGTCCGATACCGATGGGGTTCGCCATCGGCACCAGTTCGATAACCCCGGTCAGGCGCCCCTGGTCTTCCAGTTCGCGCAGACGGCGCTTGAGTTCGACGGCGACGCGCATGCCCGGCAGTTCGTCGGCGTGCAGCGCGGCCTGGATGTAGGCCTTGCGCGTGCCGCTGCCGAATCGAAACAGCGACAGTCGGCGCTCGGTGCCCGTGGCGCTCCAGGGCAGGACGTAGTTTATTGGCTGCATGGCGGTTCCTTAGTGCTTGCGTGGGGCCAGATACGCCAGCCAATGGCGCTCGGCCAGCTTGAACAGACGGACGAGGACGAAGGTCATGGCCAGGTAGATCAGGCCGGCGGTGATAAAGGCTTCGAATGGCAGATAGAAGCGCGCACTGACGGTACGCGCCGCGCCGGTGATATCGACGAGGGTGACGATCGACGCCAGGCTGGTGGTTTGCAGCATCATCAGCACTTCGTTGCTGTACTGCGGCAGCGCCCGGCGCAAGGCCGAGGGCAGGAGAATGCGCCGGTACAGGGTCAAGCGCGACATGCCCATGGCCCGGGCGGCCTCGACCTCGCCGTTGGGCGTCGACTTCAGGCTGCCGGCGAGTAATTCCGCGCTGTAGGCGCTGGTATTGATCGCAAAGGCCAGGCAGGCGCAAAAGGTCGCACTCGACAGGTAGGGCCAGAGCAGGCTCTGACGCACCGCTTCGAACTGCGCCAGGCCGTAGTAGATCAGGAATAATTGCACCAGCATCGGCGTGCCGCGGATCACATAGGTGTACAACCAGGCCGGGAAATTGAGCAGCGGCGAGCGGGAGACCCGTAGTAGCGCCAGGGGGATGGCCAGCAGCAGGCCCAGGCCCAGGGCAATCAGCAGCAGTTTGAGGGTCAGCAAGGCACCGCTGAGATACAGCGGCAGGTTTTGCCAGATCACGTTGTAATCGAGAATCATCGGTTGCTCTCCACTCACAGCTCGGCGGCTTTGATGCCGACCGAATAGTGTTTTTCCAGGTAGCGCAGCACCAGCAGCGAGAGGCTGGTCAGCATCAGGTAGAGCGCCGCCACGGCCAGGAAGAACGTGAACGGCTCATGGGTCGCATCCGCGGCGTTCTTGGCCTTGAACATCATGTCCTGCAGGCCGATCACCGAGATCAGCGCGGTGGACTTGGTCAGCACCAACCAGTTGTTGGTGAAGCCGGGAATGGCGAGGCGAATCATCTGTGGCAGCAGAATCCGCCGGAACACCTGCGGACCGCTCATGCCATAGGCCGCCCCGGCTTCGCCCTGGCCGCTGTGAATGGCCAGGAAGGCGCCGCGAAAGGTTTCCGAGAGATAGGCCCCGAAAATGAAGCCCATGGTGCCGACACCGGCCATGAACGGGTCGATGTCGATGTAGTGGGTGTAGCCGAGCGCAAGGGCCAGGCGATTCACCAGATCCTGACCACCATAGAAAATCAGCAGAATCAGGACCAGGTCGGGGATGCCGCGGATTAGGGTGGTATAGCCCTCGCCCAGCCTCGCCAGCCATTTGAGCGGTGATAAACGAAACGCTGCACCGATCAGACCCAGGACAATGGCCATGGCCATGGCGCTCAGGGCCAGATTGATGGTCAGCCAGGCACCCTCGAGAATGCTCGATCCGTAGCCGTGAAGCATGATGAAGTTCCTCGCCCGAAACGCCGATGGCGCGCGGGACAAGCGGGAGAAGGGCGCCCGCGTCAAGCCGGCGCCAGGTCACGGGGAGACTTACTCGCCGTAGATATCGAACGCGAAGTACTTGGCCTGTATCTGTTGGTACTGGCCGTTGGCGCGGATGGCGTCGATGGCCGCGTTCAGGCGCGTGGCGTTCGCCGTATCGCCCTTGCGCAGGGCGATACCGGCACCGCGGCCGAAGTATTTCGGGTCGTTGATATCGGGCCCGACCAGGGCAAAGCCCTTGCCTACGGGCGTTTTGATAAAGCTCTCGTCGGTGTTGACGATATCGGCGAGGGTGGCGTCCAGGCGACCCGAGGCCAGGTCAAGAAAAGCCTCGTTCTGCGAGGAGTAGCGCACGATCTCGACGCCGGCTTTCTCCAATTGTTCGGTGGCGAAACGGTCGTAGGTGGAGGAGCGCTGCACGCCGACTTTCCTGCCCTTGAGATCCACCAGCGGGTCGTTGATCAGGCTGCCGGCCTTCATCGCGAACTTGCCCGGCGTGTGGTAGTACTTTTGGCTGAAGTCGACCGACTTCAGGCGGTCCTCGGTGATCGACATCGACGACAACACCGCATCGATCTTGCGCACCTTGAGCGAAGGGATCATCCCGTCGAATTCCTGGATGACCCATTGGCACTTGATCTTCATCTCGGCGCACAAGGCATTGCCGATGTCGTAGTCGAAACCACCGAGGTTGCCTTCCGGGGTCTTGTAGGAAAAGGGTGGGTAGGCGGCTTCGATACCGATACGCAGACTGTCCTCGTCGGCATGGGCCGGGATGCTGAAGGCGCAGAGGGCCAGGGCACCTAGAAGTCCGGTCTTGTTCATATTGTTGACTCCTGTTGTCGGGGGCGGTTCTGAAACGTGAACGAGGTGCCGTCCGGGCTGGCGTAGCGGGTGGGCCCGCAGGATCTTGTCGTGGCTATAAATGACACGTTTTATTTCATAAATCAATTTTATGAAAATAAAAATGCCATTATTTGCCGTGACAATGCCGCCCGCCGGCTTGGCGACAGGGATTCAGGAGCGGACGGCCCGGCCTCGGAGGGAATTGGTGTATCCTTCGCGGCCGTCATTTTCTCCGCTGCAGGACCTGCCCATGAAAACCGCCCTCGTCGAACTCATCAGCAAAATCAGCTCCGGCTGCATGAGCGAGGCCGAAATCCAGCAGATCGCCGATGAGGCGACCCAGGCTTACGCCGACGCGGCCGGCTTCCTGGCGGCCAACCCGGACATCAACTATGACGACAGCTTTCCGATGCCCCTGGGCGAGTGGGTGGTAGTCGGCAGCCTGCCCGAGACCGTGCTGTTCCAGGCCGATACCTACATGGATCTGTTCGCCCGGATCGTCGAGTCCTTCGGCAAGGATGTGCCTTTCAACATCAAGCCCAAGCAGTTGGCCAAGGTCGAGGCCTTGACCGCGTTGAACCGTATCCAGGTTCAACTGAGCAGCATGAATCCGGAAATGGGCGGCTACGTGCTGGTGAATTTCAGCCAGTTGCTGGACGACGAACTCCAGGCGGTGCTGGTCTACGGCAATGACCTACCGCGGGTACTGGCCCTGTGCGAGGAAGTCGGGATTGCCGCCGCGCCATCCCTGGAAGCGTTGCGGGTCGCGCTGCACGTCTGAGCCCCGGAATAAAGTGAACCCTGGCGGTGAGCGGCTATCCTATGGGGCAGATCCTCATCCAAGGAGCAAGACCATGGGTTCCACTTTCAACGGCCTGATCGGCCTGATCATCCTGGCGCTGGATATCTGGGCCATCCTCAATGTGCTGAAAAGCAGTGCCGAGACCGGGATGAAGATTCTCTGGATCTTGCTGATCATCCTGCTGCCGGTGCTTGGCCTGATCATCTGGGCGGTTGCCGGGCCGCGCGGCAATCTGCGTTAGTGGTGGTGAATGCACGCTTGAGCTGGGTGTCGACCCGGGGCAAAGGGGGGGGGCACATTCCGATCGCATCTCGGAAATTGCCTACGATTTTGGTTGTATGGGGCTGATGGTGTTTATACGGATAAAGTCCTAGGGTTTGAACAGGGTAAAAAGTTTGGAAGCTTTGCCCCCAGGCTTCTCCTGGATTCAAGGGAAGCGCTGTCCCGAAACCCTACGCTAAAGGATTAGCCCATGCCGGAGATGAGTATGGAACAGGCCCAGCTTGAGAAGACCCATGTCGAGATTGCCAAGCTTATCGCCGAGCAACGCAAGCTCAATGCCGAGGCGGGGAAGATGACTCGTGAAACATTCTGGTACCCGGTCGCGATTGCCGTTGGTTTTGTCGGTACCGTGTCGACTGTTACCGCATTGCTGATCAAATATCTCGTTCCCTGAGTGCGGAAGCCATCGGCCTTTGTCCAGGGAAGGTTCGACCTGTCATCGTTCGCAACGTAGAATGCGCGCCTTTCTCGGATTATCACGGTAATGGCCATTAGCGCCCATTGCCGGTTCGATAGCCCGCCATGGGCGGGTAATCGTCCGTTGCCACTCGCATTCACCGGAGCACTTCCCATGAGCAACACGCCTGAAACCCACTACCAGGAAACCCTCTACGAAGGCTACGGCCAGCGCTTTCGCATGGACAAGCTGCTGCACGAAGTGCGTACCGGGCACCAGCATCTGGTGATTTTCGAAAACGCCCGCATGGGGCGGGTCATGGCCCTGGACGGTGTCATCCAGACCACCGAAGCTGATGAATTCATCTACCACGAAATGCTCACCCATGTGCCGATCTTCGCCCATGGCAGCGCCAAGCGCGTGCTGATCATTGGCGGTGGCGACGGCGGCATGCTGCGTGAAGTGGCCAAGCACCGTGGCGTCGAGCACATCACCATGGTCGAGATCGACGCCACCGTGGTCGACATGTGCAAGCAGTTCCTGCCGGAGCACTCCAAGGGCGCGTTCGATGACGCACGGCTGAATCTGGTGATCGACGACGGCATGCGTTTTGTCGCCACCACCGAGGAAAAGTTCGACGTCATCATCTCTGACTCCACCGACCCGATCGGTCCCGGCGAAGTGCTGTTCTCCGAAAACTTCTACCAGGCCTGCCGACGCTGCCTGAACGAAGGCGGCATCCTGGTGACCCAGAATGGCACCCCGTTCATGCAGTTGTCCGAAGTGCAGACCACCGCGGGGCGCCTGCGCAGCCTGTTCCCGGACTGGCATTTCTACCAGGCCGCGGTACCGACCTACATCGGCGGTGCCATGACCTTCGCTTGGGGCGCAACGGATACCGCATCTCGCAAGTTGTCGCTGGAAACCCTGCGCCAGCGTTTTGCCGGTAGCGGTATTGTCACTCGTTACTACAACCCCGAGATCCATATCGGCTCGTTTGCCTTGCCGCAATACGTGTTGCAGGCGGTGAACAAACCGAGCAACGATTGATACGGCGGTAACCTGTTCGCTGGTGATGACCGTCAACCCGGCCATCGCCAGCCGGCGTCAACCTGCAATGTTCATATCCTGCCCAGTAGCAACAGGACCAACAGGACGATCAGGACTGTCCCGATGATGCCCGATGGCCCATAACCCCAGCTTCTGGAGTGTGGGAATACTGGCAGGCCGCCGACCAGCAGCAGGATCAGGATGACGATCAGAATAAGGCTCATGGTGCTTTCCTTGTTGTGCTTTTCGAGGTGCTGTCGCGTACGTTCAGCTGTTGAATAACAGGCTGCTCAATAAGTCCGACTTGTGCGCCGGGGAGAAAATTCAGTTTTTTCCCGATCAATCGCGACCCCTTCGCCTTATTGTTCCAGTGATCGACCGTTCGCTCCTTGAGGGTGTCGAACAATGAACCTGCGCCTTCCCCTACGATCCCCTCGGTCGCCACTTTGCCTGGAGCATTCAGCAATTTGATGGTGCATGGGCCTTTGAGTGTCCTTCGCTACACTGCCGCTCATCGTCCTCAGAACCCACAAGGCATCTGCTATGCACAATCGCATCATGATCACTGGCGCCGGCTCCGGTCTTGGCCGCGAAATCGCACTGCGCTGGGCCCGCGAAGGCTGGCGTCTGGCTCTGTCGGATGTCAGCGAGCCTGGCCTGCTGGAAACCCTGCGGCTGGTGCGTGAAGCCGGCGGCGACGGCTTCACCCAGCGTTGCGACGTGCGTGACTACAGCCAACTGACCGCTTTCGCCCAGGCCTGCGAGGTCAAGTTCGGCGGCATCGATGTGATCGTCAATAACGCGGGGGTCGCCTCGGGCGGGTTCTTCAGCGAACTGTCCCTGGAAGACTGGGACTGGCAGATCGCGATCAACCTGATGGGGGTGGTCAAGGGCTGCAAGGCGTTCCTGCCGCTGCTGGAGCAGAGCAAGGGCAAGATCATCAATATTGCCTCCATGGCGGCCCTGATGCAGGGGCCGGCCATGAGCAACTACAACGTGGCCAAGGCCGGTGTGGTGGCGTTATCGGAAAGCCTGTTGATTGAATTGGCGCAGCAGGAAGTCGGCGTGCATGTGGTCTGCCCGTCATTTTTCCAGACCAATCTGCTGGACTCTTTCCGCGGGCCTACGCCGGCGATGAAAGCCCAGGTCGGCAAGCTGCTGGAAAGCTCGCCGATCAGCGCCAGTGATATCGCCGATTACATCTACACCCAGGTCGGCCTGGGCGAATTCATGATTCTGCCCCACGAACAGGGGCGCATGGCCTGGGCCCTCAAGCAGAAAAATCCGCAGTTGCTCTATGACGAAATGACGGTGATGGCCGACAAGATGCGGGCCAAGGCCAAACAAGTCCCGCATTGAGCTTGCTCGCCCATCGACGGCTGGTTAGGGTTGCCAGCAATGTGCAATCCTGACGAGTGTCGAGCGTGATCAATTATCTGTGGTTCTTTCTCGCGGCCCTGTTTGAAATTGCCGGCTGCTATGCCTTCTGGTTGTGGCTGCGGCTGGGCAAGAGCGCCTGGTGGGTCGCCCCGGCGCTGTTGAGCCTGACGCTGTTCGCGCTGCTGTTGACCAAGGTCGAGGCAACCTACGCCGGTCGGGCCTACGCGGCCTACGGCGGTATCTATATCATTGCCTCCATTGCCTGGTTGGGTCTGATCGAACGTATTCGTCCGTTGGGCTCTGACTGGCTGGGTGCCGCGCTCTGCGTCCTCGGCGCGAGCATCATCCTGCTGGGACCGCGTTTTTCACAATCCTGAGTCTGATGCTCGTCGGTAAAATCTCCCGCTGTGTCGAGTAAGCAATCTGATTCTGTAGGGCGAATCGACCCTGTCGGTCAGGGCCGGCTGATTTGCTGCGCGTGCATTGAAGGCGGTCGGCGGGCCGGGCAGTCTTTGGCGCTCATTAACCCTTGAGGATTGAGTGCCATGCTTGTACTGAGCCGCGTCGTGGGCGAGATGATTTCCATCGGCGATAACATCACCGTGCGAATTCTCGCTATCAACGGCAATCACGTTCGTTTTGGTGTCGAGGCACCGAAGAACGTCAACGTGCACCGAGCGGAAATCTATCGGCGGATCCTGACCAAGTTGGCCGAGCCGGAGCCCGCTGGCGACACCGTTCTCTGAGTATCACTCGAAGAACTCTTTCGGTACCGCGTGCTTGGGCAGCAGTTGGCATTGCTCGCTTTCGATATCGAAGAAGATCACCGCCTGGCCCTTGCTCAGTGCCTGGCGCACACGCAGCACGCGGGTTTCCTGGGGCGTGTCATCACCGTTGTCGGTACCGTCGCGGCTGACGAAGTCTTCGATCAGGCGGGTGAGGGTGTCGGGTTCAAGTTGCTCGTAGGGAATCAGCATGGAATCGTCTCTGGCGGCTATGGGGCCTGATGCTACTGCGCCACGGCGTGTCGGGCTACCTAATGACATGTCTGGCGCGCATTTCAGCGGGTTCTGACAGACACCGGTAGCGCAGAAGGTGTTCCCTTGCGGGTGCGCTGCCAAGGGCAGATCACCCGAATCAGGAACGAGTGAATGAATCATCTCGTAGTAAATCACCTCAGGCCGGCGTTGCGCCCGGCCCTTGCCAATATCCGTGGTGCCGTCGCGCTCCGCGTTGCGCGACGGAGGTGTTATCCGGCTATTCGAAGGGTTTGAATATTTGATTTAACTTGATGATAAGTAATGAATTTTTTTGAATTTTAAAACCTTGGCAGGCTGATACCCTCGATGGACATGGACGATTTAAAAGGATGTTTGCAATGTCAGCCATTACCCATCTTGCGCCTGCCGCCCTGAACGAACACAGCGCCAACGAAGACGTGATCAACAGCAATGCACCGCCCTGGTTGTTGACCGCCCGCGCCGAAGATATTGCCCGCCTGCGCGAACACCTGCGGCGCAGTCTTTTTCTCAAGGAGGAGCTGTCCGAGTGGCTCAAGGATCTGCAAACCGTCCGGGGGTTTTGCGAGCCTGTGCTGGAGCGCGCACTGCGAGATCGATTCGGTCCGGGCCTGGATATCCATCGGGATCAACTGAAAATTGCCAATCGCTGGCCCACACTGCCACCGCCGATCGGCTCCACTCACTTCTTCCCGATGACCTATACCAGCCGCAGTTTGCTGGAAGCGGCGTTGCAGAACTTCGAACCCGATGAACGCTTCCCCCCTCTATCCCATGTAAGCCTGAACTGCAATCCGAAACCCTTGCCAACGATCAGCCTGAGCGCCTTTGTCGAGCTGGTGCGCGAGCTCGATCTGGGAAGGCGCTACCAGCAGCACCTGTGCCAGGTTTTTCATCTTCCGGAAGGTGAGGGGGAGGAGGCGGATAACAATGAGTTTCGTCTCGAATCCGCCATCGTGCAGCAAAAGAAAGCCGATATGTTGGTGGATGCCTACATCGCCTACATGAAAAAAGACATCGATGGCATGACTCATAAACAGGTCTGCAAATGGATCGAGTTGAATGTCGACGTCGCCCCGGATGGCTCTAGGATGATGGCCTACGAGGTGCGCATACTGGGTGTCACCTTGTCAGGCATGTGTCTGTTTACCCTGGCGAATTTGCCATCACCCGAGCAGAACAGTGTGAAAAACCGGGTGCTGGTGCATATTCCCAACGATCCACTGACGCGATTCAAGCTCTACGCCTCGCTCGAGGCGTTTCAGGCTGAATTGTGCCGCCGTCTTTGGCAGCCTGCTTATGAGGCGTTTTTCTGCACGTTTGTCAGCCAGCGCGACTTGCCGGGTTTCCTCGCGCGGTTGCGCAAGAGCCTGACCCTTGAGACCCACGATGCCGCTGGCAAGGTCACGAAGTCCCTGAACCCGGAGGCCGACCTACAGTTGACGTCGCAACTGCTGAGTGGCGAGTTGTTTTCTCATCTCTACCGGCAGCAGATCCTCAGGTTGCAGGAGGACGCACGGATCGTGGCGGTCCCAACCGAGGATATTGACCAGGAAGCCCGCCAGGCCAGGTATCTGTCGCACTTGGGGCTGGGCATGACCCTGCTGAACCTGGCCGCTTTCGCCAACCCCTGGCTCGGTTTGCTGATGATGGGGGTAGCGGTGGGGCAACTGCTGGCGGAAACCTATGAGGGTTATGAGGATTGGCGGCGCGGTGAGCGTGACGAGGCCATCACGCACCTGATGTCGGTGGCCGAGGATATCGCGACGATGGTTGCCCTGGGTGTGGCCATGCACTGGGGGAGCAAGGCCATCAAGGGCTTTTTCCAACGGCGCTCGGACTTTTTCGAGGACCTGCTGCCGGTCAGGTCGAGCGACGGTCGCTACCGGCTGTGGCAGGCTGACCTGCACGCCTATCGCCATGATGTCCCCGCGCTTGCGGACAGGACGCTGGACCTGGAGGGTTTCTATCAGGGTGACGAGGCGGGCGACGGACATCGCTACCTGGATATCGCCGGCGAGCCTTATCGGGCCTATCGGGATGAGTCGGTCGGTGCCTGGCGCCTGCGGCATCCGCTCCGGGCATCGGCCTATGAGCCTTTGCTCGAGCACAACGGCGCGGGGGCCTGGAGGCTGGTTCACGAATGGCCCTTGCAATGGCACGATCCGGTTTACCTGTTTCGTCGCCTGGGGCCTGACGTCCGTTTTTTGAGCGATGAGATGATCGAGCAGATCCTGTCGATTCAGCGACTCGACGAACCGCTGTTGCGTCGGATACATATGACTGATGCAACGATTCCGGCCCCGCTGTCCGACTCGATTCAGCGTTTCAGTCTGGACAACGAGTTGAACTGGCTGCTCGCGCCTGCCGATGCCCCCGCGGCGGCCGAGGCACGCCTGCTTGACCTGAAGTTGCAGATTCTGCCGAGCCTCAAGGGCTGGCCCCAGGATCGCACGCTCATGTTGCTGGACGGGGCGGGCAAACCGTTGCGCGAATACGGAGTGGACCTGGCGGCACAGCCTCAGAAGTTGATTGTGCAGGCCCAGGACATCGAGACAGATGGATTGGCGGTGGTCTTGAACAAACTGACCATCCAGGATCGCGGGACACTGCTCGGTCCCGGGGCAGACACCGAACAGGCGCCGGCGCTGTTGGAGAATGTGCTGCGCAGCCATGTGCGGGAGCATCACGCCAAGGTGTTCCAGCGCCTCTACAGGTTGTGCTGCATGACCGATAGCGGTCTGCCACAGAGCTTGCGGCGTGGTTTTCCCGATTTACCGGACGGGGTCTTGCGTGAAGTCCTGGGGCAGATGGACGATGTGCTGGTAGAGCGCCTGGGCTCTCGCGATCGCCTGCCCTTGCAGTTGATTGAAGAGATGGGCGAGAGCCTGCGTGAAGTTCGCGTCAACCAGGCGCTGGAAGGCGGTTTTCTCAACAATCCGGACAGTCTGGATACCGTCAGGTTGCAGTTGTCCATGCTGAAAACGATGGGCGGCTGGCCGAAAGATGTACGCTGGGAGATTCGTCGGGATCGTTTTGATGGCCCGCTGTTGATCGAGATGGGCGATTTTGATTTTTCCCGGCGCCGGGTCCTGGTCAGGACCACCTGGGGTTATCAGGCCTTTGACGGCACGGGACTGAGTCTGGGACCGAAGGCAAAGGGCCCCTATGCCCTGAGCGCGGCCTTGCTGAGCGGCCTGCGGTTGATTGAACGGGAGGCAATGGCGGTCAAGCTGGGCGAGGCCGATTTGCTGCACAAACTGCTGATGTCCAAGTTGCTGGAGCGTCCCCGTGTCGAGCTCGAAGAGACACTCGGGCTCCCCGCCCGCAAGTCCGAATACCGCTCGCGGGTATGGCGCAACAACGATGTTCCCGGTTGCCTGCGCGTCAGGCGCGGCGGTGTCTATGGGTCGCGACGCGGCTTGCGGCGGTTGAGCCGACTGTATCCCGACCTCTGTGAGCCGGAGGCGCGCAACCTCTATATTGCCCTTGGCGACGATCCCCTGCAGGTCAGGAACCGGCTTGAGGGGCTTGAGGAAGAGCTCCGCCAACTGCGTTCGACGCTCAGTGGTTGGCGAGGGGGGGAGGCGAGTATCCACCGGCGGCATGCCTGGCTGGGAGGCATGGACGAAAGCCGTGAACAGGCGTCCTCGATCATCGAGCGTTGCTGGCGCTGGCAAACCCCCCGGACCTATGACGAGAATGGCGTGGTTATCGGTCGCAGCCTGAGTCTGGCGGGGTTGCGTGTCGACAGCTTGCCGGGCTTGCCCTTCGGCATCAGCTTTGATCATGTCACCGAGCTGTCGTTGAAGAACATGGGGGTGGAGCGTATTCCCGAAGACTTTCTCGAGCATTTTTCCAATCTGCGCGTCCTCGAGTTGAACAACAATCAGCTTGAGTTCTTGCCGAACGCCATTGCGGACATGAGCGAGCTGAGGGAGCTGCACGCACAGGACAACCGGATCACGCTGACCCGGGGCTCGGTCAATGCGCTGTCGAGCTTGCACAATCTTGAGGTGTTGAACCTGAACGGCAACTTCGATATCAGCTTGCTGGATGTTGGCCAGATGCCGCACCTGCGCCGTTTGCATTTGCGCGGGACGGGAATCGACGCCCTGCCCTCGGGGTTGTTGACGCGGGTTCGACTGTACGAAGCGGATCTGCGCGACAATCGGATCCAGAGTCTGTCGAGTGCGGTTTTCACGGCGCCTTCGCCGATCAATCGGCGGATCATTCTGCGTAACAACCCCTTTACCGTTGACCATCAGAATCTGCTGGCCGCTTATCGGGCACGAACCGGCATCACCTTCGGCATTCCGGAGACGGAGCTGGCGTTGGATGAGTACAGCGCGCGCCAGCGTTGGCTGGCTGATATCGAGGAAGGGGAGCGTCGTGACGCCTTGCGCAATCTCTGGCAGGACTTGCGGCAAGAGGCGGGTTCCGAGGAGTTCTTCGTGTTGCTCGGGCGATTGGGCGGCAGCGCGGAGTATCAGAAGGTTCGCGCGGATCTGACGCGGCGGGTCTGGGAGGTGCTGGCGGAAGCGGCCGAGAACGGCGCATTGCGCAACGAACTGTTCGACCTGGCGGCTGACCCGCTGACCTGCGTCGATAGCGCCGCGCGGAATTTCAGCCATCTGGAGGTCCGGGTGTTGCTGGCCCGGGCCCTGGCGAGCAAGAGCAGTGAACCGACGGAATTGTTGAAGTTGGCGTGCGGTCTCTTTCGTCTGGAACGTATCGATGATATAGCCCGGAATCATGTCCTGGCACTGCACGAGAGCCCCGAACTGCCCTCATCGAGCAAGGTCGATGAGCTCGAAGTGAACCTGGCCTATCGGGTCGGTCTGGGGCGTTCGCTGTATTTACCCGGGCAGCCGAAGGAAATGTTCTTCAGATCCATCGCCAATGTCTCCGAGGAGCAGATCCTGGCGGCCCGCAGTAGCATCCGCCAGGCCGAGCGCACACCGGCCCTGAGGAGCTTCATTGCTTCGCGCGATTTCTGGATCGACTACCTGAAAAAGAGGTACCCGCGTGACTTTACCCGCTTCAATAAACCCTACCATGACCAGGAAGAGCTGTTGCTGACCCAGTCTCCGGAAATGCTCAGCGCCAGCTATGCGCGGCGTTTGTCGACGTTGATGGAAACCCGCATCGCCGAGGAGCAAAGTTTTCTTGAAGCGCTGACCCAGCACGAGTTGGATGAGCACCCCGCGCCGTTCTGAGTCGGCGTCGGGGCGTGGTCTCAGGTACCGGCCCGAGGCTTGCCCTGGCCGCGGATCAGGCTGCGCAAGGCGAAGCGATTCGGATGGCAGGCCTCGGCAACGCTACGTGGCAACGGCAACGGCTCGTTCTCCAGCCAGGCGGCGAGCAATTCGCCGGAGAGTGGCGCGCTGATCAGGCCGCGCGAGCCGTGGCCGCTGTTGATATACAGGCCCTCGAGCCAGGGGCAGGGAACCGGCGGTATCTGCCGGGCATCCCGGGCGAGGATGCCGTAGGCTTCGGCGAAAGGCTCCGGGTCCGCCAGTGGTCCGACGATCGGCAGATAGTCCGCGCTGGTGCAGCGAAAGGCCGCCCGGCCTTGCAGGTGCTCCGGGGGCAGTTGCGCGACGTTCAGGCGGATGGCCAGGTCGGGCGAGATGTCCTGTAGCAATGCCAGGTTACCGATGTGTTCCGCCGTGGTGGGGGTCAGGTCCTCGCTCTTGAAATCGAAGCTGGCCCCAAGGGTATGTTCAGCGAGACGTGCCGGCGCGACATAACCTTCGGCGCAGACCACGGTGTTCAAGGCGGCGCTGCCGGCGGTTTGCGCCAGCCGGGTGATCTGCCCACGAATGCGCTTGAGCGGCAACGCGGCGCTGGCGGCGAAGCGTTTCACTTCGGCGGCCCCGGCGAGGACCACCACCGGGGCACTGCCCAGCAGCGTCTCGGCGTCCCAGGCCTGCCACTGGCCATCGACCTTGCGCAGTTCGACAGCGTCGCCATGGAGGCGCACTTCAATGTTCGGGTGACTGGCCTGCCAATGGCACAACGCCGGCGGATGGACCCAACCGCCTTCTGGAAAGAACAGTCCGCCGTGCTCCAGGGCCACCCCCGCGCGGGCCTCGGATTGGGCTTGATCGAGGACTTGCAGCAACTCGGGACTGAAGACGGCGGCCAATTGCGCCTGGCGTTCGGCTTCTTTCTCGTCGAAGGCCAATTGCAGAACCCCGCAGTCGTCCCAGTCCAGACCCTTGTGCAACTGTTCGAGCAAGCGCCGGGTATGCCCGAAACCGCTGAGGATCAATTGTGACAGTGCGGTGCCATGGGCCGACAGCTTGAGGTAGAGGACGCCTTGCGGGTTGCCCGAGGCTTCCCGGGCCAGGGCATCGTGGCGCTCCAGCAGGCAGACCTTCCAGCCACGAATGGCCAGGCTCGCGGCACTGGCACACCCGGCCAGGCCGCCGCCGATCACCAGGGCCCGCCGCTCGCCGCCGGATGGCTGTGGGCGGGCGAACCACGGCTTGGCCAGCGGCGGTGCTGTCGTGTCCTCGGGCCAGCCGATGAATTCGCCGCGGAGGATTTCCCACTTGTGGCCGATACCGGGGGTGCGGCGCATCTTGAAGCCGGCGGCATTCAATGAGCGCCGTACCCAGCCGGTGCTGGTGAAGGTGCTCAGGGTCGCACCGGGCGCCGCCAACCGCGCCAGTTCAGCGAACAGCCCGGGTGTCCACATCTCGGGGTTCTTGGCCGGGGCGAAACCATCGAGGAACCAGGCGTCGATCCGGGCGTCCAGTTGCGGCAGCTGTTCCAGGGCATCGCCGACCAGCAGGGTCAGGGTCACCCGGCCATTGTCCAGCAGCAGTCGCTGGAAGCCCTGGTGAATGGCAACATACTGGCCGAGCAATTGTGCGCTGAAGCCAGCCAGTTCGGGCCAGAGGGTAAGGGCGCGTTGCAGGTCGGCGCGGCTCAGCGGGTATTTTTCCACGCTGACAAAATGCAGCCGTGCATCCGGCACCGCGCAGGCCTCGAACAACTGCCAGGCGCAGAGGAAATTCAGCCCGGTACCGAAGCCGGTTTCACCGATCACCAACCGTTCGTTCGGCCCCAAGGCGGCAAAGCGCTCTTTCAGGCCGTTCTGTTCAAGGAACACATAGCGGGTTTCGTCCAGGCCCGACTGGTCGGAGAAATATACGTCGTCAAATACCCGCGAGTGCGGGCGACCTTGGTCATCCCAGTCGATCTGGGCGTGGCTGGGAGAGGGGGGCGATACGCGGGTCATGGGGCAGCTCGACGGCAACAAGGCGGCTATTCTAGCCCATTGCCGGACGCCGGATTGATCCACGGCAAGGCCTGCGGATTTCCCGCCACACAGCGCGCTCCGATCCGTTAGTCTTGCTCCATCTTGGAAGGGAGTCGCCCATGTTTGAATCCGCCGAAATCGGTCACGCCATCGACAAAGAAACCTACGACGCCGAAGTCCCGGCCCTGCGCGAAGCCTTGCTGGAGGCGCAGTTCGAACTCCAGCAGCAAAAGCGCTTTCCGGTCATTGTGCTGATCAATGGCATCGAAGGGGCGGGCAAGGGCGAGACGGTCAAGCTACTCAACGAGTGGATGGACCCGCGTCTGATCGAGGTCCGTACTTTCGATCAGCAAACCGATGAAGAACTGGCCCGGCCGCCGGCCTGGCGCTACTGGCGGCAATTGCCGGCCAAGGGCCGCATGGGTGTGTTCTTCGGCAACTGGTACAGCCAGATGTTGCAGGGGCGGGTGCATGGGCACTTCAAGGATGCCGTGCTCGACCAGGCGATCAGCGGGGCCGAGCGCCTGGAGAGGATGCTCTGCGACGAGGGTGCGCTGATCTTCAAGTTCTGGTTCCACCTGTCCAAGAAGCAGATGAAGGCCCGCCTCAAATCGCTGCAGGATGACCCGCTGCACAGCTGGCGCATCAGCCCGCTGGACTGGCAGCAATCGGAGACTTACGACCAGTTCGTGCATTTCGGCGAGCGGGTGCTGCGCCGCACCAGCCATGATTATGCGCCCTGGCATGTGATTGAAGGCGTCGATCCCCGCTACCGCAGCCTGACCGCGGGCAAGATCCTGCTCGAAGGCTTGCAGACGGCGCTCAAGACCCGGGACGCCAAGCCGCGTCCGACCAATGCCGCGCCCCTGCTCAAAGGGGTGGACGATCTGAGCCTGTTGGACAGCCTGGACCTGAGCCAGCACCTGGAGAAAGAGGATTATGAAGAGCAACTGATTACCGAACAGGCGCGGCTGGCTGGTTTGTTGCGCGACAAACGCATGCGTCGGCACGCGCTGGTGGCGGTGTTCGAAGGCAATGACGCGGCGGGCAAGGGCGGGGCCATCCGGCGGGTGGCGGCGGCGCTTGACCCACGGCAATACCGCATCATTCCCATCGCCGCGCCGACCGAGGACGAACGCGCCCAGCCTTACCTCTGGCGCTTCTGGCGGCAGCTACCGATGCGCGGCAAATTCACCGTGTTCGACCGCTCCTGGTATGGCCGTGTGCTGGTGGAGCGGATCGAAGGGTTCTGCAGCCAGGCCGACTGGATGCGCGCCTACAGTGAAATCAACGATTTCGAGGAGCAGCTGAGCGAAGCCGGGGTGATCGTGGTGAAGTTCTGGCTGGCTATCGACAAGCAGACCCAACTGGAGCGCTTCCAGGAGCGCGAGGATATTCCGTTCAAGCGCTTCAAGATCACCGAAGACGATTGGCGCAACCGTGAGAAGTGGGACCTGTACCGCGATGCCATCGGCGATATGGTCGACCGTACCAGCACCGAAGTGGCGCCCTGGACGTTGGTGGAAGCCAATGACAAACGCTGGGCCCGGGTCAAGGTGCTGCGCACGCTCAACCTGGCCATCGAGGGGGCGTTCGCCAGGACTGACAAGAAGCGTAAGTTGAAGTAGGACGATGGCCGCGCATACGCCGGATGAATGATTGTCGCGGTCGGGAATCGGGTGGGCTTATGCTCGCTCGATCCTTCAAACCGACAACAACAATCAATGAGGTGGGCCATGCGTGAAGTGGTGATCGTCGACAGCGTGCGGACAGGCCTGGCCAAGTCCTTTCGCGGCAAATTCAACCAGACCCGGCCGGACGACATGGCGGCCCATTGCGTCAATGCCTTGCTCAGCCGCAACGGTATCGACCCGGCCAGTGTCGAGGATTGCATCGTCGGCGCCGGCTCCAACGAGGGGGCCCAAGGCTACAATATCGGGCGTAACGTCGCGGTGTTGTCGAAGCTGGGCACCGGCACCGCCGGCATGACCCTCAATCGTTTCTGCTCGTCGGGCTTGCAGGCGATTGCCATTGCCGCCAACCAGATCGCCTCCGGTTGCAGCGAAATCATTGTTGCCGGCGGGGTCGAGTCCATCAGCCTGACGATGAAAAGCGTCAACACCGACAACCTGATCAACCCGCTGCTCAAGGAGCAGGTGCCGGGAATCTATTTCCCCATGGGCCAGACCGCCGAGATCGTCGCCCGCCGCTACGGTGTCAGTCGCGAGCAGCAGGACCTTTACGCGTTGCAAAGCCAGCAGCGCACCGCCGCCGCCCAGGCCGCGGGGCTGTTCGATGATGAAATCGTGCCCATGGCCGTGACCTACGCGGTCGAAGACAAGGCCAGCGGGCAGATCCAGCGCCTGGAGGGGGTGGTCGAGCGTGATGACTGCAATCGTCCGGACACCACGCTGGACAGCCTGGCCGGTTTGAAACCGGTGTTTGCCGAAGACGGTTCGGTGACCGCGGGCAACTCGTCGCAACTCTCCGACGGCGCTTCGATGACCCTGGTGATGAGCCTGGAAAAAGCCCTGGAACTGGGGCTTGCGCCCAAGGCCTTGTTCCGCGGTTTTGCCGTGGCCGGTTGCGAGCCGGACGAGATGGGGATCGGCCCGGTGTTCTCGGTGCCACGGCTGCTCAAGGCCAAGGGCCTGAGTGTGGCGGACATCGATCTGTGGGAGTTGAACGAGGCGTTCGCCTCGCAGTGCCTGTACAGCCGTGATCGCCTGGGCATCGACAACGACAAGTACAATGTCAACGGCGGTTCGATTTCCATCGGCCATCCGTTCGGCATGACCGGCTCGCGCCAGGTCGGGCACCTGGTGCGCGAACTGCAACGACGCAAGCTGCGCTATGGCATCGTCACCATGTGCGTAGGCGGTGGCATGGGCGCGACGGGGCTGTTCGAAGTGCTGCGCTGAGCCTGGGCCAGGTCCTGTTGCTACAGGGCCTGGCTGGCCCTGATGGCATTGGCCAGTTGCATGCGTCTTACATACAATTGGGTTTCGCGCTCGGCATCGGTGCGAGTAAAGAACGGCCCTTCCAAGGTGTTTTCCCGAGTACTGAAGAAAAACAGGCCATTGATGGCCGTAACCCGATTGCTGCGAAAGTGCGTGGCCTCGGTGTTGTCTTGTGCGCGTTTGCCGAACATGGCGAAATCTCGCTGGTGAACGTAGCTGTCAGAAATACAGCATAAAACTTATGAGGATAGCGTGCCTGATCGTCCGATCAATGGTCTTAGCCAGTTTATTGACGACGCTTCTGGCATGTTCAAGGTCGCATCGGGCTGTGTTCCCCGGCTGTGTTGCTGATCCTGCAAGGCCTAGAATGGCGACTTCCCCCCATACGTCCATAGGGTTCTTCATGCACATTTCATCCGGTCGCTGGGGTTATGGCCTGTTCCTGGCGCTGCTGACCTCCGTGCTCTGGGGCATCCTGCCGATCAAGCTCAAGCAGGTACTGCTGGTGATGGATCCGGTGACCGTGACCTGGTACCGGTTGATCGTGTCGGGGGGCTGTCTTTTCGTGTATCTGGCGGCCACCCGGCGTTTGCCCAGCCGTCACGTCCTTGGGCCGCGAGGCGGCTGGCTGGTGCTGATGGCGGTACTCGGCCTGGTGGGCAACTATGTGTTTTACCTGATGGGTTTGAACCGGCTCAGTCCCGGTACCGCGCAGTTGGTGGTGCAGATGGGGCCGATCTTCCTGTTGATTGCCAGCCTGTTCGTATTCAAGGAGCGCTTCAGCCTGGGGCAGGGGATCGGCTTGCTGGTGCTGTTGTTCGGCTTCGGCCTGTTTTTCAACCAGCGCCTGGCTGAGTTGCTGACGTCCCTGGGGACTTATACCGCCGGGGTGCTGCTGGTGTTGCTGGCGTCCACGATCTGGACCTTCTACGCCTTGAGCCAGAAGCAACTGCTCACGGTGTGGAATTCATTGCAGGTGATGATGGTCATCTACCTGTTTTGCGCCCTGTTGCTCACCCCTTGGGTACACCCGGCCGAAGTCCTGCAACTGAGTTCGTTGCAGGCCTGGCTGTTGCTCGGTTGCTGCCTCAATACCCTGGTGGCTTATGGCGCCTTTGCCGAAGCCCTGGCACATTGGGAAGCTTCGCGGGTCAGCGCGACCCTGGCGATCACGCCCCTGGTGACCTTTGCCGCGGTGGCCCTGGCCGCCTGGCTGTGGCCCGGCTTCGTGCAGCCCGAAGACATCAATGGCCTGGGTTATGGCGGCGCGTTGCTGGTGGTGCTGGGCTCGGCGCTGGTGGCCTTGGGGCCTTCGCTGATGGCCGGGCTCAAGGCTCGGCGCGTGCGTTTGACGGTGAATCCATAGTGAACACCTTTGCAGGAGTTCCCCTGAACCAGTGGGAGCAGAGCTTGCTCGCGAAGGGGCCCTTGAGGCCGCCAAAAGCTTCGCGAGCAAGCTCTGCTCCCATAAGGGCGAATTAACGCTCGGCGTCAGCCGTTCTTGCCGGACTCAAGCATGTTTTCCGGCCGCACCCAGGCGTCGAACTCCTCATCGGTCAGATAACCGAGCGCCAATGCCGCCTCACGCAAGGTGAGATTTTCGCCGTAGGCCTTCTTGGCGATCTGCGCCGACTTGTCGTAGCCGATATGCGGATTCAACGCCGTCACCAGCATCAGGCCTCGCTCCAGGTGCGCAGCCATCTGCACCGGGTCGGGTTCCAGCCCGGCAATGCAGTGCTGCTGGAAGTTGCGACAGCCATCGCCGAGCAGTTGGATCGACTGCAGCAGGTTGTGGATGATCACCGGTTTGAAGACATTCAACTGCAAGTGCCCTTGGCTGGCGGCAAAGCCGATCGTCACGTCATTGCCCATGACCTGGCAGGCCAGCATCGACAGCGCCTCGCACTGGGTCGGGTTGACCTTGCCGGGCATGATCGAACTGCCCGGTTCGTTGGCCGGCAACTTGACCTCGGCCAATCCGGCACGTGGTCCTGAGCCCAGCAGGCGCAGGTCGTTGGCGATTTTCATCAGGGCCACGGCGAGGGTTTTCAACGCACCGGAGAGGGTGGTCAGGGGTTCATGGCCGGCCAGGGCGGCGAATTTGTTCGGCGCGCTGATGAACGGCAAGCCGGACAGCGCCGCCAGTTCGGCGGCGACCGCCTCGGCAAAGCCATGCGGCGCATTCAGCCCGGTGCCGACGGCGGTACCGCCCTGGGCCAGCTCGCAAACCGCCGGCAATGCCGAGCGAATCGCCCGCTCGGCGTAGTTCAGTTGGGCGATATAGGCCGAGACCTCCTGGCCGAAGGTGATCGGCGTGGCGTCCATCATATGGGTGCGTCCGGTCTTCACCAGCTTCATGTGCCGTGCCGCCAGTTCCGCCAGTCCGCCGGACAACTCGGCAATCGCCGGCAGCAACTGCAGGTACACCGCCTGGACGGCGGCGATGTGCATGGCGGTGGGGAAACAATCGTTGGAGCTCTGGGAGCGGTTGACGTGATCGTTGGGGTGTACCGGCAACTTGCCGCCACGACCCTTGCCGGCCAGCTCGTTGGCGCGCCCGGCAATCACTTCGTTGGCATTCATGTTGCTCTGGGTACCGCTGCCGGTCTGCCAGACCGCCAGGGGGAACTGGTCGTCATGCTTGCCGGCGAGCACTTCGTCGGCGGCCTGCTCGATCAGCCGGGCGATATCGGCGGGCAGGTCGCCATTGCGGTTGTTGACCCGCGCCGCGGCTTTCTTGATCAGTGCCAGGGCGTGCATGACCGCCAGGGGCATTTTTTCCGTGCCGATGGCGAAGTTGACCAGCGAACGCTGGGTCTGGGCGCCCCAGTAGGCCTCTTCGGCCACGTTCACCTGGCCAAGGCTGTCGGTTTCGATGCGACTCATTCGGTTTCACTCCTGATGGCGGGTTAGCGCAGTTTAGGCCCTGATCGATCGCTTGGGTTCCCTTCCAGGTTTTACTCTCTTCGCGACCGTTGGGCGCCCGCGCGCTTGTCCCGGGGTTGAGTGACACACTTTGTTAGGCGCAGAATGGTCGCCCTTGGGGTTTTACCTCGCCTGTTTAGAAAGGACACTCGATGACCCGTCTTCGTGCCATCTGTACCGCGGTTGCTCTGGTATGCGCCAGCGGCCAGGTTTTCGCCGATACCGCCAGCCACAATGCCAGTGCCGAAGCTTTCCTGACGTTGGCCCATGCCGACAAGCTGGGAACCCCGGTCTACGCGCAAGTGCAGCAAATGTTTGCCCAGCGTTTCGAGCAGACCCAGGCACCGGCCTCGAAAAAGCCGTTGCTCGACACCTACCAGGCCAAGGCTAACGCGGCCCTGGACCAGGCCATCGGCTGGAACAAGCTGAAGCCGGACATGGTCAAGCTCTATACCGACAACTTCAGCGAGTCCGAACTCAAGGACCTGGTCGCGTTCTACCAGTCGCCGCTGGGCAAGAAAGTCCTGGAAAAAATGCCGCAACTGACCCAGCAATCGGCCCAGATGACCCAGGCCAAGCTGGAAAGCGCGGTACCGGTGGTGAACAAGCTGCTGGAAGACATGACCAATGAGCTGACGCCAGCCAAGGCCGCCGCGCCTGCGACCAAGAAAAAGCCGTAAGCGGAGCCTGAAATGAGCATGCAGCAACGTATCGAAACCGCACTGGGCGCCCTGCAACCCGAGCACCTGCAAGTCCTGGACGAAAGCCACATGCACAGCCGTGGGTTGCAGACCCACTTCAAGGCGGTGCTGGTCAGCGCACAGTTTGCCGGGTTGAACAGCGTCAAGCGCCACCAGAAGGTCTACGCCAGCCTGGGTGACCTGATGAGTGAGTTCCATGCGTTGGCCCTGCATACCTACACCCCTGAAGAGTGGGTGAAAATCGGCGCGGCGCCGGCATCGCCGGTCTGCGCCGGCGGAGGGCATTGATGCTGGTTTTTTGACCGGTGTTTTTTTGCTAGAATCCGCAACGCGCCGCACTGTCGGCGCGTTTTTTTTGCATCCGGTTCGCCCTTTGCGAGGGCAGCCACCTGGAGAGAATCACCCATGACTCACCCTATAGTCGTGGCGGCACTTTATAAGTTCGTCACCCTGGAAGATTACGTTGCCCTGCGCGAGCCACTGCTGCAGGCGATGGTCGACAATGGCATCAAGGGCACCCTGCTGATCGCCGAAGAGGGTATCAACGGCACCGTTTCCGGTAGCCGCGAAGGCATCGATGGGCTGCTGGCCTGGCTCAAGCTGGATCAGCGGATGGTCGACATCGACCACAAGGAATCCTATTGCGACGACCAGCCGTTCTATCGGACCAAAGTCAAGCTGAAAAAGGAAATCGTCACCCTGGGTGTCGAGGGCGTGGACCCGAACAAGCAGGTGGGCACCTATGTCGATCCGCGGAACTGGAATGCACTGATCGCCGATCCGGAAGTGCTGCTGATCGACACCCGCAACGACTATGAAGTCTCGATCGGCACCTTCGAAGGCGCCATCGACCCGAAAACCACCAGTTTTCGTGAGTTCCCTGACTACATCAAAGCCCATTTCGACCCTGCCAGGCACAAGAAGGTCGCGATGTTCTGCACCGGTGGCATTCGCTGCGAGAAGGCTTCCAGTTATATGCTCAGCCAGGGTTTCGATGAGGTCTATCACCTCAAGGGCGGGATCCTCAAGTACCTCGAAGAGGTGCCTCAGGAGCAGAGCAAGTGGCAGGGCGACTGCTTTGTCTTTGACAATCGCGTCACCGTGCGCCATGACCTGAGCGAAGGCGACTACGATCAATGTCATGCCTGCCGTACGCCGATCAGCGTCGAGGAACGGGCCTCGGAGCACTATGTGGCCGGGATCAGCTGCCCGCATTGCTGGGACACCTTGAGCGAGAAAACCCGTCGCAGCGCGATTGACCGCCAGAAGCAGATCGAACTGGCCAAGGCGCGCAACCAGCCGCACCCGATCGGTTACAACTACCGTCAATCTTCCGAGGGCTGAACCATGTCCGCGCGCTTGCTGTATGTCATGGACCCGATGTGTTCCTGGTGCTGGGGGTTTGCCCCGGTGGCCGAGGCATTGGTCAAGCAGGCGCAGGCGGCGGGTGTCGAACTGCACCTGGTGATGGGCGGCTTGCGCACCGGTAGCGGTGCCGCGCTGGAGCCGACGACCCGGCGTTATATCCTTGAACACTGGCAGGCGGTCACCGAGACCACCGGCCAGCCGTTCAAGCTCGACGGCGCCTTGCCCGACGGTTTTGTCTACGACACCGAACCGGCCTGCCGGGCGGTGATCACTGCCCGTAGCCTGGCGCCGGACTGTGCCTGGACGTTGGTGGGGCTGATCCAGCGGGCTTTTTATGTCGAGGGCCGGGATGTCACGCAAGCCAGTGTGCTGGTGGAGCTGGCGGAACAAGCCGGTTTGCCGCGCATCGAATTTGCCGGTGCCTTTGACACGGCCGAGCAGCATGCGGCCACCGCCGCCGATTTTACCTGGGTCCAGGACCTGGGGATTGCCGGTTTCCCGACCTTGCTGGCCGAGCGTAATGGCCAGTTGGCGCTGCTGACCAATGGCTACCAGCCACTGGCTGAACTTGCTCCGCTGCTCGGCCGTTGGCTGGAGCGTGCGGCCTGTGCTTGAGCCGCCCAGCTTCAAACCCGTCAAACCACCTGCGGATCGCCTGAGCTGGGCGGAAATCCGGCGCCTGGCGCTGCGTCATAAAAAAGCGCTGTGGATCGCCAACACGGTGGCCGTGCTGGCGACTTTGTGCAGCGTGCCGATTCCCCTGTTGTTGCCGCTGTTGGTGGATGAAGTCCTGCTCGGGCACGGCGACGCCGCGCTCAAGGTGATGAACCACCTGCTGCCCGATACCTGGCAGCGCGCCGTCGGCTATATCGGCCTGATGTTGCTGGTGACCCTGACCCTGCGCTGTGGCGCCCTGGTCTTCAACGTGGTGCAGGCACGCTTGTTCGCCGGGCTGGCCAAGGACATTGTCTACCGCATCCGCATCCGGCTGATCGAGCGCCTGAAGCGCATTTCCCTGGGTGAGTACGAAAGCCTCGGTAGCGGCACCGTGACCACGCACCTGGTGACCGATCTGGACACCCTGGACAAGTTCGTCGGCGAAACCCTGAGTCGTTTCCTGGTGGCGATGCTGACGCTGCTGGGCACTTCGGCCATCCTGGTCTGGATGCACTGGAAGCTCGCGCTGCTGATCCTGCTGTTCAACCCCTTGGTGATCTACGCCACGGTGCAATTGGGCAAGCGGGTCAAGCACCTGAAGAAGCTGGAAAACGACAGCACTTCACGGTTTACCCAGGCCCTGACCGAGACCCTCGACGCCATTCAGGAAGTCCGTGCCGGCAATCGCCAGGGCTTTTTCCTCGGGCGTTTGGGCACCCGTGCCCGGGAGGTGCGGGACTACGCCGTGGCATCGCAGTGGAAAAGCGATGCATCGAGCCGGGCCACGGGACTGCTGTTCCAGTTCGGTATCGATATCTTCCGCGCGGCGGCGATGCTCACGGTGCTGTTCTCGGACCTGTCCATCGGCCAGATGCTCGCGGTGTTCAGTTACCTCTGGTTCATGATCGGACCGGTGGAGCAGTTGTTGAACCTGCAATATGCCTTCTATGCCGCTGGCGGTGCACTTGAACGGATCAACGAACTGCTGGCGCGTGCCGACGAACCGCAGTACCCCGGTGGCGTCGACCCCTTCGCCGGGCATGATACCGTGGGCATCGAGGTGCAGGCCCTGAGTTTTGCCTATGGCGAGGAGCCGGTACTCGATCAGTTGGACCTGTCCATCGCTCCCGGAGAAAAGGTCGCGATCGTCGGGGCCAGCGGCGGCGGCAAAAGCACCCTGGTGCAACTGCTGCTGGGGCTGTACACGCCGCGCTCCGGGACCATTCGTTTCGGCGGCGCCTCCCAGGCCGAGATCGGCCTGGACACCGTGCGCGAGAACGTCGCGGTGGTGTTGCAGCACCCGGCGTTGTTCAACGATACGGTCCGTGCCAATCTCACCATGGGCCGCGAGCGCAATGATGAAGCCTGCTGGCGGGCACTGGAAATTGCCCAGCTCGACGCTACGATCAAAGTGTTGCCGCTAGGCCTGGACAGCATTGTCGGGCGTTCCGGGGTGCGTTTGTCCGGGGGCCAGCGTCAGCGCCTGGCGATTGCCCGGATGGTCCTGGCCGAGCCCAAGGTGGTGATCCTCGACGAAGCGACCTCGGCGCTGGACGCGGCCACCGAGTACAACCTGCACCAGGCCCTGGGTCGGTTTCTCAGCGGTCGTACTACCTTGATCATTGCCCACCGCCTGTCAGCGGTGAAACAGGCGGATCGGGTGCTGGTGTTCGACGGCGGACGGATTGCCGAGGACGGCGACCATCAGCAACTGATTGCCGATGGCGGTCTATATGCCAAGCTCTACGGGCACCTGCAAAAAATTTGACGCACTTGAGTTTTTCCCGGTTTTCTGTGCTTAGTGATTGAATTGGTTGATAGAAATACTTTTTTTCTGTGCGTGCGAGCGATGGATGGATTCCAGATACTTGGAAGGGGGTGTTGATCCCTTCGATATCGTGGAAATTAGCCTAGTCTGTGCTATCACAGAGGTGGATTTCTCTCGAGTGCTCATCTGGCAGTGCTGATGCAAGGGATCTCATGAAGCAAACGCGGACTCTCGGAACGCCACGGCTGTTGGGTATCGTCTGGCCATTTATCGCTGTTGTCCTGTTTCAGGCCTTGCTGGGTTGCCTGAGCCTGTATGTACTTTCCGCCGTGCGCGGTTATGTCGCGGGCGAGAGTCTCTGGTCCAAGGGCCAGAAGGACGCCATCTACTACCTCAACCTGTACGCCGATAGCCGCGACGAAACGATATTCCGCAAATATCAGGAGTCGATTACCGTGCCCCAGGGCGGTCATGACCTGCGGATCGCCCTGGATGCGCCGACTCCGGACCTGGCGGCGGCCCGGCGCGGGATCCTGCAAGGCGGCAACCACCCCGACGATGTCTCCAGCATCATCTGGCTGTACCTGAACTTCCGGCACTTCAGCTATCTGGAACGGGCCATTGAAAAATGGACGGTGGGCGACAGTTACCTGGTGCGCCTGGACAGTGTCGCCCAGCAGATGCACCGGGCGATCTCCGCGAACCAGGAGAGTAATACCGATATCCAGCGCTGGAAGGGCCAGATCTTTGCCATCAACGACGGGGTGACGCCGGCTGCAAAAGCCTTCAGCGATGCCCTGGGCGAAGGTTCACGGGTCATTCTCCGTTTGCTGTTGATCACCAACCTGGCTACAGCCCTGGGCCTGATCGCCCTGGCCTTGCTACGCACGCACAAGTTGCTGGCCCAGCGCCATGCCTTTGCCGATGCCTTGCAGCTGGAAAAAGAGCGGGCGCAGATTACCCTGGAGTCGATCGGCGACGGGGTCATCACCACCGATGTGGCAGGCGCCATCGCCTACATGAATCCGGCCGCCGAACACCTGACCCACTGGAAAGCCGGACAGGCCTATGGCCTGCCCCTGGCGGCGTTGTTCAACCTGCTTGACGAAAATGCCCAGGACGAAGGTTTTACCCTGATCGAACATATTCTCAGTGGCCGGCTGAGCGGTGGCAGCGAGCATTCCAAGCTGATCCAGCGCCTGGACGGCAGTACCGTGTCGGTGACCCTGGTGGGGGCGCCGATCCGCAACGCCGGCAAGGTCAGTGGCACGGTGCTGGTGCTGCACGATATGACCCAGGAGCGGCAGTACATCGCCAACCTGTCCTGGCAGGCCACCCATGATGCCTTGACGGGCCTGGCCAACCGGCGCGAATTCGAGTATCGCCTGGAGCAGGCGCTGTATAACCTGAGCCGCCAGTCGGCACGCCACTCGTTGATGTTCCTCGACCTGGACCAGTTCAAGCTGGTCAATGATACCTGTGGTCATGCCGCCGGCGATGAATTGCTCCGGCACATCTGTGCCTTGCTGCAGTCCGGGTTGCGCGAGGGCGATACCCTGGCCCGGCTGGGCGGTGACGAGTTCGGCATATTGCTGGAGAACTGCCCGTCGGAGTCGGCGGAGAAAATCGCCGAAGGCCTGCGACAGACCGTACAGAACCTGCATTTTGTCTGGAAGGGGCGGCCGTTCGTGACCACGGTCAGTATCGGCCTGGTGCACATCGCCCAGGCGCCGGCCACCCTGGAGGCCTCGCTACGGGCAGCGGACATGGCCTGCTACATGGCCAAGGAAAAGGGTCGCAACCGGGTCCAGGTCTATCACGCCGACGATTCGGAGTTGTCCCTGCGCTTTGGCGAGATGGCTTGGGTCCAGCGTTTGCACATGGCCCTGGAGGAGAATCGATTCTGCCTGTACTCCCAGGAAATCGCCGCGCTCGGCCACACCGATCACAGCGCTGGCCATGTGGAAATTCTCCTGCGTTTGCATGACGAAGCCGGGCGGATGATCCTGCCCGACAGCTTTATCCCTGCCGCCGAACGTTATGGCCTGATGACCCAGCTCGATCGCTGGGTGGTGCAGAATGTCTTCAAGGTCATCGCCGAATGCATTGCCCAGCAGCGCGAGGGGGAGATGGCCATGTGCGCGATCAATCTGTCGGGTACCACCATTGGCGACGAGGGCTTCCTCGGCTTCCTGCATGAGCAGTTCAGACTACACGGCATTCCGCCGGATATGATTTGTTTCGAAATAACCGAAACCAGCGCCATTTCCAATCTTGGTAGCGCCATCCGATTTATCAATGAACTCAAGAACTTGGGCTGCCGGTTCTCCCTCGACGATTTTTGCGCGGGAATGTCTTCATTCGCCTATCTCAAACATTTGCCTGTAGACTTCCTGAAGATCGATGGAAGTTTCGTAAAGGATATGCTGGACGACCCGATTAACCGCGCCATGGTCGAGGTGATCAATCACATCGGCCATGTCATGGGGAAGCGAACGATTGCTGAATTTGTTGAAACACCGCAGATCGAGCAGGCGCTGCTCGAGATTGGTGTCGACTATGCTCAGGGCTACATCATCGAGCGCCCGCAGTTGTTTACCTGTGACAGCCTGTTGTGTCGGCCCGCGCGACCTCGGCCTCTCCTGTTCAAGACGCCTGGTACATTCCGCTGAAACCTTTGCTGATCTGCTTAAATCACCACTCAGAAGGAGCCCGACAGTGATCGACACATTCAGCAGAACCGGCCCGCTTATGGAGGCCTCCAGCTACCCCGCATGGGCGCAGCAGCTCATTCAGGACTGTAGCGAGAGCAAGCGCCGGGTTGTTGAACACGAACTTTACCAGCGGATGCGCGACAACAGGCTGAGCGCAAAAACCATGCGCCACTATCTGATTGGCGGCTGGCCGGTGGTTGAACAGTTTGCGTTATACATGGCACAGAATCTCACCAAGACCCGTTTTGCCCGCCATCCCGGCGAGGACATGGCGCGGCGTTGGCTGATGCGCAATATCCGCGTGGAACTGAACCACGCCGACTATTGGTTGCATTGGAGTCGGGCTCACGGGGTGAGCCTCGAGGACCTGCAGGCGCAGTTGGTGCCGCCCGAGTTGCACGCGTTGAGTCATTGGTGCTGGCATACCAGTTCGGCCGACCCGCTGATCGTGGCGATTGCCGCGACCAACTACGCGATCGAAGGGGCCACGGGCGAGTGGTCGGCGCTGGTCTGTTCGACGGGGGTCTATGCCGCGGCCTTTCCGGAGGAAGACCGCAAGCGCGCGATGAAATGGTTGAAGATGCACGCCCAGTATGACGATGCCCATCCGTGGGAGGCGTTGGAAATCATCTGCACCCTGGCCGGCAACAATCCCGGTAAGGCGTTGCAGGTCGAGCTGCGGCAGGCCATCTGCAAAAGCTACGACTACATGTACCTGTTCCTCGAACGTTGCATGCAACTGGAGCACACGGAAAAGGCTCCGTTCGCCCGCGAACGCCAGGCTGCCCTCGCCGAGGGTTGACCTGTACCCTGGTGCGGGAGCTGGCAAGCCGGCTCCCACAGAGGCTGGTCGCGGCGATACTCCGGCGGCGAAACCCCATTATTGTGGGCGCCGGCTTGCCGACGATGAGGCCCCTGAGTCCTGCCGCGTCTATCCGGGCGCCATCGGCCATAAGCCGGTTGGTGTCTTGCATCGTGGATTTCAGCCGGCCATGGCCAGGCGGTTGCGACCTTCGCGCTTGGCCACATAGAGGGCATTGTCCGCGCGGCGCAGCAGGCTTTCCGTGGACTCGCCCGGCAACAGCGTGGCGCAACCCAGGCTTACCGTCAGGTTGATCAACTGGCCATCGCAGTCGTAGTCCTGGGCTTGCGCCGCATAACGCAGGCGTTCACCGACCATGGCCGCCGCCTCGCGATGGGTATTGCACAGCAGGATCAGGAACTCCTCGCCGCCATAACGGAATACCCGGTCGACATTGCGCAGTTGCTCCTTGATCGAGGCTGCGACGGTCTTCAGTACCTGGTCACCGGTGCAGTGCCCGTGGTTGTCGTTGATCTGTTTGAAGTGGTCAATATCCAGCATCAACACCGAGATCGGCTGGCCATGGCGGCGTGCCAACTCGAATTCCCGTTGCAGGGCCTGTTCCATGGCGATGCGGTTGCCGGTCCCGGTTAGCGGGTCGCGTAGTGCGCAGCGTGTGGCAGCGCGATAGAGCAGGGCGTTGCGCATCGGGTACAACAGGCTTGCCAGCAGCGATTCCAGATTGCCCAGTTCCTGTTCGTCGAAGCGGCGGCTACGGCGAAATATCAGCTCGCCCAGATGCTCGCCTTCGTGGCTGAGGCTGTAGCTGATCGAGTGATGACCGCGCTGGCCGAATTCCAGGCGCAAGTCGCTGCCCGGATGCAGGTAGCTCAAGGCGTCCAGGGGCACCACGCGCTGGATCTCACGAAAGAAAATATCCAGGATACGCTCCGGCTCCAGGCTGACCTGTAACTGCAGGGCCAGTTGCTGGCGCAGTTGAGCCAGGCTGATGGGGCGTTGCTGGGCGGGTGGGAGCTGGTCGAAACCCAGGCGTTGCAATCTGGCGCGATCAAAGTCAATTGCGTTGGTCTGGGTCGGTGTTTTCATGGTGGCAAGCCCCTAAGCACAGAATACGGTCTTACAGGGTGGGTGAGGACGGCTTGGGGCCGTTCTCGCGCTGCGTGGTTGAAGAAGTTAGAGCGAAAGTCGTGCCAATCGGTTCAACCGGATAAAAGTCGTTTGGATTCAGGGTGTTGGTTTTTTCGGGACGAGTTTCGCTGGCCGACAGGGGCGGCAGTTGTTTGACTTCGGATGATGGCGTTTTGCAATTTAGTCGCGTTGTGCCGGTATTCCGGCACTTGCGCAGAGGGGGCGGAATGACGCGGGGGGTTATTGTGCGTCGAAGGCCTGGCCATTGACGCCGCTGCTGTCGGGCCCCATCAGGTACAGGTAGACCGGCATGATTTGCTGCGGTGTCGGGTTGTTTTCCGGGTTCTCGCCGGGATAGGCCTGGGCGCGCATGCTGGTGCGGGTGGCGCCGGGGTTGATGCTGTTGGCCCGCACCGGGGCCACGTTATCGAGCTCGTCGGCCAGGGTCTGCATCAGGCCTTCGGTGGCGAACTTGGATACACCATAGGCGCCCCAGTAGGCGCGGCCTTTGCGCCCGACACTGCTGGAGGTGAAGATCACCGAAGCGTCCTGGGACAGCTTGAGCAGGGGCAGCAAGGTGCTGGTCAGCATGAACATGGCGTTGACGTTGATGTGCATGACGCGCATGAAGTTTTCACCGGACAGTTGTTCCAGTGGGGTGCGCGGGCCGATGATCGAGGCGTTGTGCAGCAGGCCGTCGAGGTGGCCGAATTCGGTTTCGATCATGGCCGCCAGTTCGTCGTACTGGTGCGGCAGGGCGGTTTCCAGGTTGAAGGGGATCACGGCCGGCTGCGGGTGGCCGGCGGCTTCGATTTCGTCATAGACCTGGCTCAGGTTGGCCTCGGTCTTGCCCAGCAACAGCACGGTGGCGCCATGGGCGGCATAGGTCTTGGCGGCGGCGGCACCGATGCCGCGGCCGGCCCCGGTGACCAGGATGACGCGGTCCTTGAGCAGGTCGGGGCGGGCGGAATAATCGAACATGGTTAAACCTCTACAAATGTAAAAACAGCTCGGGGCTCAACAGCTGCACAGTGCGTTATCCAATACCCTGCGCAGCTCCAGCGGATGATCGACCACCACATCGGCGCCCCAGTGATCGGGGTTGTCGTCCGGGTGGATGTAACCGTAGCGTACCGCCGCGGTGCGGGTGCCAGCGTCGCGCCCGGACTCGATATCGCGCAGGTCATCGCCGACGAACAAGACGCTGGCCGGGTCGAGGTCGAGCATCTTGCACGCGAGGATCAGCGGCTCCGGGTGGGGCTTGCTGTTCGTCACATGGTCCGGGCAGATCAGCAGCGCCGAGCGTTCTGCCAGCCCCAGCTGTTGCATGATCGGTTCGGCGAAACGCAGCGGTTTGTTGGTGACCACGCCCCAGAGCAGATTGGCCTTCTCGATATCGGCGAGCAACTCGGCCATGCCGTCGAACAGGCGGCTATGGACCGCGCAAGCCTTGAGGTAGCGCTCGAGAAACTCCTGGCGCAACATCTCGAAGCCCGGCGACTCGGGGTCCATCATGAAGGTCACGGCGACCATGGCACGGGCACCGCCGGAGATTTCGTCGCGAATCGACCGGTCGGCAATCGCCGGCAGGCCGCGTTCGGCGAGCATGGCCTGGCAGATGGCGATAAAGTCCGGCGCGGTGTCGAGCAGGGTGCCATCCATGTCGAAGAGAACCGCTCTCAAGCGCATTGCTTACTCCTCGCGCAGGGTCTGGATCATGTAGTTGACGTCGACGTCCGCCGCCAGCTTGTAGTGCTTGGTCAGGGGGGTGTAGGTCAGGCCGATGATGTCCTTGACCGCCAGGCCCGCCTCGCGGCTCCAGGCACCCAGCTCGGAGGGGCGGATGAATTTCTTGAAGTCGTGGGTGCCGCGTGGCAGCAGGCCCATGATGTATTCCGCGCCGACGATGGCGAACAGATAGGCCTTGGGGTTGCGGTTGATGGTGGAGAAGAAGACCTGGCCGCCGGGCTTGACCATGCGAAAGCAGGCGCGGATCACCGAAGACGGATCAGGGACGTGTTCGAGCATTTCCAGGCAGGTGACCACGTCGAACTGCTCGGGCATTTCCTCGGCCAGGGCTTCGGCGGTGATCTGCCGGTACTCGACGCTGACCCCGGATTCCAGCTGATGCAGCTGGGCCACGGCCAGGGGCGCTTCGCCCATGTCGATGCCCATGACGGTGGCACCGCGCTGGGCCATGGCCTCGCTGAGGATGCCACCGCCGCAACCGACGTCGAGGACCTTCTTGCCGGCCAGCTTGACCCGCTCGTCGATCCAGTTGACCCGCAGCGGATTGATGTCGTGAAGCGGCTTGAACTCGCTTTCACGGTCCCACCAGCGATGGGCGAGGGCTTCGAACTTGGCGATTTCAGCGTGGTCGACGTTGCTCATGGACTATCCTCTAAAGCTTGGAAATCAGGTTGATGCCGCCCGCCGGGCGTTGCGTCATCTTCAATTCATGCGCTCTATGGCGCGTCAATCAATGCTTCTGGGCGCCGATGCGCTGGCCCCAAGCCCGGGCCGTGGTGCCTAACTGCTGTTCGTCCAGGCGAGTCAGGCGGCGGTCTTCGAGCAGCGGCTTGCCGCCGACCCAGACATGTTGCACGCAGCCACGACCGCTGGCGTAGATCAGTTGCGACACCGGGTCGTAGATCGGCTGCTGGGCCAGGCCCGACAGGTCGAAGGCGACCATATCCGCGGCCTTGCCGACTTCCAGCGAACCGATTTCCTGCTCCAGCCCCAGGGCCCGGGCGCCATTGAGGGTCGCCATGCGCAGTGCGCGATGTGCGTCCAGGGCCGTGGCGGAACCGGCGACGGCCTTGGCCAGCAGCGCGGCGGTGCGGGTTTCGCCGAGCAGGTCGAGGTCGTTGTTGCTCGCCGCGCCGTCGGTGCCTACGGCCACGTTCACGCCGGCTTGCCACAGACGCTCCACCGGGCAGAAGCCGCTGGCCAGTTTCAGGTTCGATTCCGGGCAGTGGATCACGCTGGTGTTGCTTTCTACCAGCAGTGCCAGGTCGTCATCGCTGACCTGGGTCATGTGAACGGCCTGGAAGCGTGGGCCGAGCAAACCGAGGCGGCCGAGGCGCGCCAGCGGGCGCTCACCGCGTTGCTCCTGCGATTGCTGCACTTCAAAGGCGGTTTCATGCACGTGCATGTGGATCGCGGCATCGAGTTCTTCGGCAATGACCCGGACTTTTTCCAGGTTTTCGTCGCCGACGGTGTAGGGGGCATGGGGGCCGAAGGCGATCTTGATCCGCGGATGGTGCTTGAGGTCGCCGAACAGCTCGACGGCCTGGCGCAGTGACTCATTGGCGCTGGCGGCGCCGGGGATCGGGAAATCGAGGATCGGAATGGCGATCTGCGCGCGAATGCCGCTGTTGTGCACGCGTTCGCTGGCGATTTTAGGGAAAAAATACATGTCCGAGAAACAGGTGATGCCACCCTTGAGCTGCTCGGCGATGGCCAGGTCGGTGCCGTCGCGGACGAAGGCCTCGTCGACCCATTTGGCCTCGGCGGGCCAGATATGCTGTTCCAGCCAGGTCATCAGCGGCAGGTCGTCGGCCAGGCCGCGAAATAGTGTCATGGCGGCATGCCCATGGGCATTGACGAGGCCCGGGGCGAGCAGGGTCTCCGGCAATTCGCGGATTTCCCTGGCGCCGAGTTTCAAGGCCTCGGCCCGGGTGCCGATAAAAGCGATACGTCCGTCGCGAATGCCCAGGCCATGCTCCTTGAGTACCACGCCGGCGGGTTCGACAGGGACCAGCCAGGTCGGCAGCAGGAGAAGATCGAGCGGGGCGGCGGTATTCGGCATCGTGGACGGCTTCCGGGCTTTATCTGAAATAATGGCGAAGTATACCCGAGCGTCCTCACCGGGGGATCGCTATAATCGGTGGCTTTTGTTCCGGAGTGTGGGGTGAATCATGCGCAATCGGCTATTGGCTGCGGAAAAAGTGAAGGCCATCGATTGGCGTGATGGTGCCTTGTATCTGCTCGATCAGCGCATTCTGCCGTTCGAGGAAACCTGGTTGGCCTACGACAGTGCCGCCGGGGTCGCGGAGGCGATTCGCTCGATGGTGGTGCGCGGTGCGCCGGCTATCGGTATCAGCGCCGCCTATGGCGTGGTGTTGGCGGCGCGGGCGCGAATCGCCGAGGGTGGCGACTGGTTGGCGGCGATGGAAGCTGACTTTGCCCTGCTGGCGAACTCACGGCCGACCGCGGTCAATCTGTTCTGGGCCCTGGACCGGATGCGCGAGCGTCTGGAGCGGGTCAAGGACGGTGTCGCTCCGCTGGCGGCCCTGGAGGCCGAGGCGGTGGCGATCCATGACAGCGATCGCGAGGCCAACCTGACCATGGCGCAACTGGGGGTCGACCTGATCCGCAAGCATCAGGGCAATGCCCAGGCGATCCTGACCCACTGCAATACCGGCGCCCTGGCCACCGGCGGCTTCGGTACGGCCCTGGGGGTGATTCGTGGGGCTTTTCTGGAGGGCATGGTCGAGCAGGTCTATGCCGATGAAACCCGGCCCTGGCTGCAAGGCTCGCGCCTGACGGCCTGGGAGCTGGCCAACGAAGGTATTCCGGTGACCTTGAATGCCGACTCGGCCGCCGCGCACATCATGAAGACCAAGGGCGTGACCTGGGTGATCGTCGGGGCTGACCGCATCACGGCCAATGGTGATGTGGCCAACAAGATCGGAACCTATCAGCTGGCGGTCTGTGCGATGCACCATGGCGTGCGGTTCATGGTGGTGGCCCCGAGCTCGACCATCGACATGGAACTGGCCAGCGGCGACGATATCCCGATCGAAGAGCGCGACGGCAGCGAGCTGTTGAGTGTCGGCGGGCACCGGGTCGGAGCCGAGGTCGAGGCCTTCAATCCGGTCTTCGACGTGACGCCGGCGGACTTGATCGATGTCATCGTGACCGAAAAAGGCATCGTCGAGCGTCCGGATGCCGCGAAGATGGCGCAGTTGATGTGCCGCAAACGCCTGCATTGACCGGCTTTTGTCCCAGGCCAGGGAGTATTTTGCGCGCCCTGGGGACGGTCGTCTTGCCTCTGGGCCCCTCTCGGCGCGCTCTCGGTCGGTTACGGCGGCCGCCCGTCTACTTCCTTGCCTATACCGGGGTAGGTGCGTGGCGGCGATTGTGATAACATCCGACGGTTTCCAGGGTAGCCCGAACCGGCTGCCTTCACTGCGCAGATCCAAGGCATAACTCGTTGATTTGTCGTAAGTCGTTGCAGGGCATCAGGCCCGCGGCGGCGAGCTTCGTTCGTCCCATATGGATGTGACGAAGTTTCACCAGAAAAAGGAATCAGGCTTCTCATGGGCGAACTGGCCAAAGAAATCCTCCCGGTCAATATCGAAGACGAGCTGAAACAGTCCTACCTCGACTACGCGATGAGCGTGATTGTCGGGCGGGCACTGCCTGATGCGCGCGATGGCTTGAAGCCCGTGCACCGGCGTGTGCTGTTCGCAATGAGCGAACTGGGTAACGACTGGAACAAGCCGTACAAGAAATCTGCCCGTGTGGTCGGTGACGTGATCGGTAAGTATCACCCGCACGGTGACACCGCGGTCTATGACACCATTGTTCGGATGGCGCAGCCATTCTCCCTGCGCTACCTGCTGGTCGACGGCCAGGGTAACTTCGGTTCCGTGGACGGCGACAACGCCGCGGCCATGCGATACACCGAAGTGCGCATGACCAAGCTGGCGCACGAGCTGCTGGCCGACCTGCATAAGGAAACCGTGGACTGGGTGCCGAACTATGACGGCACCGAACAGATCCCGGCGGTCATGCCGACCCGTATCCCCAACCTGCTGGTCAACGGCTCCAGCGGTATCGCCGTGGGCATGGCGACCAACATCCCGCCGCACAACCTCGGTGAAGTCATCGACGGTTGCCTGGCCCTCATCGACAATCCCGAGCTGAGCGTCGATGACCTGATGCAGTACATCCCGGGGCCGGACTTCCCGACCGCCGCGATCATCAACGGCCGTGCCGGCATCATCGAGGCCTATCGCACCGGTCGTGGGCGCATCTACATGCGCGCCCGTTCGACCATCGAGGACATCGACAAGGTCGGCGGTCGCCAGCAGATCGTCATTACCGAGCTGCCGTACCAGTTGAACAAGGCCCGGCTGATCGAGAAGATCGCCGAGCTGGTGAAAGAGAAGAAGCTCGAAGGCATCACCGAACTGCGCGACGAGTCCGACAAGGACGGTATGCGCGTGGTCATCGAGTTGCGCCGTGGCGAAGTGCCAGAGGTGATTCTCAACAACCTCTACGCCCAGACCCAGTTGCAGAGCGTGTTCGGTATCAACATCGTCGCGCTGATCGACGGTCGTCCGCGGATCCTCAACCTCAAGGACCTGCTGGAAGCCTTCGTCCGTCACCGCCGCGAAGTGGTGACCCGGCGTACCGTGTTCGAACTGCGCAAGGCCCGCGAGCGCGGTCATATCCTTGAAGGCCAGGCGGTTGCGCTGTCGAACATCGACCCGGTGATTGCCCTGATCAAGGCCTCGCCGACGCCGTCGGAAGCCAAGGAAGCGCTGATCAGCATGCCTTGGGAATCGTCGGCGGTGGTGGCGATGGTCGAGCGTGCCGGTGCCGACTCGTGCCGTCCGGAGACCCTGGACCCGCAATACGGCCTGCGTGACGGCAAGTACTTTCTGTCGCCGGAACAGGCGCAAGCCATTCTGGAGTTGCGTCTGCACCGCCTGACCGGCCTGGAACACGAGAAGCTGCTGGCCGAGTATCAGGAGATCCTCAACCAGATCGGCGAGCTGATCCGCATCCTCAACAGCGCCACGCGCCTGATGGAAGTGATCCGCGAAGAGCTGGAAGTGATTCGTGCCGAGTACGGCGACGTGCGGCGTACCGAGATCCTCGATGCCCGTCTCGACCTGACCCTGGGCGACATGATCCCGGAAGAAGAGCGCGTGGTGACCATTTCCCACGGCGGCTACGCCAAGACCCAGCCGTTGGCGGCCTACCAGGCCCAGCGCCGCGGTGGTAAAGGCAAGTCGGCGACCGGCGTCAAGGATGAGGACTACATTGCCCACCTGCTGGTTGCCAACAGCCACACCACGTTGCTGCTGTTCTCCAGCAAGGGCAAGGTGTACTGGCTCAAGACCTATGAAATTCCCGAAGCTTCCCGCGCCGCCCGTGGTCGTCCGCTGGTGAACCTGCTGCCGCTGGATGATGGTGAGTACATCACCACCATGCTGCCGGTGGAGGAATACACCGAAGGTCACTTCATCTTCATGGCGACCGCCGACGGTACCGTGAAGAAGACTCCGCTGGAAGCCTTCAGTCGCCAGCGCAGCGTTGGCCTGATCGCCCTGGAGCTGGACGAGGGCGATGTGCTGATCAGCGCCGCGATCACCGATGGCGAGCGTGAGGTCATGCTGTTCTCCGACGCCGGCAAGGTCACCCGCTTCAAGGAGTCCGACGTGCGGGCCATGGGCCGTACGGCGCGCGGTGTACGGGGTATGCGCCTGAACGAAGGCCAGAAGCTGATTTCCATGATTATTCCGGAAGAAGGCAGCCAGATCCTCACGGCCTCCGAGCGCGGCTTCGGCAAGCGCACCGCGATCAGCGAGTTCCCCGAGTACAAGCGTGGCGGCCAGGGCGTGATCGCCATGGTCAGCAACGAGCGTAACGGTCGCCTGGTCGGTGCGGTGCAGGTGCTTGACGGTGAGGAGATCATGCTGATTTCCGACCAGGGTACGCTGGTGCGCACCCGTGTCGATGAAGTCTCCAGCCTGGGGCGTAATACCCAGGGCGTGACGCTGATCAAGCTGGCCAGTGATGAAACGCTGGTGGGCCTGGAACGTGTCCAGGAACCATCGGAAGTCGAAGGCGAAGAGCTGGAAGACGGTGTCGAGTTCGACGGCGAAGCGCTGATCGACGACGTGGCCGACGACCAGTCGCAGGATGCGGCGACCGACGACGCGCAACCGCAGGACTAACAAGCGCCTGTCTGCTCTACTCTCTACCGTAGGCGTAGCCGGCCTGGAGTAGGGCGCAGGCCGGTGTGTATTCAAAAGCATAGCGAGAGTGGATGTGAGCAAACGAGCCTATAACTTCTGCGCGGGTCCTGCTGCGCTGCCTGAAGCTGTCCTGTTGCGTGCCCAGTCCGAGCTGCTCGACTGGCACGGCAAGGGCCTGTCGGTCATGGAAATGAGCCACCGCAGCGATGAGTTCGTGTCCATCGCCACCAAGGCCGAGCAGGACCTGCGTGACCTGCTGGATATTCCCTCGAACTACAAGGTGCTGTTCCTGCAGGGCGGCGCCAGCCAGCAATTTGCCCAGGTCGCGTTGAACCTGCTGCCCGAAAGCGGCAAGGCCGACTACATCGAGACCGGTATCTGGTCGAAGAAAGCCATCGAGGAAGCCTCGCGTTTCGGCAACGTCAATGTCGCCGCCAGCGCCAAGCCTTACGACTATTTCGCCATTCCCGGCCAGAACGAATGGAAGCTGTCGAAAGACGCGGCCTATGTTCACTATGTGTCCAACGAAACCATCGGCGGCCTGGAATTCGACTGGATTCCGGAAACCGGCGACGTGCCGCTGGTAACGGACATGTCCTCGGACATCCTCTCGCGTCCTGTGGACATTTCCCGCTATGGCATGATCTACGCCGGTGCGCAGAAGAACATCGGTCCGAGCGGCATCGTCGTCAACATTGTTCGCGAAGACCTGCTGGGGCGCGCGCGTTCGATCTGCCCGACCATGCTCGACTACAAGGTCGCGGCCGACAACGGCTCCATGTACAACACTCCGCCGACCCTGGCCTGGTACCTCTCGGGCCTGGTCTTCGAGTGGCTCAAGGAGCAGGGTGGCGTCGAAGCCATCGGCAAGCTCAACGAAATCAAGCAGCGCACGTTGTATGATTTCATCGACGCCAGCGGCCTGTACAGCAACCCGATCAACAAGAGCAACCGCTCCTGGATGAACGTGCCGTTCCGCCTGGCCGACGACCGCCTGGACAAGCCATTCCTGGTCGGCGCCGAAGAGCGCGGTCTGTTGAACCTCAAGGGCCACCGTTCGGTGGGTGGCATGCGCGCCTCCATTTACAACGCTGTCGACATCCACGCGGTGAATGCGCTGGTGGCATACATGGCGGCGTTCGAGAAGGAACACGGCTAATGTCCGAGCAAGAACTCAAGGCACTGCGCCTGCGTATCGATAGCCTCGATGAAAAAGTCCTCGAGCTGATCAGTGAGCGTGCTCGCTGCGCCCAGGAAGTCGCGCGGGTAAAAATGGCCTCGCTGGCCGAAGGCGAAGTGCCGGTGTTCTATCGTCCCGAGCGTGAAGCTCAGGTGCTCAAGCGGGTCATGGAGCGTAACCAGGGGCCGCTGGGCAATGAAGAGATGGCACGGCTGTTCCGTGAGATCATGTCTTCCTGCCTGGCCCTCGAGCAGCCGCTGAAAGTGGCTTACCTCGGCCCTGAAGGCACCTTTACCCAAGCCGCGGCGATGAAGCATTTCGGTCACGCGGTGATCAGCAAGCCGATGGCGGCGATCGACGAGGTCTTCCGTGAAGTGGCGGCGGGCGCGGTGAATTTCGGCGTGGTACCGGTGGAAAACTCCACCGAGGGTGCGGTCAACCACACGCTCGACAGTTTCCTCGAGCACGACATGGTGATTTGCGGTGAGGTCGAACTGCGGATTCACCACCACCTGCTGGTGGGTGAAAACACCAAGACCGACAGTATCAGCCGTATCTATTCCCACGCCCAGTCCCTGGCCCAGTGCCGCAAGTGGCTGGACGCCCACTACCCGAACGTCGAGCGCGTGGCGGTCTCCAGCAACGCCGAAGCGGCTAAGCGGGTCAAGGGCGAGTGGAACTCGGCGGCGATTGCCGGCGATATGGCCGCCGGCCTGTATGGCTTGACCCGCCTGGCGGAGAAAATCGAGGACCGTCCGGACAACTCCACGCGGTTCCTGATGATTGGCAGCCAGGAAGTGCCGCCCACCGGCGACGACAAGACCTCGATCATTGTTTCCATGAGCAACAAGCCGGGCGCGCTCCACGAGCTGCTGGTGCCGTTCCACGACAACGGGATTGACCTGACGCGTATCGAAACCCGACCTTCGCGCAGTGGTAAATGGACGTACGTGTTCTTTATCGACTTCGTCGGCCATCACCGTGATCCGCTGGTCAAGGGTGTGCTGGAGAAAATCAGTCAGGAAGCGGTGGCCCTCAAGGTGCTGGGCTCCTACCCGAAAGCGGTTCTGTAAGGGCGTTGATCATGAGCGGTAACTTCCTCGCCCTGGCGCAGCCGGGCGTGCAACAACTGTCGCCTTACGTTCCGGGCAAGCCCGTGGACGAACTGGCCCGTGAGCTGGATATCGATCCGGCACGGATCATCAAGCTGGCGAGCAACGAGAATCCCCTGGGGGCCAGTCCCAAGGCCCTGGCGGCGATTCACGAGGCGCTGGCGGATCTGACCCGCTATCCGGATGGCAATGGTTTCGAGCTCAAGCAGCGTCTGTCCGAGCTGTGCCGGGTGCAGGCCAGCCAGGTGACCCTGGGCAACGGCTCCAACGATATTCTCGAACTGGTCGCCCGTGCCTACCTGGCGCCGGGGCTGAACGCGGTGTTCAGCGCGCACGCCTTCGCGATCTACCCCATTGTGACCCAGGCGGTGAACGCCGAGGCCCGTGTGGCCCCGGCCAAGGACTGGGGGCATGACCTGACGGCGATGCTCGCGGCCATCGACGCAAACACCCGGGTGGTGTTTATCGCCAACCCGAACAACCCGACCGGCACCTGGTTCGGCCCGCGGGCGCTGGAAGCGTTCCTCGCCGCGGTGCCGCAGGATGTCCTGGTGGTGCTGGACGAGGCCTATATCGAGTACGCCGAAGGCGCCGATCTGCCGGATGGACTGGACTACCTGGCGAGCTACCCGAACCTGCTGGTTTCGCGGACCTTCTCCAAGGCTTACGGCCTGGCGGCCTTGCGCGTCGGTTATGCGCTGTCGTCGCCGGCCGTGGCGGATATCCTCAATCGCGTTCGCCAGCCGTTCAATGTCAACAGCCTGGCACTGGTCGCGGCCCGTGCGGCCCTCGACGATGTCGAGTATGTCGCCCGCAGCCGGCGCTTGAACGAAGCTGGCATGCAGCAACTGGAAGAAGGTTTTCGCCAGTTGGGGCTGGACTGGATCCCCTCGAAGGCCAACTTCATCGCGGTCGATGTCGGTCGTGAGGCGGGGCCGGTGTATCAGGGGCTGTTGCGTGAAGGGGTGATCGTGCGTCCGGTGGCCGGCTACGGCCTGCCGAAGCACTTGCGGGTCAGCATTGGCCTGGCCAGTGAGAACAGTCGTTTGCTGGAGGCGCTGGCCAAGGTCCTGGCCCGTGGTTGATGTCATGTCGATGCAATCTGTGAGGCCTATGATCGGCCGCCTTGTGGTGGTCGGCCTGGGGTTGATCGGCGGGTCCTTTGCCAAGGGGCTGCGGGAAAGCGGCCTGTGCCGGGAAGTGGTGGGTGTCGATCTCGATCCGCAATCGCGTGAGCTCGCGGTCGAGCTGGGCGTGGTCGATCGCTGTGAGGCCGACCTGGCGACGGCTTGCCAGGGCGCCGATGTGATTCAACTGGCGGTGCCGATCCTGGCCATGGAAAAAATGCTCGGCTTGCTGGCTGGCATGGACCTGGGCCAGGCGATCCTCACGGATGTCGGCAGCGCCAAGGGCAATGTCGTGCGTGCCGCCGTTCGGGCCTTTGGTGGCATGCCGCCGCGTTTTGTCCCGGGGCACCCGATCGCCGGGTCCGAGCAGAGCGGCGTTCAGGCCTCCAATAGCAGTCTGTTCCGGCGACACAAGGTGATCCTGACGCCCTTGGCCGAGACCGATCCCTCGGCGCTGGCGACGGTTGACGCGCTTTGGCGGGCCTTGGGCGCGGATGTCGAGCACATGCAGGTCGAACGCCACGACGAAGTGCTGGCGGCGACCAGTCATTTGCCGCACCTGCTGGCCTTCGGCCTGGTGGACTCGTTGGCCAAGCGCAACGAGAACCTGGAGATTTTCCGCTACGCGGCGGGCGGATTCCGCGATTTCACACGGATCGCTGGCAGTGATCCGGTGATGTGGCACGATATCTTCCTGGCCAATCGGGATGCCGTGCTGCGTGCGCTGGACAGCTTTCGCGGTGACCTGGATGTCCTGCGCGATGCCGTCGATGCCGGGGATGGACCTCAGTTGCTGGAAGTATTCCAGCGTGCGCAAGCGGCGCGCGAGCATTTCGGCAGAATCCTGGCCCGCCGGGCCCGCAAGGGCACCCTGAACGCCAATGATGATCACAAAGAGGCACGGTCGTGAATATTCAAGCTCCAGTTATCACCATTGACGGGCCGAGCGGTTCGGGCAAGGGCACGGTCGCCGGAATCCTGGCCAAGCGCCTGAACTGGTGCCTGCTGGATTCCGGCGCCCTGTATCGGTTGCTGGCGTTCGCCGCGCGCAACCATGGGGTCGACCTGACCAACGAGGAACTGCTCAAGGCCCTGGCCGCCCACCTGGACGTGCAGTTCCTCGGTGCAACCAGCGATCGCGCGGCGCGGATCATTCTCGAAGGCGATGACGTGACCGAGGATATCCGCAATGAGCAGGTCGGTGCCTGGGCTTCCCAGGTGGCGGCGTTGCCGGCGGTGCGCGAGGCTTTGTTGCAGCGCCAGCGGGCATTCCAGGAGCCTCCGGGGCTGGTGGCCGATGGCCGGGACATGGGCACGGTGGTGTTTCCCGATGCGCCACTGAAGATTTTCCTGACCGCAAGCCCCGAGGAGCGAGCGCGTCGTCGGTACTTGCAGTTGAAGGCCAAGGGCGATGATGTTAGTCTGTCGAGTCTGCTAGATGAGATACGTGCACGTGATGAGCGTGACACCCAGCGAGCGGTAGCCCCGCTCAAGCCGGCGGCTGACGCCATACAGCTGGATTCCACGGAATTGTCCATCGAGCAGGTGCTGGAACGCATCATGAGCGAGATCGCCATTCGCGATATCGCCGGGTGACCAAGAGGTGTGCGGGGGACCAGTCATAGTCCTGCATGGCCTCTTTCATATGAACGTAACCCACATCGTCTGGGGTGTGGCAGATGGGCGTATTCTTCGCCCTTATCAACAGGAATTAAAATGAGCGAAAGCTTTGCGGAACTCTTTGAAGAGAGCTTGAAGACCCTTAATCTTCAGGCTGGTTCGATCATCACCGGTGTTATCGTTGATATCGATTACCAAGCTCGTTGGGTCACTGTCCACGCCGGTCTGAAGTCTGAAGCCCTGATCCCGCTGGAACAGTTCTACAACGATGCTGGCGAGCTGAACATCAACGTCGGTGACGAAGTTCACGTGGCGCTGGATTCGGTTGAAGACGGCTTTGGTGAAACCAAGCTGTCCCGTGAAAAAGCCAAGCGCGCTGAATGCTGGATCGTTCTGGAAGCAGCCTTCGCAGCCGAGGAAGTGGTCAAGGGCGTTATCAACGGTAAGGTTAAAGGCGGCTTCACTGTCGACGTTAACGGCATCCGTGCGTTCCTGCCAGGTTCCCTGGTTGACGTCCGTCCAGTGCGCGACACCACGCACCTGGAAGGCAAAGAGCTCGAGTTCAAGGTCATCAAGCTCGACCAGAAGCGCAACAACGTTGTCGTTTCCCGTCGCAGCGTCCTGGAAGCCGAGAACTCCGCCGAGCGTGAAGCTCTGCTGGAATCCCTGCAGGAAGGTCAGCAAGTCAAAGGTATCGTCAAGAACCTCACCGATTACGGCGCATTCGTCGATCTGGGTGGCGTCGATGGCCTGCTGCACATCACCGACATGGCTTGGAAGCGTATCAAGCACCCATCGGAAATCGTCAACGTTGGCGACGAGATCGATGTCAAGGTTCTGAAGTACGATCGCGAGCGCAATCGTGTTTCCCTGGGCCTCAAGCAACTGGGCGAAGATCCATGGGTTGCTATCAAAGCCCGTTACCCAGAAAGCACTCGCGTCACCGCTCGTGTTACCAACCTGACCGACTACGGCTGCTTCGCTGAGCTGGAAGAAGGCGTTGAAGGCCTGGTACACGTTTCCGAAATGGACTGGACCAACAAGAACATCCACCCTTCGAAAGTCGTACAAGTCGGCGACGAAGTGGAAGTCATGGTTCTGGACATCGACGAAGAGCGTCGTCGTATCTCCCTGGGCATCAAGCAGTGCAAGTCGAACCCATGGGAAGACTTCTCTGGCCAGTTCAACAAGGGCGACAAGATCTCCGGCACCATCAAGTCGATCACCGATTTCGGTATCTTCATTGGTCTGGACGGCGGCATCGACGGTCTGGTTCACCTGTCCGACATCTCCTGGAACGAAGTGGGCGAAGAAGCCGTACGTCGTTTCAAGAAGGGCGACGAGCTGGACACCGTTATCCTGTCGGTTGACCCAGAGCGCGAGCGCATCTCCCTGGGTATCAAGCAACTGGAAAGCGATCCGTTCTCCGAGTACGTTCAAGAGAACGACAAAGGCGCTATCGTTAAAGGTATCGTGAAAGAAGTTGACGCCAAAGGCGCCATCATCGTTCTGGGTACCGATATCGAAGCGACTCTGAAAGCCTCCGAAATCAGCCGTGACCGCGTTGAAGACGCACGTAACGTTCTGAAAGAAGGCGAAGAAGTCGAAGCCAAGATCATCAGCGTTGACCGCAAGAGCCGCGTGATCCAGCTGTCGATCAAGTCGAAAGACGTTGAAGACGAAAAAGAAGCCATCCAGAGCCTGCGCGACAAGCCAGCTGCTTCGGATGCTCCAGTCGACACCACTCTCGGTGCTCTGCTGCGTGCACAGATGGAAAAACAGAACTAAGTTCTGTAAGACCATGAAAAAGGGTGACTTCGGTCGCCCTTTTTTGTGCCTGCGATTTGCTGTTCAAAATCTGAAACGAATTCGAGGTGCAACAGTCTCATCTATCGGTATAAAACGATTGTCGTCAGGAACGCTTGGTTTGTGCTCCATGGGTGGTTCAGGGGGCGCTTCAGTAAGGAAGGGAATGAGCAAGTTAACGGTTGTCCTCGCGTTGCTGCTGCTTGCGGGGTGTGTCACGCAGTCCAGGACTCATGCCCGACATGGTGTGAGTGGTATCGAGATCGACTGCTCGGGGCTTGGGTCGGATTGGGACAAGTGCTACAAGCGGGCGGCCCGCGAGTGCAAGGCTCAGGGCTATAAGGTCGTCACCAGGTCCAGTGATGCCAAGGACGAGGAGGGTGGATATCTTTTCGGCTGGAATCCGGCCGGCGCTGTCACTCGCACCATGCTGGTGATTTGTAATTAGGCAATCCTGTTCCTCGTTTCTTCTACGTGCAGATAAGTCAATAGATGGGCTGTTCAAAACCCTCCGCTCATGCTAAAACCTTCGAAGTGCTTTCCTAGCTGCTTGAAAAAGAAGGGAAAAATATGACGAAGTCGGAGCTGATCGAACGAATTGTCACCCATCAGGGGCTGCTTTCATCCAAGGATGTGGAGCTGGCCATCAAGACCATGCTTGAGCAAATGTCCCAGTGCCTGGCGACCGGCGACCGCATCGAGATCCGCGGGTTTGGCAGTTTTTCGCTGCATTATCGCGCTCCGCGAGTTGGGCGAAACCCCAAGACCGGGCAGTCGGTGAGTCTCGACGGGAAGTTCGTACCGCATTTCAAGCCGGGGAAGGAACTGAGGGATCGGGTGAATGAGGATGAGGATGAGGGCTGAGTCACAAGGGGACCAGTCCTACCGCGATCCGATCAACTGGCTGTTTGCTGTCAGCCGATTATCGATTTTTGTTGTTGCTCAAAAGTGCTGTCCAGCGTCCGCACGGACAAAAAACGACTCTTCGTCCTATCATCCTGAGCAAATTCGGCCGGCAGTTCTCCCCAGAACAGCAGATGCCAGAGCCGCCATAGCTGCATCCAAGCCTCGAAGTCGGCACCTTTGCGTGCTCGTCCGGTCTGTCTTTGCAACGCGCTTCCCAGGGACTGTGCATAGAGCCGGCAAGCGCGGCAATCGATGTTGGGCGTGCAGCATTTGACCTCTCCGGCGTCCTGCAGGTCCACATGAAAGTGCCGATAGTGGGGCGTGACACGGGCCGCGCAGTTGGTGGCGTTACCTGTGCCCGGATCGATATCGTACAACCCGTCCGGGTTATGCACCCATTGGTTGAAGTCATGGTTGTAGAGGATGGCATGGGGGTAATTCTCCATTGCCTCTGAAATCAATGCCTGTGAGCGCGCCAGCTCATCGGGGCCGAGTAGCAGGTTGTCGTCGCCCTGGCTGAAGCGAAAATAGTCTGTGCGGTCTGGTTGAGCCTCGTGCAGACGGTTCAGGTAGTCGGTTGTCGGGCTGTAATGATTGAAGCTCAGGCGTAAGCCTTTGTCGGCACAGAGCCTGGCTATTTCCGGAATATTGCTCAGGTTTTGCCGGGTGATGGTAAAGACGAAAATAGCCCTGGGATCGTTGCCGTAATTACGCACCTGTTTGGCAAAAATATCTGCGCCGCGCAGCTTGGCACTTTCCTCGGGAAGCCCCCACAACGAGATCTGCAACCGGTAATTCAGTTCCTGCGTCAGCTTTTTGGTGCCATTGGTGTAAATGACCCCGCGTGGGATGTGGCGAGCCATTACCACCAGCTTGCTTTCCACCAACGAAGGCTCAGCGCCGGCCACCTCCGCATAGTTGATGCCCCGCGCCGCCTCCTTTGCAAAAAAACGATCGATTTGCTCAAGGTCGGTGACCGGAACATGGCCTTCGTGGTCGGAGCCGGCGAAGAACAGGCAGCCCTCGCACACCAGGTTGCAGGTATTGGACAGGTCGTACTGGGAGGGGCGGATGGGTAGCACGTGCTTGCGTAAATAACTGAAAAAATCGTGAGGGCTCGCGCCTTCACGAACGACATTCTCGGTACCAACCATCTAAAAATCCCCGGGCGGCGTATTTTTATAAATAAGGCCTATGCTTCGCTTCCATGCAAGAAATTTACGTATCAGACAATGTGAAGCAGTCTATTCCATGGATTCGATATGGCAAATAGGCGATAGTGGCATCCTGCTTTTATTCTGGAAAAGATCGACGAAGTAACAGTGGCCGGTGCTCGGTTTATTGGCGTCAACCCCCCGATTTTAGAGACTGTATATGTTGTTTAACAGCCTGCCGTTTATGCTGCTTGCCTCTGTTGTACTTGTCATCACCCTCGTGCTTCACCGATTTGGCACTCAGCCTCCCAAGTATTTCCTGATTTTTGCGTCCTTGGGATTTTATGCATTGTGGAACCCGGCCGATATACCTGTGCTGCTAATTTCCCTTTGTGCGAACTGGGTGATAGGGGAAGGCCTGTCAAAGCTGCAAGGTCGCCAGCGAGCCGTGCTGCTGGGCATTGGTATCTGTGCGAATCTGCTGTGGCTGATCTGGTTCAAGATCGGTTCGAACGCGATGAGCTTGCTGAGCCTTGAATGGCAGAGTCTGCCGGTTCCTGCCGAGCGCCCACTGCCACTGGGGATTTCTTTTTTTACCTTTCAGCAAATAGCCTACCTGGTGTCGCTGTATCGCACGGGGAGCAAGGCCAAGGCGGTGGATTACACCTTTGTCATTTGTTTCTTCCCGCACCTTGTCGCTGGCCCTCTGGTTCGTCACCGGGACATGATTAAACAGCTCAATTGGCCTCGTACCTTTGCGTTGCGTTCAGCCAATGTGTTTGCGGGAAGTAGTCTGTTTATTATTGGTTTAAGCAAAAAAGTTTTGTTGGCCGATCCTTTGGGAGCCTATTCGCACCGTCTTTTTGGCCTTGCAGACAGCGGGCAGGCATTGGATATGCTCAACGCATGGATCGCTGCACTGGCGGGTTTCCTGAATTTCTATTTCGACTTTTCCGGTTATTCCGATATGGCGTGTGGATTGGCGTTGATCGTCGGCATTCGCCTTCCTTTGAATTTCTATTCGCCGCTGAAGGCGGTGAGCATGGATGAATTCTGGAATCGCTGGAATATCACGGTGACGCAGTTCATCCGCGAGCATGTATTTCGGCCTTTGGCGGGAAAGCGACTGGTGATCTGGCGGCATCTGGCAGCCTTGCCGCTGACGATGATCGTTGCTGGTTTCTGGCACGGTGCTACATTCAACTACCTGCTCTGGGGGGCATTGCACGGTGCCATCGTGACTTACCAGCATGCCCGTCGCCTGATATTCCGTACCCCACCGCCGCGCAACCTGCCGGCAGGGCGGCGGTTATTGAGTTGGGGGCAGACCCAACTGTTGTTGATCTGCCTGGGCTGTATTTTTCAGACGCGGACACTCGAGGGGGCATGGCAGGTACTGGTCGCCCTGTTCGGTTTTGGCGGTAGTGCCCAGGAAATTGTCCTGCCCTCAAGCTTTCACCCCACCTGGTTGAATGGCGGCGCGGTCCTTCTCGGGATGAGTCTGCCCGACAGCCTATCGGCGCTGCCGGGAACCATTGAGGCGTTGGGCCTGATCTGCCTGGCCTGGGCGATCTGCTTGTTTGCGCCCAACTCCATGCAGCTATTGGGGCGTTATCGGCCCATGCTCGATTCGACAAATTTGCTTCGCCAAGGCACGATCCCCAAGCTATCGGGCGTGCGGATAGCGGGTTTACCCTTGGTCACACCGGGCATTGGCTGGCTGCTCATACTCTCCTGTTTGTTGGCATTGACGTTGTTGCGCGTACTGTCCAATGCGCCAAGCCCATTCAACTATTATCATTACTGAAGTGATTACTCCTTTGGCGACACCTCTTTACATCCGCTTTCGACGTTCGGTTCTATGGCTCATTGCGATAGCGGCTCTTTTGGCGATTTTGGCTAATCTGTTCAGTGTGGAATTTGCCAAACTGCTTATTCAGCGGGGTTTTTGGCAGGAGAGTAAGGTCTGGAAGGGGTTATTGCTGGATACTCAGGAGTCGACGCCAGAAGTGGTGTTGGTAGGCTCCTCCAGGGTACAGAATCACTTCAATACCGAGTACTTCAGGCAAAACGGGCATCGCGTATTTAACCTGGGGGCGCCAGGTATTCTGCCCTGGGACTTTCCGTTTATGGTGGGACAGGCAGCCAAAGCCGCTGAAAAAACCGTGGTGATCAGTATTCCTGCCGAGATTCTACTCGGCGCGGTGGGTTGTCCGTTGCGATGGACCTTGACCGACATGGCATTCTATGCAAAACAAGCACCGACCTGTTTGCGGGGATTATCCCTTATTGAGTGGCTTGAGCCGTTACCGATCAATGCGTTTTTCAGCGAGACGTTTCCCGATGTACATTATGACCCCTGCAATGAAAATAACAGGCGTTCACCGCTAAGCGAACTTCAGGCTGCCCGAGGCCTGGGGCTTTGTGAGGATGCGCGGGGACTTATGCTGTTGCGCTACAGTCGGCGTTGGGTCGCGGTCTTCCGCAATGGTGATGGATTGATCATTCCTGATAACTATCCGCCGAGACAAGCGCAAGTCACTTGGCGTGATCAGCAAGAAGCGGATTTGCAACCCACGGTGCTGCGCTTTTTGAATGGTTTGGCCGATAGGGTCAGGGCGGAAAACAAGACACCGATTTTCGTTGTTGAGGCGGCCCCCCTGGAGCACCTGCGAATCCCGCATGGCATTATCGAGCGTGAGACGGGGGCTCGAACCTTGTATATGAATGAGCTCGGCTTTGCGGATGATGAAATCGCCGACCACGACCATGTCGGGATCAAGGGTAATGCTCGCTTGAGCAAACTCTTGTTCGAGCAGCTGTTTTGTACGACGAGCACTTCGTCAGAAAAGGGCTGCCCTTGACTCAGGGGCCTTGAAGAGGTTTTTCTACAACCTCAACCAGCGCCGGATATTTCTGAACGGCTGTGTCAGAAGCCAGGAGTTGCTGCTTAGAAGTTGTCCGTATTGATGGCGGACTTCATCATACCGCTGGTTCACTGCCGTCAGCGCCGCATCCCGTTCTGCCAACAGCCCCAGGGGGCTCGCCAATTGTTCGCGAAGTTGTTGCTCAAGCGAGGCAATGAGTTGTTTCTGTTGTGCGCTATATTCTGCGAGCGCCTGAAGTTTAATGTCGCGCTCGTTGATCGAGTGTTGGTACCGGGACGATGCATGTTGGCTGATACTTGCCAACAAGCCAGGGATGATATCGGGGTCTTCGATTCCTAGAATCGAATAAACTTCCGGCACGGGTAAGTCAATACAGCCCAGCTCTTGCCAGGATTGACTGTCCAGTACAACCAGGCGAGCACTTGACAAAGCATTACCGTCAATGTTGCGTGAGCGGCTCAGTCCGATATAAATCTTGCCATTTTGCACGCAAATGCCCCGGGTATAACCCTGCAGGAGCTTACTTCGCAAGAGTAAGCCGCTGCTGTCATACTCATGTAACTCTTTATTTTCGGAGTTGGCCAGTAACAAGTGCTCGCCTACGGCGCACAGGCTATGCGGTTGTGAGAGACCGTTGATAAGGCGTTCGCCGCTGTGCAGGTCCTGAACAAAACCTGCTTGGTCGGTATTGTCCTTGTATTGACGGGGCCCTGTGAAATCACCAAAGGCACTAAAGACCAGACGTTGATTCCACAGGGTCAGGCAGTTGAGGTGTTTCGCATCCTGCCCCCCGGCGAACGTCCAACGACGAACCTCTTCTGCATGTTCATCCAGTTGCAAAATTTCATTGCCGGTCGTGCCGACGGTATACAGATAGGGTTCTGCGAGCAGTACGTCATGAATATCATGAATGTGAGGGACATCGTATTGTTCAACGCGCTGGTCTTTATACAACACCAGCCCCTGGGGCTGTAAGCCTCTTAATAGAGTACTGCCGTTCAGGCTGATACCCGTGGTGTTGATCATGTCCAGATGGAATGCCTGGTCCCGATGAATAAATAAAAGCCCACCTCCGTTGGGCGAGGAAACCAGGAGATTATCAAATAAATAGGGCATGCGTTTCGGTACCTGCAAGCAAAAGTGACGAAAATGCAGTCATCGAGCACTTCTGGATTTCTAAAGTGATCGCGAACAACGCTGTTTACATGCACGTCCTTGTTCAGATAACGGTAGAGCTGATTAATACGAGCTGTCGATCAACGCAAGCAGTTGATCCACGCCGACCTCCAGGGCCATGTTTTGGGTGTCGATGCTCAGGTGAGGTTGCTCGGGGGCTTCATAAGGTGACGAAACTCCAGTGAAATTCAGCAGGCTGCCCGATCTGGCCTTGTTGTACATACCTTTCGGGTCGCGGGATTCGCAGACCCCCAATGAGGTACTGACGTGGACTTCGCGGAAGTGCTCGGCTCCGATGATCGTCCGCGCCAGTGCACGATCCTGGGTGAAAGGGGAAATAAAGGCTGCGATGACAATCAGTCCCGCATCATTCATCAATTTTGCCACTTCTGCTACGCGGCGGATATTTTCCGCGCGGTCCTCGGCACTGAAACCTAAATTGCTATTCAGCCCATGGCGAACATTATCGCCATCCAGTACGAAAGACAGTTGCCCCCTGTCCAGTAGACGCCGTTCCAACGCAAAGGCCAGGGTCGATTTCCCGGAGGCGCTCAAGCCGGTCAGCCAGAGGGTGATCGGCTTCTGCCCCAGCAACTGCTGACGGTCTTCCGCTGTCACCTGACTGGCGTGCCACATCACAAGTGGGGATTGGGCTTCGGTCATAAAGGGGCGGTCCGTTGAATACGTTATGAGGTTTTATATCGGCCAGGTAGCAAGATACTGCAATCAGTCAGCCACCTGAGACAGGCGGCTTCCCGCACGGGCATCGGCGAGCAGGCGGGTTGATGAAAAACGCGTGGCCCACAGATTTTCCTGGCGAAACGCCTGGATTCTTGAAACGTCGCAGCGATAGTCCAGGGCCAGCAGGCTCGTCTGGCGCAAGTCGCTATTTTCATCGATCAACCATACGGCCGTCTCTTTATTGCGCAATGCCATTTCACCGAAATGGGTGGAGATCACCGGTAGGCCAAGCGAGCGGTACTCGTAGTATTTGATCGGATCGACGGAGTCTGTCAGACGACTGATCTTGAATGGGATCAGGCCAACCGAGAACGTCGCCATGGCGGCAATGGCCTCGGCATGGGGGCATTCAGGTAATAATTCGATATTTCCTGGTAGTGGACCAGGAGGGGGGGTAAATATGGGGCCAATCAGTTGAATCCGGTTTTCAGGGTTGGCGTGTGCCAGTGCGATGGTCAAGTCCCAGTCGAACCAGCTGCCAATCGTTCCCACATAACCCAGTAATTGTTGTTTGCTATCTAGCACCAGCGATTCGATGGGGGCCAGACCCTGTATGTCACACGCATTCAGTGCCAATTCCACCTTGTCGGCCAAGGCGCCCAGTGTTTTACCGATGGCGGTGGAGGAAACCAGGATTTTCGATACCCGTTCAACAAGCAATCGCTCGCGAGCGGCCATTGAGCGCCGAGACAGTCCTTGATAAAAGGCCGGGAAATCATCCATGGCATCGTAAACCGCATAGCTTTCGGGCAAGCACTCAAGTAGTTGCAGCGCTAGTGCCGAAGGTTTTCCGACGCAAATCATGCAGGAGTCTTCCGCGGCGAAGGTCATGGCTTTCTTGATGACCTTACGCCAGAGCAGCGTTTGAAGCAGTCCGGAACCCGGAATAGGCTCGATGGGCAAGACCTTGGGCTTGACGACCTTTAGCCAATGGGGTGACACCGCCTCTTTTTGGTTTGGAACAGTGGGGCTGCGCCTGAAGTCGGAATGTCTTGGCAGTCTCGTCGGATAGGGGTCGATCCACAGCACTTGCGCCTGTGTTTGCTCGTGATACCACGCTACGAAATGATGCGAGCGCTGGCTGAAACTGGCCCAGGGGACAGGGGAAAGATAGATCATGCGCATGTTTGAAAATGCCGTACCAAAACCTCGACGATGCGCCCGGCGGCCAAGCCATCCCCATAAGGAGAAACGCCCCGCGCCATGGCTTTATAGGCCGCGGGATCGTCAAGCAATAGCTGAGCCTGAACGATGATGTTGTCCTGATCGGCACCGACCAGTTTTACCACCCCGAGCTCGACGGCTTCGGGGCGCTCGGTTTCCTCCCGTAGTACCAGTACCGGTTTGCCGAGGGCCGGAGCTTCCTCCTGGACTCCACCGGAGTCACTGATGATCAAATAGGCGCGTTTCATCGCCGCGACGAACTGTGCATAGTCCAGGGGCTCGCAAAGAATAATGTTGGGCGTCCGGCCCAGTATTTCGTGAGCGACATCCTTGACGTTGGGGTTGGGGTGCACAGGGTAGAGTATTTGAACATCGGCGTTTCTTTCAGCGATCGTCTTGAGTGCCTGGCATATCGAGCGGAAGGGCTTGCCGAAGTTTTCGCGACGGTGGCAGGTCACCAGTACCAGGCGCCTGCTCTCATCCAGGTCCATATCAAGGGCAAGCGGCTTGGCTGCTGCCATCAATAGGGCGTCGATGACGGTATTTCCAGTCATGGTGATCGCTGTCGTGGCAACGCCTTCGTTTGACAGGTTATCCATGGCGCCTGGAGTAGGAGCAAAATGCCAGCTTGCCAGTTTGCCGACTATGACCCGGTTCGCTTCCTCGGGGAACGGGTTGTACATGTCGGCGGTGCGCAATCCGGCCTCAATATGTCCAAATGGAATGCGTTGGTAGAAGCAGGCCAGCGCGGCGCCCATGACCGTCGTGGTATCGCCTTGGACCAGTACGACATCTGGCTTTTCGGCAAGCAGTACCTCATCGAGCCCTTCCAGCAGGCGTGCGGTCAATGTCGCCAAGGACTGGTTGGGACACATGATGTCCAGATCCAGATCCGGGGTAATCTCAAAAAAGTCGAGGACCTGGTCCAGCAGGTGGCGATGCTGGGCGGTGGCGAGGATTCGGCAGTTGATGCTGGCTTCCGCTTGCAATGCTTTGATGACTGGAGCCATTTTAATGGCCTCAGGACGTGTACCGATAATGCAGAGCACCTTCTGGGTCATTCCTATATCGATCCTGTTATCTGCGTGGCGAGTGGCTGGTGCGCGTTCGGTACGCTCCGAGGTATTGGGCCGGGGCCTCTGTCATGGCGACATCCATAAATACCAAAAAGCTCTGCGCCGCGCCCGCCCTGCCGATAGTGTTGGACCTCGGCCCTGACCATCTCCGCGATGAGTTGCCGATCCGCGGGAGCGTCGATGTTGAAGTTGTTGCTGTAGGCCAGATCAATCATTCGCCAGAGGAAGCAGTTTCGACGATAGACCTGTATTGGCATAAGCCAGCAATCGAGCAGAGAGAGGATTTCTTCACTCCGTATACCCTCGAAGCAGCCGACTGAGTGGTCATTGTCCGGGATGGCGTCGTCGGTCAGCTGGCTACCGGAGTTCAGCCGGTAACGCGGGGGAAGAGAGGAAAACATGGCGTTAGCCGCGATGGCGGCGTCCGGCCACAGGCGATTCCCGTTGCGCCCGACAGCTTCGCCAATGCTCCAGAATTCGCCATCAGTATCCAGGCTGCCGGAAATGAAGTGCATGACCTTTTCCAGTTCTACCAGGTGATGCAGGGCGGAGACACAGATGATGACGTCCCATTTCTCACCAGTGATACCAAGATTGTTGGCGTCGGCGACTATCAGGTCCAGGGACGTCTGCGCCGGGAACTGTTTGCTGGCCATGTGTAACAAGTCTTCGTTGATGTCCAGTAGTGACCACTCGACCCCGCTAGGGACAGCGGCGGCGAAGCCTGCTTCGATGCGTGCCGCTCCGCTGCAAATAGAAAGAACTTTTACTTTTCCCCGAGTGTTGACCATTTGTTGAAGCCGCTTCTTATAATCGGGCGGGGTATCTTTGATAGCACTGCCCAAGAGCCTCATGGCATAACGATATGTGTCTTCGCCGGCGTTGGGCTCCAAGTCTGGAATGTTGATTTCAGCTGTGTAGTTTTGCTGAATGGCGGTCGGCCGCAGATGACGAACACTTCGTTTAATGCCTTGTGCAGCCAGGCTTTGCTGGTCTTGAACTTTTGCATAAAAATCGTTGCGATAGGCTGCACTGAAATGGGCGATTTCGTTCTTTATACGTATCGCCTGGTGCGTCCTTGCCAGCAGTACCTTCAAGTCTGTTGCTCTGGCGATACAAAGATCGGCTACTGCCAGCCAATCGGCTGTCGGATCGCCCGCCGAGCCGGGGCCGCACTCAATAATGAATTTACCCGCTTTATCGGCTAACCAGGCGATGTCCAACTCCATGACACGCCAGGTCGCTGGCGTATTGCCGGGCAATAGTTCAAACATGCCGACGGTGAATTTGACGTTATTTTGACCATCCAGGAAACTAATCGTGCAGGTCAGTCCGTCCGTACTGATTTCAGGGAGCGCGGGGGCAAGGCGGATGTAAATTCTGGAATCCGGGAAGAGGCAAATCTGCTCGGTTTCAAGGCGTTCCCCAGCTGTCAGGACCACTGAATACCTGGCTTCTCTCAGGTGGCTCGGGTACCTCCACCGCGGAGGATTGATTTTGTTGCCGATTGAATAAGCAGCGAACCGGCTCTGTTCATCAAGCAGGAAAAAATCAGGCGTTGAAAGCGCTTCGGTTTTTTGACGAACCATAGGGAGTGACGATTGTCTTCTTAGCCCGCGGTGAATAACGCGTATTATCCTGTTTAGCATTCGTCGTCCTTTATGTTGACGGCATCTTCGCTGCTTTCGTCATGCTGGTGTGATTTGTCCAGCGTTTCTGCGCTAAAGCTCTAATAGAGCTTTACATCAATTTAGTACTGTTCTAAAGCCAGCTTTCGCCCAATTCGATCGGCGTTAGCCATAATGGTCAGTGTGTGTGATTTTTCTGTGATTTTGGGTAGGCAAGAACCATCTATCAAGTGCACTCCGGGAAGGCCGGCCACTTCCCCTAATATATCTGTTTGCCCCACTTGAGGTGTGGAGTGCATCGGGAATGTTCCTGCATAGTGGATATCGGCTCCGGGTTTTCCAATGCTGAAACTCATTGGCATCAACAGGGCGCCCATTTTAAAATAATATTTGCGTAGCTTTTTCTGGGCTATTTTCATGATTGTAGCGGTCTCTTCTCGCTCTTTTCCCTTGACCAATAAGGCACCATTGTCCCCCAGCGCTACCGTATTTTCAGATAGCTGGCCGGGCAAGAACAGGTTGCCTACGAGGCAAGAGCTGAGCAGATTTTTCAACAGTTCAATGCTGTAGCGTTTGCTCATGGGCAGTCGGCTGGCAAACTCGGAGACGGGAAGGCCTGTCGTGCTGAATGTCGAGCCAAAAGCAGTGACACCGGGTACAAGATCGAGCGCGAACGATAGTTGACCCAGGCCAAATGTCGAGACTCTGGGCGTTCCGAGCATTTTGGGCAGCCAAAGGAGAAAGGCTGCAGTGGGGGAGGAGAGCAGCGGTAGAGGTGATGTGTGTCCAAGCCGCTTGAGCGTTAACCGCGTAGACGCCAGTGTGCCTGCCGCCAGTAGCAAGCGTCGCCCCGAAAATTCTTGGGTGGTGTGTTTATCCGTGACTGTCCATAAATCGTCACTTTTGAAGAAATCATGCACAAGCATTCCCTGTATGTGTTGAAAACCAGGGTATTGCTTGAGCTTTGCAAGTTCCTGGGAGGCGCTGTAGAGGGATTGGTTGTGACAGCCCCACAGACAGTTGCCCAGTGAGTCGCAGGCTTTTCGCCCATCCAGGTCCTTGCTTAAAACGGCCACCCTTGAGCGGCCAAGACGAAAGCCTGACTTTGGCAGGCGTGCCTGGAGCTTGCTGTAGTTCTGATAGAGCCGTTGATGGAGTTTGTCCAAGGGCAGGGCTGGCTGTGACCACTCGTCAAGGCCAAAGTAATCAGAAAGATCATCGTCGGCATTACCACTGATGCCCATCCGCCGAGAGACCGTTTCATAGGATTTTTCCATTTCTTCGTATGGAATGGGCAGACCGGAGAACTCGCTGGCAGAAAGACGTGCAACTCCGCATCCCCACGCGTTGCTCAGGCCGCCGGTGGCCAGTGAACCGACTACGATGAAATCCTCTGAGCGGATAAGGTTGGCCGTGTCGTAGTTTTCGAATACATAGGCGTGGGTTGGTGTTCTCAGCTTGGGTGAAACAGCCTCCAGTTTTTCAAGCGCATGAAAACGTTCGCCAATCATCCATTTCCACTGCTGCTCATTGCTTTCTCTATTGAGAATATATGGGCTATCCGGGGCCGCGGGTGAGTCAGCTGCACACTGGGCGTCCACCATGAGCACTCTCAACCCGGATTGGACGAGTGGGTAGGCGGCCGAGGTTCCCGCTGGGCCGCTGCCTACGATAATGACGTCGAATTTATGTTTCACGCCTGCTCTCGCTTCCCATAAATAGTTGACGGGCAAAGGGTTTACAGAGTATCGCGAACAAGCGCCAGACGAGCTCCTTGAAAGCCGTTATTGCCAGTGCGGACAGTGCCCTCAGGGCGCCACCCTGTTGCTGGGGATCTAAAAACACTCGCGCGCCTTGTGGGCTGGCCTCGGCAATCTGGATTGCAAATTGCAGGCGCAGCGCAAGTTCCTGGTTTTGTGGGTGTCGAAGGCTGGCAGGGTTGTCCAGCAGGCCCAGCAGTATCGGCCAACGTGCTATCAAGCTTGAACAAAACAGGCTTTCACGCTTGCCTGCGCGTTCTAATGCATAGACATAACGTCGCACCAGGCTGGGCTTCGGGGCCGTCTTGAGCAGGTAGTTCAAGAGAGTCGCCCCCTCTCGAAGTAGATGCCTGCGTTTATTCTGACCCCCACGATACATGCCTTGTGCCAAGGGACGGAGCACAAGATGGATTCGTCGCAATGACTCTTCACACTGCAGAGGGGGGAGCTTGATCAGCGAGAGTACTCGTACAAGCCCGAATCTCTCGCTCAGGGAGCGGCCGAGTAACCATCCCAGTAGCTTGATGGGGCCGCTCGGCAGGGGTAGGGGCAGGCGAAACCTGTTGAGTCTGTCAGCGGCAATCGACTTGAGAAAACGCGTAAACGGTATCGGCTGTATTGCTCCCAGGCTGATGATTTCTCCCTGGATATCATCTCGGTTGACAATATTCAGTATGGCGCTGGTCAAGTCTTCGATGTGAATCGGTTGTACCCAGGCCGTTGGCAAGAACACCGGGATGACCGGTACGCGTCTGACCACGGTCACCAACATACCGAATAATCCTCGTTCGGGGCCGCCATAAACCTGCCCCGGCCTGATGACGATCCCCGCGCACTTCAATACTTCTTGTTCGATATGCCATTTTATCTGGCCATAGGCGCTGGGGGCTGTCGGACTTGCCGTCTGGCTTGAGATGAAGATAAATTTCGCATTTGCCTTGAGCGTCTTTTCGAGCAGACTTCTGGCCGCTTCTATTTCGTACTCAAGGGACGAATCGGTACTCTTCGAGGTGTCCGCCGCCAGGTGGATGACTGCGCCGACATCGGCTGGGACATCGGGTGCAGGGCGGTGCAGGTCATATGCAAACCACGTGTATTCGGGTGGGCATGGTGCTCGTGTAGCGCAGATGATCTGGCTTCCCTCACGCCTTGCCTGGGCCACCAGTTCCCGGCCGATATAGCCTGTTGCCCCGGTAATCAGAAGCTTCACGCTCATGACTCTCCAGTCCTGTTGGGGCTGGAGCGATCAGCCGCTCCAAGGTGAAAGACAAATAGCTTGCTTATCCAGTAGGTCAACATCACGCAAAGGATGTCCGAGATGAATTTGACCAGCGTTGGATGATTGAGGAAATGCAAGCCAATTGTAAATATAGCTGATGAGAATGGGATATTGATGGCCAGTAGGGAGAAGTAGCGCAGCGCTTGAGTTTTTTTACTACCTTGTGTCGATTCGAAGGTGAAGTGGCGGTGTAGAAAAAAAGCAAAAATGCCGGCAATCACCTTTCCAGCGATATTCATGAGTACCAGTTTATCCTTGAATATAAAGGCCAGAAAAATAAAGGCCCCCATGTCCAGCGCGTAGGCAAAAACCTGGATGATGATATAGCGGAGAAAGGTCAAGGTTTTTTCCTGATGACGATGATGTGGTGTAGCGCGAAAAGATGGCGTGCTGGGTAAAGTAGCTTTTCAATGAGTTTAAGTGCAGGCGTCAGCGCATCGGGGAGTAATTGCCTGAAGTTCAGGCCGCCGGATGTCAGGTAGCGAATATAGTTATTACATACCTCCATGTGCGCAATCTCAAGTCCAGGATTCTTGCGCTCGAACTCTTCCCTGTCTCGTACGAAAACAATATAGCTAAGTGCCTGATTCGCACCGTTCATGGGACCGCTGGCTGGCGTTTCCCAAGAGTTATAATGCGGATCGAAGCCTTCAGATTTGAAAAGCCTTTTATAAAGAAATCTGGAACATGGGCCGTAGAATGGCTCGATCAAAATGGCGCCGCCACCCGGCTTGAGCGTACGATTGAGTTCGGCGAAGAAAAGATCGGGATGGGGGAAGTGATGAAAGCAATTTTGTCCATAAAAGACCCGGATGCAGTGGTCTTCGATGTCCATCGCTTCTGCATTTAGCACTCTATCCAAATAGGGCGAAAAAACGATATCTGTTGCCAGAACCCCCGGGTAGGACTCTCGCATGGGGGCAATCCCCGCACCGATTTCGATTTCCAGTCCCTCAGGGTAAAGGTAGCGTTCTGCCAGCCGTTTGCAGCTGTGATGGAAGTCGCTAAATACTTCTCGCAGCATGGGTTTCTGCTGCAACACTTTTTGATGCAGATCCAGGCGCTCAGCAGCATCGACATCCAGCTTTTTCAAGGTGGGATCGGTCAGAAAATTTCTGATAATGCTCACTTGTTCTGGCCGTCCGTCGATTGTGCTCTACGCCGCTTGAGGTGCCTCGGTCGGCTCGGCACCGCCGCAATATCGTAACCGAGGAACGCCATGATCAATTGTATACCGGTGAGTACCGGAAGGGCGCTCAGCATGACCGTGCCCGCCGATGTCGGAAGGCCATTGGACAGCGATTGTAGCCAGTGATTTCCGCCGAACAGGATACCAAACGATAGCAAGAGGATACCCACCGGAAGTTCTATTGATGCCAACGACATATTTCGCAGGTAATAGTTATAAAAAATTCGCTTTGCGAAATTTCGCGCATGTTTGAACAGGAATTCTCCGATGATCTCGGATATTTTAAGATTGCTGACCTCAGCCCCATACTTTGCTTCCATGGGTATATCAATCGCCACGGCGCGCAACGTGTTCAAACGGAAAAGAATGTCTGTTTCAAAAAAATAACGCTGGCTGATTCTGTCGAGGGGTAATAGCTTGGCCACGTCACGATGAATGGCGGTGTAGCCGTTGGTGGGGTCGAACAGGTCCCAATAGCCGGTGGACAGTTTGGCTATCAAGGAAAGTACCGCATTACCAAAGAGGCGCATCTTGGGCATGGATTGTACTTGTTCCAGATCGAAGAACCGATTGCCTTTTGTATAGTCGGCCTCTCCCGCCAGGATCGGGTCAATGAATAGTGGGATCAAACATGGGTCCATCTGGCCGTCGCCGTCGACCTTTACAATGATACTTGCGCCATCGCTAATGGCCGCTGCATAGCCGGTCATTACCGCGCCGCCAACACCTTTGTTGGCGTCATGAGTCAAGACGTGGACACGGGGATCGCAGGCGTGCATTTTCACATGGGCGCCGGACCCCTCCGGACAGGCATCATCCACGACATAGATACGCCATATATCGGGGCCTATGCCCTGAATGACCTCCAGTATATGAGCGACCACCTTGAAGCAAGGAATAACGACCGCCACACGTTCTTCGTCACTGAAAAAATCTATTTTTGGGTTCGTCGGGGTCATTGTCTACTTTCTAAATGAGACGGACTTGAACGCCAGCGGCGTTTCCGTGTGGCCGGAAGCGTAAATGATCGCGGTTGTTGCATCTTTTGGTGCGGTCACGATCATTTCATGGATTACCCAATCGTTGCTGCAATCATAGACTTCTATGTTTGTTGTGATGAAATTGCCTTTGGCGTTAATCCAGTTGACTTGAATTCGCCCTTTTGCAGGCCGTGTCGAACAGCGGCTGGAAACGATGGTTTTATAACTGCGTCCGGCCTCTATGGCTACAGCTTGGGTGGCGGGGTTTTTTACATCTACAGTGAAGGTTTTTTCGATAGGGTCATAAATTGAGGGGAGAGTTAGGTTCCATCCATCCAGGCTTGAAAAATCACTGTTTTTTAACGTTTCCTGAGTATACCGGTAGGCATCGCTGAGTTTTCTCAGTTCCACATCCCCTACTTTGGCTATGGGCTGTGAAATGTTGAGCAGCGAATGTAGTTTGTCGGCTTTAAGCAGCGAAGGTTCTATAATCAACCAGTCGATATTTCTTTTCAGCAAGGCGTCGACCAATGCGCTTTCAGTGCTGGCCGCATTGTATTCTACAGTCCATTTCAAGTTGTACCATGATGTATATAGGGCGTCACCCTTCAGGCCGGCGCTATAGGGGTTGGCAAAGATCGCCACAGGGTGCCGTGCGCTATTGAGTGTGTTCACTATTTCAATAATTTTACGGGTCGGTCTAACGTTGGTTAAATAGCTGTCTCGTCCTTCGCTGCTGAGTATCGCTGAAGGGATCAGTTGTCCGTAATAAGTCGATGACTGGATAAACCATATGTTGAGAATGAGTAGCATGCCACCAACCGTGGCCCCCGAGGCTTTTGCCAGCCACGATGCTCCCGAGAAGGACAGCGCGAGTGCTGCGCTGATCATGGCAAAAGACGGCAGTACATAACGTAAATAAGCGGTGGCATGGTAGGTCGCGACCAGTGCGCCGATGGCGGTCAGTAAAATAACCAATGCCTTTTTATGATTGTGGCACAGCAAGATCATCGCGGCGGCAGGGAGGAGTATCCACTGAAATCCTGCCGCTCCGACTTTTCCTTCGATGAAGCGGTTGGAAGAAAATGTCATGGTGTAGAGCGTGTCCCATGAAACCCCTTTTTCAAAAGCCGTCGGTGCCTGAAAGTCGCTATTGGGCCATAGCGGGGAGTGGAATAGCGTATTAAAGAAAGGAAAGACCGGGTTGCCAGTTGAGTACCAGGAGAAGGCATAGGGTATGCTACCCACCAGTAGAAAACAGAAAAGCCCTATGAGCAGATAAGGGCGCACGCCTGACTTTACCCAGGCTCTGTATTGTATTAAAAGCACCAGCATGAGGATCGGCAGTACGCTGAACGTAACGGCTTTTGCGGCAAGGGCAAAGCCCAGCAGGGCGCCGGTCAGTATCAGCTGGATAAATCTGTCTCGCTCATCACGCGTACTGCTAGAGACGTTCAATAGCGATAGCGTCCCCGCCATGATGAACGCGGTCCAGACCGACTCAATAAATAAACTGCTGTTCTCGGCAAATACGACCGGTGTCGATAAAAAAATAAGTACAGCCCAGCGGGATTGATTAGTGCCGCCGCCTGCCCATATTACCAATTCACGGATTTGCCAGGCGACCAGCAGTATGAAACTGGTGTTGATCAGGCGGGCAGCCGTTTCGCCGGCCAACATGTACACAAGGCTATATATCCAATCACCGAGCATGGGCCATAGGGCCCATACATAAGTTTCCGTGTCGAAGCCCCACTGGTGTTGCAGTGCCAGATGAGCGGGGATAAACAGGTGCATGGTCAGCGCGTCATAGCCAATTTCCGGCATAAAGGCAGTAATGACATACAGGCCCGCCAGGCTACAGGCGGCGATATCCAGGGCATTGGCCGGAATTGAGTGGGGCCGATAATTTACCACTTCATTTTTGAGCTGCAGGATAAGCTCTTTTGCGTGTCGGCTGTTTATTAGAAAGGGTAGTGATAATAACGCCGTATATGACCAGGGGTAGTTGACGGGGAAGTGCGCCGCCAGCCCGGTGATGGTGCCCAGTATCCCGCCGCCGAGCAGTAGCCGTACCGACCATGTATTGTTTTTCCAGCGCCCCAGAATCTTATGACCTAATACGCTTGAAGACAGGCCGAAGAGGAAAACCACCATCATGGGCCAGGCTTGGCCGCAAGCCAAGGTGATGACCGCGATCACGCCAGCAGCCACTATAAGCGGCGACACCCGGGATAGCGCCGAAAGCGCCGCTGTACTCAAGGCAAATAACAATACGAAGCGTATGCTGTTGTCCACTGCCGGGTAGCTGAGGGTTGACAAACCGTACCAGCCGACGACTACGCTGGCTAATACGAAAACCGTTATTAGCGTAAGCTGGATGGGGGTTCTAAACAACATGGGGTCTCTCTTATAAACAGCAGATTCAGAAGGGCTGAGGGATGCCTGTTTTCATGCATCACGATATCGATGGGGAGTCCAGGCTCCCCACTTGCGCTCATAAATGGCTTTGTTTTTTTCAAAAAGTGCCTGTTTTTTTTCTGCGCCGAGTTTATTGAAGGAGGCGGACAAGTGATGATGAACAAATACATCTTCGGCACAGGCGGCGCGCAGACCTTGATGCTGAATACGACGGCAGTAGTCATCGTCTTCAAAAAAGCCCAATCCATAGTCTTCACATAAGCCGCCGATTTGCTCATAGCTCGAGCGTGGCAGCATCACGCAGAAAAAGGCCAGTGTATTGATTTCGAACCACTGCCCCATGTGTTTGCGGGTGATGCGCGTGGACTCGGCGTGCATTTCGTCCAAATGGGTATAGCGCGTGGTGATGCGCGCTTCATTGCCGATATTGTTGGTGACGGGGCCGATAATGCCAATGTCGTCATTGTCTATCAGGTGACGCATCAGGCCCTTGATCCAGCCGGCCGTGACAATCGTGTCATTGTTCAGTATGACCAGGTAGTCGCCGTTGGCGGCTGCCAATCCCTGGTTGTTGCCGGCGGCGAAGCCTTTGTTGTCTTGATTGAGAATGATGATGCGGTCAGGGTCGGTCTTGGCCCATTCGCTCAAAAAGGCCGGTGTGTCATCGCTGGAGTTGTTGTCAACGACAATGATCTCAAGGTTTGCATAGTCGCTTTCGTTTACCAGGCTGTTGAGGCAGGCCCTGGTCAACTCCAGGTTGTTATAGGTCAGTACCACGACGCTGACTCTTGGCGCAGGCAAGCTGTCGATCGCCTGGCGCAGGGCGACGGCTCGGTGTTCCCAGGTCTGGGTTTGTGCAAACTGCTGGCGAGCCAAACGCGCCGAGTAAGTTTCGGGGAGCTGTTCCAGAACGTCTCGAACGGCGACGATAAACGCCGTCGGGTTTTCAGCCGTGTTGACCAGGTTAGCGAACTGATCCAGTTCAGGTAGCTTGACCGATACCACGGGCTTGCCGGCGCTCAGGTACTCATAGACTTTCACCGGGTTGGTCGCCAGGGTCAGGGGAATGACCTTGAACGGCAGCAGGCACACATCCATCGCATGGAGATAATACGGCAGGGACGTGTAGGGAACTTCGCCATGCATGACAATGTTCGGGCAGTCCTTGAAATATTTTTTTGCATTGACCGTATCGTTGCCAATGAGCAGTATCAGGTGTTGGGGAAAGGCCTGGGCAAGCTGTTTGACCAGCTGCAGATCGAACCACTCCGCGATCGCTCCGTAGTAACCGATGATTTTTCTGTGTTGGGGATCCCCATAGACTTGCTGTGGTGCTTGACAGAACACACTGTATTCCGCGGCATTGCGTATCACGCTGACATTGTGGTTTTCACGTTTGCCATGCTGTTCAATCCAGGTCGATGTGGCAACCAGCAGGTCCGCCCGGCGCATCAGCGCTTTTTCCAGGTCCAGCAACTCTTGGGCGACGTTGCCAAAACCCTCGTGATGGTCCATGCAGTCATAGATCAGGGTGGAGTTCGGAACGCATCTTGCCAGCGGAAACCAATAGGCGTGCTGGACAAGACAGTGCACCCTCCCGACGTTTGCCCATTGCATCAACTCTGCCAGGCTCAGGCGCAGTTGTTTTATCGCGGCGCGGGTGGGTGGTGCGTGATAGATGGCCGGCGCCCCGGATACATTCAATTTGATCTGGAAGAGTCCACTCACGCCCTCAAGTGGTTCAACTTCGAAGCCGGGGTTGTCGTTATCAATGAACTGATTGGAAATGTAGAACGTCACCTGGCCGGTGCGGGCCAGCTCCTTGGCCAGGTTCTGGGGGCGCTGGATACGAAAATGCCAGTCAATGACGCCAAAGATAAAGGCGCTGGTTTGCTGTTCGCAAGATGCCGCTCCGGGGCTCTTCGCTGGTATCGTCATCAGCGTTGCAAGCGGTTGGTTTTGAGTCATTGACGCGGCATTGCCTTTCAGCCAACGACGGACCCGATGGGCTAATTTACTCTTCTTGCTGTGTGCAACTGGTAGGTGGATGTATACAAAACGAGCGGAATTAAACAGGAGCTTGTATACCCAGTGACGCAGTGGTGCACGGTCCATGGTGATTGCCCAGTCTGAGAGACTCAGTAGTTCGGTTTGTTTTGACGCCAGCTGGTGGTGCAGGCAGGCGACTTGCTTTGACAGGGCCTGGTTTCAGTCTTTTGCTCCTGAAGCCGCTTCTCGGTTTTCTTGAGTTTCTGCGATGCCGCTTGCACCTGTTGCTGGCTGTGCTCTATGTGCCCAGTCAGCTGTCCCAACTCGGATGCCTGGATTGACAGGCGATCCTCGAGCCGTTTTTTCTCGATGCGTAGCTGGTCAATGGCCAGATCCCTGCTTTCGATGTCCTTGAGCAATTGCGCGCTTTCGTCCGATTTACGCTCCACTGCGCAAGTCAACTTGTCCATGCGTTCGAGAAGGCGATCAATCTGTTCCATGCGTTCATTTCCCAGTGGGCGAAACGGTCGATCGGATCGACGGCTTGGTGCTTTCTTTTTATGTGTGCTTTCTGGTCGGGCAGGGAGGGGAAGCTAGGGTACCCGGTCGATGCTGAAGGTCGTATCGAAATAGGTCGGCGTGCATATTTCTTTGTGGCAGCTTACGTTGAAGACGATGGCATTGACTATACGGTCCGCAACCGTCAGTGAAGCTCCGCTGCCTGACGCATAGGAAGCGCCGACGCTGAGGGAGTAATCACCTGGATAAAGCAGCGGGATGTGGATACAGGCTTCCACTGTTATCCGTTCGTGTATGGAGGTAAAAGACATCGACACCATATGCTCCAGACGGGTATTGGTCGAAGCGATTTCCTCGCCGCGAATGTTCCGGACGATGTAGCCGAAGACCAGCTGATTCTCGGGTGTGAGGCTTACGTTGGCCACCGTGAATCTCAGGATGACATCCGAGCCGCCTTGGACTTTATCGATGGGGTTTCTGTGCTTGTCGTAAAGCCGCGCACCGACGACCTGGCATTTCTGGTCGCCCAGGCGTCGGCCAACATTGGGGATATGTTCTTCCATGGCCACATCAGGTGCTGTGTGCGCCGGTTCTGCGCCGGTTGGTTCTACGGGTTTTTGAATCTGGAACAGTGAGGTCAAATACTCATCCACTACCGGGCTGGAGGCCCCGATAGCGCGAATCCGTCCCTGCTCCAGCCAGATGGCGCGGTTGCAAAAGCGTTTGACCAGCATGCTGTCATGGGTCACCAACAGGATGGAGGTTCCATGCTCTTGCAACTGATGCAGGCGGTCCATGCATCGATGGACGAAAAAGGCGTCTCCAACGGCCAGGGCCTCATCGACGACAAGGATTTCGGGGTCAATATTGGCCTGGATGGCAAACGCCAGGCGGACATACATGCCACTGGAATACATTTTTACCGGTCGTTCGATGTAGTCGCCAATTTCGGCGAAAGCTTCTATGGCAGCATATTTTTCGTCGATCTCTTCAACACTCAAACCCAGCATGATGCCGTTGAGATAAATATTTTCACGTCCCGTGAATTCGGGATTGAAACCGGCCCCCAGCTCCAGCAGTGCAGCGATACGGCCATGAGTTTTGATACTGCCGCTGCTGGGGTTGAGGGTGCCGCAAATCATTTGTAGCAAGGTGGATTTGCCGCTGCCATTGCGCCCGATGATGCCGACGGTTTCGCCCTTCTTTATTTGAAGGCTAATATCATTCAGAACAGGGATGGTTTTGAAATACTGCTTGCGCCGACCGGCAAACATTTGGAGCAAACGGTGAAGGGGTTTTTCGTAGAGATGATAGTGCTTTGACAGGTTTTCAACACTGATCGCCATTTCAGATGACATCGGCGAAGCCCTTGCGTGTTTTTTGAAACCAGGCAAAACCCAGCCAGGCCACCAGGAAAGTGATGACGTAATAGATTGCCAGACCTCCCCAGTGTGGCCACGCCCCCCAGAATAGAGCGTTGCGGGCCATTTCCACCGGAAAGGTCAGGGGGTTGGATTTGAGAAAAATATGATAACTATCAGGGAGTGCTGACAAGGGATAGAAAACAGGTGACATGAACAACAGCGCGGTGGTCAGGATGCCGATCAACTGACTGATATCACGCAGGTATATGCTCAGGGCCGCGAGGAACCAACTAAGCCCAAGTATCAGCCAGCTCAATGGAAGAATGATCAGCGGTAGTGAAAGGGCTGTCACGGGGGGAATGCCAAACAGCACGACATAGAAAAGCAGCCAGGCCAGGAGGCTGATGGCGGTGTGAAATAGTGCGGCGCCGAGCGAGACGATCGGGAGGATTTCCAGGGGGAAGACAATTTTCTTGACGTAATTGGGGTTGCTCAATATCAGGCCGGGTGCACGGTTTACGCACTCGGCGAACAGGTTAAAAAGCAGCAGCCCGGCAAACAGCACCAGCGCAAACTCGCTTTTCGAGTCGCTGCCTCCCGACCAGCGGGCTTTGAAGACCACACTAAAAAAAAAGGTATAGACCAGTAACATGAATAGCGGCGTGACGAAAGACCAGAAAAGGCCAAGTATTGAACCTTTATAACGGCCTGTGATCTCCCGGAGGATGAGTGCGCGGATCAGGCTTTTGTTGTTCAAAATGCTGTTCAGCATTGCGCGAGGGGATGAGTTGAACGACGGTATCAAGCTGAAATCTCGCGTGATCAGGCATCTACTCATGCATGACGTGTTTATTGGTAAGTACAGGGTGTTTATTTTTATGTGGTGGCATTCTTGTGGCGTCATTTCGATGGCGCTATGTGCTACGGTTTAATTCGTGAGCCGATTATTAGCTATTCCTGAAGCGCATGGGTACTATATATTTTACTGTGCTTGTAGGGAAGCATCCGCATTGACCGTCGTGCCGACGATTATAGCAGTAGGTAACGGCTAGGTATCAGCGTTGTTACCTTGTGATTTACGGACTTGAACTGTTTTGAACTCTATATCGATCTGCAGTGAACGGGCTTCATTTGCGCCGGGTTCTTTCGAGGCGCCGCCTGCGCCTTTGGAAAATATTTGCGATGTTGTTATTGTTAACTACAATGCAGGCAAACTTCTGTCTGAAAGTGTCTTGTCCGCATGGGGCGCTGGCGCTTCCCGCGTTATTGTGGTGGACAACGCTTCAAGGGACGACAGCCTGGACACCCTGATGCAGGTTCAGGGGGGAGAGCTGCACCTCGTGCGCAATTCGTCCAATCTCGGGTTTTCTGCCGCTTGCAATATCGGCGCCCAGCATACATCGACCCCTTATGTGTTGTTTCTCAACCCGGATTGCGTGCTGGCTGCCGATGCGCTGCAGGGCATGATTCAGGCATTGGTGGGTTATCCGCGCTCGGGGATGGTCGGGGGCTTCCTCTGTAATCCCGACGGTACGGAACAGCCGGGTGGCCGACGAGTTTTTCCGACCCCCAAGAGGGCTTTTTTACGGGCATTCGGGCTCTCCCGGCTGTCGAAGTTCCTGCCTACTTCATTCTCCGACTTCTTGTTGCACGAACAACCTTTGCCGCGTGAGCCTGTGGTCGTGGAAGCTATTTCCGGCGCTTGCATGCTTGTCCGGCGTGAGGCCATCGAGGTGGTCGGGTTGTGGGACGAGGGGTACTTTCTCCACTGCGAGGATCTGGATTGGTGCATGCGTTTTCGGCAGGCGGGGTGGGATGTCTTGTATGTGCCGAGCGCCAGGGTCAGCCATCAGTTTGGCGCATGTAGCCGTAGTCGCCCCTATTTCGTGGAGTGGCACAAACACCGTGGAATGTTGCGGTTTTATCAAAAGTTCTTCCGCCAACAATATCCCGGGGTTTTGTGGGGGAGTGTGGTGATTGGCGTCTGGATACGCTTCAGTTTGGTTGTTGCTCGCCATTGGGTCAGGGACATGCTTGCCTTTTTTGAACAGAAAAAAGGTGCATGAGGTGCATGTCGCAATCTTGGGGGGCACGAGTTTTCTCGGGGAGCGGCTGATTCCATTGTTGCTGCAGTCCGCTTGTGAGGTGACCTCTTTTACGCGTAAGCGGTCACGACTTGTCCCTTCCCTGGTGTCGTGGCGGCACGTTGACGATTGGCCGCACCTGAAGTTTGATGTCGTAGTCTCCCTGGCGCCGATCTGGGCTCTTCCCGAGTATCTGGAGCGTCTTGCCCGAAGCAAGGTCAGGCGTATCGTTGCCCTCTCCTCAACCAGTCGATATACCAAGTGCGAGTCGCCGGACCTTGCCGAGCGGGCGCTGGCTGATCGCCTGGCAGCGAGCGAATCGCTGCTTGAGCGCTGGGCCCGGGATCATGGGGTCGAATGGGTCGTGCTGCGACCCACCATGATCTATGGCCTGGGGCGGGATAAAAATGTCTCTGAAATAGCCCGTTTCATCCATCGATTCGGCTTTTTCCCGCTGGCGGGCAGTGGTACTGGGTTGCGTCAGCCGATGCATGTCGATGATCTGGCCCAGGTTTGCTTGCGGGCCTTGATCGCGCCGACTGTCGTGGCGGGAGGCTACAACCTGTCCGGGGGCGAGGTGCTTTCGTATCGGGCTATGGTGATCCGTATATTCGAGGCGCAGCGGTTGCCTGTACGTGTTGTCAGTATCCCGGTGGTTTTTCTGAGCCTGGCCATATCAATGGCGCGTTACCTGCCTCGTTATCGGCATCTATCCGCTGGCATGGCTTCACGAATGATTGAGGATCTGGTGTTTGAACACTCGGTGGCTCAATGTCAATTCGGTTTCTCGCCCCGCCCTTTTGAATTGAGCGATACAGACTTGCCTTGACGCTCGGTATCTCGACGGCCAGCGGCTTACGGCAGGGCTGGCATCGCCTGGCTGTGGGCGACGCGACAGCGACTGCCAGCCGCCAATGCCTTTTGCCTGCAGGCAGAGCCTGACGAGCTATTGCGATGTTGCGTAGAATGTTGGATTGAATTCGCGGGCTTCGCTCTTTGCCTTGGCTTGTTTGTGGCCAATGTTCCAGGAATTTTGAACTAGATGATGATTTTGCTGCTGTGCACGTTCGTACTGGTCTCCTCATTATTGCTGACCGGCGCGTTACGTCGATATGCGTTGGCTCGCAGTTTGATGGATGTTCCCAATGGGCGTAGTTCACATTCGGTTGCAACGCCCCGTGGTGGTGGTGTGGCGATAGTGCTCGGTTTCCTGATCGCGCTGCCGGTTCTAACCTGGCTGGGCATGCTGCCAAGGCCGGTATTTTGGGCGCTTTTTGCCGCCGGTAGCGTTGTCGCGATAGTGGGGTTCCTCGATGATCATGGGCATATAGCCGCTCGTTGGCGTCTACTGGCTCACTTTTCCGCGTCTTTTTGGATCCTGCTTTGTTTGGGCGGCGCGCCAGCCTTCAGTCTGTTCGGAGCAGAGCTCGATTTGGGCTGGCTGGGGCACATCCTCGCCGCCTTTTACCTGGTGTGGATGCTTAATCTCTATAATTTCATGGACGGAATTGATGGGATTGCCAGTGTCGAGGCTATTTTTGTGTGCCTTGGTGCTTGTCTTGTCTATGTACTGGGCGGGTACGCGGGCCTGGTTTGGGCTCCGCTGTGTCTGGCCATGGCCGTGGCCGGTTTTCTTTATTGGAATTTTCCGCCGGCACGCATTTTCATGGGCGATGCAGGCAGCGGTTTTCTAGGCATCATGCTGGGAGGGCTTTCTCTCCACGCCGCTTGGCGTGCGCCTCATTTGCTGTGGGTCTGGTTGATCTTGCTGGGCGTCTTTATCGTTGATGCGACGTTTACACTGGGACGCCGGTTGCTCCGTGGGGACAAGGTGTATGAGGCGCATCGTAGTCACGCCTATCAATTTGCCTCGCGTCAGGTTGGGCGCCACTTGCCGGTGACCCTGGCGGTGCTCGTGATCAATCTCGTGTGGTTGCTGCCCATCGGCTTGTGTGTCGGCTTGTCTGTGTTGGACGGTCTCACCGGTATTCTGTTGGCTTACGCTCCTTTGGTGTTTATCGCGGTCAGATTTCATGCGGGTGAGTTGGAGAAGGTTGGTTAATCTGTCGTGGCCTGGTACAGGGTTGGATGATTGTCGTTCCGGGATGACGATATTTTGCAGGTAAGCTATAGAGGGGTTATGGATAAGATACGAGCCTATTTGGTAGGTCTTCCGCGTCGAAAGAAGCGCGTTCTGCAGGTGCTCACCGATATCATCATGGTCTGGGCAGCTCTGTGGATGGCGTTTGTCGTGCGTTTGGGGGTGGGCGACCTGATCAATCCATTTACCCAGCACCGCTGGCTATTTATTGCTGCCCCGGTGGTCGCGATTCCTCTTTTCATTCGGTTCGGCCTTTATCGGGCGGTGATGCGTTATTTCGGTAACGATGCGCTGATCACCATTGTCAAGGCGGTGAGCCTTTCGGCGCTGATCCTGGGTCTGGTCGTCTATGTCTACAGCAACCATCAGGTGGTTGTTCCGCGTTCGATCATCTTCAACTATTGGTGGTTGAGCCTGGTCATGGTGGGCGGGCTACGGCTTGCAATGCGCCAGTACTTCCTGGGTGACTGGTTTGGTGCCGCGCAGCATATGCCGTTCAGCAATCGGGATGATGGTCTGCCCAAGGTTGCCATTTACGGCGCCGGCGCGGCGGGGAATCAACTGGTTGCCGCGTTGCGCATGGGCCGTGCCATGCGGCCTGTGGCCTTTATCGATGACGACAGCGGTATTGCCGAGCGCAATATTGCTGGCTTGCAAGTCTACAAACCCAAGCATATCCAGCAGATGATCGATGCCACGGGGGCGCAGGAGATACTTCTGGCGATCCCGTCGTCTTCCCGTGGTCGGCGCCGTGAGATACTGGCGCTGTTGGAAGGTTATCCACTGCATGTACGCAGTGTGCCGGGTTTCATGGATCTGGCCAGTGGGCGGGTCAAGGTCGACGATATCCAGGAAGTTGACATCGCCGATTTGCTCGGGCGCGATGCTGTCCCGGCGCAAGAGGAGTTGCTTGAGCGCTGCATCAAGGGGCGCTCGGTGCTGGTGACAGGGGCTGGCGGTTCAATCGGTTCCGAGTTGTGTCGGCAGATTCTGGCGCTTCGCCCCACCGCGCTGCTGCTTTACGAGCACAGCGAGTTCAATCTCTACAGTATTCTTTCAGAACTTGAGCAGCGTGTGGCTCGCGAGTCATTGTCGGTGCGTTTGCTGCCGATCCTGGGCTCCGTGCGCAATCAGGACAAACTCCTGTCGGTCATGAAAACCTGGCATGTCGAGACGGTCTACCATGCAGCGGCCTACAAGCACGTTCCGATGGTTGAGCACAATATCGCCGAGGGCGTACTGAACAATGTGATCGGTACCTTGAACACCGCACAGGCCGCCTTGCAGGCGGGGGTCGCCAATTTTGTGCTGATTTCCACCGACAAGGCCGTACGTCCAACCAACGTGATGGGCAGTACCAAGCGCCTGGCGGAGATGACGCTCCAGGCGCTCAGTCGCGAGCTGGCTCCTGTGTTGTTTGGCGATCAGGCCAATGTATCGCGTGTGAACAAGACCCGCTTCACCATGGTCCGCTTTGGCAATGTGCTCGGCTCCTCGGGTTCTGTCATTCCCCTGTTCCACAAGCAGATAAAAATGGGCGGGCCGCTGACCGTTACCCACCCGAAGATCACGCGTTACTTCATGACTATTCCGGAGGCGGCCCAACTGGTCATCCAGGCCGGCTCGATGGGGCAGGGCGGTGATGTCTTTGTCCTGGATATGGGCGAGCCCGTCAGGATTGTCGAGCTGGCGGAAAAGATGATTCATCTCTCCGGCTTGAGTGTGCGCACGGACAAGAGCCCGCATGGCGATATCGCGATCGAGTTCACCGGGTTGCGACCGGGTGAAAAGCTTTACGAAGAACTGCTGATCGGTGACAACGTCGAAGCGACCCGGCATCCGATGATCATGAGTGCCCGTGAAGATATGCTTTCATGGGATGCGCTCAAGTCCAGGTTGTATGAATTGATGGCTGCCGTTGAAAGCGATGATTACGTGCGCGTTCGGCAAGTGCTGCGCGATACCGTAAGCGGTTACGCTCCTGATGGTGAGATCGTCGACTGGATTTACCAGCAGCGTCGTATGGACCCCTGATCGCTACACACTTGGTAATGACGTGATTTTTGACAGGAGAGGCCCATCATCTAGGTTTGGAAAGCAGCTTCGGAAAAGCTGCTTTCCTCTCACGATGTCATGGAGTGTCACTTATGCGTACAAGCTTTCTCTCGTCCCTCGCTTTCACTCTGCTGCTGGGTATCGCTGGCGTGGTCAATGCGGCACCGGCCGCGACCGCCAAGGCTGACCCTGTGGCTCTCGCGTCAAGCCCGGCGGCGGCAACGACCAATCCTGGCAAGCTCAACCTCAACACCGCCGATGCCCAGGCCATCCAGCACCAGCTCTCGGGTATAGGTGAGGCAAAAGCCCAGGCCATCGTGGCCTATCGTGAAGCGAACGGGCCTTTCTCCTCGGTGGACGAGTTGCTCGAAGTAAAAGGCATCGGCAAGTCGCTGCTCGACAAGAATCGCGACAAGCTTGATATCAACTGAATACGCTTATCGGCAGAGGAGGCCTTTCCCGTGATCGGTCTCTTCTCCAGGCGCAAGGCAGCGGCTTACTCCGCCTGATCCTTCAGATGCGCCTTCGTCACCGCCAATATCTTCTGCGCCAATGTCTCGTCCTCGGCGCTTCTGGACAGCACCAGCGCCCCCACCAGCGTCGCGAGCATGACAATGCTCTGGTCCTGCGCGTCCGGCCCCGAGCCCAGTGCATCCTCCACCTGCTTGAGCCGCGACTCGATCACGCTATCCGTCGTCGGGCTCGGCACGCCTCGCTGCCCCAGCTCCAGGCACATTGTCGGTAGTGGGCAGCCGTGATCGGGGGTGCTCAGGTGCCACTCGGACAGATAGCTGTCGATAAAGGCCTGCAGCGGTTTGTCCTGGCTGAACAGCGTATCGCAGTGTACATCCAGCTCGGCTGCGGCTTCCTGCAGCGCTTTTTCCACCAGCTCATCCTTGGATTTGAAGTGTGCGTAGAAGCCGCCATGGGTCAGTCCCAGCGCCTTCATCAGTGGTTGCAGGCCGGTCGCGCCAATACCATCACGTCGGAAGCGTGCGGCGGCCTCCTTGATGATGCGTTCGTGAGTCTGGGCTTTGTGGTCTTGCGAATACCGCATGGCGGGCTCTCCAAATCGTTAAGCCATCATAACCGTGACTTATAGGCGATTCGTCATGTTTTTTCAGGGGGATGCGCGAACGGGAAGGGTGGCTGAGTGAGGATATGGCACGAATAGTGATTACCCATTGCTCTACGATTGTTGAACAATCAGAGGCGATGATCATGAGTACACAGCTGTCCCTGGCCGACCAGATTACCCTGGAGTTGCGCGCCGACATCATCGGCGGTCGCCTGTTGCCGGGCATGCCACTGGTCGAGAATGATCTGGTCAATACCTACAACGCTTCGCGCAACACGATTCGCGAGGCGCTCCATCGGCTCGGCCAGGAAGGCCTGGCGCGTTATGTCCGGAACAAGGGGGTGATGGTGCGCCGCCTGGGCGTCGATGAGGTGCGCGATCTGTTCCACGTGCGTCGCACCCTGGAGTTGCAGGCGATCAGTCTCAGCAAGCCCCTGCGTGAATATCAGTCCGACCGTATGCTCGAAGCCATCGAGGCTGCCGAGTTGGCCCGCGAGCGCGAGGACTGGCGAGCATTGGGCACCCATAGCCTGGCGTTTCACCAGCATATCGTCGGCTTGATGCGCAGTCCGCTGTTCGATGAGTTCTTTACCAATATCGTCGCGCAGTTGCGCCTGGTGTTTTGCGCGGCCCCCGACGAGCAGCGTTTTCAAGCGCCCTGGCTGGCGCGGGACCGCTATATCCACGACCTGCTCGTCGAGGGTGACAAGCACGCCGCCGGGGAGGCGATGAGCCTCTACCTCGACGATTCCGAGCAGATGCTGCTCGACTTTTCAAGCCGTCCTTCCCATCACTGATCGAGGAACCTGAGCATGTATAAAGACTATCCCGCCGCCTATCAGGTCAGCAAAGGCTCGGCCTTGCAGGTGGATACCGCGTTTTATGAGCGTATTCGCGAGGAAAAGGCCGCTCGTACGCTGGTCGAGCAGTTCGAGGTACCGATTCGTACCGGGCGCGCCTGGAAAGTGCCGGCCGGCCATGTGTTCCGGGTGACCACACCGGTCGGCCCGCAGGTCGGCGACTTCAACGTCTGGAATGCCAACGATCCGCGCGAGCGCCTCTGGGCGGCGCGCACCCGCCAGTTGCAAGGGGCTCATGTCAGCACCCATGACCGGCTCTGGTCGAACCTGCCGTTCCTTCGGCCACTGGTGACCATCACCGACGACAGCCTTGCCGGCTACGGGATCGACGAGCATGGCGGGCGTCTCCACGATCTCCTGGGAACACGTTGTGATCCCTATGTGAATCGGATGCTGACAGGTGAGGATTTCCACCATCACTGCCACTCCAACCTGACCCGTGCCGTCCTGCCCCACGGCTTGACCGAGTTCGATGTCCACGACGTGTTGAATATCTTCCAGTGCACGGGGCTCAATCACGACGACATGTATTTCATGAAGGCCTGCCCGGCGCAGCGGGGCGATTACCTGGAGTTTTTCGCCGAGATCGATCTGTTGTGTGCGCTCTCGACCTGCCCGGGCGGTGACCTCTCGCTGCCGATGTGGGGCCCGGAGGCACAGGACCCGCTCAGCGTCTGTCGTCCGTTGGGAGTGGAGGTCTATCGGCTGGAGCCGGCATTGCTCGAAGGCTGGAGTTCACCCGAGCGAGCGGCCTATAAAGGCCTGCATGGTTTGCATATCGCCAAGGCGGGTTGGGAGAAATAACCGGCGGGAATGGACGATCAGCGATCCTTCGCGTCCTGGGCGTCCATCTCGGCATTACGTTGCTGGACGCGCCGACGCTGTTCGTCGGTCAGTTCCACTTTGTTCGCGGTGTCGCGCAACATCATCAGACCGCCGACGATCGAACCGATGGCGACAACCATGATCAGCCAGGCATACCAGGGCATAGGATTCTCCTTGAGGGGCCGTTTGCGGATGAGCATTTCATCCGCAAAGTTGGCCCTTACCACTTTGAGTCAGAAGATTTCTCAGTGGTTCCATTGTAAGCCCGATCTATCCGAATAGCCCTTAAAGCCCGGTCAGCATTGCATCGGCCGGTGCCGCGGCACGCAGCTGCCCGGTCAACAGGAAGTAGAGGAAGCCCGCGGCCATGAAGCCGAGGAAGATCAGGCCGATCAGGGTGTTGAACCAGGCCATCGCGATCAGGCAGACCACCGCCAGGACCAGGGCGATCCCCGGGACGATCGGGTAGCCCGGCGCGCGGAAGCTGCGTTCCAGGTTCGGCTCGGTTTTACGCAGTTTGAACAGGCTCAGCATGCTGATGATGTACATCACGATGGCGCCGAACACCGACATGGTGATCATCGCCGCCGTCAGGCTCATGCCTTGCAGGTTGACCAGGCCGTCGCTGTAGATCGCCGCGATGCCGATCAGGCCGCCGGCAATGATGGCTCGGTGCGGGGTCTGGAAACGTGACAGCTTGGCCAGGTAGGCGGGCAGGTAACCGGCCCGGGCCAGGGCGAAGAACTGCCGCGAGTAGCCGAGGATGATGCCGTGAAAGCTCGCCACCAGGCCGAACAGGCCGATCCACACCAGCATGTGCATCCAGCCGGAGTTGC
>NZ_JALLIY010000019.1 GCF_023242315.1 Pseudomonas sp. MWU13-2105
TTTGGCCGGCAGGCATCGGGATCAGTGCCGATGTTTTTGACCGCGCGGAGGCATCTCGTATCAGGGCCGAACTTGAGCGCTATTGCTCACGTACCAACGGTACTGTGATCCCGTTCCCCAAGAGCACGCAGGGCTTTCTCTGCTACTCGTTTCCCAAGCGGATCGAAACCTTCGCCGTCCGGACCACAGCGGGGTTCAATGTGCTTGAAAAGCGTGCCGCCGATGATAAAACTTTCGATAGCAATGTCGCAGATTGGGGCTATGTGTCGATAGAGCGCCAGAATGAGCTTGCCAGGCAGGCCCGCCAGAAGGCAGTTGCCGACAAGCAGGAACAGCAGCTCCGCGACGCCTATAAGGTGAAGCATGTGGGTGCCCGGGTGTGCCAGGACCAGAAGAACATCCGCCTTCAAGGTACCGTAGAGCAGGTCAATGGCGACAAGATAAAAGTCTTCGTGGAGAGTGCGGGGTACATCGGCGCCCCAGGTCTACGGCCGGACGGCTTCCAGCAGGAGTATTACTGGGTCAACGCCTGGGCCGTTTACGCGTGCGAGTGACACAGCGCCGAATGCCATCGTCCAGATTCGGATAAAAGGCTAGAACTGGTGTCCACTTAGGAGGACACCATCCCCCAGTGTCAGGACAGTTGTCGTCTCCCCAAGTTTTCCCTGACAACGCAGACCACCAGCGGAAAGAGACTGTTCGTGCCGTACTGTTTATCGGGGCACAAAGCTGCATTGCTTAAGATACTGTCTCCCCCGCTCGACCTGTCGATGGCCGCAAGCGTACATTCAGTAAGCAAGCCGCTAGGCTGATTTCACTGCGATGTAGGTGAACATCAATGAAGCAGACGCTACTCGGAATGATCGAAGCAGGAGAGCCGTTAATGCGGCAGGCTATAGAAGCCATGCGTCACTATCACGAAGCGGAAACCACGGGCGATTCCGTGGAAGAGGTGGAGCGCCTCCGAGTGTTAGCTGAGTCACTATTTCAGGCAGTGTCGGAGTATCAGCTCCAGGCGCTCGGCAGCCTGACAAGGACTCTTCATTAGCTTGGAGGGCTGACCATCACGAATTCAGTCAAGCTCACGGTGACAGCAACGTTGGCGTTCATTGTAGGAGACGATCGGCTTCCGATCACCGTGAATCGAGCCTAAACTGGGTACTCAAGAACGCCGGCGCAGGACATGGCTATGAAAAACGCATTTGTCGCAGAGTTTCTCCGCAGCGCCAAGCAGGCGCCACGTTTGTATTTCGCGCCGTTAGTGGGAGCGATAAGGGAGGTCCGAGCTGAGTTCCGCAGGGTATCGAAGCGCTCGGACACCTCTGAATGAGCATTACTGAGCGGACCTGACGGGAGAAGATGGCAGCAAAAACGCTGCCACAAGCTGCGAGCAGCCGAGGCCTCGTGACAGGTAAAACACCGTGCTGATTCAAGCACCATGCGTTGTCACTTCGGCCTTTTAGGCTTGTGAGGTGCCACGTTATCCATATACTCAAGGAAGGCGCTCCCTTTCTCCTCATCAGTCAGATTCGTGACCGGAACCCGACGACGCGGTTTAACTGTCTGAGGCGCGTCCATGCCGAGAGCTTCAATGTCTTTGACCGCTGCTCGCTCTTTTGGAGTCAACGAGGAGTGAAAGACCGTGGCAATGACACGTTCGTGACGATCAGCACGAGTGAAATTCACGACGTTTGTCTTCATCGCAACAGGCAGATCGAAGGGGCATTGCAGGTCTTTGCGCATCTTCGTTTTACGACCGCTAAGCGCCTGTAGTTGTAGCTCTTCCACGTCAACGGCGCTTGCTGTGTACGCTGCAGCACGGTAGGCACGAGTGATATCGACCAGGTTCGCGCACTCCCGGCCCGCGTTGCGACATTCCACATATGCCAGCTTCAAAAGCGCCACCACCAATCGCTTGATACCAAAAGTACAGCGGTACAACTCAATGGCCAGCTCATCAACGTCGGCTTTTATGTAGCCGTTGCTCACTCTGAGACATTCAGCGACATAATTCCGCCAATCCGCGCTGCCAGGCTCATCCGGCAACATGATTCGGGGATCAGAGAGCAAGCGTTGCTTGTCCTCACTGTTACGACCAAAAAGCTTGTGACCCAAGCTGTAGTTGCACACAAAAACCATCGGCAGGCCAATGGCTGCCATTGTCAATAAAATATCAGTCACCCTTGCAGCCCCAGAGCCGCCGTTGGTGTGTTGCATCTCCTCTAACACCGCAAGGGAAACGCCATCTCTGTTAGCCCTTCGACGGGATTCCTTTAGCAGCTGAGCGACTGTGGTTCTTCCGATTCGCTTACGATCCCCGAAGACGAAATCTTCAAGCAGTGCCTTGCCGCTTGCTTTACCCCGCGCACTCGCATACCAATTTGAAACCAGGGTCACACTGCCTTCGTACAGTCCACACGAAAAATCCATTGGCAGCGGCAACACCTTGAGTAAAGCAGAAATGGTTTGGCTTTTTCCAACTCCAGCTAGACCAGAGAGGCAGACAGGATAGACCTCGACCGAGGGCGGATTAAAGATTTTTGATGCGTATTCCGCTTCACTTGTGAACAGCAATTGACTGTGCATCGAAGCTCTTCCAACCATCTCTCTAATAAATGCCAGCGAGAACTCGTTGGGAATGAAAATCTGCTCCAGTGTGAGTCTCAACTGTTCAGAGGCAATCAGGGCATCGACGGAGCCAAGCGCTAAAACGGGCTCAGGCCTGACTGTGACTTTGGCGCGGATCATCTCGACATCCAGGCATTCACTGAACCGATTATTAATCATCTTGTTCATTTGGTCTTACCTATAAAGCGGTCATAATCTGCTGCATCGCGCTGCGCTGATGCATTTTTTGCAGGCCGCCCTTTTCTTCGGTCACCACCGAACCAATCCTCTCCCGCCTCCTGTTTAAGCCAACCTCTAAAATACTGCTGAACGGCAGGGGTTTCGTCACGAAGCGCGGCTATGCCATTACGTCTTACTTGATGAATTAATTGCAGATCTCTCAGCGAAATATCGACGGAGCCCTCGAGGGTTCGTTGAGAGCGTACAAAATCCAGCTCATAGAGCTCACCATACACCTCTATCCATATGTGCCGGACACACATTGTGAGGGTGTAAGCCGTCGTTGAGACCACACCATTTCTCGCCACTTGGTCGAAGATTCCCGTAGCGACCAGAGACGGCGATCTGTACTTGCGACCATAGAAATACACCGCGTCGTTTCGGATGACCGCCGGGCGTTCAGCTAAGAATTTTCTGATTGCAGTGTCGGGCTGCATGCTCTGGGCAGAGTTTCGCCCTCGGCTATCCCAGTAGTTATAAATCGAGAGTGGCGTGGGCTTGACCCCGGCCAATACCAGCTCTTCGTCCAAGCGACGACTGGCGTCAGAGACATGGTTGTCCATGAGCACCTGCATAACCTCCCTCTTGGCCATCTGCACAAAATTCAGCCTGCTGTGAAAGTAGGTAGGCTGGTCCAACGTTTTCTTGTCCCGCGGATGGGATGCCTCCACAGAGGCCTTGGATTGTCCTGAAAACACAGGTGTGGTTTCGAAGGTGCCCAACCATTCAATCTCTGACTCTACGTCATACGTCGCTCCAGGACCGCGGTCGAAGACAAGGCCACGTGCAAGCCCCTCGCTCGGCCACTCGCCTGGATCAATGGTTATGCCATAAAGCTCACAATACTTGACCTTGTTAGTGGCCATCGAATACAGGCACATCTTGTATGCGTCCATACTCTCTTTGCCCTCAGCGAAGCCGATCCCGACAACGAGTCCTGAGAGGACACATACAGCACGAACCACACAAAAGCTGTCAACCGCACTTCCTTCCGAGACTCCAGAGAGTTTCTCAGAGATGTAGTAGCCATCAAATTCGACACGCTGATTAACGTTTACCAACTGATCTGCAAAGCTTCCCTGCGCGCCGGAAATCGCACGCGTTTTGTGGGTGCCTCTAACGGCAATGGATCGCTGTCTTGGGCTGACAGATTGTTCGATCTGATACCTGACCTGAGAAAGCGTGGGGAACGGTTCGCCCTCCGGATGGACGAACTCCATTTTGTCTTTCCCTTTTTTGACCACACAACCGAACATCTTGGTGAGAATTTCCGCGTAGATGGTGTTCGCCGTCTTGTGAGGAGACCTGACAGCGATGTATCCGGACAGAATCTTTTCCTTCATCACCTGGTCTGCGCGAAAGCCCCAATTTTTACCATGTGGCGAAGGTCGCCCCAGCCTACGAATGTATGAGGAATCACTCCGGTCCCAGCCGCCTATACGATGAAGGGACGGCATCAAAGCCCATTTGTTATGACCGAACACGATGTACGTGTAGAACCAGAGCCGCAAGCGCGAGGCGTTTTGCTGAGGCTTGTGGGCCTTGGCGTGGGCATTAATGACGGCGTCCGGGTTATCGCTGGCGAGAATCTCAGCATGCCGGAGAACGAGATCAGAAATAGCTGTGAAGCGTCGATTGACCTTTTGATCGTAGCTTTCTTTGGTCGAAACACGCAGCCCCTCTCGGTGAGCTATGGAAACACCATCGACTGGCTCAAGCCATGGGGGAAATTTATCCGCCGTACCATCCTCCAGAATCAATCCAGCTTCGAGGGCATCTTCGAATTCAACCCTCGTTAAAGTGATCAAATGGGACTTAAGCTCTTGACCCTCGTCAGTGAATTCGACCAGGCGTACTCGATTGGTACTGCCATTGCTGTGAAGGAAATGATAGATCCTACCTTTGGCCAGGCAAAGAAAGCCCTCCGGGGCGATCAGCCTCGCGCCGGCCATCATGATTCTTTCTCCTGAAAGAGTGCTCCGTACGCCTTGAGGAGATCACCATCATCTTTAGAGAAGGGATGATCGATGAGAATAGGCTTGAAGAAGTCGACCGGCAGCCGTCGCCCCCAAATATCTTGGTAAATTTTCGCAATGAACTGATCACGACTCCCCCAACGCTTTGCATACCTGATCGCCACGTAAGCAACGGGCTCGCCGTCATTAACAGCTTCTCGAAGAGCACCACTGAAGTCGTCAAGCAGGCTGGAATCAAGCGACAGCGGAAGCTCATGAGTCATGAACAGTAGGTCTAGATTTGCAATCACCGTCGGCGGAAGGTCATCCAAAGACACTTGCACTGTTCGTATCCCAGCGCTGGCGTAGTAGATCTCTTCTAGCTTGGTCCGAAGCACCGCATGAGTCCGATCTTTCTTCTGCTGGACCGGAGTCTTTACGCTCGAAAGCCTACGCTCCCCAAATGCTTCTTTACGATCCTTCACTGTCCAGTTGACGGCATATGGAATTCCGTCTTCCCCCCTCAAGTACAACAACAGGTCACCCTGGTAAGGGAACGGGATTTTCGCCCGGCGCCCGTCGGGCAAATCGACACCGATTTCGTAATGCTCGAACCCAAGCTCCTTCGCGATCTCCACCGTGCCTCTGACAGGTGCTAGAAAGACGCCTTTCATCAATGGATGGCCGCGGAGGGGATGGCCTGACGTCAGCGGCCATAGCATTTTCTGCTCGTGGAGATCGAACAGGTCAGGATGGTAAAGAGCTAACTGCGTAAACACTTTCTCAGGGGTGGAAAGCGCATGCAATTCCCGACCGAGCCTGCGGCTGTTGAGTCTGCTGATACGGGATCCTTTCGGAGCCTCTCGTGGCATAGCCAGGGTCGAGGGGATGTATGTGTCCCCCCACTCGAAGCCACCTTGACGGCTCAGGATGAGGGTTATTCGTTGTTTCGGTGTCATATCCGCGTTCCATTTTCTAGGCCTCACGTCGTCATATCGGCTGGGGATAAAACCTATAACGTCATGAAAACCCTTGTATTACGGGCCCGCTCGCGGATTTGCGCTGTGGATAACGCCAACTTTCCTGTGGACGAACGAACCCGTGCGAGACTTGACGTCCCGCAGCTAGGAATAGAGAATGGATTGGTCAGCGTCCTAACCTGACTTATCCACAGGGGCCCGAGTTCGCGCTTGGGCCCCTGTCTCTTGACTTCTAAAGTTGATATTTATTGATACGCGATAAGTATTCCTTTGTCGGATGTTAGTATTACTTTCGTGGCTAGCGGAAGTGCAGTTCTAGTTCGTACGACTCCCATGAAAATGGCGAGGCCATCGCAACCAAAAAATGAAATATGGTAACGCCTGAAATTGTTGCGTGACAACAAAAATAGTCATGATATGGAGCGTTCGACGCGGCGCTGCCAGCTATTTCGCTTCCGAATAAGGACGGTGCAGGCCGTGTAATCAGCGATATAGCGCACTTATAGCGTGCAAAGGAATTAAAAAAGCTACGTGTTATCGCTCGTCGTGATTTCTGATAGGTTACCAACCTCATCTATCATAAAGCCCGATCCGCTCGGGAGGCTTCTTAGGCCATGGCCCAGCCTGACGCGATACTACGGTGGTACAACGATGAGACCTTCTTCAGTCTGTGCAGCCGTCAGCACCAATTCCTGGGCCATCTTGATACTTCCAGCACATTAAAATGGCTTTTCGGTTCACAGCATAGCTATACCACTCATGACTTTCCCAGCAACCTCAGCTCTCTAGATAGTCGGATGACTGATTGTTGGGGCGATACCGCATCGATCATCCTTGAACACACTATTCTCCCCCTGTTAATCCCCTTTCAGTCTAGAGACCGAATCGACAACGCTGTCATAGCGATGAAAGGTGCCTCAATCGGATCAATTAAATACAGTCTTGGTCTTCTGACCGGGCGATTCGGTGCCGAGCATCCGTTGAAAGCCTGCACATCCTGCATGAGTGAGGACCGAATTACCTATGGTGTTCCTTATTGGCACCTTACGCACCAGTATCCTGGCGTTGTGCTGTGTCCAATTCATGGGGGGCTGTTGAAGGAATCCATCGTGAATCGGCAGTGGTCGGGGCGCTTCAAATGGGTACTTCCGAGTAACGAGCTATTAGAGTCAAACTCGCTGCCTGCTCTTAGCGGTGCAGCTAGAGATGCTCTTCGACTAATGAGTGAGGCAGTGCTAGACCTTGCATCTTATGGAAAGTCACGATGTTTTGATCCTATGGTTGTCAACGCTGTGTACAAGGATGCGCTCGATCAGCTTGGGACAAGCTCCGAGGTACGAGCCAGGGTAGCAACCTCATTCGCCGAATACGCATCGTTTATTCAACCTTATCCGCCATATACCTCCCTTCCAACCACGCAATCAAAAGCATCTGCTTTTATCGCACAGATGTCGCGCAAAGCTCGTGGCAGGTGCCATCCTCTAAAGCATCTGGTAATGATCACTTGGCTATTCGGCCGACTTAATTTTTTCATCGATGTATACGACCGACGCAGTGCGGCTGGCCTATTTATTCAAACTAGCAATGTTGATGTTGTGGGAGGCGACCAACAGCCTATCGCTGATAAGCCCAATGGCTCGGTTACTCGTAAGCCTAAAAAATTAAAACCTGCACTACGTGCTGCAGTTTTAGAAAGCCTAAAGAAAGGAGAAGCCAAAGATAAAATTTGTTCTACATTCAATATTTCCATTAGCACCGTTAATCGACTGCTCTCCTCAGACCCATTAGTAAAGTCGTTAAGGCAAGAGAACCAACTAAAAGAAAATTTTGATAATTATCGTGCACAATGGACCGGCGCCATTAAAGCAAACAGCCAAATGTCCACAAACGAATTACGCTCAACGATGCCGAGCATATATGCTTGGCTGTATCGCAATGATCGTGATTGGCTGCTAGAACGCAACTCACAATTGCTATGCGGGCGACTAGGAAATTACTCATGCATCGACTGGGAGAAGCGTGACATAGAACTCCAGAATCTTATAATTTCGACGATGCATCACGTATATGGCGCATTCGACCAGCTGAAAATAACTAAAACCACACTCTTCAGCTTGGTTCCAAGCTTGTCGCGCTTGCTGGAAAAGCGTGCCCGCTACCCGAAAACCCGGCTTTTTATCAAAGAATTATTACAACATGCTAAGGCTTGATGACCGTGTTTCCTTAAACGGGCTCGTCAGCCCTCGTAGCGCATTTACGCCGAGCCAATGAGTGACGCGAATCCGACTAGCCGGCTGAAAAAACTAACCCCTAAATGGTTTAGTTATTTAAAGGGTGGCTGTAAAAAATTAAAGGTGTAGCCGTCCCTGACGTAATCGGATGATCCCGATGTCTCTACTCGGTAGGTAGACATGAAAGAACTAACGCCATGTAATTCATAACCGTGTCGTCGCACGTCCGTCACAAACTCCGAGAAATGATCGTAAGTGAATATTATTGATTCGAAGATTAGGGCACTGAAATCTTCAAGAAGATACTCACAACCCTTCAATCCACCCAGCCTATTGGCCGCAGACTGGAGCTTATCGATATAAACACTCATCTCATCTACTTTCATATAGTCTTCGACGGCGTTGCACCTGAGCTTTTCATGCAAAACATTAACTGCCAACTGCTTAGGGATATGATATTCATATCCACAAATTTCTTCGTAAACTACAGACCGCTTTAACTTTTCTTTGTCGAAGTTCTGTTTTGAATCACACTCTGTAAAATGGCGGCCTTCGCACCCTGTCCACATTGTTGAGTAGCCCTTTCCTTCTCCATGCTTCGAAAATACAACTCCACAAAATGGACAGTGACGTAAAAGATGTACATTATGTTTTGCACAAACGTCAAGAGATCGGTGCAGTCTACGCCAGTAAGAAAACCCAATTCTATTGATATCGTCTTTTACACATTCTGGACAGAATGCCGCATGTTTTTCTTCATTCTCAACATACTGCCTCCCCAAAATAAATTTTGAGCCTGAATAAGCAATATCTTGAAAGTTATCCTTGAAGATGGACTTTAACGGATATCCGGTGTGGTAGTGGATTAGATGATTAAACCCATAGCAGCCCCCCCACCCCATTGTCTCGGCAATAATTCGTACTACCTCATTCCTCATGAAGTACCTAGAAATGTCACTGAACACCTCTACCGACGGATCTTGCCAATTGAGGTAAAGGTTCCGTTCGACGAAGGATCGCAGAGATTCGTCTGGTTGAATTCGCAAAAGCATAAAGAGGCGCTAGGCGGATGTCACCGGGGTTGGCAACAATAGATAGAAGGAAATGAAGCTTAGAAAAGGTCTGGAGGCCCTAAAGGGGGCCTCCGATCTACGACTGTGTTCAGCGCCTGAGAGATCAAGCGGTCACCTGCGACAGTTTTAATTCACATGCGACAGTTTTAATTCTCAAAAACCAACCGAGCAGTTGAATCCGCAGCCTTACTCCACCGTCACCGATTTCGCCAGGTTACGCGGCTGGTCGACGTCCGTGCCCTTGAGCACCGCAACGTAGTACGACAGCAGTTGCAGCGGAATGGTGTAGAGGATCGGCGCCAGGGTGTCGTGGATGTGCGGCATGGTGATGACATGCGTGCCTTCGGCATTGACCATCCCAGCCTGTTCGTCGGCGAAGACGATCAGTTGACCACCACGGGCGCGGACTTCCTGCAGGTTGGATTTGAGTTTCTCCAACAATTCGTTGTTCGGTGCCACCGTAACGATCGGCATATCGTTGTCCACCAGGGCCAACGGACCGTGCTTCAGCTCACCGGCCGGATAGGCTTCGGCATGGATATAGGAAATTTCCTTGAGCTTGAGCGAGCCTTCCATCGCCACCGGGTACTGCGCGCCACGGCCGAGGAACAGGGTGTGGTGCTTGTCGGCGAACAACTCGGCGACTTTCTCGACCTTGGCATCCATTGCCAGGGTCTCGCCCAGGCGCGTCGGCAAACGCCGCAACTCTTCCACAAGCTCCGCTTCGACACCGGGTGCCAGGGTGCCACGGACCTGGCCCAGGGCCAGGGTCAGCAGCAGCAGCCCAACCAGTTGGGTGGTGAAAGCCTTGGTCGAGGCCACGCCGATTTCGCGACCGGCCTGGGTCAGCAGGGTCAGGTCCGACTCGCGCACCAGCGAACTGATGCTGACGTTGCAGATCGCCAGGCTGCCGAGGAAACCCAGCTCCTTGGCATTGCGCAGGGCCGCCAGGGTGTCGGCGGTTTCTCCGGACTGGGAGATGGCGACGAACAAGGTGTCCGGCTGCACCACTACCTTGCGGTAGCGGAACTCACTGGCGACTTCGACCTGGCACGGGATACCCGCCAAACCTTCGAGCCAGTACCGTGCAACCATGCCGGCGTGATAGCTGGTGCCACAGGCAACGATCTGCACATTGCGCACTTTGGCGAACAACTCGGCGGCCTGGGGACCGAACGCCTGGACCAGGACCTGGTTCGGGCCGAGACGGTTTTCCAGGGTGCGCTGGACCACAGTCGGTTGTTCGTGGATTTCCTTGAGCATGAAGTGGCGGAACGCGCCCTTCTCGGCCGCTTCCGCGCCGTCACGATACTGCACCGCTTCGCGCTCGACCTGATGGCCATCAATGTCCCAGATCTGCACGCTGTCGCGATGGATCTCGGCGATATCGCCCTCTTCCAGGTACATGAACCGGTCGGTGACCTGACGCAACGCCAGTTGGTCGGAAGCGAGGAAGTTTTCCCCCAGGCCCAGGCCGATCACCAACGGACTGCCACTGCGGGCCGCGAGCAGGCGATCCGGTTGCTGCGCGTTGATCACCGCCAGGCCATAGGCGCCATGCAGCTCCTTGACCGTGGCTTTCAGGGCCTTGGTCAAGTCACCCAGTTGCTTGAACTTGTGGTTCAGCAGGTGGGCGATGACCTCGGTATCTGTGTCCGAGGTAAAGACGTAGCCCAGCCCTTTGAGCTGTTCACGCAGTGCCTCGTGGTTCTCGATGATGCCGTTGTGCACGACAGCAATATCGGACCCGGAAAAATGTGGGTGGGCATTACGTTCACAGGGCGCGCCGTGGGTCGCCCAACGGGTGTGGGCGATACCCAGGCGACCGGCCAGGGGCGCGGCGGCCAACGCCTGCTCAAGCTCACTGACCTTACCCGAGCGACGGACGCGCTCCAGCTTGCCGTTGTGGCTGAAAACGGCGACACCGGCGCTGTCGTAGCCGCGGTATTCCAGACGCTTCAGGCCTTCGACCAGGATGGCCGTGATATTACGTTCAGCAACTGCACCGACAATTCCACACATGCTCTATTTCTCCTGGCTGGCAACCGCGCAAATGACAGTGATGCCACGGGCCTGAATCTGTTCGCGTACCTCTTTGGGCAAACGATCATCGGTAATAAGGGTATGGATACTGCTCCAGGGCAGTTCCAGGTTGGGAATCTTGCGGCCGATCTTGTCCGACTCGACCATGACCACCACTTCCCGGGCGACTTCCGCCATCACCCGGCTCAGTCCCAGCAGTTCGTGGAAGGTGGTGGTGCCACGCTCCAGATCGATACCGTCGGCACCGATGAACAGTTGGTCGAAGTCGTAGGAACGCAGGACGCGCTCGGCGACCTGGCCCTGGAAAGACTCGGAGTGCGGGTCCCAGGTGCCGCCGGTCATCAACAGCACCGGCTCGTGTTCCAGTTCGCTCAGGGCACGGGCGACATGCAGGGAGTTGGTCATCACCACCAGGCCGGGTTGCTGGCCGAGTTGCGGGAGCATCGCGGCGGTGGTGCTACCACTGTCGATAATGATACGCGCGTGCTCACGAATACGTCCTACAGCGGTACGGGCAATAGCCTGCTTGTAGCGGGAAATCGCCTGGGCCGGGTCGCTGAACAGTTCGTGGGGAATGGTGATCGCCCCGCCGTAGCGGCGCATCAGCAGGCCGTGGCTTTCCAGGGCCGCGAGGTCCTTGCGAATCGTCACCTCGGAGGTTTCGAAGCGCCTGGCCAATTCATCCACGCTGACTTCGCCCTGATCATTGAGCATGGCCAGGATATTGTGCCGACGTTGTGGGGTGTTGCGTTTCGATATAGTCACTTAAGTTTCGATTCGAAAGATAACAGCGGCAATAAGACCTTCGAATCGAAACTTAGTCAAGTGAAATGATCATCAGTTGTGGGTAAATCTACCGCCATCGCCGCTGTGGATAACTCAGCGCTTGTTGATTTTCACCGGACGCTTCCAGCCCTCGATATTACGCTGGCGGGCGCGGGCCACGCCCAACTGCCCTTCACCCACGTCCTGGTTGATGGTCGAACCCGCCGCCGTACTGGCGCCGGCAGAGATATCCACAGGCGCCACCAACGAGTTGTTGGAGCCGATGAAGACGTCCTCGCCCAGCACCGTCTTGTGCTTGTTGGCCCCGTCATAGTTGCAGGTGATGGTGCCGGCACCGATATTGGTCCGCGCACCGACTTCGGCATCGCCGAGGTAGGTCAGGTGCCCGCACTTGGCGTCTTCGCCCAGGTGCGCATTCTTCAGTTCGACAAAGTTACCCACATGGGCACGGGCGTCGAGCACACTGCCCGGGCGCAGGCGGGCGAACGGACCGGCATCGCTGCCCTCACCCATGATCGCACCGTCGAGATGGCTGTTGGCCTTGATGGTCACGCCCTTGCGCAGCGTACTGTTCCTGATCACGCAGTTCGGGCCGATGACCACGTTGTCCTCGATCACCACCTGGCCTTCGAGAATCACGTTGATATCGATCAGCACATCGCGACCGACAATCACCTCGCCACGCACATCGAAGCGCGCCGGATCGCGCAGGGTCACGCCCTGGGCCATCAGCCGCCGGGCCGCACGCAACTGGTAATGACGCTCCAGCTCGGCCAGTTGCTGGCGGTCGTTGGCGCCCTGCACTTCCATCGCATCCAGGGGTTGCTCGGTGGCGACCGCCAGGCCGTCAGCCACCGCCATGGCAATCACGTCGGTCAGGTAGTACTCACCCTGGGCATTGTTGTTCGACAGGCGGCTCATCCACTCCCCCAGGCGCTTGGCCGGCACCGCGAGAATCCCGGTGTTGCCCTCGGTGATGGCCAGTTCCGTCGCGCTGGCGTCCTTCTGCTCGACAATAGCGGCCACCTTGCCGGCGCCATCGCGCACAATCCGGCCATAACCGGTCGGGTTATCCAGCTCCACCGTCAATAGCCCAAGCTGCTCGGGGCCCGCCTGCTCCAACAGACGACGCAAGGTCTCGACTTCGATCAGGGGGACATCACCGTAGAGGATCAGCACGGTATCGGCGCTGATGAACGGCACCGCCTGGGCTACGGCATGGCCAGTGCCGAGCTGCTGGTCCTGCAGGACAAAATTCAGGTCAGCGGCGGCCAAGCGTTCGCGCACCAGCTCGGCGCCATGGCCGATCACCACGTGGATGCGCTGTGGATCAAGTTGTCGGGCGCTGTGGATAACATGTCCCAACATCGAATTGCCCGCGACCGGGTGCAGGACTTTAGGCAACGACGAACGCATCCGGGTGCCCTGACCCGCCGCGAGAATAACGATTTCGAGAGACATGACTGGCTACCAATCCTGGAGTGGTCACGACTGTGACCCGGTGATAAACGCGGAAAAGAAAAAAGGGTAGCCGAGGCTACCCTTTTTAATCAATCACACAACAAGCCTCGGCTTAACCGCCGAACTTCTTGCGGATCTGCTGGACGGTGCGCAGCTGGGCTGCAGCCTCGGCCAGACGTGCGGCAGCGGAACCGTAGTCGAAGTCCGCGCCTTTTTCGTGCAGGGCCTTCTCGGCAGCCTTGACGGCTTCCTGAGCGGAGGCTTCGTCCAGGTCGGCAGCACGTTGCACGGTGTCGGCAAGAACCTTGACCATGTTCGGCTGAACCTCGAGGAAACCACCGGAGATGTAGAACACCTCGGCTTCCCCGCCCTGCTTGATCAAGCGGATCGGACCCGGCTTGAGATTGGTGATCAGCGGCGCGTGGCCCAGGGCGATACCCAGATCACCCAGTGCACCGTGCGCAATCACCATCTCGACCAGCCCGGAGAAGATTTCCCCTTCCGCACTGACGATATCGCAATGGACTGTCATAGCCATCTGATTGCCTCAACCTAAATTAGCGCCCGTTGCCAGGCGCCGGGATTACAGTTTCTTGGCTTTCTCGATCGCTTCTTCGATGCCGCCAACCATGTAGAACGCTTGTTCTGGCAGGTGGTCGTAGTCACCGTTGAGGATGCCTTTGAAGCCAGCAATGGTGTCTTTCAGGGAAACGTATTTACCCGAGGCACCGGTGAAGACTTCAGCCACGAAGAACGGCTGCGACAGGAAGCGCTGGATCTTACGAGCGCGGGATACCAACTGCTTGTCGGTTTCCGACAGCTCGTCCATACCCAGGATCGCGATGATGTCCTTCAGCTCTTTGTAACGCTGCAGCACATACTGGACGCCGCGAGCGGTTTCGTAGTGCTCGTTGCCGATCACGTTCGGGTCCAGCTGGCGCGAAGTCGAGTCCAGTGGATCGACCGCTGGGTAGATACCCAGGGAGGCGATGTCACGGGACAGTACGACGGTGGCGTCCAAGTGGGCGAAGGTGGTCGCCGGCGACGGGTCGGTCAAGTCATCCGCGGGAACGTAGACGGCCTGGATCGAGGTAATCGAACCGTTCTTGGTCGAAGTGATGCGCTCTTGCAGCACGCCCATCTCTTCAGCCAGGGTCGGCTGGTAACCTACTGCCGAAGGCATACGGCCCAGCAGTGCGGATACTTCGGTACCGGCCAGGGTGTAACGGTAGATGTTGTCGACGAACAGCAGAACGTCGTTACCTTCGTCACGGAACTTCTCGGCCATGGTCAGGCCGGTCAAGGCTACGCGCAGACGGTTTCCCGGCGGCTCGTTCATCTGACCGTAAACCAGTGCCACTTTGTCCAGGACGTTGGAGTCCTTCATCTCGTGGTAGAAGTCGTTACCCTCACGAGTACGCTCACCCACACCGGCGAACACGGAATAACCGCTGTGCTCGATGGCGATGTTACGGATCAGTTCCATCATGTTTACGGTCTTGCCGACACCGGCACCACCGAACAGACCGACTTTACCGCCCTTGGCGAACGGGCAAACCAGGTCGATAACCTTGATGCCGGTTTCCAGCAGGTCGTTGCCGCCCGCTTGTTCGGCGAAGGATGGCGCTGGACGGTGAATGCCCCAACGCTCTTCGGTGTCGATCGGGCCAGCTTCGTCGATCGGGTTGCCGAGGACGTCCATGATCCGGCCCAGGGTCGCTTTACCGACCGGTACGGAGATGGCCGCGCCGGAGTCGACAACGTCCAGACCGCGCTTCAAGCCTTCGGTGGAACCCATCGCAATGGTACGCACCACGCCGTCGCCCAGCTGCTGCTGGACTTCCAGGGTGGTTTCCGCGCCTTGTACTTTCAGCGCGTTGTAGATGCTCGGTACGCTGTCGCGTGGAAATTCCACGTCGATAACGGCGCCGATGATTTGAACGATACGTCCGCTACTCATAGCTGGATCCTCTGAATATTTGAACCGTTAAACCGCGGCAGCGCCGCCGACGATTTCCGAGATCTCTTGGGTGATCGCAGCCTGACGCGCCTTGTTGTAGATCAGCTGCAAATCGCTGATCAAATCACCGGCGTTGTCGGTAGCGTTCTTCATCGCGATCATCCGCGCAGCTTGTTCGGCCGCGTTGTTCTCGACCACCGCCTGGTAGACCTGCGACTCCACGTAACGCACCATCAGGCCGTCAAGCAGCTCTTTGGCGTCCGGTTCGTAGAGATAGTCCCAGTGGTGCTTGAGTTCTTGATCCGGGGTCGCCACCAGAGGAATCAACTGCTCCACTGTAGGCTGCTGGGTCATGGTGTTGATGAACTTGTTGGACACCACGGACAGGCGGTCAATACGGCCGTCCAGGTAGGCATCCAGCATCACCTTGACGCTGCCGATCAGATCGTTGATCGACGGCTCTTCACCCAGGTGGCTGATAGCGGCAACGACGTTACCGCCGAAGTTGCGGAAGAATGCCGCGCCCTTGCTACCGACCACACACAGATCAATCTCGACGCCGTTTTCGCGGTTTACCGCCATGTCCTTGACCAGGGCCTTGAACAGGTTGGTGTTCAAGCCACCGCACAGACCACGGTCACTGCTCACCACGACATAGCCGACGCGCTTGACGGCGCGGTCGATCATGAACGGGTGGCGGTATTCCGGGTTGGCGTTGGCCAGATGCCCAATTACCTGGCGGATACGCTCCGCATAAGGACGGCTAGCAGCCATGCGCATTTGTGCCTTGCGCATTTTGCTGACCGCCACTTTTTCCATGGCGCTGGTAATCTTTTGCGTGCTTTTGATGCTCGCAATCTTACTGCGAATCTCTTTTGCGCCTGCCATGTAACACCTATCAGGTTAGCAAGCGGGAGCCTTGCGGCTCCCGCTGCGGCTTACCAGGTTTGGGTGGCCTTGAACTTCTCGATACCAGCCTTCAGGCCAGCGTCGATCTCGTCATTGAAGTCACCCTTCACGTTGATCTTGGCCAACAAGTCGGCATGATCGCGGTTGAAGTAAGCAATCAGCGCTTGTTCGAAGCTACCGACCTTGGCGATTTCGACGTCAGTCAGGAACCCACGCTCAGCGGCATACAGCGACAGCGACATGTCGGCAATCGACATCGGCGCATATTGCTTCTGCTTCATCAGCTCGGTAACGCGCTGACCGTGTTCAAGTTGCTTGCGGGTCGCTTCGTCCAGGTCAGAAGCGAACTGGGCGAATGCCGCCAGTTCACGGTACTGAGCCAGGGCGGTACGGATACCACCGGACAGCTTCTTGATGATCTTGGTCTGAGCGGCACCACCTACGCGGGATACCGAAACACCGGCGTTCACAGCAGGACGGATCCCGGAGTTGAACATCGCCGATTCCAGGAAGATCTGACCGTCGGTGATGGAAATCACGTTGGTCGGAACGAACGCGGAAACGTCGCCAGCCTGGGTTTCGATGATCGGCAGCGCGGTCAGGGAACCGGTCTTGCCAGTCACTGCGCCCTTGGTGAACTTCTCGACATACTCTTCCGAAACGCGGGATGCGCGCTCCAGCAGACGGGAGTGGAGATAGAACACGTCGCCTGGGTAGGCTTCACGGCCTGGTGGACGGCGCAGCAGCAGGGAAATCTGGCGGTAAGCCACTGCTTGCTTGGACAGATCGTCATAAACGATCAGCGCGTCTTCACCGCGGTCGCGGAAGTATTCGCCCATGGTGCAACCGGAGTACGGTGCCAGGAACTGCAGCGCGGGAGATTCCGAAGCACTGGCCGCCACGATGATGGTGTTGGCCAGGGCGCCGTTTTCTTCCAGCTTGCGAACCACGTTGGCGATGGTCGATTGTTTCTGACCGATAGCCACGTAGACGCAGAAAATGCCGCTGTCTTTCTGGTTGATGATCGCGTCGATCGCCAGAGCGGTTTTACCGATCTGACGGTCACCGATGATCAGCTCACGCTGGCCACGGCCGACCGGGATCATCGCATCGACAGCCTTGTAGCCAGTCTGTACAGGCTGGTCTACCGACTTACGCCAGATCACGCCTGGAGCAACTTTCTCGACCGCGTCGGTCTCGGTGTTGTTCAGTGGACCTTTGCCGTCAACCGGGTTACCCAGTGCGTCGACAACGCGACCCAGCAGTTCCTTACCGACCGGAACTTCGAGGATGCGGCCGGTGCACTTGGCGCTCATGCCTTCAGCCAGACTGGTGTAGGCGCCCAGTACCACGGCACCTACGGAGTCTTGCTCGAGGTTGAGGGCCATACCGTAGACGCCGCCCGGAAACTCGATCATCTCGCCGTACATGACGTCGGCCAGACCGTGAATCCGCACGATACCGTCAGACACGCTGACGACAGTGCCTTCGTTACGGGCTTGGGAGGTCACATCGAGCTTGTCGATGCGGCCCTTGATAATTTCACTTATTTCGGAAGGATTGAGTTGCTGCATTGCTCTGCTGCCCCTTCAAACTCAAGATTTCAATGCTTCGGCCAGGCTCGCGAGTTTGCCGCGAACCGAGCCATCGATAACCAGGTCGCCGGCGCGGATCACGACACCACCAATCAGGGTGGCATCCTCCGCAACTTGCAGGCGCACTTCCCGATTGAGTCGTGCACTGAGAACCTTGGCGAGTTTGTCTTGCTGTTCTTGGTTCAATGCAAAAGCACTGGTGACTTCCACGTCTACCGATTTCTCTTGTTCGGCCTTGTACAGGTCGAACAGAGCGGCGATCTCCGGCAACAGCAGGAGACGGTCGTTTTCAGCAACGACGTGGATGAAATTCTGTGCCTTGACATCGAACTTGTCGCCACACACGTCAATGAACGTGGTGGCCTTTTCTGCGCTCGTCAGTCGCGGGGCCTTGAGCACGCGCTGCATGGTGTCGTCTTCCGACACCGCTGCTGCCAGGCCGAGCATGGCTGACCAATTGGCCAGTTGCTGGTGGGCCTGAGCGTGCTCGAAGGCCGCCTTAGCGTAAGGTCGGGCCAACGTGGTCAGTTCTGCCATGGTCGCCCTCGCTTAGATTTCAGTAGCCAGTTGGTTAACCAGCTCTGCGTGCGCGTCTTTATCGATTGCCTTGCCCAGGATCTTCCCGGCGCCATCGACGACCAGGCTACCCAATTGGGTGCGCAGTGCGTCTTTGACACTGTTGAGTTCCTGTTCGATCTCGGCCAGAGCCTGAGCCTTCACACGGTCAGCTTCGACGCGAGCCTGTTCACGGGCCTCGTCGACGATCTGGTTACCGCGTTTCTTGGCTTGCTCAATGATTTCGGCTGCCTGAGCTTTCGCATCGCGCAGTTGATGACCCGCTTTCTCTTGGGCCAACTCCAGGTCGCGAGCTGCTCGGCTGGCAGCGTCCAGTCCATCCGCGATCTTCTTCTGACGTTCGTGCAGTGCCGCGATGACCGGAGGCCACACGAACTTCATGCAAAACAGTACAAAAATGAGGAACGCAACGGACTGGCCAATCAGGGTCGCATTAATGTTCACGCCAACACCTCGCTCGTTCGTTGTCCATCAAACCAATCCACTCGAAACATCCGAGTGATTAGTGAGCGAGTTGACCGACGAAGGGGTTCGCGAAGGTGAAGAACAGAGCGATACCGACACCGATCATGGTCACGGCGTCGAGCAGACCGGCGACGATGAACATTTTGACTTGCAGCATTGGGACCATTTCTGGCTGACGCGCGGCGCCTTCCAGGAACTTGCCGCCCAGCAGGCCGAAACCAATTGCGGTACCCAGTGCGCCCAGGCCGATCAACAGTGCAACAGCGATAGCGGTTAGACCAACTACAGTTTCCATCTTTCCTCCCGACTTTTACGTCGTATGGTTTAGGTTTTTTTAATTTAAAGCGGTAAAACAAATCGTTTCGCGGCCCCTTGCGGGGCCACCCCGCGCCGAAGCGCCAGGGACATCAGAGCCGCCGGAACGGCTCTTAATGGTTTTCTTCGTGTGCCATCGACAGGTAGACGATGGTCAGCATCATGAAGATGAACGCCTGCAGGGTGATGATCAGGATGTGGAACACCGCCCACGCCCACTGCAACACCACGCCCAGGCCGCTGAGCCAGAGCAGGCCGCTGCCGAACATCACCGCGATGAGGATGAACACCAGCTCGCCGGCATACATGTTGCCGAACAGTCGCAGGGCCAACGAGATCGGCTTGGCGATCAGGGTGACGAATTCCAGCAGGAAGTTCACCGGGATCAGCAGGGCTTGAACGAAGATGTTCTTGCTGCCGAACGGGTGCAGGGTCAGCTCGCCGATGAAACCGCCGAGGCCCTTGATCTTGATGCTGTAGAAAATGATCAGTGCGAAGACCGAGAAGGCCATGCCCAGGGTCGCGTTCGGGTCGGTGGTCGACACGGCGCGGAACGGGATGTGCTCGTCACCGGTGATCAACATGGCCAGATGCGGAATCCAGTCGACCGGGATCAGGTCGATGGCGTTCATCAGGAACACCCAGACGAAAATGGTCAGGGCCAACGGTGCAATCACCGCGCTACGACCGTGGAAACTGTCCTTCACACTGCCGTCGACGAACTCGACCAGAACTTCGACGAAGTTCTGCAAGGCGCCGGGTTGACCGGAGGTGGCTTTCTTCGCCGCCATGCGGAAAAGCAGGATGAAGATCAGGCCCAGTGCGACAGACCAACCCAGAGTATCCAGGTGGAATGCCCAGAAGCCCATGGCCTTGGCCTCTGCTGCGGAATGGGCAAAGCCCCAGCCGCCAGTCGGTAGCTGACCGAAGGTCAGGTTCTGCAGGTGGTGCTGGATATAGCCCGAAGCGGTTGTTTCTGCTGACATGGTTGCCTCAAACGCCCTAAGGTCTCGAAAGTCTTGTTTTCATTAGCACGGGTGCGAACCAGCTGACCGACTGGGTCAGCACGAAGACACCGAAGACTGCTATCGGCGCCAATGGCTTCACACCTGCGAACGTCAGTGCAAATAGCACTGCCGTCAAAATCAATTTACCCGCCTCGCCGGCATAAAAAGACCGGACGATGGACTGGGCTGCTCGGGCGCCGGAAAACCGAAAGGCCCTGTGAGCAAAATACACATTGGGGAGCAAGGCTATCAGGCCTCCGCAGAGTCCCGAGTATCCGGCAACGACACCATGCCATTGCCAAAGCGCCAACGCCGCCACCAACAAAACGACAAACTGGGCCAACAACACCGGAAATACCGTCAAGCGATGGAACGGCAACCTGTTTGGCGTGCGGGTTTCCATCACTGACGCTCCTCAAGGGTCGGCTGCCACAAATCAATAACTTGGCATAAATTGTGCCGACAAAATGCGCGCAGAGTATAGGGGCGGTTCTGCCCCTATTCAACTGCCAGGTAGTGATTTCCGACTGCCCGCTACATGAGGAAATGTTTCAGCAGATTCAGCGGATATGCGCGAGTACCCCTTGTAGTTCATCCAGGGAGTTATAGCGAATTACCAACTGACCTTTTCCTTTCTGACCGTGGCGGATCTGCACCGCGGAGCCCAGCCGCTCTGCCAGGCGCTGTTCAAGGCGACTGATGTCCGGATCGACCTTGGCCGGTTCGGCAGGCTCCTGTTTGCCACTGAGCCACTGGCGAACCAGGGCCTCGGTCTGGCGCACGGTGAGACCGCGTGCGACAACGTGTCGCGCCCCTTCGACCTGCCGTTCTTCCGGCAAACCGAGCAAGGCCCGGGCATGACCCATTTCCAGATCGCCATGGGACAACATGGTCTTGATCACTTCCGGCAACGCAATCAGGCGCAGCAGGTTGGCCACGGTCACGCGGGACTTGCCCACGGCTTCGGCGACCTGTTGCTGGGTCAGCTGGAACTCCTGCTGCAAACGCTGCAGGGCCACGGCTTCCTCGATCGGGTTGAGGTCTTCGCGCTGGATGTTCTCGATCAGCGCCATGGCGATGGCGGTTTCGTCCGGGACATCGCGGACCATGGCCGGAATGCTTTCCAACCCGGCCTGCTGGCTGGCGCGCCAGCGGCGTTCGCCGGCAATTATTTCAAATCGACCGCTGCCGATCGGGCGCACCACGATCGGTTGCATCACGCCCTGGGCCTTGATCGATTGCGCCAGTTCTTCCAGTGCCTGTGGGTCCATGTCGCGGCGCGGCTGGTACTTGCCGCGCTGGATCAGGTCCAGCGGCAGGTGCTGCAGCTCCCGTTGATCGGCCTGGACGGCCTGTTCTTCCAGCGAACTGACAGTCGGACCACTCAGCAGTGCATCCAGTCCACGTCCGAGACCTCGTTTCTTGACGGCCATGGGGATTCCTTAAGTTGCCGGGGCTGCGGTGCGTGAAGTGCGGCGTTGCCGACGAACCATCTCGCCCGCCAGGGCCAGGTAGGCCACGGCGCCACGGGATTGTTTGTCGTATGCCAGCGCGGGCATGCCGTAGCTCGGGGCTTCGGCCAGGCGGATGTTGCGCGGGATCACGGTGTCATACAGCTGGTCACCGAAATGCTCCTTGAGCTGCGCGGAAACGTCGTTCATCAAACTCAGACGCGGGTCATACATGGTCCGCAACAGGCCTTCGACTTTCAGCTCCGGGTTGAGCAACTCGGCGATCCGCTTGATGTTATCCACAAGGTCGCTGAGCCCTTCCAGGGCAAAGTATTCGCACTGCATGGGGATAATCACCCCATCGGCGGCCACCAGCGCGTTGAGGGTCAGCATCGACAGCGACGGCGGACAGTCGATGAGGATGTAGTCGTAATTCTCGCGAATCGGTGCCAGGGCGCTGCGCAGACGGCTTTCCTTCATCTGCATTTCCAGCAGCACCACTTCGGCCGCCGTCAGGTCGCGGTTGGCCGGCAGCAGTTGGTAACCGCCGTGCTCGGAGAAGTGCATGGCCTGGGCCAGGTCGCATTCGCCGATCAGCACATCGTAGATGGAGTTTTCCAGGGCATGTTTATCCACACCGCTGCCCATGGTGGCGTTGCCTTGTGGATCGAGGTCGATCAGCAGCACCCGACGCTTGGTGGCGACCAGGGATGCTGCGAGGTTGATGCAGGTGGTGGTCTTGCCCACGCCACCTTTCTGGTTCGCTATCGCGAATACCTTAGCCATTCTTGCTTGTGTTCCCAATCATGCCGTGCGGCGCAGTATCAGCAGATGGCGTTGGCCTTGGCAACCGGGTACGGCCAAGGCATGTTCGCTATCGAGGTGGAAGTCTGCCGGCAATGCTACCAGCTCATCGGCGGGATGGACGCCCTTCATTGCCAGCCAACGTGTGTCACCGTCGCCAAGGTGGCGAGTCCAGCCGGTGAAGTTCTCCATGCTGCTGAACGCCCGGGAAATGATCCCGTTGAACGGCTGTGGCGGCTGGAAGGCTTCGACCCGGCTGTGGATAACTTGCAGGTTATCCAGCTTGAGTTCGAGTTTGACCTGGGTAAGGAAGCGGGTTTTCTTGCCGTTGCTGTCCAGGCAGGTCACCTGTGAATCGGGAAACAGGATCGCCAGGGGTATCCCCGGCATCCCGCCGCCGCTGCCGACATCGAGCCAGCGGCCGTTTTCGACGAAGGACATCACGCTCAGGCTGTCGAGCAGATGGCGCGAGACCATTTCGTCGGGATCGCGCACGGCGGTGAGGTTGTAGGCCTGGTTCCATTTGATCAACAGGGCCAGGTAACCCAGCAGCAAGGCGTGCTGGGTTTCACTCAGGTTCACGCCAAGCTGGCGGGCACCTGTGGATAACTCTTCTGCGTGTTGCGAAGTAACCAACGAACTCAAGCGCTTTGCTCCAACTGACGGCCCGCGCCGCGTTTTTTCAGGTGAATCATCAACAGGGAAATCGCCGCCGGCGTCACCCCGGGAATCCGCGAAGCCTGGCCGAGCGTCTCAGGACGGGTTGCGCCGAGCTTGCTCTGGATCTCCTTGGACAGGCCGGAAATACCGCTGTAGTCGATATCCACAGGCAGCTTGGTGTCTTCGCTGGCGCGCAGGCGAGCGATCTCGTCCTGCTGGCGGTCGATATAACCGGCGTATTTGGTCTTGATCTCGACCTGCTCGGCGACTTGCGGGTCTTCAGCACCCTGCCCGGTCACGGCGACCAGACCAGCGTAGTCGATTTCCGGGCGGCTCAGCAGATTCAGCAAGTTGTATTCGTGGGTCAGCGGTGTACCGAATTTTTCCGCGATGGCATCGCCCTGCTCGGTGCCCGGGCGGACCCAGGTGCTTTTCAGACGCTGCTCTTCCAGCTCGATGCTCTCGCGTTTCTTGCAGAAAGCCGCCCAGCGCAGGTCATCGACCAGGCCCAGCTCGCGACCTTTTTCGGTCAGGCGCAGGTCGGCGTTGTCTTCGCGCAGGATCAGCCGGTATTCGGCGCGGGAGGTGAACATCCGGTACGGTTCCTGGGTCCCCAGGGTGATCAGGTCGTCTACCAGCACACCGATGTATGCCTCGTCGCGACGCGGACACCAACTGTCCTTGCCCTGGGCGCGCAACGCGGCGTTGGCGCCGGCGAGCAAACCTTGGGCACCGGCTTCTTCGTAACCGGTGGTGCCGTTGATCTGCCCGGCGAAGAACAAACCGCCGATGACTTTGGTTTCCAGGCTGTACTTCAGGTCACGGGGATCGAAATAGTCGTACTCGATGGCATAACCCGGCCGCACGATATGGGCGTTTTCCATGCCGCGAATCGACTGGACGATCTGCAATTGCACGTCGAACGGCAGGGAGGTGGATATCCCGTTCGGGTACAGCTCGTGGGTGGTCAGGCCTTCGGGCTCGATAAAGACCTGGTGGCTTTCCTTGTCGGCAAAGCGGTGGATCTTGTCTTCGATCGATGGGCAATAACGCGGGCCGATGCCTTCGATCACCCCGGAGTACATCGGCGAACGATCGAGGTTCGCGGCGATGATTTCGTGGGTGCGGGCGTTGGTGTGGGTAATCCAGCAACTGACCTGGCGTGGATGCTGCTCTTTCGAGCCCATGAACGACATTACCGGGATCGGCGTATCGCCCGGTTGTTCAGACATCACCGAGAAATCCACGGAACGGCCGTCGATACGCGGCGGCGTACCGGTTTTCAGGCGCCCGACACGCAGCGGCAGCTCCCGCAGGCGTTGGGCCAGGGCAATCGATGGTGGATCGCCGGCACGGCCACCGGAATAGTTCTGCATCCCGATGTGGATAAGTCCACCGAGGAAGGTGCCGGTGGTCAGGACCACGGATTCGGCGAAGAACCGCAGGCCCATTTGAGTCACGACACCGCGAACCTGGTCCTGCTCGACGATCAGGTCGTCGGCGGCTTGCTGAAATATCCACAGGTTCGGCTGGTTTTCCAGGATCTCGCGCACCGCGGCCTTGTACAGCACGCGGTCGGCCTGGGCGCGGGTAGCGCGCACGGCCGGGCCTTTGCGGCTGTTCAAGACACGGAACTGGATGCCGCCCTTATCGGTGGCTATCGCCATCGCGCCGCCGAGGGCATCGATTTCCTTGACCAGATGGCTTTTGCCGATCCCGCCGATCGCGGGGTTGCAGCTCATGGCGCCGAGGGTTTCCACGTTATGCGTCAGCAGCAGGGTTTTTGCCCCCATGCGTGCGGACGCCAGTGCTGCCTCGGTACCGGCATGACCGCCGCCGATGACGATCACTTCAAAACGGGAAGGGAAATCCACCACGCACCTCGTGCCTGCTTCAAGTAGGTAATTAGGAATAGGGTCGGCCCACTTTTTTGAGCCAGGTCGTCAAGTATAGGGACTTCCCCCCTCCTAAAGAACCCTTTGCACAAAATTTAACCAGCTGTGGATGACTAGCGGACAATAGAAATTAAAAAGAAAGAAATTTATAAGATCTTTGTTTTTATGTTTATTCTTAGTCAGCAACCTTTCTGTGGATAAGGTGCTACAGGCCTTATTTATCAATGTGTACAGAGACTCAAAAGTCTGTGGTCATGTGGCCAGGAAGGTTTGGGATAACCGGTCTAAGCCTGTGGATTAAACCGATGGTTATCCACAATGGGGTTCATCCTCAGTTTTCAGGCCCAGTTATCAACCGAGCTGAGGCGTGGTTATTCACAGGGCTTAATCCACAGAAAAATGCCTGCCAGGGCAAATCCTAGGCAGCCGAAAGCCGCCGGAACGATCAGAAATCGTCCGACCGGCAAAAAATTCACTGAGGTCTGCTGCTTGATGTGGGAGCGGAGCTTGCCCGCGAAGGGGCCCGTGAGAACGTCAAAGATCTCACAGGGAGCTTGCGGCGTAGTTATTTACCGATGCAGAAGCTGGAAAAGATCCGCCCCAACAGGTCATCCGAGCTGAACGCCCCGGTAATCTCGCCGAGGAACTGCTGGGCATGGCGCAGATCCTCCGCCAGCAGCTCGCCGGCGCCGGCCAGGGTCAGCTGTGCGTGACCGTGCTCGAGAGCCGCGCTGGCATGCCGCAGGGCTTCCAGATGGCGCCTCCGAGCGCTGAAGCTGCTCTCGGAGGTCTGTTCGTAACCCATGCAGGCCTTGAGGTGCTCACGCAACAACTCCAGTCCCTCGCCACCGACCTTGGCACTCAGGCTGATGGTGACATGGCCATCCTCGCTGACTTCCATCGCCATGGCCTCGCCGCTCAGGTCGGCCTTGTTGCGGATCAAGGTGACCTTGGCCGGATCTGGTCGCTGTTCAAGGAATTCCGGCCACAAGGCAAAAGGATCCACAGCCTCCGGCGCGGTCGCATCGACCACCAACAACACCCGGTCGGCCTCGCCAATGGCCTTGAGCGCACGTTCCACACCGATCTTTTCCACCTGGTCGTCGGTATCGCGCAAGCCGGCGGTATCTACCACATGCAGGGGCATGCCATCGATGTGGATATGTTCGCGCAAAACATCGCGGGTGGTGCCGGCGATCTCGGTGACAATCGCTGCCTCGCGTCCGGCCAGGGCATTGAGCAGGCTGGACTTGCCGGCATTCGGCCGACCGGCGATCACCACCGTCATGCCATCGCGCAACAAGGCGCCCTGCCCGGCTTCGCGCATCACTGTGGATAACTCGTTGCGCACCGCATCGAGCAAGGCCAGCACGTGCCCATCGGCAAGGAAGTCGATTTCTTCCTCGGGAAAGTCGATGGCCGCTTCCACATAGATCCGCAGACCGATGAGTTGCTCGGTGAGGTTATGCACACGCATGGAAAATGCGCCTTGCAATGAACGCAGGGCATTGCGCGCCGCCTGTGCGGAACTGGCCTCGATCAAATCGGCAATCGCCTCGGCCTGGGCCAGGTCGAGTTTGTCATTGAGAAACGCCCGTTCGCTGAATTCACCCGGCCGCGCCAGCCGGCAGCCCAGTTGCAGGCAGCGTTGCAGCAGCATATCGAGAACCACCGGACCACCATGGCCCTGCAGCTCAAGCACATCTTCACCGGTGAAGGAGTTCGGCCCGGGGAAATACAGAGCGATGCCTTCATCGAGCACATCACCGTCGCCATCCAGGAACGGACCGTAATGGGCATAGCGCGGTTTCAACTCGCGACCAGCGATGGCCAGCGCCGCGGCGTGCGCCAAAGGCCCGGAAATTCGGACGATACCGACCCCGCCACGGCCTTGGGCGGTGGCAACAGCGGCGATGGTTTCCCGAGGAAGGCTCATGAATCGGGTCTCGACATTAAAAATGACAGATAGCAAAACGCCCCACTAGGGGGCGTCTTGAGTGGTTATCCACAGAGTAGGTTACGCAGTGGCTTTCTTGGTAGCCGCTTCGATCTTACGTGTGATGTACCACTGTTGGGTGATGGACAGGCAGTTGTTCACAACCCAGTACAGCACCAGACCTGCAGGGAACCACAGGAAGAAGAAGGTGAAGATGATCGGCATCAGCTTCATCACCTTGGCCTGCATCGGATCCGGCGGAGTCGGGTTCAGACGCTGCTGGATGAACATGGTTGCGCCCATGATGATCGGCAGGATGAAGAACGGATCCTTGATCGACAGGTCGGTAATCCACAGGATGAACGGTGCCTGGCGCATTTCAACGCTTTCCAGCAACACCCAGTACAGGGAAAGGAAAACCGGCATCTGCACCAGGATCGGCAAGCAGCCGCCCAGTGGATTGATCTTCTCTTTCTTGTACAGCTCCATCATGGCTTGCGACATTTTCTGCCGGTCGTCGCCATGTTGCTCTTTCAGTGCCGCCAGTTTTGGCGCCACGGCACGCATGCGCGCCATCGATTTGTAGCTGGCCGCCGACAATGGGAAGAACAGGCCCTTGATCAGCATGGTCAGCACGATGATCGAGAAGCCCCAGTTACCGAGCAGGCTGTGGATATGTTGCAGCAACCAGAAGATCGGTTGGGCGATAAACCACAGGATGCCGTAGTCGACCGTCAGTTCCAGGCCTGGGGACAACTGTTTCAGCACGGCCTGGCTTTTCGGGCCGGCGTACAGAATGGCGCTGGTCTCGGTTTTCTGGCCTGGGGCCAGGGTCAACGAAGGACCAGTGTAGCCGATGATGTAATTGCCCTGGCTATCCTTGCGGGTGCTCACGACATTGCTGTCGCCCTTGGCCGGAATCCAGGCGGTCACGAAGTAGTGCTGCAGCCAGGCAACCCAACCACCTTGAACGGTTTCCTTCAGCTGGGCCTTGTCGATATCTTTCATCGACACTTTTTTGTACGGCTCGGAACTTGTCCACAGGGCGGCGCCGAGGTAAGTCGCGGTGCCAGTGGCGGTGCTGGAGGACGGATCGGCGCTGTTGTCACGTTTCAGCTGGGCGAACATCGCACCCGACCAGGGCTGGGCGCCCTGGTTGTCGATCAGATAAGACACGGTAACGTCATACAGGCCGCGTTTCAGGGTGAAACGCTTGATGTAATTGACGCCGTTCTCGCTGAATTTCAGGTCGACGACCAGTTGTTCCTGGCCATCAGCCAGTTGATAACTTTTCTGTGCCGAAGCGTACAGCGGGCGACCGGCCGAACTGGCGTCCGGGCCGTTGGCACCGATCAGGCCGCTCTGGGCCAGGTAGGTACGCTCGCCACCGTTGTCGAACAACTGGAAAGGAATTTCCGGATGATCCTGACGACGTGGATAAAGCGGCAGCTTCAGCTGGGCAACATCCCCACCTTTTGGATCGATAGCCAGGTCGAGCACATCCGTTTTGATATGGATGAGGTCGTTGCTGACAGCCACCGGTGCTTCAACAGGTGCACTGGTGTCATTGGCTGCACGTGGAATGTCATCACTGGCGCTTGTTTTGTTGCCAGCTACCGAATCCGGCAAGCCGGGAACGGTGGTGCTGGAAGCGACATTCTGGGTCGGCAGGGCAGCCTGACCGTAGTCCTGGTTCCATTTGAGGACCCCGACATAGGTCACGATTGCCAGGGCGACGATCAGGATCGTGCGTTTGATATCCATGATTACTCGGCCATCGAAGAAGAACGGGAGGTAGGGATTGGTGGAACCGGGTCATAACCACCGGCATTCCACGGATGACAGCGACCTAAGCGACGAACGGTCAGCCAGCCACCGCGCAGGAGTCCATGTGTTTCGATGGCTTCATACGCGTAGCAAGAACAACTGGGGTAGAAACGACAGTGATTGGCCATCAAGGGACTGATGGCATAGCGATAAAACTGGATCGGAACGAGGGCCAGTTTACGCATCTGGGCTGTCTACCCCCACAGTTTCGGTTTTGCCTGCGGGTACCGCTGGCGCCGTACGGGCCAAGCGTTTCCAGAGTTTGCCGAAATGCTGGATCAATTCAGGGTTTTCGATATCGCCCAGACCTTTGCGCGCGACGATAACGATGTCCCAGCCGACCAGTGAATCCTGGTGCAGTCGGAACGACTCGCGCATCAGACGTTTCAGGCGATTGCGCTCAACGGAGAGCTTGACGCTCTTTTTACCGATAACCAGCCCCAGACGGGGGTGATCCAGATCGTTGTTGCGCGCAAGGAGCAGGAGATTTTTCCCCGGAACCTTGCCGGTAGGGGAGTCAAAGACTGCCTTGAAATGCCGAGGAGTAAGCAGACGCTTTTCCCGACTGAAGTCCTGACTCACCACCCGCGCCGGATTATCAAACTGCCAGACGAGCACGGCCTTTGGCGCGGCGACGCGACAGGACGGCACGACCGTTCTTGGTGGCCATGCGAGCACGGAAGCCGTGGGTGCGGGCGCGTTTGATAGTGCTGGGTTGGAAAGTACGTTTCATGGCGTTGCTACCTGGTTCGTCACAACGGGCCGGAATGGCCCCCGTTTTAAGAGACCGGGGATTCTAGAGAAAGCAAGCCCGCAGGTCAATTTCCAACCAGCTTTTACTTCATATAGATATTCGGACCGATCTGGCTGGCACCCACCATGACCTAGATATAAGAATAAAGAAGGGAATTATTTAAAGCTTTTCTGTAAAGCTTATAGAAGCTTAGCAAGCGATTTTCTGTGGATAAGTCCCTTGAGGTCATGAAACACGTACTGTACAGAGAATGACAACTGGGTGGGTAAGCGGTGCTCCGCCTGTGCCGCGCTGTCGGATAAGCTGTGTGTGGAATGCCATGTTATCCATAGGCCAGTTACCCACAGACTTTCGCCCCCACTTGTGCAACGCCCTCAAGGGCGGTTATCCACAGAGCTTATGCACATACCATTGGTCGCATTGTCCACCGATAAGCAGTTGATTCTTCAGGTTGTCCCTGCAACCTACATGTGGATAAGTGCTCGGCCTGCCGGTACAATGGCCGCTTGTTTTTGCCTCACCGGCTTTCAACTTAGGGGATATCCGTGTCAGTGGAACTTTGGCAGCAGTGCGTGGAGCTTCTGCGTGATGAGCTGCCTGCCCAGCAATTCAACACCTGGATCCGTCCACTACAGGTCGAAGCCGAAGGCGACGAGTTGCGTGTCTATGCACCGAACCGTTTTGTGCTCGACTGGGTGAATGAAAAGTACCTGGGACGTTTGCTCGAACTGCTGAACGAGCATGGCAACGGTCTGGCGCCCGCGCTTTCCTTATTAATAGGCAGCAAGCGCAGCTCGACACCGCGTGCCGCGCCAAATGCCCCATTGGCCGCAGCTGCTTCCCAGGCCATGGCCGCCAACGCTCCGGCACCGGCTGCGGTAACTCCGCCCGCACAGCCGGCCCCGACCCCGAAGACGGCGGTCGAGGTCAGCGAAGAACCGTCGCGCGACAGCTTCGATCCAATGGCCGGCGCCAGTTCGCAACAAGCCCCGGTGCGTGCCGAACAGCGTACGGTCCAGGTGGAAGGCGCGCTCAAGCACACCAGCTACCTGAACCGCACCTTCACCTTCGAGAACTTCGTCGAGGGTAAGTCCAACCAACTGGCCCGGGCCGCGGCCTGGCAGGTGGCGGACAATCCCAAGCACGGTTACAACCCGCTCTTCCTTTATGGCGGTGTCGGCTTGGGTAAGACCCACTTGATGCACGCTGTGGGTAACCACCTGTTAAAGAAGAACCCGAATGCCAAGGTGGTCTACCTGCATTCGGAGCGTTTCGTCGCGGACATGGTCAAGGCCTTGCAGCTCAATGCCATCAACGAGTTCAAGCGCTTCTACCGTTCGGTGGACGCGCTGCTGATCGATGACATTCAGTTCTTCGCCCGCAAGGAGCGCTCCCAGGAAGAGTTTTTCCACACCTTCAACGCCTTGCTTGAAGGCGGTCAGCAAGTGATCCTGACCAGCGATCGTTATCCGAAAGAGATCGAGGGTCTGGAAGAGCGCCTGAAATCGCGTTTCGGCTGGGGCCTGACCGTTGCGGTCGAGCCTCCGGAGCTGGAAACCCGGGTCGCGATCCTGATGAAGAAGGCCGACCAGGCAAAAGTCGAACTGCCCCATGACGCGGCGTTCTTCATTGCCCAACGTATTCGTTCCAACGTCCGTGAGCTCGAAGGCGCGCTGAAACGGGTGATCGCTCACTCGCACTTCATGGGCCGCGATATCACCATCGAACTGATCCGTGAATCGCTGAAAGACCTGCTGGCGCTGCAAGACAAGCTGGTGTCTGTGGATAACATTCAGCGCACGGTGGCCGAATACTACAAGATCAAGATTTCCGACCTGCTGTCCAAGCGCCGTTCGCGCTCGGTGGCGCGTCCACGTCAGGTCGCCATGGCCTTGTCCAAGGAACTTACCAACCACAGCTTGCCTGAAATTGGTGATGTCTTCGGCGGGCGCGACCATACTACGGTCTTGCATGCATGCCGCAAGATCAACGAACTTAAGGAATCCGACGCGGACATCCGCGAGGACTACAAGAACCTGCTGCGAACACTGACCACTTGATGACACCAGCGCAGCTTATTAAGGCAAGGGACTAGACCATGCATTTCACTATTCAACGCGAAGCCCTGTTGAAACCCCTGCAACTGGTCGCAGGCGTCGTCGAGCGCCGCCAGACCTTGCCGGTGCTCTCCAATGTGTTGCTGGTCGTCGAAGGCCAGCAACTGTCGCTGACCGGTACTGACCTGGAAGTCGAACTGGTCGGTCGCGTCCAACTCGAAGAGCCAGCGGAACCGGGTGAAATCACCGTGCCGGCACGCAAGCTGATGGACATCTGCAAGAGCCTGCCCAACGATGCCCTGATCGATATCAAGGTCGACGAGCAGAAGCTGGTGGTGAAGGCCGGTCGTAGCCGCTTCACCCTGTCGACCTTGCCGGCGAACGATTTCCCTACCGTGGAAGAAGGCCCGGGTTCGCTGACTTGCCAGCTCGACCAGAGCAAGCTGCGTCGCTTGATCGAGCGCACCAGTTTCGCCATGGCCCAGCAGGACGTGCGTTACTATCTCAACGGCATGTTGCTGGAAGTCTCGGCCGGTGTGATCCGCGCCGTGGCCACCGACGGTCACCGTCTGGCCATGTGTTCGATGCAGGCCGATATCGGTCAGCCGGATCGCCACCAGGTGATCGTGCCGCGCAAAGGTATCCTGGAATTGGCCCGCCTGCTGACCGAGCCGGAAGGCAACGTCAGTATCGTCCTCGGTCAGCACCATATTCGTGCCACCACGGGTGAGTTCACTTTCACCTCCAAGCTGGTGGATGGCAAGTTCCCGGACTACGAGCGGGTACTGCCAAAAGGCGGCGACAAGCTGGTCCTCGGCGATCGTCAGGCATTGCGCGAGGCGTTCAGCCGCACCGCGATCCTGTCCAACGAGAAGTACCGCGGCATCCGTCTGCAACTGGCCAACGGTCAGCTGAAGATCCAGGCCAACAACCCTGAGCAGGAAGAAGCGGAAGAAGAAGTCGGCGTCGACTACAACGGCGGTTCCCTGGAAATCGGCTTCAACGTCAGCTATCTGCTGGATGTGCTGGGCGTGATGACCACCGAGCAGGTGCGTCTGATCCTGTCCGATTCCAACAGCAGCGCCCTGGTGCAGGAATCGGATAACGACGATTCCGCCTACGTCGTCATGCCGATGCGCCTGTAACGGTGTCGCGCCTACCCATGTCCAGCCAACGCTAGATGTCCCTCAGTCGTGTTTCGGTCACCGCGGTGCGTAACCTGCAGCCGGTGACCTTCTCCCCCTCCCCGCGTATCAATATCCTTTACGGCGCCAACGGCAGCGGAAAAACCAGCGTGCTCGAAGCGCTGCATCTGCTTGGGCTCGCGCGCTCGTTTCGCAGTACCCGTCTGCTACCGGTGATCCAGTACGAGCAACTCGCCTGCACGGTCTTCGGCCAGGTGGAGTTGGCCGAGGGTGGGCACAGTGCATTGGGGATATCGCGGGACCGCCAGGGTGAATTCCAGATCCGCATCGATGGGCAGAACGCCAAGAGCGCGGCGCAACTGGCGGAAATCCTGCCGTTGCAACTGATCAACCCGGACAGCTTCCGTCTGCTCGAAGGGGCCCCGAAGATCCGTCGGCAGTTCCTCGACTGGGGGGTGTTCCACGTGGAACCTCGTTTCATGTCGACCTGGCAGCGCTTGCAGAAGGCCCTGCGGCAGCGGAACTCATGGCTGCGGCATGGTACACTTGACGCCGCTTCGCAAGCGGCCTGGGACCGGGAACTGTGCCTGGCCAGCGCCGAAATCGATGAATACCGCCGCGCTTACATCAAAGTCTTGAAACCAGTCTTTGAGCAAACCTTGAGCGAGCTAGTCGAACTCGAGGGCTTAACGCTGAGCTATTACCGTGGTTGGGACAAAGAGAAGGAATTGAGCGCCGTGCTCGCCTCTTCCCTGCACCGGGACCAGCAAATGGGTCACACCCAAGCCGGACCACAGCGAGCTGATTTGCGTCTTCGATTGGGCGCACACAATGCCGCGGACATCTTGTCCCGGGGTCAGCAGAAGCTGGTGGTCTGTGCCTTGCGCATTGCTCAGGGGCACCTGGTCAGTCAGGCCCGGCGCGGTCAGTGTATTTATCTGGTGGATGACCTGCCGTCCGAGCTGGACGAGCAACACCGTCGCGCACTCTGTCGCTTGCTGGAAGACTTACGCTGCCAGGTGTTTATCACCTGTGTAGACCACGAATTATTGAGGGAAGGCTGGCAGACGGAAACGCCAGTCGCTTTGTTCCACGTGGAACAAGGCTGTATCACCCAGACCCACGACCATCGGGAGTGAAGGCATGAGCGAAGAAAATACGTACGACTCGACCAGCATCAAGGTGCTGAAAGGTTTGGATGCCGTACGCAAACGTCCCGGTATGTACATTGGCGACACCGATGATGGTAGCGGTCTGCACCACATGGTGTTCGAGGTGGTCGACAACTCCATCGACGAAGCCCTCGCCGGCCATTGCGACGAAATCAGCATCATCATCCACCCGGACGAGTCCATTTCCGTACGTGACAACGGTCGCGGTATTCCGGTGGACGTGCACAAGGAAGAAGGCGTTTCCGCGGCCGAGGTCATCATGACCGTGCTGCACGCCGGCGGTAAGTTCGACGACAACTCCTATAAAGTCTCCGGCGGTCTGCACGGTGTCGGCGTGTCGGTGGTGAACGCCCTGTCCGAATTGCTGGTGCTGACCGTGCGTCGTAGCGGCAAGATCTGGGAACAGACCTACGTCCACGGCGTGCCACAGGAACCGATGAGAATCGTCGGCGACAGTGAAACCACCGGTACCGAGATTCACTTCAAGGCCTCCGCCGAAACCTTCAAGAACATCCACTTCAGCTGGGACATCCTGGCCAAGCGGATTCGTGAACTGTCCTTCCTCAACTCCGGTGTCGGTATCGTCCTCAAGGACGAGCGCAGCGGCAAGGAAGAGCTGTTCAAGTACGAAGGCGGCCTGCGGGCGTTCGTTGAATACCTGAACACCAACAAGACTCCGGTCAACCAGGTGTTCCACTTCAACGTCCAGCGTGAAGACGGCATCGGCGTGGAAATCGCCCTGCAGTGGAACGACAGCTTCAACGAGAACCTGTTGTGCTTCACCAACAACATTCCACAGCGCGACGGCGGTACTCACCTGGTGGGTTTCCGTTCGGCACTGACGCGTAACCTCAACACCTACATCGAAGCGGAAGGTCTGGCGAAGAAGCACAAGGTCGCCACCACTGGTGACGATGCCCGTGAAGGCCTGACCGCGATTATTTCGGTCAAGGTGCCGGATCCGAAGTTCAGCTCCCAGACCAAGGATAAGCTGGTCTCTTCCGAAGTGAAGACTGCGGTCGAACAGGAAATGGGCAAGTACTTCTCGGACTTCCTGCTGGAAAACCCGAACGAAGCCAAGCTGGTGGTCGGCAAGATGATCGACGCCGCCCGTGCCCGTGAAGCGGCACGTAAAGCCCGTGAGATGACCCGGCGCAAAGGTGCGCTGGATATCGCTGGCTTGCCGGGAAAACTGGCCGACTGCCAGGAAAAGGACCCTGCCCTTTCCGAACTCTACCTGGTGGAAGGTGACTCTGCTGGCGGTTCCGCCAAGCAGGGTCGTAACCGTCGTACCCAGGCGATCCTGCCGTTGAAGGGCAAGATCCTCAACGTGGAAAAAGCCCGTTTTGACAAAATGATCTCGTCCCAGGAAGTGGGCACGCTGATCACCGCGTTGGGCTGCGGTATCGGTCGCGACGAGTACAACATCGAGAAACTGCGTTACCACAACATCATCATCATGACCGATGCTGACGTCGACGGTTCACACATCCGCACCCTGCTGCTGACCTTCTTCTTCCGTCAGTTGCCGGAGCTGATCGAGCGTGGCTACATCTACATCGCCCAGCCGCCGTTGTACAAGGTCAAGAAAGGCAAGCAAGAGCAATACATCAAAGACGACGACGCCATGGAAGAGTACATGACGCAGTCGGCCCTGGAAGATGCGAGCCTGCACCTGAACGAAGAGGCACCGGGTATTTCCGGTGCCGCGCTGGAACGTCTGGTGAATGACTTCCGCATGGTGATGAAGACCCTCAAGCGTCTGTCGCGCCTGTACCCGCAGGAGCTGACCGAGCACTTCATCTACCTGCCGGCGGTGAGCCTGGAGCAGTTGGGCGATCACGCGGCGATGCAGGATTGGCTGGCCAGGTATGAAGTCCGCCTGCGTCTGAACGAGAAGTCCGGCCTGGTCTACAAAGCCAGCCTGCGCGAAGACCGTGAACGTAACGTCTGGTTGCCGGAGGTCGAACTGATCTCCCACGGCCTGTCCAATTACGTCACGTTCAACCGCGACTTCTTCGGTAGCAACGACTACAAGACCGTTGTGACCCTGGGTGCGCAGTTGAGCACCTTGCTCGATGAGGGCGCCTACATTCAGCGTGGCGAACGCAAGAAAGCCGTGACCGAGTTCAAGGAAGCCCTGGACTGGTTGATGGCCGAAAGCACCAAGCGCCACACCATCCAGCGCTACAAAGGGTTGGGGGAGATGAACCCGGACCAATTGTGGGAAACCACCATGGACCCAGCGGTTCGCCGGATGCTGAAGGTGACGATCGAAGACGCCGTCGGTGCGGACCAGATCTTCAACACCCTGATGGGCGATGCGGTAGAGCCACGTCGTGACTTTATCGAGAGCAATGCGTTGGCGGTGTCGAACCTGGATTTCTGATGGTTTGATGTTACGCAGTACCAAAAAGCCAACGCTAAGCGTTGGCTTTTTTATGCGTGCTATTTCCCTCACGATTTAAAAGCAAAATCCCCTTCTGTATTCAGCAAGCCCGTCTACACTCTAGGGTCTATGCCCATAGGTGGCATTGTGCCTCACCCAGAAACTGAACGGTTTTACCACTATCCGACGACTGACTCCCGCGCCACCCTCAAGTGGATCGGGCCGTTGGCGGATAGCCTTGTTGTGCAGTGGAGCTTTGTTCAACTGAGTCAGGGAGGAACCTATGTCGTCATCCGGCAACCTGCAAGCTTTGCAGCCTGCCCCCTCGGCGGGTGCTTTTTTCTGGATACCCCTTATCCCCGCCGCCAGTGCCGTGTGCGTGTTGCTGTTGAGCGACTGGCGCCCCGCCAACCTGGCCTGGTCGGTCGGGCTGTTGCTGCTGGGGGGGCTGGCCGGACTCTTGAACCAGCGTCACTATCGGCAACTGTCAGCCCGGCTCCTGAGTGACGCCCAAGCTGCCCAGGCCCCGGTCGATACAGCCTCAACCGGTGGCCTGGAGGCGGTCTGCCTGGAAGCCATCCCGATCTGGTCCCGGCAGATCGAAAGTTCTCGGACTGAGACCGAAACCGCCATCATTGAACTGACCAGCCGTTTCAGCGCCATTTCCGAACGCTTGCGACAAACCGTCGATGCCTCCCAGGCCACGGCCGGCGATCTGGCCCACCAGAACCAGGGTGGGGCGCTGGAAGTGTTGGCCCAGAGCGATGCCGAGTTGCTGCACGTGATCGAGTCGCTCAAGACCATTCAGCAAAGCCGTGACGAGATGCTGGTCCAGGTGCGTAATCTCACGGGCTACACCGGCGAGCTACGGGCGATGGCCGGCGAGGTGGCGGCCATCGCCCAACAGACCAACCTGCTGGCGCTCAACGCTGCCATCGAGGCTGCCCGTGCCGGCGAGGCGGGACGCGGCTTCGCGGTGGTCGCCGACGCGGTGCGGACGCTCTCCAGCCAATCCAGCGAAACCGGGCAGAAGATGTCCGCCAAAGTCGACATCATCAACGGTGCCATCAACCAGTTGGTGGAAGCCGCTGCCAGCAGTACCGATCACGACAAGGACTCGGTGGCCGGCTCGGAAGCCAGCATCCAGGGGGTGCTCGCCCGTTTCAAGAGCATCACCGGCCAGCTCTCCGAATCCGCGACGCTGCTGCAACGCGAAGGTATGGGGATTCGCGACGAGGTCACCGAAGTGCTGATAAACCTGCAATTCCAGGATCGGGTCAGCCAGATCCTCGCGCAGGTACGCAACAACATGGAAGCCCTGCTCCGTCACTTGCGCGAAGCCCAGGTGCCTGGAGCCACGGTGGTGGTCGACGCTCCTGCCTGGCTGGCGGAAATGGAACTGACCTACGCCACCGATGAGCAGCGACGCAATCACCACTCGGGCAAGGTCAACGTCAATCAGCCCGCTACGATCCAGGAAATCACCTTCTTTTAGGAGCCGGTCATGGCAAAGAACGTAATGGTGGTCGACGATTCAAGCAGTGTTCGTCAGGTGGTCAGCATCGCGCTCAAAAGCGCCGGATACGATGTGATCGAAGCCAGTGACGGCAAGGATGCCCTGGCCAAGCTGACCGGGCAGAAAATCCACCTGATCATCAGCGACGTGAACATGCCGAACATGGATGGCATCACCTTCGTCAAGGAAGTGAAAAAGCTGCCCAGCTACAAGTTCACCCCGATCATCATGCTCACCACCGAGTCCCAGGAAAGCAAGAAGCAGGAGGGGCAAGCCGCGGGGGCACGGGCCTGGGTGGTCAAGCCGTTCCAGCCGGCGCAAATGCTCGCCGCTGTATCCAAGCTGATCCTGCCCTGAGCCCGGGCACCACCAGGACCGGGGCACACAGGGAGATTCGAGCATGCCGATCATTTGCCAAGCAGACACTTCGACACCCCACCTGGGGATCGAAGGCGAAATGACCATCTACACCGCCGCGCAGCTATATGCCGAATTGGCGCCGTTCCTGACGCTGGGCAGTCCGTTGGACATCGACCTTTCGCAGGTCACTGAAATCGATGGCGCGGGTCTGCAACTGTTGATGCTCGCCAAGCGCGAAACCTTGCGCACCGGCGTTGCGCTACAACTGAGCGGGCATAGCCCGGCGGTTCTCGAAGTGTTCGAACTGTGTGACCTGGGCGGTACGCTGGGGCAACCATGATCCAGGGCTGCAAGCTTCCCGCGGTTATCTGACCCCGGGGCGATAAAAGGGACTCTATCGTGACCATCAATCTCGACCAGGCACAGCAGACCTTCATCGTGGAAGCACGTGAGCTGCTCCAGGACATGGAGTCGTCGTTGTTACAGCTGGAGTCCGAACCAGACGACAGCGACGCCATCGGTGCAATTTTCCGTGCGGCGCACACCATCAAGGGCTCTGCCGGACTGTTCGGCTTGAGTCCCATCGTCGGTTTTACCCATATCGTCGAAGATGTGCTCGATCGCTTGCGCGAGGGCGCCATCCAGGTGGATGCCGAGCTGATCGCTCTGTTGCTCAGAAGCGCCGACCATATGCTCGAGCTGGTCGATGTCGTCGCCGGTGCCGGCGAGGCGTTGAGCGACATCGCCCTGGAGCGAGAGGCGCTGCTGCGGCAGGGCTTGCACAACTACCAGGCCGTGCGGGCGACGTCTGTCGTGCCGGTCTTGCCCGAGATTCCGGTGGCCCAGCCGGTACCCGGCCAGGACTCGGTCAGTTCCGGCTATTGGCACATCTCCCTGCGGTTCGGGGCCGATGTGTTTCGCAATGGCATGGACCCGCTGTCCTTTCTTCGTTACCTGAATACCCTGGGCGAGATCGTCCATGTGGTCACCCTCGCTGATACCCTGCCCGCCCTGGAGCGGTTTGACGCCAAGAGCTGCCACCTGGGGTTCGAGATCGATCTGGACTCGGATGCCAGCCGTGAAACCATTGCCGAAGCTTTCGATTTTGTGCGCGACGACTGCCAGATTCATATCCTCGCGCCCCACAGTCGAATGGAAGAATACCTGCGCCTGATCGAGGCGCTTCCTGAAGGGCCGGCACGGCTGGGGGAGATCCTGACCCGATGTGGCGCGCTGACGGCCAAGGAGCTGGAAGACGGTTTGCGCACCCAGCGCGAGCATGCGGAGTCGACCGGGACACCGGCCATGCCACTGGGCGAGATCCTGATTGAACAGCGCGTGGTCGAAGCCGCCGTGGTGCAGTCCGCCTTGGAAAAACAGGGCCGGCAGCGCGAGCAGCCCCAGGCTACGGCGGTCGAGGCCCGGTTTGTCCGGGTCAATGCCGACAAGCTGGACGAGTTGATCAACCTGGTCGGCGAGTTGGTCATCGCCAGCGCCGGGGCCAACCTGCTGGCGCGCAGCAGCCCGAGCGGCCCGTTGCAGGAGTCCACTTCGGTGGTGTCGGGACTGGTGGAGGAAATCCTCGATGGTGCGCTGCACCTGCGGATGATCCCCATCGGCGATACATTCAACCGCTTCCGCCGGGTGGTGCGGGATGTCAGCCAGGAGCTGGGCAAGGACATCGAGCTGCTGATCAGCGGTGCCGACACCGAACTGGACAAGACCGTGGTGGAGAAAATCGGCGACCCGCTGATGCACCTGTTGCGCAATGCGATGGATCACGGCATCGAATCGCCGTCGGTCCGCGAGGCCGCCGGCAAGCCCGCCAAGGGGCGCCTGCAGCTCAACGCCTTTCACGACTCGGGCAGCATCGTGCTGGAGATTGCCGACGATGGTGCGGGCCTCAATCGGGATCGGATCCTGCAAAAAGCCGTTGAGCGCGGCCTGGTCCCTGTCGGGGCGAACCTGACGGACCAGGAGATCTACAACCTGATTTTCGAAGCGGGCTTTTCCACCGCCGAAGCGGTGACCAATCTGTCCGGGCGTGGCGTGGGCATGGATGTGGTCAAGCGCAACATCACGCTGTTGCGCGGCACGGTTGATCTGGATAGCCAACCCGGCCAGGGCACGATCATTCGTATCCGCCTGCCGTTGACCCTGGCGATCATCAACGGATTCCTCGTGGGCATCGGCCAGATCCACTATGTGGTGCCGCTGGAAATGGTCCAGGAATGCATTGAATTGAATGCCCTGCAGCGTCAGGACATGTCGGGAAACAACCACCTGGACCTACGCGGCGAGGTACTGCCGCTGGTACGTCTGCGTGATCATTTCAGTCATGCGGGGCACAGCGTTCGCCGCGAAAACGTGGTGGTGGTGCGTTGTGCCGAGCAAAAGGCCGGGCTGGTGGTCGATGAGCTGCTGGGCGAGTTCCAGACGGTCATCAAACCCCTTGGCAAGCTGTTCAATGCGCTGCGCGGCATCAGTGGCTCCACCATCCTGGGCAGCGGCGAGGTCGCGCTGATTCTTGATGTTCCCGCGTTGCTGGGAGAACTGGTCCAACGTGAAACCCGGCAGGCCACTGTTTATTCCTTGACCGATAGCAAACCTGGCAACTCAGCCAACCACATCGCACATGGAGGGGCTCTTCAATGAAATGGTTCTACGATCTGAGAATAGCAACCAAGCTCATCGCTTCGTTTCTGCTGGTGTTGGTCCTGATGGCGCTGATGGGAGCATTTGCTGTCATTCAACTGGGCCAGGTCAACCAGACGGCCACCGACATGCGCGATAACTGGTTGCCCTCCGTGCGCCTTTCCTCGGGCATTCGGTTTTTTGTCGCCAACTATCGGATCAAGGAGATCCGTTATCTGCTGGCCGAAGGCCCGGCGGAACAGTCCCAGTATGAACAAGAGGTCGCTGACGCCCGTAAGGACGTCGACACCCGTATTGCCCGCTATGAAAAGGAGGGGCTGATCTCCGGCCCTGCGGAACAAGCGCTGTTCGATACGTTCAAGAACGACTGGGAGAACTACCTGGCCAGCAGCAAGAAAATGTTCGCCGAATCCCGACAGGAAGGTGGGCGGGAGCAAGCCATGGCTGTTCTCAGGGGGGACTCGAAGCGAACCTTCGAATTGATATCCGCCGATCTGCTGAAAATAATCGAACTCAACGACACTGGGGCGACGGCCGCCAATCAACGGGGTAACGAGATCTACACCAATGGACGGATATCGATCATGGCCGCGGTGATCGTGGCCTTGCTCATCGGCATCGCCCTGGCGTTGTTCATTTCGCGGATCATTGCCAATCCGCTGAAAATCGCGGCCGGTGTTGCCGGACAGTTGGCGGAGGGCAATCTGGCGGTAACCATCGCATCAGGTTCCAAGGATGAGACCGGTCAGGTGCTCACGGCCATGCAGACCATGGTCGGCAAGCTGTCGCAGATTATTGGTGAAGTGCGCACCGCCGCCGACAATCTGGCCAGCGCGTCCGAGGAAGTCAGCGCCACGGCCCAGTCCATGAGCCAGGCCACCAGCGAACAGGCGGCCAGTGTCGAAGAGACCAGTGCCTCCGTCGAGCAGATGAGCGCCAGCATCAACCAGAACACCGAGAACGCCAAGATCACCGACGGCATGGCGAGCAAGGCGGCCAAGGAAGCCACCGATGGCGGCGACTCCGTGCAGCAGACCGTCCAGGCCATGAAGAAGATTGCCCAGCGCATCAGCATCATCGACGACATTGCCTACCAGACCAATCTGCTGGCCTTGAACGCGGCCATTGAAGCGGCGCGTGCCGGGGAACATGGCAAGGGCTTCGCGGTGGTGGCGGCCGAAGTGCGCAAGTTGGCCGAACGCAGCCAGGTGGCCGCGCAGGAGATCGGCGAGCTGTCCACCAGCAGTGTTGAAATGGCTGAGCGGGCCGGGCATTTGCTGAACGAAATGGTGCCCTCGATCAACAAGACCTCCGATCTGGTCCAGGAGATCACCGCGGCCTCCGAAGAACAGGCGGCTGGCGTGGCGCAGATCAATACCGCGATGAACCAGCTCAACCAGGTCACCCAGCAGAACGCTTCGAGCAGCGAAGAGTTGGCCGCCACGGCCGAAGAGATGAGCGGCCAGGCTGAACAGTTGCAGCAGGCGATGAGCTTTTTCACGCTGGAGGCGGCCAATGCGAGCGTGAACCTGGCGCAAGGTAAATCGCGCGCGGCGGGTGGTGTGTCGCGGACGCTCATGCGGGCGCCGCAACCGGCCCTGCACAAGAGTTTCGCCCAGGCCGTCGGTCCCGACGAAAGCGAGTTCACCCGGTTCTGAGCGACGCCTGGACGCGGACCCTTTTCATGCAGGAGAGCAACATGGGTGCATTAACGACTACCCGCCAAGCGGTCGCGGTGCCAATGCAGGAGGCGCAGTACCTGACGTTCCTGCTGGGCGGCGAAATGTTCGCCATCGGGATCCTGGGGATCAAGGAAATCATCGAGTACGGCCACGTCACGCCAGTACCGATGATGCCCGCCTTCATCCGTGGCGTGATCAACCTGCGCGGTGCCGTGGTGCCGGTGGTGGACCTGGGCGCGCGCTTCGGGCAGCAGTGTTCGAGCGTAACCCGGCGCAGTTGCGTGGTGATCATCGAGGCCAGCGGCGACGACGGCCAGGCCCAGGATATCGGTTTGCTGGTCGACACCGTGTCCGAAGTCCTGGAAATCCCGGCGGTCGAGATCGCGCCGCCGCCGAGCTTCGGCGCGCGCATTCGCGCCGATTTCATCAGCGGCATGGCCAAGGTCGAAGGCAAGTTCGTCATTGTCCTGCAGGTTGATCGGGTGTTGTCCGTGGACGAGATGTCGCAGTTGGCGGAGATCGGTGACAGCCACCCTCAGCAGGTGCAGTGAGTAGCGAAGAAGGAGGCGCAGGTTGAACGGTATCACGCTCGAGGATCGCGAATTCACCCAGTTCCAGGCCTGGCTCTACGGCGCGGCGGGCATCAGCCTGTCACCCGCGAAAAAGGCCCTGGTCGCCGGGCGTCTGTTCAAGCGCCTCAAGCACCACGAACTGGAGAGCTATGGCGCCTATTTCAAACTGATCATGGGCAAGGAGAACAAGGATGAGCTGCAGGTGGCCCTCGACCTGTTGACCACCAATGAGACGTACTTCTTTCGCGAACCCAAGCACTTCGACTTTCTGCGTCAACAGGTGTTGCCCCGCGCCACGCCGGGAAAGACCTTCCGGGTCTGGAGCGCGGCCAGTTCGTCGGGCGAAGAACCCTACAGCCTGGCCATGACCCTGGCCGAGGGCCTGGGCAGTACGCCCTGGGAAGTGATCGGCTCGGATATCAGCACCCAGGTACTGGCCAAGGCCCGTAGCGGGCACTATCCGATGGAACGGGCGAGCAACCTGCCGTCAGCGTTTTTGAGCCGCTATTGCCTCAAGGGCATCGGCCAGCAGGCCGGCACTTTCCTGATCGACAAGGCCTTGCGCCAGCGTGTCAGTTTCATACAGGTCAACCTGAACGACAACCTGCCACCACTGGGGGAGTTCGAGATCATTTTCCTGCGCAACGTGATGATCTACTTCGATCAGGAGACCAAACGCAAAGTGGTCAACCGCCTCTTGCCGTTTCTCCGGCATGGCGGTTATTTCATCATCAGCCACTCGGAAAGCCTGCACGGCGTCAGCGACGCGTTCAAGCTGGTGGCCCCTTCCATCTATCAAAAGCCATGAAGGCCGCCATTGCCATGGACGTCGAGGAAATCTACCTGGCGCCCGGGAGCCTGTGCTTTCGCAACAGTCCCGCGCGTATCCATACCCTGTTGGGGTCGTGTGTTTCGATGATTGTCTGGCATCCGCTGCGCAAGCTGGGGGGGATATCCCATTGCCTGCTGCCGAGCCGTCGACAGCGCGGCGTGACCCTGGACGGCAGCTATGTCGATGAAGCCTTCGAGTGGCTGATACAGAACATTCATGGCTATCAGAGCGAGGCCAGCGAGTATCAACTGAAGTTGTTCGGCGGTGGGGAGATGTTTCCCGAACAGTCGCGCGATTACGCCGCCGCTGATATTGCCAGCCTGAACCGCGCGGCCGTCACGGCGATCGCGGCGCGTCTGCAATTGGCGCCATGTGCCATGGACCTGGGGGGAACCGGGCATCGCAGCCTGATCTTCGACACCCGCACCGGTGATGTCTGGGTCCGGCATCTCTCTTTGCAAACGCTGGAAGGCAGTCATGAAAAAAATAAGCGTTCTGCTGGTCGATGACTCCGCCGTGGTCCGGCAGGTACTGATGGCGATTCTCGACCAGGCACCGGATATCGAGGTGACGGTCGCCGCCGACCCGATCTTCGCCATGGACAAAATGGCCAGGGCCTGGCCGGACGTGATTGTGCTGGACGTGGAAATGCCGCGCATGGACGGCATCACCTTCCTGAAAAAAATCATGGCCGAGCGCCCGACCCCGGTGGTCATCTGCTCCTCGCTGACCGAACGCGGCGCTGAGACCACCTTGCAGGCGCTCGCGGCCGGGGCGGTGGATATCATCACCAAGCCCCAGGGCGGTGTGAAGCACTTCCTGCTCGAGTCCGCCGCTCATCTGCTCGGTGCCGTGCGCGGCGCGGCCGGTGCCAATCTGAAGAACCTCACCCAGCGCGCCGCCGCGCCGCGTCTTGAGGTCGCCAGCAAGCTGAGCGCCGATGCGATGTTGTCGGCGGCCGGTAGCCACGCAATGGCCCAGACCACCGAGCGCATCGTTGCCATCGGCACCTCCACGGGCGGGACCCAGGCGCTGGAGGCGCTGCTTACCGTGTTGCCGAGAGTCTGTCCGGGGATCGTCATCGTCCAGCATATGCCGGAGAAATTCACCGCCTCCTTTGCCCAGCGCCTCAACGGGCTGTCGCAGATTGAGGTCCGTGAGGCACAAAACAATGATCGGGTACTACCGGGCCTGGCGCTGATTGCCCCAGGCGGCAAGCACATGATGCTGGTGCGTAACGGCGCCTACTACCATGTGCAGGTGGCGGACGGCCCGCTGGTCAATCGCCATCGTCCATCGGTGGATGTGCTCTTTCGCTCGGTGGCCAAGTTCGCCGGAAAGAACGCCACCGGCATCATCATGACCGGCATGGGCGACGATGGTGCCCGTGGCCTCAAGGAAATGGCCGACGCGGGCGCCGCGACCGTGGCCCAGGACGAGGCCAGTTGCGTGGTGTTCGGCATGCCCAAGGAAGCGATAAAACTGGGCGCGGCCAAACGTGTCCTGGCCCTGCAGGACATACATTTGGCGGTACTGGGTAAGTAGCGCGCGTTCGCCCCGGCTTCAGGTCTATTGCTGCGAATATTTCCCAGTCAGCACATTTGCCTCGCCGAAATCTCAATCATTGCGCCAAGTCAGGAGGGGTTCAGGCCTCGGCTGTATGATGTCCAGAAATATGCGGTAATAAAAAATCCGATCAGTGCCTTCCGGCAAGCCGTCCTCCAGGATAAGACCATGTCCGACCCGCAACCCTTGACCCCCCTGGAACCGGAAAGCTCTTCCGCGACACTGGGCCAACAAGCCCGTTCGATGGGCTTGCGGGCCAATCGTTTCGTGGCCCTCACGGGGCTGCAAGGCAAAGGTCTGGCACTGCTGGCCGGGTTGCTGGCGTTTGTCTGGATCGTCGGCGGCATCTACAAGGTCCAGCCCGACGAACAAGGCATTGTCCTGCGCTTCGGCAAATGGGTCGACACCACCGAGGCCGGCCTGCACTACCATCTGCCCTTCCCCATCGAAACGGTGCTGCTGCCCAAGGTCACCACGGTCAACCAGTTGCAACTGGGGCACGGTCCCGCGCTCGGCCTGAACGACAGCAGCCTGTCCCGCGACAAGCAGATGCTTACCGGTGACGAGAATATCGTCGAGGCCGATTGCGCGGTGTTCTGGCGGATCAAGGACGCCGGGCAGTTTCTGTTCAGCATGGACAAGCCCGAATTCGCCATCAAGCTGGCCGCCGAAAGTGCCCTGCGTGAAGTGATCGGACGCACGCCGATCCAGGCCGCCCTGTCGGACAAGCGCCAGGAGATCGCCGAGGAAACCAAGACCTTGTTGCAAGGCCTGCTCGACGATGAAAAGGCCGGTGTATTGATCACCCAGATCCAGTTGCAGCGTGTCGATCCGCCACCGGCGGTGATCGATGCCTTCAACGATGTGCAGCGGGCCCGGGCCGACCAGGAGCGCGCGCGCAACGAGGCCGAGTCCTACGCCAACGACATTCTTCCGCGGGCCCGGGGCGAAGCGTCGCATATCAACCAGGAAGCCGAGGCCTACAAGGCCCAGGCGGTCAATCTGGCCGAAGGTGATGCGAAAAGTTTCCTGGCGGTGTACGAAAGTTATGCACAGGCCAAGGACGTGACCAGCTGGCGCCTGTACATGGAAAGCACTGATGAAGTGCTGAAAAGGGCCTCCAAGGTGATCATCGATACCTCCGGCAAAGGCGTTTCGGGCGTGGTGCCCTATATGCCGCTGTCAGAACAGGACAAGCGCCCGGCCAAGGAGCAGACCCGATGAAACCACCGATTCGTGTAGCCCTGGTGATCCTGGTGCTGGTTGCCCTGTGGACCCTCGGTGCCTCGCTGTATACCGTCGATGAAGCGCAGCAGGCCCTGGTGGTCCGGCTCGGCGCGCCGACCGCGCCGGTGCGTACGCCGGGACTGAAACTCAAGGTGCCGCTGATCGACACCGTCATCTATTACGACACCCGCATCCTGACCCTGGCACCGCCTTCCGAGCAGGTGATCCTCGGCGACCAGAAGCGCCTGGAAGTGGAAACCTATGCGCGATATCGCATCGTCGATCCGTTGCGTTTCTATCAGGCCCTGCGCACGGTGGACCAGGCCAATGCGCAACTGGCCCAGTTGGTCAGCTCATCGCTGCGCCGCGAACTGGGGCAGGTCATGCTCAAGTCACTGTTGTCCGCCGAGCGGCCGAAGATCGTCGAGCATATCCAGAACGAGGTGGTGGAGAAGGCCAGGCCCCTGGGCATTGAGGTCACCGAGGTGCGTTTCCATCGTGCCGACCTGCCGTTCGAAACCAGCCAGGCCATCTATGACCGGATGAAGTCCGAGCGCCAGCGCGAGGCCAAGGAGCTGCGTGCCCAGGGCTTCGAGTGGGCGCAACAGATCCAGGCCAACGCCGAGCGCGAACGGGCGGTGCTGATCTCCGAAGCGCAACGGCAAAGCCGCATCACCCGTGGCGAAGCCGATGCCCTGGCCAACCGGATTTCTTCCCAGGCATTCGACAAGGACCCCGAGTTCTACAAGCTTTACCGCAGCTTGCAGACCTATCGGCAGTCCTTGTCCGAGTCCGCGCCGACCCTGGTGCTGTCACCGGATACGGCGTTCCTCAAGGATTTCAAAAGTGGCCCGCAGGTGAATGGCCGACCCTGACGCCCAGCCGGGTCACTGAACGGGATTTTCGCCATCTACGCACGCCATGAGTCGGGAACAGACATGATGCCAAGCGTTTCAATCCGCTCGAGCCGACTGCGCTTGATGGCTGCCGCCGTCGGCCCGGGGCTGGTGGTGATGCTGGCGGATACCGAGGCCGGCAGCGTGATCACCGCCGCGCAGAGTGGCGCGCAATGGGGCTATCGGCTGCTATTGCTGCAGTTCCTCATCATTCCCCTGCTGTATACCGCGCAAGAGCTCTCGATCCGCCTGGGGCTTGGCACGGGCAAGGGCTTTGGTGAACTGGTGCGCCAGCGGTTCGGGCGCGGTATTGCGTTGTTGTCCCTGGCGACGTTGGTGCTCAGTTGCTTTGGCGCCCTGGTGACCGAGTTGAGCGGGTTGGCCGGGGTCGGCGAATTGTTCGGCGTACCGTTGTGGGAGACCATCGGCGTGCTGCTGGTGCTGATTTTCGCGATGGTCTGCACCGGTTCCTACAAGGGTGTCGAACGTATTGCGATCTGCCTTGGCCTGTTCGGCCTGGCTTTTATCGCCGTGGCCTGGAATGCTCACCCCGATTCCCGGCAGATTGCGGCGCAGTGGTACCAGATGCCGCTCCACGACCACGCCTATCTCTACCTGGTAGCTGCCAACCTGGGCACCAGCGTCATGCCGTGGACGGTGTTCTACCAACAGTCGGCGTTGATCGACAAAGGCCTGGGCGTCCGGCACCTGAAAGCGGCACGCGTCGAAACCTTCCTCGGTGCGACTCTCTGCCAGATTCTCACGGCGGCCGTGGTGGTTGCCGCGGCAGCGTGTTTCAACCGCTCCGACGCTTCCTTCATCTTGACCAGCGTGCCGCAACTGGCCGATGCCTTTACCGCTTCCCTGGGCCAGACGGTCGGGCGCGGGGTCTTTGCGATGGGGTTGGCCGGGGGCGCGCTGGTGGCCATCATCGTGGTCTGCCTGACCGTGGCCTGGGGTGTCGGCGAGGCCACCGGCCGCCGGCATTCGCTGGAGCAGCGCCCCGCCGACGCCCCCGGGTTCTACGCGGCATTCGGCGCGATGCTGCTGGGGGCTGGGGTGTTGGTGGGTTCCGGGGTCAATCTGGTCGAACTGTCGATTTTCACCGGAGTGGTCAATGCGCTGTTGCTGCCGGCCGTGCTGGGACTCCTCTATTGGTTGGCCCGTACGCAGTTGACCGGGACCTTCAGGTTGCGGGGCGGGTATGCGCGGGTGGTGGGCCTGGTGTTCGGGGTTGCCTCCCTGACCGGGCTGTTCTGTGGTGTGGGAGGATTGTTGAATTGATGACGATGGTTGCGGGAGCGGCAAGATGATCGGCTTGGATACCGGGATGCAGGGCATCAACCTGACGTTGCAGGTATTTCTGCTCGACCTGCTGCTGAGCGGCGACAACGCCGTGGTCATCGCCCTGGCCTGCCGTCACCTGCCGGCCCGGCAGATGCGCCAGGCGCTGTTCGCCGGGATGGGCGTGGCGGTGGTGTTGCGGATCCTGTTCACCACGGTGATCAGCCTGTTGCTCAAGGTGCCCTGCCTGAAACTGTTGGGCATGGTCGCGCTGGTGGTGATCGCGATCAAGTTGCTGGTGGCGGATGAAGACGCCGAACACTTGCCGCAACATTCGGGGTCGACGCTCTGGTCGGTGATCGGACTGATCGTCTTCGCCGACCTGACCATGAGCCTGGACAATGTGGTGGCCCTGGCCGCTGTGGCCCAGGACAACCTGGGGATTCTGGTGCTGGGGCTGCTGCTGAGCATCCCGATGCTGATGTACGGCAGTTTGTTTGTGACTGGGTTGTTCAAGCGTTATCCCTGGTTGATCCCGGCGGGCGGTGCCTTGTTGGGTTGGGTCGCCGGGGATATCGGCATGTCCGACCCGCTGATTGCCGATTGGGTGGCGACCCAGGCACCGGGCCTGGGGCTGGCGATGCCCCTGGCCTGTGCGATTTTCGTACTGGTGGAAAGCCGGATCATCCAGCGTAACCTGCGTTTGCTGCCCAGGCCCGAGCCGGTTTTGCGCCCTGCCCACATGGAGGCGCCGGTGCTCGCCGACCCGCTGCCGACCCGCGTGGTTCGGGTGGTCGCGGTAGCGGAGGATATCCCTGAGGTTCACGAGCCTGTATCCGCCGAGCTACTGTCTCCCGAGACGGTCTTGCCGCCTGTGGATAACTCCCCTGTCGAGCCTTTGCCAGACGAATCGAAGCGCAAGCGTCGATGGTACTGGGCCGGGTCGTTGGCAGCGGTACCGGTGCTGGCGTATATCGGTTATTCGGTGATCTATGTCGGCATCATCAACAGCGGCTACATGCCGACGCCCAGGTTGTTGAGCAGTTACGAGTGCCCCGGCTTCAATGGGCCGTTCATCTTTTTCTACCAGCATGGCAAGGACACCGTGCGTATTCGCAGCAGTGCCGGTTCGCTCGACGGCGCCCTGCTCAAGGGCCGGCTGGAATGGATCAATGCGACCCGGGCATCGTCGATGCTCGGCTTTACACCGCCCCAGGAAATAACCAATGACGACGCCACCTCCATCCGTATCAATGGAGGCAGCTTTTCGCAAATGGAGTGTTACAAGAAAAGCTGAGGGTCGATAGTTTCACGGTGCCAGCAACACACCCTGTTCACTCGCACACAATGCCAGCAGAAAATCCCATACCACCCGTAAGCGCACTGACTTGTGCAGCTCCCGTCGGGTGCTGATCCAGTAGCTGCGTTGGATGGTTTCCTCCGGTAATACTCGTACCAACTGTGGATCATCCTTGGCCATGTAGTTGGGCAACACCGCAATCCCCAGCCCGGCCCGCGCCGCCTGTTGCTGGGCAATCACGCTGGTGCTGCGGAAAATCACATTCGGCGTGCGGCAGAAGTTGTTGAGGAACAGCAGCTCCTCGCTGAACAGCAGGTCGTCGACGTAGCCGATCCAATTGTGTTGCGACAAGTCGTCGCGATGCTGCAAGGCCGGCGCCCGGGCGAGGTAGTCCGGGCTGGCATACAGCGCCAGGCGGTAGTCGGTCAGCTTGCGAGTGATCAACAGGTCGGCATTCGGCCGGTCGAGGTGGATACTGATTTCCGCCTCGCGGTTGAGGATGCTGACGAAACGCGGTACCGCCACCAGTTCCACTTCCAGCCCCGGGTAACGTTCGTAGAGGCTGCCCATGCGGGTGGTGAGGAACATGATGCCGATCCCTTCGGTCACCCCCAGGCGGATCTTGCCCAGGGGCGCGATGGCCTGGGTGATTTCTTCCTGGGCCAGCAAGGCGACGTTTTCCATGGCCTCGGCATGCTTGAGCAGGGCCTGGCCCGAGGGCGTCAGCTCGTAGCCCTGGGCATGCTGGACAAACAGCGCGGTGCCCAGGCTCTGCTCGATGGTCTCGATATGCCGGGCCACGGTGCTGTGGGTGGTGTTCAGGCGCTTGGCCGCGGTCAGCAGGCGTCCGCTGCGCTGCAGCTCAAGAAAAAAACGCAGGTCGTTCCAGTCGAACATGGGGCTTCCTTGTGCATCACGGGGTTCACGGCCTTGCTTGAAAACGCACAGCTCTTGCGCAAAAACGAAGGTTTTCATCTCGAAACTAATCAATAACATGAAGGGAGACAAGAACAATAAAAACGGCGAGGTTGCCTATGTCATCCGCCCACCTGCCCTATGACTACGTGATAGTCGGCGCCGGGCCCGCCGGCTGTGTGCTGGCCAATCGGCTGTCTGCCGATCCGCAGAACCATGTGCTGCTGCTCGAAGCCGGCGGCCAGGATAATTACCCGTGGATTCATGTCCCGGTGGGTTATCTGTACTGCATCGGCAATCCGCGCACCGACTGGTGCTTCAAGACCGAAGCGCAACCCGGCCTGCAAGGTCGCAACCTTGGCTACCCGCGCGGCAAGGTGCTGGGCGGCAGCTCGTCGATCAATGGCATGATCTATATGCGTGGCCAGGCCGGCGACTATGATCGCTGGGCCGCCCAGGGCAATCCGGGTTGGGCCTGGAACGATGTCCTGGCGCTGTTCAAGCGCAGCGAAAACCACTTTGGCGGCGCCAGCGAATTCCATAACGACCAGGGCGAGTGGCGCGTCGAGCAGCAACGCTACTCCTGGCCGATCCTCGACGCCTTCCGCGCTGCCGCCGCTGAAAACGGCATTGCCAGCGTCAGCGATTTCAACACCGGCGATAACCAGGGCTGTGGATACTTTCAGGTCAACCAGCGTTCCGGCGTGCGCTGGAACTCGTCGAAAGCTTTCCTGCGGCCAATCCTCAAACGGCCCAACCTGACGATCCTGACCGGTGTCCAGGTTGACCGGGTGAACCTGGAAAATGGCCGTGCCAGTGCCGTCGTCGCCCGTTGGCAGGGCGAGGAACATGTGTTCAACGTGCGGCGCGAGATCGTTTTGTGCGCCGGTTCGGTCGGTTCCCCCGGCATTCTCCAACGTTCGGGCATCGGCCCGCGGCCCTTGCTGGAAACCCTCGGCATCGCGCTGCGTCACGAACTGCCGGGTGTCGGCGGCAATTTGCAGGATCATCTGCAATTGCGCCTGATCTACAAACTCAGCAATGCCCGCACTCTCAACCAGGTCGCCAACAGCCTGTGGGGCAAAGTCGGCATGGGCCTGCGTTATCTCTACGACCGCAGTGGTCCGTTGGCCATGGCCCCCAGCCAGTTGGGCGCGTTCGTGAAGTCTTCGGCGGAGCAGGCCTCGGCCAATTTGCAGTACCACGTACAGCCCTTGTCGCTGGAGCGCTTCGGCGAGCCGTTGCATAGGTTCCCGGCCTTTACCGCTTCGGTGTGCAACCTGCGGCCGCTGAGCCGGGGGCGGATCGATATTCGCTCGGCCGATCCGGACGTGGCGCCGTTGATCGATCCGAATTACCTGAGCGATCCAGAGGATCTGAAAGTCGCGGCCGAGGCGATCCGGTTGACCCGGCGCATTGTCGACTCTCCTGCCCTGCGGGTTTTCAAACCCGAGGAATATCTGCCCGGGGCGGCGTTGCAAACCGAAGAACAGTTGCATGAGGCGGCCGCGCGGATCGGCACGACGATCTTTCACCCGGTGGGTACCTGCCGGATGGGCAGCGGCGCGCTGGATGTGGTGGATGCCCGGCTGCGGGTGCACGGTGTCCCGGGGTTGCGGGTCGCCGATGCGTCGATCATGCCGGACATCGTCTCCGGCAATACCTGTTCGCCGACGGTGATGATTGCCGAGAAGGCGGCGCAGATGATTCTGGAGGATGCCCCGGCCATTCATGACTTACGAACGGAGGAAATCCTGGCCCCCTTGTAGGAGCCGGCTTGCCAGCGATGGCGTCCGTAAGATCAATACAAGTCTCACGGGCTTCATCGCTGCGATGCGGCGTCCCGACAAGGGGACGGCGTCGGGCCGGTAGATCGCGTCAATAGTGCAAGAGCGGATTCCGGTGGCAGTCAGCCGGAATCCACAGTGGAACAACAACAATAATCACTGTGGCCCCCAGGGCCGAGGACATGGCAAATGTCGGACTACATCGAGCAACAGCGCATGCGTGCAACCGCGAGCACTGGCAAGGAAGAACGAAAGATCATTTTTGCGTCATCCCTCGGGACGGTTTTCGAGTGGTATGACTTTTTTCTCTATGGCGCCCTGGCGGCGGTGATCAGCAAGCAGTTCTTTGCAGGGGTCAACGACACCACGGCGTTTATCTTCGCCCTCATGGCCTTTGCCGCGGGCTTCCTGGTCCGGCCTTTCGGCGCCCTGGTATTCGGGCGCCTGGGGGATATGATCGGGCGCAAATACACCTTCCTCATGACCATCATCCTGATGGGTCTTTCCACCTTTGCCGTCGGCCTGTTGCCGACCTACACCAGCATCGGCATCGCCGCGCCGATCATCCTGGTCCTGTTGCGCATGCTCCAGGGCCTGGCGCTGGGCGGTGAATACGGCGGCGCCGCGACTTACGTGGCGGAGCACGCGCCGACCGGCAAACGTGGTTCGTATACCGGCTGGATTCAATCCACCGCGACCCTGGGCCTGCTCCTGTCCCTGCTGGTGGTGCTCGCCAGTCGTTATATCAGCGGCGACCAGTTCGAAGTCTGGGGCTGGCGCCTGCCGTTCCTGCTGTCGATCTTCCTGCTGGCGATTTCCACCTGGATCCGCCTGAGCATGCACGAGTCGCCGGCCTTCGTGAAAATGAAGGCGCAAGGCAAGGTCAGCCGCTCGCCGATCCGTGAGTCCTTCGGTTCCTGGTCGAACCTGAAGATCGTTCTGACCGCCCTCTTCAGCATCAACGCCGGGCAGGCGGTGACCTTCTACACCGCACAGTTCTACGTGCTGTTCTTCATGACCCAGATGCTCAAGATGGACCCGACCCAGGCCAATAGCCTGCTGATCATCAGCGTGGTGATCGGCGCGCCGTTTTTCGTACTGTTCGGCTGGCTGTCGGACAAGGTCGGGCGCAAGCCGATCCTGATGCTCGGCCTGCTGCTGGCAACGCTGTGCTATTTCCCGCTGTTCAAGGCCCTCAGCCATTACGCCAATCCGCAGATCGACGCGGCCAGCCGCCAGGCGCCGATCGTGGTGCTGGCCGATCCGGCGAGCTGTACCTTCCAGTTCGACCCGGTGGGCAAGGCGCGTTTCGACAGCCCGTGCGACAAGGTCAAGACCTTCCTGGTCAAGCAGGGCCTGCCCTATAGCTCGCAGGCCGCGGCGCCTGGAACGGACGTGATGGTCTCGGTGGGTGAACAGAAGATCAGCGGCTTTGACGAGGCGGCGATGCGCGCGGCGATCACGGCGGCGGGCTACCCGGCCAAGGCCGATAGCGCGGCGGTGAACGAACCGATGGTGGTGCTGCTGATCGTCTTGCTGATTCTGATTGCCACCATGACCTATGGTCCGCTGGCGGCGGTGATGGTCGAGCTGTTCCCGACGCGGATCCGCTACACCTCCATGTCGCTGCCCTACCATATCGGCAACGGCTGGTTCGGCGGGTTCCTGCCCACGGTGTCCTTTGCGCTGGTGGTCTACACCGGGGATATCTTCTATGGCCTGTGGTATCCGGTGCTGGTGACCGGGGTCAGCCTGGTGGTGGGGTTGTTCTGCCTGAAGGAGACCAAGGGCGTGGATCTGGACAAGGCCTGAGACCGGTTGCCACGGAAATCATATTTCGTTTTGAAAAACCGGCATTAAAGCCGGTTTTTTTATCGCTCGAAAAAACTTATGCACGATTTACAGTGGAAAGTCATACAAATAAATAAGCAATAAAATCATGCGCTTACGTCATTTTTATGAAAGAAATCCAAATCTTGTGCACAAGTTATCCACAATTGCGTCAAACCACGACAGGCGTCTCCATCGCCGGTGCCGGCGGCAACGAACCCATGTCTCGCTGGGTCTGCTCGTTCCAGGCCTGGACCCGGTCATTGAGCTCGGCAATCGCCCGTGGCCCGCTGCCTTCGGCCATCATCGGCGCACCGATCACCACCGTGATGGTCCCGGGTTTCTTCAACCAGCCGGTCTTCGGCCAGAACTTGCCGGCGTTGTGGGCAATCGGCAGCACCGGCAGATCGGCGTTCACCGCCAGTGCCGTGCCGCCCCGGGAAAACTTGCCGACCGTGCCGAGCGGCACACGGGTACCTTCGGGGAAGATCAGCACCCAGACATTGTCCTTGAGCAACTCGTCGCCCTTCTTCGCCACATGCTTGAGCGCTGCCTTCGGGTTATCCCGGTCGATGGCGATCGGCCGCAGCATGGCCATCGCCCAGCCGAAGAACGGCACATACAGCAACTCACGCTTGAGCACCTGGCTCAGGGGCGAGAAATAGGCCGAGAGGAAGAAGGTTTCCCAGGTGCTCTGGTGATTCGACAGAATCACGCAAGGACGTTCGGGTACATTCTCCGCGCCCTTGATTTCGACCGTGATGCCCAGGAATACCTTGCTCAGCCACAGGGCACAACGGCACCAGTACACGTTGATAAAGCGATAACGTGCCTTGAACGGCAGGAACGGCGCGATAAAAAAGCTCAGCGAGCACCACAACAGCGAACTGGTGCCCAGCAGCAGGTAAAAGAAAAAGGTTCTGATGGCCTGCAGGATCGACATAGCGGCATTTACCGTTGCGGGCATTGCCCGCCTATAAAAAGCGCTTCCCGAACAGTCCTTGGTCAGGAGGTCAGAAGAGCTTCAGTTGTGGATAAGTTCTGCGGCAACCGCCGCCAGATCGTCAAAAACCAGGGTACCCACCGGTAGGGTTTTACCCAGTGTCTTTTCGCCTTTACCGGTTTTTACCAAAACAGGCTGACAGTCGACGGCCCGCGCCGCCTCCAAGTCACCGAGGCTGTCGCCGACAAACCATAGCCTAGCCAACGACACTCCATAATGTTCGGCGATGGTGCGCAACATGCCGGGCTTGGGTTTGCGGCAGGCGCAACCCTCATCCGGCCCGTGCGGGCAATACACCACCAGCCCGAGTTCGCCGCCCTGTTGCGCCACCAGCGAACGCAGGCGCTCGTGCATGGCTTCCAGGGTGGCGATGTCGTAGTAGCCGCGAGCAATGCCGGACTGGTTGGTGGCCACCGCCACCGTCCAGCCGGCCCTGCTCAACTGCGCGATGGCTTCGATCGCGCCGGGGAGTGGAATCCATTCCTCCACCGACTTGATGTAGGCGTCGGAGTCCTGGTTGATCACCCCGTCCCGATCGAGAATCAGCAGCTTCAAGACGCGCCCTCAGCCCAGCAGCGAAATATCGGCGACACCCAGGAACAGGCCTCGCAGACGCGCCAGCAGGGCATAACGGTTGGCGCGGACCTTGGCGTCCTCGGCATTCACCATCACCGCTTCGAAGAACGCGTCCACCGGCTCGCGCAGGGCGGCCAGGCGGGCCAGCGATTCGTTGTACTGGCGTGCCGCGGCCATCGGCTGCACCGCCTGGTCCGCCTGCTGGATCGCCGAGTACAGCGAGAACTCGTTGGCGTTGTCGAAGTACTTGGCTTCGACGGTGCTCGGGATGCTGCCTTCGGCCTTGCTCAGCAGGTTCGACACACGCTTGTTCACCGCCGCCAGGGCAGCCGCTTCCGGCAACTGGCGGAACTTCTGCACGGCTTGTACGCGTTGGTCGAAGTCCAGTGCCGAACCCGGCTTGAGCGCGCGCACCGACAGGTAGGTCGCGACGTCGACGCCTTCGTCTTCATAACGGGCGCGCAGGCGGTCGAAAATGAACTCCAGCACCTGGTCGGCCAGGCCGGCGGCCTTGACCCGGGCACCGAAGGCCTTGACCGCGAAGGCCACGGTTTCGATCAGGTCGAGGTCCAGCTGCTTGTCGATCAGGATGCGCAACACGCCGAGGGCGGCGCGGCGCAGGGCATAGGGGTCCTTGCTGCCGGTCGGCAGCATGCCGATACCGAAGATCCCGACCAGGGTGTCGAGCTTGTCGGCAATCGCCACCGCCGCACCGGTCAGGGTGCTTGGCAGTTCGGCGCCGGCGCCGCGCGGCATGTACTGTTCGTTCAGGGCCAGGGCGACATCTTCCGGCTCGCCGTCATTGAGGGCGTAGTAGTAACCGGCGACACCTTGCATCTCCGGGAACTCGCCGACCATTTCGGTGGCCAGGTCGCATTTCGACAACAGGCCGGCGCGGGCCGCGCGCTGGGCGTCGCCGCCGATGCGCGGGGCGATGAACGCGGCCAGCTTGGAGACGCGCTCGGCCTTGTCGTAGACGCTGCCGAGTTTCTCCTGGAACACCACGTTCTGCAGACGCAGGTTGAACTGCTCGAGCTTCTGCTTCTTGTCCTGCTTGAAGAAGAACTCGGCGTCGGTCAGGCGCGGGCGCACGACTTTCTCGTTACCGGCGATGATCTGTTGCGGGTCCTTGCTCTCGATGTTGGCGACGGTGATGAAGCGCGGTAGCAGCTTGCCGTCGACGTCCAGCAGGCAGAAGTACTTCTGGTTGTCCTGCATGGTGGTGATCAGGGCTTCCTGGGGCACGTCGAGGAAACGCTCCTCGAAAGAGCACACCAGCGGCACCGGCCATTCGACCAGGGCGGTGACTTCGTCGAGCAGGTCCGCCGGCATGATCGCCGTGCCTTCCTGCTGGGTCGCCAGCTCGGTGGTGCGTTGGCTGATCAGCTCGCGCCGCTCGTTGGCGTCGGCCAGTACATAGGCGCCGCGCAGGTCGCTCAGGTAGTTGGCCGGCGAGGTGATGCGCACGCTGTCCGGGTGGTGGAAGCGGTGACCGCGAGAGTCGCGACCGGCTTTCTGGGCGAGGATGGTGCAGTCGATGACCTGGTCACCGAGCAGCATCACCAGCCACTGGGTCGGACGCACGAACTCTTCCTTGCGCGCGGCCCAGCGCATGCGCTTGGGAATCGGCAGGTCGTTCAGCGAATCCTCGACGATGGTCGGCAACAGGCTGGCGGTCGGCTTGCCCTGGATGCTTTGGGTGTAGCGCAGTTTCGGTCCGCTCTGGTCGATTTCGCTCAGCTCCACGCCGCACTTCTTGGCAAAACCCAGGGCGGCCTGGGTCGGGTTGCCTTCGGCGTCGAAGGCCGCCTGGCGTGGCGGGCCGTCGAGGTTGATGCTGCGGTCCGGCTGCTGGGTTTGCAGCTGGGTCAGCAATACCGCCAGACGCCGCGGCGCGGCGTAGACCTGTTTGCTTTCGAAGCTCAGGCCGGCGTTTTGCAGGCCTTTTTCGATACCGGCGAGAAAGGCCTCGGCCAGGGTATTGAGGGCCTTGGGTGGCAGTTCTTCCGTGCCCAGTTCAACCAGAAAATCTTGAGCACTCATTGTGCTGCCTCCAACTTAGCCAACACTTCGTCACGCAAATCCGGGGTCGCCATCGGGAAGCCCAGCTTGGCCCGGGCCATCAGGTAGGCCTGGGCCACCGAACGGGCCAGGGTGCGGACCCGCAGGATGTACTGCTGGCGCGCGGTGACCGAGATCGCCCGGCGGGCATCCAGCAGGTTGAAGGTGTGCGAGGCCTTGAGGACCATTTCATAGCTTGGCAACGGCAGCGGCTGGTCCAGCTCGATCAGGCGCTTAGCTTCGCTTTCATAGAAATCGAAGAGTTCGAACAGCTTCTCGACGTTGGCGTGTTCGAAGTTGTAGGTCGACTGCTCCACTTCGTTCTGGTGGAACACGTCGCCGTAGGTCACTTTGCCGAACGGACCGTCGGCCCAGACCAGGTCGTAGACCGAGTCGACGCCCTGCAGGTACATCGCCAGGCGCTCGAGACCGTAGGTGATCTCGCCGGTGACCGGGTAGCACTCGATGCCGCCGGCCTGCTGGAAGTAGGTGAACTGGGTGACTTCCATGCCGTTGAGCCAGACTTCCCAGCCCAGGCCCCAGGCGCCGAGGGTCGGCGATTCCCAGTTGTCCTCGACGAAACGGATGTCGTGCACCAGTGGGTCGAGGCCGACACGCTTGAGCGAGCCCAGGTACAGCTCCTGGAAGTTGTCCGGGTTCGGCTTGAGGACCACCTGGAACTGGTAGTAATGCTGCAAGCGGTTCGGGTTTTCGCCGTAGCGGCCATCAGTCGGGCGGCGGCTGGGCTGTACGTAGGCGGCGTTCCAGGTTTCCGGGCCGATGGCGCGCAGGAACGTGGCGGTATGAAAGGTGCCGGCGCCTACTTCCATATCGTAGGGCTGAAGTACCACACAACCTTGCTCGGCCCAGTATTGCTGGAGGGCGAGGATCAAGTCTTGGAAGGTACGCACGGCTGGCGTAGGCTGGCTCACGAAATTCACCTGTTACTTGGGCTGCGATTCAAAAGGCGGGAGTATACCCGATTCGGCCGTGCGCACGCCCCCTGGAGCCTTATGCCACGCTGCTTTTGGTGCAACGACGATCCTTTGTACATGGCCTATCACGATCAGGAGTGGGGCGTGCCGCTGCGCGATGGGCAGCGTCTGTTCGAGTTGCTTTTGCTCGAAGGGTTCCAAGCCGGTTTGTCGTGGATCACCATCCTGAAGAAACGCGAGCACTACCGGAAGGTCCTGTTCGGCTTCGATGTGGGCAAAGTCGCGGCCCTGAGCGATGCCGATATCGAGCAACTGATGCTCGACCCCGGAATCATTCGCAATCGCCTGAAACTCAATGCCGCAAGGCGCAATGCCCAGGTCTGGCTGACGCTGGAGGACCCGGTGGCGCTGCTCTGGTCCTTTGTCGGCGGCGTGCAGATGATCAATCACTTCAAGGTCCGCGGCGAGGTCCCGGCCCTCACGCCCGAGGCCGAGGCGATGAGCAAGGCGCTGAAGAAACTCGGCTTCAAATTCGTCGGCCCGACCATCTGCTACGCCCTCATGCAGGCCTCGGGCATGGTCATGGACCACACCATCGATTGTGATCGTTACGCCACATTGGCCACGCCACGGTTACAATAGCCGGCTGACAACAAGCTCGATCACGACAGGAGTGGCCTGTGGACAAGTTTAAAGGCGCCATGCTGGTGGGGGCGTTGCGGTTGTTTGCGCTGCTGCCCTGGTGCGCGGTGCAGCGGGTGGGCGCGGCCATCGGCTGGATGATGTGGAAGCTGCCCAACCGTTCCCGCGAAGTGGTGCGGATCAACCTGGCGAAGTGTTTTCCGGAACTCGACTCGGAGGCCCGCGAGCAGTTGGTCGGCCGCAGCCTGATGGGCATCGGCAAGTCCTTTACCGAAAGTGCCTGCGCCTGGATCTGGCCGGCCCAGCGCTCGATGGAGCGGGTCCGTGAAGTCGAGGGCCTGGACATCCTCAAGGAGGCCCTGGCCTCGGGCAAGGGCGTGGTCGGCATCACCAGCCACCTAGGCAACTGGGAAGTGCTCAATCACTTCTATTGCAGCCAGTGCAAACCGATCATTTTCTACCGCCCGCCCAAGCTCAAGGCGGTCGACGAGTTGTTGCGCAAGCAGCGGGTGCAGTTGGGCAACCGGGTCGCCGCCTCGACCAAGGAAGGCATCCTCAGCGTCATCAAGGAAGTGCGCAAAGGTGGTGCGGTGGGCATTCCCGCCGACCCGGAACCGGCCGAATCCGCCGGAATATTCGTGCCGTTCCTCGGCACCACGGCGCTGACCAGCAAGTTCGTGCCCAATATGCTCGCCGGCGGCAAGGCGGTCGGCGTGTTCCTGCATGCGCTGCGGCTGCCGGACGGTTCGGGCTTCAAGGTGATCCTCGAAGCCGCGCCCGAGGCCATGTACAGCACCGATACAGAGACCTCCGTGGCCGCCATGAGCCAGGTGGTGGCGCGTTATGTGCGGGCTTATCCGGACCAGTACATGTGGAGCATGAAGCGCTTTCGCAGGCGGCCGGCGGGTGAGAAACGCTGGTATTGAAACGAGATTGGCATGATCTGTGGATAAATCTGCGCTGCTGACTTATCCACAGATGCACCCTTCAAGGACGCCACAGATGTCCGATAACAATAATTCTCTGCGTATAAAGATCCAGCACCCCAGCATCGGCGAGTGCCTGGGACAGACGCGCAACCTGTCGAGCCAGGGTGTGTATGTGACGCACCCGAGTTTGTCGCGCTTGACCGCCGGCGCGGTGGTCTATGGCCAGGTGCAGGGGTTGCCGGCGGTGGCGCCGCGGATTCGCATGGAAGTGGTGCGGGTCGACGCCGACGGCATCGGCCTGCGCTTCATCGATCTTTGAGCGCGGCCTTTTCCAGCTTTTTCAGAAACACCGTCATTTCCTTTTCCGCCTGCTTGTCGCCATGCCCGCGCGCGGCCTCCAGACCCTGTTCCCAGGCCTCTTTGGCGGCGGCGTTGTCGCCGGCGGCCTGATGCGCCTTGCCCAGCAGTTTCCAGGCGGCGGAGTATTTCGGGTCGAAGCCGACGCAGCGTTGCAGGTGTTCTGCGGCCTTGGCGTTTTCCCCAAGGTCCAGGTAGCCCTTGCCGAGGCCGAAGCGCAGCAGTGAGTTATCCACACCCTTGGCGAGCATTTTTTCCAGTGATTCGAGCATGGCGATCCCTCGATACGGCAATTGTGGCGAGGGGGCTTGCCCCCGTCGGGCTGCGAAGCGGCCCTAAGATCGGCCACTCCGCTGTATCAGTGAAAACGAGGTGAGTGGATTTACGACTGCTTCGCAGCCGAACGGGGGCAAGCCCCCTCGCCACAGGTCAGAAAAAGCTCAGGCCGACATGAAACAGCTTTTCCACATCGCGGATCTGTTTTTTATCCACAAGGAACAGGATGACATGGTCGCCGGCCTGGATCACGGTGGCGTCGTGGGCGATCAGGACCTCTTCATCACGAATGATCGCGCCAATGGTCGCCCCCGGCGGCAAGGCGATATCGGCGATGGCCCGGCCCACCACCTTGCTCGACTTCGCGTCGCCATGGGCAATCGCCTCGATGGCCTCCGCTGCCCCGCGCCTGAGGGAATGCACGCTGACTATATCGCCCCGGCGGACATGGGTCAGCAAGGTGCCGATGGTCGCCAGCTGCGGGCTGATGGCGATATCGATCTCGCCGCCCTGGACCAGGTCGACATAGGCCGGGTTGTTGATCAGGGTCATGACCTTCTTCGCCCCGAGGCGCTTGGCCAGCAGCGACGACATGATGTTGGCTTCATCGTCGTTGGTCAGGGCCAGGAACACATCGGTGTCGGCGATGTTCTCTTCCAGCAGCAGGTCGCGGTCCGAAGCGCTGCCCAGTAGCACCACGGTGCTGTCCAGGGTGTCCGAGAGGTGCCGGCAGCGCGCCGGGTTCTTCTCGATGATCTTGACCTGGTAGCGGCTTTCGATGGCTTCGGCCAGCCGTTCGCCGATCTGCCCGCCGCCGGCAATGACGATGCGCTTGTAGCTTTCGTCGAGGCGGCGCATTTCCCCCATCACCGCACGGATATGCGCCTTGGCGGCGATGAAAAATACTTCGTCGTCGGCTTCGATCACCGTGTCGCCACGAGGCATGATCGGCCGGTCGCGGCGGAAGATCGCCGCCACCCGGGTGTCGACGTTGGGCATGCGCTCGCGTAACTGGCGCAGTTGCTGGCCCACCAGCGGCCCGCCGTAGTAGGCCTTGACCGCCACCAACTGGGCCTTGCCCTCGGCGAAGTCGATCACCTGCAAGGCCCCCGGGTGTTCGATCAGGCGCTTGATGTAGTGGGTGACCACCTGCTCCGGGCTGATCAGCACATCCACCGGGATCGCGTCGTTGTCGAACAGCCCGGCGCGGGTCAGATAGGCCGCTTCACGGACCCGGGCGATCTTGGTCGGGGTGTGGAACAGGGTGTGGGCGACCTGGCAGGCGACCATGTTGGTTTCGTCGCTGTTGGTCACCGCCACCAGCATGTCGGCGTCATCCGCGCCGGCCTGGCGCAGGATCGTCGGAAACGAGGCGCGGCCCTGTACGGTGCGGATATCCAGGCGGTCGCCAAGGTCGCGCAGGCGCTCGCCGTCGGTGTCGACCACGGTAATGTCGTTGGCTTCGCTGGCCAGGTGCTCGGCCAGCGTGCCGCCGACCTGCCCGGCACCGAGGATGATGATTTTCATCGGGGCGCTCCGTTGTCCCGGCTCAGCCGCGCGCGGCGGCGATCTTGATCAGTTTGGCGTAGTAGAAACCGTCGTGTCCGCCCTGCTGGGCGAGCAGCTGGCGACCGTGGGGCTGCTTGATGCCGAAGGCCCCGGCGATGTCCAGCTCGCGGGCGCCGGCTGTGCGGGCCAGGAAGGCCGCGATCACTTCGGTGTTCTCGGTCGGCAGGGTCGAACAGGTGGCGTAGAGCAGGATGCCGCCGACTTCCAGGGTCGTCCACATCGCGTCCAGCAGTTCGCCTTGCAAGGTGGCCAGGGCGGCAATGTCGTCGGGCTGGCGGGTCAGCTTGATGTCCGGATGACGACGGATCACGCCGGTGGCCGAGCACGGTGCGTCGAGCAGGATGCGCTGGAACGGCTTGCCATCCCACCAGGCTGCGGTATCACGACCGTCGGCGGCGATCAGTTCGGCGTCCAGGCCGAGGCGCTCGAGGTTCTCGCGCACCCGCACCAGGCGCTTGGCCTCCAGGTCCACGGCGACCACACCGGCCAGTTGCGGCTGGACTTCGAGGATATGGCAGGTTTTGCCGCCGGGGGCGCAGCAGGCGTCGAGCACCCGATGGCCCGGCGCCAGGTCGAGCAGGTCGGCGGCCAGTTGCGCGGCTTCGTCCTGGACGCTGATCCAGCCTTCATTGAAGCCGGGCAGGTTGCGCACATCGCAAGCCTCTTCCAGGACGATGCCGTCCGGGCTGTAGACGCAGGCGTGGGCGCTGACCCCGGCATCGCCGAGCAGCTTGAGGTAGGCATCGCGCGGGTGATGGCGGCGATTGACCCGCAGGATCATCGGCGGGTGGGCATTGTTCGCCGCGCAGATGGCTTCCCATTGTTCCGGCCAGAAGGCCTTGAGGGATTTCTGCAGCCAGCGCGGATGCGCGGTACGCACCACCGGGTCGTGTTCCAGTTCGGCCAGCAGCGCTTCACTTTCCCGCTGCGCGCGGCGCAGCACGGCATTGAGCAAGGCCTTGGCCCAGGGTTTTTTCAGTTTCTCGGCGCAACCGACGGTCTCGCCGATGGCGGCGTGGGCCGGTATGCGAGTGTAGAGCAGTTGATAGAGGCCGACCAGCAGCAAGGCTTCGACGTCGGCGTCGGCAGCCTTGAAGGGTTTTTGCAGCAGCTTGGCCGCCAGTGCCGAAAGGCGTGGCTGCCAACGCGCGGTGCCGAACGCCAGGTCCTGGGTCAGGCCGCGATCGCGCGCCTCGACCTTGTCCAGTTGCAGCGGCAGCGAGCTGTTGAGCGAAGCCTTGCCGTTGAGGACGGCGGCGAGTGCCTTGGCGGCGGCCAGACGCGGGTTCATTGGCCGAGCACCGTACCGAGGGCGAATTTCTCGCGGCGGCTGTTGAACAGGTCGCTGAAGTTCAGCGCCTTGCCGCCGGGCAGTTGCAGGCGGGTCAGGCACAGGGCACCGGCGCCGGTGGCGACGATCAGGCCCTCCTTGCTGGCGGCGAGGATTTCACCTGGCGCGCCCTTGCCTTCGGCCACGCCGCCGGCCAGCACTTTCAGGGTTTCGCCATCGAGGCTGCTGTGGCAGACCGGCCAGGGATTGAAGGCGCGGATCAGTCGCTCCAGCTCGACCGCCGGGCGGTTCCAGTCGATGCGCGCCTCGTCCTTGTTCAGCTTGTGGGCGTAGGTGGCGAGGCTGTCATCCTGGACTTCGCCGTCCAGGGTCCCGGCGGCGAGACCGGCGATGGCCTGGAGCACGGCGGGCGGGCCGAGTTCGGCGAGGCGGTCGTGCAAGGTGCCGCCAGTATCTTCGGTGCCGATCGGGGTGACGCTCTTGAGCAGCATCGGCCCGGTGTCGAGCCCTGCTTCCATGCGCATCACGGTCACGCCGCTTTCGCGATCGCCGGCTTCCACCGCGCGCTGGATCGGCGCGGCACCGCGCCAGCGCGGCAGCAGCGAGGCGTGGCTGTTGATACAGCCCAGGCGCGGGATATCCAGCACCACCTGCGGCAGGATCAGGCCGTAGGCGACCACCACCATCAGGTCCGGCTTGAGCGCCGCCAGTTCGGCCTGGGCCTCGGCGTTGCGCAGGGTCGGCGGCTGCAGGACGGCGATGCCATGCTCCAGCGCGAGCTGCTTGACCGGGCTTGGCATCAACTTCTGCCCACGGCCCGCCGGCCGATCCGGCTGGGTGTAGACCGCGACGATCTGGTAAGGGCTGTCGAGCAGGGCCTTGAGGTGTTCGGCGGCGAACTCGGGGGTGCCGGCGAAGACGATGCGCAGTGGCTCAGTCATAAATAAAGCTCGCTTGAAAAAGAAAAGGCTTGCCGCAGCAAGCCTTTGGAATGAGGGGATCAGGCGTTCTGGCGATGCAGCTTTTCCAGCTTCTTCTTGATCCGGTCGCGCTTGAGCGTAGACAGGTAATCGACGAACAGCTTGCCGTTGAGGTGATCGCATTCATGCTGGATGCACACCGCCAGCAGGCCTTCGGCCTCCAGTTCGAACGGCTTGCCGTCGCTGTCCAGGGCCTTGACCCGCAGTTTTGTCGGGCGGTCGACGTTCTCGTAGAAACCCGGCACCGACAGGCAGCCTTCCTGGTACTGGTCGACTTCCTCGGTCAGGGTTTCGAACTCGGGGTTGATGAATACCCGCGGTTCGCTACGATCTTCGCTCAGGTCCATGACCACGATACGCTGGTGCACATTGACCTGGGTCGCCGCCAGGCCGATGCCCGGGGCTTCATACATTGTTTCAAACATGTCGTCGATCAGCTGACGCACCTGGTCGTCCACCACGGCCACGGGTTTGGCGATGGTGCGCAGGCGCGGGTCTGGAAATTCGAGGATGTTTAAAATGGCCATAGGCGTATTTGCTGCACTTGTGAGGTAAAGTCAGAGACGGCTGCCGCAATGTCCCGCTGGGATCGGCTACCGTTGTAAAACGTTCTCCCTGGGAGCGAGCCGCGGGGGCTCTGGCGTTTCACGCGAAGGCACATAATAAAGGGATTCACTGCATGAGGAAAACACTACTCGCCCTGTTGCTGGCCGTTAGCGGCGTCGTGCAGGCGCAAGTGCAACTCAAGGACGGTTATCCACAGCGTTATACCGTGGTGCGCGGTGACACACTTTGGGACATTTCCGGCAAGTTTCTCAGCGAGCCGTGGAAGTGGCCGGAGATCTGGCATGCGAACCCCCAGGTGGCCAATCCGGATCTGATCTACCCCGGCGATACGCTGACGCTGCAGTTCGTCGACGGTCAGCCGCGGCTGGTGGTGGATCGCGGTGTGTCGCGGGGGACCGTGAAGTTGTCGCCGCAGGTGCGCCGTTCACCGGTGGCCGAGGCGATTCCGAGCATTCCGCTGGAAAAGATCAATGCGTTCCTGTTGAGCAACCGCATTGTCGACAACGCCAATGACTTCCAGAAAGCCCCGTATATCCTGGCTGGCAGCAATGAGCGAGTCCTCAGCGGCATGGGCGACCGGATCTATGCCCGTGGCGTGTTCGACCCGGGGCACTCGGTGTATGGCCTGTTCCGCCAGGGCAAGGTCTATACCGACCCGCAGACCAAGGAGTTTCTCGGGATCAATGCCGACGACGTGGGTACCGGCGAGTTGCTGGCGACCGAAGGCGATATCGGCACGCTGAACCTGCGCCGCACCACCGAGGAAGTGCGCCTGGGCGACCGCCTGTTCGTCAGCGAGGAGCACCCGGTCAATTCGACGTTCATGCCCAGCGCGCCGCAAGTGCAGATCCACGGCACGATCATAGATGTGCCACGGGGTGTTACACAGATCGGGGTCATGGATGTGGTCACGATCAACAAGGGGCGCCGCGACGGGCTGCTCGAAGGCAATGTTTTAGCGGTGATGAAGACCGGCGAGACTGTGCGCGACCGGGTCACCGGGCAGAGCGTGAAGGTCCCCGACGAGCGTTCCGGCCTGCTGATGGTGTTCCGCACCTACGAAAAGCTCAGCTATGGTTTAGTACTTACCGCCACGCGGTCCCTGACCGTCTTGGACAAGGTGCGCAACCCCTAGCGCCGGACGATAACGCGGGGTCGATTCCGTTAGCTGGCTAAACAGGTTACCCACAGAGTTATCCACAGCTTGTCCATGCCGCTCCAGGACCGCCACAGATCAAGGATGATCCGATGTCGTTGTCCAGCTGTACCTCCCTGTCCCCGGCGGAGCTCGAAGCCCGCCTGCGCCTGCATCGTCTGCCGGAACTCGGTCCACGGCGCTTTCGAACCCTGATTCAAGCCTTCGGTTCGGCCTCGGCGGCCCTCGGTGCGCCGGCGCCTGCCTGGCGCGCGCTGGGGTTGCCGGCGGCCTCTGCCGAGGCTCGTCGCAGCCCTGAGGTCCGTGACGGAGCCAGCGCTGCATTGCGCTGGCTAGAGCGTCCGGCGTGTTATTTGCTGATGTGGGACCAGGCCGATTACCCGGCCCTTCTCGCCGAGCTGGACGACGCCCCGCCGCTGCTGTTCGTGGCCGGCGACCCTGCCTTGCTGGAACAACCGCAACTGGCGCTGGTCGGCAGTCGGCGCGCCTCCAAGCCAGGCATGGACACGGCGGCGGCGTTTTCCCGGAGCCTGGCCGGCGCCGGTTTTGTCATCACCAGCGGGCTGGCGCTGGGGATCGACGGGGCGGCCCATCAGGCGGCCCTGGACATCGGCGGGCGAACTATTGGCGTTCTTGGCACCGGCCTGGAAAATCTTTATCCACAGCGCCATCGCCGACTGGCGGAGGCGATGATTGCCCAGGGCAGCGCCGTGGTCTCCGAGTTGCCGCTGGAAGCGCCGCCGCACCCGGGCAACTTCCCCCGGCGCAATCGGATCATCAGCGGTCTGTCCCTGGGGGTACTGGTGGTAGAGGCGAGTGTCGCCAGCGGCTCGCTGATCACCGCCCGGCTGGCGGCGGAACAGGGGCGCGAAGTGTATGCGATTCCCGGTTCCATCCATCACCCCGGCGCCAAGGGCTGTCATCAGTTGATCCGCGACGGTGCGGTGCTGGTGGAAACCGTCGAACATATCCTCGAACCCTTGCGCGGCTGGCAGCGCGTGACGGCCAGTCCGATCCCCGCTGCGCCCGCGCATCCGCTGCTAGGCTTGCTGCACGCCGCGCCGCAGAGCAGCGAGGCCCTGGCCCGTGCCTGTGGCTGGGCACTACCGCGAGTCTTGGCGGCGTTGACCGAGTTGGAGCTCGAAGGCCGGGTCGCCAATGAAAACGGACGCTGGTTAGCTCGCGCGAGGTAGGTTTACCTGAGTAAACTGCGAGCAGCTTTGAATCCGGAGAACGAGCAATGGTCAACAGTTGGCGTGTGCAAGAAGCCGCACGAGAAATTCGCGCAGGGGCGGTGATTGCCTATCCAACCGAGGCGGTCTGGGGTTTGGGTTGCGATCCTTGGAACGAAGAGGCGGTGGACCGCTTGCTGGCGATCAAGAATCGTTCGGTGGACAAGGGCTTGATCCTGATCGCCGACAACATTCGCCAGTTCGATTTTCTCTTCGAGGATTTCCCGGAAGACTGGATCGACCGCATGGCCAGTACCTGGCCAGGACCGAATACCTGGCTGGTGCCGCATCAGGATTTGTTGCCGGAGTGGGTCACCGGTGTGCATGACACCGTGGCCTTGCGGGTCAGCGACCATCCGTTGGTGCGCGACCTGTGTTCGTTGGTGGGGCCGCTGATTTCCACTTCGGCCAATCCCCAGGGGCGGCCGGCGGCGCGCACGCGGATCCGCGTGGAGCAGTATTTCCGTGGGCAGCTCGACCTGGTGCTGGGCGGCAACCTGGGCGGGCGCAAGAATCCAAGCCTGATCCGCGACCTGGCAACCGGCAAGGTGGTGCGCCCGGCGTAGGGCGAACCCTTGTGGCGAGCGGGCTTGTCGGAACGCCGCACCGCCGCTCTGGGGCGCGAAGCGGCCCTAAAGTCATCAGGTAGAACGCGGTCACAGGTTTTACGACGGCTGCGCAGCCGAGCGCGGGCAAGCCCGCTCGCCACAAGACCGCGGTCGGCTTCAAATTGCCTTAGCTGAAGCAATTTGAAGCGTCTGGTTCAGAACTTGTGGGAGCGGTGCTTGGTCCGGGCGGCGTTCTGACGAACCGCTACGCAGCAGCGGCCAGGTTCACCAGTCTCAAGGCAAGAGCACCGTCGACCCGGTAGTCCGCCGCGCCGCCAGTTCGGTCTGGGCCTTGGCCGCGTCCGCCAGGCTGTAGCGTGCGCCGATCTTGATCTGCAGCTTGCCGCTGGTGATCATCCCGAACAGGTCTTTCGCCATGGCCTGCAGGTTTTCCGCGTTGTTGGCGTAGGTCGCCAGCGTCGGCCGGGTCACATACAGCGAGCCCTTGGCCGCCAGGATCCCCAGGTTGACCCCCTCCACCGCGCCCGAGGCGTTGCCGAAGCTGATCATCAACCCACGGGGCGCCAGGCTGTCCAGCGAGGTCAGCCAGGTGTCCTTGCCCACGCCGTCATATACCACCGGCACCTTCTTGCCATCGGTCAGCTCCAGCACCCGCTTGGCCACGTCCTCATGGCTGTAATCGATGGTTTCCCAGGCCCCGAGGGACTTGGCCAAGGCCGCCTTTTCCGGCGAACTGACGGTCCCGATCAGCTTCACGCCCAAGGCCTTGGCCCACTGGCAGGCGAGCAGGCCGACACCGCCGGCCGCGGCATGGAACAACACGGTTTCGCCGCCTTTCAACTCATAGGTCTGGCGCAGCAGGTACTGCACCGTCAGGCCCTTGAGCATCACTGCCGCGGCCTGTTCGAAGCTGATGCTTTCCGGCAGATGCACCAGGTTGGCCGCCGGCAGCACATGCACTTCGCTGTAGGCGCCCAAAGGACCGCTGCCATAGGCCACGCGATCGCCGACCTTGAACTGGCTGACTTCGCTGCCGACCGCCTCGACCACGCCCGCGCCCTCGGCCCCGAGGCCCGACGGCATGGCCGGTGGTGCATACAGCCCGCTGCGCAGATAGGTGTCGATGAAGTTCAGGCCGATGGCGTGGTTGCGTACCCGCACCTGCTGCGGGCCCGGCTCGGCGGGGGTGTAGTCGACATACTCAAGGACATCCGGGCCGCCATGGGCACGAAACAGGATACGTTTGGCCATCTTTCTCTCCTTGGACATTGCACAAAGGGGCGCGGTGCAGCGCGCTGCAAGGGCCCTATCGGACTCCTTCGATTGACCTTCGTCAACAGCGACGAGCATAAACGCGGTGCTATGCTACGCGCCTCTTTGCTACCGGCCGTCCGATGTGCCAAGTAGCTTTGCCCGATTCAAGGTGATGCCATGACTACCCGCACCGAGGCCGTGAAAGCCTACCTGCTCGACCTGCAAGACCGTATCTGTGCCGCCCTGGAAGCCGAAGACGGTGGCGCGCGCTTCGTCGAAGACGCCTGGACCCGACCCGCCGGTGGTGGTGGTCGGACCCGGGTGATCGGCAACGGCCAGGTCATCGAGAAAGGCGGCGTGAACTTCTCCCATGTCTTCGGCAGCGGCCTGCCGCCGTCGGCCAGCGCCCATCGTCCGGAATTGGCCGGGCGTGGCTTCGAGGCCCTGGGCGTGTCCCTGGTGATTCACCCGCACAACCCCCATGTGCCGACCTCCCACGCCAATGTGCGCTTTTTCATCGCCGAGAAGGAAGGTGAGGAGCCGGTCTGGTGGTTCGGCGGCGGCTTCGACCTGACGCCCTACTACGCCAATGAAGAAGACTGCGTGCACTGGCATCGGGTCGCCGAGCGCGCCTGCGCGCCCTTCGGCGCCGAGGTGTACCCACGCTACAAGGCCTGGTGCGACAGCTACTTCCATATCAAGCACCGCAACGAACCGCGCGGTATCGGTGGCCTGTTCTTCGATGACCTGAACGAGTGGGACTTCGACACCAGCTTCGCCTTCATGCGGGCGATCGGCGACGCCTATATCGAGGCCTACCTGCCGATCGTGCAACGCCGCAAGGCGCAGGCCTGGACCGAACAGCAGCGCGAGTTCCAGGAGTTCCGCCGCGGTCGTTACGTGGAGTTCAACCTGGTCTACGACCGTGGCACCCTGTTCGGCCTGCAATCGGGGGGGCGTACCGAATCGATCCTGATGTCGTTGCCGCCGCAAGTGCGCTGGGGTTACGACTGGAAGGCCGAGCCGGGCAGCGCGGAGGCGCGCTTGACCGAGTACTTCCTGCAGGACCGCGACTGGCTGGCGGAGGGGAATGTCTGATGGATCGCTACGTCGTCTTCGGCAATCCCATCGGTCATAGCAAGTCGCCATTGATTCACCGTCTGTTTGCCGAGCAGACCGCCCAGCAGCTGGACTACAGCACCTTGCTGGCGCCCCTTGATGACTTTTCCGGCTGTGCCCGGGCGTTTTTCCAGGACGGCCGCGGGGCCAATGTGACGGTGCCGTTCAAGGAAGAGGCCTATCGCCTGGCCGACAGCCTGACGGCCCGGGCGCAGCGGGCCGGGGCGGTGAATACCCTGAGCAAGCTGGCTGATGGCAGCCTGTTGGGCGATAACACCGACGGCGCGGGGTTGGTGCGCGACCTGACGGTGAATGCCGGATTCAGTCTGAAGGGCAAGCGTATCCTGCTGCTGGGGGCCGGAGGTGCGGTTCGTGGGGCGCTGGAGCCGTTGCTGGCGGAGCAGCCGGCTTCGGTGATCATTGCCAATCGGACCGTGGAGAAAGCCGAGTTGCTGGCCGAACTGTTCGCCGACCTGGGGCCGGTGTCGGCCAGTGGCTTCGACTGGTTGCAGGAGCCGGTGGACCTGATCATCAATGCCACTTCGGCGAGTCTGTCGGGGGATGTGCCGCCGATTGCGCCGAGCTTGATCGAGCCGGGCAAGACCTTCTGCTACGACATGATGTACAGCAAGGAGCCGACGGCGTTCTGCCGCTGGGCGAGCGAACATGGCGCGGCGGTGTCGATGGATGGCCTGGGCATGCTGGCCGAGCAGGCAGCGGAGGCTTTCTTCCTCTGGCGCGGCGTGCGACCGGATACGGCGCCGGTGCTGGCGGAGTTGCGGCGGCTGCTGGCGCTCTGAGCTTGGACACAATATGACTGGCTGATCGCAAATCTGATGTGGGAGCTGGCTCCCACACAAGCCGGCGCCCATACAAGTCCGTTTCCACAGGACACCCGATCCGTAGTCAGGGGGGATCAATCCTCAAACAGGATTGGACACTTATCCACACCCTCGAGCTTGATCAACTCCTCCACCACTGGTGCCCGCGCCCGCCTCAAGGTCAGGCTGCGGCCTTCGCGTATCAGGCGCCGGGCCTCCTGGTGCAGCATCTCAACCCCCGAGTAATCGATGAAGTTGATCTGCTGCGCTTCGATCACCACCTTCACCCCGTGCAAGCGTTGTAACTGTACTTGCAGGTAATGGCTGGCACCGAAAAAGATCGACCCGCCGACCCGCAGCACATCCTCGTCGCCATCGCGCCAATGCTGGACCCGCGGCTGCGAGGTGCGCTTGAGGTAGAAAAACAGCGAGGCCAGCACCCCGGCATAAATCGCCGTCTGCAACTCCAGCAGCAAGGTCGCCACGCAGGTCAGGGCCATCACCGCGAACTCGGCGTGACTGACCCGGAACAGTGCGCGGATGCCGCGCCGATCCACCAATCCCCAACTGATCAGCAGGATACTGCCGGCCATTGCCGGGATCGGGATATGCGCGATCAGCACCGAGCCGGTCACGGCGAACAGCGCCACCCAGAGCGCGGAAAACACCCCGGCCAGCGGTGAGCAGGCCCCGGCCTCGTAGCTCAGCGCGGCACGGGTGAACGAACCGGCCGACAGGTAGCCGGAAAACAGGCTGCCGATCATGTTCGACAGGCCCTGGGCACGGACTTCCTGGTTGGCATCGAGCAATTGCTGCGAACGGGCCGACAGCGAACGGGCAATCGACAGGCTGGTCACGAGCCCGAGCATGCCCACCGCGACGGCGCTGGGCAGCAGGCGCAGGATGGTTTCCAGGTCCAGTGGCAAGGCGCTGAACGGTGGCAACCGGCCGATGAAGCCTTTGACCAACTGCACGTGCCCGAACAGGCCCGGGCACAGCCAGACCAGCGTGCTGGCCAGGACCAGGGTGATCAGCAGGGTCGGCCAGCGCGGTAGCCAGGATTTGAGAGCGAGACCCAGGAGCAGGGTTCCCAACCCCAGCAGCAGCGAGGGTTTGTCCAGTTCGCCGAGGTGCTGGCCCAGTTGCAACAGGCTGTTCAGGGCGGTGGCCTGGTTGGGGATATCGAGCCCCAGCAGGTTCGGCAGTTGCCCGAGGGCGATGACCACGGCGGCGCCCAGGGTGAAACCCAGCACCACCGAATGCGAGACGAAATTCACCAGGGCGCCGAAGCGCAGCATGCCCAGCAACCACTGGAAGATCCCGGCGATGCAGGTCAGCAACAGGATCAGGGTCACGTAGTCCTGGCTGCCGGGTACCGCGAGCGGGCTGACACTGGCGAACAGGACAATCGAGATGGCCGCCGTGGGCCCGCAGATCAGATGCCAGGACGAGCCCCAGAGACAGGCGATCAGCACCGGGACGATGGCTGCGTAGAGGCCGTATTCGGGCGGCAGGCCGGCGATCAGGGCGTAGGCGACCGATTGTGGCAAGGCCAGGATCGCCCCGCTCAGGCCGACGATCAGGTCACGACTGACGCTGGCGCGGGTTTGTCGCGGCAGCCAGCTGAGAAATGGCAGGAGTTTGTGGCGGTTGGTCCAGCCCATGGGTCTCTCGGTTGGGTGAGTCGGCGTCGGGGTGACGAGGTGGTGTGACAGGAGCAAGGCGTCCGACGCCGGTTGGGCCGCGCACATTCCTTGTGGGCGTGGAGTTGCTTTGTGGGAGCGGTGCTTGCCCGCGAAGCTTTTAGCTGCCTCAAGGGCCTCTTCGCGGGCAAGCACCGCTCCCACACATTGGGTTCTGCGGTGTTGCATGCAGCCTGTACCAGGTTTAACTCAGAGCTTGGCTTTGACCGCCGGCAACCCATCCTGGCCATCCACGGTCTTCACCCCGTCCAGCCATTTGTCCAGCACCGCCGGATTGGCCTTGATCCAGGCCTTGGCCGCGTCGGCATTGCTCAGCTTCTTGTTCGCCACCTCGGCCATGATGCTGTTTTCCATGTCCTGGGTGAAGCTCAGGTTACTCAGCAACTTGCCGACGTTCGGGCAGGCCTGTGCATAACCCTTGCGGGTCACGGTATAGACGCTGCCGGTATCGCCAAAGTATTTCTCGCCGCCCTTGAGATAGTGCATCTTCATCTGCACGTTCATCGGGTGCGGGGTCCAGCCGAGGAAGACCACGAACTTCTGTTTCTTCACCGAACGGGCCACTTCGGCCAACATCGCTTGCTCGCTGGACTCCACCAGCTTCCACTGGCCGAGGTCGAACTCGTTTTTCTTGATGATATCCGCCAGCGAGGCATTGGCCGGCGCGCCGGAACCGATGCCATAGAGCTTCTTGTCGAACTTGTCGGCGAACTTGTTCAGGTCGGCAAAGTTATGCACACCCGCGTCCCAGACGTAGTCCGGGACCGCCAGGGTGAATTCGGTGCCGTCGAGGTTCTTTGCCAGTTGCGTGACATCGCCGTTGGCCAGGAACTTGTCGTAGAAACCCTGCTGCGCCGGCATCCAGTTGCCGAGGAACACATCCACCTGGCCGTCCTTGAGACCGCCGTAGGTGATCGGCACCGCCAGGGTGTCGACCTTGGCCTTGTAGCCCAGGCCATCCAGCAGCAAGCTGGTGATGGCATTGGTCGCGGCGATATCGCTCCAGCCCGGATCGGCCATTTTTACCGTGTCGCAGCTCTGCTCGGCATAGGCACTCAGGCTGCTCATGACCAGCAAGCCGGCTGTCAGTGCTGTGGATAACTTCTTCATCGCCTTCCCCTTACGTTCGTTATTGATTTTGGCAGGGTTGTGGATAACGCGCTTTGCGTTCCAGATCGTCGAGGTCGATATGGTTGCGCATGTATTGCTGACTGGCGTCCACCAGTGGCTGGTGATCCCAGCTCTTCAGCTTTCCTTGGGCCAGCGTGCTGGCGACGAAACGCCGCCGCCGCTGACTGGCGAGCACCTGTTGGTGGATCGCCGGGATGTTCCATTTCGCCCGGGCTTCGGCCAGGAAGTCGTTGAAGAGAGCTTGATGCGGCGCTGACTGGCTGAGTTCTTCCTCCTCGCGTGGGTCGTTGTGGATATCGAAGAGCAGACAGGGGTCGTCTTCGCTGTAGATGAATTTGTAGGCGCCGCGGCGAATCATCATCAGCGGGCTGATGGTGCCTTCGGCCATGTATTCGCCAAACACTTCGTCGTGACCGCCCTCGCCCTTCAGGTGCGGGACCAATGAGCGGCCGTCCAGGGGCAGCCCGGCCTGCAGCGTACCGCCGGCCAGTTCCACCAGGGTCGGCAGCAGGTCGGCGGTGGAAACCGCCGCGCTGACGCGCCCGGCGGCGAACTGCCCGGGGGCGCTGATCAGCAGCGGCACCCGCGCGGACATTTCGAACCAGTGCATCTTGTACCAGAGGCCACGCTCGCCGAGCATGTCGCCGTGGTCGCCGGAGAACACGATCAGCGTGTCCTCGGCCAAGCCGGTTTCCTCAAGGGTTTGCAGGAGTTTGCCGACGTTGCTGTCGATATAGCTGCACGCACCGAAGTAGGCCCGGCGCGCGTCGCGGATCTTATCCACCGGTAGCGGTTTGTCCCACAGGTCGTAGACCTTGAGCAAACGCCGGGAATGCGGGTCGAGGCTGTCCTGGGCCGGGGTCTGCGGCAATGGAATGTCCTCGTCGCGATACAGGTCCCAGAAGGCCTTGGGAATGGTGTAGGGATCGTGGGGGTGGGTCATCGACACAGTCAGGCAGAACGGCTGGTTGCCGTCTTCGCGCACGTGATCGAACAGGTATTGTTGCGCCTTGAAGACCACCTCTTCATCGAAGTCCAGCTGGTTGGTGCGCACGCAGGGGCCGGCCTGCAATACCGAGGACATGTTGTGGTACCAGCTGGGCCGCACGTCGGGCTCGTCCCAGTTCACCGCCCAGCCGTAGTCCGCCGGATAGATGTCGCTGGTCAGGCGCTCTTCGTAGCCATGCAGTTGGTCAGGCCCGCAGAAGTGCATCTTGCCCGACAGCGCGGTGCGATAGCCGAGGCGCCGTAGATAGTGGGCATAGGTCGGTACGTCGGCGGGGAAATCGGCGGCGTTGTCGTAGGCACCGATCTTGCTCGGCAGTTGGCCGCTGACCAGGGTGAAGCGCGAAGGCGCGCAGAGCGGGCTGTTGCAGTAGGCGGCATCGAAGACCACGCCTTCGGCGGCCAGGCGGCTCAGGTTCGGAAGCTTGATCGGCGATGCACCGTAGAGCGGCAACAGGGGCGCGGCCATTTGATCGGCCATGATGAAGAGAATGTTCTTGCGCTTCATGTAATCGCGGCATTCCATAGTGAATTGTTATGCGATAGTGCTGCAATCCAGCATGTGGTCCACGGAATCTGTGGTAAAGCCCCTGCCAAACAATGACTAGGATAAGTACAGCTTATGTATGAAGCTCTGGGCGACCTGTCCCTCGATCTGCTCCGGGCTTTCGAAGCGGCGGCCCGTCACCACAGTTTTACCGCCGCGGCGGTGGAGCTGGGCACTACCCAGCCGGCCATCAGCCAGCAGATCAAGCGCCTGGAAGACCAGTTGACCACTCGCCTGTTCGATCGCATCTACCGTGGCATCGAATTGACCGAAGCCGGCTCGATCCTGTTCGAGCAGGTGCAGGTCGGGTTGCAGAGCATCGACAGTGGTTTGAGCGCGGTCACCGCCCAGCGTCAGCACGAGGTGCTGCAGGTCGCCACCGACTTTGCCTTTGCCGCTTACTGGCTGATGCCACGCCTGCATCGCTTTCACGCGGCCAATCCGCAGGTCGATGTCAGCCTGGTGACCAGTGAGCGCAGCCACAACATGTTGCGCACCGACATCGATGTCGCGGTGCTGTTCGGCAAGGGCCGTTTCAAGCAGGGCGAGAGCCATTGGCTGTTCAGCGAGGAAGTGTTTCCGGTATGCAGCCCGCAACTGCTCAAGGGCCGTGAGCTGCCGCTGCCGACGGAGGCCTTGCTGGAGTTTCCCTTGCTGCACCTCAAGGGCGAAAATAGCAGCCACTGGTTCGACTGGAGCGGGGTTTTTCGCGAGCTGGGGCTGACCGCGGCGCCGGCGCCGGGGCAATTGCGCTTCGACAACTACACCTTGTTGATCCAGGCGGCGATTGGCGGCCAGGGCGTGGCCATCGGCTGGCGCCACCTGGTGGATAACCTGTTGGAGCAGGGCTTGTTATGCCGGCCGATCAGCCAGTCGGTGATTTCCACCTTTGGCTACTACGTGGTGCTACCCCAACGTAAACGGCGCGGGGCGCTGATCCAGCGGTTCTTCGACTGGTTGATGGCCGAACAGGCCGACAGTGCGCAATCGCTGGTGGGGCTGGGCTTGCCCTCGATTGCGGTGTAGCGTCAGGCCATTACCGGACGCTGAATGAGCGAGAGCGGCATGCAACGTATCAAGGGCTACCATGCCCACATCTATTTCGACGCAACGACCCTGGAGCAGGCCCGTGAGCTGTGCGAACTGGCGGCGACGACTTTTCCGCTGACGATGGGGCGGGTGCACCAGCGCCCGGTGGGACCGCATCCGGACTGGAGCTGCCAGTTGGCGTTCGATGCGCAATATATCGGTGTGGTCTTGCCGTGGCTGGCGCTGAACCGCAAGGGGCTGGTGGTGTTCCTGCATCCCTTGACCGGCGATGACCTGGCCGACCATCGCGATCACGGGATCTGGATGGGGGCGGTCAGGCCATTGGACCTGTCGCTCTTCGCCTAGCGCCTCAAGCGGTCAGTTCAGCACGCCATCAAGAATCTCGTAGACGATCCCGGTGCCGATGGCGATCAGGACCACGTCACTGCCCATGCGCCGCCACTCATAACCTTCATACACCGGCAGGCGGCCCAGTGCCCGGCCGTCCAGGCGTTCGCCTTCGTAGCCGCGTGGCAGCGGTTGGCCGCGGACCAGACGATAGCCCGGAGGCGGTGGCGCGCCGCGACCGAAATGTTCGCGGTCTTCATGGATGATCTGCCGGATCGGGCCGAAGTCCTGGGGCGGACGGTGCGCGTTGCGCTCGTCACGGCCCCTGTCCGGCCCTCTGTCGCCGCCCCTGTCCCGCTGGTCGTAGCCGCCGCGATCATGGTCTTCGCCGCGCATTTGATCCTCGGCATGCAGCAGGGGGCTGGCGCTGAGTACCAGCAGGCCAAGACCGGCCATCAGGCGTTTGGGCATTTTCATCGGGGGCATTCCTCACCACACAGGCAATACATCGAATAGGGGTGAAGGCTTGGCTTCAAACCCCCGGGTCTTACTTTATTAGTCCGTATGGTGGCGTTTAGATTCCTTTGTATCAGGAACTTTACCTTTGTCCGGCGCCGCTGCTATCGCCAGCGATCATGCTGTTCGCTCAAGCCGTGCCGCAGGGCTTCGAGGCGCTCGCGCAAGGAGGTGTCGTTTGCCGCTGCGCCAGTGGTTCTTGCCAGGGCGCCACTCTCCGAAGCCAGGTTCGGGATGCTGGGGGCCAGGGGTTCGAACGCGAACAGGCTGGACAGGTCTTGTCGCGGTGGCGGGGTTTGGCGGGGTTGTGACGTCACCGACTTGAGCCGCTTTGGGCGAGGGCTTTCAGTGACGGACAGGTGAGCGAGGAAGGTGCGGGCGATAGCGAGTGTCATAGGGGCATCCATTTTATCGGTAACGACCGAGCGCTCCTGCGCGGCCGTCTCTTGCCGGTATTTCCCGGAAAGAGAATGTAATGATTACCCCTTTGACAGTGTGGTTCTGTCAATAAACGCTCAGGTTCGCGCCCATGAAAAAGGGACCCAAGGCTGTTGCCCTGGATCCCTCAGTGTCGTGCAGCCTGGCTTAGCGCGCGGTACGTACACCTTCGGCGAGGGCTGCGCACAGGCTCAGCACGCCATCGATGGCCTGTTCGTTGCTGGTGGCGTTGGCGATGTGATCGATCAGCGCCGAACCGACCACCACGCCGTCCGCCATCCGAGCGATGGCCGCGGCCTGCTCCGGTGTGCGGATGCCGAAACCGATGCTGATCGGCAGGTCGGTGTGGCGCCGCAGGCGGGCCACCGCCTCTTCGACGTGTTCCAGGGTCGCCGAGCCGGCACCGGTCACGCCGGCCACCGACACGTAGTAGACGAATCCGGAACTGCCGTTGAGCACGGTGGGCAGGCGGACGTCGTCGGTAGTCGGCGTGGTCAGGCGGATAAAGTCCAGGCCGGCGGCCTGGGCCGGGTCGCACAGCTCGGCGTTATGTTCCGGCGGCAGGTCGACCACGATCAGGCCGTCGACACCGGCGGCCTTGGCATCGGCGATAAAACGCGGCACGCCATAGTGGTGGATCGGGTTGAAGTAACCCATCAGCACCAGTGGGGTTTCATTGTTCCCGGCACGGAATTCGCGAACCATCTGCAAGGTTTTCGCCAGGTTCTGCTTGGCGGCCAGGGCACGGATGTTCGCCAGCTGGATCGCCGGGCCGTCGGCCATCGGATCGGTGAAGGGCATGCCCAGCTCGATCACATCGGCGCCGGCCTTGGGCAAGCCCTTGAGGATCGCCAGGGAGGTGTCATAGCCCGGGTCGCCGGCGGTGACAAAGGTCACCAGGGCGGCGCGGTTCTGTTGTTTCAGCTCGGCAAAGCGGGTTTGCAGGCGGCTCATCAGTGTTTCTCCTGCTGCGACTGTTGCATGTGGTGCATGACGGTTTGCATGTCCTTGTCACCGCGACCGGACAGGTTGACCACCATCAGGTGATCCTTGGGCAGGGTCGGTGCGCGCTTGAACACTTCGGCCAGGGCATGGGCGCTTTCCAGCGCCGGGATGATGCCTTCGAGGCGGCAGCACTGGTGGAACGCGGCCAGGGCTTCGTGATCGGTGACCGAGGTGTACTGGACGCGTCCGATATCGTGCAACCAGGCGTGTTCCGGGCCGATACCGGGATAGTCGAGGCCGGCTGAGATCGAGTGGGCGTCGATGATCTGGCCATCGTCGTCCTGCAGCAGGAAGGTCCGGTTGCCGTGCAGCACGCCGGGTACGCCGCCGTTCAGGCTGGCGGCGTGCATGCCGGTCTCGATACCGTGGCCGGCGGCTTCGACGCCGATGATTTCGACGCTGCTGTCATCGAGGAACGGGTGGAACAGGCCCATGGCGTTGGAACCGCCGCCGATGCATGCCACCAAGCTGTCGGGCAGGCGCCCTTCCTGGGCTTGCAACTGCTCGCGGGTTTCCTTGCCGATCACCGACTGGAAGTCGCGGACCATGGCCGGGTACGGGTGTGGACCGGCGACGGTGCCGATCAGGTAGAAGGTGCTGTCGACGTTGGTGACCCAGTCGCGCAGGGCTTCGTTCATCGCGTCTTTCAGGGTGCCGGTACCGGCAACCACCGGGATCACTTCGGCGCCCAGCAGTTTCATGCGGAACACGTTGGCCTGCTGGCGCTCGATGTCGGTGGTGCCCATGTAGATCACGCAGTCGAGGCCGAAGCGCGCGGCCACGGTGGCGGTGGCCACGCCGTGCATGCCGGCGCCGGTCTCGGCGATGATGCGTTTCTTGCCCATGCGCCGTGCCAGCAGGATCTGGCCGATGCAGTTGTTGATCTTGTGCGCGCCGGTGTGGTTCAGCTCTTCGCGCTTGAGGTAGATCTTCGCGCCGCCACAGTGCTCGGTCAGGCGTTCGGCGAAGTACAGCGGGCTCGGACGACCGACGTAGTCGCGCTGGAAGTAGGCCAGTTCTTTGGTGAACGCGGGATCGATCTTGGCGGCTTCGTATTCGCGGTTCAGGTCGAGAATCAGCGGCATCAGGGTTTCGGCCACGTAGCGGCCGCCGAATGCGCCGAACAGGCCGTTGGCGTCAGGGCCGTTGCGCAGGTTGGACTGGGTCATGGGAGGCTCCAGGTGGACGATTGAAGGTTCGATGGGGTTCACTCTAACCATGACAGGCGCGGATGAAAACCGATAAGATCGCTGCAACCTGTCAGGAAAACTCACAGATACCATGAGCCGCGACCTTCCCCCGCTCAATGCCTTGCGCGCCTTCGAGGCCACCGCCCGCTTGAACAGCGTCAGTCAGGCGGCCGAGCAGCTGCACGTGACCCACGGGGCGGTCAGCCGGCAACTGAAAGTGCTCGAGGAGCACCTCGGCCTGAGCCTGTTCGTCAAGGATGGGCGAGGCCTGAAACTCACAGATGCCGGGATACGCCTGCGTGACGCCAGTTTCGAGGCGTTCGAGCGGCTGCGGGCGGTCTGCGCCGAGCTGGCCCAGAGCACGGCGGATGCGCCGTTTGTACTGGGTTGTTCCGGCAGTCTGCTGGCGCGCTGGTTTATTCCGCGACTGGGGCGGCTGAATGCCGACTTGCCCGACTTGCGCCTGCATCTGTCGGCCGGTGAAGGCGATCTCGATCCGCGCAAGCCAGGGCTCGATGCCCTGCTGCTGTTTGCCGAGCCGCCGTGGCCGGCGGATATGCAGGTCGTTGAGCTGGCCAGCGAGCGTATCGGGCCGGTCATGAGTCCGCATTTTGCCCGTTACGAGTCGTTGCTGCGGGCGCCGGTCCTGGGGTTGGTGGGCGAGCCGTTATTGCACACCACCTCGCGACCGCAGGCCTGGCCCAGTTGGGCGCGGCAGAACGGTATCGACGTGGCGCAGTTGAAGTACGGGCAGGGTTTCGAGCATCTGTACTACCTGCTCGAAGCGGCGGTGGCCGGGTTGGGCGTGGCGATCGCGCCGCAGCCGCTGGTGGCGGACGATTTGCGCGCCGGCCGGTTGGTGGCGCCCTGGGGGTTCAATGAAACCCCGGGGCGGCTGGCGTTATGGTTACCTCGGCGCGCCGCCGACGGGCGCGCCCAACAGCTCGCGCAATGGCTCAAGACCGAGTTGGAACAGGGCGCTCAGTCTCCGCGTGTGCACAGCAGGTAGGCCGCCAACAGCCCCAGCGCACCCACGGCGATACCGGCGGTCGTCCACGGATGTTCCTGGGCGTAGTCCCGGGTCGCGATTCCGGTTTCGCGGGTTTTGACCTTGACCTCTTCGTAGGCATCGCTGAGCAGGTGACGCGAGTGTTTCAGCGCGTTTTCGGCATTGCTGCGGAGCGCCTTGAGGGTCTTGCGCGACTCGTCCGAGGCGTCGTCCTTGAGGCTTTCGAGGGACTTGAGCAGGCTCTCGATTTCGGCTTCCATGCTTTGCAATGAGGCTTTGCGTAGTGAGTTGCTGGCCATATCGGCTCTCTCCTGCAATTGAGTGGCGTGTGTAGGTTGGGACTTCAGCGCCAGGGGAAAGTGCAGAAAATCTGCATCCTGTGCTGGAGCCCTCAGTGCGAACTATGGGAAAAATCACTGCTAGGCTCTCTGGACAGCCCCCGGGACTTAGGAGAACAGCATGAGCGACCATCACACCTACAAGAAAATCGAACTGGTAGGTTCTTCCCCCACCAGCATAGAAGACGCCATCAACAACGCCCTGGCCGAAGCCGGTAAAAGCATCAAGCACCTGGAGTGGTTCGAGGTGCTCGATACCCGTGGGCATATCAAGGACAACAAGGCCGCGCACTTTCAGGTGACCCTGAAAGTCGGCTTCAGAATCGCCAATAGCTGAACAAATGCTGGCCTTTTGAACTTATAGGCTGGCCGACTGCCATATTGATTGCTATACAGAGGGCGCTGAATAGCCCCAGGTGCGTCGCCCAAAAGCCGACGCACTTTTTTTGATCTGACCAGGGAATATGATCGATGAAGAAGCTTGTGCTGGCGGTAGCGTTGTTGAGTCTGGCGGGAACCGCGCTTGCGGCGGGCAAGCCATGCGATGTGGTGGAGAAGGAAATCAAGGACAAGCTTGAAGCCAAGGGCGTTCATGGTTATTCGCTGCAGATCGTCGATAAAGCCAGCAATACCGGTACCGATGGCAAGACCATTGGCAGCTGCGATGCGGGCAAGAAGGAAATCGTCTACAAGCGCAAGTAAGCGTGGGTGGGCATCAAAGCCGGCGCCGGGCGCCGGCTTTTTTGTCTCTGGCGATCAGCCCTTCATGACTTGCGCCAGCAGCTCGTAGGAATGCAGCCGATCGGCATGCTCATACAGGTCGCAGGTGAAGATCAGTTCATCGGCCTGGGTCTGCTCGATCAGTACTTCGAGTTTGGCGCGAATCTTTTCCGGGCTGCCGACCATTGCCAGGCCGAGGAAACTCGCCACGGCTTCTCGCTCGTGGGGCAACCACAAGCCATCCATGCTCGGCACCGGAGGTCGTTGCACCAGGCTCTGGCCACGCATCAGGGCGAGGATGCGCTGGTACACCGAAGTCGCCAGGTAGTCGGCCTGTTCATCGGTATCCGCGGCCACCAACGGCACGCCGAGCATCACATAAGGTTTGTCGAGCACCGCCGAAGGCTTGAAGTGGTTGCGGTAGACGCGAATCGCCTCATGCATGTAGCGCGGGGCGAAATGTGAGGCGAAAGCGTAGGGCAAGCCGCGCTCCCCGGCCAGTTGCGCACTGAACAGGCTCGAACCGAGCAGCCAGACCGGTACCTGGGTGCCGGTGCCTGGCATGGCGATCACCCGTTGCTCGGGCGTGCGCGGGCCGAGGTAAGCCATCAGTTCGGTGACATCTTCGGGGAAGTCGTCGGCGCTGCCCGAGCGCTCGCGGCGCAAGGCCCGGGCGGTCATCTGGTCGGACCCCGGGGCGCGCCCCAGGCCCAGGTCGATACGACCGGGGTAGAGGCTTTCCAGGGTGCCGAACTGCTCGGCGATCACCAGCGGCGCATGGTTGGGCAGCATCACGCCGCCGGAACCGACGCGAATGGTCGAGGTTCCACCCGCCAGGTAACCCAACAGCACGGAGGTGGCCGAACTGGCGATACCGTCCATATTGTGGTGTTCAGCGACCCAGAAGCGGTGGTAGCCGAACTTCTCCACATGACGGGCCAGATCCAGCGAATTGCGCAGCGATTGGCCCGGGCTGCCGTCCTGGCGCACGGGCACCAGGTCGAGGGTGGAAAACTTGGTATCGGACAGTCGCTTCATAAGCCTGCTACTCCATGTGGGGGTGCGCAGGTTTCGTCTGCTGTCGAAAAACCTGCCAGTCTTCAAGGAATGTGGGCATATACCCGAGTTTCAAGGGTTGAGCTGTTTTTAACCTGCTTTTTTTTCAGATGAGTCTTACAAGGTGAACTTTGAGGCAGCGTCTATCCTCAGAACTTTGACCCGGCGTGAACCCTTCGCGTCGGCTTCTGAGGAGGCAGCTATGAGTATCAAGAAGAAAGCATCGGCTCATTGGGCGGGCGACCTGAAAACCGGTATCGGGTCGATTTCCACGGAAACCGGAGTGTTGCGCGAAGCGCCTTACGGCTTCAAGGCCCGTTTTGAAGGCGGCAAGGGCACCAACCCGGAAGAACTGATCGGCGCCGCCCACGCCGGGTGTTTCTCCATGGCCTTTTCGATGATTCTCGGTGAAGCCGGTCTCAAGGCCGACAGTATCGATACCCAGGCCGAAGTGACCCTGGAACAGGTCGATGGTGGTTTTGCGATCACCGCGGTGCACCTGATTCTCAAGGCGAAAATCCCCGGTGCCAGCCAGCAGCAGTTCGATGAGCTGAGCAAAAAGGCCAAGGAAGGTTGCCCGGTGTCCAAGGTACTGAATGCCAGGATCAGCCTCGACGGGACCCTGGTGCACTGATCCCGCACCGGCAAGACCCAGGGATGTGAGGTGGCTCAGAACTTGGCTGGCGCAAGTGTGGTCGAATGAATAGTGGCAGCTTGCGTGTACGCCTTTGCGACGCGTTGCCGTAGTCAAGGAGTTCGACCATGAAACGTATTGCCCTGGGGATTTTCTGTTGTGCACTGGCCACCTCGGCCTTGGCCGCGACCAAGCCTTGCGAAGAGCTCAAGGCCGAGATCGAAGCCAAGATCCAGGCCTCCGGGGTCAGTTCCTATACCCTGGAAATCGTCGCTAATGACGAAGTCCACGACCAGAACATGATCGTCGGCAGTTGCGAGGGTGGCAGCAAGAAAATCATCTACCAGAAGAACGATCGCTGAAGTCCGGCCACCCATGCCACTCGCTACGGAATGCAGAACACGTTGTTCTGTTCGGCCACCACTTCACCCTTGTCGTCGTACAGCCGCGCGCTGGCGTTGAAGCCCAGGGCGATGCCCTCCAGGCGGTAACGCCGGCCGGCTTCGAAGTGGTCGTAGTGCACGCTCAGGTAGCACAGGCGGTTCGGTGGATCGGTGTTCATCGCCATGCCGCCGATATAGACCTCGTAATCGAAGCGCGCCAGGAGGTCATGGCTGCCCGGGGTCACCTGGAAAAAGCGCCCGTCGCGCAGGCGTTGCTTGTCCAGGCTTTCGGCCATGATCACCGTGCCGGTATGGGTGTCCAGGTCAACCCAGGCCATTTGCGGGTTCACCGCCGGTAACGGACTGATACAGCCGCCCAGGCTGGCCAGGGCGAGTACAGGAAGAAGTTTACGCATGATGGTTTTCCACTCTGTCAGACGATCAGCATACCCGCGTTCAGGGCAATCGGGATGTCCCCGGCGTCAACCCGATGCAGGGACGACCTCCTTTTAGTGAACACCGGAGTCTCAATAATCATTCATGGAAAAGTGCTCGGTGTGCGGGATAGTCTTGCGCCAGTTTCTTGCCGGATGATTTCCATGATGTTCAGGCCCGTGCTACGCGGTTCGATAGGCACCGTGCTGCTGTTGTTGCTCGGCGGTTGCAGCGGTATCAGTTATTACAGCCAGTTGGCCGGCGGCCAGTTGAGCCTGCTGCGCGCCCGGGAGCCGGTGGCCGAGGTGATTGCCGATCCGGCCCGGGATCCGAAGCTGCGCGAACACCTGGCCCAGTCCCAGCGGGCGCGGGTCTTCGCCAGTGAGCATCTGCATCTGCCGGATAACCGCAGTTACCGGTTGTATGCGGATATCAAACGCCCTTATGTGGTCTGGAATGTCTTCGCCACGCCGGAGTTTTCCCTGACCCCGCAGCCACATTGTTTCCCCATTGCCGGCTGTGTGGCCTATCGCGGCTATTACAACCAGGGGGCGGCGCGGGGTGAAGCGGCGTTGCAAAAACAGCGGGGCATGGACGTGTATATCGGTGGGGTCGAGGCTTACTCGACGCTGGGCTGGTTCGACGATCCGATTATCAGTTCGATGCTGACCTGGGGCGACGAGCGCCTGGCGACGCTGATCTTTCACGAGTTGGCGCACCAGCGCTTTTATGTGAAGGACGACACCGAGTTCAACGAGTCCTATGCCAACTTTGTCGAGCAGGAAGGCACGCGGCAATGGCGCGCGGCGCGGGGCTTGCCGCCGGCCAAGGTCAATGAGGTGGCGCAGAAGGATCAGTTTATCGAGCTGGTGCTGCATACCCGTGAACGTCTGCAGGCGCTGTATGCCCAGCCTTTGCCGGTTGAGCAGATGCGCGAGCGCAAGGCGGCGGAATTCGAGCGCCTGCGCCAGGAGTACCATCGGCTGCAGGCGACGCTATGGGCCGGCGACAAGCGTTATGACGCCTGGATCAATGCCCCGCTGAATAATGCCAAGTTGCTGCCCTTTGGTTTGTATGACCAATGGGTGCCGGCGTTTTCGGCGTTGTTCAGGCAGGTCAATGGCGACTGGCCGGCGTTTTTCAGTGCGGTGGAAAAGCTTGGGGGCTTGCCGGTTGACGAGCGCAAGGCGGCGTTGCGTCAGTTGATGCCTGGCTGAAGGAGGCGACTCGGTCCACTGCCTTACACAAACGCCCGATGCAGCTCCGCCAAGGTCTGGAAATGATAAGCCGGCTGCTGCGCGCTCAGTTCCTCGAAACTACCAAACCCATACCCCACCGCCGCCGCATCCACACCATTGCGTTGCGCGCCGATCAGGTCGTGCTTGCGGTCGCCGATCATAAGCGTAGCGCTCGGCTCCAGCCCTTCTTCGGCGATCAGGTGGGCAATCAGCTCGACCTTGTCGGTCCGCGTGCCATCCAGCTCACTGCCGTAGATCAGCTTGAACTGCCGGGCAAAATCGAAATGCCGGGCAATCTCCCGGGCAAACACCCAAGGCTTGGACGTAGCGATATACAGCGTGCGGCCCTGCCCGCCCAATAGCTCCAGAAGCGGCGTGACCCCCTCGAACACCCGGTTCTCATAGAGCCCGGTGACCTTGAAGCGCTCCCGGTAGAAGTTCACCGCTTCCCAGGCCTTGGCCTCGTCAAAACCGTAGAACTGCATGAACGCCTGCAGCAATGGCGGGCCGATAAAGTGTTCGAGCTTGCCCAGGTCCGGCTCGTCGATCCCCAGTTTGCCCAGCGCATACTGGATCGATCGGGTGATGCCCTCGCGCGGGTCGGTCAGGGTGCCGTCGAGGTCGAAGAGAATCGTCTGGTAGTGCATGGCGTGTCCTGGCTGTACAAAAAATAATCAAACGGTCTGATGATAACCTTCGGCCATGTGCAGGTCCTTGAGTTTCACGTAGTTCGCCGCGCTGTAGGTGAAAAACGCCCGCTCCTTGTCCGTCAACGCCCGCGCCTGCTTGACCGGGCTACCGACATAGAGAAAACCGCTTTCCAGGGTCTTGCCCGGCGGTACCAGGCTGCCGGCACCGACGATCACCTCGTCCTCGACCACCGCACCGTCCATGACGATACTGCCCATGCCGATCAGAATCCGGCTGCCCAGCGTGCAGCCATGCAGCATGACCTTGTGGGCGATGGTCACGTCGTCGCCGATCAGCAGTGGAAAACCCTCGGGGTTGAAAGGTCCGGCGTGGGTGATATGCAGCACGCAGCCGTCCTGCACGCTGGTGCGTTGGCCGATGCGGATGCGGTGCATGTCGCCGCGGATCACGGTCAACGGCCAGATGGAACTGTCGGCGCCGATTTCGACATCGCCGATCACCACCGCCGAACGGTCGACAAAGGCCCGTTCACCGAGTGCCGGCGTGAGATTCTGATAGGTACGAAGGGTCACGATAGACGCTCTCTTAAGTGGTTGATAGCTGCGGTCGGCGTCGATTGTAATTAAGATGGTCGCATGTTTCTTCCAGCCAAGGTGCCAACCGTGAGCGTGAACAACCCTCTTCTGCAGTCCTACGACCTGCCGCCGTTCTCGGCGATCCGCGCCGAACACGTGCTGCCGGCCATCGAACAGATCCTGGCGGACAACCGCGCGGCCATCGCTGAAATTCTCGCGAACCAAGGCCAACAGCCTACCTGGGCCGGGCTGATCCTGGCGATGGATGAACTCAACGATCGCCTGGGCGCCGCCTGGAGTCCGGTCAGTCACCTCAATGCGGTGTGCAACAGCGCCGAACTGCGCGAAGCCTACGAGGCCTGCCTGCCGGCGTTGAGCGCCTACTCCACGGAACTGGGCCAGAACCGCGAACTGTTCCAGGCCTTCGAAGCCCTGGCGCACAGCCCGCAGGCCGCCAGCTTCGACGTGGGCCAGAAAACCATCCTCGAACACTCGCTGCGCGACTTCCGCTTGTCGGGTATCGACCTGCCGCCCGAGCAGCAGAAGCGTTACGCCGAGGTGCAGAGCAAGCTTTCCGAGCTGGGCAGCCGCTTCTCCAACCAGTTGCTCGACGCGACCCAGGCCTGGACCCGGCACGTCACCGACGAGGCCGGTCTCGCCGGCCTGAGCGATTCGTCCAAGGCGCAAATGGCCGCCGCGGCCAAGGCCAAGGGCTTGGACGGCTGGTTGATTACCCTGGAATTCCCGAGCTACTACGCGGTGATGACCTACGCCCAGGACCGCGCCCTGCGCGAAGAGGTCTACGCCGCCTATTGCACCCGCGCCTCGGACCAGGGGCCGAACGCCGGCCAGTACGACAACGGTCCGGTGATGGCCGAGATCCTCGACCTGCGCCAGGAACTGGCTCAATTGTTGGGTTTCGCCAGCTTCGCCGAATTGAGCCTGGCAACCAAGATGGCCGACTCCAGCGACCAGGTGCTGACCTTCCTGCGCGACCTGGCCAAGCGCAGCAAGCCGTTTGCCGCCCAGGACCTGCAGCAGCTCAAGGCCTACGCCGCCGAGCAAGGCTGCCCGGACCTGCAAAGCTGGGACAGCGGCTACTACGGCGAGAAGCTGCGTGAACAACGCTACAGCGTTTCCCAGGAAGCCCTGCGCGCCTACTTCCCGATCGACAAGGTGCTCGGCGGGCTGTTCGCCATTGTCCAGCGCCTGTACGGCATCGAAATCGCCGAACAGAGCGGTTTCGACAGCTGGCACCCGGATGTCCGCCTGTTCGAAATCAAGGAGAACGGCCAGCACGTCGGGCGCTTCTTCTTTGACCTCTATGCCCGTGCGAACAAGCGTGGCGGGGCCTGGATGGACGGTGCCCGTGACCGTCGGCGTACCGTCGGTGGCGTCCTGCAGAACCCGGTGGCCAACCTGGTGTGCAACTTCGCCCCGGCCGACAGCGGCAAGCCGGCGCTGCTGACCCATGACGAAGTCACCACCCTGTTCCACGAATTCGGCCATGGCCTGCATCACCTGTTGACCCGCATCGAGCATGCCGGTGTGTCCGGTATCAACGGCGTGGCCTGGGATGCCGTGGAGCTGCCAAGCCAGTTCATGGAAAACTGGTGCTGGGAGCCCGAAGGCCTGGCGCTGATCTCCGGTCACTACGAAACCGGCGAACCGCTGCCCCAGGACCTGCTGGAAAAAATGCTCGCGGCGAAGAACTTCCAGTCCGGGCTGATGATGGTTCGCCAGTTGGAATTCTCCTTGTTCGACTTCGAACTGCATGCCACCCATGGCGACGGCCGTAGCGTGGCGCAGGTCCTCGAAGGCGTGCGCGACGAGGTCTCGGTGATGCGTCCGCCGGCCTACAACCGTTTCCCCAACAGCTTTGCGCACATTTTCGCCGGCGGTTACGCGGCGGGCTACTACAGCTACAAATGGGCCGAAGTGCTGTCGGCCGATGCCTTTTCCCGGTTCGAGGAGGAAGGTGTGCTGAATGAGCGGACCGGGCGGGCTTTCCGTGAAGCGATCCTGGCACGTGGCGGTTCCCAGGAACCGATGCTGCTGTTCGTCGACTTCCGTGGCCGCGAGCCGTCGATTGACGCACTCTTGCGTCACAGCGGCCTGAGCGAGGATGCCGCGGCATGAGCGAGGCCTCTGTGATCAAGACCAAGAAGCGCTTTATCGCCGGGGCGGTCTGCCCGGCGTGCAGCGAGCAGGACAAGCTGATGATGTGGAGCGAAGACGAGGTCCCGCACCGTGAGTGCGTGGCCTGCGGTTATGCCGACACCCTGAACGAACAGGGTCTGTCGGTGCCCAAGGAGTTGGGGACACGGGTCAATACCACGGCGGTCAAGGCGCCGCAGGACAACAAGGTCCAGACCGTGCAGTTCTTTCCCAATCCCAAGCTGAAGAAGCCCGACGGCCAGTAGCCGCCGAAATGCTATCGCCTGAGCCGGCTCACGCCCGGCTCAGTCTCGCTGATCACTCGACACTGGCGGACTTGAGCCAGCTGCGCACCGCGCAGGTGGCGTAGGGGTTGGTGCTGCACGCGCCGCTGGCCAGGGCCTCGCGCAGTTTGTCGACCGGCGCCTGCATCATGTAGCGGATGCTGTCCTTGAAGTGCGTGCCTTCGCCGAACCCGCCCATCATCATCTCGCTCAGGGCTTCCTCCTTGGTCCAGCCCTGCACCACCACGCGGTACATCGCCGCCATCAGGCCGGCGCGCTCGGTGCCCTGCTTGTCGTGGATCAACACCGAACCCTGGTCCTCGGCGTCCTTGATCGCCCGCAGGATCATCAACACGTCGGCGTCGTCGACATGGCCGATCCGATAGGGCAGTTGCACCTGCTTGATCTCGGGGTTCGCCAGCCAGCTGGAGTCGGCCTCCGGCTGGAAGTTGATCACCGTGGTGATGTTCAGCTTGGCCAGGATCGGCATGGCATTGCTGTCGGGCAAGGTGCTGCGGTAGAGCGTCGGGGTCATCTGGTTGAGGTTGTATTGGCTGCCCACCGGTGTGGCCCATTGCGGTGGGCGTTGGCTGCTGTTGTCGCCGGCCCGGGCGGCGAGCAACACCAGGCCGCTGATGAGGATCAGGCCAAGAATGGAAAACCAGCGAACGATCGACATGTGCACGGCGCCCGGAAAAAGAGAACTCGACAGTGCCCTATAGCATTGAATTTTCCGGATCAAAAGCCCGTGAGTCGAGTGTCAAAGATTTGTGAGAGGGGCCGGATGCGTGCATGGAAACGTCGAGATTTTTAGCTGAAACGATTCATCTTGATGCTTAGGCTGCTATCATTTGTAACTAAAGGTTGCCAGTGTGTTCTCTATGCGAGGTGTCTCGTGGGAGACCGCTGCCCGAAAAAGACAGGTTGCTCAATTGAAGCGACCGATTAATCCGTGCGTGCATGATGAGTGAGGTAGCACCATGTCTGATCAAGATCGAGATAACCCGCGGCGTGAGTTCCTGCGCAAAACCCTGACCTTGATCCCGGTGGTCAGCGTGGCGAGCACTGCCCTGGGCAGCAGTGTCCTGCGGGCCGCGTCGCAAGCGCCAGAACCTGCCGCCGACAAGGTGCCGGTCAACAGCGGTCACTATGAGCCGAGCTTCTTCACTGCCGAGGAGTGGGCTTTTCTCAACGCCGCGGTGGCCCGCCTGATTCCGGCCGACGCCCAAGGCCCGGGAGCCCTGGAAGCCGGCGTGCCGGAATTCATCGACCGGCAAATGAACACCCCTTACGCCAGTGGCGCCCTGTGGTTCATGCAGGGCCCCTTCGCCGCTGACGCGCCGTCTGAGATGGGCTGGCAAAGCAAACTGGTGCCGCGGGAGATCTATCGCCTGGGCATCGCCGCCACGGAGGCCTGGTGCAAGAAGCTGCACGGCTCAACATTTGCTGGGCAAGACAGCGCTACCCAGGACGCTCTGCTCAAGCGACTGGAGGCCGGCGACGCCGATTTCGACAGTGTCCCGCCGAAAATTTTCTTCAGTTTCCTGCTGCAAAACACCAAGGAAGGGTTCTTCTGCGACCCGATCCATGGCGGCAACAGAGGTCTGGTCGGCTGGACCATGATCGGCTTTCCCGGCGCCCGCGCCGACTTTATGGATTGGGTTGAACGCAACGAGCAATACCCCTTCCCGGCAGTATCCATTCGCGGCGAGAGGGCGTGAGCATGGCGATTCAGATGAAAAAGGTCGACGCGGTGATCGTCGGTTTCGGCTGGACCGGTGCGATCATGGCCAAGGAGCTGACCGAAGCCGGGCTGAATGTCGTGGCCCTGGAACGCGGTCCCATGCAGGACACCTATCCCGATGGCAATTACCCACAGGTGATAGACGAACTTACCTACAGCGTGCGCAAGAAACTCTTCCAGGATATCTCCAAGGAAACCGTCACCATTCGCCATAGCGTCAATGACGTTGCCCTGCCGAACCGTCAGCTCGGCGCGTTCCTGCCGGGCAATGGCGTGGGCGGGGCCGGGCTGCACTGGTCGGGCGTACACTTTCGGGTCGACCCCATCGAGTTGCGCATCCGCAGTCATTACGAAGAGCGTTACGGCAAACACTTCATTCCCAAGGACATGACCATCCAGGACTTCGGCGTCAGCTACGAAGAGCTGGAACCGTTCTTCGACCATGCCGAAAAGGTCTTCGGCACCTCCGGCCAGGCCTGGACCGTCAAGGGCCAGTTGGTCGGCCAAGGCAAGGGCGGCAACCCTTACGCGCCGGATCGTTCCAATCCTTTTCCGCTGGAATCGCAGAAGAACACCTATTCCGCGCAACTGTTCCAGAAAGCCGCCACCGCGGTCGGCTACAAGCCCTACAACCTGCCGTCGGCGAATACTTCAGGGCCCTACACCAACCCCTACGGCGCGCAGATGGGGCCGTGCAATTTCTGCGGTTTCTGCAGCGGTTATGTCTGCTACATGTATTCCAAGGCTTCGCCGAACGTGAATATCCTGCCGGCGCTGCGGCAGGTGCCGAACTTCGAACTGCGGCCCAATTCCCACGTGCTGCGGGTCAACCTCGACAGTACCAAGCGCAAGGCCACCGGGGTGACCTACATCGATGCCCAGGGCCGCGAGGTGGAGCAACAGGCCGACCTGGTGATTCTCGGCGCCTTCCAGTTCCATAACGTGCGGTTGTTGCTGCTGTCCGGCATCGGCAAGCCCTACGACCCGATCACCGGCGAAGGCGTGGTGGGCAAGAACTTCGCTTACCAGAACATGGCCACGATCAAGGCCTTCTTCGACAAGGACGTGTACACCAACAACTTTATCGGCGCCGGCGGCAACGGCGTGGCGATCGATGACTTCAACGCCGACAACTTCGACCACGGACCCCATGGTTTTGTCGGCGGTTCGCCGATGTGGGTCAACCAGGCCGGCAGCCGGCCGATCGCCGGAACCTCGAACCCGCCGGGCACACCGGCCTGGGGCAGTGCCTGGAAACGTGCCACGGCGGATTACTACAGCCACCAGGTGTCGATGGATGCCCATGGCGCGCATCAGTCCTACCGAGGCAACTACCTGGATCTTGATCCGGTTTACCGCGATGCCTATGGCTTGCCCTTGCTGCGGATGACCTTCGACTGGCAGGAAAACGACATCAAGATGAACCGCTTCATGGTCGGAAAATTGAGCAAGGTCGCCGAGGCGATGAACCCCAAGTCAATTGCCCTGTTGGGCAAGCAGGTGGGCGAGCACTTCAACACCGCGTCCTACCAGACCACCCACCTCAACGGTGGCGCGATCATGGGCACCGACCCGAAGACCAGCGTCCTGAACCGCTACCTGCAATCCTGGGATGTGCACAACGTCTTCGTCCCCGGCGCTTCGGCCTTCCCCCAGGGCCTGGGCTACAACCCCACCGGCCTGGTGGCGGCGCTGACCTACTGGTCGGCCCGGGCGATCCGCGAGCAGTACCTGAAGAACCCCGGCCCACTGGTTCAGGCATAAGGAGCGATGAACATGAAAGCATTGGTTATCGCCACCCTGGCATTGTTGGGCAATGGCGCGGTCAGCGCCGCCGAGGCCGATCCGTCGGCCCTGATCAAGCAGGGCGAATACCTGGCGCGGGCCGGGGATTGCGTGGCCTGTCACACGGCCAAGGGCGGCCGGCCATTCGCCGGTGGGCTGCCGATGCAGACGCCCATCGGCACGATCTACTCGACCAATATCACCCCGGATAAAAGCGGGATCGGTGCCTACAGCTTCGAGGATTTCGACCAGGCGGTCCGGCATGGTGTCGCCAAAAATGGCAGCAGCCTTTACCCGGCGATGCCCTATCCGTCCTACGCCCGGGTCAGCGACAGCGACATGCAGGCGCTGTACGCCTACTTCATGAAGGGCGTGGCGCCGGTGGCCCAGGACAACAAGGCCGTCGATATCCCCTGGCCGCTGAGCATGCGCTGGCCGTTGGCGGGCTGGCGCTGGATGTTCGCGCCCAAGGTCGGCGAATATCAGGCCGCTGGCGGCGCGGACGCGGTGCTGAGTCGCGGCGCTTACCTGGTCGAAGGCCTCGGCCATTGCGGCGCCTGCCATACGCCACGGGCCCTGACCATGCAGGAAAAGGCCTTGAGCGCGAATGACGGCAGTGCCTTCCTGGCCGGCAGCGCACCGCTGGAAGGCTGGATCGCGAAAAGCCTGCGCGGCGACCACAAGGATGGCCTCGGCAGCTGGAGCGAAGCGCAGTTGGTGCAGTTCCTCAAGACCGGTCGCAGCGAGCGCGGCGCGGTTTTCGGCGGCATGAGCGATGTGGTGGTGCACAGCATGCAGTACATGAACGACGGTGACCTGACGGCCATTGCCCGCTACCTCAAGAGCTTGCCGCCGGTGGATCCGCAGGACGCGCCTCACGCCTATGAGCCGCAGGTCGCCCAGGCCCTGTGGAACGGTGATGACAGCAAGCCGGGGGCGTCGGTCTACATTGACAACTGCGCGGCCTGCCACCGTACCGACGGTCACGGTTATACCCGGGTGTTCCCGGCGTTGGCCGGTAATCCGGTGGTGCAATCGGCGGACCCGACCTCGTTGATCCATATCGTGCTCAAGGGCGGCACCTTGCCGGCGACCCACAGCGCGCCTTCGGCGTTCACCATGCCGGCGTATGCCTGGCGGTTGTCGGACCAGGAAGTGGCGGATGTGGTCGGTTTCATTCGCGGCAGCTGGGGTAACCAGGGCGGCGCGGTGAAAGCCAGCGAGGTGGCGGCGTTGCGCAAGGAGGATATGCCGGCCAAGCCATAAAGCCCCGAGAGCACCACGGACCCTTGTAGTAGCAGGCATGCCGGCGGTGAGGCCCTTGAGTCTTGCGGCGTGTTTACGGCCGCCATCGCCGGCAAGCCAGCTGTCACAAGGCCTGCGTTTGGGGTGTCTCTGCCAGACGGTGCTAGGCAGATCGGCCGGGCTCCATTACTGTATATAAATACAGTAATGGAGCCTTTCCAATGTTCACCCCGCTCCCACCCCGTGGCCGTGGCACCGCGACCAACCCGCACAACCGCTTCGCGCCCAGTCGTTCGGTGGCCGAGGACGACGGTTGGTACCAGGAGGTCCCGCTGACCCAGGGCACCGAGGTGCGCATCGAGACGGCGAAGTCCATCATCACCCGCAATACCTCGCCGGACCTGCCCTTCGACCGCTCGATCAATCCCTATCGCGGCTGCGAGCACGGTTGTATCTATTGCTACGCACGCCCCAGCCATGCCTATTGGGATATGTCCCCGGGCCTGGATTTCGAAACCAAGCTGATCGCCAAGACCAACGCCGCCGCCGTGCTTGAGCAACAATTGTCCAAGCCGGGCTATCGGGTGGCCCCGATCAACCTGGGTTCCAACACCGATCCCTACCAGCCGATCGAGCGCGAGCACCAGCTCACCCGGCGGATCCTCGAGGTGTTGCTGCGTTATCGGCATCCAGTCACCATCGTGACCAAGGGCTCGTTGATCCTGCGCGACCTGGACCTGCTGACGGAGCTGGCGCGGCGGCGGCTGGTGGCGGTGATGATCAGCCTGACCAGCCTCGACGACGAACTCAAGCGCATCCTCGAACCCCGTGCGGCCGCGCCCAAGGCGCGCTTGCGGGCGATCCGGGTCATGCGTGAAGCGGGCATCCCGGTGGGCGTGTTGTGTTCGCCGATGATTCCGATGATCAACGACAGCGAGCTGGAAGGCCTGCTCAGCGAAGCCCGTGACGCCGGTGCCCAGAGCGCCGCCTACATGATGCTGCGCCTGCCGCTGGAGGTGGCGCCGCTGTTCGAGGAGTGGCTGGCCGCCCATTACCCGCAGCGAGCGGCCCATGTGCTGAGCCTGATCCGCCAGACCCGCGGCGGCGAGCTCTACGACAGCCGGTTCGGCGCGCGGATGCGCGGTGAAGGACCGTTTGCCGATCTGCTCGCGCAGCGCTTTGCCAAGGCCATCAAGCGCTTGGGTCTCAACCATCGGGAAGGTTTCAACCTCGATTGCACGGCGTTCTGTCCCCCCGGAGGGCAAATGTCGTTACTCTGAGCCAAGACCCGGACCAAGGTCGCTTGGTGGCGTTTGGCCTGTGCCTATACTCTTGGGAGAGCTGCGTAAAAACTTCTGGAACGTCCGTTCTAGAGCCTCCGATTCAGCTTGAGTTAAGTTTCCGCGGTTAGGGTGAAGTGGCCTGTTTCGTACGGGTGGCGTTCAAGGAATCGGGCGCACTGATCCGATGAGTGCTGGCCGCGAGCGAGCCAAATCAGGAAAATCCCCTTAAATCCGTCAGAAAAGAGGATGAATCATGAGTGACAAGGATAAACAGCCGTCAGCTGCGTCGGCATCTGGGGTCCCCGGAGCCGAAAGTGCCGATGCGGCGCTGCAGCATATCGTCGATGGCTTCCTGCATTTTCACCATGAAGTCTTTCCGCAACAGGAAGAGCTGTTCAAGAAACTCGCCACGGCCCAGAGCCCGCGGGCGATGTTCATCGCCTGCGCCGACTCGCGCATCGTGCCCGAGCTGATTACCCAAAGCGCTCCCGGCGACCTGTTCGTGACCCGCAATGTCGGCAACGTGGTGCCGCCCTACGGGCAAATGAACGGCGGTGTCTCGACCGCCATCGAGTACGCGGTGCTGGCCCTGGGCGTGCAGCACATCATCGTCTGCGGGCATTCGGATTGCGGCGCCATGCGTGCGGTGCTCAACCCCGCCAGCCTGGAAAAGATGCCCACGGTCAAAGCCTGGCTGCGCCATGCGGAAGTGGCGAAGACCATGGTGCATGAGAACTGCGACTGCGCCAACGAAGGCGAAAGCATGAAGGTGCTGACCGAAGAAAACGTCATCGCCCAGTTGCAGCACCTGCGCACGCATCCTTCGGTGGCCTCGCGCATGGCCAACGGTCACCTGTTTATCCATGGCTGGGTCTACAACATCGAAACCAGCGAAATCAAAGCGTATGACGCCGATCGGGCCTGCTTCCTGCCCCTCGACGGCACTCATCCGATCCCGAGTGCGACGCCCAAAGCCCGCTTCTAGCGCCCGAAGCCTCCTCAATCCATTGGGTTCAGCCACGACCGCCGTTCGAGCGGTCGGGCTTTGCCATGCCTGAAGAAATCCTCAGGAGATTCATCATGCGTGCTGCACAACTGAAAGCGGTTTTGCCACGGGAGCTGTTGGCTTCCGTGGTGGTATTTCTCGTCGCCCTGCCGCTGTGCATGGGGATCGCCATTGCCTCCGGCATGCCCCCGGCCAAAGGGCTGATCACCGGAATTATCGGTGGGCTGGTGGTGGGCTGGCTGGCCGGTTCGCCGTTGCAGGTCAGCGGTCCGGCCGCGGGCCTGGCGGTGCTGGTGTTCGAACTGGTGCGCGAGCACGGCATGGCCATGCTCGGGCCGATCCTGTTGCTGGCCGGACTGCTGCAACTGCTGGCCGGTCGCCTGCGCCTGGGCTGCTGGTTCCGGGTGACCGCGCCGGCGGTGGTCTACGGGATGCTTGCCGGTATCGGCGTGTTGATCGTGCTGTCCCAGGTCCATGTGATGCTCGATGGTGCGCCGCTGCCCTCGGGGCTGGACAACCTGCTGGGCTTTCCCGCCGCACTGGGCCGGGCGTTTTCCGCCGACGGCAGCGGCTGGCAGGCCGGTGCGTTGGGCCTGGGGACGATCCTGGTGATGTGGGCTTGGGACAAGCGCAAACCCCATGCCCTTCGCTTTGTCCCGGGCGCGTTGCTCGGCGTCGGACTGGCGACCCTGGCGAGCCTGTTGCTGGCATTGTCGGTCAAGCGCGTGGAAGTTCCGGCCAACCTGGCCGAGGCCATCGACTGGCTGCGGCCCGCCGACCTGCTCAACCTGGCCGACCCCAACCTGTTGATCGCGGCTTTTGCCGTGGCCTTTATCGCCAGCGCCGAAACCCTGCTCTCGGCCGCCGCCGTGGACCGCATGCACGACGGCCAGCGTTCGGACTTCGACCGCGAACTGTCGGCGCAGGGGGTGGGCAATATGCTCTGCGGCTTGCTCGGGGCGTTGCCGATGACCGGGGTCATCGTGCGCAGTTCGGCGAATGTCCAGGCCGGCGCCCGGACCCGCCTGTCGGCCATGTTCCATGGGCTGTGGCTGCTGGCTTTCGTGCTGCTGCTGTCCAGCGTGCTGCAAAGCATTCCGGTGGCGAGCCTGGCGGGTGTGCTGGTGTATACGGGCATCAAGCTGGTGGACCTCAAGGCCTTTCGCGGCCTGGGGCGCTACGGGCGCATGCCGATGCTGACCTATGCGGCCACGGCCTTGGCGATTGTCTGTACCGACCTGCTGACTGGGGTATTGATCGGTTTCGGCCTGACCCTGGCGAAGCTGGCCTGGAAAGCCTCGCGTTTGAAGATCAGCCTGGTGGACTTGCCCGCCGAAGGTGAGATGGAGCTGCGCTTGCTGGGGGCGGCGACTTTCCTCAAGGTGCCGGCGCTGACCCGAGTGCTGTCGACGATTCCGACGGGCACGGTGGTGCACGTGCCGCTGGGCAACCTGGGCTATATCGACCACTCGTGCCTGGAACTGCTGGAAGAATGGGACCGGGCCAACCGGGCCAAGGGCTCGCGACTGGTGATCGAGGCCCATGGCTTGAAGCGGCGCCTGGAAGGGCGGTTGCGGACCACCACGGGTATCGGTTCCGCTGTGGCCTGATGGTGGTCTGGAAAACGCCACAAAACCTGTAGGAGCCGAGCTTGCTCGCGATCGGGCGCGCAGCGACCGTAATCCGGCTGACTCGGTGTGCCAGATGCACCGCATGCGCAGGTTTTACGACTGCTGCGCAGTCGATCGCGAGCAAGCTCGGCTCCTACAGGGGAGCGCATCAGGTCGCGATCAACTGCGCCGTGGGCTCAAGCGCCCGGCTGCTCCAGATCCAGTCCCACGCCCAATTGGCGCGACAAACACGGCCAGCGCTTCCACGCCGCCTCGGTGTCCGGGCTGTGCAGGCGTTCGCGATAGGCTTCCACCGACTCCAGGGCAAAGCTTTCTTCATTGAGCATTTCATCAACCGCGTGGTGCACCGCTTCATCCAACTGGTTGGCGAACGTCTCGCCGATCAACTGGTGGGCGATCAGGTTGGCCACGGTAATGTCCGACGGGATCAGCGGCTGGCCGAAATGCTTGATGTACAGGTCGTTGACCTCCTCCACCAGACGGTGCGCCAGATAGGCTTCATCGAGCAGGCCGTCGAGCCCGACATGGCCCTCCAGGATCGCCGGTGGTCGCAGGAAAAACTGTTCGGCGATAGTCAGCACCGGAGTGATCTGCGATTCGATACCGGCTTCGTGCGCAACCTCATTGGCGGCATCCAGCAAGTCGGGAACCAGGTCGATGTAAGCTTTGACAAACCGTGTCAGCACGCCTTTGGCGTCCACATCCGGCAGTTGAATAGCAGGGTGAAGGTGCGGCAATTGAACTTCAAGTTGACGAGTCAACTGGCCGGTACCGGTCTCGTGTTGATGGGCACGTTGAATCTGCTCGCGCAATGCGGCGGTGTTCATGAAAACTCCAGGGGGGTACGACAAAGGGAAAATAGGGAGAGTACAAAGTAGCTGGGTTATAAAAGAAGCTCAGACGCATTTGTAATAATTATTTCATGCTTATATGCATGAGTTATATCGGTTTGCCATCATTTCTGCCCTGCCCCAGGTAATCCGAGGCCTCCAGCCCTATACCAAGTTGCGTTTCAGTTCATTTCCCAGATCGCATGGCGCGCTCCCGGTCGCTGTCTATACTCGATTTTGTATGGAGTTAGCTGATGACGCCCGGCTGCGGTTGCAGGCCAGGCCGAATGGTCCGCTTACGCAGTACGACCATTCCCTTGGCCGCAGGTGAAAGCCGGCGGGATAACAAGAACGATAAGGGGAACCCGCAATGATGCGACATCCACGAGTCTGGATGGGCCTCCTGTTGTGGTCGATATTCAGTCAGGCGCACGCCGCCTGGACCGTGAATATGGCGCCTGGAGCGACGGAAGTCAGTCACGAGATCTTTGATCTGCACATGACCATTTTCTGGATCTGTGTGGTGATCGGCATCATCGTGTTCGGTGCCATGTTCTGGTCGATGATCATGCACCGACGCTCCACCGGCCAGGTGGCGGCCAAGTTCCATGAAAGCACCACCGTGGAAATCCTCTGGACCATCGTACCGCTGCTGATCCTGGTGGTGATGGCGATTCCCGCGACTGCCACGCTGATCAAGATGTACGACACCAGTGAGTCGGATGTCGATATCCAGATCACCGGCTATCAGTGGAAGTGGCACTACAAGTACCTGGGCCAGGATGTCGAGTTCTTCAGCAACCTGTCCACGCCCGCCGAACAGATGCATAACCAGGCCCCCAAGGGCGAAAACTACCTGCTGGAAGTCGATCAGCCGCTGGTCTTGCCGGTGGGCGCCAAGGTGCGTTTCCTGGTGACCTCCGCCGACGTGATCCATTCCTGGTGGGTGCCGGCCTTTGCGGTCAAGCGCGATGCCATCCCGGGATTCTTCAACGAAGCCTGGACCCGGGTCGACAAGCCCGGCATCTATCGTGGGCAATGTTCCGAACTGTGCGGCAAGGATCACGGTTTCATGCCGGTGGTAGTCGATGTCCGCAGCAAGGCCGACTACGACAGCTGGCTGGCCGAGCGCAAGGTCGAGTCCGCCAAGCTCAAGGAGCTGACCAGCAAGGAGTGGACCCTCGACGAGCTCAAGGAGCGCGGCGACAAGATCTACCACACCACCTGCGTGGCCTGTCACCAGGCCGAAGGCCAGGGCCTGCCGCCGATGTTCCCGGCCCTTAAGGGCTCGAAGATCGCCACCGGGCCCAAGGAGGATCACCTGCACCGGGTGTTCTTCGGCAAGCCGGGCACGGCCATGGCGGCCTTCGGCAAACAGCTGTCGGAAGTCGATATCGCCGCCGTCGTGACCTACGAACGCAATGCCTGGGGCAACAACAAGGGCGATATGGTCACGCCCAAGGAAGTGCTGGCACTGAAGCAGACGGAGGGCAAATGAACAGGTCCGTTGCGGGTTCGCCGAATCGGCCGGGGCTCCGAGCCCCGTGCCAAGCCGTTCAGCCGTTTGCAGGAGACAGGACATGAGTGCAGTGATCGATGACCATGGCCATGGCGGCCATGATGAGCACGCCGCCCACGGTCCGGCCAAGGGCCTGATGCGCTGGGTGCTGACCACCAACCACAAGGATATCGGCACGTTGTACCTGTGGTTCAGCTTCGCCATGTTCCTGCTCGGCGGCTCCTTCGCCATGGTGATCCGCGCCGAGCTGTTCCAGCCGGGGCTGCACATTGTCGAGCCGGCGTTCTTCAACCAGATGACCACCATGCACGGCCTGGTGATGGTCTTCGGCGCGGTGATGCCGGCCTTCGTCGGCCTGGCCAACTGGATGATCCCGCTGATGATCGGCGCGCCGGACATGGCCTTGCCGCGGATGAACAACTTCAGCTTCTGGCTGTTGCCGGCGGCATTCGCGCTGATGGTCTCGACCTTGTTCATGCCTGGTGGCGGGCCGAATTTCGGCTGGACCTTCTATGCCCCACTGTCGACCACCTACGGTCCCGAGAGCGTGACCTTCTTCATCTTCGCCATCCATATGATGGGCATCAGTTCGATCATGGGCGCGATCAACGTGATCTCGACCATTCTCAACCTGCGTGCGCCGGGCATGACCCTGATGAAGATGCCGCTGTTCGTCTGGACCTGGCTGATCACCGCGTTCCTGCTGATCGCCGTAATGCCGGTGCTGGCGGGCTGCGTGACCATGATGCTGATGGACATCCATTTCGGTACCAGCTTCTTCAATGCCGCCGGTGGCGGTGATCCGGTGCTGTTCCAGCACGTGTTCTGGTTCTTCGGCCATCCCGAGGTGTACATCATGATCCTGCCGGCGTTCGGCGCGGTCAGTGCGATCATCCCGGCGTTTTCGCGCAAGCCGCTGTTCGGCTACACCTCGATGGTCTACGCCACGGCGAGCATCGCCTTCCTTTCGTTCATCGTCTGGGGCCACCACATGTTCGTGGTCGGCATTCCCCTGGTCGGCGAACTGTTCTACATGTACGCGACCATGCTGATCGCGGTGCCGACCGGGGTGAAGGTGTTCAACTGGGTCAGCACCATGTGGCAAGGCTCGCTGACCTTCGAGACGCCCATGCTGTTCGCGGTGGCCTTCGTCATCCTGTTCAGCATCGGCGGCTTCTCCGGGCTGATGCTGGCGATGGCGCCGGCGGACTTCCAGTACCACGGCACCTATTTCGTGGTCGCGCATTTCCACTATGTGCTGGTGCCGGGCGCGATCTTCGGGATCTTCGCCTCCGCCTATTACTGGCTGCCGAAATGGACCGGGCACATGTACGACGAGACCCTCGGCAAGCTGCACTTCTGGCTGTCGTTCGTCGGCATGAACCTGACCTTCTTCCCGATGCACTTCGTCGGCCTGGCGGGAATGCCGCGGCGGGTGCCGGACTACAACCTGCAATTCGCCAACTTCAACATGGTCTCGTCGATCGGCGGCTTCATGTTCGGGGTCACGCAACTACTGTTCCTGTTCATCGTCATCAAGTGCATCCGCAGCGGCCCGCCGGCGCCGGCCAAGCCCTGGGATGGCGCCGAAGGGCTGGAGTGGAGCATTCCGTCACCGGCGCCCTATCACACCTTCACCACGCCGCCGGAAGTGAAATAGGTCATGGCCGACTCGATCTCGCTCAAACGCCTGGTCACGCGCCTGCTGCTGGTGGTGGTCGCGATGTTCGCCTTCGGTTTTGCCCTGGTGCCGCTCTACGACGTGATGTGCAAGACCTTCGGGATCAACGGCAAGACCGCCGGGCAGTATGAAGGCGAGCAGGTGGTCGACCTGTCGCGCAAGATCGGCGTGCAGTTCCTCTCGACCAATGCCGTCGACATGGTCTGGGAGTTCTATCCCAAGGCCGACCAGTTGAGCGTGCATCCGGGGGCCGTCAACGAGATGCTCTTCGTGGCCTACAACCCCACCGATCATGTGATGAAGGCCCAGGCCATACCGAGCATCGCCCCGGCGAATGTCGCGGTGTATTTCCACAAGACCGAATGCTTCTGTTTCACCCAGCAGACCCTGCAGCCCGGGCAGCGCATCGAGATGCCGGTACGTTTCATCGTTGACCGTGAGATGCCCAGGGATGTGAAGCACCTGACGCTGGCTTATACGCTGTTCGACATCACCGCCCGCAACCCGCCCGTGGCGGGTACGGGCGGCTAGGACATCTGGCGTGCCCGATAAGGAGAACAATAAATGGCGATTCATGAGCACTATTACGTACCGGCCCAGAGCAAGTGGCCGATCATTGCCACGTTGGGCATGCTGGTCACGATGTTCGGCCTCGGCACCTGGTTCAATGACCTGAAGGCGGCGCGCCCGGATTCCCACGGCCCGCTGATTTTCTTCGTCGGCGGATTGCTGCTGGCCTACATGCTCTTCGGCTGGTTCGGCACGGTGATCAAGGAAAGCCGCGCCGGGCTCTACAGCGCGCAGATGGATCGCTCGTTCCGCTGGGGCATGAGCTGGTTCATCTTTTCCGAGGTGATGTTCTTCATCGCCTTCTTCGGCGCGCTGTTCTACGTGCGCAATCTATCGGTGCCCTGGCTGGCCGGCGACGGTGGCGCGAAAGGCATCGCCCATTTGCTCTGGCCGAACTTCCAGAACACCTGGCCATTGCTGAACAACCCCGATCCGAAGCTCTTTCCCGGCCCCCGGGAAACCATCAGTCCCTGGGGCTTGCCGCTGCTCAATACCGTGCTGCTGGTCAGTTCCAGTGTCACCGTGACCATCGCCCACCATGCCCTGAAGAACGGCCATCGTGGTGCGCTGAAGATCTGGCTGGCGATCACCGTGCTGCTGGGGATCGCCTTCCTGACCTTCCAGGCCAAGGAATACATACATGCCTATCACGAACTGGGGCTGACCCTGGGCTCGGGGATCTACGGCGCGACCTTCTTCATGCTCACCGGTTTCCACGGTGCCCACGTGACCATCGGCACCCTGATCCTGTTCGTGATGCTGATGCGGGTCATGCGCGGGCACTTCAATGCCGAACATCAATTCGGCTTTGAAGCGGCCAGTTGGTATTGGCACTTCGTCGACGTGGTCTGGATCGGCCTGTTCGTCTTCGTCTACGTGCTCTGAGCCGTGCCGGGCCCGGGCTCCTACCAGGGCGCCGAGGACACCAGTTGGCCGCTGAAAAAGCCCCAACTGATCAACGCCAGGGTGATCACGGCGAGCCCTACCCGGACGGTAAGGGCATGGACCAGGCGCTTGGAGTGCGCGTCGTCCTTCACCAGGAAGAACAGGCCGCTGAACAGGCTGGCCACCGTGGCCAACAGCATCAGGACAATCGCCGCTTTCAACATGGTGAGACTCCGGGGGAGATGCGCATGCAATTGAGTATAGCGAGTCGAATAACGGTCGCCGGGGTGCGGCGATGAGGCGCTTCCAGCCCGGTATCGCCCCCACGCTGGTGGTGCTGGTACTGCTGCCGTTGCTGGTCTGCCTGGGGTTCTGGCAACTGAGTCGCAGTGAGCAGAAACGCGTGCTGCTGGAAAACCACGCCCTGCGCCGCACCTCCGAACCGCTTGCTGGCGATCAGTTGAAAGCCCTGCCCGATCCGGCGTTCCGGCGGGTGCGATTGAGCGGGCAGTTCGATGCCGAACACAGCTATCTGCTGGATAACCGCATGCGCGGCGAGCGGGTCGGCGTCGAGCTGTTGCAGCCCTTCCATGACGAGGCCAGCGGCCTGTGGTTGTTGGTCAACCGCGGCTGGTTGCCGTGGCCGGATCGGCGCACGCCGCCGGTGTTCAGCACCCCCACGCAACGGCTGGAGATCGGCGCCTGGGTCTATGTCTCACCCGGCGCGACTTTCCAGTTGGGCAGCGATCCGGCCAACGCGAGCTGGCCACGGCTGGTGACCGCGATCGAGCCGGACAAGCTCTGGGCCGAACTGGGGCGTAGCGGTTTCAACTACGAACTGCGCCAGGAGTCCGGTCCGGCGGCCTACGAGGCCGGCTGGCCGGTGGTCTCCGAGGGCATGGGACCGGAAAAACATGTGGCCTATGCCGTGCAATGGTTCGCCATGGCGCTGGCGCTGTTCGGCCTTTATCTCTACCTCGGATGGCATAACGCAAGGGAGAAACACCATGGGAGCGGCCATGAATCGACTGAACACAGCTGAATCCGCGACCCGGCCACAGCGCGCCCGTGGTCGTTGGCAACTGATCCTGATCCTGCTGGTGGTGATCGGCCCGATGATCCTCGCCACCGGGATGTACAAGTTGCAATTCTGGGTACCGGAGAGCCGCAGCTATCACGGCGAGTTGATCGGCAACGGCGAAAGCCGCGCCGACCTGGGCGTGCAGACCGACGAGCAGCGTTGGCAGATGCTGGTGACGGCGCCACGGGACTGTACCGCGGACTGCCAGCAACTGGTCTACCTGGCGCGGCAGATCCAGATCGCCCTGGGCCGTGAGGCGTCCCGGGCCAGCCATGCCCTGGCGACGGCGCAACCCCTGGAGGCGGCGTACGACGCCAAGCTCAAACTCGAATACCCGCAGTTGCAACGCTACCCGCTGGATCCGACGGCCTACAACCGGGAGGCCAAGGGCAGCGGCGCGGCGCAACTGTGGATCGTCGATCCCCACGGCAACCTGGTGCTGCGCTACGACGCCGGGGTCAACGGCAAGGACCTGCTCAACGACCTGTTGCAACTGCTGAAACTGTCGAATATCGGCTGAGGACATCGTCATGGCCAAACCTGGATTTCGCCTCGCGTTGTTTGCCACCCTGCTGGCGTTGATCGTCGTCCTGCTGGGTGCCTACACCCGCCTGACCCACGCCGGCCTGGGCTGCCCCGACTGGCCGGGATGCTACGGCTTTATCAGTGTGCCCAAGGGCGAAGCCCAGTTGGCCCATGCCGAGCTGCACTTTCCCGATGCCCCGGTGGAAGCCCACAAGGGCTGGAACGAGATGGTCCACCGCTACTTCGCCGGGACCCTGGGGCTGCTGATCGTGTTGTTGGCCGCGCGCTCCTGGCACGAGCGCCGGCGTGACGGGCAACCGCTGAAGTTGCCGCTGTTCCTGCTCGGGGTGGTCTTCGCCCAGGCGGCCTTCGGCATGTGGACGGTGACCCTCAAGCTCTGGCCCCAGGTGGTCACGGCGCATCTGCTCGGCGGCTTTGCCACCTTGAGCCTGCTGTTCCTGTTGACCTTGCGCCTGTCCGGCGTGCTGCCGGCGCTGGCGGTGCCACGGCGCTTGCAGCGCTGGGCCACGGCCGGGCTGTTGCTGGTGATCCTGCAGATCGCCCTCGGCGGCTGGGTCAGTTCCAACTATGCGGCGGTGGCCTGTATCGACCTGCCGACCTGCCATGGGCAATGGTGGCCGAACGCGGATTTCGCCAATGGCTTTCACCTGACCCAGCATATCGGCCCCAATTACCTGGGCGGCCAACTCGACAGTGATGCGCGCACGGCGATTCACCTGACCCACCGCCTCGGCGCCCTGCTGGTGACCCTGGTGCTGCTGGGCCTGGCCTGGCAACTGCGGGCGGTGGGCATGACCCGGCTCGCCGGTTTGCTGCTGCTGGCGCTGGCGGCGCAGATCAGCCTGGGCCTGAGCAATGTCTACTTTCATCTGCCGCTGCCGGTGGCGGTGGCGCACAATGCCGGCGGCGCGGCCTTGCTGCTGACGCTGGTGCTGGTCAACTACCATGCGCGCACCGCGCTGGTCCGGGTACGGGCACAAGCGCCGACGCGCTGGCGCCTGAGCCCGATCAAAGCGGTCCATGCGCCCATCACGATCAAGGGAGAAATGCCGTGGCGACTGTAATCGGTGAGCGTCAGGCCCAGGCTCTATGGCGCGACTACCTGGAGCTGACCAAACCCAAGGTAGTGGTGCTGATGCTGATCACCTCGCTGGTGGGCATGTTTCTCGCGACCCGCGCCGGGGTGCCCTGGACCGTGCTGGTATTCGGTAACCTCGGTATCGGCCTGTGTGCCGGTGGCGCGGCGGTGGTCAACCATGTGGTGGACCGGCGTATCGACGCGCTGATGGCCCGCACCCACAAGCGGCCGCTGGCCCAGGGCCGGGTTTCGCCGACGGCGGCGCTGAGCTTCGCCCTGCTTCTCGCCGTGCTCGGGCAGGCCTTGTTGCTGAGCTTCACCAACCCGCTGACGGCCTGGCTGACCCTGGCCTCTCTGCTCGGTTACGCGGTGATCTACACCGGCTTTCTCAAGCGCGCCACGCCGCAGAATATCGTCATCGGCGGCCTGGCCGGCGCGGCGCCGCCGTTGCTCGGCTGGGTTGCGGCCACCGGCCATGTCAGCGCCGAGCCGCTGTTGCTGGTGCTGATCATCTTCGCCTGGACCCCGCCGCACTTCTGGGCACTGGCCATCCACCGCAAGGAGGAGTACGCCAAGGCGGATATCCCGATGCTGCCGGTGACCCATGGCGAGCATTACACCAAGGTGCATATCCTGCTCTACACCTGTGTCCTGCTGGCGGTCAGCCTGCTGCCGTTCGTGATCCACATGAGCGGCCTGCTCTACCTGGTCTGCGCCACGCTGCTGGGGGCACGCTTCCTGCGCTGGGCGTGGTTGTTGTACCGTGGCAGTCAGCCGCATGCGGCGATCAACACCTTCAAGTACTCTATCTACTACTTGTTCCTGCTGTTTATCGCGCTGCTTCTCGATCACTACCTATTGTTGAATCTATGACTCGAGTTCAGAAAACCGTTTTTATTCTCGTCGCCGTGGTGGCCCTGGTCCTGGGCCTGACGGTCAACAAGGTGATCCATAACCAGCGCCAGGGCGAGCCCACGGCGATGATCGATGCCGGGATCATCCTGCTGCCGCAGAGCCGTTCGCTGCCCGGGGTGAAGATGACCGACCAGAACGGCCAGCCGGTGTCGGTCGACGAGCTCAAGGGCAAGTGGAGCCTGCTGTTCTTCGGCTACACCTTCTGCCCGGATATCTGCCCGACCACCCTTGCCCAACTGCGTCAGATCAAGAGCGAGTTGCCCAAGGACGTGGTCGACCAGTTGCAGGTGATCCTGGTCAGCGTCGATCCGAATCGCGATACGCCGCAGCAGCTCAAGCAGTACCTGGGTTACTTCGATCCGGATTTCCGTGGGCTGACGGCGGGTTCGATCGATGATCTGCAGAAGGTCGCCAATGCCCTGAGCATTCCGTTCATTCCAGCGGACACCAGCAAGCCCAACTACACGGTCGACCATAGCGGCAACCTGGCGATCGTCGGGCCGGACGGTACCCAGCGCGGTTTTATCCGCGCACCGTTGAACAACCAGAAGCTGGTGGCGCAGTTGCCGGATTTGCTCAAGCGCAAATAACCGACTTCTGTGGCGAGCGGGCTTGTCGGAACGCCGCAGCGCCGCGCTCGGTTGCGCAGCAGTCGCAAAACCGGCTACCTCGATTTACCTGATGCACTGGATTCGCCGGTTTTAGGGCCGCTTCGCGGCCCAGCGCGGGCAAGCCCGCTCGCCACAAGACCGCACTCCGATTCGAATTTCCTTCACTGAACGGGATTAGGGCAAGCCGGCTCCACAATGACGGAGGTTACTTGGCGAACATCTGCCCGATATCCTTGAAGGCCTTGAACTCCAGGGCATTGCCGCACGGGTCGAACAGGAACATGGTGGCCTGTTCGCCGACCTGGCCCTTGAAGCGCACGTAGGGTTCGATCACGAACCGCGTGCCCTTCTCCTTCAGGCGCTCAGCCAGCGCTTCCCAAGTGTCCCATTCCAGCACCACGCCGAAATGCGGTACCGGCACGTCGTGGCCGTCCACCGGGTTGCTCAGCGCCTGTTCCTGGGCCGCGCTCTTGGCCTGGTAGTGAATCACCAACTGGTGACCGAAGAAGTCGAAGTCCACCCAGTGCTCGCTGCTGCGTCCTTCCGGGCAGGCAAAAACATCGCCGTAGAAATGTCGGGCCGCGGCCAGGTCATGGACCGGGATTGCCAGGTGAAACGGTGAAAGCGCCATGTCGGATACCAGGCTGGGGGAAGAAGCTTTCAGTGTAGCGATGATTATTTTGCTGAAAAGCGCATATTCTTGCTTCCGAGCCCAACTATTTTTGTTGAGTAAGCCATGCTTCGTGAACTCAAGACCTTTATCCGCGTTGCCCGCGAAGGCACCTTTGTCGCCGCCGGCCAGCAGGTGGGGCTGACCCAGTCGGCGGTCAGCGCGCAGATGCGCGTGCTGGAGCAGAACCTCGGGGTGCGCCTGTTCGACCGCAGTGGGCGGGCCGCCGTGCTGAATGCGGCGGGTCGCCATGCGCTGCCCCTGGCCGAGCAGATCCTCGCCTTGTACGGGCAGATGGCCCTGTCGACGACCGCCGCCGAGTGGCAGGGCGAGTTGCGCATTGGCGCCATTGCCACGGTGCAGACCGGCTTGCTGCCCCAGGCCTTGCCGCGTTTTCGCCAGGCGGCGCCGCGGGTGGAGCTGAAGCTGGTGCCGGGCGTTTCCCTCAATCTGCTGGGCCAGGTGGATGCCGGTGAGCTGGACCTGGCGCTGTTGATCAAGCCGCCGTTCGAGCTGCCCAAGGAGCTGCTGGAGATTCCCCTGGCCAGCGAGCCCTTTGTGCTGATCGCGCCGCTGCAACTGCCGGGTGATGACCCGCTGCAATTGCTCGCCGAGCAGCCGTTCGTGCGGTATGACCGGGCATCCTTTGGCGGGCGCCTGGTCAGTCAGTTTCTACGTGAGCAGCGGATACAGGTACGCGATGCGCTGGAGCTGGATGAGCTGGAAGCGATTGCGCGGATGGTGGAGTGCGGGCTGGGGGTGTCGCTGGTGCCCCGGGCGGGGCTGTGGTTGCAGCGGGCGGATCAGTTGCGGGTGATCGAGTTGGGCGAGCTGACCTTTGAGCGCCAGTTGATTGCGGTGTTGCGCCGCGCCCAGCGGCAGCCGGCACTGGATTGCCTGCTGGAGTGCCTGCGTCAGCCGTGATCTTTGAAGCTGGGCGCGGTCTTGTGGCGAGCGGGCTTGCCCGCGTTGGGCTGCGAAGCAGCCCTAAAACCAGTGATCGCGATGCGTCAGATAGAGCACTGTGATCGGTTTTGCGACTGCTTCGCAGTCGAGCGCGGGCAAGCCCGCTCGCCACAAATCTCAGCTCGGCTTGAGATCGGTCTTAACCAGCGGGCATTGTTGCCAGGCTTAGAACGCCGGGACGATCGCGCCCTTGTACTTCTCGAGGATGAAGGCTTTCACTTCCGGGCTGTGCAGTGCCGCGACCAGCTTCTGCATGGCGTCCGAATCCTTGTTGTCCGGACGGGCCACCAGGATATTCACGTACGGCGAGTCGCTACCCTCGATGATCAGCGCGTCCTTGGATGGGTCCAGCTTGGCTTCCAGGGCGTAGTTGGTGTTGATCAGGGCCAGGTCGACCTGGGTCAGCACGCGCGGCAGGGTGGCTGCTTCCAGTTCGCGGATCTTCAGGTCCTTGGTGTTCTCGACGATATCTTTCGGCGTCGACAGGATGTTGCTGGCATCCTTCAGCTTGATCAGACCGGCTTTCTGCAGCAGCAACAGGGCGCGGCCGCCGTTGGTGGCGTCGTTCGGGATCACCACATTGGCGCCGCCCGGCAGGTCGGCGAGTTTCTTGTACTTGCTGGAGTAAGCGCCCAGCGGCTCCACGTGCACGCCGGCAACGCCGACCAGATGGGTACCCTTGGCCTTGTTGAACTCATCCAGGTACGGCTGGTGCTGGAAGAAGTTGGCATCCAGGTGCTTCTCGGACACCTGCACGTTCGGTTGCACGTAGTCGGTGAAGACCTTGACCTTCAGCTCCACGCCTTCCTTGGCCAGGACCGGCTTGACGAATTCGAGGATTTCCGCGTGGGGAACCGGCGTGGCGGCGACGGTCAGGGTCTCTGCGGCGTGGGCCGAGAAGGCCGCAACGGCGGCAAAGGCAGCGATCAGTTTTTTCATCGAACGACTCCATGTGAGGGGCGCCGGATCAGGCGCTTGCCGGCCTTGGGCCGGCTGATTCAGTTGTATAAAGCGAAATTTATTTGCGCGAGAAGTGCACCACCAGCCGGTCGCCGATGGTCTGCAGCACTTGCACCAGGACAATCAGCATGATCACCGTGACCACCATGACATCGGTCTGGAAACGTTGATAACCATAGCGGATCGCCAGGTCGCCGAGACCGCCGGCACCGACCACACCAGCCATGGCGGTATAGCTCACCAGGGTGATCGCGGTCACGGTGATCGCCGCGAGAATACCCGGGCGGGCTTCCGGCAACAGCGCGTTGAGAATGATCTGGCGGGTGGTCGCGCCCATCGCCTGGGTGGCTTCGATAATGCCCCGGTCGACTTCGCGCAGCGCGGTTTCCACCAGCCGTGCGAAGAACGGCGCGGCGCCCACCACCAGCGGCGGGATGGCCCCGGCCACGCCCAGGGAGGTGCCGGTGAGGAGCACGGTGAACGGGATCATCACAATCAGCAGGATGATGAACGGCAGCGAACGGACCACGTTCACCACGAAGGCCAGGATTGCATAGGTGGCCTTCTGCTCCAGTAACTGGCGCGGGCTGCAGAGGAACAGCAGGATCCCCAGCGGCAGACCGAGCAGGATGGTGAACACCAGCGAGGTACCGAGCATCAGCATGGTGTCGCCGGTGGCTTCCCAGATATCCGCCCAGTCGACGTTGGCGAAGAAATTCAGAAACAGGTCCATCAGCGCAGTACCTCCATATGGACATCGGCGGCAGTGAAGCGCGCGAAGGCAGCCTCCATGTCACCACCGGTGACGGCGAGCGTCAGTTGCCCATAGGGGGTGTCCTTGATGCGGTCGATGCGCCCGGCGAGGATGCTGTAGTCCACCCCGGTTTCACGGGCGACGGTGCCCAGCAGCGGCGCATAGGTGGCGTCGCCCTGGAAGGTCAGGCGGACGATACGCCCCGGCACATGGGCGAAGTCGTCGCGCTGCTCGCTTTCGTCGATCTGCTCGTCTTCCTGGACGAAGCGGCGGGTGGTCGGGTGCTTGGGATGCAGGAATACCTCGGCCACCGGACCCTGCTCGACGATCACGCCGGCATCCATTACCCCGACCACGTCGCAGACCCGGCGGATAACGTCCATTTCATGGGTGATCAGCACGATGGTCAGCTTCAGCTCGCGATTGATCTCGGCCAGCAGTTGCAGGACCGAGGCGGTGGTTTGCGGGTCGAGGGCGCTGGTGGCTTCGTCGCACAGCAGGATCTTCGGCTTGGTCGCCAGGGCGCGGGCAATGCCGACGCGCTGCTTCTGCCCGCCGGACAACTGGGCCGGGTATTTCTTCGCATGGTCGGACAGGCCGACCCGTTGCAAGAGTTCGGCGACGCGCTGGTCGATCTCGCGACGGGACAGCTCGCCGGCCAGGGTCAGCGGTAGCGCGACGTTGTCGGCCACGGTCTTGGAGGCCAGCAGGTTGAAGTGCTGGAAGATCATCCCGACCTGTTGGCGGAAACGCCGCAAGCCATTGGCGTCGAGCGCCGTGACCTCTTCGTCGTCGACAATGATCTGGCCGCCGCTGGGGGCTTCGAGGCGGTTGATCAGACGCAGCAGGGTACTTTTTCCCGCGCCGGAATGACCGATCAGGCCGAACACCTGGCCGTTCTCAACCCGCAGGTTGGTGGGGTGCAGGGCGGGAATATCCTTACCGGCGACCCGGTAGGTTTTATGGACGTTATGAAACTCGATCACGTAGCGAACCTTGTGGGGCGCAATGGAAAAAGGTCAGCGGTTAGCCGGGCGGGCATTTTAGCCGTTCTGCATAGAGGTTTTTAGCATTTATTTCGCATAAAACCTTTCAAATAGAAATAAGCCGACCTGCGGTCACAAACCCATGACCGTTGTGGGGGCCGGCTTGCCGGCGATGACTTCCACACGTTCGACGCAAGGCTTGCCGGCCTCATCGCTGCGGTGCGGCGTCCCGACAAGCCGACTCCTACAGAAGAGGGTCGGCCTTATGGCTTGCGTGGGGTCAACACCACCTGCGCCTTCACCTGTCGGTCGATCTGCTTGTCGATCTTCAGCGCGAAATCCGCATCGAGCTTTTTCACCCGTTTTTCCAGCAAGGTCGCCAGCCACGGATAATCCTGGGTACGCGGTACCTGGAAGGTCACCGTGCACTGGTAATTCACCACGTCCGCCGCCAGGGCATCCATCTGCCTGCGCAGTTGCGCAACATCCTGGATGTTCAGGGCAATCGTGCTGCTCTCGGCACTCGGATCGATCAAGCGTGCCGCCGGCTTGGCCTCGGCGGCCTTGAGCGCGGCCTCGGCCTTTTCCAGCTCGGCCTTGCGCGCCTGGGCAATCGCGCCATTGACTCCGCCGGTCAGGGCCGGAGCCTTGGGCATCAGCGCCCGGGCGCGGCTCAGGGCCGTGGCGGCGGCGTTGACGTCACCTTTTTGCAGCACGATCTGGCTGCGCTGCAGATAGGCTTCGGCCAACTGCCGCTGGTAGGTCAGCCACTGGGGATCGTCCGGCGACTGGGTCTGCAAGGCAGCCAACTGGTCCTCGGCGGTGGCCAGTTCATTGCTGTTGATGCTCCGCTCCAGCGCGGCGATGGCCGCGACCCGGGCGTCGGGCACCGAGGTGTCCAGCGGCGGGGTGCTCTGGCAGGCGCCCAGCAGCAGGGAAAATGCGACAAGGAGCAGATAACGGGAGGCGAACGGCTTCATTCCTGCGACTCTCTAATTGCGCAAAAAACGAGCAAGTCTACACCCCTCTGCGTGGCAGGACAAAACTCAGCAGAAACAGGCCGGCGGCCGTCACCACGATGGACGGCCCCGCCGGGGTGTCCTTGAACCAGGACAATGCCAGGCCACCGCACACCGCGAGCATGCCGAGCAGGCTGGCGCCCAGGGCCATCTGCTCCGGCGAACGGGCGTGGCGCTGGGCGGCGGCGGCCGGGATGATCAACAAGGAGGTGATCAGCAGCACGCCGACAATCTTCATCGCCACCGCGATCACCACCGCGATCAGCAGCATCAGCGCCATGCGCAACGACGCCACCGGCAGGCCTTCGACCGTGGCCAGTTCTTCATGCACGGTGATCGCCAGCAGTGGTCGCCAGAGGCCGATCAGCAGCACCAGCACCACCGCGCTGCCACCGAGGATCCAGTACAGGTCGGTGGTGCTGATGGCCAGCAGGTCGCCGAACAGGTACCCCATCAGGTCGATGCGTACTTCATGCATGAAGCTTAGTACCACCAGGCCGAGGGACAAGGTGCTCGGCGCGAGAATTCCCAGCAGGGTGTCGGAGGCCAGGGGTTGGCGCTGTTGCAGGGTCACCAGCAGCACCGCCAGCAGCAGGCAGCCGACGGTCACCGCCAGGGTCGGGCTGACATCCAGCAGAAAGCCCAGGGCCACGCCGAGCAAGGCCGCGTGGGACAAGGTGTCGCCGAAATAGGCCATGCGTCGCCAGACCACGAACGAACCCAAGGGGCCCGCCACCAGCGCCAGGGCCAAGCCTGCGAGCAGGGCGTAGAGCAGGAAATCAGCCATGCTTGCAGCTTTCTCCGTGAACGTGGGTATGGGCCGCGCCGGGCTCTTCGTTGACCACCGCGCCGTGCAGATCATGGGCGTGGTCATGGTGGTGGTGATAGATCGCCAGGCTCTGGGCGTTCTGCCCGAACAGCTCGACGAAGGCCGGGTCGCCGCTGACCTGCTCGGGATGGCCGGAGCAGCAGACATGGCGATTGAGGCAGACCACCTGGTCGGTGGTGCTCATCACCAGGTGCAGATCGTGGGAGACCATCAGCACGCCGCAACCGTGGCGGTCGCGCAGGCGGGTGATCAGGCTGTAGAGCTCGGCCTGGCCGGCGACATCGACGCCTTGCACGGGCTCGTCGAGCACCAGCAGTTGCGGTTCGCGCAGCAACGCCCGGGCCAGCAGCACGCGCTGCATTTCGCCGCCGGAGATGCTTTGCACCGGGCTGTCGATCACTTGTTCGGCGCCGACTTCGCCCAGCGCGGCCATGGCCCGCACGCGATCGACGCCTGGCACCAGGCGCAGGAAGCGCAGCACCGACAGCGGCAGGGTCGGGTCGACATGGAGTTTCTGCGGCATATAGCCGACCCGCAGCTTCGGCTTGCGCCAGACTCTGCCGCGATCCGGCTTGAGCAGGCCGAGCACGGCGCGCACCAGGGTGGTCTTGCCGGCGCCGTTGGGGCCGATCAGGGTGACGATCTGCCCGGGCTCGACGCTCAGGTCGATGTTGTCGAGCACGTTCTGCCCGGCAAAGGTCACGCCCACCTGCTCGAGGCGAATCAGCGCAGTGCTCATCAGGCCCCCTGGCAACCCGAGCAGAGCCCGATCACTTCGACGGTCTGGGCCTCGACGGCGAAGCCGACCTCCCGGGCACTGCCGATGATGGCGTCGCTGATGGATTTCTGTTCCAGCTCGATGGCGGCATGGCACTCGCGGCAGATCAGGAACTGGCCCTGGTGGGCGTGCTCCGGATGGTTGCAGCCGACAAAGGCGTTGAGCGATGCGATGCGATGGACCAGGCCGTTGTCCAGCAGGAAGTCCAGGGCGCGGTAGACGGTCGGCGGCGCGGCGCGGCGGCCGTCCTGCTCGCTCAGCACGGCGAGGATGTCATAGGCACCCAGCGGCTTGTGGCTCTGCCAGACCAGTTCGAGCACTCGCCGCCGCAGGGCGGTCAGGCGCAGGCCCTGGCGTGCGCACAGGGCATCGGCGTCGGACAGCGCGCTGTGCACGCAGTGAGAGTGATCATGGGGACGGCTGGCGAGAGGGGTTTTAGGCATGAGCGGCGACGGCGTTTGTGAGAGACGTTATTATGTTACCTGTTCCTGCCGCCTTGAGTGTTCATCGTGCCCCGTCTTTTTGCCTTTTTTGTCGCTATCAGTGCCAGTTTGTTGGTGATTTCCCCGGTTCAGGCGCAAGTCAGCGTGCTGACCAGCATCAAACCCCTGCAGTTGATTGCCGCCGCCGTGCAGGAGGGCGTCGACACGCCTGAAGTGCTGCTGCCGCCGGGCGCTTCGCCGCACAACTACGCACTGCGGCCTTCCGATGTACGCAAGGTGCAGTCGGTCGACCTGCTCTACTGGATCGGCCCGGACATGGAAAGCTTCCTGCCCCGGGTGCTCAAGGGCCGCGGGCTGCCGAGCGTGGCGGTGCAGGACCTGCCGGGGATGAAGCTTCGTCGGTTCGCCGAAGATAGCCACTCCCATGCCGAAGATGCCGACGAACATGACCATGATCATCGTCCGGGCACGCTGGACGCGCACCTCTGGCTGTCGACGGTGAACGCCCGGGTGATTGCCGCGCGCATGGCCGCGGACCTGAGTACGGCCGATCCGGCCAACGCGCAACGCTACCAAAGCAATGTAAATGCCTTCGATGCGCGGCTCGATGCCCTGGATGCGCGGTTGAAGGCACGTCTGGCAGGGGTGGCGGGCAAGCCGTACTTTGTCTTCCATGAGGCCTTCGACTACTTCGAGGATGCCTATGGGCTCAAGCACACCGGTGTGTTCAGCGTGGCCGCCGAAGTGCAGCCGGGCGCCCAGCATGTAGCGGCGATGCGCACGCGCTTGCAGGAAGTGGGCAAGACCTGTGTGTTCAGCGAACCGCCGTTGCGCCCGCGCTTGGCGGAAACCCTGGTGAGTGGCTTGCCGGTGAAGCTGGCTGAGCTGGATGGCCTGGGTGGCTATACGCCGGCGGGGGCGCATGGGTATGAGCAGGTGCTGGAGAAGTTGGGCAATGACCTGGCGGGGTGCCTGGAGTCGTTGTAGGTAGCCGAGCATTACCTCAATGCCATTGCGTCAAGGAAGCGCTGATTTATTCAAGAGGCCAGTTCTTGCTCTCAGGTAAATCAAGGCCTTCAGGGTGTTTTCGGACGAAAAACCGAATGAATCAGCGTTTCCCTAAGTGAAGATTAAAGCCGAGTGCGACCTTGTGGCGAGCGGGCTTGCCCGCGCTGGGGGGCGAAGCGCCCCTAAAACCGGCGAATGAAGTCTATCAGGCAGACCGAGGCGGCCGGTTTGCGACTGCTTCGCAGCCGGGCGCGGGCAAGCCCGCTCGCCACAAGGTGAGTTCGCAGTAGCTTGTAAATCGGCTTTAGAGCGCGAACGGCAACGAGCAACTGACCTGCTGGCGCTGCGCCAGGCGCTGCTGGAACTCCATCGGGTCGTGGATCAGCACGTCCTGCCCGGCAAAGGATTCGGCGGCAATCAGGCGCGACAGCCAGAAGCGCACGCAGCCCACCCGCAGCATGGTCGGCCACAGTTCCGCCTCACTCGCGGTAAACGGCCGCAGGCCGGCATACGCCCCCAGCAGTGCCCGGGCCCGTTGTCCGTCGAGCACCCCGGCGTCATCCGAGCACCAGTCGTTCAGGGCAATCGCCACGTCGTAGAGCATCGGCCCGGAACAGGCGTTGTAGAAGTCGATCAGCCCGGTCAGGTGAGTACCTTCGAACATCGCATTGTCGCGGAACAGGTCGGCGTGCAGGTTCGCCCTTGGCAGCGCGAGGATCTGCGCCTTGTACCGGCCGATCTCTTCCAGCGCCGCTTGCAGCAAACCGCGGGCCTCGTCGCCGAGGTGCGACTGCAACTTCTCGCCCTCTTCGAGCATCCAGTCCAGGCCGCGATCGGTCTTGCGTTCGAGGATATGGTCGCGGGTCGCCAGGTGCAGGTGGCCGAGCAACTCGCCGACCTGGGCGCAGTGCTGGGCGTTGGCCACCTTGATGTGCTTGCCGGCCAGCCGCGGTTGCAGCAACGCCGGCTTGCCGGCCAGTTCGCGCAGGGCCTGGCCGTCGGTGGTGCGCAAGGCATAGGGCACCGGCAGGTCGGCGTCGTGCAGCACGTCGAGCAGCTCGATGAAGAACGGCATTTCCTGCACCGGTCCGCGTTCAACCAGGGTCAGGACGTATTCACCCTTCTCCAGGCTGATGAAGAAATTGGTGTTTTCACTGCCGGCGGCAATTCCCTGGAAGTCGAGCAGACGACCGAGCCCGTAAGGGGCGAGAAAGGTTTCCAGCTCAGGCCGAGCCAGGGGGGTGAACACAGACATGGTTAAAACTGCCAGTACGGGCGCCGCCCAAGGCGGCGCCGATTAAAGTTAGGGGCTTACTTCCACTCGAAGATCTTCCACGCCGGAATCAGCATATCCGGTTGGTCCGAGCGGATATAGTTTGCATCAGTACCATCGGCACGGACCAGAAAGTAGGGCTTGCCACCCTTGGGGGTGACCTTGATGGCGTACAGAAAGCCATTTACCCGGTATTCCTGGATCGTTTTGTCACCTTCCGTGTGAATCGTCACTTCTGGTTCGGCTGAAGGCGCATCCGTCGCGGCCAGGGTGGCCAACGACGTCAGTGCAAGCAGGCCGCCCAATAACAGGCGATTGAGTTTACGCATGATAACCTTGTCCCTTTGTCGTCAACGGTCCGGCTATTCTAGCGCCGCACCCGCCGAAAAGGTTGATCGTACTCATGAACCAAGCTCCTCTCGTCCTGGTGGACGGTTCTTCCTACCTGTATCGCGCCTTCCATGCGATGCCGCCGCTCACCACGTCCAAGGGTTTGCCCACCGGAGCGGTCAAGGGCGTGCTGAACATGCTCAGAAGCCTGCGCAAACAGTATCCACAGAGCCCCTTCGCGGTGGTCTTCGACGCCAAGGGCGGGACCTTTCGCGATGAAATGTATGCCCACTACAAGGCCAACCGCCCGAGCATGCCTGACGACATGCGCGTGCAGATCGAGCCGCTGCATGCCAGCGTGCGTGCCATGGGGTTCCCGTTGCTGTGCGTGGAAGGCGTGGAAGCCGACGATGTGATCGGCACCCTGGCCCGCAGCAGCGCGGCCGCCGACCGACCGGTGGTGATCTCCACCGGTGACAAGGACATGGCGCAGCTGGTCGACGGGCACATTACGCTGGTCAATACCATGAACGAAACCTCGCTGGACGTGGAAGGCGTGAAGGCGAAGTTTGGCGTCGCTCCGGAGCAGATCATCGATCTGCTGGCGCTGATGGGCGACTCCTCCGACAACATTCCCGGGGTCAAGGGGGTCGGCGAGAAAACCGCCGTGGCCCTGCTGGTGGGGGTCAACGGCGGTTTGAAGGAGCTCTACGAGCAGCTCGACCAGGTGCCGAACCTGCCGATTCGCGGGGCCAAGACCTTGCCGGCCAAGTTGCTCGAGCACAAGGAGATGGCGTTCCTGTCCTATCAGTTGGCGACCATCAAGATCGATGTGCCGCTGACGATCGGCCTGGACGACTTGCACCTGGGCGAGCCGGACCGGGAGAAGCTCGCCGAGCTGTATGCCGAGCTGGAGTTCAAGAGCTGGATCGACGAGTTGCAGCGCGAAACCAAGCGTCTCGAGCAGGCGGCTGCCACGGCGCCGCAGGCTGACAGAGCCGGGCTCTTCGACGCCGAACCGGCGGATGCTACCCCGGCGCAGGCCGAGGCTCCCAGCGCGCCGCAGTACGAAACCATCCTCGACCAGGCCCGCTTCGATGTCTGGCTGAAGAAGCTCAAGGAGGCGAAACTTTTCGCCTTTGATACCGAAACCACCGGGATCGACGCGCAACAGGCGCAACTGGTCGGTGTTTCCTTCGCCGTCCGGGCCAATGAAGCCGCTTATGTACCGCTGACCCATTGCTATATCGATGCGCCGCCGCAACTGGACCGCGACAACGTGCTGCGGGCCTTGCAGCCGCTGCTGGAAGACCCGGAAAAGCTCAAGGTCGGCCAACACGCCAAGTTCGACATGAACATCCTCGCCAACTGCGCCATCGGCGGCGACCCGGCATGCGGCATCAGTGTGCGTGGCGTCGCCTTCGACACCATGCTCGAGTCCTACGTGCTGAATGCCACGGCGACCCGGCACGATATGGACAGCCTGGCGAAGAAGTACCTCGGCTACGACACCGTCAGCTTCCAGGACATTGCCGGCAGGGGCGCCAAGCAGCTGACCTTCGACCAGATCGCCCTGGAGCAGGCCGGGCCCTATGCCGCCGAAGATGCCGACGTGACCTTGCGCCTGCACCAGGCCCTGCATGCGCAGCTGGCGGCCGTGCCGAGCCTGCTCAGCGTGCTGACCGATATTGAAATGCCGCTGGTGCCGGTGCTGGCGCGGATCGAGCGCCAGGGGGCATTGGTCGATGCCGCGTTGCTCGGCGTGCAGAGCATCGAACTGGGCGAGAAGATGGTGGCGCTGGAGCGCGAAGCGTTCGCCATCGCCGGCGAGCAATTCAATCTCGGTTCGCCCAAGCAGCTGGGCGCGATCCTTTACGAGAAACTTGGCCTGCCGGTGCTGAAGAAGACCGGCAAGGGGCAGGCGTCCACGGCGGAAGAAGTGTTGGCCAAGCTGGCCGAAGATGACTATCCGTTGCCCAAGGTGCTGATGCAGTACCGTTCCATGAGCAAGCTGAAAAGTACCTACACCGATCGCCTGCCGGAGCAGATCAACCCGCGTACCGGGCGTATCCACACCTCCTACCATCAGGCGGTGGCGGCCACCGGTCGGCTGTCCTCCAGCGATCCGAACCTGCAGAACATCCCGGTGCGCACCGCCGAAGGGCGGCGGATCCGCCAGGCGTTCATCGCGCCCAAGGGCTACAAGCTGCTGGCGGCGGACTATTCGCAGATCGAACTGCGGATCATGGCGCACTTGTCCAAGGACGAAGGCCTGCTCAATGCCTTCCGCCACAACCTCGACGTGCACGCGGCGACGGCGGCGGAAGTGTTCAAGGTTGAGTTGGCCGAGGTCACCTCCGACCAGCGCCGCAGCGCCAAGGCCATCAACTTCGGCCTGATCTATGGCATGGGGGCGCAGAAGCTGGGCAAGGACATCGGTGTCGATACCAAGACCGCCAAGGCTTATATCGACGTCTACTTCGCCCGTTATCCGGGGGTTCGCGAATATATGGAGCGCACCCGCGCCCAGGCTTCGGAGCAGGGTTATGTCGAGACCCTGTTCGGGCGTCGGCTGTACCTGCCGGAAATCCACTCCAACCGGCCCCAGGAGCGTGCTGGCGCCGAGCGCACGGCGATCAACGCGCCGATGCAGGGCACGGCGGCGGACATCATCAAGAAGGCCATGGTGGCGGTGGATAACTGGCTCTGCGAATCCGGCCTGGATGCCCGGGTCATCCTCCAGGTGCACGACGAACTGGTGCTGGAGGTGCGCGAGGAGCTGGTGGAGGAAGTCAGTGAGAAGATTCGCCGTTACATGAGCGGCGCGGTGCAGCTGGATGTGCCGTTGCTGGTGGACGTGGGCGTGGGCGATAACTGGGATGAGGCGCACTGAGCCTGGACCTTGAACGCGCCACGGACCTCTGTGGGAGCCGGCAAGCCGGTTCCCACAAAAGCAGGGTTTTGCCGTGACATGGCGTTGCGGCAAAACACCATCGAAAGGCCATTAGTTCCGGAATTGGCGCCACTTATGCCAAATAGTTTTTGAAAATATTCGGAACTAAATCGGCAAGGCCGCACTCAGAGTTACTGAATGGCTGGTGAAGCCCTTCGATGCTCCTATGTTGTGTTAAGTGTTGGCAGATATTCCGGACGCCGCCCTAGCGGTTCGGAACTTAGACCCCGAACTTCCCCTCCCCATACGAAGTCCGGGGTTTTTTTTACTCAAAATTTGCCCCCATGGTGCGTCATGCCGCGTCAGAGGCCGGTTCGCGGCTCTTCGTAGGCGCCTGGCTTGTCGGATGCCGCAGCGCAGCGATGAGGCCCTTGAGCCGTGCGTCGCCCTTTCGGCCGCCATCGCCGGCAAGCCGGTTCCCACAAAGGTCCGTGGCATATTGCCCGGCCGCGGCGCGTTATTCCGCTGCGGCTTCGCTGCCCTTGTCCGCCAGTTCCATCCAGTCCGCCAGCACCGTGTAGGCCTCTTCCAGGCCCAGGCGCTTGGGCGCCGAGAACAGCTGGATGCTGATGCTGTCGCCCCAGCCCTTGCGGATTTCCGCCTGTACCTTGAGCAGGGTGTTCTTTGCCGCGCCATAGGTCAGCTTGTCGGCCTTGGTCAGCAGGATATGCATCGGCATGCCGCTGGCCACCGCCCAATCGAGCATCAGGAGATCGAAGTCGGTCATCGGATGGCGGATGTCCATCATCAGGATCAGGCCCTTCAGACTCTCGCGGCCACCCAGGTACGCTTCCAGGTGGCGCTGCCAGTGCAGCTTGAGCGGAATCGGAACTTTTGCATATCCGTAGCCCGGCAGGTCGACCAGACGCCGATCATCGTCTAGCTTGAAGAAGTTCAACAACTGTGTGCGACCCGGGGTTTTCGAGGTGCGCGCCAGGCTCGCATGGGTCAGGGTGTTGAGGGCGCTGGATTTGCCGGCGTTGGAACGGCCGGCAAAGGCCACTTCAAAGCCTTCGTCGTCCGGGCACTGGTCGACTTTGGCGGCGCTGAGCATGAAGGTGGACTGTTGGCACAGGCCGAGAATGGGGTTCTTGAGTTGCATGGGATTTCCGATGTGGGCGGTGCCGGGGATGGATGCGGCAGCAGTGTCGTTTCCGTTTCAGTAGCGCCAGTATATAATGCCGCAGATTTTGTGTGTGCTTTGTCCCTACACAGGATAAAGCCCACGGGGGCGATAGACCTAGACCGCGCAGTAGAACGCGGTGTGTCCCCAACCCTGAGAAGGTCATTTATGACCCAATGGCTGCTGGCCGCCGGGCTCTTGATGCCGCTTTACAGCGCGCAGGCTACACAGGATCCGGAAGCCGTGTACAACCGTGTTTGTGGTGCCTGCCATGCCGGACAGTTGCCGATGGCCCCTCGAAAGGGTGACCCGCTGGCCTGGAAGCCAAGATTGGCGCAAGGTATGGAGACGCTGGTGCAACACGTGACCCAGGGTTTCAAGGCGATGCCGCCGCGTGGTTTGTGCATGGACTGCAGTGCCGAGGATTACCGAAGCATCATCCAGTGGATGAGCGAGTAAGCCCGGTCCATAACTCTTAACCCTTAGCCGTAGTTGGATTAGCTGATGAACAAACTGATCGTGAGTCTGCTGTTGACCCTGGGGATCACAGGCCTGGCACAGGCCGCTGGCGATGCCAAGGCCGGTCAGGCCAAAGCCGCCGTCTGCGGAGCCTGCCACGGGCCCGATGGCAACAGCATGGCCCCCAACTTCCCGAAACTGGCCGGCCAGGGCGAGCGCTACCTGACCAAGCAAATGCAGGACATCAAGTCGGGCAAGCGCACCGTGCTGGAAATGACCGGCCTGCTGACCAACCTGAGCGATCAGGACCTGTCCGATATCGCCGCCTACTTTTCCAGCCAGCAGGGCAGCGTCGGTGCCGCCGATCCCAAGGTCGTTGCCCGCGGTGAAGAGTTGTTCCGCGGCGGCAAGCTGGACCAGGGCATGCCGTCCTGCATCGGCTGCCACTCGCCCAATGGCGCCGGTAATGCCGCCGCCGGCTTCCCGCACCTGGGCGGCCAGCATGCGCAATACGTTGCCAAGCAGTTGACCGACTTCCGTGAAGGCAACCGCACCAACGACGGCGATACCATGATCATGCGCAGCATCGCGTCGAAGATGAGCAACAAGGATATCGAAGCCGTCTCCAGCTACGTACAGGGTCTGCACTGAGGTTCTGACGGTCAGGCGCGCGGCGGATTGTCATCTTTGGCAACGTTAATGATCGATTAATCCGCCGCTGCAACGATAAAAGGGTGGCCTTGGCCGCCCTTTTTTGTGGCCGCTGCCGTTACACTGATTATCGAACTAGAGCCCGCCCCGGCCTGTCTGGATGACAGGTCGCGTCCGAGGCCACTTATTCCCTGTCCAGGAGCAAAGCATGCGTAATCTGATTCTCAGCGCCGCACTCGTCACCGCCAGCCTGTTCGGCATGACGGCCCAGGCCGCCGATGTGCCACTTGAGGCCGGCAAGACCTACGTCGAGCTGGAAAAACCCGTGCAGGTTGCCGTCCCGGGCAAGATTGAGGTGATCGAGTTCTTCTGGTACGGCTGCCCGCATTGCTATGCCTTTGAACCGACCATCAATCCCTGGGCCGAGAAGCTGCCCAGCGACGTCAACTTCGTGCGTATCCCGGCCATCTTCGGCGGCCCCTGGAACGCCCACGGGCAAATGTTCCTGACCCTCGAAGCCATGGGTGTGGAAAACCGTGTGCACAAGGCGGTGTTCGAAGAAGTGCAGAAAACCCACAAGATGACCCAGCCTGAAGAGATGGCCGACTTCCTCGCCGGCCAAGGCGTCGACAAGCAGAAGTTCCTCGATACCTTCAACTCGTTCGCGATCAAGGGGCAGATGAAAAAGTCCAAGGACCTGGCTGAGCAGTACGGCATCTCCGGCGTACCGACCATGATCGTCAACGGCAAATACCGCTTTGACCTCGGTACCGCCGGTGGTCCTGAAGCCGCGCTGAATGTCGCCGACCAGTTGATCGCCAAGGAGCGGGCCGCCATGACGGCGGCCAAGTAAGGCCGCCGCCGTGATCGGGCGCTGGGGGACGGAGCGTCTCGTTGGCCTGCATGAGCCCAGGGTCAACGAGCGTCACCTGGAGAGTACCGGCCTGCCGGCGGACAACCGCCTGCGCCTGCTCAGTTTCAATATCCAGGTGGGGATCAGTACCCAGCGTTATCGACATTACCTGACCCGTGGCTGGCAGCACTTGTTGCCCGCCACCGGGCGCGCGGACAACCTGCAGAAGATCGGCGGCCTGCTCGCCGACTTCGACCTGGTGGCCCTCCAGGAGGCCGATGGCGGCAGCCTGCGTTCGGGCTACATCAATCAGGTCGAGCACCTGGCCCAACTCGGCGCTTTTCCCTACTGGTACCAGCAACTCAACCGCAATCTCGGGCGGCTGGGCCAGCACAGCAATGGGGTGCTGAGCCGTTTGCGGCCCTCGGCGATCGAGGATCATCCCTTGCCGGGGCCGGCCGGCCGCGGGGCCATTCTCGTGCGTTTTGGCGAGGGCCCGGAGGCCCTGGTGGTGGTGATGATGCACCTGGCCCTGGGGGCGCGGGCGCGTACCTTGCAACTGGCCTATATCCGCGAGTTGATCGGTGGTTTTCGGCACCTGGTGCTGATGGGCGACATGAACACCCAGGCCAGCGACCTGCTGCTACACTCGCCTCTACGAGACCTCGGCTTACTTGCGCCGCAGGTGGAAGCCACTTTCCCCAGTTGGCGTCCGCAACGCTGCCTGGACCATATTCTGCTCAGCCCGAGCCTGACGCTGGAGCGAGTCGAGGTGCTGGCCCAACCTATTTCCGATCATTTGCCGGTGGCCGTCGAAATTCGTCTGCCAGGTTCCATCGGTTCTGATACGTTGCCGGCCTTGAGTAGCTAAATCTCGCGGACGCCGGCATGAGCAGCGAAGAAGTCGAACGCTGGAAAGAGAAATACCTTAAAAGCATCGAACAACAGGAAAAGCTCGAGCGTCGTTGGGACGCCCGTCTGGACCTGCTTCGCCGTGGGCTGGTGCGCAGCACCCTGGCGGCGGAAGGGACCGACCGTGCGGTTGACCAGTGCATGAAGGAAATGCGCGACATCGTGCGCAGCGACGATATGGATGCGGCGTTGTCGGCCCTGTTGCCGCGGCTGGAAAAGGCCGTGCTCGACTCCGAGCAGCGTCGTGAGATCCGCTCCGAACAAGTCAGCAGCGCGTTGAATGCGCTGGTGACCCAGCTGCAATCCCTGCCGCTGCCCCGCGAAGTCAGGCGGCCGCTGAAGAACTTCGCCAAGCAGCTGGAGGGGCGCGTCGGCCAGGCGCGGGAAATCCCCCTGCTGCTCAGCGAGCTCAGCAGCCTGCAAGGCAAGGCCCTGACGCAGCTTGAGCAGCCGGCTGAGCCGGGTCGGCCGAGCCTGTTGCAACGGTTGTTCGGCGGCAAGGAGAGCGTGCCGGAAACCACCCCGGGGCATCCCCCGGCGCCCTCTGCCGGGGCCGAAGGGGTTGCGGTCCATGCGGTCGAACCCACGGCCCGTGACGCCGAGGTGTCGGAGCCTGTTCATGCACCGGCCCCGGCCCCCGCAGCACCTGCTGTAACACCTGCACCTGTAGCTGCCCCGGCCGTAGCGTCGGCGCCTGCGCTTGTGGCCCCGGTCGAGGTCGCCGCGCCAGAATTGCCTCGCTCGGCGCCGCCCGCTATCGAGTCCGAGCCGGCCCCTGCGGCAGCGCCCGTCGAGGCCGTGGCCTATGTGCCGCCGGTGTTGTCGCCGGAGCCGTTGGCCGCGGTCGCCGAGCCGGTACCCGAGGCACCGTCCATGGCCCCGGCGAGCAAAGAGCAGCAACCGCCGTCGCCGCTAGCGGCGGCCGAGCCCGGGGGGCCACCCGCTTCGCTCGTCAAGGTGGCCGCCCCGCCAGAAGCGCAGGCCCTCGCGGTACATCCCGTGGCCACGGTATTTATCGACAGCCTGCCGTTGCCGCCGGTGATGGCTGAAGCGCTGGCGGCGGTCGACCCGGAGTATCCGGAACCGGATGTGCTGTTTGCCTTGCCCGAATCCCCGGAGCCGTCCTACAGCTCGGTGGCCGAACACATCGAGTCGACGTTGCTGGGCCTGCTGGATGACCTGACCCTGCCCGAACGGCACCAGGCGCACGCCGAAGCCATGCGCCACCGGCTCGAACATGGGCTGAACTGGTACGAGTTGCTACCGATCCTCGACGATCTGGCGGTATTGATGCTGGCGATCAACGATAGCGGCCAACACGATTTCCAGATCTACCTCAAGCAACTCAACGAACGCCTGGAGTCGTTCCAGAGCAACCTGCAGGCAGCCAGTGCGGGGCATGCCGAAGGGCGTACGGCGGCGAATGAGTTGCACAGCCAACTGCGCGAGCATGTCGATAGCCTGCAGAGCAGCGTGCAGGATGCCGCGGACCTGGACAGCCTCAAGCACGTCCTGGAAAACCGCCTCGAAGGTTTGCTCGGCACCATGGACCAGCACCAGCAGCAACGGGCGATCCGCGAGCAGGAAGTCGCCTTGCGCCTGCAAAGCCTGGCCGAGCGTGTGGCGCACATGGAGCAGGAGGCCCAGGGCTATCGTGATCACCTTGAGGAACAGCGTCAGAAAGCCCTGGTCGACCCGCTGACCGGCCTGCCCAATCGCGCGGCCTGGAGTGAGCGGCTGGAGCATGAGATGGCGCACTGGCAGCAGCATGGCAACACCCTGCTGATCGCCATGCTCGATCTTGATCACTTCAAGCGGATCAACGACAACTATGGCCACCTGGCCGGCGACAAGGTGTTGAAGATCATTGCCGGCGAGTTGCGCAAGCGCCTGCGTGCCAGCGATTTCATTGCCCGGTTCGGCGGCGAGGAATTCGTCCTGTTGGTGCCCAATACCCCGATCAGCGCCGGGCTCAAGCTGGCCGAGAGCTTGCGCGCGGCGATTGAAGCCTGTCCGTTCCACTTCAAGGGCGAGCGGGTGACGATCACCGTGTCGGTCGGGCTGTCGGCGTTCAAGACCGGTGAGCGCGGCGATCATGCGCTGAAAAGAGCCGATGAGGCGCTTTACCGGGCCAAGAATGCCGGACGCAATCGTGTCGAGCAGGGCTGAGTACAAGGCCTGCGTTCTGTAGGCGCCGGCAAGCCGGCTCCTGCAGTGCGGGTGTTGAGCGAAAGGGTTGGACCAGGGGCAGGACGCTGCTCCAGGTTGCATCAGGTAACAGTGTATTGGGCGCTGCCGGGCTTACCAGTACGTTATGCTGTCAAATTACTGTCTTTGTTTGTTGCCGCCACCATGAAACTGCTCCCCTTGCTTCTTTCGATCCTGCTGCTGGCGGGCTGCGCCAGCGGTCCGCGCATCGACACCAGCCACCCGTCGGTCAACTACGACAACCGCGTGCAGTTCGTGATCCTCCACTACACCTCGGCGAATATGGAAAACTCGCTGAGACTGCTGACCCATGGCCAGGTCAGCAGCCATTACCTGATCGGCGACGACCCCCGCGCCACGATCTACAAGCTGGTGGACGAGAGCCAGCGCGCCTGGCACGCCGGGGACAGCGAGTGGCTGGGCCGTACCTGGCTGAATTCCAGCTCCATCGGCATTGAAATCGTCAATCCGGGTTTCCGCGACACACCCGGCGGGCGGGTCTGGTTCCCCTACAGCGAGGCCCAGATCCAGGCGCTGGTGCTGCTGCTCAAGGACATCGTCAAGCGCAATCATATCGAGCCGCGTAATGTGATCGGCCATAGCGATATCGCGCCGTTGCGCAAGCAGGACCCGGGACCGCTGATGCCCTGGAAGCGCCTGGCGGCGGAAGGCCTCGGTGTCTGGCCTGACGAACAGGCGGTCGCGGCCTTGCAAGGCGTCTATGCCGCGCAATTGCCGAGCATCACCTGGTTCCAGCAGCAGCTCGTGCGCCTGGGCTATGCCACGCCGCAGACCGGCGAACTGGATGTTGCCACGCGCCATGTACTGGCGGCCTTCCAGATGCACTTCCGCCCCAGCCGCTTCGACGGCCTGCCGGATGCGCAAAGTGCGGCGATCCTCCAGGTGCTGAATTCGTCAGAATAACGTCACTGCCGGACGGTCAGCGCCAACTCGCCAATCTGTTGCTATAACTCATTGGTAAGTCTTCGGATATTCGCTGATGCCGGCTCGTGAGACGTTGCGCACCTGGTTCCATCGTCCCTGGTCGCTGGCATTGCTGGCGGCCCTGCTCAGTATCGTCCTGTTGTTGGCCGGTAGCCTGGGAGTGGCGATGCATCAGGTCAGGCAGCATGAAAGCGAACAGATGAATGCCCAGGGACAACGTTTCCTTGAGCGCCTGGAGCAGCTTTTCGGCCAGCTACGTGAGGGGCTCGATCAATTGGAGGCCCAGCCCTTGCGGGACTGCAGCCCGGCGATGATCGACACTCTGCAACAGCTGAGCTTCAACTACCGCTTTATCTCCGAAGCCTTCTATGTCGATGCCGTCCAGTCCTGCTCCAACTGGCCGAACCGGGAGGCGCACATGACCTTGCGCAGGCCGGATATGCGCGGGCCGACCTACAGTTATTGGCTCAATACCTCGACCGAGCCCAATGACAACCTGGCCACCCTGATGCTCGGACGTGGTCACTTCCGGGTGTCCACCTCCCGTGGGCATCTGAGCGATGTGGTGGAACTGCCGCCGGGGGCCAGCCTGCTGGTGGTGGTCGACCGTGGTCGGCGGGCGATTCCGGTGTTGGGGCCGACGCAGGCCTGGCCGCCCCCTGGCTGGCCGACCAGCGCGCGCGAACCGCTGGTGATCACGCCGGATGAGTTGATCTATCGCATGCCCACCCGCACCCCGGAATACCAGCTGGTGATGGTGGCGCCGCGCGAGACCATGCCGCTGCCGATCGACCCGCTGTGGTGGTGGTTGCTCTCGGTAAGCCTGCTGATTGCCTTCTGTATTGGTGGCCTGACCTTGCAACTGGCCCGTCAGCGCCAGTCGCTCAACGGCGAGCTGCAAGGCGCGCTGCGCCGTGGTGAATTCCAGGTGCTGTATCAACCGATCTTCGACCTCGGCAGTCGCCATTGCGTGGGCGCCGAAGCCTTGATCCGCTGGCGCCGGCCGGATGGCACGCTGACCAGCCCCGACCTGTTCATCCCCCTGGCGGAAGACACCGGGCAGATCCGCCAGATCACCGATTTCGTCCTGCAGCGTTTGCTGGACCAACTGGGCCAGCTGTTGCGGGCCAATCCGCAGCTGTATATCTCGGTGAACCTGGCGGCTTGCGATGTCATGGTGCCGCGTATCGGCGAGGTGATTGCCGACCTGTTGCGGACACACCGGGTCAGCGCCCGGCAGATCGCCTTCGAAGTGACTGAGCGCGGGCTGATCGATGTGGTGGTGGCCCGGGATAATTTGCAGGCCCTGCGCGACGTTGGTCACCAGGTGTTGATCGATGACTTCGGCACCGGCTATTGCAGCCTGGCCTACTTGCAAACCCTGCCGGTGGACTGCCTGAAGATCGACAAGGCCTTTATCGATGCCCTGGGCCATGACGCCGCCAGCAGTGGCGTGGCGCCGCATATCATCCGCATGGCCCATGCGCTGCATTTGCGGGTGATCGCCGAGGGCATCGAGTACGAGCACCAGGCCGTGCTGCTGAGCAGCGAAGGGGTCAATTACGGCCAGGGTTGGCTGTTCGCCCAGGCGCTGACGGCGGTGCAGTTCGTCGAGTTGATCACTCGCGGTCGCCGCCTGGCCTCGCGGCGCCTGGACGACGAGGCCTAGGTGGTGGAGCCGCTAGAGCGGCAGCGCCATATAGAACTGCGTGCCCTGCCCCGGCCTTGAATACACACCCATGCGCCCGCTGTGCAACTGCACGATTTCCTTGCACAGGGCCAGGCCGAGGCCGGCACCGCCTTTCTTGCGGCCGACCTGGACGAAGGGCTCGAAGATCCGGCCCTGTTGACCGTAGGCAATGCCCTCGCCGTTGTCCTCGACGCTGATGATGACCCGCTCGCCATGGCGCCGGGCCTGCAAGCGAATCTGCCCGCCGCGGGCGGTATGGCGCAGGGCATTGTCCAGCAGATTGTCGAGCACGCGCTCCAGTTGCGCTTGATCGGCCGGCAGGCGCGGCAAGGGTGGTTGGAGTTCCACCTGCAGGTCGATGCCCTGGTCCAGGGCCCGTTCGGCGTAGCGCAGGCGGCTGGCTTCGAGCAGTGAGTCGATGTCGCAAGGCTCCAGGGTCAGCTTCTGCAGGCCGTTCTGGTAACGGGAGAAATTCAGCAGGTCGTTGATCAATTGCATCAGCCGCTGCATCTCTTCGTTGACCGTGTTCAGAAGGTCCGCTTCCCGCGATTCGCTGTCGAAATGCACCCGCTCCTGCAACAGGCCGAAGGCCATATGCATGCCGGTAACCGGCGTGCGCAGTTCGTGGGAGGCGCGCAGGACGAACTCGCTCCGCACCCGCTCGAAGGCCCGTTGTTCGGTGACGTCGTGGAGCACCATCACCGCGCCGAGAATATGGCCCTGGGTGTGACTGACCGGGGTCAGGCTGTAGGTCAGCAGGCGGGACTCGCCTTCGACCTCGACCTCAAGGTCCTCCGGTGCCCGTTCCAGGCTGGCCCCGCGCAGGATCAATTGCAGCTGTGCGTCCAGCTCGGGCCGTTGCAGGGCCTCGCCAAGACCTTGACCCAGGCGGTCGCTGTCCCAGCCCAATTGCCGTTGCGCCACCGGGTTGAGGTGCTCCAGGCGGCCTTCGCGGTCAATCATCAGCAGCCCGTCGTCGATGCTGTCGAGCACAGCCTGCAAGCGTTGCTGACCGGCCAGCAATTCGTCGATGTTGGTTGCCTGATGCTGGCGCAGGGCCTCGGCCATGATGCCGAAGCGCCTAGTCAGCAGGTTCATCTCCTGCGCCGAGGAAATCGGCAGGGTCACTTCGAAGTTGCCCTGGCCGATGTGGTCCGCCGCCTCGGCCAGGGCCTCGATCGGCGCGCCGAAACGCCGGGCGATGCCGTGGGCGGTGATGAAACCGATGATCAGCACCGCCAGCCCGACAAACCCCAGCAACCCGGCCACCAGCAGCGCCCGCTCGCGAGCGTTGATTTCCGTCGAGCTGATGTTATCCAGCGCCTGCTTGTGCTCGGCGATCAGGCCGTTGCGCAGGACGTTGAAGCTGCTGGTGAGCTCCTCGATGCTGCCGCTGCCGTCGCGCGAGCGGGCGAAGGCCTGGAGGAACTGCTCGTAGTCGATTCGCGCCTGGGCGAAGCCGCTGCGTACATCGCTGCCCTGCTCATGATCGATGCCTTCGTGGAGCAGCTGCAGGTAGTGCTCGCGCGCCGCCTCGAGCGCGACCTGGTCGGGTTTGTCGCCGAGCATCAGGAGCAACTGGTCGCCCAGGCTCTGGCGTAGCTTGAGGCCCAGGTCCAGGGTGATGAAGTTGTCGCTGACCAGCGACTCCTGGGTCTTGGCCATCTGCATCACGCTGACCAGGCCGAGCATCAGCCCGAGCAAGGCGACCGTGATCAGAGCCGAAATACTCAGGAAGAGCCGGGTGCGCAGCTTCATCGTGAGCTTCATGGTGTGCGACTCACAGGTTGTACTGTTTGCGTTTGCGGTACAGCGTCGAGGCATCGATGCCCAGGGTCTTGGCGGCCTGGTCGAGGGTGTCGCTGGTGGCCAGTACGGCACCGATATGGGCTTTTTCCAGTTCGTCCAGGCTCAGGGCGGCACCGATACGCGGTGCGCTGTTGGCCGGTTGCTCGGCCATGCCCAGGTGGCTGATCTCCACGCGCTCCTGGGGACAGATGATGCTGGCGCGTTCGACCACGTTGCGCAATTCGCGGATATTGCCCGGCCAGCGGTAGTTGAGCAGGGCTTCGCGGGCTTCATCGCCGAAGCCGCGGGCCGGCCGCGCGTACTCCTTGACGAATCGCGCGAGGAAACGATCGGCGAGCATCAGGATGTCTTCACTGCGCTCGCGCAGGGGCGGCAGGTGCAGGGTGATGACATTCAGGCGGTAGAGCAGGTCCTCGCGAAAACGGCCGTCGCGGACCATGTCTTCGAGGTTGAGGTTGGTGGCGGCGAGGATGCGCACATCGGCCCGCCGGGTCACCGGATCGCCGACCCGTTCGTATTCCTTGTCCTGGATAAAGCGCAACAGCTTGGGTTGCAGGGTCAGGGGAAAGTCGCCGATCTCGTCGAGAAACAAGGTCCCGCCATCGGCCTGGTTGACCCGCCCCAGGGTGCTTTCGCTGGCGCCGGTGAAGGCCCCGCGGCTGTGCCCGAACAGCTCGCTTTCCATCAGCTCGGCGGTCAGCGACGGGCAGTTGATGGTCACGCAGGACTTCTTCGCCCGTTTGCTCCAGCCGTGGATGGCCCGCGCCAGTTCGCCCTTGCCGGTCCCGGACTCGCCGAGGATCAGGATGTTCGCATCGGTGCCGGCCACCTGTCGTGCGGTCTCCAGCACGGCCATCATCGACGGGCTGTGGGAATCCAGGCCGTCCTTGGGCTGGCGCACTTCACCTTCGAGGGCTTCGAGGCGGGCCGACAGTTGCCGCACCTCCAGTTGCTTGGCCGTGGCCAGGCGCAGTTGGTCGGGGCTGCACGGCTTGACCAAATAGTCGGCGGCACCGGCCTGGATGGCGTCGACAGCGGTGTCCACGGCGGAGTGGGCGGTGACGATCACCACACGCATCCAGGGCGCCTGGATGCGCATCTGGGCCAGCACATCGAGGCCGTTGTCCTCGCCCAACCGCAGGTCGAGGAAGCACAGGTCGAAGACCTGGCGCTGCAACAGGCTGTCGGCCTGGGCCGCGCTGTTCGCCGTGGCGACGGTGTAGCCTTCGTCTTCCAGGCAATAGCGAAAGGTGCGAAGGATGGCGGATTCATCATCCACCAGCAGAATACGGCCTTGATGTTCCGTGGCGGATTCCATACCCCATGCTCCTTTAGTGAAAGTTTCCAGACTGTCCCGGAAAAATCCGGCACGTTAGAGAGCTGATTCCGATTGACCCGATAACAAGCAGGGTAACGGTCTCCGTCCCTGATTGCTAACCCGCTGATTTGGGGAATTTTTTAAGCTCTTTGCTTCCGACAGTTGGGGGCTCAGCTAATTCCTACTGATTTCTTGCTCTTTATTCGTGAGTTTAGGTTCTTTCCTACGGATTTATCGTGCAATACGCACGACTGCAGGATGGGTATCGTGCAGGATGCGCGTTCATCAATTGGATGAGTTTTTCAACTTATTGATTTTATTGATTATTTCCAATAAAAAAAGCTGGCATGCAGGCTGCAATGCTCCTCCCACGAGTGTTCACAGTGGTCGGGTTGGTTCCTCTCCCCCGGCCCTGGAACAATCACCCTTGTGTCGGAGGAGTTTCAGGATGAATCGCCCACGTACCGCCCATTTCCATCTTTCGCCATTGCACCTGCAGCAAGGATTGTTTGCCGTGCTGGCGTTACTGCTCACGTTGCTTGCCGGCCAGCAGTTCCAACGTTGGAGCCAGGCCAGTGTCCAGGTCCAGCGCCTGCCCGGGCATGCCCTGCAACAAACCCATTTCAGTGCCGCCGGTGCCAGCATCAGCGACCCTGCCGCCTACCGTCTGACGTCGGTCGATCAGGTCCAGGTGCCTGACGAGCCGTTTCAGCAGCGTTGGGTGTTCTAGGCAATAACCGGGCGGTCGGATGCTCGCCCGTGAGCAGCAAAGGCCGCATCGAAAAACTTGTAAGTTGAGGAGAATCACCATGTTGAGCTGGGCAGTCACATTCCTGATCATTGCCATTGTCGCCGCGGTATTGGGCTTTGGTGGCATCGCCGGTACCGCTACGGGTATCGCCAAGATTCTCTTTGTCGTATTCCTGGTGATGTTCGTGGTGTCCTTCCTGTTCGGACGCCGCGGTCGAGGTTGACCCTGAGCCGTAGCCGCCCTGCCGTGGGGCGGCAGCTCCTGTGCTGGCAGGACAGCCGTTTGCCGCTTTAATCCTATGTCGTTCTGACATTAAGTGGCATTTTCACGGGATCCCTGGTTCGGCTGTGACCGTACGTCTAGAAATACCCTGCCAATCCCCCCGATGTTTCCGATTGAATTTGTAGGACTTTTCTGCTTGTTTGGCCTCGATCCACTCTTGTGATACAGAGGGAAAAATGCTTTGTAATGGCCGGTTTACGGCACTTTTTTCGGCTGAAATGTCCTGTCGGCGAGGGGCAAAACAGTCGTATTGTTGAACAAATGTCATGCCGATTCGGCATAGGGTAGTCGTTTACGGCATTAGACGTCCCCCCCTTGCATGGGAATAGTTGCGCCTTTTTTCGCCTGCCAAAAAGCCATCAGGCTGGTGGGCGATGACCTTCCATGGGCGACAGTTGCCAACACTTGGCCTGCATCAGCGCAGTGCTGAGGGGCTCCTGTCCGGCTCCACTTGAAGCAAGGGTAACGACATGAAGAAGGCAAAGCTCAGCCTCGCCTGGCAGATCCTTATCGGTCTGGTACTGGGGATTGCAGTGGGCGCGCTGCTCAACCATTTCAGTGCCGAGAAGGCCTGGTGGATCAGCAATGTGCTGCAACCGGCAGGCGATATCTTTATCCGCCTGATCAAGATGATCGTCATACCGATTGTCATTTCCTCGCTGGTGGTCGGCATTGCCGGGGTCGGCGATGCGAAGAAACTGGGGCGCATCGGCCTCAAGACCATTATCTACTTCGAGATCGTCACCACTATCGCCATCGTGGTCGGCCTGCTGCTGGCCAATGTGTTCCACCCGGGCTCGGGCATCGACATGAGCACCCTGGGCACCGTGGATATCTCCAAGTACAAGGCCACCGCCGCCGAAGTGCAGCATGAGCATGCGTTTATCGAAACCATCCTCAATCTGATTCCTTCGAACATCTTTGCCGCCATGGCTCGTGGCGAAATGCTGCCGATCATCTTCTTCTCGGTGCTCTTCGGCCTGGGCCTGTCGAGCCTGCAGGCCGAGTTGCGCGACCCGTTGGTGAAGATGTTCCAAGGCGTCTCGGAAAGCATGTTCAAGGTCACCCACATGATCATGAACTACGCCCCGATCGGTGTGTTCGCCCTGATCGCGGTGACCGTCGCCAGCTTCGGCTTCGCTTCGCTGCTGCCGCTGGCCAAGCTGGTGCTGCTGGTCTACGCCGCCATCCTGTTCTTCGCTTTTGCCATACTTGGCCTGGTGGCCCGCCTGTTCGGCTTCTCGGTGATCAAGCTGATGCGCATCTTCAAGGACGAGTTGGTGCTGGCCTACTCCACCGCCAGTTCTGAAACCGTGTTGCCACGGGTGATCGAGAAGATGGAAGCCTACGGCGCGCCGAAAGCCATTTGCAGCTTTGTGGTGCCGACCGGCTACTCTTTCAACCTCGACGGTTCGACCCTGTACCAGAGCATCGCGGCAATCTTCATTGCCCAGCTCTACGGCATCGACCTGTCCATCAGCCAGCAACTGCTCCTGGTGCTGACCCTGATGGTCACCTCCAAGGGCATTGCCGGGGTTCCGGGCGTGTCCTTCGTGGTGTTGCTGGCGACCCTGGGCAGCGTCGGTATTCCGCTGGAAGGCCTGGCCTTTATCGCCGGTGTCGACCGGGTGATGGATATGGCGCGGACCGCATTGAACGTAATCGGCAATGCCCTGGCGGTGCTGGTGATTTCCCGTTGGGAAGGCATGTACGACGATGCCAAGGGCGAGCGCTACTGGAACTCCCTGCCGCACTGGCGCAGCAAGGAGCCGCTGCCGGCGGGTGAGGTCTCCAAGGGCTAACCGCCGTGCCCATGGTGTGGAAGTGGCGCTGTTCTTGTGGGAGCAGAGCTTGCTCGCGAAGAGGCCAGCGGGAACGCTAGAAGCTTCGTCGGAGTGCCGCCCAGACCAAGCGCCGCTTCCACAGGTTCGGTGTATTTCCAGCCGCCCAGACAAACCCCGGACTTTCCGGGGTTTGTTGTTTCTGGCCTGACCGCTATCATTCGCCGCATCCTCAAGGAGTTCTCCCGATGCTCAATGGCCTTTGGCTTGGCTTTTTCGTGGTGGCGACCGTCTCGGCGCTGGCGCAATGGCTGCTGGCTGGCAACCATGCGATCTTCGCCGCGATGGTGGAAAGCATCTTTGCCATGGCCAAGCTCTCGGTGGAGGTCATGGTCCTGCTGTTTGGCACCCTGACCCTCTGGCTCGGTTTTCTGCGGATTGCCGAAAAGGCCGGGATCGTCGAGTGGCTGGCCAAAGCCCTGGGGCCGTTGTTCAGCCATCTGATGCCGGAGGTGCCGCGAGGTCACCCGGCCATTGGCCTGATCACCCTCAACTTTGCCGCCAACGCCCTGGGCCTGGACAACGCCGCCACACCCATCGGCCTCAAGGCCATGCGTTCCCTGCAGGAGCTCAACCCGAGCCAGACCGTGGCGAGCAACGCGCAGATCCTGTTCCTGGTGCTCAACGCCTCGTCCCTGACCCTGCTGCCGGTGACCATCTTCATGTACCGCGCGCAGCAAGGCGCGGCTGACCCGACCCTGGTGTTCCTGCCGATCCTGCTGGCCACCTGCGCCTCGAGCCTGGTCGGCCTGTTCTCGGTGGCGGTGATGCAGCGCCTGCGGCTGTGGGACCCGGTGGTGCTGGCCTACCTGATTCCCGGCGCGTTGCTGCTCGGCGGTTTCATGGCACTGCTGGCCGGGCTGTCGGCCACGGCGTTGGCCGGCCTGTCGTCGATCCTCGGCAACCTGACGTTGTTCGGCCTGATCATGCTGTTCCTGGTGATCGGCGCGTTACGCAAGGTGAAGGTCTATGAGGCCTTTGTCGAAGGGGCGAAAGAGGGTTTCGATGTCGCCAAGAACCTGTTGCCGTACCTGGTCGCGATGCTTTGTGCGATTGGCGTGCTGCGGGCTTCCGGGGCGCTGGACTTTGGCCTCGACGGCATTCGTCACCTGGTGCAGTGGGCCGGTTGGGATACGCGTTTCGTCGATGCCTTGCCGACGGCGATGGTCAAGCCGTTCTCCGGCAGTGCCGCCCGGGCCATGCTGATCGAGACCATGAAGACCCAGGGCGTGGACAGCTTCCCGGCGCTGGCGGCGGCGACTATCCAGGGCAGCACCGAAACCACCTTCTACGTGCTGGCGGTGTATTTCGGCGCGGTGAATATCCAGCGCGCGCGACATGCGGTGGGTTGCGCCTTGCTGGCGGAACTGGCCGGGGTGCTGGCGGCGATCGGGGTGTGCTACTGGTTCTTTGGCTGAAACCTGCGCTTGCCTGTGGTTGTGTGGCAAGACTCACCGCCGCTATCGCCGGCAAGCCGGCTCCCACAGTACGGTGTCTGGCCGCAATCTATCGGCAAGCGCGGATCCTTGTAGAAGCTGGCTTGCCGGCGATGGCGGCCTCAGCGTTTAGCCGAGTCCTCGCCCTGCTGCACTGCCCAGCCGATCATCTGTGCCATCAGCTTGTCACCGGCCTGGCCGAAGCCCGCCACCACGCCAGGGACCTGTTTGTCGCTGATCGGCTGGCGCACTTCAAAGCGTCGGCTGGCAAGAATCCGCTGGTCAATCCCACGCACCAGCCGCGCATCGAAGCGGATCACCACCTCGGCCCCCTGTCCGCGGTACTCGGTCTGGAACGCCTGCAACTCGCCGCCCAGCTCGAAATCCGCCTGCAGGTTGCTGTCGTCGGTGCTCAGCAGGCGTACCCGGCCGTCGCGCTGGAAGGCGTCGAGGATCCGGTTGCGCAACAGCACCGGTGCCGGATCGCTCCAGCGCGAGGCCTTGTAGTGGCTGATCAGGTCGCCCTGGGGCACCACGGCGATATTCGGGTTGTTCAAGGCGTCACTGGCAATCGGCTTGGCAATCCGCAACGACCAGTTGACCGGCAGGCTGTTGGGCGCCGGCACACTGTTCTGCGCCGTCGGCAGGCGATAGACATCCGCCGGGTCGGCCTGGGGCAGGATCGAGCAGCCGCCGCTCAAGGCCAGGCCGACAACCAGGGTAAGCTGGCTCAATACACGAGGGGCACGCCTCATGGGGTGAATTCCTTGTTCTTGTCACGGCCCAGCAAGTAGCCGCTGGGGTTGGCTTCCAGGCGCTTGGAGATCGCGCGCAGGGAACTGAGGGTGTCACGCAGCTCGCGGATCGCCGGGGACAGCTCATTCAAACCCTGCAAGCCGCTGTTGACCGAGTCCTGGTTGTTGTTCAGCAGCTTGTTGATCGTCGCGCTGCTCTGCTCCAGGGATTGCATGGCCCGCTCGGCGCTGCCGAAGGCCTGCTTACCCTGGTTGTCGAGCAGGCCGTTGGCGTTGCGCATCAGCGCGCTGGTCTGCTCCAGGGTTGCACTGACCTGCTTGCTGACCAGGCTCAGTTGCTTCAGGGTCTGGCGGATATCGTCGCGCTGGCCGGCGATGGCCCCGGTGGCCTGCTGGAGGTTGTCCAGGGTCTGGCTGACCTGGTCGACGTTTTTCTGCGAGAACATTTCGTTGGCATTATGCAGCAGCAGGTTGATCCCGCTCATCAGGTCGTTGCTGTCGTTGAGCAGGCGTGAGATCGGTGACGGCGAGGCGATGATCTGCGGCAGGTTGCCGTCCTTGCCCCTGAGCTCGGGACTTTGCGGCGTGCCGTCGCTGAGCTGGATCAGCGAGGTGCCGGTGATGCCGGTCAGGGCCAGCTTGGCGCGGGTGTCTTCCTTGATCGGCGTGTCACCGGCCAGGCGGATCCGTGCCAGCACCCGGCGCGGGTCTTTCGGGTCGAGGCTCAGTTGCAGCACATCACCGACCTTGATCCCGCTGTACTGCACCGGGCTGCCCTTGGACAGGCCGCTGACCGCCTCGTTGAACACCACTTCATAGTCCTTGAACGCGGTGTCGACGCTGGACTTGGCCAGCCACAGGCCGAACAGCAACGCGGCCACGACCACCAGCACGCTGAACAGGCCGATCATCACATGATGGGCACGGGTTTCCATCTCATCCCTCCTTGTGCGGGGTTACCGCGTCAAATGCGGCGCGGCCACGCGGGCCATGGAAGTATTCATGAATCCACGGATCGTCGGTGTCGGCGACCCGGTCGATGGCATCGGCCACCAGCACGCGTTTCTGCGCCAGCACCGCGACCCGGTCGGTGATGGTGTAGAGCGTGTCCAGGTCGTGGGTGACCAGGAACACACTCAGGCCCAGGGCATCGCGCAGGGTCAGGATCAGTTGGTCGAAGGCTGCCGCGCCTATGGGGTCGAGGCCGGCGGTGGGTTCGTCGAGAAACAGGATATCCGGGTCCAGCGCCAGGGCCCGGGCCAGGGCGGCGCGCTTGATCATCCCGCCGGACAGCGAGGCCGGGTATTTGTTGGCGGCCGACAGCGGCAGGCCGGCCAGGGCCAGCTTGACCGCCGCCAGGTGCTCGGCATCGCGCCGGCTGAGGCCGGCGTGCTCGATCAACGGCAGGGCGACGTTCTCGGTGACCGTCAGCGAGGAAAACAGCGCGCCCTTCTGGAACAGTACGCCGAAGCGCCGTTCGACCAGGGAGCGCGCCTGTTCCGAGAGGCTGCGCAGGTCCTGGCCGAACACCCGCACGCTGCCCTCGCTGGGTTTGCGCAGGCCGACGATGCTGCGCAACAGCACCGATTTTCCGCTGCCGGAGCCGCCGACCACGGCGAGGATTTCGCCGCGGTAGAGGTCCAGGTCGAGGTTTTCGTGGACGCTCTGGCTGCCGAAGCGGTTGCACAGCCCGCGCACCTCGATCACCGCCTCGCTCGGCGCCCGTGGCGGCCGGCTCACCAGCCCATCTCCATGAAGAACAGCGCGGCAACGGCATCCAGCACGATCACGATAAAAATCGACTGGACCACACTGGAGGTGGTGTGGGCACCGACCGACTCGGCGCTGCCGCTGACCTTGAAGCCTTCCAGGCAACCGACGGCGGCGATCAGGAAGGCGAAGAATGGCGCCTTGGCCATGCCCACCAGGAAATGCCGGACGCCGATATCGGCCTGCAACAGGGACAGGAACATCGCCGGCGAGATCCCCAGCGACCAGGCGCAGACCACGCCGCCACCGACAATCCCGCAGAGCATCGCCAGGAAGGTCAGCATCGGCAGGGCGATCAGCAGGGCCAGAACCCGCGGCAGCACCAGCAGCTCCATGGGGTCGAGGCCGAGGGTGCGAATGGCATCGATCTCCTCGTTGGCCTTCATCGAGCCGATCTGCGCGGTGAAGGCGCTGGCGGTACGCCCGGCCATGAGGATGGCGGTGAGCAGCACGCCGAACTCGCGCAGGAAGGAGAACGCCACCAGGTCGACGGTAAAGATACTGGCGCCGAAGCTTTTCAATACCGTGGCGCCGAGAAACGCCACCACGGCGCCGACCAGGAAGGTCAGCAGGGCGACGATCGGGGCTGCATCGAGGCCGGTCTGTTCGATATGCGCGACGGTCGCGGTCATGCGCCAGCGCCGCGGGTTGAAAATCCCCCGGGCCAGGGTCTCGAGAATCAGGCCGACAAACCCGAGCAATTGCAGGGTATCTTGCCAGACGGCATCGACGGCGCGGCCGATGCGCTCGAGCAACTGGATGCCCGCCGCCTCTTCGGGTTCGCGCACCGGCTCGCAGAAGTCCGCCAGCGAGCAATACACGGTGTGCAGCAGGGCCCGGTCGGCGGCACTGATGCGGCAGCTCGGGTGCTCGGCCGAGCGGCCGAGGCGTTCGGCGCCCAGCAGTTCCACCAGCAAGGATGCGCCGGCGGTGTCGAGGGCGCCGAGGTCATTGAGGTCGATATCGGTACTGGCGTCGTATTGGCCAACCAGTTGCGCGGCACGTTGCTTCAGGTTGGCGTAATGGGCCAGCGTCCAGTCACCACTGATCCGCAGGCGCGCGGGACTGCTCGAGGTATCCAGGTGGGCGGTGCCGGCCGTTGCGCTGATGATCGAAAGCTCCGTGCTTAACAGATATTGATACTGGCCTCTGTAATAGCACGATCTTGCCCCTGATCTCTAGTCAGGCGCGTCCGTCACCTTGAAGCGCAGCACGCCGAGCATCTGGCCGCCCTCGGTGAGTACCCGGACCTGCCAGTCGCCGGTGGGATCGGCCGGGAAGTTCTGCTTGTGCGACCAGGCGCGATAACCTTCCTTGCGTCCGCCATGGATATCCAGGGCGATGCGGTCGACCTCGCGGCCGTTGAACTGCCAGACATGGTAGATCCGCTCGTCCAGCCCACGCGGTGCGTTGATCGCGGTGTAGGCATACAACCCGTCCTTGCGCACCTGGCGGGTGCTGACTTGATCCAGGCCCTCGCCCGGGGTGCGGTCCTGCAACTCGGTGGTCACCGCGACTTCGGTCATCCACAAGGTCGCCGGCGGTACCCACGAGCGCAGGAACCAGCCGGCGCCGCCGATCGCCAGGCTGACCCCGATCAGCATCCACCAGCCCCGCCAACTGCGCAGCGGCAGGCTCACCGCCAGGCTTGGGATCGATAGCAGCAGCGCGGTTCCCAGCGCCAGCTGGTAGCTCTGCGGGGTGGTCAGGTGCAGGATGATCGGCAGGGCGGTCAGCAGCGCGGCGAACAGGGTCAGGGTATGCAGCGCCAGCAGCAGCCAGCGTCTCGGCGAGAGCCAGTTGTAGTACAGCGGGTCGATGATCGAGACCAGCGCCGCCGCGCCGAGCAATCCGGTGAACAGCAGCTGGCTGCTGTTCCAGGTGGTGGTAATGAAAAAGAACGGCAGGACAAAGGACAGGCTTTGCTGGTGGATCATCTGCGTGGCATAGCGCAGCAGCGGCTCGGGGATGTCGTGTTTGAACACGCGGCTGAAGAACTGCGTCAAGACGTTCTCCAACATCAACCAGAGCCAGCTCACCAGCAGGATGACCGCAATCCAGCTGGCGGAATCCTGCTGGCGGTCGACCAGGATGAAGCTGGCAATACCGGAGCAGAATCCGAAGGCGGCAATGACCCCTGGATAACGCTTCATCAATGCGAGGAGGCGTTGGATGTGCAGGGTCCAGTTCGGCATTCGGCGGTTCACAGTTCGGGCGATTAGAATATCGCGACACAATACCGTTTCAGGCCGGATTAGTCGTGTCAGTGATGGCCTTCTTATGGCCTAGTGGCGTCGATAGCTCCGCCAACCCAGCAGCCCGATCAGCAGCAAGCCCGCCAGGGCGGCGCCCAGGCCGATCAGTTGCTCATCGCTGAGCAACGGTTTTTCGACCCGCAGGTAACCCGGCTGCTTGAGCAGTTGGCGCAGTGCCTGGTTGGCATCCGCCAGCGTCACCGCCCGCAGGGCCTGGGCCGGGTCGGTAAAATGGCCGTCCTCGTAGTCGCCCAGCGCCCCCCAGTAGTAGTCGGCCAGGGCGCTGTTGCCTTGCACCGCCCAGGCCTGGCGGGCGATGGCGGCCTGTTGCAGGCGGGCGAAGGTGTCCGGGTCGAGCCCGTCCTTGAGCAGGCGGGCCTTGAGTTGCTCGAGCACCTGCCGGGCGTCGTCCAGGTTATCGCGCTCGACATCGGCGTTGACGCTGAAGAAGCCAACGCCGCCGAGCACCTCGCGTTCGCTCCACGGCCCGTAGGACAGGCCGTGGTCCAGGCGCAAGTGCCGATACAGCGCCCAGTCCAGATAATCCTTGAGCAGGTCGAAGGTCTCGTCGGGCAACCCTTCGAGTACCGGCTCGGGAAACAGCCAGTGGATTTTCGCCCCATTGCCGACCCAGCCGCGCGGCAGGTCACGTTGCGCGGCGGCGGCCTGGTTGTGGATCTCCGGCAACGGCAGATGGTCATTCGGTTCAATCGGCTCCAGTGCGCCGAAGGCCCGGTCCAGGTAGGCCGGAAGCAGGCGATCGAGCTCGCCGACCATGATCAGAGTCATGTTGTTCGGCGCGTACCAGTTCTTGCGCACGGCCTCCAACTGTTCGCGGGTCAGGTGCTGGACATCGGCGCGTTCGGTGCATTTGAGTCCCAACTCCACCGCCAACTGGTTGCTGGCGCTGTGCCCGAGGTCCTGGCGGTCCAGCCAGCGCTGCAAGTGCGAGTAATGGCCGCCTTCCTCGCGCTCCACCACCTGCTTGGCGGCGGCGATGGCGCTGTCGCTGAGCTCGGTGCGGGTGAGGATCTCCAGCAGCAGGTCGAGAATCTTGCGCTGGTTCGCCGCCGGGGCCTCGATCACGAAGGTGGTGTCGGCGTTGCTGGTGTAGGCGTTCCATTCGCCCCCGAGGGCTTGCATGCGCTCTTCCAGCCCGCCTTCGCCGCGGGCATCGACGCCGCTGAACAACAGGTGTTCGAGCAGGTGCGGCAGTTCCTTGTCGGCACAGGAGAAATCGTCGAAGCCGACCCCCACCACCAGGCGGATTGCCACGTGGCCGTGCTCGCTGCCGGGTTTGAGCAGCAGTTGCAGGCCGTTGGGCAGTTGATAACCCTCGACCTGGAAGCGATCAAGGGCGGCGGCGTGCAGGGTATTGAGCAACAAGCAAGCGAACAACAGGCAACGCATAACCATTTTCCGAAGGCAGGGTCCTACGCAAAGACAACGCTGGAACCGTGGACGTTCAAGACGATTGGCTGATGTCGTCGAGATTTTCCGAGGCCAGGGCGCCGGTCTCGGCGGTTTCCAGCACCGCATAGGCGCTGCCGCAGAATAGCGAATTCAAGCGTTTCATGTCGGCAATCAGCTCCAGGTGCAGCGAGCTGGTTTCCAGGCTTTGTACCACCCCACGCTGCAAGCGACTGACATGAGCGTGGGCCAGGCGCCGTTCCTGGGCGCGGAAACGACGTTTTTCCCGGAGCAATTGCCGGGCGTTGTGCGGATCGGCGCCGAGGAACACCGTGAGGCCCAGGCGCAGGTTGTCGATCAGTTGCCGCTGCAGCCCGGCCAGCTCCTCCAGGCCATCCTCGGAAAACGAGCGGCGTTGCGAGGTTTTCTGTCGTTGCACCTTGCGCAGCATCTGCTCGATTAGGTCGGCCGCCAGCTTCAGGTTGACCGCCAGTTCGATGGTTTCCGCCCAGCGCCGGCTGTCCTGGTCGCCGAGGTCTTCCCGGGGCATCTGCGCCAGATAGAGTTTGACCGCGCTGCAGAGCACCTCGACGTCGTCGCACAGGCGGCGTATCTCGATGGCCACGGCGGTCTGCTTGCCATTGAGCACGTTGAGCATGGCGTCGAGCATGCTGTCGACCAGGTCGCCGATGCGCAGGGTTTCCCGCACCGCGTTGGACAGCGCCAGGCTCGGGGTGTCGAGGGCGGCGAGGTCGAGATGACGGGGGGTGGCCTTGCCGTTGGCCTCGGGACGCTCCGGCAGCAGCCAGGTACAGAGCCGGGCCATCGGCCCGACGCTGGGCAGCAGCAGCAGGCAGCGCACTGTGTTGTAGAGCAGGTGGAAGCCGATGACGATTTCCTGGGGGCTCAAGCCAAGGTGGTTGAGCCAGTGCGCCAGCGGACTTAGCGCCGGGATAATCAACAGCAGGCCGATCAGCTTGTACAGCAGGCTGCCGAGGGCCACCTGGCGGCCGGCGGCGTTCTGCATGCTGGTGCCGAGGAAGGCCAGCACGCCGCTGCCGATGTTCGCGCCGATCACCAGGCCGATGGCCACCGGCAGGCTGATCACGTTGGCGCCGGCCAGGGTCGCGGTGAGCAGCACGGCGGCCAGGCTGGAGTAGGAGACCATGGCGAACAGCGCGCCGACCAGGGCATCGAGGAGGATGTCGCCGGTCAGGGAAGCGAACATCACCTTCACCCCCTGGGCATGGGTGATGGGCGCGGCGGCTTCGACGATCAGTTGCAGGGCAAGGATGATCAGCCCCAGGCCGATGCCCACGCGGCCGAGCTGGCCGGCGCGGGTCTGCTTGCGCGAAAGGAAAAAGATCACCCCGAGGAAGATCAGCAGCGGCGACAGCCAGGACAGGTCGAAGGTCAGGACCCGGGCCATCAGTGCGGTGCCGACGTCGGCGCCGAGCATGATGGCCAGGGCCGGGGTCAGCGTCATCAGGCCCTGGCCGACGAAGGACGTCACCAGCATGGCGGTGGCGTTGCTGCTCTGGACCATGGCGGTGACCAGGATTCCGGCGACAAAGGCCAAGGGGCGCCTGGACATGTTGCGGCCGATGACGTGGCGCAGCTGTGAACCATAGACCCGCAGGATGCCGGTCCGGACGATGTGCGTGCCCCAGATCAGCAGGGTCACGGCGGAAAGCAGATTGAGCAGGGTCAGCATGGAGGGCCCCCTGGGATGACTGGTGCCCCATCGGGGCAAGCTCGGATTGTGACCGTGCGCCTTTTCTACGACTTGTCCTTAAGCTGTAGTTGGCTATTTGGCTAAGCGCCAGCATCGCATGAGTAGCGCCGGGCCTGAAACAAAAATGTCATATTTCCGTGAGGCCCTGTAGGTCCCTGACGCTGTTCGCTTGGCCTGAGCGCGTACCTTGTGGGAGCGGAGCTTGCCCGCGAAGGGGGCCGTGAGACCGCTAAAAGCTCCGCTCCCACAGTGGGTCCAGGGTTATTGATCCGCCACATCCTCAGTGCCGTTTCGCAGCTTGCTCCTCCTGCTTCTTTTTCTGCATCGCCGTGCGCATCTTGATGTTGATCGCTTCCACCGCCAGGGAGAACGCCATGGCGAAGTAGACATAGCCCTTGGGCACGTGCACGTCGAAGGCTTCGGCGATCAGCACGGTGCCGACCACGATCAGGAACGACAGCGCGAGCATCTTCAGCGACGGGTGCTTGTCGATGAAGTCGCCGATGGTCTTCGAGGCCAGCATCATCACCAGCACCGCGACGACGATCGCGGCAATCATCACCGGTACATGGGAGACCATGCCCACGGCGGTAATCACCGAGTCGAGGGAAAACACGATGTCGATAATGGCGATCTGGATGATGGTGTAGAGGAAGTTGCCGCCCTTGCCTTTCGGCCCGTCGCCCGCCTCTTCCGCGCCTTCCATGCCATGGTAGATCTCCTGGGAGCTTTTCCACAGCAGGAACAGGCCACCGAAGAACAGGATCAGGTCACGTCCGGAGATCCCCTGGCCGAAGACCACGAACAGGTCGTCGGTCAGGCGCATGACCCAGGTGATCGACAGCAGCAGGAGGATCCGCGTGATCATCGCCAGGGCCAGGCCGAAAATCCGCGTGCGTTGCTGCATATGCCGGGGCATGCGGCTGACCAGGATCGAGATCATGATGATGTTGTCGATGCCCAGGACAATCTCCAGGGCGGTCAGGGTGAAAAAGGCCACCCAGAGTTCCGGGTTGGTCAGCCAATCCATATCTATTCCTTTGAACGAGTGTTTGAGCCGTATCGGCGCCAGGCTCCAGGTTCTGAAGGCCGCGCGCCTATACGACAGTGAATCATTGCCTTATAGACTACCGAAGAGCGGAAAGGTCCCCAGCAACAAGGCGGCCAGCAGTATGCACAGGCACACCAGCACCGCCCACTTGAGAGTGAAGCGCTGGTGATCGCCGAACTCGATACCGGCCAGGGCCACCAGCAGGTAGGTCGAGGGAACCAGTGGACTCAACAGGTGGACGGGCTGGCCGACGATCGAGGCACGGGCCATTTCCACGGCGCTGATGCCGTAGTGGCTGGCGGCTTCGGCGAGCACCGGCAGCACGCCATAGTAGAAGGCGTCGTTGGACATGAAGAAGGTGAACGGCATGCTCACCAGCGCGGTGATTGGCGCCAGGTACGGACCGAGCGCCGGTGGGATCACCGCCAGCAGGCTCTTGGACATGGCGTCGACCATGCCGGTGCCGGACAGGATGCCGGTGAAGATACCGGCGGCGAAGATCAGCCCGACCACCGCCAGCACGCTGCCGGCATGGGCGCCGATGCGGTCCTTCTGCTGTTGCAGGCACGGGTAGTTGACGATCATGGCGATACTGAACGCCACCATGAACAGCACCGGCAACGGCAGCAGGCCGGCGATCAACGCGCCCATCAGGGCGACGGTCAGCGCGCCGTTGAACAGGATCAGTTTCGGCCGGCGCGCGTCGGGGAATTGCGAGACGCTGATTTCGCTGTGATCGACCTCATCGCCGATGACATGCAGCTCGCCCAGGCGCGCGCGCTCGCGCAGGCCATAGACGTAGGCAATGGCCAGGATCGCCAGGACCCCGGCGAGCATGGCCGGGATCATCGGTACGAAGATATCCGAGGGGTCGACGTGCAGCGCGCTGGCGGCACGGGCGGTCGGGCCGCCCCAGGGAGTCATGTTCATCACCCCGCCGGCGAGGATGATCAGCCCGGCCATGATTCGCGGACTCATGCCGATGCGACTGTACAGCGGCAGCATGGCGGCGACGCAGATCATGTAGGTGGTGGCGCCGTCACCGTCGAGGGACACCACCAGGGCCAGCACGGCGGTGCCCACCGAGACTTTCAGCGGGTCGCCCTTGACCAGCTTGAGGATCTTGCGCACGGCCGGGTCGAACAGACCCGAGTCGATCATCAGGGCGAAATACAGGATGGCGAACATCAGCATCACGCCGGTGGGCGCGAGCTTGGTGATGCCGTCGATCATCATCTTGCCGATACCGGCGGCGAAGCCACCGAACAGGGCGAAGACAATCGGTACGATGATCAGGGCGATCAGCGCGGACAGGCGCTTGGTCATGATCAGGTACATGAAGGTAATGACCATGGCAAAGCCAAGGAAAGTCAGCATGGGCGTACTCCGGGCGGGGTCGCAACGAAGAGGCGGGTCTTAGCAAGCATCGGTATCACCATTTTTGTTGTTAGTTGGGTCGTGGAGCGCTTGTGGCGCGCTCCGTGGCCGACCGGTCTGGTGGCGGTGGCGGGGCGATGCTAATGGGGTGAAGCTTTCAGCCAGCTTTCGTGAAACAAACTCTAACAAATGGACTTTTGTAGGAGCAGCCGGTCGTGGCGATAGCGTCCGATCAGGCGATATAAATCTCAGGACACATGTCGTCGGCACGCTAGCCGCAGCAAGCTGGCTTATGGTTCCAATGCTATTCACTCAAGGCCGAACACGGTCTTGTGGCGAGCGGGCTTGCTCGCGCTGGGTGGCGAAGCGGCCCTAAAACCTGCGAATCTGGTGCATCAGGTAGACCGAGGTGGCCGGTTTTGCGACTGCTGCGCAGCTGAGCGAGGTATTCAGTTTTTTATCGCCAGCCACTCTTATTTTGTCGTGAAGGCTTTGTACTTGGCAGCGCAAAGGAAGAGGATCTCTATCCCTGTTCTGTCGTCACTCGACGATCATTGGGCGTCCGATGATCTGCAAGCAGGCATGCCGGATAACCCGATCATTGATGAGTCCATCAGACTTTACGAACAGGAAGTGGAGCTGACTCTGGGATGAGTATTGAATTCGACGAATCAGGTATGCGCTTCGGTCCTTGCGAGGAAGACAATTTTTCCCCATAGAGCGCAGCTCGGTTTATAAAAAGGCTGGAGACGGGCTGAAAATAGCCGAGTTCGTACTGGTAAGACCCTCCCCAGGAGGCAGGGAAGAGGCTTGGATTGTGGAGGCCAAGTCTAGTGTGCCGCGAGACTCGGCAGACTATATGGGAGAAATCCGTCAAAAATTGACGAATGCGGCGCAACTGACCATTGCATCATGCCTTGGACGTCATGGTGATGCTGTTGCCGAACTACCGGCAGCTTTGCAGGCATTAGATATGCGGACGTGTGGTTTCAAGCTCGTATTAATCATCAACGGTGTGCCCAAGCAATACCTACCTGACTTGAGCAATGCGTTGGCCAAGGAAATGAGACCTTTGGTCAAAACGTTGGGATTCGATCCCCTGTCGGTATCTGTCATTAACGACATCAAGGCACGCGATATCGGTTTGATCGTGTAACGATGGCCTGAGCCTCAAGGCAGTTCCAACCCGCCCGCCGCCTTGTGCAGCGCCCGCAGGTGTTCGCCGACAAGCTTCAGGTTGGCTTCACTGGCCTCGATCTGCGCTTCCCGGGCCGGGTCCAGCAGCTTGCGGATTTCCTTGTCCAGGTCGCCGGTCAGGCGCTGCAGCTGCTGCTGGCGCTGGCTGCTTTCAGCTTCCAGGCGCTTCCACTCGGACGCTTGCGGCAAGCCATAGCCGCTGCTGCCGAGCAATTCCGCCGGACGACTGAGGTAGCCGCTGTTGGCAAGAATCTCCTGCAAGGTGCGGTTGGCCTTGTCCATGTCGTTGTCCTTGAGCTTGATGTCGCGGGCACCGAGGTATTTCTGTTTCACCTCGTCCTGGGCCAGCAGCAACTGCCGGCGGAAGCTCGCCTGCTCCAGCAGCAGCATGGCGGCGCTGGCGCGCAGGTTGGCCTGGGCAAACCACGGGCGACGGGCTTCGGCGGACTGCGACAACCAGTCCTCGACGGTTTCCTGCTTGATCGGCAACTGCTTTCTCAGGACATCGAACATGGCCTGGTAGCGATCCCGGTAGGAGTCGAAGCGGTAACCCAGGCGCAAGGCTTCGCGGGGATCGTCGAGCACGCTGGTATCGGCCAGGCCGCGACCCTTGAGCACCTCCAGCAAACCATTCGGGACTATGCTGTCCAGGCCCTTGAGCTGGGCGTTGTCGCTGCCGCTGCGCAGCAGCTTCAAGGTCTCCACGGCGCAGTTGTTGCTGATGAAGTAGTAGTTGCCGTCGTAGCTCCAGTGCATTTCGGCGGCGTGCTCGACCACTTCCTCGATTTCCTTGCGCGACAGCTTCAGCGGCACCGAGGCCAGGCTGCGCAGTTCGGTCTTGGTGTATTCGTCGATCACCTGGGACAGCGGCAGGACGAACAGCCGCGACGGGTAGGCGCCGGTCAGGCCGCCCCAGGTCGAGAGCTGGACGTCGTTGACGAAGGCGCGATAGGACAGCACCAGGTGCTGGTCCAGGTCCAGCCGGCAATCCGGCCCACGTGGTCGGCCAGGGGCGCAGATCACCAGGCGCAGCATGCTGTGGCCCCAGCGGCTGACCCAGTTCTGGTTGGCCTCGGCCAGCAGGTAGTCGACTTCATAGACGCGCTCGGGGTCGATCTTGCCCAGGGGCGTCTTGCCAAAATCGTTGCCGGCGTTGAGGAACGGGAAGGCCTGGTCGCAGCTGTCCTTGGTTGCTGGCGCCCAGCCGAAACGTTCCTGGTAGTAGCGATACAGCGCCGGACGGCGGCAGGCATAGGCCGGGTCGAGGAGGAAGTACTCCATGTTGACCGCGACGAACTCCTTGGGATTGGTGGTTTCGTAGATATCCGGGCTGCGGACGACCTGGCCGTTGCGCTGTTCCCGCTGGCCGCGACTGCCGACCACTTGTTGCCAGCCGGCGAGGTCGAGCAGGCGCGGGTCGTCGCTGAGGGTGAAGCGCCGAGCGGTCTGGCCCCGGCATTGATCGGGCAGGCCGACCAGGCCGGTATTGCTGTCACGCTGGCTGCAGCGCCGGATCAGCGTCCGTTCGGCGTCGGGCCACAAACGGGCGCGGTCATAAATATGGGTCAGTTCGTGGAGCACGGTGGCGAGCATTTCCTCGCGCACGGTGCCATGGGGACGATTGGTTTTTTTCGTCGCCGCCGAACCGTCCACCAGGCCGGGCAGCAAGATGCGATTGAGGTCCACTTCGGAGACCAGCGAGGCTTCGCCGTAGGCGTTGTCCGGCATCTGGGTCGACCAGACGACATCGATGCGGCGGTCCAGTTGCTCGATAAAACGCGGTGGCAGATGGGCCATGGCCTCATCGATCAGCGCCTGGCTGGCCTGTTGTTCGGCCGGGCTCAGGCCTTCGCTCTTGAGCTGCAATTGCAGGCTGGCCTGGGCCGCGTTACCGAACAGCAACAGGGCGCAGGCCAGCAACCCACCGGTAAGTAGTCTCACAGGGCGAGAATGGCTTCGGCGAGGTCTTGATCGCTGGCATCACGGGCGTTCGGCACTTGGGTGCGCAAGGCGGCGAAGGCGGCTTCCAGATGGGCGCCGCGGATATCGCCCCGGCTGGCGACGAAACTGGCGGCGTCGTCATGGGCTTCGCGGACCACTTTCGAGTCGCGGATCGAGGTGGTGGTGTCCGAGGTGAAATCGAGGGTACGGCCCGTGGCCCGTACGAGCATGTTGCTGGTAGCCACCAGGGTGTGCGCCGAAGCCACGTCGGTCAGCAACAGCAGGCCGAGTGCGGCGGCGATCAGGGGGGTACGCATGTAAAGGTCTCCGGGAATGCAAAGTGACTATTGGACGAGAATTGCCTGGGCCAGTTCAAGGTCGCTGGCATGAAGTTCTGGCTGGGTTTGACGCAGGTAGCCCAGGGCCGACTCCAGTTGTGCGCCGCGTAGTCGGCCATCGCTGGCAACGAAAGCGGCAGCATCATCCCGGGCGGCGAGTATCAGTTTACGGTCGAAGGGCGCGGTGGTCACTTGGCTGGTGACATAAGCGCTGCCAACCAGGGTCTGGGTGGTCAGGTCGAAGGCCTGGGCCTGGCTGATCCAACCGAGCGCTATGAGCAATAAGCTGAGTGTTCGCATGGGTCTCGGTGTCTTATTGAGCGAGCGCCAAGGCTAGCGGAATGCTCGACCCATGCGCCAGGGTTTCAGATCGCCAGTATCGCCTGGGCCAACTGTGCATCGCTGGCCTGCAATTGCGGGGCCTGGCGGCGGATGGTGTCGAAGGCACTTTCCAGCTTGACGCTGCGGATCTGGCCATTGCTGGCGACGAAGCTGGCGGCGTCATCCTGGGCGGCGCGCACGATCTTGTTGTCGCGCAACGACGAGGTGGCATCGGACGAGGCGTCGGAGGTGGCCTTGAGGGCTCCGACCAGCGAATCGGTGGTGACGATGAAGCTGCTGGCGTGGGCGGCGCTGGCCAGGGTCAACAGGGCGGCGGCACTCAGCAGGCGAAAGCGGGACATGGTGAATCTCCTGGGGCTTGAAAAGGAACAGTGGTAGCGGACAGGGACCGCCACTCGGACATGATGAACGATGAACCTCAGACGCACATTCCGCGCTGCTGGCTACCTAAGACCGCGATATTAGACAGAGTTCCCGAGCCGCCGAAAGCGAGTTTCGTCGGCTGATCCGCGGTTTAGAGGCTTTCGCGTAGGTCGAGCTAAAGTGTACCTGTTAATTGTTAAAAACATATAACTGTACCTGTCAGGCTTTTTCGTACGCCTTTCTCCGAAAATATCTCGCCGAAACGACAAAGCCCGTCGCGGTTTCCCGCGACGGGCTCTGTTTTTTCAATTCGGGTGCTGGCGGTGGACCCGGTGGGTCAGGGCCAGCGAGCGCTGCTTAGCGCCAGAACGGCTTGCTCAACTCTTCGTAACGCTGTGCTTCGCTGATCCCGGCATCGGCCAGCAGGCGCGAATCCAGGCGAGCCAGTTGATGGCGGCTGGCAATGCGGCGCTGCCACAACATCAGGTTGGCGAGAACGCGCAGAGGCAGGGAAGCTTGAGCGTCGGTAGCGGTGTTTTCGTAGAACATGTCGGAACTGAGTGTACGTTCCATGATTAGCATCCTTCCGCTTGTGGCGGGATTAGGTAGTGGTTTAACTGATGCCAATGATCCTCCTCTTTGCCTAGTCTCTCTAGATACAGTTCATCTGTATTGTGAGGGCTCAGTTAACTGTTTAAGGGTGCTGTACTGCTCGAAAGTGAGGCAACTGTACCTGTCTGCCTCTAAATGGTGCATTTTGGTCGTGCGGAGGGAGCTGCCAGGTGATTCGAGGTGGGAAATGACCGGTACAGCAGTACAGTTTTTATCGATCCTTTGAAAAATAAAAGGCCGCTGACGAAACTGTGTTTGCGTCAGCGGCCAACTGTATCAATCAGCTCGGCAGCATCTTCCCGGTTTCTTCCAGGTTGATGTGCCAACTCAGTGCTTCGCGCAGGATGTGCGGGGTATGACCGCCCAGGGCGCAGGCGCGCTCGAAGTAACTGTTCAGGGCTTCGCGGAAGTCCGGGTGCACGCAGTTGTCGATCACCGCCCGCGCCCGTTCCCGTGGCGCCAGGCCCCGCAGGTCGGCCAGGCCGATTTCGGTGACGAGGATATCCACGTCATGCTCGGTGTGGTCGACGTGGCTGACCATCGGCACCACGCTGGAAATCGCCCCGCCCTTGGCAATCGACTTGGTGACGAAGATCGCCAGGTGCGCGTTGCGGGCGAAGTCGCCGGAGCCGCCGATGCCGTTCATCATCCGCGTGCCGCAGACGTGGGTGGAGTTGACGTTGCCGTACAGGTCGAACTCCAGGGCGGTGTTGATGGCGATGATGCCCAGGCGCCGCACCACTTCCGGGTGGTTGGAGATTTCCTGCGGGCGCAGCACCAGCTTGTCCTTGTAGTGTTCCAGATTGCCGAACACATCGCTGTTGCGCCGGCTCGACAAGGTGATCGAGCTGCCGGAGGCGAAGGACAGCTTGCCGGCGTCGATCAGGTCGAAGGTCGAGTCTTGCAGCACTTCGGAGTACATGGTCAGGTTTTCGAACGGCGAGTCGATCAGGCCGCACATCACCGCGTTGGCGATGTTGCCGATACCGGCCTGCAGCGGGCCAAGGTTGTTGGTCATGCGTCCGTCGGCCACTTCTTCCTTGAGGAAGTCGATCAGGTGGTTGGCGATAGCCTGGGTGTCGCTGTCCGGCGGGGTCACGGTGGACGGCGAGTCGGACTTGTTGGTAATCACGATGGCGACGATCTTGGCCGGGTCGATCGGGATCGCGGTGCTGCCGATGCGATCGTCGACCTTCACCAGCGGGATCGGTGTGCGGGTCGGCCGATAGCTGGGGATATAGATGTCGTGCAGACCTTCCAGGTTCGGATTGTGTGCCAGGTTGATCTCGACGATCACCTGCTTGGCGAAGATCGCGAAGCTGGCCGAGTTGCCTACCGAGGTGGTCGGCACGATATGCCCTTCTTCGGTGATGGCCACGGCTTCGATCACCGCCAGGTCCGGCAGCTTGAGCTGCTTGTTGCGCAGTTGTTCGACGGTTTCCGACAGGTGCTGGTCGATAAACATCACTTCGCCGGCGTTGATCGCCTTGCGCAACGTGCTGTCGACCTGGAACGGCATGCGCCGCGACAGCACGCCGGCTTCGGTGAGCTGTTTATCGAGGTCGTTGCCCAGGCTGGCGCCGGTCATCAGGGTGATTTTCAGCGGCGATGTCTTGGCGCGCTCGGCCAGTGCATGGGGCACCGCCTTGGCTTCACCGGCGCGGGTGAAGCCGCTCATGCCGACGGTCATGCCGTCCTGAATCAGAGCGGCAGCGTCGGCTGCGCCCATGACCTTGTCCAACAACGAAGGCAAGCGAATACGATCACGATACATAGCGTGTTATCTCAGGCAACGAAAGCAAGATGCGCAGTCTAGAGGTTTGAAAAAGTTTCGCCGCACGACAAAGGTCGAATGCCGGCCAACGATTCAGGGCCTTTGGTCGGTTTTTTCGCGAGCAAAGAAAAACCCCAACCTAGCAAAGGTCGGGGTTCTCGATATTGCGTTAACGCAAGCTTCTACTCGACAGCCTTGACCATGTCCTCGATGACTTTCTTCGCGTCGCCGAAGACCATCATGGTCTTGTCGAGGTAGAACAGCTCGTTGTCCAGGCCGGCATAGCCGCTGGCCATGGAGCGCTTGTTGACGATGATGGTCTTGGCCTTGAAGGCCTCGAGAATCGGCATGCCGGCAATCGGCGACTTCGGATCGTTTTTCGCCGCCGGGTTGACCACGTCGTTGGCGCCCAGCACCAGTACCACGTCGGCCTGGCCGAACTCGGAGTTGATGTCTTCCATCTCGAACACCTGGTCGTAAGGTACTTCAGCCTCGGCCAGCAAGACGTTCATGTGCCCGGGCATGCGGCCGGCCACCGGGTGGATCGCGTACTTCACGGTCACGCCACGGTGGGTCAGCTTCTCGGTCAGTTCCTTGAGCGCGTGCTGTGCCCGGGCCACCGCCAGGCCGTAGCCGGGGACGATGATCACGGTGTCGGCGTTGGTCAGCAGGAAGGTGGCGTCATCCGCCGAACCGGATTTCACCGGTCGGGCTTCCTTCGAGCCGGCCGGGCCCGCTGCGTCGGCCGTGTTGCCGAAGCCACCGAGCAGCACGTTGAAGAACGAGCGGTTCATTGCCTTGCACATGATGTACGAGAGGATCGCACCGCTTGAGCCCACCAGCGAGCCGGCGATGATCAGCATCGAGTTGTTCAGCGAGAAGCCGATCCCCGCCGCCGCCCAGCCCGAGTAGCTGTTGAGCATCGACACCACCACCGGCATGTCGGCGCCGCCGATCGGGATGATGATCAGCACGCCCATCACGAAGGCCAGGGCCAGCATCAGGGCGAAGGCGTTGAGGTTGCCGGTGAGCATAAAGGTCAGGCCGAGAGCCAGGGTGGCCAGGCCCAGCACCAGGTTCAGCTTGTGCTGTCCGGCAAACTGTACCGGTGCGCCCTGGAACAGGCGGAACTTGTACTTGCCCGACAACTTGCCGAAGGCGATCACCGAACCTGAGAAGGTGATCGCACCGATTGCGGCGCCGAGGAACAGCTCCAGGCGATTGCCCGGCGGAATCGAGTCGCCCAGCTGTTTGACGATGCCCAACGATTGCGGCTCGACCACCGCCGCAATGGCGATAAACACCGCCGCCAGGCCGATCATGCTGTGCATGAAGGCGACCAGCTCCGGCATCTTGGTCATTTCAACGCGCTTGGCCATGATCGAGCCGGCAGTGCCGCCGATCAGCAAGCCGACGATGACGTAGCCGATGCCGGCAGTCGCCAGCTCCGCGCCGAGCTTATAGATGAGGCCGATGGTGGTGAGGATCGCCAGGGCCATGCCGAGCATGCCGAACAGATTGCCGCGCCGCGAGGTGGTCGGGTGCGACAAGCCCTTGAGGGCCTGGATAAAGCAGATCGACGCGATCAAGTAGAGCGTCGTGACGAGATTCATGCTCATTACTTGGACGCCTCTTCTTTTACCGCTTTCGGGGCTTTTTTCTTGAACATCTCAAGCATCCTGCGGGTGACCAGGAAGCCACCGAACACGTTCACCGCTGCCAGGGCCACCGCCAGGGTGCCCATGGTCTTGCCCAGTGGGGTCACGGTCAGGGCTGCGGCGAGCATGGCGCCGACGATGACGATCGCCGAGATCGCGTTGGTGACTGCCATCAATGGTGTATGCAGTGCGGGTGTAACGTTCCAGACCACGTGGTAACCGACATAAATCGCCAGCACGAAGATGATCAGGTTGTAGATACCGGGGGAGATAAGCTCTTCCATCGTCTGAATCCCTGCTTAGGCGTTTTTGCGGATGACTTGGCCGTCGCGGCACATCAGGCACGCGGCGACGATGTCGTCTTCCAGGTTCACTTCGAATTGGCCTTCCTTGTTGAAGACCAGCTTGAGGAAGTCCAGCAGGTTGCGTGCGTAGAGGGCCGAGGCGTCTGCCGCGACGGCGCCGGCCAGGTTGGTCGGGCCGCAAATGGTCACGCCATTTTCGACCACCACCTGATCGGCCACGGTCAGCGGGCAGTTGCCGCCCTGGGCTGCCGCAAGGTCGATGACGACCGAGCCGGGCTTCATCTGCGCGACGGTTTCGGCGCTGAGCAGTACCGGCGCCTTGCGACCCGGGATCAGCGCGGTGGTGATGACGATATCGGCCTGCTTGGCGCGCTCGTGCACCGCCAGGGCTTGGCGCTGCATCCAGCTGGCGGGCATCGGCCGGGCATAACCGCCGACGCCGACCGCGCATTCGCGTTCTTCATCGGTCTCATACGGCACGTCGACGAACTTGGCACCGAGGGATTCGATCTGCTCCTTCACCGCGGGACGCACGTCGGATGCCTCGATCACCGCACCCAGGCGTTTTGCCGTGGCGATCGCCTGCAAACCGGCCACGCCAGCACCGAGAATCAGCACGCGTGCGGCTTTTACGGTACCCGCGGCGGTCATCAGCATCGGCATGAAGCGGGGGTAGTGATGGGCCGCCAGCAGCACCGCCTTGTAGCCGGCGATGTTGGCCTGAGACGACAGCACATCCAGGCTCTGGGCACGGGAGGTGCGTGGCGCAGCTTCCAGGGCAAAGGCGGTGATGCCGTGTTCGGCCAGCTTGGCGAGGGTTTCGTTGTTGAACGGATTGAGCATGCCCACCAGGACGGTGCCGCGTTTGATCAGCGTCAGTTCGCTGTCGCTGGGCGCCACCACCTTGAGGATCAGCTCGGCGCCAAAGGCGTCGCTGGCGCTGCCGATGGCGGCGCCTGCCGCCTCATAGGCACTGTCGACAACGCTGGCGTTAACGCCGGCGCCGCTTTGCACAGTGACCTTATGACCCTGGCCGATCAGCTTCTTGATGGTTTCCGGGGTTGCAGCAACCCGCGTTTCACCCGTCTGGGTTTCGAGAGGAACACCAATGTGCACGTCAAATCTCCTGCGTGATCTTTTTTATAAGAGGCCAGCGCACTGCGGATGGTGCATCTGGAGCGGCCGATCAGCACGATCCCGCCGGATTTGTCGGCGGGGCGCGGCATTTTGCAGGTGAAAACCACACCCTTCAAGATATTCTGAAAGGTGACGCAATATTAACTACAAGTCACTCTGTGACCAAATGTCGCAGATAGACGCCGTGAGCCCATGATACAGGGGGCTCACAAGGATTTTGGCTGGAATTGAAGAAAATTCGAATCGGTGGCGTGAATGAGTCGGTATTGGACGGAAATAGAGCTTACAAGCCTTGCTGGCAGGCACTCTCGTGCCAAATTTCTCGGTATCGGTACAGTCTGCCTAAAAGCGACATATTGTTATATCTGTAGGTGTTAAGTGTTATTGACTACAGAGTCAACTAAGGCTCGGGGACCTTGAGGATAGCAGGCTGTAGCCTTGTGCCTGGTTCACCAGCCAGTCCCGAAAAGCACGCAAGGACGCTGATTCGACCTTTCGTTCGGGAATCATCAGGTAATACGCCTTGATGCTGGACAACGCGCTGGGGTTGGCGATCACCAGGCGCCGCTCTTCCAGTTCGCGCTGGATCAGGAAGGGTGGAATCAGCGCGACGCCCATCTCGTGCATGGCTGCTTGGGCCAGCATGGAGAATAGCTCGTAGCGCGGACCTGTCATGTCACGAGGCACATTCAGTTCCTGAGCGTTGAACCATTGGCGCCAGGCATAGGGGCGCGTGGTCTGTTGCAGCAGCGGCAGCTCGGCGATCCGTGCCGCGCTCAGGCCCTGCTGGTCGCCCAGCAGGCTGGGGCTGCACACCGGCATGGGGTTCTCGCCCATCAGCCGATGGGACTCGGTACCCGACCAGTCGGCATCGCCGAAGTAGATCGCGGCATCGAAGTCGGTGTCGGCGAAGAGAAACGGGCGGGTGCGGTTGGTCAGGTTGACCGTGACTTCCGGGTGCTGCTGCTGGAAGTCCTTGAGCCTGGGTAGTAGCCATTGGGTGCCGAAGGTCGGGACCACGGCCAGCTCGATGACATTGGCACCCTGCTGGCCCATGACCGACAGCGTGTCGCGTTCCACCGCGTCCAGTTGGGTGGCGACCCGCCGGCTGTAGGAAAGCCCTGCTTCAGTCAGTTTTACCCCGCGCCGGGAGCGTCGGAACAGTTCGACGCCGAGAAACTCCTCCAGGCTGGCGATCTGTCGGCAGATGGCGCCTTGAGTAAGGGAGAGCTCCTGGGCGGCCTTGGTAAAGCTCTCGTGACGGGCTGCGGCTTCGAAGCTGATCAGCGCGGTGGTGCTGGGGATTTTACGGCGCATGTACGGCAACCTCACTAAAGATGATGCTGAATAGCGGTTAAAAGCTTCTCGGAGTGAGAAATTAGCACAACAGTATGCGAAATCCTCGTTTGCCGGATGGTCGGGTGGCGCCTAGGATCAGTCCATACCTTTTTCACTGACTTCACGAGGACTCAACCATGGGCGCCAAGGCAAGCTTCAACTGGATCGATCCCCTGCTGCTGGATCAGCAACTCACTGAAGAAGAACGCATGATCCGCGATACGGCTGAGCAGTTTGCCCAGGACAAGTTGGCGCCACGTGTTCTCGAAGCCTTCCGTCATGAAAAAACCGATCCGGCGATTTTCCGTGAAATGGGTGAGGTCGGCCTGTTGGGCGCGACCATTCCGGTGGAGTACGGCGGCAGTGGGCTGAACTATGTCAGCTACGGCCTGATTGCCCGGGAAGTCGAGCGTGTCGACTCCGGCTATCGCTCGATGATGAGCGTGCAGTCGTCCCTGGTGATGGTGCCGATCAATGAGTTCGGTACCGAGGCGCAAAAACAGAAGTACCTGCCGAAGCTGGCTTCTGGCGAATGGATCGGCTGCTTTGGCCTGACCGAGCCGAACCATGGTTCCGACCCGGGCGCGATGATCTGTCGTGCGCGCAAGGTTGACGGCGGCTACAGCCTGACCGGCAACAAGATGTGGATCACCAACAGCCCGATTGCCGATGTGTTCGTGGTCTGGGCCAAGGACGATGCCGGCGATATCCGCGGCTTCGTGCTCGAGAAAGGCTGGAAGGGCCTGAGTGCTCCGGCCATTCACGGCAAGGTTGGCCTGCGGGCCTCGATCACCGGTGAAATCGTCATGGACAATGTGTTTGTCCCTGAAGAAAACATCTTCCCTGAAGTGCGTGGCTTGAAAGGCCCGTTCACCTGCCTCAACTCCGCGCGTTATGGCATTTCCTGGGGCGCATTGGGCGCTGCCGAGTTCTGCTGGCACACCGCTCGCCAATACACCCTGGATCGCCAGCAGTTCGGCCGGCCTTTGGCGGCGACCCAACTGATCCAGAAGAAGTTGGCCGATATGCAGACTGAAATCACCCTCGCCTTGCAAGGCTGCCTGCGCCTGGGGCGGATGAAGGATGAAGGCACGGCGGCGGTGGAAATCACTTCGATCATGAAGCGCAATTCCTGCGGCAAGTCCCTGGATATCGCCCGTATGGCGCGTGACATGCTCGGCGGCAACGGGATCTCCGACGAATTCGGGATTGCCCGGCACCTGGTGAACCTGGAAGTGGTGAATACCTATGAAGGTACCCATGACGTCCATGCGCTGATCCTCGGGCGTGCCCAGACTGGCCTCCAGGCGTTCTATTAATAGAAGGAGCTTGGCTCATGGGCGCGCTATCGCATCTGCGAGTGCTGGATTTGTCGCGAGTGCTGGCCGGGCCCTGGTCCGGTCAGATCCTCGCGGACCTCGGGGCTGAGGTGATCAAGGTCGAGCGGCCGGGTAATGGCGACGATACCCGCGCCTGGGGCCCACCCTTCCTTAAGGACGCTTACGGCGAGAACACCACGGAGGCGGCTTATTATCTGTCGGCCAACCGTAACAAGCAGTCGGTGACCATCGATTTCACCCGGCCCGAGGGACAGCGTCTGGTCCGGGAGCTGGCGGCCAAGTCCGATATCCTGATCGAGAACTTCAAGGTTGGCGGATTGGCGGCGTATGGGTTGGACTATGCGTCGCTCAAGACGCTCAACCCGAAGCTGATCTATTGCTCGATCACCGGCTTCGGTCAGACCGGGCCCTACGCCAAGCGTGCCGGTTATGACTTCATGATCCAGGGGCTGGGGGGGCTGATGAGCCTGACCGGTCGACCCGAGGGTGATGAGGGGGCTGGGCCGGTCAAGGTGGGTGTAGCACTGACAGATATTCTTACCGGGTTGTATTCGACAGTCGCCATTCTGGCGGCCCTGGCTCATCGCGATCAGGGTGGCGGCGGTCAGCATATCGATATGGCGCTGCTGGATGTCCAGGTGGCATGCCTGGCGAACCAGGCGATGAACTACCTGACCACTGGAGTGGCGCCCAAGCGCCTGGGTAATGCCCATCCGAATATCGTGCCGTATCAGGACTTCCCGACGGCCGATGGCGACTTCATCCTGACGGTGGGCAATGACGGGCAGTTCCGCAAGTTTGCCGAGGTAGCGGGTCAGCCGCAGTGGGCGGACGATCCGCGGTTTGCGACCAATACGTTGCGGGTGGCCAACCGGGCGGTGCTGATTCCGTTGATTCGCCAGGCGACAGTGTTCAAGACTACCGCTGAGTGGGTGACGCAGTTGGAGCAGGCGGGTGTGCCGTGTGGGCCGATCAACGATCTGTCGCAGGTGTTCGCCGATCCCCAGGTGCAGGCCCGTGGCCTGGCGGTGCAGTTGCCGCATCCGCTGGCGGAGCTGGTGCCGCAGGTGGCGAGTCCGATCCGCTTGTCTGCGACGCCGGTGGAGTATCGCAGTGCCCCTCCTCTATTGGGTGAGCACACGCTGGAGGTGTTGCAGCGAGTGTTGGGCCTGGCGCCGGAAGCGGTCGACGCATTGCGTGAAGCGGGCGTTCTCTAGGCGCCCTGCTCTCTTCTATATGGACGCGCCACAAGGCTTGAGGCGGCCGCAACCCTCGTTGTTTGCACCGTTTCTGGCTC
>NZ_JALLIY010000002.1 GCF_023242315.1 Pseudomonas sp. MWU13-2105
GCGGTTGGACATGATTGATTTCCTTATGAGTCGAGAGTGTTGAGAGATTGAATTCGGCGGCAGCTTGTCGTTTCGGTCAGTGGCTGCGGCATGGGTGTACTTTATTGTTCTGTATCTCTCGAAACAATCCGGCAAAAACGGGAATCATTGATTCTAATAAAGGGACAATTCGCTCCATGTCCGAGGAGGCGTGACAAGCCAGGTTGGCTTGTCACGGTAGAGGTCTACACCTCCGTCAGCAATTGATCGGCGATACGAATGCTCAGCGCGGCGCCGGTCAATGTGGGGTTCACGCAAGATGACGATGGCATCACGCTGGTTCCGGCGATAAACAGGTTGGCGTGGTCATGGCTGCGGCAGTCGCGGTCGACCACCGAGTTTTTTGGATCGTCGCCCATGATGGTGGTGCCCATGATGTGCTGGCGGTTCTGGAAGTTGACATCAGTGCCGAGGATATCGGCGTCGAGCAGATGGGCGAACTGCTTGAGATCCTCCAGCGCCTTTTCCTTACCGGCATGCCAGTAGTCGGGGACACTGTAGTAGATTTCCGGCATCGGCAGGCCGATCGCGTCGAAGCGCGTCTTGCTCGGGGTGATGCGGTTTTCCGGCAGCGGCAGGGTCTCGAAGTCCACTGCCCAGTTCAGCGAGCGTGCCGACTGCAGGCGTATCTGTTCGTCGAGCTTCGAGCCGAGCACGCCCTTGGCGATCAGGTTGCTGGTGATCTGCGAGGTCGGGACCGTGTTGCGGACCTTGATCTTGTAGCTCGGGTAGTCCTTGCGGAAGGCGCCGTCGCGGCTGTTCAGGTACACCAGCAATTGGGTCGGCCCTTCGCCGGGCCACATGTCCTCCTTGGTCATCACGTTCATGCTGACGCCGGTGTGGTCCATCAGGTTACGGCCAACCTGGTCGGAAGCGTTGGCGATGCCATTGGGATATTTCTCGGAGGTGGACATCAGCAACAGCTTCGGCGATTCGATGCCATAGGCCGCCAACACGAAGTAACGGGCGGTCAGGCGATGTTGGGTCTTGTCCGGGCGCATGTACCAGATCGCGGTAATTTTGCCATCGTCGCCTGCCTCGATTTTATACACCACCGAGTTTTCCAGGACCTTGGCGCCATGGCGCTCGGCCTCGTCGATATGCATCGAGCCGTCGTACTTGGCGGCAATCGGGCAGACCGGGTTGCAGTTGTTGTTGCCCGCGCACGGTGGGCGCTTGCCATAGGGGCGGGTGGCACGGCCGTTGGGTTCGAGGATCGGGTGGTAGCCACCCTTGCTCAGCAGGGTCGAGAGGCGCTGGAACATGTAGCTCGGCTTTAGGCCCTGCATCGGGTAGGGGATCGAGCGCGGCGGATAGGCTTTGCCGCCCTGGCCGCTTTCGTCCTGGCCATCGACCCCGGAGACGCCCAGCTCGGTTTCGGCACGGGCGTAGAAGGGCTCCAGTTCGTCGTAGCTGATCGGCCAATCACGCCCACGACCATAGAGGGAGTTGAGGCGGAAGTCATTGGGAAGCATGCGCCACAGCGAGGAGCCGAAGTGCCAGGTGGTGCCGCCGACCACGCGCAGGTAGGAGGTGTTGTATTTGACCGGGCCGACCTGCTGCAGGTAGTCGCCATAGGTGGATGGCGCATGTGGCAGGCTCGGATAGGGCGAGCCTGCCCCCTGCAGCTTGGCATTGGCCAGCGACAGTTTGACTGCGGAATTGCGGAAGGTCTCGACGATCTCGCGGCGGTTCACCCGTGGGCCTGCTTCGAGGACGATCACGGATTTGTTTGCCTTGGCCAGGTTGCTCGCAATCAGGCCACCCATCACGCCGGAACCGATGACGACCACGTCGGCGTCGTAAGCCATGCTGCTCATAGTTTGAAATCCTGAGTGTCGGCTGGCTTGCTGCCCCAGGAGTCGGGGCCGCCACCGTAAGTTGGGACGATGAGGATGCCGTGGGTCGGACGGTACATCAGTGCCTCGGCGTAGCTGACCAGCTCGGCGTCGGCGAGCTCGCCGACGGTGCCCAGGTACCAGGCCGAAATGATGCTGGTCGCGGTCGCCTTCAATGCTGGATCGGGGTTGGCCAGGGCGAGGTATTCATCCACATGCTTGAAGCCCTGTCCGGCGATCAGTTGTTTGAGGGCGCCGACATTGCCGCTGAAATTCGCCGCGCGCCGGCTCAGGGCGCGGTAGTAGCGTGCCGCCAGGGCCGGGTTGACCGGGCGGCTGACCAGGAATTGCGACAAAGCAATAAAGTCCTGGTCGCTTTCGGCCATGGCCATGACCGGTTGCCAGGCTCCGAAACCGCCGACCAGGGCCGCCAGGCCCAGGGTGACCGAGCCGCTTAGCAGGCTGCGGCGGGACAAGGCATGGGTGGGGGCGGATGGTGCGGGCACGTACTTGTCAATCATCGAAGTTTCCATTGCTCAGGCTTCCCTATACCGACGACGCACCTTGAACCTGAACAGTGCCAGGATGATCAGCAGGCCGAGCATGATCAGGCCAGGCACGCTGAACTGCGCCAGCACGGCAAGCGGTGCCTTGGGACCACCTTCGCGTACGCGCGCCACATCGGCGGCGCTCACGCTCAGTTCGGGATTGCCGTAGCGAGACAGGACGTAATTGCTGACATCGGCGATCTGCTGGTCGTCGAGGCGATCAGTGAACAGCGCGTCGGGGCCGAAGGCGGGCATATCGATTGCCCTGCCGTCGACTTCGCGGTGCACGCCGTAGACGATGGTCGCGATCAGGTTGTCGCGGCGGCTGGTCGCGGTGTTATGGAACAGTGACGGGTACTCGCGGCTGCCCTGGCCGTTGGCCTGGTGGCAGTTGGCGCAGGTTCCGCTGAAGATGTGCCAGCCCGGATTGTCCTGCGGATTGCCACCGCGCAGGCTGAGTTCGTCGTTCGACGCCTGGCCGAAGGTATGCCGGGCCTGGCGCTCGCCGCTGGCGATGGGGCGGGTCTGCAACAGGTAGGCCGCGATGGCCTTGAGGTCATCTTCGGCGAGGTACTGCAGGCTGTGCTCGACCGCCTCGGCCATGGGTCCGGCAGCCTGTGCCTTGCCCTCGACATGGCCGCTGCGCAGGTAGGCGACGATCTCGTCGCTCGACCAGGCACCGATCCCGCTGGTCTTGTCCGAGGTGATGTTCGGTGCGTACCAGGCCCCCAGCGAGCCGCCGGACAGCGCTTTGTCGTTATCCGCGGCCATCAGGAAGTTGCGCGGGGTATGGCAGGTGTCGCAATGGGCCAGCGCATTGACCAGGTAGTCGCCGCGATTGACCTGCCTGGACTTGTCCGGATCCGCCACGAAGCGTTTCTGGCTGTGGAACAGGACGTTCCAGCCGCGCATCGAGGTGCGGATATTGAACGGAAAGTCGAGTTCGGTCTTGCGGCTGGGCACATCCACCGGCGCGACTTCCTGCATGAAGTACTGATACAGGGCGGCGACATCGCTATCGGTCAGCTTCGCGTAGGAGGTATAGGGCATCGCCGGGTACAGGCGGGTGCCATCCGGGGTCACGCCGTCGCGCACGGCGCGGGAGAAGTCGGCCTGGCTGTAATTGCCGATACCGGCGGTTTTCGACGGGGTGATATTCGTCGAGTAGATGACACCCATCGGCGAGTTGAGTGGGTAACCGCCGGCAAAGGGCTTGCCCGTGTCGCTGCTATGGCAGGCCACGCAATCAGCAGCCAGCGCCAGGCGTTTGCCTGGCGAAGCGCTGGCATCAAGCGCCTCGCCATGCGCCGTCAGGCTGACCGCCATCAGGGCCAGGCCCCCAGCGATCGTAATCCTCATGGGTTTTGCCTTGTGCACACCTGGCAATGGCTGACCCATCCTCTGCGGATGCATAGGTAACTCCTCACGGTTTGGCTTGCTCGCGTGATCTTGCTCGGATACGGCAAAGGTTTTTTAGCGTCATACGATGTCGTACATTGCAGTTAATATTTCATATGAGGTAATCTTTCTCAACAAAAATGGCAGATGGCCACTATTTATTTTTTTATGTGGATGGCTCTAGAAAGGGTATTTCAGCGTTATGTAGGCCGGAATCATCGTGAGTGCGATGGGACGGCGAGAAAGGAAGTCGTTCTTTTTGACCCCATCAAGCTTGAGAGCCGGCGGGGGTTTTGGCTTGTGCGTTTGTGCCGTGGTACGACGTCATGTTGAAAAAAACCGCCAGGCATTGCGCCGGTAGTGCCTGCGCTGTCGCCTGACGGGCTCGAGTGGCGATGGAGTTCCGACACGGTCCCTTCACCTGGCATCACGCGGGAGCAGGGAAATGCACACATAACAGGGCTGTGCGATCAGCACCCTATGAGGATCCACCGATGAACTGGCTCAATGACGCAAAATTCTCGACCAAACTGATCACTTCCTTTGTCCTCTGCGCTTTGATCACGCTCGCTGTGGGGATGCTCGGCATCAGCGGTGTTTCCGCGTTGTCGGCGCGCCTGCAGGCGGTGTTCAGCAACAACCTGGTCTCGGTCGCCAACACCTCGCAGACCAAGACCAAGGCGGTTGGCCAGACGCGTGACATGTACCGGCTGTATGTCGCCACCGCGGGCAATGCCCCGCAGAGCATGAAGGATGAGTTTCTCGCCTCGATGAAAGCCAACCAGTTGGCCAGCGAGCAGGCGTTCGCCGCGTATCGCAAAGGGCCCCTGGCCGAAGATGAGCGCCTTGCCGGCGATCAGATGGCCCGCGACTGGCCGGTCTACCAGGCGATGGTGCAGCAGTATGTGGCGCTGATGGCGGCCGGCGACCTGGAGAAGGGGCGCACCCTGCTGCTGGGTGACCTGCAGAAGACTTATCGCAAGGTGATGGATCAGTTGACCATCATGATCGACTCCAATGATCGCCAGATCAGTGAAGATGCCAAGGCCGCCACGCTTCAAGAGGTATCGGCCAGGACCGTGTTGTACAGCGGCATTATCGTGGCCTTTATAGCGGCGTTGCTGTTGGGGCTGTTTATCAGTCGCCTGATCAGTCGACCGATTGCCACGGCGGTCGATTGCGCGCAACGCATCGCCGAGGGCGACCTGACCCAGCACATCAGCAGTCAGCGCCGCGATGAGGCCGGCCAGTTACTCAAGGCCCTGGGGGATATGCAGGCCAGCCTGAAGTCGACGATCCAGCAGATTGCCAGCGCTTCGGATCAGTTGGCTTCCGCCGCCGAGGAGCTGACGGCGGTCACCGACGATGGCAGCCGTGCCTTGACCCGGCAGAATGACGAGATCCAGCAGGCGGCCACGGCTGTGACCGAGATGACCTCGGCAGTCGAAGAGGTGGCTCGCAATGCGGTCTCCACCTCGCAAGCCTCGCAATCGACCAGTCTGCGGGCCAGCAATGGCCGCGACCAGGCACGTAGCGCGATGCAGGCGATCAACAATGCAACCCAGGAAATCACTGCATCCACCGGCTTGGTCAGGGACCTTGCCGTGCAGGTTCGCGATATCGGCAAGGTGCTGGAGGTGATTCGCGGGATCGCCGAGCAGACCAACCTGCTGGCCCTCAATGCGGCCATCGAGGCCGCCCGCGCCGGCGAGCAGGGTCGCGGCTTCGCCGTGGTCGCCGATGAGGTTCGCGCCCTGGCTGCGCGCACCCAGGCGTCCACCGGTGAAATCGAGAGCATGATTCGCGCGGTACAGAACCGTGCCGACAGCGCAGTCGATGCCATGGGCAAGAGTCAGGCGCTGGTGACCGAGACCCAGGGCCTGGCCCAGACCACCGGCGAGGCGCTGGAACAGATCGCCGACGGTATTGCGCAGATCAATGACCGTAACCTGGTGATCGCCACGGCTTCCGAGGAGCAGGCCCATGTGGCCCGTGAGGTCGATCGCAATCTGGTGAATATCCAGAGTCTTTCGACCCAGACCGCCGCTGGCGCGCACCAGACCAGCGCTTCGAGCCAGGAGTTGTCGAACCTGGCCCTGTCGTTCAATACGCTGGTCGGCCGTTTCCGCCTCTGATCCCATGTGCCAGGAAGGCTGCTGGCCTGCCCATGGACCGAATGCGCCTGGATAGCGGCTCAGCGGTTCGATGCAGCGGTGGTGCCGGAGGTTATTGCTGGGCTGGAGCCAGCCGCGCCTCCAGCTCCGCCACCTTCGCCTCCAAACTCTCCAACCGTGCACGGGTCCGCGCCAACACCACCATCTGGCTGTCGAACTCCTCGCGGCTGACCAGGTCGAGCTTGCTGAAGCCGCTCTGCAACAGCACCTTGAACTGACTTTCGAATTCCTGGCGGGGCAGGGGGGGTTCACCGCTGAACAAACGGGAGGCGTGGCCGCTCAGGGCATCGAGGAAAGCTTTGGGCGCAAGCATGGCTAAGGTTCCGGAAACAGATTACCGACCAGTGTACCACGCAGTGTCTATAGTCATTTCCATGGGGGTGGGCGCACGGTTTTCGCGCATCACGCCAGCGCAGTGCGCACCGTTGTTGTGCGTATCGCCCGGGTGCAACGTGCTTTTTCACCCTCCACAGCGGCCAAGGGACTGAAATCAATGATTTTTACGGAGCTGGCAAGCTTTCTGCTTAGTTGCCAGTGACCCATGCACTGATGCAGTCGCTGTGACGAATGCAGTGCGGCAGACGAAGCTGGGAAGTTTCGCCAGCAGCGGTTAGCTGGCGTCGAGCGGTAGATGTGGACCGACGATGCGTTACAAAGCCAGGCACTGCGCTTAGACTTGAGTCGGGTTTGTTTTCCTGGGGCAAGTCCACCAATTCGGGAGAGAGTTTCATGAAGCTAGTCACTGCCATCATCAAGCCGTTCAAGTTGGACGACGTGCGCGAGTCGTTGTCCGAGATCGGCGTGCAGGGCATTACCGTTACTGAGGTCAAAGGCTTCGGTCGGCAGAAGGGTCACACCGAGCTGTATCGCGGCGCGGAATACGTGGTCGACTTCCTGCCCAAGGTGAAGATTGATGTCGCCATTGACGACAAGGATCTTGACCGGGTTATCGAGGCGATAACCAAGGCGGCCAACACCGGCAAGATCGGTGACGGCAAGATCTTTGTGGTCAATCTGGAACAGGCTATTCGCATCCGTACCGGCGAAACCGATACCGACGCAATCTAAGCCGCCAAACCCCAACGCCCCAGGAGAAAACAATATGACTCTGCGTAAATTCGCAGGGCTAGGAGCCCTGTTGTCCCTCGTAATGCCAGCCTTGGCCATGGCGGCGGACCCGGTACCTGCTCCAGTCCTCAATTCCGGCGATACCAGCTGGATGCTGACCTCGACAGCCCTCGTGCTGTTCATGACCATCCCAGGCCTCGCGCTGTTCTACGGCGGCATGGTGCGCTCGAAAAACATTCTTTCCGTGATGATGCAGTGCTTCGCCATTACCGGCCTGATCACCATCCTGTGGTTCATTTATGGCTACAGCATGGCGTTCGACACCACCGGGATGGAAGCCAACGTCGTCAACTACAACTCCTTCGTCGGTAGCCTGGCCAAGGCCTTCCTCGCGGGCATCACGCCGGCCAGCATCACCGGGCCGACGTCGCTGTTCCCCGAGTCGGTGTTCGTCACCTACCAGATGACCTTCGCCATCATCACCCCGGCGCTGGTCGTCGGTGCCTTCGCCGAACGCATGAAGTTCTCCGCGATGCTGGTGTTCATGGGCGTGTGGTTCACCCTGGTCTATGCGCCGATTGCGCATATGGTCTGGAGCGGTCCGGGTTCCCTGCTGGGCGACTGGGGCGTGCTCGACTTCGCCGGCGGCACCGTGGTGCACATCAACGCCGGTGTCGCTGGCCTGGTGGCCTGCCTGGTGCTGGGCAAGCGTAAAGGCTTCCCGACCACCCCGATGGCGCCACATAACCTCGGTTACACCCTCATGGGCGCGGCCATGCTCTGGGTCGGCTGGTTCGGCTTCAACGCCGGTTCCGCCGCCGCGGCCAACGGCACCGCCGGCATGGCGATGCTGGTCACCCAGATCGCTACCGCCGCCGCCGCACTGGGCTGGATGTTCGCCGAGTGGCTGACCCACGGTAAGCCAAGTGCCCTGGGCATCGCTTCGGGCGTGGTTGCCGGTCTGGTTGCCATCACCCCGGCTGCCGGTACCGTTGGCCCGATGGGCTCGCTGATCATCGGTCTGGCGGCCGGCGTGGTGTGCTTCTTCTGCGCCACCACCCTGAAACGCAAACTGGGCTACGACGACTCCCTGGACGCCTTCGGCGTGCACGGTATCGGCGGTATCCTCGGCGCGATCCTCACCGGTGTGTTCGCGGCACCGTCGATGGGCGGCTTCAACGCAGCCACCACCGACGTCGCGGCACAAGTCTGGATCCAGTGCAAAGGTGTCGGCTTTACCGTCATCTACACGGCGATCGTCACCTTCATCATCCTCAAGGTGCTGGACGCCGTGATGGGGCTGCGTGTGACCGACGAAGAAGAGTCGGTGGGCCTGGACCTGGCGCAACACAACGAGCGCGGTTACAACGTGTAAACGCAGCAAAAAAAATTGCCCGGCTTGCCGGGCATTTTTTTGCCTGGAATTTGTCCTTGAAAAAAGTACTGAAAGGATTTATCCAAAGGCATTACGGCCAAAACCCCAGGGCGTTTTTGTAAGGGCCAATTGCTTACAGCAAAGCAAGAGTATTAGGCGCTTTGCTTTTTTCCACAGCGCGCTAGAATGCGCGCCGAAGGGCGGAGAACTGTATGTGGCAACAGACCCTGATTACCTTGCGGGCCAGGCCCCGGGGTTTTCATTTGGTGACCCAGGAGTTGCTCGACGGTTTGCCTGGGCTCCAGGCATGCCAGGTCGGTCTGTTGCATTTGTGGCTGCAGCATACCTCGGCTTCGTTGACCATCAACGAGAACGCCGATCCGGCGGTCCGTCGCGACTTCGAACGTTTTTTCAACCGGCTGGTACCCCAGGTCAAGGCCGATTATGAACACAACGACGAAGGCGCGGACGACCTGCCGGCGCACTTCAAGGCCAGTTTGCTAGGCTGTCAGCTGACTTTGCCGGTAACGGCGGGACGGTTGGCCCTGGGTAGCTGGCAAGGTGTCTATCTGGGCGAGCACCGGGATCATGGCGGTGCTCGTAAAGTCCTTGCCACCCTTTATGGTGACGGGGCATAAGCCGCTGGTGTTCAGCGGATGTTGAATTTTTTCCGGCGGCCTTCGACAGTCGGCGTAGCTGGGCTATAACTAATCTGCTTTTCGCAAGTCATGAGGTAGAACATGAGCGACGATGATCTGGAAAACGACGACCTTGAGGTCGGTGAAGACGACGAAACCGAAGAAGGCCTGGAAGCGGCGGCCGAAGACGTAGACGTTGCCGACGACGACGGCGGTGACGCGCCGGTACCGACTGCCAAGGGCAAGGCCAAGGCTGCGGTATCGGTTGACGAACTGCCGAGTGTTGAAGCCAAGAACAAGGAGCGCGATGCCCTGGCCAAGGCCATGGAAGAGTTCCTGGCGCGTGGCGGCAAGGTGCAGGAAGTCGAGGCCAATGTGGTGGCCGATCCACCCAAGAAGCCGGATAACAAATACGGTAGCCGGCCTATCTGAGTTTCAGCGTCCGGTTTCTGCTTTGTTGAAAAAGCCCGCCGTCGCTGCGGGCTTTTTCATGGCTCCTGATTGGGCAGGGGCGGCGGGTCTGTGGCGAGCGGGCAAGCCCGCTCGCCACAAGTGGTACTCAGGCAGGGCTGTTCCAGTCGGCCAGCAGTACCGGCAACTCGGTCAGGCTGCGAACCTGCGCATCCGGCTGCCGTTCCGCTTCCCAGGCCTTGCCCGTGGGGTTGTACCAGATCGCCCGCAGGCCGGCCTGCTGGGCCCCGGCAATGTCGTCCCCGGGGTGGTCGCCGATATGCACCGCCGCGCTGGCCGGAACATTCCCGCCGCGCACCAGGGCTTCATGGAACAGTCGCGAGTCCGGCTTGGCAATGCCGATGTCCTCGGCACACAGCGCAAAGCGGAAATAGTCGGCGAGCCCGAGACGGCGCACGTCGGCATTGCCATTGGTGACCACTCCCAGGGCAAAGGAGCGGCCCAGGGCCCGCAGGGTCGGCTCAACCTCCGGAAACACCTCGATCTGGTGTCTGGCGTGGATAAACACCTCGAAGCTCTCATCCGCCAGCTGCGAGGCCTGTGCGTGCGGATAACCGGCTTCTTCCAGGGCATGGAACAGCACACGCCGGCGCAAGGCGCTGATCCGGTGCTTGAGCGTCGGCTCCTTGAGCAGTACCCGTTCGCGGATCGCCCACAGGTGTTCCACCGGTACGCCGCCCAGGTTTGGTGCATGCTCGGCCAGCCATTCACGCAAAACGTTCTCCGCGCTGTGGATCACCGGTGCGGTATCCCACAGGGTGTCGTCGAGGTCGAAGGTGATCAGCTGAATCGTCATTACTCACTGTCCTTGCTGCGTTTGGCCCGGGGGTGGGCGCTGTCATAGACGGTTGCCAGGTGCTGGAAGTCCAGGTGGGTATAGATCTGCGTGGTCTTGATGTCCGAGTGGCCGAGCAGTTCCTGCACGGCGCGCAAATCCTGGGATGATTCCAGCAGGTGGCTGGCAAAGGAGTGCCGGAGCATGTGCGGGTGCAGGTTCTGCCCCAGTTCGCGCTCGCCGGCGGCCTTGACCCGCAACTGAATGGCCCGCGGGCCCAGGCGGCGGCCCTGCTGGCTGACAAACAGCGCATCATCCGGCGGATTGCTCAGGGCGCGCAACGGCAGCCAGCCGTGCAAGGCTTCCCGGGCTTTGCGGCCGATGGGCAGGACGCGGGTCTTGCTGCCTTTGCCGTGGACCTGCACCAGGCCGTCGGCCAGGTCCAGTTGCTCCAGATCGAGTCCGGTCAGTTCCGAGAGGCGCAGACCCGAGGAGTAGAACAGCTCAAGAATGGCCTGGTCGCGACGGGCGATGAAGTCGTCCTCCACTCCGCCGTCCAGCAGTTGCAGGGCGCGGTCGGTGTCCAGGGTCTTGGGCAGGCGGCGTTCGCCCTTGGGCGGGGCCAGGCCGATGGCCGGGTCGTGGTTGCACAGGCCTTCGCGGTTGAGGTACTGGTACAGCCCGCGCACCGCCGAAAGCAGCCGGGCCAGGCTGCGAGAGGACTGGCCCTGCTGGTGCAGGCGGGCGATCAGGCGGCGCAGGCGCTGGATATCCAGGGCGCTCCAGCTGCCGATCTGTTCCTTGGCGCAAAAGCCCATGACCTTGTCCAGGTCGCGACGATAAGCTTGCAGCGTATGGGGCGACACCTGGCGCTCACTGCGCAGGTGCTCGCAGTAGGCATCCAGCTGTCGCTCCATGACTAGCGCACCGAGCGCAGGGCGGGGGTGAAGCGCGGAACCACGCGGCCCATGACTTCGGCGATATAGCTGAGGAACAGGGTGCCTACCGAGCTTTTGTACTGTTGCGGGTCACGGCTGGCCACGGCGAGGACGCCATGCACGCCCTGATGACTGATGGCGACCACCGCGGTGGAGCCGATCTGCTTGCGTTGCTCCTCGCCGAACAGGAAGTCCAGCTCGTGCTCACGCAGGCTGCCGCTGATGCTCTTGCCTTCCGAGAGCAGGCCGCCGATGGCTTGCTGGGCTTCGGCATGGCTGACCCAGCGGCCCACCGGCATGGCGTTGTCGCCGAACAGGATCAGGCTGACGAAGGGCACCTGGAAGTCTTGGCGCAGGCTGTCTTCCACGGCCATGACCAGGTCGTCGAGGCTGGCGGCGTCCATCAGCGCAAGGATCAGGCGGCGGGTTTTCTCGAACAGGCGATCATTGTCCCGGGCCACGTCCATCAGTTGCGACAGGCGATGGCGCATTTCGATGTTGCGCTCGCGGAGGATCTTCATCTGGCGTTCGACCAGCGACACGGTATCGCCGCGTCGATGGGGAATACGCAACGCCGGCAGCAGTTCCTCGTGCGCGACGAAGAAATCCGGATTGGCCTCCAGGTAGGCGGCGACCTGCGCCGCCTCAAGGCTCTGTGCAGGCGACTCGTTGGGCTGTTCGGCTGGAACCTGAGGCTGGTCGGTCATGGTATTGGCTCGCTTATAGACGCACTTGTCCTTCATACACCCGAACGGCAGGACCCGTCATCATCACCGGTTCGCCGACACCCGCCCATTCGATGGACAGCCGCCCACCCGGCAGGTCGAGGGTCACCGGCGAATCCATCCAGCCCTGGCTGATGGCCGCCACCGCGGCGGCGCAGGCGCCGGTCCCGCAGGCCTGGGTTTCCCCGGCACCACGTTCCCAGACTCGCAGTTGTCCGCGGTGGCGGTCAATCACTTGCAGGAAGCCGACGTTGACCCGGGCCGGAAAGCGCGGGTGATGCTCGATCTTCGGTCCCAATTCATGCACCGGCGCGCTGTTGATGTCGCTGACCCGCAGTACCGCATGGGGATTGCCCATGGACACGGCGGCCAGGTCGACGCTCTGGCCGTCGACATCCACGGCGTAGCTGCTGGCCTGTTGCTCGGCCTGGAACGGAATCTCGGCCGGCACCAGGCGCGGCGGGCCCATGTTCACGCTGATCTGGCCGTCCTGGCGGACATCCAGTTCGATGATCCCGCTCTTCGTTTCGACGCGGATCTGGCGCTTGGCGGTCAGGCGCTTGTCGAGCACGAAACGGGCGAAGCAGCGCGCGCCGTTGCCGCACTGTTCCACTTCCGAACCGTCGGAGTTGAAGATCCGATAGCGGAAATCCACTTCCGGATTGCTCGGCGCCTCGACGATCAGCAACTGGTCGAAGCCGATGCCGGTGTGGCGGTCTCCCCATTGCTTGGCGTGTTTGGGCTGGATGTGCGCGTGCTGGCTGACCAGGTCGAGGACCATGAAGTCATTGCCCAGGCCGTGCATCTTGGTAAAACGCAGCAGCATGGTCTTACTCCGGCAGCAGGCTTTCGCCGGCATACAACTCGGCGAGCGTCTCGCGACGACGCACTTCGAACATCTGCTCGCCATCCACCAGCACTTCGGCGGCGCGGCCGCGAGTGTTGTAGTTGGAGCTCATGACGAAACCGTAGGCGCCGGCCGAATGCACGGCCAGCAAATCGCCTTCCTCGAGGGCTAGCTGACGTTCCTTGGCCAGGAAGTCACCGGTCTCGCAGATCGGCCCGACGATGTCGTAGACCCGCCCGGCGGCTGCGCGTGGACGCACGGCGCTGACACCCATCCAGGCCTGGTACAGGGCCGGACGGATCAGGTCGTTCATCGCCGCGTCGACGATGGCGAAATCCTTGTGTTCGGTGTGCTTGAGGTACTCGACCCGGGTCAGCAGCACGCCGGCGTTGGCGACGATGTAGCGGCCTGGCTCGAACATCAGCCCCAGGTCGCGACCGGCGATACGCTCGCGCACGGCCTTGATGTAGTCGCCGACCAGGGGCGGCTCTTCGTCGCGATAACGCACGCCGACGCCGCCACCGAGGTCGATATGCTGCAGGTAGATGCCGCATTCGCCGAGGCGGTCGACCAGCGCGAGCAGGCGGTCGAGGGCGTCGAGGAAGGGTTCCAGGGTGGTCAGTTGCGAGCCGATATGGCAATCGACGCCGAGCACTTCCAGGTTCGGCAGCTGTGCGGCGCGGATGTAGACATCCTCGGCATCGGCAATGGCGATACCGAATTTGTTCTCTTTGAGCCCGGTGGAGATGTACGGGTGGGTGCCGGCGTCGACGTCCGGGTTGACCCGCAACGAGATCGGCGCACGCACGCCGAGCTCGGCGGCCACCACTTGCAGGCGTTCCAGCTCGTCGGTGGACTCGATGTTGAAGCAGTGCACGCCGACTTCGAGGGCGCGGCGCATGTCTTCACGGGTCTTGCCGACGCCGGAGAAGACGATCTTGTCGGCGCTGCCGCCGGCGGCCAGGACCCGCTCCAGTTCGCCACGGGAGACGATATCGAAACCGGCACCGAGGCGCGCCAGGACGTTCAGCACGCCCAGGTTGGAGTTGGCTTTCACCGCGAAGCAGACCAGGTGCGGCATGCCTTCGAGGGCATTGGCATAGGCGTTGTACTGCGCCTCGATGTGGGCACGGGAGTAGACGTAGGTTGGCGTGCCAAAGCGCTCGGCAATGGCGGACAAGGCTACACCTTCCGCGAACAGCTCCCCGCCACGGTAGTTAAAGGCTTCCATGGTGATCCCTTAGTAGGAGGTGTCGTGCTTGTGCGCTTTGGCCTGCGAGGACTTGGCCTGGTCGTCCGGGTTCTGGTTGTCGTCCGGCAGATACAGCGGACCTTTTTGACCACAGGCGGAAACGAGGCAAGCGATCGCGAGGAGCGCAGCAAGGGAAGAGATCAGGCGCTTCATGGCGAAATCCTTTGAAAAAGCATTAATTGCGCCGGAGTATACCGGCCACCCGGCGGCTTGCCTATGCGGGCCGCTGCCCGTCCGGCGGTGCCCGGGCACCGTTTGTGGATTATTGATGTCACTCTTGGCCCCACGTGGTTATGCTTTGCAATCGTCCGGGAGCGCTCGTATCTTGCGGCGCTTGAAGGGACAGGCATTTTTCGAGGTTCGCGCAATGAGTTTGACTGAAGCCCGTTTTCACGATCTGGTCGATAACACCCAGCAAAATCTGGAAGATGTGTTCGACGAGAGTGGCCTGGATGTGGACCTGGAAAACTCCGGCGGTGTGCTGACCGTGAAGTTCGAAGGCGGCAGCCAGCTGATCTTCAGTCGCCAGGAGCCGCTGCGTCAGCTCTGGCTGGCGACGTCCAAGCCCACCGGCGGCTATCACTTCGAGTACAAGGAAAGCAGCAGCGAGGATGAAGACGGCAGCTATTGGTTCTGTGTGAAGAGCGAAGAGAAGCTCAACGAGATCCTGGCGCGCTTTACCCTGGACCAGGCCGGTGTCGACCTGGATTTCGAAGAGATCTGATCGTGACGCAGCAAACCGCCCCGGTACGCCCGGCGAAGCCGTTGTACAGCAACGTCAGCCCGGCCGTGCCGTCGCCTTGTGTGAGCCTTTGCCGGCTGGATGAGCAGAAAATTTGTATCGGCTGTTTTCGGCACGTCGAGGATATCCGCGAGTGGCGCGCGGCGGATGACGCGCGCCGCCGGGCGATCTGCGAGCAGGCCCGGCAGCGCCAGGCCCGGGCCTGACGAGGTCGCTGGGGCATTGTGGAGAAGGGGGCTGCCTGTGGCGATGGAGCTGCCTGTGGCAGGGGCTTGCCTGTGGCGAGGGGGCTTGCCCCCGTTCGGCTGCGAAGCAGCCGTAAACCCGGCGGATGCGTCTTACCTGACAAACCGCGCTCAACGGTTTCAGGGCCGCTTCGCGCCCCAACGGGGGCAAGCCCCCTCGCCACAGGTCAGTCCTCTAGATCCCATCTCTGCACCGGACCGGGCCCTTTTCCCGGGTTGTGTATTTACGCCGCTGTGGTAGTGTCCGGGTACGCCTCGCGTCGACGAGGCCTGTGAAAACCCCGCCTTTCGTGGCGGGGTTTTGCTTTTATCGTGCAGAAAAAAGGAGTCTGCCTGGATCATGAGCACCGCACCTTCCATCATCCTCACCCGCCTTGACGTGCAACGTCTGGAGCGCCTGATCGACAGCCTGGACGACACGCTGCCCGGCGTCATCGCGTTGCAAGCCGAACTGGACCGTGCCGACAGCGTGGTAGGTCACGAAGAAGTGCCCGCCGGTGTCGTGACCATGAACTCCCGGGTGCACTGTCGTGAAGAGGTCAGCGGCAAGGACTATCACCTGACCCTGGTGTATCCGCAGGATGCCAATGCCGATGAAGGGCGGATTTCCATTCTGGCGCCGGTGGGCAGCGCCCTGCTCGGTTTGCAGGTGGGCCAGCACATCAATTGGCCGGCGCCGGGCGGCAAGACCCTGAAGCTGAACTTGCTGGAAGTGGAATACCAGCCGGAAGCCGCCGGCGACTTCCACCTCTGAGCCCGCCGCGGCGCTTTTCGCCAGGTGCGGGCGCTGCGGCGTGTAACCGCCCGAGCGCCGATCCCAGCTGGCGCCCTCAGACCTGGTCCAGTGCCAGGTTCAGCGCGCTTTCCAGTTCGGCCTTGTAGCGCAGGTAGAGATTGCTCGAACCCTGTCCGTCACCGATCAGCGCGCTCAGGTCGAGGTCGGTGATGTAGCAGCGGTAGCGTTCGACTTCCCGGCGCTGCCCGACGATTTCCCGGGCGACCGTGATAAACAGCTGGTCACCGTATTCCAGCTCGGAAAACTCCCGCTGATTGCAGTACAAGGTGACCTGGACCATGTCCGTCCCGGCCTTGCCGACAATCGCCTGGACGTCATAGAACGGCTTGTTGACCGGAGTTTGTGGCGCCGGCCGGGCTTCAACCCGGCGCGCTCGCCCGGGGCCTGTGGGCAGCAACTGGTAGTACAGGGTTTCCAGCGCCGCCGATGGCTGAGTCGTGTCCATGGGCATCAGCGCCTCGCGGCGGTAGAGAATCGACTGCAGGAAGCGTTGCAGCGGCACCAGCAGGCTTTGCTCGTCATGGAACGGCAAGCGTTGCTGCCAGAGGGCGTTGAACTCGTCCAGCACGTACAGTTCGGCGTACGTCTCGTTGATCCGATAGAACACCTGCACACATTCGGGCTGGCCCATGGGCAGCGCCAGGGCCAGGTCGTGCTCCTCCATTGCCCGGATATCCAGGTACAGCGGGCTGTAGACGGACAGATCCTGGTTCAGGTAGTTGAACAGCGCCGGCAGGCTGTCCAGGGCGACATGCTTGACCTGGCCCGCCACCAGCTCCAGGACGTGATAGTGCTGCTGGACCTGGACCAGATAACGATGGTTGAGGTTGCCGAGCAGCAGTTCCTGGGCGGTGTTGAGCACTTCCTCGACCCGCTGGGCAATGAACTGCGCGCGGTTGTGGCAGAAACAGCGTACCCGCAACCGTGGTAGTGGGCGCCCGACAGGCAGGTGGTTGAGGTAATCGCGCACGCAGTCGAGCAGTGCATGGGGGCCGTGGTAGCGCTTGATCAGCACTTCATTCCAGCTGTTGCGCGTCACCTGGTCGAGGGTCAGCACCAGGTTTTCCCTGACCCCGGCGTAACTCAGGGAGTCGGTGCGCTCGGTGGTCATCAGGATATTCAGGTCGCGATGGTGCTTGAGCGGGTCCACGCCGACGTTCACCAGGAGCAGCACCTCGGCCGCGATACTGGGGCGCAGCAACTGTTCCTCGCTGACGCTGCCCAGCGGCAGGGCGAGGGTTTGTTGCAGGCTGCCCAGCAGGTTGAACAGTTCGAACTCGGTCAGGTCGCTGCTGCCGGGGTGCAGTGACAGGCGCGTGGTGGCGTCGATCACGCCGTTGCGGTGGCACCAGGTCAACAGTTCCAGCAGTTCGCGGCTGCGCTTGATCGGGGCGAAATTTTCCCATTCCAGGGCGTTCAGGCTGCCGTTGTACAGGCCCCAGTGGGTTTGCCCCGGTTCCTTGCGGTTCGGCGACTGGACCAGGGTGAGGGTGTCTTCGGCCAGGTCCGGGGCGATGCCGGGGTTGATGAACTCGATCTTGCCGGCCTTGCGTTCGAACGCGGCGTACAGGCGGCGACCGAGGACATTGAGATCGCGCTTGTTGATCAGGCTGACCGCCTGTTCGGTACGGGCGAACTGGGTCAGGAAGCGGTAGCTGTAATTGAGTTCGTTGACCAGGGCCCGGCGTTCGGCGCTGACCTGGCGGACTTTCCACTGGCTGCGGCTGTCGAGCAGCGCCAGTTGCCGACGGTCCCAACCCCATTCGCTGGCCAGCCGTTCCAGCAGTCGACGCTGCCAGCTGGTGCTGCGCGCGCCCTGGCCGGTGAGCTTGCGGTTGACCTTCAGGTACAGGCTGCGGCGCACCAGTTCCAGGCGTTCCGGTTCGTTGCGGGCCTGGAGATACTCCTCGATGCGCCGGTAGACCACGATGTAGGGGTCCAGCTCGTCGAGGTCCAACTGGTTGGCGAACACCGCCTGCTTGAAGCGCAGGCTCAGGCACTCGACTTGCGGGTGCTCGCTGGCGTAGACCTCGATCAGCAGCAGCTTGAGCACTGATTTGTAGGGTGACTCGATGCCCTTGAACAGTTGCCAGAGCCCGGCACCGATGAATTCTCCCGGTGGAATCCGCGCCAGGTGGCCGAGGTCGACGGTTTCGTTGGCGCGGATAAAGCGCTTGGACAACAAGGTGTGGGTGTACTGGTCGTAGTGCCGTTCCTCGTACACCGGCACCAGCCACCACAGCGGTGTGCGCCCGGCGAGCCAGATGGCGGTGCGGTAGAACTCGTCCAGCAACAGGTAGTGCTGGGTGGTGCCGCAGTCTTCCGAACTCAGTTGCGTGTCGCGCTCGCCGCGTACGAAGCGGCTCGGGTCGATCAGGAAGAAATGCGCCTCGGCGCCCTGGCTGGCGGCCCACTCCTCGAGCAACTGGCACTTCTTGCGCAGTTCGGCCAGTTCGCCCTGGCTCAGATCGCTGGCGTGGCAGACCCACATGTCCATGTCGCTCTGCTCGGCCTGGGCCAGGGTACCGAGGCTGCCCATCAGGAACAGGCCGTGGATCGGCCGCGGCGGATTGCCGTGGCGGGTCTTATAGGAAAAGGAGCGCGTCAGGCGCTGGGCTTCGGCCAGGGCCAGTTCGTCGGGCTCGTAGTGCGATAGCCCGGCCGGGGTGCTGCCGGAGACGTAACCGGGCAGCAGCGGGTGATTGACGTGGAAAAACAGCGGCAGCAGGTTCAGCACTACCTGTTGCCGCGGTGACAGGCCTTCGAGGGCACGATCCAGGCGGCCCTGGTTGAGCTTGAGGAAGCGCGCACGCAGTTGGCTGAGGACTTTGCGATCGATTCCCTCGTCCAGGTTCGGGCGAATTTCGTGGGTACGCGTCATGTCTAACTCAAACCGGCTCGCGGGGCTCGAAAGGAAGGGGGTTGCAAGGGTGGCAGTTTAGCGCCGAAGTGCCAGGACGCTTAAATAGATTTTTTCTTGACGCCGGTTTTTCGGCGTCTTGTCGTCGGCGCCCGCGAGATCCGGCAGGAGGAGATCCCGTGGGCGCGGCGAGGGGTCAGGCGGCTTCTTTGATGTCCAGGATGGTCAGCAGGCCCTGGGCATGTTCGGCGGCGTCACGGCCCAGGCTGGTCAGGTAACCACCATCGGGTTGGGTGATGAGCTCTTTCTCGAACAGGCGTTGGGCGGCGGCGATGGCTTTTGGGGCAGCGGTCTGATGAATTTTCAGGCCTTCCTGGGAATTGTCCAGATTGAACAGTGCAAGGATTTCCAGTTCGGCAACCAGCTCAGGGGTATACGACATAAGGACTCCAGACTTTCTAGGAATTATTGGACGACAGCGCCCCTAAGGTGATCGCAGTTGAGCGCTCTGTCCAGTCTTCGATGCGTGTGTGGCCGGACGCTGGGGACAACGCCCCGGACCCGGGTGGTGGCGGGGCGTTTTCAGTGTAGACGGGAGGCGCGGCAAATCCAGTGGCTTCACTGGTTCTCGGGCGGCAGCTCCGGCAGGGCGCGCAAGGCGGTCTCGTACCATTCGGTGTTGAACGGGCGATCCTCATCGAGCATCGCATCGATCTCTACCGCCAGCACATGGGCCATCAGGTTGAGGATCTCTTCGCGCTCGTAACCCACCAGGGTCAGTTTGTTGAAGATCGCCTTGGCCGCCGGCGGATTGTCGGTCTCGATCTGGTTTTCGATGGCCTGGGTCAGGGTGCTCTCGGCGAACGCTTCGTCGTCGTTGTCGATATCGGTTGGTTCGCTCATGGCGGACTCCTCAAGGAAAGGCGACCAGTTTAACTGCATTCAGCGGCGTGATGCTGCTGGCGAGAGCTCGTTCGAGGCTCTATAACTGCCGGGGCCAACCCCCTGCACGGCCTGGAGGCTTTGTGATGCTCAAACTTTATGGATTCGCGGTCAGCAACTACTACAACATGGTCAAGCTGGCGCTGCTGGAAAAGGGCGTGCCCTTCGAGGAAGTGCCGTTTTATGCCGGACAGACCCCGGAAGCCCTGGCGATCAGTCCTCGTGGCAAGGTCCCGGTGCTGGGTACCGCGCAAGGGTTTATCAACGAAACCGCGGTGATCCTGCCATATATCGATGACACCCAGCCGGGGCTGAAGCTGCTGCCGGCCGATCCTTTCCAGCGTTCCCGGGTGTTGGCGCTGGCCAAGGAAATCGAGTTGTACATCGAGTTGCCGGCGCGTGCTTCGTTTGCTGAAGCCTTCTTCGGGATGCCGGTGCCGGAGGCGATCAAGGAGAAGACCAAGGCCGAATTACTGTTGGGCTTTGCCTCGCTCAAGCGTCATGGCGCGTTTGCGCCTTATGTCGCGGGCAGCGAGTTCAGCGTGGCGGATATCTATTTTCTCTACAGCGTCGACCTGGCCTGCGCGGTCGGCCAGAAGTTGTTCGGGATTGATTTCATGGCCGAGATGCCTGAGGCCAAGGCATTGCTGGAGCGCTTGCAGCAGTGGCCGAATGTGCAGCGGATTGCGGCGGACAAGGAAGCCGGGATGCCGGCGTTCCTGGCGATGGTTGCGGCCAAGAAATAAGAAATGCGCGGCGTGGAGCTGGGTACAGCGCAATACCCTTTTGAGATCGGGCACGACCCTGTGGCGAGCGGGCTTGCCCGCGCTCGGCTGCGCAGCAGTCGCAAACGCTGATATCTTGGTCTGTCTGATGTGCCAGGGTCGCAGGTTTTAGGGCTGCTTCGCCGCCCAGCGCGGGCAAGCCCGCTCGCCACAGGGTTCAGCCAGGCTTGAAATCGCTCTTGCCTGGCTTCCCTACACTACGGATCAGCGGCTGGCGAGCAGCGCCTGGCCGCGTGCAACGGCCAGCTTCACCTGCGCCGGCGCAGTCCCGCCGATATGGTTGCGGGCATTCACCGAGCCTTCCAGGGTCAGCACGGCAAACACGTCCTCATCGATCTGGTCGCTGAACTTGCGCAGTTCTTCCAGGTTCATTTCCGCCAGGTCCTTGCCGGTTTCCACGCCGTACTTCACCGCATGGCCGACGATCTCGTGGCAATCACGGAACGGCAGGCCACGGCGCACCAGGTAATCCGCCAGGTCGGTCGCGGTGGAGAAGCCGCGCAGCGCCGCTTCACGCATGATTGCGTGCTTGGGTTTGATCGCCGGGATCATGTCGGCAAACGCCCGCAACGAATCGCGCAGGGTGTCGGCGGCGTCGAACAGCGGTTCCTTGTCTTCCTGATTGTCCTTGTTGTAGGCCAACGGTTGGCCCTTCATCAAGGTCAGCAGGCCCATCAGGGCGCCGAACACCCGGCCGGTCTTGCCGCGTACCAGCTCCGGCACGTCCGGGTTCTTCTTCTGGGGCATGATCGAACTGCCGGTGCAGAAGCGGTCTGGCAGGTCGATGAACTGGAACTGCGCGCTGGTCCACAGCACCAACTCTTCGGAGAAGCGCGACAGGTGCATCATCGCGATGCTGGCCGCCGAGCAGAACTCGATGGCGAAGTCACGATCCGAGACGTTGTCCAGGGAGTTGCCGCCGACCGCGTCGAAACCCAGCAACTGGGCTGTGTATTCGCGGTCGATCGGGTAGGTGGTGCCGGCCAGCGCGGCGCTGCCCAGGGGCATGCGATTGGTGCGCTTGCGGCAGTCGACCAGGCGCTCGTAGTCGCGGCTGAGCATTTCGAACCAGGCCAGCATGTGGTGCCCGAAGGTCACCGGCTGGGCGGTCTGCAGATGCGTGAAACCGGGCATGATGCTGCCGGCTTCGCGCTCGGCCTGTTCCAGCAGGCCTTTTTGCAGGCGGGTGATTTCAGCCAGGATCAGGTCGATCTCGTCGCGCAGCCACAGGCGGATATCGGTGGCCACCTGGTCGTTGCGGCTGCGCCCGGTGTGCAGTTTCTTGCCGGTGACGCCGATACGGTCGGTCAGGCGCGCTTCGATGTTCATGTGCACGTCTTCCAGGTCCACGCGCCAGTCGAAGTTGCCGGCCTCGATTTCGCCCTGGATGGTGGTCAGGCCCGCGATGATGCTGTCGCGTTCGGCATCGGTCAGTACGCCGACCTTGGCCAGCATCGTGGCGTGGGCGATGGAGCCCATGATGTCGTGGCGATAGAGGCGCTGGTCGAACGTGACGGAGGCGGTGAAACGTGCGACGAAGGCGTCGACGGGTTCACTGAAGCGGCCGCCCCAGGACTGATTGGTCTTGTCGGTGCTCATGGATTCGCTCGTGATCTGCTGAAAGTGGGTTGCCGGAAAAGTCGTCGCCGATCATAACAGGGTTGCGCCAATGCTCGTCAGCCGGCCAGCGTGCACAGGGCTGATTTGCGCCAGCGGCGGATTATATTTTGACCGAATCTGTCGGACCGCTTGTCGTCGCGGGCGCGGGCGCAGAGACTGGGCCCATGCCTATTTCACGATCGAACGAAGGGCGTGATGCGCCCGCGACCCAGGAATTCTTCCTCCCGGAACTCTGCCTGCCCGAGGCGCTGCTGGTGCTGGTGGTGCTGGCCGAGTTGCTGGTGATGGTGCTGGTGCTGGCCGAACCGATGCCAGTCGGTTTCGACTGGGTGCGCTTGGCACTGACCTCCTTGTACGTGCAGTGGATCGTGCTGCTGTCGGCGGCGTTGCTCTGCGGCGCGCGGGCTTGGCTGGCGCGGTTGCGCCCGGGGCTGGCCGGGGCGTTGTGCTGTGCCCTGGTGGTCGGGTTGAGCCTGGCCTGCACCGGTCTCACCGAGTATTTCGCCCTGGCCGGTCCGACCTCGGCCGAGGGCGCGCTGGGGCACTATCTGCGCCATGGCTTGATCAGCCTCATCATGTCGGCGCTGATGTTGCGCTACTTTTACTTGCAGAGTCAGTGGCGTCGTCAACAGCAGGCGGAGTTGCAGGCGCGCATCGAAGCCTTGCAGGCGCGGATCCGCCCGCACTTCCTGTTCAACAGCCTGAACAGCATCGCCAGCCTGGTGGCGACCCATCCACAACAGGCCGAGCAGGCCGTGCTGGATCTGTCCGACCTGTTTCGTGCCAGCCTGGCCAAACCCGGCAACCTGGTGACCTGGCGTGACGAGCTGGAATTAGCGCAACGATATTTGTCGATTGAGCAATATCGTCTTGGCAACCGTCTACAGTTGGACTGGAGGGTGGGCACAATTCCAGAGGATTTGCCGATCCCGCAATTAACCTTGCAACCACTGTTGGAAAACGCTCTGATCTACGGCATCGCACCGCGCATCGAAGGCGGCGTGGTCAGGGTCGAAGCCGACTACAAAGAGGGAGAGTTCATATTGTGTATCAGCAATCCCTACGACGATGCCGCACCACGGCAGGTGTCGAGCGGTACTCAATTGGCACTGGCAAATATCGGTGCCCGACTTACGGCACTTTTCGGGCCTCGCGCTAGTCTTAGCGTGGATCGCCGTGACGGTCGTCACTTCACCTGTCTACGCTATCCTTGTGCGAGACTCACGCAGGAATCCAGTGCAATATGAATGTCCTGATCGTTGATGACGAACCCCTGGCCCGCGAGCGTCTGAGCCGTTTGGTCGGCGAACTCGAGGGTTACAGTGTCCTGGAGCCCAGCGCCACCAATGGCGAAGAGGCATTGTCCCTGATCGATAGCCTCAGGCCCGATGTGGTCCTGCTCGATATCCGCATGCCAGGCCTCGACGGCCTGCAAGTGGCGGCACGGCTGTGCGAGCGCGAGGCCCCGCCCGCCGTGGTGTTCTGCACCGCCCATGACGAGTTTGCCCTGGAGGCTTTCCAGGTCAGTGCCGTGGGTTACCTGGTCAAGCCGGTGCGCGCCGAGCATTTGCTCGAAGCGCTGAAGAAGGCCGAGCGTCCCAATCGCGTGCAACTGGCGGCCCTGACGCGGCCCGCCGCCGAATCCGGTAGCGGTCCGCGCACCCACATCAGCGCCCGTACCCGCAAGGGTATCGAGCTGATTCCGTTGGACCAGGTGATCTACTTCATCGCCGACCACAAGTACGTGACCTTGCGCCACGAGGGTGGCGAAGTGTTGCTGGACGAGCCGTTGAAGGCCCTGGAAGACGAGTTCGGCGACCGCTTTGTGCGTATTCATCGCAACGCCCTGGTGGCCCGTGAACGCATCGAGCGCCTGCAACGGACGCCGTTGGGGCACTTCCAGCTGTTCCTCAAGGGCCTGGGCGGCGACGCGCTGATCGTCAGCCGACGCCATGTCGCTGGCGTGCGCAAGATGATGCAACAGCTTTAATCCGTGCCTTGCGCGGCGCGCAAGGTACCGTCCACCCGGTAATTCCAGGCCAGGGAGGCCGCTTATTGGCTGATACAAGTCAAAGCGGGCCGGGCCGAGCTGTTATTATCTGCCGTATCTATTCAGTACGGATCGATCCATGTCTTCTCGCGAAATCCGCATCGCTACCCGTAAAAGCGCGCTGGCCCTGTGGCAGGCCGAATACGTCAAGGCCCGCCTGGAACAGGCTCATCCCGGTTTGTCGGTGGTCCTGGTCCCCATGGTCAGTCGTGGCGACAAGCTGCTGGACTCGCCGCTGTCGAAAATCGGCGGCAAGGGGCTGTTCGTCAAGGAACTGGAAACCGCGCTGCTTGAGCACGAGGCCGACATCGCCGTGCATTCGATGAAGGACGTGCCGATGGATTTCCCCGTGGGGCTCGGCCTGTTCTGCATCTGCGAGCGCGAAGACCCGCGCGACGCCTTCGTTTCCAACACCTTCGCCAGTCTTGACGAACTGCCGGCCGGCAGCGTGGTCGGCACTTCGAGCCTACGTCGCCAGGCGCAATTGCTGACCCGTCGGCCCGACCTGCAGATCCGCTTCCTGCGCGGCAACGTCAATACCCGCCTGGCCAAGCTGGACGCCGGCGAGTACGACGCCATCATCCTCGCCGCGGCGGGCTTGATCCGCCTCGGCTTTGAAGATCGCATCACTTCCGCCATCAGTGTCGAAGACAGCCTGCCGGCCGGCGGCCAGGGCGCGGTGGGCATCGAGTGCCGCAGCGCTGACGCTGAGATCCATGCGCTGTTGGCGCCACTGCACCATGCCGATACCGCCGTGCGGGTCACCGCCGAGCGGGCCTTGAACAAGCATCTGAATGGCGGTTGCCAGGTGCCGATTGCCTGTTACGCGGTGCTGGAAGGCGAGCAGGTCTGGCTGCGAGGCCTGGTCGGCGATCCCAAGGGCGGGCTGTTGCTCAGCGCCGATGCCCGGGCGCCGCGAGGCGATGCCCAGGTCCTCGGCGTACAGGTCGCGCAAGCGCTGCTGGCCCAGGGCGCGGATGCGATTCTCCAGGCGGTCTACGGCGAGGCCGGCGAAGAGTGAGCGGTTGGCGCCTGTTGTTGACCCGGCCGGCGTCCGAGTCGGCGGAGCTGGCGAGCACCTTGGCCGCTGCCGGGATTTTCAGCAGCAGCCTGCCGTTGCTGGACATCGAAGCCTTGCCCCTCGATGGGGCCGGGCGGGCGATGATCTACGACCTGGCCCACTATAATGCGGTGATCGTGGTCAGCAAGCCGGCGGCGCGCCTGGCGGTCGAGCTGGTGGACCAGTACTGGCCGCAGCCGCCGTTGCTGCAGTGGTTCACGGTGGGCGCGGCGACCGCGCGGATCCTCGCCGATTACGGTCTTGAGGTTGATTATCCCGCCGAGGGCGACGACAGTGAGGCCTTGCTCGCCTTGCCGGCGTTGCAGCAGGCGCTGGCGCACCCCGAGCCGCGGGTATTGATCCTGCGTGGCGAGGGCGGGCGCGAGCTGCTGGCCGAGCGTTTGCTCAGCCAGGGTGCTAGTGTCGACTACCTTGAGTTGTACCGTCGGCTGCTGCCCGAGTACGCCGAGGGTATCCTGGCCCAGCGTGTCGCGGCGGAACGCCTGAACGCCCTGGTGGTCAGCAGTGGGCAGGGTTTTCAACACCTGCTGCGGTTGGCGGCGACGGCCTGGCCGGAACTGGCGCGCCTGCCGTTGTTTGTTCCAAGCCCGCGGGTGGCCGAGATGGCGCGCGCCGCAGGGGCCCAACATGTGGTGGATTGTCGTGGTGCCAGCGCCACGGCTTTGCTAGCGGCGTTGCGGGAGCATCCCGTACCCGCTCTCTAGAATGCAAAGGATGGACACGTGAGCGAAACAGCCTTGCCCAAAGAACAAGCCCAACCGGTGGGCGATACCCCGGTTCAACCGCCGGTGACGCCCGTGGCGCGCCGTGGCAATGGCCTGGCGCTCCTCGCCTTGTTGCTCGGCGCCGCCGGCGCGGCGGCGGGTGGCTGGGGTGTCTGGCAGGTGCGCAACCTGCAAGCCAACCATCAACAGCAGACCGGGCAGTTGCAGGACCTGGGCAGCCAGGCGCAGTCCCTCAAATTGAGCGAACAGCAGTTGGCCGCGCGCCTGGATCAGCTGCCGGGTGCCGGCGAGCTGGAGGAACGCCGGCGCCTGGTGACGCAACTGCAGGGCGATCAGCAGCGCCTCAGCCAGCGCGTGGAGAGCGTGCTGGGTGCCAGCCGCAAGGACTGGCGCCTGGCCGAGGCCGAGCACTTGCTGCGCCTGGCCAGTCTGCGCTTGTCGGCCTTGCAGGACATCAGCAGCGCCCTGGCCCTGGTGCAGGGCGCCGACGATATCCTGCGCGAACAGAACGACCCGGGCTCCTTTGCCGCCCGCGAGCAGGTGGCCAGGAGCCTGGCGGCGCTGCGTAGCACCGAGCAGCCGGATCGTACCGGCCTGTTCCTGCAACTGGGCGCCTTGCGTGACCAGCTGACCCAGCTCAACGAGCTGGCGCCGGAGTACAAGGATCGCGGCGACTCCTTGCTCGGTCTGACCGTCGACGGCGATGGCGCCAGCCGTTGGGCTGTGTGGTGGGATGAGATTTCGCGTTATGTGCGCATCGACTTCAATGCCAACAAGAACATCCGGCCGTTACTGGCCGGGCAGAGCCTGGCGCAGGTCCGCCTGGCCCTCGGCCTGGCCCTGGAGCAAGCCCAGTGGGCCGCCTTGAACGGTCAGGCCGGAGTCTACAGCCAGGCGTTGACCGAGGCCCGCGACGTGCTGACCGGCAGCTTCAACCCGGACAACCCGCAGAGCAAGATCATGATCGAGCGCCTGGCCGAGCTGAGCAAACAGCCGGTGACCGTGGTCACGCCGGACCTGGCCGGGACCCTGGCGGCGGTGCAGGCCTATCTCGAGCGGCGGCATGTAGAGATCGAGACCCCGGTCAGCCCGAGCGCGACCCCGGTCGAGGGGACCAGCCCATGAAGCGTTTCTTCCTGATCCTGTTGCTGGTCGCCGCCATTGCGGCGGGCCTCGGCTATGCGATCTCGCGGCACGCGGGCTACGTCCTGATCGCCTATGACAGCTTCCGTTACGAATCGAGCCTGTGGGCGTTCCTGGCCGTGTTGCTGCTGGCATGGCTGCTGCTGTGGCTGGTGAAATTCCTCGTCGGGTTGGTGACCACCTCCGGTTCCGTGGCCAATCCCTGGTCCCGGCGCAATCGCAGTCGGCGCACCCAGGTGGCCATCGAACAGGGCCAGATGGACCTCGCCGAGGGCCGCTGGGCCAGTGCCCAGCGCCATTTGCAACGGGCCGCCGAAGCCGAGCGCCAGCCGCTGTTGTACTACCTCGGCGCGGCGCGGGCGGCCAACGAACAAGGCAAGTACGAGGAGTGCGACAGCCTGCTGGAACGCGCCCTCGACCGCCAGCCCCAGGCCGAGCTGGCGATTGCCCTCAGTCACGCGCAATTGCAAGTCGACCGTGGTGACAGCGACGGGGCGTTGAATACCCTGCAAGCCATGCATGAGCGTCATCCCCACAGCATCCAGGTCCTGCGTCAGTTGCAACGCCTGTATCAGCAGCGCGGCGACTGGTCGGCGCTGATCCGCCTGTTGCCGGAATTGCGCAAGGACAGGGTGCTGGCCAAGGCCGAGTTGGCCGAGCTGGAGCGCCGTGCCTGGGGTGAGAACCTGAGCCTGGCGGCCCAGCGCGAAGAGGGCGAAGCGGGCCTGCAGGCGCTGGAGCGGGCCTGGCAACAATTGAGCTCGGCGCAGCGCCAGGAGCCGCCATTGGTGCTGGCCTATGCCGAGCAACTGCGCCAGCTGGGCGCCGACGCCCAGGCCGAAGCAGCGCTGCGCGAGGCGTTGAAGCGCCAGTACGACAGCCATCTGGCGCGGTTGTACGGCTTGTTGCGTGGTCGTGACCCGGTCCGGCAGTTGCAGACCGCGGAAGGTTGGTTGAAAGACCATCCGGAGGATGCCGGCCTGTTGCTGACACTGGGACGCCTGAGCCTGCAGAACAGTCTGTGGGGCAAGGCCCGCGACTACCTGGAAAGCAGCCTGCGGGTGCAGCGCCATCCTGAAGCCTGTGCGGAGCTGGCGCGTTTGCTCGCCCAACTGGGTGATGCCGAGCGCAGCAACCAGCTGTTCCAGGAAGGCCTGGGCCTTTTGGACAAGCGTTTGCTGGCCTCGCCGCTGCCGGTGTAAAAAGTCCTGGGCGACGGGGTGCGGCTGCAAGCATCCCGTCTTTGCGTATCAGGATGCTTCCCTTGCCCTGATGAAGTCTGATTCCTACTGTTGGATTAATGGTTTCATAGGATGTCTGTCGGTAATTCCTTACAGGCTTAAGGAATTGTCTGCTCTGGCTCGCCTTGAAAGGGCCAAGGGCTTTCCTCTACCGTAACTGCCTGTCTCTCCTGTTACGGATAAGCCATGTTCTTGGCCCGCTCACGTTCTCTGTTCTCCCTGGCCTTGTTGACAGGTGCCCTGGTCATGGGGGCGTCGCTGTACCTGGAGCGTGTGACCGGGCTGGAGCCTTGCTCGCTGTGCATCGTCCAGCGATTTTTTCTCGCGGGGTTCTGTCTGGTCAGCCTGACGGCGATGTTGCACGGTCCGGGTCGCATCGGGCGCTGGATCTATGGCGGCCTGAGTCTGTTGCTGGCCCTGGCCGGTGCCGCCACGGCGGCGCGGCAGGTCTTGCTGCAGCGAGTACCGGCCGAGCAGCTGATGATCTGCCAGCCCGACCTGCATTGCCTGATCCAGCAGGTGCCGCCCCTCGAGGCGTTCAAACTGATGTTCCGGGCCACGGCCGAGTGCGCGCAGATCCAGTGGACCCTCTTCGACCTGAGCATTCCCGAGTGGAGCCTGCTGGCGTTCGTGGGCATGAGCCTGTTGATGATCTATCAGTTGGCGGGGCCGGATTCGGTCGCTGGCGGGACGCAGAAGTAACCGGCAGTCGTGCTCCGGATTAAACACTTGTATGAACTTTCTCTCCTGCGTACCTTGAAGCAGGTGTCGAGCGGGCATAATCTGGCCCGCATCGCGTTATCGCAATCAGCTTGTTCTGTTTGGCCAAGTCAGGAGCCTCGATGTGCTCGGGGTATCGGTCGGCATGACCCAGAAGGGAAGAGATCACCATGCTCGAAAGTTGTCGGAATGCTCAGGAACGCTGGGGTGGAGTGCATCTGCTGATTGATCGCTGGCTGAAGGAGCGTCACGAGCTCGTACGGGCCTACGACGCCCTCGGTGCCGAGCCGGGTACCCTGGCGCAGAATCCCAAGCCCTTGCAGGAATTCTGCGGTCTGCTGGTGGATTACGTATCGGCTGGCCACTTCGAAATCTACGAGCAGCTGACCGGCGAGGCCAAGGCCTTTGGCGACAAGCGCGGCTTGGAGCTGGCCGAGACGATCTATCCGCGTATCGATGTCATTACCGAGAAGCTGCTGGCCTTCAACGACCTGTGCGACGAAGGCCAGTGCGTGGCGCATAAATTCCAGGAGCTGGGTGGCCTGCTTCACGAGCGCTTCGAACTGGAAGACTGCCTGATCGAGGTGCTGCATACGGCGCACAAGGAAAAGGCCGAAGCCCAGGCCTGATGCTGGTCGCTACACATGCAAACGGTGCGCTCAGGCGCACCGTTTTTCGTTATGGCGGCGACTCTCAGCCGGCCACGCCGAGCAGCTCGATTTCGAACACCAGGGGTGTGTAGGGGGCGATCAGGTCGCCGGCACCGTCCGCGCCATACGCCTGCGCCGAGGGCAGCACCAAGCGCCATTTCGCACCCACCGGCATCTCTGGCAAGGCCGTGCGCCAGCCATTGATCACACTGTCCAGGCGAAACCACTGCGGCTGGCGGTTCTGATCGAACACCGTACCGTTGGGCAAGCGTCCGACATAGCGCACCTGGACCTTGCCGTTGGCCGCGACTTTTTCTCCGCTGCCCGGGGTCAGTTCGGTCATCAGGATACCATCGGCCAATTCGTGGACACCGGGCTTGGTCTTTTCTTCAGCGAGGAATTTTCGCTCAGCTTCTAGCGCAATTTCGCTCTGTGGTTTGTCTGTGTCCTGAGCGACCTGGGCATCATGCGCGATGAGAATCTGTTGGATGCGTTCGTCGGTCAAAGCCAGCGGCTTGCCCTGGTAGGCCTGCTTCAAACCGTCGAGCAGGGCCTTGATCTGCAGGTCCGGGGCATCCTGGCGCAGACGCTCGCCGAGACTGGCGCCGAGGCTGTAGGCAAGGTCGTGAGCGTCGTCGTTCACGACCTCCGGCGCGGCTTGCGCAAGCGGCCAGAACACACACAGTGACAGCAGAAAATAACGCGGCATAAACACTCTCCGACCTCAGGTGCAAGGGATTATGCCAGTGCTCCGGATGGGTTGCTGAAGAAGCATTTTTCAGCGCATGCAACGCAGGCCCTTCGATACTGTCAACATGCCCTAGCGGCGGTAGTCCCAGAGGGCTAGTATGAGCCGCATTCACGTCAGTCAGGAGGTACACCATGTCGGCCACCAAGAAGCCCGTAAATACTCCGTTGCATTTGCTCCAACAGTTGTCGGGCAGCCTGCTCGAACATCTGGAAACTGCTTGCACCCAAGCCTTGGCTGATGCTGAAAAACTGCTCGCCAAACTGGAAAAACAACGCGGTAAAGCTCAGGAAAAACTGCACAAGGCGCGCACCAAATTGCAGGACGCCGCCACTGCCGGAAAAGCCAAGGCACAAGCCAAGGCCAAGAGCGCGGTCGGTGAACTCGAAGAGTTGCTGGACAAGCTGAAAGCCAGCCAGTCGGACACCCGTGGCTACATCCTGCAACTCAAGCGCGATGCCCAGGAAAGCCTGAAACTGGCCCAGGGTGTTGGTCGTGTGAAAGAGGCCGTCACCAAGGCGCTGTCGACTCGCGCCGCCAAACCTGTCGCTGCTAAACCCGCTGCCGCCAAACCTGCCGCTGCCAAACCTGCTGCCGCGAAGCCCGCTGCCAAACCTGCTGCTAAACCGGCGGCTGCAAAATCCGCTGCTGCCAAGCCTGCCGCAAAAGTTGCTGCTGCCAAACCGGTTGCCGCCAAGCCAGCTGTCAAACCTGCCGCTGCAAAATCCGCTGCCGCCAAGCCTGCTGCCGCTAAGCCAGCCGCCAAACCTGTCGCTGCTAAACCCGCTGCCGCCAAACCTGCCGCAAAAGTTGCCGCTGCCAAGCCGGCTGCCGCGAAGCCCGCTGCTGCCAAAGCTGCTGCCGCCAAGCCAGCCGCGAAACCTGTAGCTGCCAAAGCTGCTGCCGCCAAGCCAGCCGCGAAACCTGTAGCTGCCAAAGCTGCTGCCGCCAAGCCAGCCGCGAAACCTGTTGTTGCCAAAGCTGCCGCCGCCAAGCCCGCTGCCAAGCCAGCCGCCGCAAAACCAGCAGCGGTAAAACCTGCCGTGAGCGCAGCCAAGCCGGCAGCGCCTGCCCAGATCGCGCCAGCTGCTGCGCCAACGGCTCCGGCTGCTCCGACCGCGCCAGCTGCCGTAGCACCTGCCGTAACCCCGAGCAGCGCTTCCTAAGCCTGGCTCACCGCGACGCGCAGCTGCCGCAGCGCGTCGCTATTGAGCCGTGCGGCCTGGCGGGTGACAGCCTCCAGCCACGCGTCGAGATCTTCCGCCCCGACCTCTGGCCAATCCCGCGCCAGCGCTTCCAGGCGCTGCAATAGCTGTTGTTCGGCGGCCAGTTCCAATGCCTTGACCTGATCCCTCAGTACCTTCAACTCGACGTCCTCCGCGGCCGCCGTGCGCCATTGCGTGCGTAACTGTCGCAGTGGTTGCACCACCTGCTCGTGCCAGGGCTCGGCGAGTGCCTGTAATTGCCGCGCGCGTCCGGCCTCGCAGCCTACCCCGCGCTGGCCCAGCCAGGCCGCGCAGAGCAGCAGGCAGACATTCGCCCCCTGCGCCTGCAGCGCCAGGCAGGTCTGTTCCACGCCGGGCTTGGCGTAAGTGTTCAGGGAAAACGTCCACAGGTCAGCATGCATGGTGAGATCCGCGCCAGTTGCGAGGGAAGCTGGTAGACTCCGCCGCCATTATGATTCGACTTCAGAACCTGACTTTACAGCGTGGCCCGCAACGTCTGCTAGAAGACGCCGAGCTGACCCTGCACGCCGGCCACAAAGCCGGCCTGATCGGTGCCAACGGCGCCGGCAAATCCAGCCTGTTCGCCCTGTTGCGGGGCGAGCTGCACCCGGACTCGGGTGATTGCTTCCTGCCGGCCGATTGGCGTATCGCCCACATGCGCCAGGAGGTCGATACCCTCGAACGCCTGGCGGTCGACTACGTGCTCGATGGCGACGTGCGCCTGCGCCAGGTGCAACACGACCTGGCGGCGGCCGAAGCGGCCCATGACGGTGCCGCCCAGGCCCGCCTGCACGCCGAGCTCGACAGCGCCGACGGCTACACCGCCGATGCCCGCGCGCGCAAGCTGCTGGCTGGGCTGGGCTTCACCAACGACCAGATGGACCATCAGGTCTCGGCGTTCTCCGGTGGCTGGCGGATGCGCCTGAACCTGGCGCAGGCGCTGATGTGCCCGTCGGACCTGTTGCTGCTCGACGAACCGACCAACCACCTGGACCTCGACGCGATCATCTGGCTGGAAGACTGGCTCAAGAGTTACCCCGGTACCTTGCTGCTGATCTCCCACGACCGTGACTTCCTCGACGAAGTGGTCGATCACGTGGCCCATGTCGACCAGCGCAAGATCACCCTCTACCGCGGTGGCTACACGGCCTTCGAGCGCGCCCGTGCCGAGCGCCTGGCCCAGCAGCAGCAGGCCTACGAGAAGCAGCAGGCGCAGCGTGCGCACATGGAAAGCTACATCGCCCGCTTCAAGGCCCAGGCCACCAAGGCCCGCCAGGCGCAGAGCCGGATCAAGGCCCTGGAGCGGATGGAAGAGCTGTCCGCGGCCCACGTCGATTCGCCGTTCGACTTTGTGTTCCGCGAGTCGCAGAAGATCTCCAGCCCCTTGCTCGACCTGTCGGACGCGCGCCTGGGTTATGGCGACAAGACCGTCCTGGAGAAGGTCAAGCTGCAACTGACCCCGGGTGCCCGGATCGGCCTGCTCGGCCCCAACGGCGCGGGCAAGTCGACGCTGATCAAGAACCTCGCCGGCGAGCTGTCGCCACTGGCGGGACGCATGACCCGCGGTGAAAACACCGTGGTCGGCTACTTTGCCCAGCACCAGCTCGACTCGCTGGATTCCAAGGCCAGTCCGTTGCTGCACCTGCAACGCCTGGCGCCGACCGAACGCGAGCAGACCCTGCGTGACTTCCTCGGTGGTTTCGACTTCCGCGGCGCGCGCATCGACGAGCCGGTGCTGAACTTCTCCGGTGGTGAAAAAGCCCGCCTGGCACTGGCCCTGATTGCCTGGGAGCGGCCGAACCTGTTGCTGCTCGACGAACCGACCAACCACCTCGACCTGGAAATGCGCCTGGCGCTGACCATGGCCTTGCAGGAGTTCAGCGGTGCGGTGCTGGTGGTCTCTCACGACCGTCATCTGCTCAAGAGCACCACCGATAATTTCTACCTGGTGGCTGACGGCAAGGTCGAAGAGTTCGATGGCGATCTGGAAGACTATGCGCGTTGGCTGATCGAATATCGCCAGCGCAATGCCCCGGTGAGCAATACGCCGGTCAATCTCGACAAGACCGACAAGAAGGCCCAGCGTCAGCAGGCCGCCGCGTTGCGTCAGCAACTGGCCCCGCACAAGCGTCAAGCCGACAAGCTCGAAGCCGAATTGGGCAAGCTGCACGAGCGGCTGGCGAAGATCGAGGCGAGCCTGGGTGACAGTGCAATCTACGAAGCCGGTCGCAAGGATGAACTGCGTGATCTACTGGCCGAGCAGGCCAAGTTGAAAGTGCGCGAGTCTGAGCTGGAAGAAGCCTGGATGGAAGCCCTGGAGCTGCTGGAAAGCATGCAGGCGGAGCTGGAAGCGCTGTCCTGACGCGCCCAGCGACCTTAAGTCTGGTCGAAATTTGTGGCGAGCGGGCTTGCCCGCGCTGGGGCGCGAAGCGGCCCTAAAACAGGTGACCGCGCTCTGCCTGACACAATGAGGCGGCTGGTTTTAGGGCTGCTCCGCAGCCCAGCGCGGGCAAGCCCGCTCGCCACAAGTCCGTGTCCGGTTTCAAATTGGATCAAGCCCAACGACATCTCTGGCCGACAAAAAACGATAGTCAATTTCACGCCCGCGGATTAGCTTAGAGGTTTGTTACAACTCTTATCCGAGGTGCGTGATGCTGCTTGAGACATGGCTGGCCTTTTTTGCCGCGTGCTGGGTCATCAGCCTATCCCCGGGCGCTGGCGCCATCGCTTCGATGTCCAGCGGCCTGCAATACGGTTTCCTGCGCGGTTACTGGAACGCCCTCGGCCTGCAACTGGGGCTGGCGGCGCAGATCGCGGTGATTGCCGCGGGCGTCGGGGCGATCCTGGCGGCATCTTCCTCGGCCTTCTATGCCATCAAATGGTTCGGCGTGGTCTACCTGGTGTACCTGGCGGTCAAGCAATGGCGCGCGCTGCCCAGCAACATGGCCGAAGAGTCGGCGATTCGCCCGGTCGGCAAGCCGCTGACCTTGATGTTCCGCGGTTTCCTGGTGAACGTCAGCAACCCCAAGGCCCTGGTGTTCATGCTCGCCGTGCTGCCGCAGTTCATCGATCCCCACGCACCGCTGGTGCATCAGTACCTGATTCTCGGCGTGACCATGATTGCCGTCGATATGGTTGTCATGGCCGGCTACACGGGCCTGGCGGCCAAGGTCCTGCGCCTGTTGCGCACGCCCAGGCAGCAGCGCCGGATGAACCGCACCTTCGCCGGTTTGTTCGTTGGCGCGGCGGGGTTCCTGGCGACCTTGCACAAGGCGGCCACCTGAGTTTCAGCGTTGCCTGATCGGACGCCTTCGCGAGCAAGCTCTGCTCCCACGGGTTTTGTGTCGATCCCCGAATTCTGGGGCGCCCTTTTTTCCTCTGGGAGCCGGCTTGCCGGCGATGAGCGATAACGCGCTCGCGGATCAGTGCAGAACCCGTGGCGCCTCATCCGGCGGCAGGTTGTTGCGCAGCGGCGGAGCTGAACCCGGACCCATGTCCGGCCCGCCCAACTGCAGGCTCAACTGCCGCGCCACATCTTCGCCCAGCGCCTTGGACACATCACGCACCACCCGCGGCCGGTTCAGCGACACGTGGATGTCCCGGCTGTTGACCAGCTTGGTGTCCTGGCCTTCGCCCATGGCGGTGAACGCCGAAGTGATCTCGTAGGTGCGGGTGTTGATCAGGCTGAAATCGCCCACCAACGTCAGTCCCAGCACCGCCGAGTAGCTGTTGGTATTGGCCAGCTCGTTGATGTCCTGGGTGAAGTCGATGTCCGACACGGTGCCGAACAGCACGTAGTCGGCACCCTTGAAGCTGCCGCCCTTGATCCGCTTAATGACGTCGTAGACATCACCCTTGGAATTGGCGGTATAGGGCGTGCCCTGGACCAGCTGGAACATCCCGCTGCGCAGAATCTCACCCTTGATATCGCCAGTGAAGCGGCGCAGCTCGCCCTGCTCGATATAGCTGCTGCGGCTCTCGTACTCGTCGTAGCTCGATGAGCCACTGGCGCCGTAGTAGCTCTCCTGGTGGTTGTCCCGCGCCGAGATATTGTGGATGTACTGTTCCACCTGCGCCTGGTACGCCAGGTCCGCCACCGCCACCTTGGGCGCGGCCTGGACGCCAAAGGCGCAGACCAGGCCGATCATGCCAATCCATGCACGCATTGTTCAACGCTCCGTGGTTTTGCGGATCTCTTTTTCGTCCATCCATTCGGCCAGGCCGCTTTCGACGTCGATCAATTGCAGGCTGAACTTGTAGAACACGTCCTTGTAATCGCTGCTGCGCTTGACGATCGAGCTGATCGACCCTTCCAGGCGGTACTTGGCGGCGATCATGTTGCCGGTCTTGCTGACGGTGCTCTTCTTGTACAGGCCGCTCTGGTTCTGCAGCTTCAGCTGGTCGACCTGGCTCTGCATCTCGGTGTTGTCGCTGGCGAAACGGGCGGTGCCGCTCTTCATCAGTTGGGTCTTGATCGAGGTGGTGATCTCGCGGGTATCGATGTACTCGCTGGTCTTGTTCTTCACGTCATAGACCTGCACCACCGGACGCCCTTGCAGGACGCCGGACTGGGCCAGGGAGCGAGTCATGGACTCGGCGATCATCTGCAGGTCGGTGGAGCCGAACTCATTGGTCACCAGTTCCACGGCCTTGGTGTCGCCGTAGCTGATGTTTCCGCCGCCCAGCACGGGCGAGGTGTTGTTGGCGCAGCCGCTGGCCAGCAGGGCGACGACGGCGAGGAGGGACAGGCGTGCAAACATGGAATGATTCTCTTCAAAAGGACGCGAGAGGGCGGCGTCGACTCAGGGGGTTTTGACTTCAAGACGGAAATCGGTGGCCTTGGGCGTCGGCGCGATGGCCGGCAGGAAGGTGCTCTGGGCGCCATACAGGTTCAGGGTCTTCCAGACTTCGTCGTCGGCCACCGGGAAACCGTCGTTGCCCAACCAGGCGAAACGGTAATACATCATCTTGTTCTTGGTGCGGGTGTTGCTCAGCTGCACCTTGACGGTCAGGAAGCCGTTTTCCCGGGCGACGCGGATGGCCCCGACCTCGATGTTCTCCATTTCACCCATGGCGACGATCTTGCTCGCCGCGCTACCGGGGGCCGGAGGCGGAGGTGGAGGGGTGGCACACCCGGCCAGGAGGGCCAGGGCAACGACAGCAGTCAGTTTGAAACGCATGCACGAGACTCCTTTCTTCAAGGTTGTTTGAGGCTGGCCACGGCCGTCGGCCCGGCATCCGCCAGTCGTTGAGTGGCTACGCCGCTGGTGAACACCTGGTTAGCCACGGCGCGCAGGCTGATCACCTGGTAGCGACGGTCGACCGTGAACGCTACGCGTGAGCCGCCGAGGGCGTTGGGCAGGGTGACCTGGTGTTCACCCTTTTTCAGCCGCACGCGTACTACCTGGGTGCTGTCCGGCAGGGTCCGCCAGGTACGGGTGTCGGCGCCTTCGAGGACTGCGGAAGTGATGCCCACGGCCAGCCCGGCCAGCGGGTTGGTCTTGTTCAGCTTGGCCTGCGCCGCGCCGCGGCTGATGGCTCGGACGCTGGTGCGCAGGATGATCCCCGGCATGTCGTCACGCAGGGCGCGGCGGGACATGGCGCTGGTGCTGCTGAGCAGGGTCAGGTTCTGCGGCTGGCCGTCCACGCCGATCTGGCCGAAGGTGGCCGTCGAGGTGTCGGCCTGGATGATCGGGAACGACAGCGGGGTGATCACCAGATGGTTGTCGATCGGCAGCGGCAGCGGGATGCTGATGGAGGCGCGGGACGGCGCCAGGCCGCTCTGCACGACGATCAGGATATCGCTGTCGTCGTCCTTGCCGGCGGGTTTGTCGAGATTGACCAGCGCCTGCTCCAGCAGCGGCGTGTTCGGGCGCAGTTCGATCGCCTGGCGATAACCGGGGGCGGCGAGATCTTTCTCGCCGATGGCTTCGTAGACGAAACCGGCCAGGTAGTGGCTGAACGCGCTCTGGTAGCTGTTCTTCAGGCCGACCACGTCCGGGGCGTCGAGGCTGGCCACCGGATAGCCCTGGAGGTCCTTGTACTGGGTCTTGATGCCCTGCTGGCCGGCCTCGGTTTCACTCTTGAGGTATTGCTTGTCGCGCAGGTCGGCGATCACCGCTTCGCGCTCGTGGGTTTTCTTGATCGCGATGCGCGCGCCGTCGAAGTCGTTCAGCGCCAACCGGTTCAGTGCCATCTGGGTGGTCAGCATGACCTTTTCGTAGTCGTAGCCTTCGTAGCGGCGGACCTTGTCATTGACCAGGAAGCTGCCGAACTGGGCGAGGTACCTGGCACTGTCCAGTTTGACCGCGTCTTCCCACTGGCCGACCATCTGGTCGGCGCTGCCCCAGGCTTTCTGGCTGCCGGCCAGGTCACCCTTGGCCTGCAGCAACTCGCCTTTTTCGAAGTAATACAGCAGGTCCTTGTCCGCGTCGCCGTTGTTCTTTTCCAGCAGGGTCAGCGCCCCGTCGACATTCCCCGAGGCCAGTTGCTGGTTGGTTTGCGCCAGTTCAGTGTCGTAGCTGCGCATGATCGAACAGCCGGACAGCAAGGTCGCGGCGCCGAGGGCGAACGAGAGGAGGGCACGGGATGCCATGGGATCTTCCCTGATGAAAAAAATCAGCCGAGCATGCTGGTCGGGCTGAGAAGGACCCATTGAGAGGGAAAGCGGCTACCCTGCCAATTCCTCATGAATCGAGGAGCTTTTAATGCCCTATCGCGATAACGAGGACGCGCCAGTATAACTGTGGCCATTGGCTATGTAATGGCTTTTTAGCCTCATCCGGGCAGGAGGAACACCCGGTTGCCGATGACCCGCAGGCTGACCACCTGGAAGGGATGCTCGATATTCAGGCTGACCGGTACCGCGCCCTTGACGCCTGCCAGCAGCAATTTGTGCGCCCCGGGCTTGAGGCGCAGGCGCATGACCAGCGTGTTGTCCGGCAGGGTGCGCCAGGTGCGGGTGTCGGAGTCGCTGGTGAAGCCCTGGTAAACCGAAGAAGCCTTGTCCGGCTTGCGTTTGTTCTCCTGGGCCTGCATTCCGGCATTGAAGCGTGCGCTCGAAAGGGCGAAGTTGATGATCGCGGGCATGTCGTCGTGCAGGGTGCGCAATGACATGTCGGTCGTACTGTTGAGCAGGGTCAGCGACTGTGGTTTGCCATCCACGCTGATCTGCTTGAGGGGCGCTGTCGACTTGTCGGCTACCAGCACCGGAAAAGGCTGGTTCACGGTGATCACCTGGCCGTCCTCGGTCTGCACCTGGATGGGCACGCGTATGGAAATGAGTGCCGGGGCCAGGCCGGTCTGGACGATGATCAGCACGTCGCTGTCAGGGGCGGTGTCGGCGGCCTTGCCCAGGTTGGACAGGGCTTTTTCCAGCAGCGGTGTATTGGGCCGCAACTCGATGGCCTGGCGGTAACCCGGCGCGGCGAGGTCGCGTTCGCCCAGGGCTTCATAGACGAAGCCGGCGAGGTAATGGCTGAACGCACTCTGGTAGCCGTTTTTCAGGGCAATGACCTGCGGCGAGTCGAGGGTCGTCACCGGGTAGCCCTGCAGGTCCTTGTAGCGCAACTTGATGCCTTTGGCCTTGGCCTGGTCTTCGACCGCCAGGTATTGCTTGTCGCGCTGGGCGGCGATGAGGGCTTCGCGCTCGTGGCTTTTCTTGATATCGACGCGGGCGCCGTCGAAGTCGTTGCGGGCCAGCTGGTTGAGGGCCATTTGCGTGGTCAGCATGACCTTCTCGTAGTCATAGCCCTCGTAGCGATGCAATTTGTCGCCGATGAGTCCGATGCCGAGGATCTGGTCGAGCCCCAGGTTCTTCAGGGTGGCGACGACCTGCGTCCCTTCTTCGTACTGGGACACCTGTCGGTCCGCCGTGCGCCAGGCGTCCTGGCTGCGAGACAGGTCGCCCTTGACCCGCAGCAGTTCGCCTTTTTCCAGGGAATAGAGCAGGTCCTTGTCGTCCCAGGGGTTGTGTTGCTCCAGCAACTGCAGCGCGCCATCGACGTTGCCCGAGATCAACTGCTCGTTGGTGGCCTGGAGTTCCCGGTCGTAGTTGTGAAGTAGCCCGCAACCGCCCAGGAGCAGCGCACAGCAGAGCAGCGTGAGTAAAAGGCGGGAGGGCATCGGGTGTCGTTCCTTGTCTTGCCGTGGCCGATTTGCAGATGGTGAGCGTTAACGCAAGACATCTGACACCCAGGGGAACCGGTGGGAGCTGGCTTGCCGGCGATAGCGCGGGTGAATATTACATCGCCATCATTGACCCGCCACACTCCTCGCTGCCACCGAGAGGGGTTTTTTCGGCATCACGCCGCCTGAGCGGGATCAAAAACATTCAGGATTCGGGCCGATCAGGGTTGAGCCAAACGCATTGAGAGGGAACAATGTGTTACTTCGCATTTAGATTTAGGTTTTTCCATGACTCTTCCCTCTCGTTTCCTGGCGTGGCTGATGCTGCCGCTGTTCGCTCTGTGCAGCGCCAACCTGCTGGCGGAAACAGTGGAGGGCGCACCCCAGGCCCTGCACCTGCTGGATTACATCGGCGCGGACTACCCGCCCACGGTGCGCGCGGGCCAGGTGGTCGACGACTCCGAGTACCGCGAGCAGCAGGAATTTATCAAGGTCCTGCAAGGGCTGGTCGCTGCGTTGCCGGCCAAGCCGGAGCAGGCCGAGCTGGTGCTGGGCGTCGAGCGTTTGCAGGCGGCCGTGAGTGCTCGGGAGGAGGGTGAAAGCGTTGCCCGCCAGGCCCGGCAACTGGGGGCGAAGCTGGCGGTGGCCTATGAGGTCAGCCAGGCCCCGATCATTACCCCGGATCCGACTCGCGGCGCGCCGCTCTATGCCCAGCACTGTTCGGTGTGTCATGGCGAGGCGGGGGCCGGCGACGGCCCGGCCGGTGTCGGCCTGACACCGCCGCCCGCCAACCTGCGCGATGCCGCGCGGCTGGATCGGCTGAGTCTCTATGCGATCTACACCACCCTCGGCCTGGGCGTCGAAGGCACCGATATGCCGGCGTTCGCCGACCAGTTGGATGAGCGTCAACGTTGGGACCTGGCGACTTACATTGCCGGCTTCAGTGCCGCTCCTGCTGCTACCAACAGCGAGAAAACCTATAACCTGGCCGATCTGGCCCGCTCGACGCCGGCTGAAGTGCAGGCCGCCGAAGGCCCTGCCGCCGCCGTCAGCTTCCGTGCCCAGCGCGCCCAGCCGCCACAGGTCAAGCGCGGTCCGGGGCAATTGCTTGACTACACCGCGACAACCCTGGACAAGAGCCTTGCGGCCTACCGTGCCGGCGATCGTGAGCAAGCCTACGACCTGTCCGTTGCCGCCTACCTGGAAGGCTTCGAGCTGGTGGAAAGCTCCCTGGACAACGTCAATGCCACGCTGCGCAAGGATAGCGAGAAGTCGCTGATGGCTTATCGGCAAGCGCTGCAGGACGGCTTGCCGCTGGAGCAGGTCGAGCAGCGCCTGAGTGTGGCCAAGGGCAAGCTCAAGGAGTCGGCCGACCTGCTGGGCAACGATGGCCTGAGTCAGTCGCTGAGCTTTATTTCCGGGCTGCTGATTCTGCTGCGCGAAGGCCTGGAAGCCATCCTGGTGTTGGCGGCGGTACTGGCCTTCCTGCGCAACACCGGCCAGCAGTCGGCGGTGCGCAGCGTGCATGTCGGCTGGGGCCTGGCGCTGTTCGCCGGGTTGCTGACCTGGGCGGCCGCGGCCTACCTGATCGATGTCAGCGGCGCCCAGCGTGAACTGCTGGAGGGTTTCACGGCGTTGTTCGCCAGCGTCATGGTGCTCTGGCTCGGGGTCTGGATGCATGACCGGCGACATGCGGCGGCCTGGCAGGACTATATCAAGAGCAGCCTGGTCAGTGGCGGCGGACGCTTCGGCTTCGCGCTGCTGGCGTTCTTCTCGGTGTACCGCGAGTTGTTCGAAGTGATCCTGTTCTATGAAACCCTCTGGCTGCAAGCTGGCCCCGCCGGGCACAACGCCGTGCTGGCCGGTGCCGGCACCGCGCTGGTGCTGCTGATCGGCCTGGCCTGGGTGATCCTGCGCGGTTCGGCAAAGCTGCCGCTGGCACTGTTCTTCGGGATCAATGCCGGGTTGCTCTGCGCCTTGTCGGTGGTGTTTGCCGGACACGGGGTCAAGGCCCTGCAGGAAGCCGGGATCTTCGGCACGCGGCCGGTGGCGTTCTTCGAGTTCGACTGGTTGGGGATTCATGCCGACGCCTACTCGCTGGGCGCCCAGGCGCTGGCGTTGCTGGCGATTGTGGTGTTGTACGGCCGCAGCCGGTTGGCGGAAAAGCGTCGGGTCCAGGCGGCTGCCTAGTGCCTGCGGGAACTTGAGAACCCTGCCGACCTTGTGGGAGCGGAGCTTGTCGGATCGCCGCACCGCCGCGAAGCTTTTGGCGGCTTTGAGGGCCCTTTCGCGGGCAAGCTCCGCTCCCACAGGGATCGCGTTGACCTACCGGGAACGTGTTCGACGTTCCCTGATTTCTGGCGTTAAATGTCTACGGCTTTGGCATTCATTGTCAGCGGATTTTTCCGTGACAGCCCCTAATCTTTGCAGATCGACTCTGGAAGGTTGGCCCTATGGACTTCGTGCCTTACGCGGTACCGTTTTTCATTGCCCTGATCGTTATCGAGCTGCTCGCCGATCGCTGGCGTGGCGTGAGCAACTATCGGTTGGCGGATGCCATCAACAGCATGAGCACCGGCGTGCTGTCGACCACCACCGGGCTGCTGACCAAGGGCGTCGGGATTCTCAGCTACGCCTTTGCGCTGCAGCACCTGGCGCTGTTCGAACTGTCCGCGCAAAAGCCCTGGGTCTGGGTGTTCGCCTTTGTCGCCTACGACTTCTGCTACTACTGGCTGCACCGTATGGGGCACGAGCGCAATATCCTCTGGGCCGCCCATTCGGTGCATCACCAGAGCGAGGACTACAACCTCAGCACCGCCCTGCGCCAGACCAGCACCGGTTTCCTGCTGAGTTGGATCTTCTATCTGCCGCTGGCGGTGCTCGGCGTGCCGCTGGTGGTGTTTATCAGCGTGGCCTCGCTGAACCTGTTGTATCAGTTCTGGGTACATACCCGCCACGTGCCCAAGCTGGGCTGGTACGAATGGTTCTTTGTCACGCCGTCCAACCATCGGGCGCACCATGCGCAGAACGCGCTCTACATGGATCGCAACTACGGCGGGGTGTTCATCCTCTGGGACCGGCTGTTCGGCACCTTCCAGGAAGAGGACGAGCGCGAGCCGGTGATCTTCGGCGTGACCACGCCGCTGGCCAGCTGGAACCCGTTGTGGGCCAACCTGCAGTTCTATGCGCAGCTATGGGCCGATGCGCGGCGTGCGCAAAGCCATTGGGACAAGCTGCGGATCTGGTTTATGCGCACTGGCTGGCGTCCGGCCGATGTCGCGGCCAAATACCCGCTGAACAAGCCGGACCTGAGCCAGTTCCGCAAGTTCGAAGTCCCCCTGGAGGTACGTCAGCAGGTTTACCTGGCCCTGCAGTTCGCGCTGTATGTCGGCTTGGGCAGTTATCTGATGAATTTCGCCGAGCATTTGCCGCTGGCGGCACTGCTGCTGGGCGCTGGCAGCCTGGTGCTGGGGTTGTTCGTGCTTGGCGCGGCGCTGGAGAATCGTCCCTGGGCGTTGCGGCTGGAGCTGGTCCGCCTGGCGTCCAACCTGCCGTTGGTCTGGTGGGCGCCGTTGGTCGGGCTGTGGCCGGCCAGCCCGTTGGGCTGGGTCGCTGTGTTCAGTTACAGCCTGTTGAGCCTGATCGGTCTTTATTACTGCGGCAAACCGCGGGTCATTCGTTTGGCCGGTTCGTAGTTTCGGCCAGGCGGGCTTCGGCTCGGGCCAGGCGCGCGCTCCTGATGCGCCGCCAGCTCCAGAGGAGCAGGCCGCCCACCAGCAGGCCGCCGAGCACCCACAGCTCGTATTTCTTCACGCTGCCGAGCATTCCTTCGAGGATCGCCCCGAAGTGGTAGGCGGCCGCGGCCAGGGCCGCCGCCCAGATCGCCGCGCCGATGCCGTTGAGCAACAGGTAGCGGCCCGGCGGATAACCCGACAGGCCGATTGCCACCGGCATCACCGTGCGCAAGCCGTAGACGAAGCGGAAACTCAGCACCCAGATATCCGGATGACGGCGGATATGCTCCAGCGCCCGGTCACCCATCAATTGCCAGCGCGGCTTGCGGGCCAATAATTTGCGACCATGCTTGCGCCCCAGGAAATACCACAGCTGGTCGCCGGCATAGCTGCCGAAGAACGCCACGATAACCACCAGGTTGATGTCCATGTATCCGCGGAACGCGAGGAAGCCGGCCAGTACCAGAATGGTCTCGCCTTCGAAAAACGTGCCGAGAAACAGGGCGAAGTAGCCGAAATCCTGCAGAAATTGTTGGAGCATTGTCTGGATGCTGGCGAAATGAACGCGCAGCCTAACCCTTCGGTGACAGAGAGGAAAGTGTCGAAATGTGTCTCGACGTTAACATTTCCTACAAGGACAGCGACTGTGGCGACGGGTCGCAGGAGTAAGCACAACTGTAATTCCTTCGTCATAATGGCCGCTTATAACTGCCATGCTCGCCCGCTTGTGCGGGCTCAGGAGTCTGCCGTGAGCTTTACCCCCGCCAATCGCTTGTTTCCTGCTACCCGCCTGCGTCGCAATCGCCGTGATGATTTTTCTCGCCGTCTGGTTCGTGAGAACGTTCTGACAGTCGATGATCTGATCCTGCCGGTGTTTGTCCTGGACGGCGAAAATCGCCGCGAAGCCGTGGCGTCGATGCCGGGAGTCGAGCGCCTGAGCATCGACCTGCTGCTCGAAGAAGCGGCGAACTGGGTCGAACTGGGGATTCCGGCATTGGCGCTGTTCCCGGTGACGCCGCCGGAACTCAAGTCGCTGGACGCCAGCGAGGCCTGGAACCCGGAAGGGATTGCCCAGCGCGCCACCCGCGCCCTGCGTGCGCGGTTCCCGGAGCTGGGGGTGATTACCGACGTCGCCCTGGACCCGTTCACCACCCACGGGCAGGACGGCATTCTCGACGAGCACGGTTACGTGCAGAACGATATTACCGTCGATGCCCTGGTCAAGCAGGCACTGTCCCATGCCGAGGCGGGCGCCCAGGTGGTCGCGCCTTCCGATATGATGGACGGACGCATCCAGGCGATCCGCGAAGCCCTGGAACTGGCCGATCATGTCAATGTGCGGATCATGGCCTATTCGGCCAAGTACGCCAGCGCCTACTATGGTCCTTTCCGCGATGCCGTCGGCTCTGCCCTGAACCTGGGCAAGGCGAACAAGGCGTCCTACCAGATGGACCCGGCCAACAGCGACGAAGCCCTGCATGAAGTGGCCGCCGATCTCGCCGAAGGCGCCGACATGGTCATGGTCAAGCCGGGCATGCCGTATCTGGATATCCTTTTTCGGGTCAAGGATGAATTCAAGGTGCCGACATTTGTCTATCAGGTTAGCGGTGAGTACGCCATGCACATGGCGGCCATCCAGAATGGCTGGCTGGGTGAAGGCGTTATTCTTGAATCCTTGACCGCTTTTAAACGGGCTGGTGCCGATGGCATCCTGACCTACTTTGCCGCCCGCGCCGCTCAACTGCTACGAGAGCAGAAATAGCCCTCACAGGAACACTCGATGAATACCGAAGGACTCAGCGAAGTTGAAGTAAAAGACGCTCAACCGGTGGTCGAGCAGATCGTCGAAACCCCGCCGGAGCTGGAGCCCGTGCCGGTGGTTGCCGAGGCGCCGCCCGTGGTGGCGCCGACGGCGGTGGCGATTCCCGGCCTGGATGACAGCAGCCTGTACATCCACCGTGAGCTGTCGCAGCTGCAGTTCAACATCCGCGTGCTGGAACAGGCGCTGGACGAGTCCTATCCGCTGCTGGAGCGCCTCAAGTTCCTGCTGATCTTCTCCAGTAACCTGGACGAGTTCTTCGAAATTCGCGTCGCCGGGCTGAAGAAGCAGATCACCTTCGCCCGCGAACAGGCCGGCGCCGATGGCTTGCAGCCGCACCAGGCCCTGGCGCGCATCAGCGAGCTGGTGCACGGGCATGTCGATCGGCAGTACGCGATCCTCAACGACATCCTGTTGCCGGAGCTGGAAAAGCACCAGGTGCGCTTTATCCGTCGGCGCTACTGGACCACCAAGCTGAAGACTTGGGTGCGTCGCTATTTCCGTGACGAGATTGCACCGATCATCACCCCGATCGGCCTCGATCCGACGCACCCGTTCCCGTTGCTGGTGAACAAGAGCCTGAACTTTATCGTCGAGCTCGAAGGCATCGACGCCTTCGGCCGCGACTCGGGCCTGGCGATCATCCCGGCGCCACGGCTGCTGCCGAGGATCATCAAGGTACCCGAAGACGTGGGTGGGCCTGGCGATAACTATGTATTCCTGTCGTCGATGATCCACGCACACGCCGACGACCTGTTCCAGGGCATGAAGGTCAAGGGCTGCTACCAGTTCCGCCTGACCCGTAACGCCGACCTGGCGTTGGACTCCGAAGATGTCGAAGACCTGGCCCGCGCCCTGCGCGGTGAGCTGTTCTCCCGCCGCTACGGTGACGCCGTGCGCCTGGAAGTGGCCGATACCTGCCCGAAACACCTGTCGGACTACCTGCTCAAGCAGTTCAACCTGAACGAGACCGAGCTGTATCAGGTCAATGGTCCGGTGAACCTGACGCGGCTGTTCAGCATCACCGGCCTCGACAGCCATCCGGAGTTGCAATACACGCCGTTCACCCCGCAGATCCCGAAACTGCTGCAGAACAGCGAGAATATCTTCAGCGTGATCAGCAAGCAGGACATCCTGCTGCTGCACCCGTTCGAATCCTTCACCCCGGTGGTCGACCTGCTGCGCCAGGCGGCCAAGGACCCGCACGTCCTGGCCGTGCGCCAGACCCTGTACCGCAGCGGCGCCAACTCGGAAATCGTCGACGCCCTGGTGGACGCGGCGCGCAACGGCAAGGAAGTCACCGCGGTGATCGAGCTGCGCGCGCGCTTCGACGAAGAGTCCAACCTGCAACTGGCCAGCCGCCTGCAAGCAGCCGGGGCGGTGGTGATCTACGGCGTGGTCGGCTTCAAGACCCACGCCAAGATGATGCTGATCCTGCGTCGCGAGGCCGGCGAGATCGTCCGCTACGCACACCTGGGTACCGGTAACTACCACGCAGGCAACGCCCGCCTGTACACCGACTACAGCCTGCTGACGTCCGACGACGCGCTGTGCGAAGACGTCGGCAAACTGTTCAGCCAGTTGATCGGCATGGGCAAGACGCTGCGCATGAAGAAGTTGCTGCACGCGCCGTTTACCCTGAAGAAGGGCATGCTCGACATGATTGCCCGGGAAACCCAGTTCGCCATCGACGGCAAGCCGGCGCACATCATTGCCAAGTTCAACTCGCTGACCGATCCGAAGATCATCCGCGCATTGTACAAGGCCAGCCAGTGCGGCGTGCGTATCGACCTGGTGGTACGCGGCATGTGCTGCCTGCGTCCGGGCATTGCCGGGGTTTCGCACAATATCCATGTGCGTTCGATCATCGGCCGCTTCCTGGAACACACCCGGGTGTTCTACTTCCTCAACGGCGGCGAGGAGCAGATGTTCCTCTCCAGTGCCGACTGGATGGAGCGCAACCTCGACAAGCGCGTCGAGACCTGCTTCCCGGTGGAGGGCAAGAAGCTGATCCTGCGGGTCAAGAAAGAGCTGGAAAGTTATCTCACCGATAACACCCACAGCTGGAGCCTGCAATCGGACGGTCGCTATATCCGCAACACGCCGACCGGCAACCAGAACCCGCGCAGTGCCCAGGCGACCTTGCTCGAACGCCTGAGCAACCCGGTCCTCAGCGTACGTTGAGGGTAATACTGACTCGGGTCAGCCACTCCGCTTCCAGCGCGAAGTCGGCCTGAGTCAGCTGGTTCTGCTCCAGCCAGTCCTTGGGAAACACCACATCCAGGCTATCGCCGTTGGCCCGCAAGGTGACCTGCGGCATTTCCTGGGTACCGCGGATGTGATGGAACAGGATCGCGAAGCGCAGCAGCACGCACAGGCGAATCAGCTTGATGCCGTCATCGCCGAACTCGGCAAACTTGTCCTTGGGAATATTGCGCCGGTGCCCGCGCACCAGCAGCGCGAGCATTTGCTGGTCTTCCCGTGAGAAGCCGGCCAGGTCCGAGTGCTCGATCAGGTAGGCGCCGTGCTTGTGGTACTGGTAGTGGGCGATGTCCAGGCCTACTTCATGGACCTTGGCGGCCCAGCCCAGCAGTTCGCGCCAGACCCCGTCGGACAGTTCCCAGGCATCCGCCACTTGATCAAAGGCATGCAGTGCCTTGCGCTCGACCCGCGCCGCCTGCTCCAGGTCGACGTGGTAACGCTCCATCAGTGAACTGAGGGTGCGCTCGCGCACATCCTCGTGGTGATGGCGGCCAAGCAGGTCATAGAGCACGCCTTCGCGCAGGGCGCCGTCGCAGTGGTCCATGCGTTGCAGGTCGAGGGAGTCGAAGATCGCTTCGAGAATCGCCAGGCCCGCCGGGAAGATCGCACGACGGTCGGGCTTGATCCCTTCGAAATCGATTTTCTCGACGTCGCCGAGCTTGAACAGCTTGCGCTTGAGCCAGGCCAGCCCTTCGGCATTGACCTCGCCGCTGCCCTGGCCGCCGGCCTTGAGGGCCAGGCCAATGGCGCGGATGGTCCCGGACGAGCCGATGGCCTCATCCCAGGTCAGGCGGTGCAACGCGTGCTCGATGCTCATGATTTCCAGGCGTGCCGCGGTATATGCCTGGGCGTAGCGGGCCGGGGTGATCTTGCCGTCGCGGAAATAGCGCTGGGTGTAGCTGACGCAGCCCATTTGCAGGCTTTCGCGTAGCAGCGGCTCGAAACGCTGGCCGATAATGAATTCGGTACTGCCGCCGCCGATATCGGCCACCAGGCGCTTGCCCGGGGTGTCGGCGAGGGTATGGGACACGCCGAGGTAAATCAGCCGGGCCTCTTCACGGCCGGAAATGACTTCCACCGGGTGGCCGAGGATTTCTTCGGCGCGGCGGATGAATTCACCGCGGTTGCGCGCTTCGCGCAGGGCGTTGGTGCCGACGATACGGACGGCGCCCAGGGGCATGCCGTTGATCAACTGGGCAAAGCGCTTCAGGCAGTCGAGCCCGCGCTGCATGGATTCTTCGGTGAGCTGACGGTCCTCGTCGATACCGGCCGCCAGTTGAACCTTCTCGCCGAGGCGCTCCAGGATCCGGATCTCTCCGTTCTGGGCCTTGGCCACGACCATATGGAAGCTGTTGGAGCCCAGGTCGATGGCTGCGATCAGGGACAGATTCTTGGCTTGGGATTGCGGCATGGTTGAAGGATCTCGGTCGATAACCTCGCCATCGTGCCACGATCAGGCGCCGACGCCAACGTAGGACGCCTTGGAACATCAGGCCTGGGGCTTGCGGTGGGCGGGTTGGAAAATCATTACTTCAATTTTCCTACATAAATATTTCACATTGATGACCTGGGTCATGAGTTGTGATGACGGTGATCTTTGTGAAAGTTGGCACTGCTTGTTTCCTTGTCTTACCGCCAGCATGGCCACTTCCGGTTTTTTTGTCAGGGGCCAGCGTGGAAACTAGCGTCTGGCAATCAAGCCTGGGTGTTAATTATTTATTTGGCAACACTCGGGAGGCCTGAGTACTTGCCCTGTTTCGGGTGAGACCCGGGATTGAAACCCGCCGTCCTGAATAACATACATCTGCTAAAACTTAATAATAGGGAGTAGGAAAATGAAGTTGGTATCCGGCTGGACGCTCGGTGCTTTATTGGTTGCGCTGGGGGGCAATGTCCACGCGGCGGACCTGTTGGTCAAAGGAACGATCGTTCCGGCCAGTTGCACCTTGAGCCTGCACAATGGCGGGGTGGTCGATTATGGGAAAATCCGTGCTGCCGAGTTGGGTGTCAACGCCTACACGGCCCTGCAGCCGAGAGGGGTACCGTTTTCGGTCAATTGCGACGGCGGCACCCGGGTCGGGGTGAAGACCCTCGACAATCGTTCCGCCAGCAAGGTCCCGGGGATCCTGCAGTCGGCCATCGGCCCGGAGTATGGCGATGTCTACAACTACGGCCTGGGTACCACGGCGCATGGCAAGCGGATCGGCGGTTACGCCCTGAGCGTGAAAGACTCCGTGGCTGATTTTCCGTTGGTCAACACGATCGTCTCGACCAATAACGGCTTGAGCTGGAATCGTGGTAACGGCGCCTTGGGCCAGTACCAGAACATCATGTCCTGGAGTGGGGTCTTTGCCAATCATCCGGCGGCGGTACAACGGATCAGCGGCACCTTGGAAGTCCAGGCGGTTATCAACAAGACTTCCGAGTTGGATGTGACCGAAGAGATATACCTGGACGGTCTGGCGACGCTGGAACTGCGTTATCTCTGAGTCATGTTGATATAAGTAACAGGGCGACCGGCACAAGTTCATGTGCCGGTGCTCCGTTGTAATTTGTGTCGAACAATAAGAACTCGTTCGCCAGGAGCATATCGCTTGAAAGTTGTGACCCTTGTACCGGTGTCCGGGTCTTTGTGGGCCGGTGTGCTGTTCTTTCTCCTCGGGGTTTCCTGGAGTGTCGCCCGTGCCGATGGCATGCAACCGGAAACCACGGTGGTGGTTCTCTATGAGGAGGAGGGGGAGGCGAGTATCCAGATCAAGAACACCGATAACGGTCCGGCCTTGCTACATTCGGCTATCGAATCCATTCCCGAGGATCTTGAGTCGCTGGTGGTGATCACGCCGCCCGTCACCCGGGTCGATGCCGGTGAGACACAATTGGTCCGCTTGCTCAGCGCCAACAGCGAGCCACTCAAGACCCAGCGTTTGAAGCGCGTTACCTTTGAAGGCATTCCCCAGCGCAAGACCAGGGTCGGCGCTACCGTTGGCATCAGCCTGCGCCAGAACCTGCCGCTGATCCTGCATCCCAAGGGGTTGGCCCGGCATCCGGCGCCCTGGAAGGAGCTGACCTGGCATCGGGAAAAATCCCGGTTGGTGGTGCGCAACGACAGTCCCTATGTGGTGCGCCTGTCGCCGGAGCTGGAACTCAATCCGCACAAGGTCAGCGTGATGCTGAGTCGCGGTTATGTCCTGCCGGGGGAGGCGCTGGCGATCGAAATGGACGCGACGCAGCCCCCGGCCACCTCGGTCACGCTACAGCCGGCCACGGTCTATGGTTTTGCCGTCGCGCGTCACGAAGCCCCGATCCTGGCCGAGGCGCTGTGACGGCCTCATGAGAAACCCGGGACCGCCAGGTAAGTTCGCTCCGGCATCGGGGTTGGCCAAGGCGCTCGGTGTCGCGGCCTTGTTGGGCCTGGGCGAGCCGCTCGCCGCCGAGAACAAGGATGATGGGGCGGATGCGGAGTTTGACCTGTCGGTGCTTTCCGAGCGCGGCCTCGATCCGCAGGTGGCCGATTACTTTCGCTCGGCGCCACGCTTTCGCGAAGGGATGCAGTGGGTGATGCTGGAACTCAACGGCAATCGCCTGGGACTGACAGCGCTACGTTTCGACCGGGACGGCGAGTTGTGTTTCACCTCCGGGTTGCTGGACAAGGCCGGGTTGCAGATGCCCGACGCCGACGCGCGGGCCACCGGGGAGGATTGTCATGCCTTTCTGCGCGAGTACCCGCAGACCCGGGTCATGCTGCGGCCCAACAGCGAGGAGGTTGCCCTGCTGGTGCCGACCCAGGCCCTGCGCGGGGCGGCGCTGGACAGTGGGGTCTATGCCCGTGGCGGCACGGCCGGGCTGCTCAACTATGATGTGCTAGGTTTCGATACGCGTTCACGCCAGGGCGGCGGGCGTTTCTTTTCGGCGACCACCGAGGCCGGGTTCAATGCTGGTGACTGGGTGGTCCGCAGCCGCCAGTTGCACGTTTCCAATGACGGGCAGGAGCAGACCTCGCATTTGTATGCCTATGCGCAGCGAGATTTCCTGCCGTGGCAGACGACCTTCCAGGCCGGCCAGATCAACAGTGCCGGACCGGTGTTTGCCGGGGTCCGGCTTTCCGGCATGCAGCTCATGCCCGATGGCGCACAGCGGGGCCAGGCCGGCCACGGGGTATTGGTCGAGGGCGTGGCTTTCGACGCGTCGCGGGTCGAGGTCCGCCAGTCCGGGGCGCTGATCCATACCACCCTGGTCCCGCAAGGTCCGTTCAGCCTGGGCGGTTTGCCGCTGCTCAACGGCACCAGCGACCTGGAGGTGAAGGTGATCGACCAGTCCGGCGCCGAGCGCCGTTTCGTCGTGCCCGCCGCCTCTTTTCCGGGCGCGGCGGCGGTCCAGCCCGGCTACTACCTGGCCCTGGGGCGACTGCGCGGTGGTCATGGCCGCGTCGAGGAACCGCCGTTGCTCGCCACCGGCAGCGGCACCTGGGGGGTTGGCCGGGCGGGGGCCTTCAGCGCCGGGCTACTGGGCAGCGATAATTACCGCGCAACCGGCTGGGCGCTCGACAGCCGCCTTTGGCCGCAGGTCGGCGTCGGCCTGCGCAACAGCCTGTCCCATGATACCCGGCGCGCGCTGGCGGGAAGCCAGGACAGCCTGTCGCTGAACATCCCGCTGGTGGCGGGTGTCGATCTGGACCTCAGCACCACCCTGCGCAGTACCGGCTATCGCGACCTGCCGCAGGCCGGTGAGGCGGGCCTGGTGGATGATCCCGGCTCACGCTTCAAGCGGCAGCACACCGCCGCGCTTGGCTGGTCGGACTCGCGGCTCGGTGGTTTCAGCTTCGGTTACTCGCGCAATGTGATGTTCGACGGGCGCTTGTCCCGGCGGCTGCACGGTTCATGGAGCAAGAGCTACCGCTACGCCAGCCTGAGCCTCAGTGTCGGCTCCGACGTCGGTGCGGGCGGCGATCGCCATGCCCGCGACTCGGGCCTGGGGGTGCGCCTGGGGGTCAGTGTGCCGCTGGGCGGTGAGCGGCGCATCGGCAGCTACCTCAATCATCGTGGCGAGCGTCTCGATATCGGTGGCGACTACCGCGAACGGGTCAGTGACACGCTCAGCTATGACCTGGGCCTGGAGCAGGACCTCAGGGGCGATCGGCAGATCACCCGGGGCAACGTGAACCTGATGCCGCGTTACACCCAGGTCGGCCTGGGGGTGACCCGCAGCCCCTCCAGCACCGGCTACAGCGGGCAGCTGTCCGGAGGCCTTGCGCTGCACGAGGGCGGCCTGACCTTCTCGCCCTACGCGATCCAGGAGACCTTCGGCGTGGTCTCTGTGGGCGATCTTTCCGGGGCGCGGATTGCCACGCCCCAGGGCCCGGTCTGGACCGACGCCAGCGGCCAGGCGGTGCTCGCCGGCGTGCCGGCCTATCGCAGCAGCCAGTTGGAAGTCGACACCCGCTCGTTGCCGCGGCGGATCGACTTGCGCAACGGGACGAAAACCCTCGAAGCCGGGCGCGGGTCATTCAATCGGGTGGATTTCACGGTGGTGAAGGTGCGACGGCTGCTGCTCAAGGTCACCGACGAAAATGCCGCGCCGTTGCCCCAGGGCTCGTCGGTGTTCAGCGGTGACCAGGCGTTCCTGACCACGGTGGTCGGCGATGGCCTGATTTTCCTGAGCAATGTCGAGGCCGGCCAACGGCTCGAGATCAGGCTGGCGGATCACACGGCCTGCACGCTGCCGGTCGAGTTGTCCGAGTCCACGGACGGCGACCGGCTCTATGAAACGGCCACGGCGGTTTGCCGGGCGAGTTAACCCTATGACGACCGCTATGAACTCTTGCATCCGCGCGCTTTCACGACGTTGTTGCGTCGTGCTGTTGCTGTTTTCGGTCCCGGCCGGGGCCAATGACTGCAGGCTGTCGCTGAGCCAGTCGCAGATCGAGCTGGGTGCGTTGCGCCCGGGCGGCTTGTCACTGCTGCCCGGGCAGTCTGAGCTGTTCCTCGGCGCCCGCCGGCTGAGCCTGAGCATTGCCTGCTCCCGGCCGACCTCGATGATGCTGCGTTTCGACGGGCCGGCGGCGGGGCCGCAGGCCTTTCGCTTTGATCGCCAGGGGCGTTTCACGGTGGGCCTGAGCAATGCCCGGCTCGATGGCCAGCCGGTGACCCTGGCCGCGGCGCAAGGTCCGGCCGAGGCGGCGGCCAGTCGCCTGATGGTCCCGGGCCAGAGCCTGGTGGTTCTGGCCCGGGACCTGCCGGCCAAGGGGCAGTTTTTCTCGGCACAGGTCGAGATCGACACGCACCTGCCGGTCAGTGCGATCCGGGTGCACGACGAGACGCCGGTCGAAGGTCGCGGGCGTTTCGAACTGCTGTCGGGCGAGTAACGGCTCAGGCCGGTTGTTCGACGCTGCCGATAAAGTTCGCCAGCTCCGGCGTTTGCGGGTGGGCGAACAGGACCTTGGGGTCGCCCACTTCGTGCACCTTGCCCTGGTGCATGAACACCAGCTTGTCGCCGACTTCCCGGGCGAAGCGCATTTCGTGGGTGACCATGATCAGGGTCATGCCTTCCTTGGCCAACTGACGGACCACGCTGAGCACTTCGTTGACCAGTTCCGGGTCCAGCGCCGAGGTGATTTCGTCGCACAGCAGCACCTTGGGCGACATCGCCAGGGCCCGGGCGATCGCCACGCGCTGCTGTTGGCCGCCGGAGAGGCGTTCCGGGAAGGCATCGAATTTTTCCCCCAGGCCGACCCGTTCGAGCATCTGTCGCGCCAGCTCGGCGGCCTTGGCCCTGGGCATTTTCTGCACCACCTGGGGCGCGAGCATGACGTTTTCGCCGACGCTCAGGTGCGGGAACAGGTTGAACTGCTGGAACACCATGCCGACCGTTTGCCGCAAGGTGCGCAGATCGGCGCGGGCGGCGTCCAGGTAGTGGCCGTCGACCTCGATCACCCCGTCGTTGATCGACTCCAGGCCGTTGAGGGTGCGCAGCAGGGTGCTCTTGCCCGAGCCGCTGCGACCGATGATCGCCACCACCTGGCCTTCCTCGACGCTGAGGTCGATGCCCTTGAGCACGTGGTGGTCGCCGTAATACTTATGCAGGGCAGAAACTCTAAGAAGCGGCATGCAGTCTCCTTTCCAGGTAGCGCGCACTGAGGGACAGGGGGTAGCACAGGAGGAAATAACCGAGGGCCACCAGGCCGTAGATCATGAAGGGTTCGAACGTGGCGTTGGCGAGCATGCCACCGGTCTTGGTCAACTCGGTGAAGCCGATGATCGAGGTCACCGCGGTGCCCTTGATCACCTGCACCGAAAAGCCCACGGTCGGCGCCACGGCAATGCGCAGGGCCTGGGGCAGGATCACATGGCGCAATTGTTCGTAGGGGGTGAGGGCCAGGCTCGCCGAGGCTTCCCACTGGCCGCCCGGAATCGACTCGACACAGCCGCGCCAGATCTCCGCCAGGTAGGCGCTGGTGAACAGCGTCAGGGCGATGGCCGCCGCCAGCCAGGGCGAGATATCCACCCCGAGCAAGGCCACGCCGAAAAACACCATGAACAACTGCATCAGCAGCGGCGTGCCCTGGAACAGCTCGATGTAGGCCCGGGCGAAACCCCGGGCCAAGCCGTTGTCGCTGATGCGCAGGACCATCACCAGCAGGCCGATCAGCCCGCCGCCGGCAAAGGCCGCCAGCGACAGCACGACGGTCCATTGCAGGCCCACCAGCAGGTTGTCGAGGATGTCCCATAAGGTGAAATCCATCAGCGGTTCCTCGTGATGTAGCGGCGTCCCAGCCAGTTCAGCAACTGGCGGATCAGCAGCGCCATGACCAGGTAGATCAGGGTGGTCAGGGTGTAGGTTTCGAAGGCGCGAAAGTTGCGTGACTGGATAAAGTTGGCGGCGAAGCTCAGCTCCTCGGTGGCGATCTGCGAGCAGACCGCCGAGCCGAGCATGACGATGATGATCTGGCTGCTCAGGGCCGGCCAGACCTTGCCCAGCGCCGGCAGCAGGACCACATGGCGAAAGGCTTCGAAGCGGGTCATGGCCAGTGCCGCGGCGGCTTCCAGTTGCCCGCGCGGGATCGCCTGGATACCGGCACGGATGATCTCCGTGGAATAGGCGCCGAGGTTGATCACCATCGCCAGTACCGCCGCCTGCCACTCGGAAATCTGCAGGCCGAGGGACGGCAGGCCGAAGAAAATGAAAAACAGCTGCACCAGGAACGGCGTGTTGCGGATCAATTCGACGTAGACGCCGAAGATCGCCGCGAAGGGGCGGATCTGCCAGGCCCTGACCACGGCCCCGACAATGCCCAGGCCGACCCCGAGCAAGGTGCCGATGGCGGTCAGTTCCAGGGTGAACAGGGCGCCGCGCAACAGCAGGTCGGCGTTGTGCAGCACCGGCAGGAAGTCGAACTGATAAGCCATGGAGCGGACCTCAGGCGAGCGCGATCAGAGGTCGGCCGGAAGCGGCTGCTTGAGCCACAACTGGGCGTTCTTCTCCAGGCTGCCGTCGGCCTTGGCCGTGGCGAGGATCTGGTTCACTTTTTCCAGCAGGGCCGGCTCGTTCTTGTTCACCCCGACGTAGACCGGCGAGTCCTTGAGCTTGACCTTCAACGCCGGGATGCGTTTCGGGTTGCGCTCGGCGATGGCCACCATCACCACGTTGCCGCTGGCGATCAGGTCGACCTGCTTGGCCAGGTACGCGGCAATGGTGGTGTTGTTGTCCTCGAAACGCTTGATGGTCACGCCCTCGGGGGCCACGGCGGTCAGCTCGATGTCCTCGATGGCGCCGCGGGTGACGCTGATGGTCTTGCCCTTGAGGTCCGCCAGGCTGTTGATCGGCGCCTCCGGCGGGCCGAAGACCGCGAGGTAGAAGGGCGCATAGGCCCGGGAGAAGTCGATGACCTTCTCCCGCTCGGGGTTCTTGCCGAGGCTGGAGATCACCAGGTCGACCTTGCCGGTGGTAAGGAACGGAATGCGGTTGGTGCTGTTGACCGGGGTCAGCTGCAGCTTGACCTTGAGTTGTTCGGCCAGCAGTTTCGCCGTGTCGATATCCAGGCCACGGGGTTTCATGTCCGGACCCACCGAGCCGAACGGCGGGAAGTCCTGGGGCACGGCGACCTTGAGGGTGCCACGGGCGATGATGTCGTCCAGGCCATTGGCCTGGGCGGGGGCCTGGCTCAGCATCAGGCTGGCCAGCAAGGCAGTGAGCAGGGCGCTGCGGCGTTTGATCATGGCAACTCTCCGAATCCAGAAGGGCGATCTCTGTCCGGTGCAGTGCACAGCCCATGCCACACTTGTGCGAAACCCTGTTCCTGCTGGCGGGGCGGGACTTTTCATGGTCTTACTGGTCTGAACAGTAGCAAGGCTTTCGCACTCTTATCGAGCATTCGTTCGCGGCGCTGAACCAGCGCTGGGCGTGACTTGCCGGATCCGCCCAATAGCTTTACAACTAGCGCTTTCCCGGACCAACAGCTGAAAAAAACAATGAATTCGATCTCCCGCGCCGTCCCGGAAGTGGCGCTGCAAGCCATTCGCAAACTGATTGCCGACGAAGGTTTCGGCCCGGGTGACGTGTTGCCTTCGCAGCGCGACCTGGCGCTGCGCCTGGGGGTGAGCCGGGCGTCGCTGCGCGAGGCCCTGTCGTCGCTGAGTGCCCTGGGGGTGATCAGCGTGCAGCCGGGCAAGGGCGTGTTCGTGCAGGCGCCGGTGGAGTTGGCACCGGCGGCCGGCGGCCTGGCGTGGCCGTTCGCGGCCCAGGCCTCAGCGCAGGACATCTTCCAGTTGCGTTATGCCCTGGAGGGTTTTGCCGCGGGCCTGGCGGCGGTGACCTTGAGCGCCGACGAGCTGGATGCCCTGGAGGACAACGTCGAGGCCCTGCGGCTGGAACTCAAGGCCGGGGATTTCGACGCGGCCGCCCGGCTGGACTTCGATTTTCACCGGCGCATCCTGCTGGCCAGCGGCAACCAGGCCATGGTCGGCATCCTCAGTGCCAGTGCCGAGTTGTTCCTCGAAAGCCAGAAGCTGCCGTTCATCCGGGCGGAGCGGGCCATGGAGACCTGGCAGGAGCACCGCAAGATCCTCCGCGCCCTGGCGCGGCGCGCCTCGGGCCCGGCACAGAAGGCGATGCAGGAGCATGTGCGCAACGCCGCCCTGCGTACTGGTATTGTCTTCGTCACGCCGGCCTGATCGCCCCCATCGAGGCTGGACGCGGAACCTGTAGGGGCCTGGCTTGCCAGCGAAGAGGCCCGTGAGATCGCTGAAGGCTTCGCTGGCAAGCCAGGCTCTACAAGGGGCGGTGGTGCTCACGCGCGCGCATTTGTGCAGAAGAAATCGGATTGGGCTATACCCAAACTGATGATTTGTCATAGTTAGACTCAATTAACTGCGGCTTCCTGTACGTAGGAAGGCCAGCTATGATGAGCGACGTTTTTTGCTTACAACCTGGAGACTTCCATGAGCAGCGATCTGATCAAACACGTTAGCGACGCTAGCTTCGAGGCCGATGTAATCAAGGCCGAAGGCGCTGTGCTGGTCGACTACTGGGCTGAATGGTGCGGCCCCTGCAAGATGATCGCCCCGGTCCTGGACGAGATTGCCACGACCTACCAAGGTAAACTGGTCGTCGCCAAGCTGAACATCGACGAAAACCAGGAAACCCCGGCCAAGCATGGCGTGCGCGGTATCCCGACGCTGATGCTGTTCAAGAACGGCAACGTCGAAGCGACCAAGGTCGGCGCGCTGTCCAAGTCCCAGCTGACCGCGTTCCTCGACGCCCACCTGTAAGGTTGGCATCGTCAAAAAGGCCCCGCAAATAGCGGGGCTTTTTTCGTTGTCAGGGGCTAGACGTCCAGAATGACAGGTGTTACATTCGGCCCCGCACTGGTTTCTCCACTGCCCCCTGCAAGCCGTCGCCGACGCTCTCCTTTTCGAACAAGTACGCGATCCTGTCGCCTTCTCTGCGGCGCGGCCTCATTAAGCCAAAAGCTTAATTTCTCCCCCCTCCATAAATGATTACGTCATTCCTATATGAATCTGACTGAACTCAAGCAAAAGCCGATTACCGAACTGCTCGAATTGGCCGAACAGATGGGCATAGAAAATATGGCCCGTTCGCGCAAGCAGGATGTGATTTTCTCCCTGCTGAAAAAGCACGCGAAAAGCGGCGAGGAAATCTCCGGTGATGGCGTGCTGGAGATCCTCCAGGACGGCTTCGGCTTCCTCCGCTCTTCGGATGCCTCCTACCTGGCCGGCCCGGACGACATCTACGTCTCGCCGAGCCAGATCCGCCGCTTCAACCTGCGTACCGGTGACACCATCGTCGGCAAGATCCGTCCGCCGAAGGAAGGCGAGCGTTATTTCGCCCTGCTCAAGGTCGACACGATCAACTTCGATCGTCCGGAAAACGCGAAGAACAAGATTCTCTTCGAGAACCTGACCCCGCTGTTCCCGACCGTGCGCATGAAGATGGAAGCCGGTAACGGTTCCACCGAAGACCTCACCGGTCGCGTGATCGACCTCTGTGCACCGATCGGCAAGGGCCAGCGCGGCCTGATCGTGGCGCCGCCGAAAGCCGGCAAGACGATCATGCTGCAGAACATTGCGGCGAACATCACCCGCAACAACCCGGAAGTGCACCTGATCGTCCTGCTGATCGACGAACGCCCGGAAGAAGTGACCGAAATGCAGCGCACCGTGCGCGGCGAAGTGGTCGCCTCGACGTTCGACGAGCCGCCAACCCGTCACGTGCAAGTGGCCGAAATGGTCATCGAGAAGGCCAAGCGCCTGGTCGAGCACAAGAAGGACGTGGTGATCCTGCTCGACTCCATCACCCGTCTGGCGCGTGCCTACAACACCGTGATCCCGAGCTCCGGCAAGGTCCTGACCGGTGGTGTCGATGCCCACGCCCTGGAGAAGCCAAAGCGTTTCTTCGGTGCCGCGCGTAACATCGAGGAAGGCGGTTCGCTGACCATCATCGCCACCGCGCTGGTTGAAACCGGCTCGAAGATGGACGAAGTGATCTACGAAGAGTTCAAGGGTACCGGCAACATGGAACTGCCCCTGGACCGCAAGATCGCTGAAAAGCGCGTCTTCCCGGCGATCAACATCAACCGTTCCGGTACCCGCCGCGAAGAGTTGCTGACCGCCGACGACGAGCTGCAGCGCATGTGGATCCTGCGCAAGCTGCTGCATCCGATGGATGAAGTCGCGGCCATCGAGTTCTTGATCGACAAGCTGAAACAGACCAAGACCAACGATGAGTTCTTCCTCTCGATGAAACGCAAGTAACTCGAGCAGGAACGCAAAAGCCGGGGAAACCCGGCTTTTTGCTGTCTGGGCGTTGTTCGATTGCGCGGTATCGGGGCGAACCGGGTAAACTGCCCACCCCGAACGCCACGGACCCTACGAGGCTCACGCATGCAGTATCGCGACTTGCGCGACTTTATCAGCGGCCTGGAACAGCGCGGCGAACTCAAGCGCATCCAGGTTCCAGTGTCGCCTATCCTGGAAATGACCGAGATCTGCGACCGCACCTTGCGGGCCAAGGGACCGGCGCTGCTGTTCGAAAAGCCCAGCGGTTTTGATATCCCGGTGCTCGGCAACCTGTTCGGCACGCCCGAGCGCGTGGCCCTGGGCATGGGGGCCGAAGCGGTCAGCGAACTGCGCGAAATCGGCAAGCTGCTGGCTTTCCTCAAGGAGCCGGAGCCGCCCAAGGGGCTCAAGGACGCCTGGTCCAAGCTGCCGATCTTCCGCAAGATCATTGCCATGGCGCCGAAGGTGGTCAAGGACGCGCCCTGCCAGGAAATCATCATTGAAGGCGATGACGTCGACCTCGGCAAGTTGCCGGTCCAGCATTGCTGGCCGGGCGATGTCGCGCCGCTGATCACCTGGGGCCTGACGGTGACCAAGGGGCCGAACAAGGACCGCCAGAACCTCGGCATCTATCGCCAGCAGGTGATCGCCCGCAACAAGGTGATCATGCGTTGGCTCAGCCACCGTGGCGGTGCGCTGGATTATCGCGAGTGGTGCGAAAAGCACCCGGGCCAGCCGTTCCCGGTGTCCGTGGCCCTGGGCGCGGACCCGGCGACCATTCTCGGCGCGGTGACCCCGGTGCCGGACAGCCTTTCCGAATACGCCTTTGCCGGCCTGCTGCGGGGCAACCGCACCGAGCTGATCAAGTGCCGGGGCAATGATTTGCAAGTGCCGGCCTCGGCGGAAATCGTCCTGGAAGGTGTGATCCATCCGGGCGAGATGGCCCCGGAAGGCCCGTACGGCGACCACACCGGCTATTACAACGAAGTCGACAACTTCCCGGTGTTCACGGTGGAGCGCATCACCCACCGGATCAAGCCGATCTACCACAGCACCTACACCGGCCGGCCCCCGGATGAGCCGGCGATTCTCGGCGTGGCGTTGAACGAAGTGTTCGTGCCGATCCTGCAGAAGCAGTTCCCGGAAATCACCGACTTCTACCTGCCGCCGGAAGGTTGCTCGTACCGCATGGCCATCGTCACCATGAAGAAGTCGTACCCGGGCCACGCCAAGCGCGTCATGTTGGGTGTCTGGTCGTTTTTGCGACAGTTCATGTATACCAAGTTCGTTATCGTCACCGACGACGATATCAACGCCCGCGACTGGAACGACGTGATCTGGGCCATCACCACGCGCATGGACCCCAAGCGCGACACGGTGATGATCGATAACACGCCGATCGACTACCTCGACTTCGCCTCGCCGGTCTCCGGCCTGGGTTCGAAGATGGGGCTCGATGCCACGCACAAATGGCCCGGCGAGACCACGCGTGAGTGGGGCCGGGTGATCGTCAAGGATGAGGCCGTGACCCGACGGGTCGATGCCATTTGGAATCAGTTAGGAATAGATTGATGCGTGTGACCTTGCAGCCGTCCGGCGCCGTGCTTGAGATACGGCCCGGCGAGCGGATTCTCGACGGTGCCCGGCGCCTGGGTTATGACTGCCCGCAAAGCTGTCGCAACGGTAACTGCCATGTGTGCGCGGCGTTGCTGGTGGAAGGACGGGTCGCGCAGGCCGGCGATGTGCGTGATCATGGCGAGTTCTACACTTGTATCGCCGAGCCCCTGGAAGACTGTGTGCTGCTGTGGGATGGCGTGCTCGCGCAAGGAGAACTGCCGGTGCGCAAGTTGGCCTGCCAGTTGATCGAATGCGTCGAGATCGGCGGTGATGTCTGGCGCGTGCGCCTGCGTGCGCCGGCGGGCAAGCCGCCGCGTTATCACGCCGGCCAGTACCTGATGATCGAGCGCGACAACGGTGAGAAATCGGCGTTTTCCCTGGCCTCGGCGCCGCACGCCGGGCGTGATCTCGAGCTGCATGTGCTGGTGCGCGAGGCCAGCGCCCAGAGTCTGATCGAGCAGTTGCAGCGCAACGGCATGGCTCGGGTCGAATTGCCGTTTGGCGATACCCACCTGGCCCAGTTGCCCGATGGACCGCTGGTGCTGATCGCGGCGGGCACCGGCATGGCACAGATGAACAGCCTGATCGAGCATTGCCGTTCCACTGGCTTCCAGCATCCGGTGCACTTGTACTGGGGTGTGCGTCGGCCCGAGGATTTCTACACCCTGGAGCACTGGGAGGAGTGGAAGCAACTGCCGAACCTGTTCCTGCACAAGGTGGTCAGCGATTTGTGTGGCTGGGAAGGGCGTTGCGGCATGCTGCACGAGGCGGTCCGCGAAGACATTGCCGACTTGTCGGGGGTGAGTGTCTATGCCAGCGGCTCGCCGGCGATGATCTACGCGACGCTGGACGCCCTGGTGAATGCCGGGATGGATGCACACCAGATGCGTGCCGATGTGTTTGCCTATGCGCCCAGGCCCTAACCCCGCAGTTGCTCCTGTACGGGTGGCACCTTGTGGCGAGCGGGCTTGCCCGCGCTGGGCTGCGAAGCAGCCCCGAAACCAGTGATCGAGGAGTATCAGGTAAAACGAGGTGTTAGCTTTTAGGGGTGCTTCGCGCCCCAACGGGGGCAAGCCCCCTCGCCACAGAGGCCCTCAAGACCGCTGAAAAACCCTTAGAAACGCACCCCGGCGGTAAGCATCGCCGCATTGAAACCCAGCAACACCACCTCCGCCGCCACCGGCCCGTAATGCGCGCCGACCGAAGGAATGATCACCGGCGCAACGCCCAGGTGGTTCAACGGGATCTTGTCGCGGTACTGGCCTTTGTAGCCCTGCAGTAAGCCACCTGTGACTTTCAGGTACACCGGATAATCGGCGCTCTCGAAGCGTTTGCCGGCATAGGCGTAATACGAGCGCTGGCTGAACGAGTTGCGAAACGTCGCCGCCCCATAGAGAAAACCCGAGGCCTCATTGCGTTCCAGGCCGATCAGGTCCTGGTGATTGTTGTGGTCCGGGTCCGGCGAGAAATGGCGGGTGACGACGCTGGTCTGCAGGTACCAGAAGCCCTTGTCAGCAGCGCTCGAATCGTTCGACGCCCAGGCGGTGGGCGCCAGCAGGAACAGGCACAAGCCCCGAATAAGGAATGATTGCTTCATGGTCATTGGCCCCTGGTGAAACGTAGCGATTGAAGTAGGCGGCCGTTATACGTAAGTCGAAATCGGATTGTCAGACCGTGGCCTCTGAAGTGTATGTAGGGTTATTCCCGTACGCGATGTTTAGCTTATCGTTATGCGATTTTAATATTTAATTTATTTGTTACAGAACATTAGGATATATATCCGCCGGGCCGCTGGCCTCTATCGAGTCAGCAATGGCTACATCAATAACGGCGGCATCCTGACCTGCAGCACTTTTTCGCCGTACGGTTACAGCGGCGGGTTTTATTACGGTAAAGTGACTTACAACTGGTAATGATCAGGAACCCCACGCAATTTGTCATGACCGCTATCGATCCTGCGTTGTCGAGTTTGGCCTATCCGCCGCGCCTGGAGCTGGGGGCGCAACTGTCCCACGAGCAACTGCTCTGCTCCATGCAGGCCACCATGGCCCGGCACAAAGGCGGACCGGTCTGGCTGTTCGCCTACGGCTCGTTGATCTGGCGTCCCGAGTGCTCCGCCGTGGAGCGGGTACGCGGGCGGGTTCATGGTTACCATCGGGGCTTGTACCTGTGGTCCCATGAACACCGGGGCACGCCGGAGTTTCCGGGACTGGTGTTCGGCCTGGATCGCGGCGGTTCCTGCAGCGGTTTCGCCTATCGCCTGTCGGACGATCAACTGGAAGCATCGCTCTATGCCTTGTGGCAGCGGGAGATGCCGGTGCCGTCCTATCGACCGCACTGGCTCAATTGCCGCTTGGCCACCGGGCAGACGGTTCAGGCGCTGGGCTTTGTGCTGGAGCGGCACCTTCCCAGCTATGCCGGCAACCTGCCGGACCATGTGTTGAACCAGGTACTCGAAAGCGCCTGCGGGCGCTATGGCAGCACCCGCGACTACGTCGAGCAGACCGCCAGCGCCTTGCGCAGCCACGCCATGCCGGATCGCAACCTGGAGGCGCGGCTCAAGCGCTGTCGTTCGGCTTCTCACTAATACCAGGCACCCCGCGAACCTGTAGGAGCCGGCTTGCCGGCGATGGCGGACCGATGTCGATGCAGGACTTGCCGGCCTCATCGCCGGCAAGCCGGCTCCCACAAGGGATCGTGTTCGGTTCGATGGATCGATAAACCCCTCTGGCGCAGTGCAATCATGTCGATGATCGGGTTGCCCGAAGAGCTATTAAAAGAAGCAAAGAGAAATATAACACGCTGATTTTATCGTCGTTGAAAGCGCTATTTTATATCAGTACAAGAGCGGGTTATTAATCGGCTGATCGTCTGTTGTTGGGCTGTTTGGGGGCTTCAAGAATTGTTTCATTATCCACGTTCATGAGTGCGGTATTGCAGTGCTATAACGCCTGATCTTTGCGGTCGAGTGAAGTTGTAGATGAATCTGAATATGTCCCATGGCCTGTCCGCCATTATCAGTACCGGTATGCCGATACAGCATGGACGGGCCTTTCAGCGTGTGGCCGACGCTCACAAGTGCGTCATCGCCGTACGGGCCGTGGGCCCTTGTGCCACTGGTTTGTTGCTGGAAAGTTATGCCACCAAGGGCTTTCACAATAAAGCCAAAAGTTGCACCTGGGGGCCAATGGCCGGGTTTGTCCTGGCCGACCCCCGATTCACCAAGAATCCGGACTTCTCCAGTCAGCGCGAGGCACTGCAAGAGGCCGTGGACTTCGGCGCGGACGAAACACCCTTGTATATTAGCGACCGCCGACGTCAAGCGTTGGAGGGCCAGTTGAAGTGCATGACGTTGGTGGGCGGTAATCACCAGGAAAGGCACTATACGGCGCGCGCGCCGCTGGGTGTTTCCATGAACTTTGTCTTGAAATATACAACCTCGGTTGCCGGCGCCAGGGGCGAGGGCCTCTGGGCGGTGTTTTATGGAGCGCAAGAGCGTCGGCTGTCCAATAGCCTGACCGGGCGGAATCAGCTTTCCGATCGGGCAAACCTGCTCCCGGTCATGGCCATCGTCGATCCCGGCTGTCCGGAGGAGGCACGCCGTACTTATCGGGCCGCGACCACCTGCGATTATGACCTGTGGGCGGTCTTTCCCGGACGCGACAGCTATTCCCGTTCAGGGGTGGACCGGCGCAGGGTGCCGGATAGCGATCGCTGGCGCCATGACGAGCGTTTTTTCGATCAGCATGAGGACCCACATCGGGGCAACATGACGCCGCGTCTCAACCTGCTCCGCAAAGCCCTGAACACAGCGGTTCGCGCGGAAGGCTATCAGGGCGGCGATGTGGTGCATCACAGCGACGAAGCGGGCCGTCCGCTGGTTTACGATATTGATTTTCCCTGCCTGTTCTTTACCCCCGGGGAACAGGCCTATTGCGCCCGGAGCGTGGCGGATCTGAAGCAATTGCTCAGGCTGTTGAGTTTCGACTACGTCCTCGGCTTGAATCCGGGCTGGCATCGTCAGTTGGGGCTCATGGTGAGCCCGAAAGGACACTACGAGGTGTAGCGGCGCTCCCCCGCGTGTCAGCCGGGAAATAGCGGCTCCTGGATTTTTTCACTGCGGGATTCGATCAACTGCCCTTTATGGTCGAAGCGCAGCACGATCAGCCAGTCATAGACCGCTTCCGGCCAGTGCTTTTGCCCGGTGAGCTTTTTCGCATCGCCGCCGAAGGCTTCGATCAGATTGTCGATATGCCCATGGTGCCAGGCGATCAGTACCACCGGCGCGCTGTTGTCCTTGCCCAGGGACTTGACCAACTGGTCGACCTCCTCGTCGGCGTAGGGTTGTTCGATGGGCAGTTCCAGGCGTTGCGACAAGGGTGTGAGAGTCAGGCGCGGGCGGTCGCTTTCCTTGCTGTCACGGGTGGCAATCAGCCGTTGCGGGGTCAGTTGCGAGCCGTCGAGCGACAAGGGATCGAAGTAGCTGGCGTAGGCCTGGGCCCGATGTTCGCCGGCGGGGCTGAGCCCGCGGCCCTGGTCGGGTTTTTCCGCGTGGCGGACGATCAGCACCGTGACATCGCTCAAGCCGACTTCCTTGTGCGCCATGGCCGGTGTGGCGAGGATCAGCGCCGAGCAAGCGAGTACGCCGGGGAGCAGAGTCTGTAGCAGTTTGAGCATGGATTTGCCTCGTGGGGACGTAGGGGGCGCGCTCGCCATGAGCGCACCCGGGCCATGGGCAAAATATAGCGGCATTCCGGCATCCGGCCGGGTGAAACTATTGTCAGCGTCTCAACGCACCTGCACCACCACTTTGCCGACGGCCTTGCGCTGGGCCAGGTCATTGATGGCCTGGCCGGCCTGCGCCAGTGGATAGGTCTGCGACACCAGCGGCTTCAATTTGCCCTCGGCGTACCAACTGAACAGTTGCTGGAAGTTGGCGGCGTTGTCCTGGGGCTGGCGCTGGGCGAACGAGCCCCAGAACACTCCGACCACCGAGGCACCCTTGAGCAGCGCCAGGTTCACCGGCAGCTCCGGGATGCGCCCGCTGGCAAAGCCCACCACCAGCAGCCGACCGTTCCAGGCGATGGAGCGGATGGCCTGGTCGAACAGGTCGCCGCCGACCGGGTCGTAGATCACGTCGACGCCGTTGCCGTCGGTCAGGCGCTTGATTTCATCCTTGAGGTTGTCCTGGCCATAGTTGATCAGTTCGTCGGCACCGAGGGCCTTGGCCACCGCGAGTTTCTCGGCACTGCTGGCGGCGGCGATCACCCGGGCGCCCATGGCCTTGCCGATTTCCACGGCGGCCAGGCCCACGCCTCCGGAGGCGCCGAGCACCAGCAGGGTTTCCCCCGGCTGCAATTGCGCGCGCTGCTTGAGCGCGTGCATGGAGGTACCGTAGGTCATGCTGAAGGCGGCGGCGGTGGTGAAGTCCATGGCGGCGGGGATCGGCAGCACGTTATAGCCGGGCACTTTCACCTCTTCGGCAAAACTGCCCCAGCCGGTCAAGGCCATCACCCGGTCGCCGACCTTGAGGTGGCTGATCTTCTCGCCCACCGCGGCGACCACGCCGGCGGCCTCGCCACCCGGGGAAAACGGGAAGGGTGGCTTGAACTGGTACTTGCCCTCGATGATCAGCGTGTCCGGGAAGTTCACCCCGGCGGCGTGCACCTGCAGCAGGATCTCGTTCTTCGCGGGCAGCGGGCTGGCGACCTCTTCCAGCACCAGCGTTTCGGCGGGGCCGAAGGCTTTGCAGAGCACGGCTTTCATCGGGCTATTCCTTTGGGAGTGATGGCCGATAAGTGTAGGTGTGTGAATCGAAGGGTCAACGAGCATGCCCCACCCTGATAGTCCGCCATAAGCTTTTTGCTTGGGCAGGGCGGTGCGGGTCGCTATGCTAGGCCGCAAACCGGATAAGGAGCGAATTGTGAAAGCGTTGATCATGTTGATGTTGGCCCTGTCCCTGCCACTGGCGGCAGTGGCAGCGGAAGAAGCCAAGGAAGGGGAAGCGGCGGGCCCGAAAGTCAGCTATATCAGCCTGACGCCGCCGTTTGTCGGTAACTATGGCCTCGATGGCAGCCCGAAACTCAAGGTATACAAGGCCGATGTGGCCCTGCGCGTGACCGGTGAAGAGGCGGCCAAGGCGGTCAAGGCCAATGAGCCGTTGATCCGTAACCAGCTGGTGGCGCTGTTCGCCCAGCAGACCGTGGAGTCGATGAGCAATGTCGAGGCCAAGGAAAAGATGCGCCAGGAAGCGCTGAAGCAGGTTCAGCAGGTGATGAGCGATGAAACCGGCAAGCCGGTGATCGAGGACCTGCTGTTCAATAACCTGATCGTTCAGTAACGCTCAAGAGGCATACCGGGCCCCGTGTGGCGAGCGGGCTTGCCCGCGCCGGGGCGTGAAGCGGCCCTGAAACCGGCTATCTCGGTCTACCTGACACACCCATTTCTCCGGTTTTAGGGGGCTTCGCCCCCAGCGCGGGCAAGCCCGCTCGCCACAAGACCGTGCTCGGCTTTGGCTGAGTGGCAACTCAGGACGCCAGGCTCTTGCGAAACCGCGCCAGGGCAATCGAGAAGAACACCAGGCCGATAGTCGCCAGCGCCAGTACATCCGGCCAGACCACGCTGATTCCGGCATTGCGGAACAGGATGGCCGCGCTCAGGCTGACAAAGTGCGTCGACGGCGAGCCCTGCATCACCCATTGCAGCCACTGCGGCATGCTGTCCAGCGGCGTGCTGCCGCCGGACAGCAGGAGCATGGGGATAATCACCGGGATCGCCAGCAAGCCGAACTGTGGGGTCGAGCGGGCCAGGGTTGCGAGGAAAATCCCCAGCGCCGTGCTGGCGAACAGATACAGCGCCGTTACCCCCAGGAACAACCCCAGCGAGCCGGCCAGCGGCACGCCCAGTGCGCCCTTGACGATCACCTCCAGCGACACCCAGGTGCAGATCACCACCACCAGCAGGTTGCTCCAGATTTTCGCCAGCATGATTTCCAGGGCCGTGAGCGGCAGCACCAGCAGGTGATCCAGGGTGCCGTGCTCGCGTTCGCGCAGCAGCGCGGTGCCGGTGAGGATGATCGCCAGGATGGTGATGTTGTTGACGATCTGGATCACCGCCAGGAACCAGCCACCTTCCAGGTTGGAGTTGAACAACGCCCGGCTGGTCAGTAGCACCGGCGTCTGGCTCGCGGCGTCGGCCTGGCCGCCGTACTCGAGGAGTTCGCGTTGGAAGATCCGCCCGATATAGCCGGCGCCCATGAAGGCCTGGCTCATGGCAGTGGCGTCGACATTGACCTGAATGGTGGGTGAGCGGCCGGCCAGCAGGTCGCTCTGGAAGTTGGCCGGCACATTGATCACGAAGGTGTACTGGCCGCTGTCCAGGGCGGCGTCCAGGCGGTCGTAGGCCAGCGCCGCCGGGCGCTGGAATTCCGGCGGTTGCAGGGCATCGCCCAGTTTGCGCGACAGTGCGCTGCGGTCCTCGTCCACCAGGGCGACACTGGCGTTGTGCACGCCGATCACCGAGCCGGCCGCGGGCATGTAGATCGCCACGCTGAAGGCATAGAACAGGAACAGCAGCAGGACGCTGTCGTGGCGCAGGCTGGTCAGTTCCTTGATGCCGAGGCGCAGGATGTGGGTGAGCTTGTGCATCAGGCCTCCTGCTTCTTGAGCATGATCAGGCTCAGGCCGGTAAAGGCGACGAAGAATCCGAACAGCGCCAGGCACTGCGGCCACAGCTCACGCAGGTCCAGGGCCTTGGTGAAGGTGCCGACGGCGATATCGAGAAAGTGCCCGGCGGGGAACAGCATGCCCATCAGCGCGGCACCGCCGTCCAGCGACGAGCGCGGCACGATCAATCCGGAAAACTGGATGGTCGGCAGACTGGTGATGATCATGGTGCCGAGGATCGCGGCGATCTGGGTACGGGTGAAGGCCGAGATCAGCAGGCCCATGCCGGTGGTCGCCAGCACATAGAGCACGCCGCCCAGGGCCAGGGTCAGGCCGCTGCCCTTGAACGGCACGCCGAACAGCCAGCGGTTCATCGCCACCAGCAGGGCCAGGTTGACCAGGCTGACTGCCAGATAAGGCGCCTGCTTGCCCAGCAGGAACTCCAGGCGGGTCAGGGGCGTGGCATAGAAGTTGGTGATCGAACCGAGCTCCTTCTCGCGGACAATGCCCAGGGCGGTGAGCATCGCCGGGATAAAGGCCAGGATCAGCGCCATGACGCCGGGGCCGATGGCGTTTACGCTGACCACGTCCTGATTGTAGCGAAAGCGGGTTTCCAGGCGGGCGGCGGGGCGAGTGTCGTAGGCCGGGCTGCTTTGCGCCGCCAGTTGTTCGAGGTTGGCCTGATGCACGGCCTCGACATAGTTGCGACTGGTTTCGGCACGGAACGGCATGCCGCCGTCCAGCCAGGCGGCCACCGTGGGTTGGCGTCCGGCATACAGGTCGCGGCCGAAGCCCGGGGGGATCTCCAGCGCCAGCTTGATTTCCGAGCGTTGCAGGCGCTGGTGCAGTTGCGCGGCATCGCGGATCGGGGTTTTCTCATCGAAGTAGCGCGAGCCGCGGAAGGCTTCCAGGTAGGCCCGGCTTTGCGGTGTCTGGTCCTGGTCATAGACGGCGAAGGCGAGGTTCTCCACATCCAGGGAAATCCCGTAGCCGAAGATCACCATCATGAACAGCGCGCCGAGCAGGGCGAAGGCCAGCCGTACCTTGTCGCGCAGCAGTTCCTTGCCTTCGCGGCTGGCCACGGCCAGCAGGCGCGCGGGGCTGAAGCCGGTCTTGTTCGGTGCCAGGCTGGATGTCGGCGGCGCCGTGTCGCCTGTGGCGGCCTGGGGCTCCGGCGAGCTGCCTTGTGCTTGCTCCAGGCAGCGGACAAAGGCCGCCTCCAGTGTGTCACCGTGGAACTGCCGTTGCAGGGCGTCCGGGGTGTCGCAGGCGAGCACTTGGCCGGCATGCATCAAGGAAATGCGGTCGCAGCGCTGGGCTTCGTTCATGAAGTGGGTGGAGAGAAAGATCGTCACTCCCTGTTCCCGCGACAGTTCGATCAGCAGGCGCCAGAAGTCGTCCCGAGCCGCCGGATCGACTCCGGAGGTGGGTTCGTCGAGGATCAGCACTTCCGGGCGATGCAGCACCGCCACCGCCAGCGACAGGCGCTGGCGCAGGCCCAGGGGCAGGGCGCCGGACGGCTGCTCGGCGATCTGGCCGAGGTCGAAGCGCTGGATCAGCTCTTCGATCCGTGTCGCGCTGTCGGCCTTGGGCAGGTCGAACAGGCGTGCATGCAATTCAAGGTTCTGCCGCGTGCTGAGCTCGCCATACAGCGAGAAACTCTGGGACATGAAGCCGACGCGTTTGCGGGTTGCCAGGTCCGCGGCGTCCACCGGCTTGCCGAGCAGCGTGGCGCTGCCTTCGCTGGCCGGCATCAGGCCGGTGAGGACCTTCATCGTGGTGGTCTTGCCGCAGCCGTTGGAACCGAGAAAACCGAAGATCTCGCCGCGGCCGATGGCGAAGCTGACCTTGTTTACCGCCGTGAAGTCGCCGAAACGCAAGGTCAATTCGTGGGCTTCGATGGCGATATCGGTCTGGCTGCCGCTGCGTGGCGGGATCACCAGGGGTTGGTTGTCGTGGCCGCTGTCGCCCTGGTAATGGGTGAAGGCGTCGTCGAGCTTGCCGCTCGCGGTGCTGGCGGCGAGCTCCGGGCTCGGGCCCGCGGCGATCAGGCGGCCACGGTCGAGCATCAGGCAATGCTCGAACTGTTCGGCCTCTTCCATATAGGCGGTGGCCACCAGCAGCGTCAGTTGCGGGCGTTGGCGGCGGAATTCGTCCACCAGTTCCCAGAAGCGCCGCCGCGACAGCGGGTCGACGCCGGTGGTGGGCTCGTCGAGGATCAGCAGGTCGGGGTCGTGGATCAGCGCGCAGCACAGGCCGAGTTTCTGCTTCATGCCGCCGGAGAGCTTGCCGGCCGGCCGTTCGCTGAAGTGCTCAAGGTCGGTGGCGCGCAGCAGGTTGTGCATGCGCAGGTTGCACTCGGCTTTGCCCAGGCCGAACAGAGTGGCGAAGAAGCGGATGTTCTCGCTGATCGACAAGTCGGGGTAAAGGTTGCCGCCCAGACCTTGGGGCATGAAGGCGATGCGCGGGTACAGGCTGGCACGGTGGCGGCGCTCGTCGATCGCCCCACCGAGCACTTGCAGTTGGCCTTGCTGGAGCTTCTTGACCCCGGCGATCAATCCTAGCAGGCTGGATTTGCCGGCGCCGTCCGGGCCGATCAGACCGCAACGGGTACCGACGGGCAGGCTGAAGGCGATATCGACCAGGGCCTGTTGGTCGCCGTAGCGATGCTGGATGCCACTGGCTTGCAGCGCCAGGTCGCTCATTTCAGATTGGCCGGCCAGTCCACGGGGCTTGTGCGCACGTAGCCGGCGCCGGGCATGCCGGGCTTGGCCTGGGGCACGGCGGCGGGCTCGGTCAGGCGCAGTTTGACCCGGAACACCAGTTTCTGCCGCTCGTCACGGGTCTCCACTTCCTTGGGTGTGAACTGCGACTTGGCGGCGACGAAGGCGACTTTCGCCGGCAACGGGTGTTCGGGCAGGGCGTCGAGCACGACCCGGGCGTCGTCGCCCTGGGTCAGGCGGCCGACCACGGAGGCGGGCAGGTAAAGGTTCATGTACTGGTCGTTGGGGTCGATCAGCAGCAACACCCGGCCGCCGGCGCCGAGGACTTCCCCGGGTTCGGCCAGGCGCAACTGGATAATGCCGTCGAGGGGCGCGCGCAGGCTGCTGTCATCGATTTCGCTGGTCAGCTGGGCGACCTGGGCCTGGGCCGCGCCGATGGCGGCGCTGGTGGCCGAGACCTGGGCCTTGGCGGCGGTCAGCGCGGCGCTGCTGGTATCGTAGCGGGATTGTTGCTGGTCGATCACCTGGCCGCTGGCGAAGCCGCGCTGGGACAGTTCGCGAAAACGCTTGAGCTCCTGGCCGGCGAGCAACAGTTCGCTTTGGCGCAGTTGCACGTTGGCCTGGTTCGCCGCGAAGTTCTCGCGGGCCCGCAGCACTTCGGCTTCGGCCTGGTTGCGCTGGGCTTCGAGGGTGCGGGTGTCGATGCGGGCGAGCAGTTGCCCCTGGGTGACCTTGTCGCCTTCGTTGACCAGCACTTCGGCCAGCCTCCCCGGGGTTTTGCTGGCGATCTGCACTTCGGTGGCTTCGAGGCGGCCGTTGCCCATGCCGAGGCCTTCGGGCAGGCGGTCGTGAAGGGATTTCCAGTAGCCGAAGCCACCGGCGGCGGCCAGTAGCACGAGGAGGGCGGCGGCGAAAAGACGGGAACTGTGTTGATTCATCGACATTGCTGCATCCTGCGTCAGTAGCGGCCGATCTTGACCGAATGCGTGGCGAAACGCGTTGATATTGGTCAAATGAACGGTAAGCCTAACCTGAATCGGGTGCAGGGTGCATCGTTGGACGTTGTGTTGTTCGTGCCGGCCTCTTCGCGGAGCTTGCCCGCGAAGAGGCCCTTGGATTCAGCGCAAGGCCAGAACTGCGGCCCACTGTTCGGCGGTGACCGGCATCACCGACAACCGGCTGCCTTTCTGCACCAGCGGCATCTCCGCCAACTCGGCCTGCTGCTTCAGGTAACCAAGCCCGAGCACCTTGCCAAAGGTTTCCACATGGGCGACCTGCAATGCGCTCCAGGGATTCTTCTCGGCACTGGCCTTGGGGTCGTGATACGCGCTCTCGGGGTCCAGCGCCGTCGGGTCCGGATAGGCCGCCGCGACAATCCGGCCAATCCCGGCAATCCCCGGCTCCGGGCAACTTGAGTGATAGAAGAAAAACTCGTCGCCGAGCGCCATAGCCCGCAGGAAATTGCGCGCCTGGTAATTGCGCACGCCATCCCAGCGCGTCTCACCGAGCTTGGCCAGGCCGCCGATGGACAGCTCGTCGGGCTCGGATTTCATCAGCCAATAGGCCATGGTTTTGCTCCTTGGGCAATTTGTCGGGCAATTCCGCGTACTAACCGACGGTCGGTTGACGCCAATGTTTGCGTAGTGCTTCACGTTATCGCAAAATGCCGGGATTTTAAGCTTGACGCTGCTGCACGGCCTATAACGAAAACCGTTGCTGTCATCGTGGATCATTTGCCTAGGGGGGCAATCGATGAAACGCAAACCGGATTTACTATGGATTTTGGTGATTTTGTTCGGTTTGGGCGTGGTCACTACCGGCTATGCCCAGGGCCTCTGGTCCGGCAAGAAAGACGTGCCGGTGGAAATCGTCCAGCAGCAGCCGCAGCAGTCGACCCTGTTCAAGCGCTGATCCCGGCGGCTCTTGCCGGATCGCCCCGACTCGTTATTGCGCGAAATACCAGGCGCGGTCCGTGACCGTGCCTTGTAATGGCACATCCCAGCTGGCCTGATTCAACTTCCCGACTTTCTGACATTCATGGGCCAGCCCCAGCAGCGTCGGCTTGCGCCAGCTTTGGCGGCGGGCCAGATAAGCCAGGCTGCGGTCATAGAAACCACCGCCCATCCCCAAGCGTCCACCCTCGATATCGAAACCCACCAATGGCAGCAGCACCAGGTCCAATGTCCAGACCTTGCGTTGCGCGGCCAGGTTGACCCGTGGTTCGAGAATACGAAAACGATTGGGTTGCAGCTTCTCCCCCGGCCGAATGCGCTGGAACACCATCCGCGTGCGCGGCCAGGCGCTCAGCACCGGCAGATAGGTGTGCTTGCCGCGTCGTTGTGCTTCACGCAGCAGCAGGCGCGGGTCGATCTCACCGTCAGTGGGCAGGTACAGGGAGATATGGCGGGCGCGACGAAACAGCGGGTGTTGTGCCAATTGCCGATACAGGCCGCGAGCAGCCTGGCGTTGTTCGCTGGCGCTGAGTGCGCGGCGGGCTTTGCGCAGCAGTCGTCGAAGTTGCGGGCGGGAAGGCGGCGCAGGTTCGGTCATGGCATCTGGCTTGGGCAATCGAGCGACCAGGACGGCAACTCGTTAACACCAATGCCGGCAATGATAGCCGGCAGTGGATTGGAATCAGGCTCCCCGACGTACCGCTGTCGGCTTAGCCCTTGAACCCGAGAGTTCAAGGTGGAAGTTGCAGGAGGCCTTAAGGCTTTCCGTCTAGCGGACATGCGCACCGGCCCCAACGTGCAACTCCCGTGGTTTTGCGAATCGGCTCAGGGACATCACCAACTGGCAAGCACTCCAGGGAGTGGCATCAGTATACCCGAAACTGGCCGTAGGAATCAGCCTTTGCTGTTGTCCGGATCAGCGGACAGCGCCAAATCGACACGATCGAGCAGATCCCGTACCTGTTCGCGGGTCGAGCCACTGGCCTGTACATCAGGGCGCTCCTGGCGGTGCAGCAGGTCGTGGGTGATGTTCAGCGCGGCCATCACGGCGATGCGGTCGGCACCGACGACTTTGCCGCTGCTGCGGATCTCGCGCATCTTGCCGTCCAGGTAACGAGCGGCACTGACCAGGTTGCTGCGTTCTTCCTGCGGGCAGATGATCGAATATTCTTTGTCGAGGATCTGCACGGTCACGTTATTGCTTGAACTCATGAGTCTTGCTCCAGGGCTTTGAGGCGCGAAATCATTGATTCGACCTTACGCCGGGCGATTTCGTTTTTTTCAATGAGGGTTGCGCGCTCCTCGCGCCAGGTCTTTTCCTGAGCTAGTAAGAGTCCGTTTTGGCTTTTTAGTTGCTCGACCCGGGTAATCAGCAGTTCGAGTCTGGCCATCAGCGCGTGCAGGTCGGTGTCTTCCATCGGGTATCCACTGAATATGACTGATGAGCGGTAGTAATCACAGCATGGAGCAAACGTTTGGACGGCCGATGGTCTGGCTCGTGCGCGAATGCTAGGATACAAGGCCTTCATTCTAGACATTGCGCCGCTTGGCGCCTAGCCGCCCATGCCTATTCAGAATTCCCCGTATAACGCCTTTGCCACCCTGCTGAGCACCAGCGGTCACCCTGTCTCGCCGGCCGAACTGCACGGCCTGTTGCTCGGCCGCAGCTGCGCCGGTGCCGGCTTCGAAGCCGACAGCTGGCTGGTGGACGCCGCCGAGCTGCTCGAAGGCGAACCGCAAGATAACGTGCGCAACGCCCTGATCGGCTTGCAGGAGATGGTCAAGGGCGAGCTTACCAGCGACGACATGACCGTTGTCCTGCTGTTGCCCACCGACGACGCGCCGCTGACCGAGCGCGCCATTGCCCTGGGCCAGTGGTGCCAGGGTTTCCTCGCCGGTTTCGGCCTGACCTACCGCGCCAACGCCCTGAGCGTCGAAGCCACCGAGGTGCTCCAGGACCTGGCGGCCATCGCCCAGGTGCAGGATGCCCTGGAAGAGTCCGACGACGGCGAAAGCGATTACATGGAAGTCATGGAATACCTGCGGGTCGCGCCGTTGCTGCTGTTCACCGAAATCAACAAACCGGCTGAACCGGCTGCCAAGCCTTCTCTGCATTAAGACGCCTTCAGACAGGGAGCCCCATCTGCCCATGATCCATATCCCGAAAGCGGAATACGCCCGGCGCCGCAAGGCCCTGATGGCGCAGATGGAACCCAACAGCATCGCGATCCTGCCGGCCGCTGCCGTGGCAATCCGCAATCGCGATGTCGAGCACGTCTATCGCCAGGACAGCGACTTCCAGTACCTGAGCGGCTTTCCCGAGCCCCAGGCGGTGATCGTGCTGATCCCTGGCCGCCCCCACGGCGAATACCTGTTGTTCTGCCGTGAGCGCAATGTCGAGCGCGAGCTCTGGGACGGCCTGCGCGCCGGCCAGGAGGGCGCGATCCGTGACTTCGGCGCCGACGACGCGTTTCCGATCAACGATATCGACGACATTCTCCCGGGCCTGATCGAAGGGCGCGACCGGGTCTATTCGGCCATGGGCAGCAACCCGGAATTCGACCGGCACCTGATGGAGTGGATCAACGTGATCCGTTCCAAGGCCCACCTCGGTGCGCAACCGCCGAACGAATTCGTTGCCCTGGATCACCTGCTGCACGACATGCGCCTGTATAAATCGGCGGCGGAAGTGAAGGTGATGCGCGAGGCCGCGGCGATTTCCTGCCGGGCCCATGTGCGCGCGATGCAGGCCAGCCGCGCCGGCTTGCATGAATTCAGCCTGGAAGCCGAACTGGACTACGAGTTCCGCAGGGGCGGGGCGAAGATGCCGGCCTATGGCTCCATCGTCGCGGCCGGGCGCAACAGCTGCATCCTGCATTACCAGCAGAATGACGCGGTGCTCAAGGACGGTGACCTGGTGCTGATCGATGCCGGTTGCGAGATCGACTGCTACGCCAGCGATATCACCCGCACCTGGCCGGTCAGCGGACGGTTTTCGCCGGAGCAGAAGGCGATCTACGAACTGGTGCTGGCGGCCCAGGAAGCGGCCTTCGCCGAGATCGCGCCGGACAAGCATTGGAACCAGGCCCACGAGGCCACGGTGCGGGTGATTACCGCCGGGCTGGTCGAACTGGGGCTGTTGCAGGGCAATGTCGACGAGTTGATCGCCGCCGAAGCCCACAAGGCGTTCTACATGCACCGTGCCGGTCATTGGCTGGGGATGGATGTGCATGATGTCGGCGACTACAAGGTCGGTGATCAATGGCGCGTGTTGGAGGTCGGCATGGCGCTGACCGTGGAGCCGGGGATCTATATCTCCCCGGACAACCAGAACGTGGCGAAGAAATGGCGAGGCATCGGTGTGCGCATTGAGGATGATGTAGTGGTGACCAGGCAAGGCTGTGAAATTCTTACCGGCGGCGTGCCCAAGACCGTCGCCGGGATCGAGGCATTGATGGCCGCTGCCCGGACCGAAGCGGCATGAGTCGGGTCAATCTGGCGATCATCGGTGGTGGCCTGGTCGGTGCCAGCCTGGCGCTGGCCTTGCAGGCCGGGGCCAAGGCCCGGGGCTGGAAGATTACCCTGATCGAACCGTTCGCCCCCGGCGACAGTTATCAGCCCAGCTACGACGCGCGTTCTTCGGCGCTGTCCTTCGGCGCCCGGCAGATCTATCAGCGCCTGGGTGTGTGGCAGTCGATCAGCCAGCGGGCCGAGCCGATCAAGCAGATTCATGTGTCCGACCGCGGACGTTTCTCCACGGCGCGCTTGTCCGCGATGGAGGAGGGCGTGCCGGCCCTGGGCTACGTGGTGGAGAACGCCTGGCTGGGGCAATGCCTGTGGCAGGCGCTGGACCGGGACGTGATCAGTTGGCGATGCCCGGCCGAAGTCACCCACCTGCAACCGCTGGAAGACGGCTATCGACTGACCCTGGGTGATGAAACCCAGCTGGACTGCGACCTGGCGATACTCGCCGACGGTGGCCGCTCCGGGTTGCGCGAGCAACTGGGGATCGGGGTGCGCAAACGCTCCTATCACCAGAGTGCCCTGATCGCCAATATCACCACCAGTGAAGTCCACAACGGCATGGCTTTCGAGCGCTTTACCGACGAGGGGCCGATGGCCTTGCTGCCGTTGCCGGAGAATCGTTGTGCGCTGGTCTGGACCCGGCAGGGGATGGACGCCCAGCGCTTGGCCGAACTGGACGAGCGCAGTTTCCTCGCGGAGTTGCAGGGGGTGTTCGGTTATCGCCTGGGCACCTTGCGCCAGGTCGGTGCGCGGCACCTGTACCCGCTGAGCCTTGTGGAAGCCGAAGAGCAGGTGCGGGCGCATCTGGTGGTACTGGGTAACGCCGCCCACAGCCTGCATCCGATTGCCGGGCAGGGTTTCAACCTGTCCCTGCGCGATGCCCAGGCCCTGGCCGAGGCCTTGCTGGCGAGCACCGCGGCGCTGGGCGACCTGGCGACCTTGCAGGCTTACCAGGCGCGTCAGCGCCTGGACCAACAGCTTACAGTGGGTTTCTCCGACCAGGTCACCCGCCTGTTCGGCAACGCCCAGCCGCTGGTGGCCCTGGGGCGCAATATCGGCCTGCTGGGCCTCGACCTGCTGCCGCCGGCCAAACGCTGGTTCGCCCGGCAAGCGATGGGCCTGGGTACCCGTTCCGATGTCTAGGGCCTGTATCGACATCCCAAACCCTGCGGGAGCCGGCAAGCCGGCTCCCGCAAGGGGCATGCTCACTCTTCATTACAGGCTTAAAGCATGGAAATGCGCGCAGATGTGCTGATTGTCGGGGCCGGAATGGTCGGAAGCGCCCTGGCCCTGGCGTTGAAAGACAGCGGGCTGGAGATCCTCCTGCTCGATGGTAGCCCGCTGAGCGTCAAGCCGTTCGACCCGCAGGCGGCTTTCGAGCCGCGGGTCAGCGCCTTGTCCGCCGCCAGCCAGCGGATTCTCGAACGCCTCGGTGTGTGGGCCGGGATCAGCGCCAGGCGGGCCAGCCCGTACCGCGACATGCAGGTCTGGGATGGCAGCGGCACCGGGCAGATCCACTTCTCGGCGGCCAGCGTGCATGCCGAGGTGCTGGGGCATATCGTCGAGAACCGGGTGGTCCAGGATGCCCTGCTCGAGCGTCTGCATGACTGCGACATGGGCCTGCTGGCCAACGCACGTCTGGAGCAGATGCGCCGCTCCGGCGACGATTGGCTGCTGACCCTGGCCGATGGCCGCAAGCTGCGCGCGCCGCTGGTGATCGCGGCGGACGGCGCCAACTCGGCGGTCCGTCGTTTGGCCGGTTGCGCCACCCGCGAATGGGACTATCTGCACCACGCCATCGTCACCAGTGTGCGCAGCTCGCGACCGCACCAGATGACCGCCTGGCAGCGCTTTACCGATGACGGCCCGTTGGCCTTTTTGCCGCTGGAGCGCGATGGCCAGCAGGACTGGTGCTCGATCGTCTGGTCGACCACACCGGAGCAGGCGCAGCGCCTTATGCTGCTGGAAGAGGAAGACTTCTGCCGGGAACTGGAGCGGGCCTTCGAAGGGCGGCTGGGCACGGTGCTTTCGGCTGATGCGCGGCTCTGCGTGCCGCTGCGCCAGCGCCATGCCAAGCGTTATGTGGCCGAAGGCCTGGCGCTGATCGGCGATGCGGCGCACACCATTCACCCATTGGCCGGCCAGGGCGTGAACCTGGGCTTCCTCGATGCGGCGGTGTTGGCTGAAGTGCTGTTGCATGCGTGCGAGCGCGGCGAGCGGCTGGCGGATGTGCGCGTGCTCAGCCGTTTCGAACGGCGGCGCATGCCCCACAACCTGGGGTTGATGGCGGCGATGGAAGGCTTCGAGCGGCTGTTCCAGGCCGACTCGCTGGCGCTGCGCTGGCTGCGTAACACCGGATTGAAGAGCGTCGAACAGATGCCCGAAGCCAAGGCGCTGTTCGTACGCCAGGCGCTGGGGCTGACGGGCGATCTGCCGGAACTGGCCAGGGCTTGATGGTTTTAGCGGGGCTTGCTCGCGATGAACGATTACACGGTCTCATGGGCAGACCCTTGTGCAACATCTGGTAACTCCTCCGTCTACGGTTAGGTTTGAGAAGCGAAATGTGAGTCACTATCATTTCGCGCTCATTTCGTAATCGAGAGACCGCCCCATGTTGGCACCCAAGCGTCTACTGACGGCCCTGGCCCTTTCCTTCATGGCCAGCACTGCCCACGCCGCCGACGAAGTGGTGGTCTACTCTTCGCGCATCGACGAACTGATCAAGCCGGTCTTTGACGCCTATACCGCGAAGACCGGGGTCAAGATCAAGTTCATCACCGACAAGGAAGCGCCGCTGATGCAGCGGATCAAGGCCGAAGGCGAAAACGCCAGCGCCGACCTGCTGCTCACCGTCGATGCCGGCAACCTCTGGCAGGCGGAAAAAATGGGCATCCTGCAGCCCTTCACGTCCAGGCTGATCGATGCCAATATTCCGCCGCAATACCGTTCGTCCGCCCATGCGTGGACCGGCCTGAGCCTGCGCGCGCGGACCCTGGCGTACTCCTCCGAACGGGTCAAGCCCGCCGACCTGAGCAGCTACGAAGCCCTCGCCGACAAGCAGTGGGAAGGCCGTCTGTGCCTGCGCACGGCGAAGAAGGTCTACAACCAGTCGCTGACCGCCACCCTGATAGAAGTCCATGGCGCCGAGAAGACCGAGCAGATCCTCAAGGGTTGGGTTGGTAACCTGTCCACCGATGTGTTCTCCGACGATATTGCCGTGTTGCAGGCGATCAATGCCGGGCAGTGCGACGTCGGGATCGTCAACACCTACTACTACGGTCGCCTGCACAAGCAGAACCCGAACCTGGCGGTCAAACTGTTCTGGCCGAACCAGGGCGATCGTGGCGTGCATGTGAATCTCTCGGGCATCGGCCTGACCAGGTACGCCCCCCATCCGGAAGCGGCCAAGGCCCTGGTGGAGTGGCTGACCACCCCCGAGGCACAACGCATCTTCGCTGACGTGAACCAGGAGTTCCCGGCCAACCCGGCGGTGCCGCCGTCGGCGGAAGTGGCGAGCTGGGGCCGGTTCGTTCCCGATACCTTGCCGGTGGAAATTGCCGGCAAGCGCCAGGCTGAAGCCATCCGCCTGATGGATCGCGCCGGCTGGAATTGAGCAAGCTACAACTCCAGGCCAGATGCCATCCTGTGGTGAGCGGGCTGGTGTGGCGAGCGGGTTTGCCCGCTCACCACAAATGGTCAGCCCAACTGATCGCCGTATCCCTTTGCTCCGAGAACCACCTTGGCCCATCCCGCTCAACGCCGCTGGTACCTTCCGGTCTTTGCCGTCGCCGCCCTGGTCCTGCTGCCGCTGAGCGTGCTGCTGTTGTCCTGGCAGGCGATCGACCTGCAGATCTGGTCCCATCTCTGGGACACCCAGCTGCCACGCCTGCTGGGCAACACCCTGACCCTGGTGCTGGGCGTCGGCGTCGGCGTCACCTTGCTTGGCGTCAGTCTGGCCTGGCTCACCAGCCTTTGCGAATTCCCCGGTCGGCATTGGCTGGATTGGGCGCTGATGCTGCCGTTCGCCATCCCTGCCTATGTGCTGGCGTTTGTCTTTGTCGGCCTGCTGGATTTCTCCGGTCCGGTGCAGAGCCTGTTGCGTGAGTGGTTCGGCAGCGGCCTGCGCCTGCCCCGGGTGCGATCCACCGGCGGGGTGATCCTGGTCCTGATGCTGGTTTTCTACCCCTACGTCTACCTGCTCGCGCGCGGCGCCTTCATGGCCCAGGGCAAGGGCCTGATGGAAGCCGCCCGGGTGCTCGGGCAATCGCCCTGGCAGGCGTTCTGGCGGGTGGCGTTGCCCATGGCACGTCCGGCCATCGGCGCCGGCGTGGCCCTGGCGTTGATGGAGACCCTGGCGGATTTCGGGGCCGTCGCGGTGTTCAACTTCGACACCTTCACCACCGCCATCTACAAGACCTGGTACGGCTTCTTCAGTCTCTCCAGCGCCGCGCAGTTGGCCAGCCTGCTGCTGCTGGCGGTGATGCTGGTGCTCTACGGCGAACGTCGCGCCCGTGGTGCCGTGCGCAGCGGCAATGAACGCCCACGGGCCCAGCCGCTTTATCACCTGCACGGCTTCAAGGCCCTGGCGGCCAGTGCCTGGTGCCTTCTGGTATTCGCCTGCGCCTTCGTCATCCCGCTGCTGCAATTGCTGGCCTGGTTCTGGCAGCGCGGTCGCTTCGATCTCGACGAGCGTTACTCCGGGCTGATCCTGCACACCTTGTACCTGGGCGTCCTGGCGGCCCTGATTACCGTCAGCGTGGGCCTGCTGCTGGCCTTTGCCCGGCGCCAGGCGCCGACCCGGGCCATTCGCGCCGGGGTCAGCCTGGCCAATCTCGGCTACGCACTACCGGGCTCGGTGCTGGCGGTGTCGATCATGCTTGCGTTCAGCTATCTGGACCGGGTCCTGGTGGTTCCGCTGTCGGGCTGGCTGGGCGGGGCGGGCAAGCCGTTGTTGCTGGGCAGCCTGTCGGCCTTGTTGCTGGCCTATCTGGTGCGGTTTATCGCCGTGGCCCATGGCCCGCTGGAAAACAGCCTGGCCCGTATCCGACCTTCTTTGCCCGAGGCGGCGCGCAGCCTTGGGGTCAGTGGGCCACTACTATTTTGCAAAGTGTATCTGCCGTTGCTGCTGCCCGGGGCCTTGAGCGCGGCCTTGCTGGTGTTCGTCGATGTGCTCAAGGAAATGCCCGCTACCCTGCTGATGCGTCCGTTTGGCTGGGACACGCTGGCGGTGCGGATCTTCGAAATGACCAGCGAAGGGGAGTGGGCACGGGCCTCGCTGCCGGCTTTGACGCTGGTGTTGGTCGGGTTGTTGCCGGTGATCGGCTTGATTCGTCGTTCGGCGCATCGCATCGGCTAGGTGTCATGGCTCCCCCTTGCGGCTACAATGCGCGGCATTCGGTGCGGTCCGTCTGACAGACCGGGTACGAAACAGGACTCAAGGCCCCATCCATAAAGGGCTCAAGCCGGTTTCCTGCCTGTCCGCGCCTTCGCCACGCCCGGAAGGAGAAACCCATGGGACAGCGTACGCCTCTCTATGACCTGCACCTCGCCCTCGGCGCGAAGATGGTCGATTTTGGCGGTTGGGATATGCCACTGCATTACGGCTCGCAAGTCGAGGAGCACCATCAGGTGCGACGGGACTGCGGCGTGTTCGATGTCTCGCACATGACCGTGATCGATATCAGTGGCAGCCAGGCCAAGGCCTGGTTGCGCCACCTGCTGGCCAATGATGTCGAGCGCCTGGACGGTGCCGGTCGCGCCTTGTACAGCGCGATGCTCAACGAGCACGGTGGGGTGGTCGACGACATGATTGTCTATCGCACCGAGGCCGGTTACCGCCTGGTGGTCAATGCCGCCACCCGTGATCAGGACATGGCCTGGATGCAGGCCCGGCTCGCCGGTTACGACGTGCAACTGCACGAGCGTCCGGAGCTGGCGATGCTGGCGATCCAGGGGCCCCAGGCCCGGCACAAGATCGCCGAACTGGTGAGCCAGTCCCGCGGCCAACTGATCCAGCAACTCAAGCCCTTCGAAGGCCGCAGCGACGGTGACTGGTTTATCGCCCGCACCGGCTACACCGGGGAAGACGGCCTGGAAATCATCCTGCCGGCCGAGCAGGCGCCGGGTTTCTTCAACGATCTGGTGGGCGCGGGTATTTCGCCCATCGGCCTTGGCGCCCGTGACACCCTGCGCCTGGAAGCCGGCATGAACCTTTACGGCCAGGATATTCACCAGGACGTTTCGCCGTTGGCGGCCAATATGGCCTGGACCGTTGCCTGGGAGCCGGCGAATCGCGATTTTATCGGGCGTAGCGCCCTGGAGGCGGAAAAAGCCGCCGGCGCCAAGCTCAAGCTGGTCGGACTGGTGCTGGAAGAGCGCGGCGTTCTGCGGGCTCACCAGGTGGTTCGGATCGCCGAGGTTGGCGAAGGAGAGATCACCAGTGGTAGTTTCTCTCCTACGCTTAGCAAGTCGATTGCGCTGGCGCGTGTTCCTGCCGCCACGGCTGATCGCGCCGAAGTTGAAATTCGTGGCAAATGGTACCCGGTTCGCGTGGTAAAGCCGACGTTCGTGCGTCATGGCAAAACCTTGATCTGATTTTTCCGGCGGGCCCTCGATCGCTCCGCCACTGATACTTAAATTTGAGGACACTGAATATGAGCGATATCCCAGTTGATCTGCGTTTTGCCGAAAGCCACGAATGGGCCCGCCTGGAAGCTGACGGTACAGTTACCGTCGGCATCAGCGACCATGCCCAGGAAGCCTTGGGCGATGTGGTGTTCGTGGAGTTGACTGAAGTCGGTACCGAGTTCGCCGCTGGCGATGCGGCCGGTGTGGTCGAGTCGGTGAAGGCCGCTTCGGATATCTATTCGCCGGTGTCGGGCGAGGTGATCGCGGTCAACGAAGCGTTGTCCGGCGAGCCTGAGCTGCTGAACTCCGATCCGTACGGCGCGTGGATCTTCAAGCTCAAGCCGAGCAATGCGGCGGAGCTGGAGAAGTTGCTGGATGCGGCGGGTTACAAGAAGGCTATCGGCGAGTAATCCACCAGCCTGGTTTTTGTGGGAGCACTCATTTTCTGAGTGCGCTCACTGGTGGCGAGTGGGCTTGTCGGAACGCCGCACCGCCACGCTCAGCTGCGAAGCAGTCGCAAAACCGACTAACTCGGCTTTGATCTACCGCGTTCGTTGGTTTTAGGGCCGCTTCGCGGCCCAGCGCGGGCAAGCCCGCTCGCCACAGGACTGAGCAAGCCCTCTCTCCATCGCAGTGGAAGAGGGCGTTGCCGGTGTTACGGTTGCAGGACCGCCTTGACCGCGGCCACCGAACGCTCGACATCGGCCTTGGTCATGGCGTTGAACATCGGCAGCGACACGATCAGGCGCCCGACGCGCTCGGCGATCGGGAACATGCCTTCCTTGAAACCGCGCTCGCGGTACAGGCTCAGCAGGTGGATCGCCGGGTAGTGATAGCCGATGCCGATGCCGCGCTGCTTCATCTCTTCCATGAAGGTTGCCCGGGCCGGCTGGCCGTCCTGACGCTCCGGCAGTACCAGCTGGAACATATGCCAGTTGCTGTTGGTGAAATCCTTCACCGGTAGCTGCGCGCCGTATTTCTCTTCGAAATCACTGCCGAAGCATTCGAAATAATATTCGGCCAGCTCACGGCGGTGCGGGGTGATCTTGTCGATATGGGCAAACTGGCCCAGGCCGATGGCGGCGGCCACGTCGGTCATGTTGAACTTGCCGCCCAGCACGTCCACGTCGAGGCCGTCATGGCCGGTACGGGTCACGCCCTGCAGGCGATACTTCTCGGCCAGGCGGGCTTCTTCGGCGTTGTTCAATACCAGGCAGCCGCCTTCGGAGGATGTGATGTTCTTGTTCGCCTGGAAGCTGAACGACACCAGGTCACCGAGGGCACCGATCTTCTGGCCGTTCCATTCCGAACCCAGGGCCTGGGCGGCGTCTTCGACGATGCGCAGGTTGTGTTTCTTGGCGATGGCGTACAGGCGGTCCATGTCCACCGGCAGGCCGGACAGGTAAACCGGGATGATCGCCTTGGTGCGTGGGGTGATGGCGGCCTCGACCTTATCCAGGTCGATATTGCGGGTCACCGGGTCGATATCGGCGAAAACCGGGGTCGCGCCGACTTCGATGATCACGTTGGCGGTCGCCACCCAGGAGATTGGCGTGGTGATCACTTCGTCGCCCGCGCCGATACCGGCGATGCGCAAGGCGATTTCCATGGTGCAGGTGCCGGAGTTGAAAGTGCGTACCGGACGCCCGCCGAAGTACTCCGACAGTTGCGCTTCAAAGGCCGCGACCTTCGGACCGCTGGTGATCCAGCCGGAACGCAGGACATCGCCGACGGCGGCAATGGTCGCTTCGTCGATGGTCGGTTTGGAAAAAGGCAGGAAAGGAAGTTCGCTCATGGGGTCGTGACGTCCGCTGTGAAGGCCGGCAGTGCTCTACCGGCAGTGAAGAGTAGGCAGCAAGGCTGCAATGCTGCCGATGATACTGTTTTAAGGTGAAAATTCAGTGCTTTTTTTGCTGTCCGGACGCTGAACGAACACGCCGGGCCGCTGCCCGGGCGACGGCCGGCGGTTTCTGCCGGGCAACGCAAAACGCCGCGGTTAAGCGGCGTTTTGACTGGGGGGAAGCCTTTGGATCAGTCTTCGGCGACAGTGTTCTTCGCCAGGATGGCGTTGGCCAGCTCCATGTCGGTGACCTTCAGGCCCGGGTTGTCGGCTCGCAGTTTCTGCATGGCGGCCTCCAGGTAAGGGCCACGGATGCCGCCATTGCTGGCGACGAAGCTGCTGGCATCGTCCTGGGCCGCGGCCACCAGCTTGTGGTCTTTCCTGAAGGTCAGGTAGGTGGAACCGGTGGTGGCGCCAGAGGAAAGGACGTTGCGCCAGAACTCGTCGGCCATCGCCGCGCCAACGGGAAGGGTAAACAAGGCCAATGCGACAACTGCTGTTTTAAGACGCATGAGGGTGACTCCGGTGTGGGTATTTGAAAGGTTTGATTGCCGTTGTCATGCCGGAGTTCAATTGACTTCACTCAATCCTTTGCACATGCAAGGTACTGCCGTCCTGGCCGACCACCCGGACCCGGGTGCCGACCTCGCAATCCGGCCCGCTGGCCATCCAGACACTGTCGCCGACCTTGATCTTGCCGCGGCCGGCGACAATGGCGACATGCACCATGAAGGTCCTGCCGACCAGATCATGACCGCGTTCGTTGAGCCCAGGCTGGTCGCTGGGCCGGGCGTTGCTGCGCTGGCGCTTCCACCAGAGCCAGGCGGTGAGGATCGACAGCACGCCGAACAGGACGAATTGCAAGGTCCAGTGCAGGCCGGGAATCAGGTAGGTCAGGACGCCCACGGCGGCGGCGGCGGTCCCGACCCACAGCAGGTAACCGCCGGCACCGAATATTTCGAGAATCAACAACAGCGTGCCGAGGGCCAGCCAGTCCCAGAAGGACAGGTGTTGCAGGAATTCCCACATGGGCGCTGCCTCAGGGTTTCTTGCTGTCGAACGTGGCCTTGACGATCTCGCCGATGCCACCTATCGCGCCGATCACCTGGCTGGCTTCCAACGGCATCAGGATCACCTTGCTGTTGTTGGCCGAGGCCAGCTTGCCCAGGGCGTCGATGTATTTCTGCGCGACGAAGTAGTTCACCGCCTGCACGTCACCCTTGGCGATGGCCTCGGAGACCACCTGGGTGGCCCGGGCTTCGGCTTCGGCCTGGCGCTCACGGGCCTCGGACTGGAGGAAGGCCGACTGCCGGGCGCCCTCGGCTTCGAGGATCTGCGCCTGCTTCTTGCCTTCGGCGGTGAGGATCGCCGAGGCGCGCAGGCCTTCGGCTTCGAGGATTTGCGCGCGCTTGACCCGTTCGGCCTTCATCTGCCCGGACATGGCCGCCATCAGGTCGGCGGGCGGGCTGATGTCCTTGATCTCGATGCGGGTCACCTTGATGCCCCAGGGCGCGGTGGCTTCGTCGACGGTGCGCAACAGGCGCTCGTTGATGGCGTCGCGCTGGCCGAGCATGGCGTCCAGCTCCATGGAGCCGAGCACGGTGCGGATATTGGTCTGCAACAGGTTGCGGATGGCGTGTTCGAGGTTGTTCACCTCGTAGGCGGCCTGGGCGGCATTGACCACCTGGAAGAAGCACACGGCATCGATCTGGACCGTGGCGTTATCGGCGGTGATGACTTCCTGGGGCGGAATGTCGAGCACGCTTTCCATCACGTTGATCTTGCGGCCGATGCGGTCCATGACCGGGATGATGATATTCAGGCCCGGCTTGAGGGTGTTGGTGTAGCGCCCGAAGCGCTCCACCGTCCATTGATAACCCTGGGGCACGACCTTGAAGCCCATGAACACCAGGGCAATGGCCAGGCCGACGAAGAGTAGGAGTACGCTACCGATTTGCATGACGATTCCCTGTTGCAAGTGTTGATCGAGAAGGCGGTTACCTTGAGTGTAACGGGGCTTGCCGGGATAAAAAGTGTTTACTCGGCAATGGACGCATGTCGTGACACTTTCATCAGCGCTGCTCGCTCTGCGGCGTGACCCGCAACACCTCCTCGACGGTGGTCAGCCCCGCCGCGACCTTCTGCGCGCCGGACAGGCGCAGGCTGCGCATGCCGTCCTTGAACGCCTGGCGACGCAGGGCCAGGAGGTCGGTGTCGGCATGGATATGCGCCTTCAGGCCGTCGTTCAACACCAGGATCTCGTAGACCCCGGCGCGCCCGCGATAGCCGGTATCGCGGCATTCCAGGCAGCCGACGGCGCGCTGGGCGCCGCTCGGCATCGGCGCCTGCCAGGGCCGGGTCAGGCTTTGCCAGTCCTCCTCTTCCAGCTGGGTCGGCGCCTTGCAGTGCGGACACAGGGTGCGCACCAGGCGCTGGGCCATGACCCCGAGCACCGTGGCCTTGATCAGGTAATGCGGCACCCCCAGTTCCAGCAGGCGGCTGATGGCGCTCGGCGCGTCGTTGGTGTGCAGGGTCGAGAGCACCAGGTGCCCGGTGAGCGCGGCCTGGATCGCCATTTCGGCGGTTTCCAGGTCGCGGATCTCGCCGATCATGATGATGTCCGGGTCCTGGCGCATCAGTGCGCGCACGCCGCTGGCGAAGGTCAGGTCGATATTGTGCTGGACCTGCATCTGGTTGAAGGCCGGTTCGATCATCTCGATCGGGTCCTCGATGGTGCAGAGGTTGACCTCCGAGGTCGCCAGCTTCTTCAGGGTGGTGTACAGCGTGGTGGTCTTGCCCGAGCCGGTGGGGCCGGTGACCAGGATGATGCCGTTGGGCTGGCGGGTCATGTCCTGCCAGCGGCGCAGGTCGTCGGCACCGAAACCGAGTTGGTCGAAATCCTTGAGCAGCACTTCCGGGTCGAAGATGCGCATCACCATCTTCTCGCCGAACGCGGTGGGCAAGGTCGACAGGCGCAACTCGACTTCGCCGCCGTCCGGGGTCTTGGTCTTGACCCGGCCGTCCTGGGGCTTGCGCTTTTCCGCGACGTTCATCCGGCCCAGGCTTTTCAGGCGGCTGACAATCGCCATGGTCACCTGGGGCGGGAACTGGTAGACGTTGTGCAGCACGCCGTCGATGCGGAAGCGCACCGTGCCCTGTTCGCGGCGCGGCTCGATATGGATATCGCTGGCCCGCTGCTGGAAGGCGTACTGGAACAGCCAGTCGACGATGTTGACGATATGGGCATCGTTGGCGTCCGGCTCCTGGTCGCTGGCGCCGAGGTTGAGCAACTGCTCGAAGTTGCCCGGGTTGTGGTTTTTCTGATCGACCAGGCTGGCCCCGCTGACCGACTTGGCCAGGCGGAAAAACTCCACGGTGAAGCGCTGGATATCCAGCGGGTTGGCCACCACCCGGCGGATCGGCAGTTTCAGCACGTGGCTGAGGTCGGCCTCCCAGGCCCGCACATGGGGTTGGGCGCTGGCGATGGTCACGCTGTCACGGTCGACCGCCACCGCGAGGATCTTGTGTCGTTGCGCGAAGGCGTAGGACATCAACGCGGTTACCGCGGCCACGTTGATCTTCAGCGGATCGATGCGCAGATACGGCTGGCCGACGTGGCGGGCCAGCCAGAGGGTCAGGCTTTCCAGGTCCAGGGTCTTACCCGGACGGCTCAGGTCATCCAGCTGCTGGCCGGCGATGAACTCCAGCGGATGCTGCTGGGTCGTGCGCGAGTTACGCCGAGTGGCCAGGGCCTGTTCGGCCGCGTCCTGGCTGATAAAGCCCTGGGCGACCAGTTCGCGCAACAGCTCGTTGACATCCAGCCAACGATCCGGGGAGAGGGGGGCGACGGGCATGCGGGCTCCTATTCGGTCGGTCCTGCAACCAGCGATCCAGACGTAGTCCCTGTCTGATCGTCAATTGCCAAGAATAGACGCGAGGCTGCCTGACGTTGGCGTCGATACCAAGACAAAGATTGCGATTCTTTGCAAAAAACCTTCAGCCCACGGCTTGTGCGCTGTGCAGTTGTGCGCCTTGGGTCGGTTGCAGGGCCACCGAGCAGACGCTGATCAGGTTGCGCATTTTTTCACCGATGACCTGGGCGCGGTGCCAGCTCAGGCCGTCCAGCACGATATCGATCGCCAGCAGTCCGTCGTCCTGTTGCGCCTGGACCTGTCGCGGGGTCAGGAACTGCAGGGCAAACAGGTTCAGCAGGCGGCAGAGCAGGTCCGGTTCGGCTTCGGCCAGCACCTGGTAGCGCACCTGGCAGTGGGCATTGCCCGCCGCCCAGACATCGGCACGGGTGGGGGCGTCATGGAGGGCTGCGGGAGAAGGCATGGTGGATTTCCTGGGGCGGCGACGGGATAGGTTGGAGAAATTTTTACACGCCGAGCCGGGTATTTCTTATCTATGATGGGCTGATAAGCTCTGATCAAGACATGATCTATTCGCTAGTAGCCAGTTAGAGGGGTTTTTTATGCAAGGCGAGCTGGACACCTACGACCGCCGGATCCTGGCCTTGCTGCAAGAAGACGCCTCGCTTTCCAGCGCGCAGATTGCCGAGCAGGTGGGACTGTCCCAGTCGCCCTGCTGGCGGCGGATTCAGCGGCTCAAGGAAGAGGGGGTGATCCGTGCCCAGGTGACCTTGCTGGACCGCAAGAAAATCGGCCTCAACACGCAGATCTTCGCCGAGGTCAAACTCAATGCCCATGGGCGCTCCAATTTCACCGAGTTCACCGAGGCGATTCGCGGTTTCCCGGAAGTGCTGGAGTGTTATGTGCTGATGGGCGCGGTGGATTTCCTGCTGCGGATCGTCACGGCGGACATCGAGGCCTATGAGCGGTTTTTCTTCGAGAAGCTGTCGATGGTGCCGGGAATCCAGGAGGTCAACTCCATCGTTGCCCTGTCCGAGATCAAGTCCACCACCAGCTTGCCGGTATTGCGCCCGGCCTGAGGGTTCATTGGGCAAAGATGTCCTTGACGAACACCAGGACCGGTTTGCCGTTCTGGGACAGGAGCAGCACCGTGTAGCGCTCTCCCGATTCCAGCATGCCCAGGCTCAAGGGCGCGGTGACCAGGGTACCGTCGCAGAAACCTTGCACGGACAGCTTGACCGGGTTGACGTCGCGTCGCTCCAGCAGACCGGGGTTCAGGTCATGGAAAATCGGCTGCTCCTGCCGACCTGCACGACGCAAGCCGCCGCCGGTACAGTCGGGGTCGGCGTTGATCAGCGCCAGCGACGCCTGGAGGCCATTGAAGTCTTTCGGTTGTTCGCGCACGGTCAGCAGTTCAAAGCCCTTGTCGCCGGGGACCACCACGAAGGTCACGAACTCGCCGGGGGCCAGGTTCAACTTGACCGGCACGCTGACGCCGGCACTGCTCAACGCGCCCGTGATCGGTTGGTCGGCGGGTACCGCGGAGAATACCGAGACGATCGCAGGCGCCAGTGTCGAAGGTGTCTGTTCGCCCTCCGGAAGCACCTCGAGGGGGCTGTCCAGGGCGTTGACGAAGCGAATGAATCCTGAGTCCCGGCTCGGCCCGGTGGGATAGAGCGCGGTATCGCCGTGGGCGGCAGCGAAGCTCATCAGCATCGCCAGGCCCAGCAGCAGTGCGCGCATCCGATTCATTTTCCCGCTGCCTTGAGCGCCGGTGCCTGCAACAGTGCCTTGACGATGTCCTCGCTCCAGGTCTGGTAGCCGGTGCGGGTCAGGTGCTGGCCGTCAATGGTCGCCCATTGGCCCTTGCTGGAGAACTGCAACGAGTCGATATAGCTACACGGCGCGACGTTTTTCGACAGGAAGTCCGACATTGTCTTGACCCGTTCGTAGGTCTTGCCGTACATGCCGCCTTCGCTGCCCCAGTTCGGCCCGACCCAGACGCAGGGCGTGTGGTGGGCGGCGATGGCCTTGACCAGGCTGTCGGTCTGTTTCCAGATCCAGGCCTTGGGGAAACTCGGTTTGTCGTAGCTGGCCATGGTGTCGCCCATGACAATCAGGGTGAGGTTGGGTTTGTCGCTGTCCAGCAAATCGCCGATCGAGCGGGTCGATGCGCCGACCAGCACCGTGGCTTCGGCCGTGCCCCGGCGTTCGGCGCCGCCGCAGGGGCTGGGCGTGGCCTTGAGCCAGTCGCCGGCATTGGCCCCGCAGATCCCCAGGGAGTGGACCTGGGCACCCTGTCGGCTGAGGGCCTCGTGCAGCGGGTTGAGCAGGAAATCCGGAGTGGCCAGGTGGCTGTCGCCGATGATCAGGATGGTCAGGCCCGCCAGTAGGGATGAGGTTGCCACAGTGCACGCTCCCTGGAGTCAGTTGGAGTAAGGCGAACGATAGGGGCTGACCGGCAAGGCCATGGGCCCGGTCATCTTCTCGAACAGGTAACGCAGGTACAGCTCGGCGCTCACCTGTCGGTAATCCTGGGCGTTATCCACCCCCAGCGAACCGCCGAGCAGCACATTCGAACCGAGCCGGTATTCGCCCGCCGCATTCAGGTTGTAGCCGATGCCGGTGCTGTTCTGGCCCGGATACGTGAGGTTGTTGGCGGCCTGCTCGGCGCTGTGGCCGGGAAAGTAGTCGGCGCCTTTCTGGTCGATATGCTGGACTCCCACCGCGCCGCTGAGCTTGTAGGTGAAGCGGTCGGAGCGCTGGGACCAGGTGACCGGGACCGCCATGGAGAAGAACGTCTGCGGGCTGAAGTAGCCGCCGTGGCCGTAGGTGAAGAACCCCTGGTTGTTCTCGTAGGACAGGACCGAGGTGCTCAGGCCCAGGGTCAGCTTGTCGTCGGGCTGGTTGTCCAGGTACCAGTAGATCCCGCCGCCCAGTTCGGCGCGGGTGTTGGACTCGACGTTGTTGCCGACCAGCTTGTGCAGGGCGCCGTAGCCATAGACCCCGACTTCCTGGTCGTCATAGCCGAGCTGGGCGCGCCCGCCGTTGGCGGTCACTCCACCCCACTTCACGCCGGTCCGCCGGTCCTCGGTGCCGGCGAATGAGGTCACGCTGTCGGTGACCGGGCGCCGCGACAGGGCGATGCTGTAGTGCATGTTGGGGCTGGACACCAGCGGCTGGTCCAGGCTCACGCCGCCGATCACGGTGTTGTAGGTGAAGCCCACCGGGCTGACGCCGATATCGGCCTTGATGCCGTGCTCCGGGTTCTCCACTGCCACGGCCATACCCACGCCGTTGGCCTGCTGCGAACCGGGGGAGCCGCTGGCCAGGCCGCTGCCGAAGCGGGTGAGGCTGTCGCTCTTGACGCTGCCGGCATGCAGCGAAACCGGCGTCACCCGCAGCGCCACGCGATTGTCGCCGGCGGGCAGGTTGGCTTCGAACGGCGCTTCGACATCGGTCAGTTTGCTCAGGCCCGATTCATTGTTGTTGCTGCGCACGCTCAGGCCCTGGGCGATATAACCGCTACGCTCCTGGAGAATTTCGTCCAGCGCGAGCTGCGCCGGGCTCTGGTTCAGGCGCGCGGGGTCGTCCGAACGGCGTCCGGGGGCAAAGGGATTGGCGCTCGGTGCCGGGTCGCTGTCCAGGCCGCTGTCGGGCACGGCGTCCGAGGCACTGTAGAGCTGCGGGGCCATGGCCGGGTCGGGTGGCATCGTATCGGCAGCCTCGCCGCCCGGTGCCAGCGGATCGGCTGTACGGGCGGTACCTCGACGCGGCTGCCCGGTTTGATTGCGGAACGGGTTGTCGCTGTCGTCGTCCTGGAGGTCGAGGGGCTGGCCGTCGCGGCGTTGGCCGCTTTCGATGGCCACGGCCTGGCGCAGCAGTTCGGCGGCCTCGGCACTTTTGCCCATGGCGCGGTAGGTTGCGGCGGCGCTGGTCAGCACCTTCGGCACTCCCGGCTTGAGCGCCAGGGAGGTCTTGAGGGACTTGTCGGCCTGGGTGTAGTCGTGGTCCTGGGCGGCCAGGCTGGCCACGCTCAGTTGCAGGTCGGCGTTGCGCGGGTCGTTCTGCAACAGGGGTTTGTACAGGGCCATGGCCTTGGCGTTATTGCCGTTGGCGGCATACATCCGTGCCAGCGCCGAGATCGCCTGGGTGTCGTGGGGGTATTGCTTCAGGATCGGCTTGAGCAGGTCGTAGGCCCCGGCCAGATTGCCTTTCTCGCGCAACTGGTCGGCCTGTTTGATGCGATAGAGTTTCACCAGCTCGGCGTAGTGTCGGTGATCGCTGTCGTTGAACCGCGTCCCTTGCAGGGAGCGGAGGATATCCGCGGCATCGTTGTCCTGGTCGGCCTTGAACAGGATGTCGGCGTATAGCAGTTGCAGTTTGGGGGCGGGAGTGGGGGAGCGCTCCACCATGTCGCGCATCAGGGCCACGCCCTGTTGCGGCTGTCCGGCGTCGATATAGGCCGCGGCCAGGATCGCCACCCGATCCGGCTTGCCGGCGGTCAGCGCCTGGCTGCGGGCCAGCAGCGCCTGGGCTTCCTGGCGCTGGCCGCGCCTGAGGTTGTCGACGGCGGCTTCGGTCTGTACATGCAGGGCGATCTCCTTGCCCAGTTCGTCCATCTCGCGGCTGCGCCTGGCCGGCGGGATACGTGCGAGGCTGGCCTGGGCGTCCTGCCATTCACCCAACTGGGCCGAGAGCAAGGTCCGGGTATAGAGCGCATCGGGTTGGTCGGGGTGGCGTTTGAGCAGGTCGTTGACCTGGTCCTTGGCGGCCTGGTTGCGGCCTTGTCCCAGGTAGATCCGCGCCAGGGCAAAGCGCGTCCAGGTATTGCCCGGGTCGTCCACCAGCGCCTGGCGATAGGCTTGCTCGGCGGCGCGCAGGTCGCCGCGCTGTTCGGCGAGCCGCGCGACCTGGGTGGCGCGCAACGAGCGGATGGAGACGGCGGAGCCCAGGCGGACCTGGTCCGCCGGGGGAATCGAGTCGATCAGCTTGAGCGCTTCATCGGCTTTACCCTGCTGCGAGAGCACCGCGATCAGCCCGCTCAGGGCCTGGGGATCGTCGCGATGACTGGCGAGGATACGCCGGTAGCTGGTCTCGGCCTGGGCCAGTTGGCCCCGCTCGGCCTGCAAGTTGGCCAGCGCCACCTGGCTGGCCGGCTGACCGGGGTTCTGCCGGGCGGCCTGTTCGATCATGTTCCGCGCCTGGTCCTCACGTCCGGCCTTTTGCGCCTCGCTCGCGCCGGCCATCAGTCGCCAGTAGCGGACGTTGTCCAGTGCCTGTTTCCAGGGATGTCCGCCGGGCTGTTGGGTGGACCTGAGCAGCAGGTCTTCGGCCTCGTTCAGGCGCTCCTGCTTTTGCCGCAGGACACCCAGGCCGCCGAGGGCGTCGGGGTCGTTGGGTTTTTCCTTGAGACGGGTTTGAAACGCCTGCTCGGCGGCGGCCAGGTCACCGCCCTCAAGCGCCTGCAGGCCTTGGGCGTCCTGCGGGTCGCGTTGCCAGGCGGGCACTTTGCGGGCGGGTGCCGCACTGCTGCGGGCCAGGGTCTTGCCCTTGTTCATCAGGTCGCGGATTTCCTTGTCGTTCGGGTGCGCGGCGAGGAACTGCTCGAACAGCGGGACTTGCGTCGGCGCCGGCGGGCCGATCCAGGTCAGGGCGAAGCGCCAGGTTTCGTTGGCGTCACCGCCGACATCCTTGTCCTTGGCGAGGACCGCCAGGCGGCGGATGCCTTCGGCCCGGGTGTCGAGGTTGCGGACCATGTGCTTGGCCAGGAACAGCGCCACGGCGCGGTCGTCCGGGCGTTCGCGCAGCAATCGTTCAAGACCGGCGCGGGCCTCCTGTTCGCCGCCCTTGGTATAACCCAGCAGGTAGTAATACTCGCGGGCCAGGGTGCCCTGGGGCTGCCGACCGTTGAGCAACTGGCGGTAGACTTTCACCGCGTCGTCGTATTTGTCGGCGTCCACCAGTTGCCGGGCCTGGGCCAGCAGTCGGGTCTGCTCATCGCTGCCCAGGGCAATGTCCTGTTCGAGTTGCTGGGCCTGGCGGGGTTGCGGCACCAGTGCCTGCAAACGGGCAAGGTACTTTCTCGCTTCCTCCGGCCGCTTGAGCTGGACGTTGCTCAGCCCCAGGCCATAGAGCGCTTCCGGTTGATCGGGGACGATCAGCAGCAACTTGTTCCAGGCGTCCATGGCCCGGTCGGGGTTGTTCTGCGACTGCCAGTAGCGCCCTTGCTCGATCAGTTGCGCCTGCGGATCGTCGGCCCGGGCCTGAAGGGCCGGGCTGGCCAGGGCAAACAGTAACGTCAGGGTGAGGGTGTGGCGCATGCCTGTTCTCCCGCGCCGTGGATTCACGACAACCGCCGTTTGGCCTGGGCCCGCAGCCCCAGGAAGATCAAGGTGCAGAGCAGCACGAAGCCGATCAGGGCGGCGAGCAGCATCCCGCTCAGATACCGCGACAGCAGCAGCTGCAAGTGCCGGAACCAGCCCAGGTGGCCGACGTAGTACGGCTGGTCGGCGGTGAGGGTGGTGATCTGCTTGTCCTGGATCACGGCCAGGCGGCCCTGGATCAGGTCCTTGTAATCGTCGCCGCCGATCAGCGCCGCGGTTATCTCGGTCAGCCGCGCCGGGTCGCTGCTGGCGACCACCACCACACTGCGACCGCTTTTGAGCGGCGACTCGAAGCCCGCCAGGTAAGGCGTGCCGCTGCCCGACCAGGCCAGGGCGGCGCGGGTCTTGCGGATCGCCGCTTGCGAGTCGGGGCTGAACCAGTCGTGAATGCGCAAGGCCAGGTCGCTGAGGTCGAAGAAGTGCCGGCTACCTTCGCTACGGGCCGGCAACGCGTCGGCCCATTGCTTGACCAGGGGCTGGTCGTTGCCGGTGGCAAACACCAGCAGGTCCTTGTCGCTGGCGGCCTCGACGTCCCGGGCCTGGATCACCTGCAGGCCGGTGGCCGGATAGCCGGTGGACTCGCCGAAACGCCCGAGCACGGTAAGGAAGGCGCTGAGGGTCGCGGGCTCCTGGGTGTCGGGCATCACCACCGCGGTCTCCGAGAGGTCGGCCAGGCGGGTGAAGGGGAAGCCGCTGTCGCGGAACTTGCCCAGGTCGGGCATCGCGGTGTAGTGGTCCAGGTTGCGCAGGTCGAGGGTCGAATCGCCTTCGATCTGGCCGCGCATGTCTTCGACGATAACGTCCCGGCACTCACCTTGTTTGACATAGTCATACAGGTAGCGCATTTGCAGCTGCGACTCGTAGGTGGCGATATCCAGGGGCAGGTACATGCTGGCTTCGCGGGGCAGGCTGTCGTCTTTCTTCAGCCACTCGAGCAGGTCCGGACCGCCGTTGAGATTGGGGATCGACGGCAATTGCATCGAACGCACCAGGTGATCGTTGAGGTGTACCAGCAGCGCCGAGTTGGTCGAGAACTGCTGTGGTGTGTAACGGTATTTGAGCAGCAGAGGGGCGCCGCGTCCGCGCCATTCGAACAGGTCCGGCGGCAGACGCAGGGGAATGATAATGTCCTCGGGGCTGTATCCGGAAACATGCAATTGCCGGGCTTCGACCAGTTCGCCGAGCTTCACCGGCCGGTCGGTCGGCAGCCAGTTGGGCGCGTCATAGGGCACACGTACCGGCAGCGGGTCGAGGTGGTCGATCAGCGCGGTGGCGCCGGACAGCGACTGGCTGCCCAGGGCGACGGCCATGGCGGCGGTCTTCAGTTCGGCGTCGTTGCGCCCGCTGATCACCAGCAACTTGCCATAGGGGTCGTTGGGGTTGGTCATCATGGTCACGCTGGGGCCGCTGGCCGGATTGCTCGACGGCTCGCCCAGCGCCAGGGTTTCGCGGTGGGTGACGAAGACAATGGCATTGCCCTTGGCCGGCAGCTGCCCGACGCTGGCGGGAAAGGTCGCGGTGCGGTAGCTGGCCAGGGCTCCGAATTTGGACGCGATCGCCGCGGCGGCTTCCAGCTTGGCCGGGCTGGGGTTTGCGTCGAACACAAAGGGCAGGACCAGCGGGCGCGCGTCGTGGCGGTCGAAGAACGGCACCGGCAGCAGGGCCAGGTCGTTTTTCAGGGCGATGGGCGAATACTGGATATTCAGTTGGCTGTCGTTGCCGACCCTGGCCCACAGGCTCGAGTGCAACGGGTCTTCACACTGCATCGTGTAGTGCCCGATCAGTTGCAGGTCCAGCCGGTTGAAGTCGGTGATCAGCCGCGCGGGGATCTCGACCACCCGCTCCAGGTCCTTGCCGGCCTGCTCCCGGGGCAGCGGCAGGCTGACGGCGACCCTGTCGTTGACCAGCACGTTGATCTGCGACAGCTCGGGCAGCATCAGTGCCGAATAACCGTAATGCAGGACCACCTGGACGCCGGTCACCACCTGGTCGGCGCGAATCCCGAAGTCGACGCTGTCGGTCGACTCGACACCGCGCAGGTACAAGGGGTCGCGGCGTCCCAGTTGCTTGAAGGTCAGGCTGTAGCTGTTCTTGTCACCGGCGATCACCGGGGCCTGGCTGGTGCCGGCAGCGGGGCTGCTGCGGTTGTCTGTTTGCGTCATGGCGTTGCCGGAGCCCGGATAGACACCGCAGCAGAGCAGCAACAGGAGGGCGTAACGAATGCAGCGTCCATCGCTGCCAGCGGAGAATATCGGGCTCATGGCGTGTCCAGGGCAGGTGCTGAGGAAGAGGTGCCAGAGCGCCGCCGTTCGAGCGCCTGGCCGGGTAATCTGAGGGTTGCCTTGAGCAACTCGGAAACGCCGTGCACGGCGATGACACTGATCGCGCGCAGGGCCTTGAGGGGGGGGTCGGGTACGCTGGTGCCCCAATTCCGCGCCCAGGTGTCGGCGCGCGAGAAGGTCAGGTGGACCAGGTCGCTTTGCTGGCTCAAGGTCATCGGGTCGAAGCGGATGCCGACCGTATTGTCGCGGCTGAAGACCACGCTGCCGTCGAAGTGATAGTGCTGCTGGTGGCGAAACAGCGAGACCCGCAACGGCGTGCCGAGGGGAATCGATTGACCCGGCGCCAGCTTCAGGCCCAGGCCGCCCTGGGAAAAGTCCTGGGTGTGGCTGTGATACTCGGTGCCGTCGGCCAGCCGCAGGCCGACCGGCAGTTTCGCCTCGATCCGGGGGGCGGCCCGTACCTGGCGGGTTTCGCTGGCGACCGCGATGGCGGCGGCGCACATAAGGGCGTTGTACAGGGCCCAGACCTGGTTGAGCAGCACCGTTTCATCGGTGGTGACATCGGCGCCGAGGTAGTCGTAGACCCCGTACACCACGGCGGCGATATTCAGGACCAGCAGCACGATGTAAGGCCGGGCCATCTTCCAGTCGAAGAAGCCATGGTGCAGGTCTCCGCCCTTGTCGGTGACGTTGAAATGCCCGGATTTCGGCCTGAGCATACCCATCAGCACCGGCGTCAGGATGTACCAGGCCAGCACCGTTTCGTAGACCTCGTTCCAGTACGAATGGCGGAAGCGCCCCTGGATGCGCGAATTGGTCAGGTTGGCCAGCAGCAGGTGCGGCGCCGCGTAGGCGGCCACCATCAGCGGCGCGGCATGGAAGATCTGCGCACCGAAAATCAGGTAGGCCAGAGGCGCGGTGAGAAACACCAGGCGCGGGAAGCCATAGAAGAAGTGCAGCATGGCGTTGCTGTAGCAGATGCGCTGGCCCAGGGTCAGGCCGCGGCCGAGCAAGGGGTTGTCGGTGCGGAAAATCTGCGTCATGCCGCGGGCCCAGCGCACCCGCTGATTGATATGCCGCGAGAGGTTTTCGGTGGCCATGCCGGCGGCTTGCGGCAGGGCCAGGTAGGCGGTGTTGTAGCCGGCGCGGTTGAGTTTCAGCGAAGTGTGAGCGTCTTCGGTGAGCGTGGTTTCATCCATCCCGCCGACGGCTTCCAGCGGCGCCCGGCGCATCAGGGCGCAGGAGCCGCAGAACATCGCGGCGTTCCACAGGTCGTTGCCGTCCTGCACCAGGCCGTAGAACAACTCGGCTTCGTTGGGGACCTGCTGGTAGGTCTTGAGGTTTTTTTCGAAGGGGTCCTGGGAAAAGAACACATGGGGGGTCTGCAGCATCGCAAGCTTCGGGTCCTTGAGGAACCAGCCCATGCTGATTTGCAGGAAGGAGCGCGAGGGCACGTGGTCGGCGTCGAAGGCGGCAATATATTCGCCGTGGGTGACCTTGAGCGCCGCGTTGAAGTTGCCGGCCTTGGCGTGCAGGTTGTTGTCGCGGGTCAGGTAGTGGGCGCCGACGCTCTCGCAGAACAGCCGGAACTCCTCGCGGTGGCCGTCATCCAGCACATAAACCTTGAGCTTGTCCGCCGGCCAGTTCATCCGCAGCGCGGCGAACACGGTGATCTTGACGATCTCCAGCGACTCGTTGACGGTGGTGATGAACACATCGACGCTGGGCCATTGCGCCGGGTCTTCGCTGAGCAGGATCGGCCGGCGCTTGAGCGGCCAGGCGGTCTGCACATAACCGAACACCAGCACCAGCAGCGCATAGAGCTCGGCCAGCACCAGGGTGTAGCCGAACAGCATGTCGTGGACGTTCTCCAACTCCAGGGTCTCGGTCAGGCGCCAGTACATGTAGCGCAACGAGGCAATCAGCGACAGGCTGATCATGGCGATGATCGGCAGGTGGCCTTCGACGCGTCGCAGGACCAGGACCGCGACCAGGCAGGCAAGTCCGAACAGGGTTTGCTGGAGCAGGTCCGCGGGCGCGCTGATCACCCCGGCCAGGACCACGGCGCAGAGGATCGCGGCGCACAGGATCAAGCCTAGGCGCAGCGGCTGCGACCATTGGCGGATGTGGTGCAGGGCGGTGCCGAGCAGGCGTTGGACGCGGCGTTCGAAGGTCATGGGTGCTTTGACTCCAGCTGATCGTGGAGCTTGTCGGCGATGGCCAGGAGGTCCTGGCAGCCGCGGGATTCTGCGGATTGCTCGAACGGATTGCATTCATAGGCCAGCGCCTCGGCGATGGCCTCGTCCCAGGTGATGGTTCCGAGCAGTTGAGTTTTCAGTTGGCGCTCGAGGATCTGCGCGATGTCCACGGACAAGGGGTGGGCGTTGTCCACGCCGTTGATCACGAACCAGCAGCTTGCCGGCCTGTCACCGCCCAGGTGGGGCTTGATCGCGGTGATCAGGCGCTCGAGGGCGGCGTGGGAGGCGGCGTCGGGCCGGACGACGGCAATCACCAGGTCGGCCATGTGCAGCGCCTGCTGCTGATAGATCGTGCTGCCGGGAGGGGTGTCGATGATCAGTGTGTCGTGCTTGCCGAGGGCCAGTTCGTTCAGGTGGCGGGCCAGCCAGTGCGGGTCACCTTCGAGCTGGTGTTCAAGGGCTTGCAACTGTTGCGGGTCGTTCTCGCCGAAGGCCAGCAGCCGGGTGTTGGCGTAGCCGGTTTGCGCGAGATCGCGCCAGCTGCGCTGTTCCAGGCTGGCCTGGCAGATACCTTGTGCGGGTGGGCGGGTGCCCAGGTGATGGTATTGCGCATTCTGTGGGTCGAGTTCGAGGACGATGGCCTGCCGATCAGTGCTGTTGAGCAGGATGGCCAGGAGACTGGCCAGGGTGCTGCGGCCGACGCCGCCACGGGTCGAGACCACCGCAATGATCCGGCCCGGAACCTGGGCGGCGAGGGCCGGCTGGGGTTGTTGCGTGGCCTGCGCCTGGCGTTGCCGGGCGAGATCCTGGAGCAGTGTGCGCAGGGACGGGGCTGCGGTTGTTTCAGGCGTGCCGGTATCTCCCTGGACGAGCGGCGGCGAGGTCGGTTCGGCAGGCGTGGGGGCTGGAGGCTGGGGGGCCGCAGGGGGGGCCGCTGGCGTTTCGGCGAAGACCCGGGCCACCTCGATTTCCCGATAGCGGTCGGCCTTGGCACCGAACTTTCCCATCAGGTTCGCAACATCATCGTCGTCATCTGAAGGCTGCATGACAGCACCCATCCGTACCATTCTAAGAAAATCTTGAAAGGGGACAGATACGGCTAATCACACAATGCCGTCGTGCTGCATGCCTACCGGGCGGTGGGCAAACGATGGTGTTCTTAAAGGTGTCGCCTGAACGTCTTGCGATAGAACCGAAGGCACTTAGTGTTAATCCAGAGTGCTTTATTGATCTATCAGGTTCAAATGTAGACCAGATTTACCGATGCAAGAAATTTTCGGCGTGTGTCATGTCGAACAGCGCACGGCTGTGGCACGTTTACCTGTAGGAGCCGGCTTGCTGGCGATAGCGATTTATCAGGCGACAACGATGTCGGCTATCTGATCGCATCGCCAGCAAGCCGGCTCCTACAGTGGACCGCGCTGGGGCGTTACAGACGCAACAAGGTCTTCCAGGCACGGCTCTGGAACACCGTCAGTGCCTGCTGCACCCGGGCCTCCAGCACTTCATCGCTGATGTCTGTCTCGGCCAGTTGCGCCAGCTTGTTCATTTCACCGAACAGGCGATCCAGCTCCGGCAACTCCAGCACGCCACGGGCCAGATGCAGCCAGGCCTGGATGCGTTCGATACGCGGCAGTTGTTCGGCGAGGTCTTCCGGTTGCTGCTGGTAGCGTCCCAGTTGCAACGAGGTGGCTTCTTCGGCCAGCAGCCGTGGCAACCAGTTCTGCAACTGCGCCGCACCCTGGCGATTGCCGCGGGTGGTGCGCTCGGCGGTCCAGCTACGGGCCAGCAGCCAGCGCGAGGTGTTCAGCGAGAACAGGCCCCAGCGCACATCTTCCAGCTCTTCAAGGAACTGCTCCGGCGCCGCCTTGCGCACGTCTTCGTCTTCCAGGCCTGCATTGATCAGCGGACGCCAGTCTTCCAGCAACGCATCCAGGGCGCTGCGCAGTTCGCTGGTGGATTGCCGTGGTGCGGCCTGGCCGAGGCTGCCGAGCAGGGCGCGCAACTCGATCAACTGCTCGACCCAGTCCTGCAGCAAACGCCAGTGACCATTGAAGCGATATTGTTCGGCTAGCCGCTGACTGCTGGCGAGCAAATGCCAGCCCAAGGCGGCGAACGCATCGTCCAGCGGCATCTCGGCGCTCAACTGCGGGGCCGGCAGGCTCAGCGAATAGCTGTTGGCATCGAACAAGCGATAACCGCGCTCGGCCTTGCTGATATCGCACGGCATCAGCGCCAGCTTCTCGGCCAGCTCGGCGGCCAGTTCCAGCAGTGCCGCCGGTTCGCCTTCGCGCAATTCCAGTTCCAGCTCGCAGATCTCTTCCTTCTGCTTGCCGGCGATGACAAAACCCAGGTCCAGCGCGGCTTCGATCACCACCTTGGCCTTGCCGCGACCCCAGGCGATTTCGGCGCGCTCGCGGACGAAATCGGTAGTGAAGATCGGCTTCAGGGTTTTCTTGTCCAGCTCGGCCAATGCCTCGGGCCAGCATTCGCCGTCGAGTTTTTTCACATCGAGCTTGGCCTTGGCCAGGTGCCAGTCGTACTCGTTGCGTTCCGACAGGCCGGCAACGCTCTGGCCACGGGTCTTGAGGGTCTGGATCACTTCTTCGCCGTCACGGCGCAGGCGCAGGGCGACCTTGGCCTTGGCCAGGTCGCGTTCGGGGGTGTCGAAATACTGATTGGTCAGCTCGCGACGTTCCCAGCCACTTTTGTTGCGTTTTTTCAGCAGCGGGTGCTCGCGCAGGGCGGCGAGGGTTTCGCGGCTGACGCGGAGTTTGATTTCGGTTTCTTTCTGCATGGCCGGAAAATCCAGGATCGGGAGCGCAGCCGGGGAGAAGGGGGCTGCCTAGGCCGTGCAGTGTACAGGACAAGCGGGCGGCACGCGTCGCGACGGTTTATTCCAGTTGCCGGATGGCTCTATGATGAGCCTCGCCTTGGAGTTCGGGAGTCAGCGTCATGCCGTTGCCGTCGATGAAAGATCAATTCGCTGCGCTGATTGCAGTCCCGTCTGTAAGCTGCACCCAGCCGAGCCTGGATCAGTCCAACCGGCCGGTCATCGACCTGCTGGCAACCTGGCTCGGCGACCTGGGCTTCAACTGCGATATCCAGCAGGTCAGTCCCGGCAAATTCAACCTGCTCGCCAGCTTCGGCAGCGGCCCCGGCGGCCTGGTGCTGGCCGGACACAGTGACACCGTGCCGTTCGATGGCGCGCTGTGGCAGACCGACCCGCTGAAACTGACTGAAGTCGATGGCCGTTGGGTCGGCCTGGGCAGTTGCGACATGAAGGGCTTTTTCGCCCTGGCCATTGAGGCCGTGCTGCCCTTGCTCGACCAACCGTTCAAACAGCCGTTACTGATCCTCGCCACCTGCGACGAAGAAAGCTCCATGTCCGGCGCCCGGGCCCTGGCCGCGGCCGGTCGGCCGCTGGGCCGTGCCGCGATTATCGGCGAGCCCACGGGCCTGAAGCCGATCCGCCTGCACAAGGGGGTGATGATGGAGCGTATCGAGATTCTCGGCCGCAGCGGCCACTCCTCGGACCCGAGCCTGGGGCATAGCGCCCTGGAAGCCATGCACGACGCCATCGGCGAACTCAAGGGCCTGCGCTGGCAATGGCAGCGCGAGTACAACAACCCGCAATTCAGCGTGCCGCAGCCAACCCTGAACTTCGGCTGCATCCATGGCGGCGACAACCCCAACCGCATCTGCGGCCAATGCTCCCTGGAGTTCGACCTGCGGCCCTTGCCGGGGATGGACCCGAGCGTGCTGCGCGCGGCGATCCGCGCCAAGCTCGAACCCCTGGCGCAGCGGCACCAGGTGAAGATCGACTACGCGCCACTGTTTGCCGAAGTGCCGCCATTCGAACAGGCCGCTGACACGGAACTGGTACAAGTTGCCGAAAAACTCACCGGTCATCGCGCCGAGGCAGTGGCATTTGGCACCGAAGCGCCTTATCTTCAGCGCCTTGGCTGCGAAACCCTGGTCCTGGGCCCCGGCGACATCGCTTGTGCGCATCAGCCGGGGGAATACCTCGAAATGTCACGTTTGCAGCCTACCGTGCATCTACTGCGTGAATTGATTCAACATTACTGCTTGAGCCCGGCCGCAACCTTGAGTTAAATGCGCGGCTGACTGACTTTTTACGAGATACCAAGGAGAGCGCGCGTGTCGCCAAGCCTGTTCCGACGATAACCAACAGCCCGTTGTGCGTTTTGACGTTGCACCTATTTTTTATTGGCTGTTTTTTATACAGGTTCAGGTTTATGCCCGATTACGTGAATTGGCTTCGCCATGCGTCTCCCTATATCAATGCCCACCGCGACTGCACCTTCGTGGTCATGTTGCCCGGCGACGGCGTCGCACACCCCAACTTCGGCAATATCGTCCACGACCTGGTGCTGCTCCACAGCCTGGGGGTGCGGCTGGTGCTGGTGCACGGTTCGCGCCCACAGATTGAAAGCCGCCTGGCGGCGCGTGGCCTGACCCCGCATTACCACCACGGCATGCGGATTACCGATGCGGCAACCCTGGAATGCGTGATCGATGCCGTGGGCCATCTGCGGATCGCCATCGAAGCGCGTCTGTCGATGGACCTGGCGGCCTCTCCGATGCAGGGTTCGCGGTTGCGGGTCGCCAGCGGCAACCTGGTCACGGCGCGGCCGATCGGGGTGCTCGAAGGAGTCGACTATCACCACACCGGTGAAGTTCGCCGGGTTGACCGCAAGGGCATCAACCGCCTGCTGGACGAGCGCTCGATTGTCTTGCTGTCGCCGCTGGGTTACTCGCCTACCGGGGAAATCTTCAACCTGGCTTGCGAAGACGTGGCGACCCGTGCCGCCATCGACCTGGGAGCGGAGAAACTCCTGTTGTTCGGTGCCGATCACGGCTTGATCGATGAAAATGGCAAGCTGGTCCGCGAGCTGCGTCCGCAGCAGGTGCCGGCGCATCTGCTGCGCCTGGGCAACGATTACCAGGGCGAATTGCTGGATGCGGCGGCTCAGGCCTGTCGTGGCGGCGTGGCGCGCAGTCATATCGTCAGTTATGCCGAGGATGGCGCGCTGTTGACCGAGCTGTTTACCCGTGACGGCGGCGGTACGTTGGTGGCCCAGGAGCAGTTCGAACTGGTGCGCGAGGCGGCCATTGAAGATGTCGGTGGTTTGCTCGACCTGATCAGCCCGCTGGAAGAGCAGGGCATCCTGGTGCGGCGTTCGCGGGAAGTGCTGGAGCGCGAGATCGAGCAGTTCAGCGTGGTTGAGCGCGAAGGCATGATCATCGCCTGTGCGGCGTTGTATCAGATCGCCGATTCAGAGGCGGGGGAGCTGGCGTGCCTGGCGGTGAACCCGGAGTATCGCCATGGCGGTCGCGGCGATGAACTGCTGGAGCGGATCGAGGCGCGGGCGCGGGCGCAGGGTTTGAAAACCTTGTTCGTGTTGACGACCCGTACCGCGCACTGGTTCCGCGAGCGTGGCTTTGAGCCGAGCAGCGTGGAGCGGCTGCCGAGCGCGCGGGCTTCGCTGTACAACTACCAGCGTAATTCGAAGATCTTCGAAAAAGCCCTTTAACCTTTGAGAGCGGATCTTGCCTGAGAGGCTTTTGTTAGCCTTGAGGGCATCTTCGCGGGCAAGCTCCGCTCCCACAAGGCCTGCGTCGTACGCGTCTTCTGTGTACGACACCGATCTTGTGGGAGCGGAGCTTGCCCGCGAAAGCGTCAGTGGCAGCGCAGCATCAGTTACTGATCGCCAGAATACTCGCCTGGTACGACCCGACAAACACGTCGAAATCCCCCACCTCGTTCTGTTCCAGCTCAGCCTGTTGCACCAGCGACTTGCGCGCCGCTTCCTCGAAGCCGGCCTGCTCTTCCTTGCTCAACGGCTGGTCGCGGAAGAACTTGGCATGGGCCTGGCTCTGGCGCATCGAGAACTGCGCAAAACTTTCCTTGTGCAGGGTCATGCTCGCCAATACCTGGGCCGATGGTGTCAGGGACGAGTCCTTGACCTTGGCGAACTGCTCGTCCAGGGCCTTGCTGTGGCTGTCGCCAGCGTGGCTGCGGTCCAGCAACGCCGCCAGCGGCGCGATCTTCTCCAGCAACTCGGCGGCCCACTCCTTCATGTCCACCGCCTGGCCCTGACGCTGCAATTGCAGGCCCGGACGCCGACCTTCCTTGACCACGGTGAGGAAGTTCGCGGTGGCATTGCCGCACTCGTTGTTTTCAAGCAACGGGCTGTCGCTCAGCGCGCAGTACAGCAGGAACGCATCAAGGAAGCGTGCCTCGGTCAAATCGATGCCGGTCGGCAGGAACGGGTTGATGTCCAGGCAACGTGCCTCGACATACTGCACGCCACGGGCCATCAGCGCCTGGATCGGCCGCTCGCCGGTATAGGTCACGCGTTTGGGGCGAATGGTGGAGTAGTACTCGTTTTCGATCTGCAGGATGTTGGTGTTGAGTTGCACCCACTCGCCATCCTTGTGCGTGCCGATCTCCACATAAGGCGCGTAGGGCGTGGCCACCGCCTTGCGCAGGCTGTCGGTGTAGCTGGTCAGGTCGTTGTAGCACGGCGTCAGGCCGGCCTGGGCGCTGCTCTGGTAGCCCAGGTCGCTCATGCGCAGGCTGGTGGCGTAGGGCAGGTACAACGTATCGGCATCGAACTGCTCCAGTTGATGGGAGCGACCGCGCAGGAAGCCGGCGTCCAGGGCCGGCGAGGCACCGAACAGGTACATCAGCAGCCAGCTGTAGCGCCGGAAGTTACGGATCAGTGCGATGTAGGCCAGCGACTGGTAGTCGCGGTCGCTGCCGACGAAACCTTCGGCCTGCCTGAGCACCGGCCAGAGCTTCTCCGGTAGCGAGAAATTGTAGTGGATCCCGGCTATGCACTGCATGGTCTTGCCGTAGCGCAGGGCCAGGCCCTGGCGGTACACATACTTGAGCTTGCCGATATTCGAGGTGCCGTAATAGGCGATCGGAATATCTTCTTCCGCTGGCAGCGGGCAAGGCATCGACGGGCTCCACAGGTACTCGTTGCCGAGCTTGCTGTAGGCGAAGCGATGGATCTTGTCCAGGCTGGCGAGGGTGTCCGCCGGGTCGGCGAGGGCCGGAGTGATGAACTCCAGCAGCGACTCGGAATAATCGGTGGTGATCTGTTCGTTGGTCAGTGCGGAGCCCAGCTCTTCGGGGTGCGGTGTCTGCGCCAGGCGAGCTTCGCTGGTGACGCGCAGGCATTCACGCTCGATGCCGTGCAGGCACTGTTCGAGCAGAGAGAGGTGGTCGCGCTCGCCGAGCAGAGCCAGGCGGCGGTTGAGAAGTTCGCTCAAGTTGGATTCCTTCACGCGTCGGTCGCCCCAATATGGGGGTGGGCAAGACGGTCTACAAGGGTGAAGTTGAGAACTGGCGTGGTCGCCTGGTAAATATCAGAAAACGCCGACACTTCCTCCCTGGGTCGGAGGCGGTGACAGGGAAAACCCCGACACTGCTTTCACAGTGTCGAAATTAACCCAAATCGAGCAGGGGCGGCTAGAGAACAGCGAACGTGCCTTGTGCTTTCGCGACAAGTTTGTCGCCTTGGCGCACTTCGGCCTCGACCACCAGGGTACGGCGGCCGGGATGGATGACCGTGGCGACGCACAGCACTTCGCCCTCGGATACCGCGCGCATGTAGTTGATCTTGCACTCGATGGTCACGCTGCGCTGGTCAAAGCCATGGGAGCTGGAACAGGCCAGCCCCATGCAGATGTCCACCAGGCTGAAGATCGCCCCGCCGTGCATCACGTTACCGCGATTACGCAGGTGCGGCTCCAGCGTCAGGGCCACTTCGGCAACACCATTTTCCAGGCGTTGCGGGCGGCAGCCGAGCATCTTGCTGAAAGCGCTCTGGGTGAGGCCGTCAGGCAGCTCCATCAGCGTTTCTTCAACTGTTTGGCGTTGGCGAACAGCGAGGCCATCGCATTATTGCTCGGCGCGGCCGGAGTGCTTTCCTTGCGCGGCGCGCTGTTCTGCGATGGCCGTGGTGCCGAGCCCGGACGCGAGCCGCGGGCACCGTCGACTTTTTCGCCCGGGGTGTCGCTCATGCGCATCGACAGGCCGACGCGTTTGCGCGGGATGTCGACTTCCATGACCTTGACCTTCACCACATCGCCGGCTTTCACCGCTTCACGCGGGTCCTTGATGAACTTCTCGGACAGCGCCGAGATGTGCACCAGGCCGTCCTGGTGCACGCCGATATCGACGAAGGCACCGAAGTTGGTGACGTTGGTCACCACGCCTTCGAGGATCATCCCGGGTTCCAGGTCCTTGAGATCTTCGACGCCGTCCTGGAACGAAGCGGTCTTGAACTCGGGGCGCGGGTCGCGGCCGGGCTTCTCCAGCTCCTGGAGAATGTCGGTGACGGTGGGCAGGCCGAAGGTTTCGTCGGTGAATTTCTTCGGGTCCAGGCGCTTGAGGAAGCTGGCGTCGCCGATCAGCGAGCGGATGTCGCGGTCGGTTTCGGCGGCGATGCGTTGTACCAGCGGGTAGGCTTCCGGGTGCACGGCGGAAGAGTCCAGCGGGTTGTCGCCGTTCATCACCCGCAGGAAGCCGGCGGCCTGTTCGAAGGTCTTCTCGCCGAGGCGGGCGACTTTCTTCAGCGCGGCGCGGGTCTTGAACGCGCCGTTTTCGTCGCGGTGGTTGACGATATTCTGCGCCAGGGTCGGGTTGAGGCCGGAAATCCGCGCCAGCAGCGCCACCGAGGCGGTGTTCACGTCGACGCCGACGGCGTTCACGCAGTCTTCCACCACCGCATCCAGGCCGCGAGCCAGCTTGAGCTGGGACACGTCGTGCTGGTACTGGCCGACACCGATGGATTTCGGATCGATCTTCACCAGCTCGGCCAGCGGGTCCTGCAGGCGACGGGCAATCGACACGGCACCGCGGATCGACACATCGAGGTCGGGGAATTCCTTGGAGGCCAGCTCCGAGGCCGAATACACCGAGGCGCCGGCTTCGGAAACCATGACCTTGGTCATCTTCATCGCCGGGTATTTCTTGATCAGTTCGGCGGCCAACTTGTCGGTTTCACGGCTGGCGGTGCCGTTGCCGATGGCGATCAGGTCCACCGAGTGCTTGGCGCACAGGGCGGCGAGCACGGCGAGGGTCTGGTCCCACTTGTTGTGCGGCACGTGCGGGTAGACGGTGGCGTGGTCGAGCAGCTTGCCGGTGGCGTCCACCACCGCGACCTTGCAGCCGGTGCGCAGGCCCGGGTCGAGGCCCAGGGTGGCGCGCGGGCCGGCCGGCGCGGCCAGCAGCAGGTCGTGCAGGTTGTGGGCGAATACATTGATCGCCTCGGTTTCCGCGCCGTCGCGCAGTTCGCCCAGCAGGTCGGTTTCCAGGTGGGTGTAGAGCTTGACCTTCCAGGTCCAGCGCACCACTTCGCCCAGCCATTTATCGGCGGGGCGGTTCTGGTTCTGGATGCCGAACTGTTGTCCGATCATCCCTTCGCACGGGTGCATGCTGCCCGGCTGCTCGTCGCCGACCTTCAGCGCGGAGCTGAGGATGCCTTCGTTGCGGCCACGGAAAATCGCCAGGGCGCGGTGCGACGGCATGCTTTTCAGCGGCTCGTCGTGTTCGAAGTAGTCGCGGAACTTGGCGCCTTCCTCTTCCTTGCCGGCGATCACCCGGGCACTCAGGGTGGCTTCCTGCTTGAGGTAGTTGCGCAGCTTGTCGAGCAGGCCGGCGTCTTCGGCGAAGCGTTCCATCAGGATGTACTTGGCGCCTTCCAGGGCCGCCTTCACGTCCGCCACGCCTTTTTCGCCGTTGACGAAGCGCGCGGCTTCGCTTTCCGGGTTCAGCGCCGGGTCGTTGAACAGGCCGTCCGCCAACTCGCCGAGGCCGGCTTCCAGGGCGATCTGGCCCTTGGTGCGGCGCTTCTGCTTGTACGGCAGGTAAAGGTCTTCGAGGCGGGTCTTGGTGTCGGCCAGCTTGATATCGCGGGCCAGCTCCGGGGTCAGCTTGCCTTGCTCCTCGATGCTGGCGAGGATGCTGATGCGCCGTTCGTCGAGTTCTCGCATATAGCGCAGGCGCTCTTCCAGGTGACGCAGCTGGATGTCATCCAGGCTGCCGGTCACTTCCTTGCGGTAGCGCGCGATGAAGGGCACGGTGGAGCCTTCATCCAGTAGAGCGACGGCCGCTTCGACCTGTTGTGGGCGGACGCCGAGTTCTGCGGCGATGCGGCTGTTGATGCTGTCCATAAAACCACCTGACAAAGTGTGAAAGCAGACGCGTCGAGGCTCTCAAGCCATCGGGACGAATCTGGTTTGGGATCAAAAGGCAGCCTTGAGACCCATGAAATCAGCACATTGCTGTGTGCCTTGGAAAATAAAGAGCGGCACACCACAGCAATGATCAGACGTTGCCTGAGACAAGAGGCGGCGCATTATAACCAGCGTTCCCGGCTTGCGGGGATTGTGCACCCGCGCGGGGCCTTTAGAGCGTTTACTGGTAGTTGAGGAAAAATCTGCTAACAATGCACCGGATACGGATAAGGGCCGCTGGGCCCATAATGCGTGCCGAGATCAAAGGAGCATCCAATGAGCAGCACTGCAAACCCTGCTGAAGGCGAAAAAATTCTCATCGTTGATGACGATCCCGGGCTGAGCAGCCTGCTGGAACGTTTTTTCACCAGCAAGGGCTATCGCGCCCGCGCAGTGGCGAACACCGAACAGATGGACCGCCTGCTGTCGCGCGAAGTCTTCAACCTGGTGGTCCTCGACCTGATGCTGCCCGGCGAAGACGGCCTGACCGCCTGCCGTCGCCTGCGCGCGGCGAACAACCAGGTGCCGATCATCATGCTCACCGCCAAGGGCGACGAGCTGAGCCGGATCAAGGGCCTGGAACTGGGCGCCGACGACTACCTGGCCAAACCCTTCAACCCCGACGAGCTGATGGCCCGGGTCAAGGCCGTGTTGCGTCGCCAGTCGGCACCGGTGCCGGGCGCACCGGGCAGCGAAGACGAAAGCGTGACCTTCGGCGACTACGAACTGTCCCTCGCCACCCGCGAACTCAAGCGCGGCGAAGAAGTGCACATGCTCACCACCGGCGAGTTCGCCGTGCTCAAGGCGCTGGTCATGCATGCCCGTGAGCCGCTGACCCGCGACAAGTTGATGAACCTGGCCCGTGGCCGTGAGTGGGATGCCCTGGAGCGCTCCATCGACGTACAGATTTCCCGTCTGCGCCGCATGATCGAACCGGATCCGTCCAAGCCGCGCTATATCCAGACCGTCTGGGGCGTGGGTTACGTGTTCGTGCCGGACGGCGCCGCGACCAAGTGACGATGCCCGGTGCCTGTTGACGGGCGCCTGTTGATTGGTAGGAACGATTCGCCCGGGTGTGCGCAAGCCCCCGGGCGAGTCGCAATCCGCAATATGCGAGCCCGCCCGCTCGCCTCTGCAAAGTGTCCAGCGGCTGCCCATGAAAACCCCTCTCTGGTTCCCCCAAAGTTTCTTCGCCCGCACCCTCTGGCTGGTGCTGATCGTCGTGCTGTTCTCCAAGGCGCTGACCCTGGTCTACCTGCTGATGAACGAAGACGTGCTGGTGGACCGTCAGTACAGTCACGGCGTGGCCCTGACCCTGCGCGCCTATTGGGCGGCGGACGAGGACGATCGCGACAAGATCGCCGATGCCGCCGGCTTGATCCGGGTGGTCAGCGGTGGGGTGCCGGAAGGTGAACAGCACTGGCCCTACAGCGAGATCTACCAGCGCCAGATGCAGGCCGAGCTGGGCGCCGACACCGAGGTGCGATTGCGCATGCACTCGCCGCCGGCCCTCTGGGTACGGGCCCCGAGCCTGGGTGCCGGCTGGCTGAAAGTGCCGCTGTATCCGCACCCGCTGCGCGGGCAGAAAATCTGGAGTGTGCTGGGCTGGTTCCTGGCTATCGGCCTGCTCTCCACAGCGTCTGCCTGGATCTTCGTCAGCCAGCTCAACCAGCCGCTGAAGCGCCTGGTCGATGCCGCGCGGCAACTCGGCCAGGGGCGCAGCGTACGGCTGCCGATCAGTGATACTCCCAGCGAAATGACCGAAGTCTACCGCGCCTTCAACCAGATGGCCGAGGACGTCGAACAGGCGGGGCGAGAACGGGAGCTGATGCTGGCCGGGGTGTCCCATGACTTGCGCACGCCCTTGACGCGGCTGCGCCTGTCGCTGGAGCTGATGGGCAACCATGACGATCTCAGCGACGAAATGGTCCGCGATATCGAGGACATGGACGCGATTCTCGACCAGTTCCTTGCGTTTATCCGCGACGGCCGTGACGAGTCGGTGGAAGAGGTCGACCTGAGCGAGCTGGTGCGTGAAGTGGTGGCGCCCTACAACCAGAGCGAAGAGCGGGTGCGCACGCGGCTGCAACCGATCCAGCCGTTCCCGTTGCGTCGGGTGTCGATGAAGCGGCTGTTGAACAACCTGATCGGCAACGCCTTGCACCATGCCGGCGAAGGGGTGGAAGTGGCGGCCTATGTCTCGGGCGACAGCAGCGCGCCTTATGTGGTGCTGAGTGTCATGGATCGCGGGGCGGGGATCGATCCGGCGGAACTGGAAGGCATCTTCAATCCCTTCACCCGGGGCGACAAGGCCCGTGGCGGCAAGGGCACGGGCCTGGGGCTGGCGATCGTCAGGCGGATCGCCTCGATGCATGGTGGCAATGTCGAACTGCGCAACCGCGCCGGTGGTGGCCTGGAGGCACGGGTTCGCTTGCCGCTGGGGCTGATGTTGCCCCGCGACGCGGTCTAGGCTCTGCACGAGACCTGCCTGCGCAGCGACCATGCGGCGTTAAAAAACAGGCTCGCCTGATCGCAGCTCGGCTAGTTCTCGTGCAGACCCTGGGGCTTAGCCTTTGCCCTTGGTCCGGGTCATGTTCGGGCCGCCGTTCTTCTCGATGTGCTCGATGATGATCCCGGCCACATCCTTGCCGGTGGTCACCTCGATACCCTCCAGTCCCGGTGAGGAGTTCACCTCCATCACCAGCGGGCCGTGATTGGAGCGCAGGATATCCACCCCGGCCACGCTCAGGCCCATCACCTTGGCCGCGCGAATCGCGGTCATGCGTTCTTCCGGGGTGATCTTGATCAGGCTGGCGCTGCCGCCGCGGTGCAGGTTGGAGCGGAACTCCCCGGGCTTGGCCTGGCGCTTCATCGCCGCAATCACCTTGTCGCCAACCACGAAGCAGCGGATATCGGCGCCACCGGCTTCCTTTATGTACTCCTGGACCATGATGTCCTGCTTCAGGCCCATAAACGCCTCGATCACCGATTCCGCCGCCGTCGCCGTCTCGCACAGCACCACGCCGATGCCCTGGGTGCCTTCGAGCACCTTGATCACCAGCGGTGCGCCGTTGACCATGGCGATCAGGTCGGGAATATCGTCCGGCGAGTGGGCAAAGCCGGTCACCGGCAAGCCGATCCCGCGCCGCGAGAGCAATTGCAGCGAACGCAGCTTGTCCCGTGAACGGGCGATAGCCACCGACTCGTTGAGGGGAAACACCCCCATCATTTCGAACTGGCGCAGCACCGCGCAGCCATAAAACGTCACCGAGGCGCCGATCCGCGGGATCACCGCATCGAAACCTTCCAGGGGCTTGCCGCGATAGTGGATCTGCGGCTTGTGGCTGGCGATGTTCATATAGGCGCGCAAGGTGTCGACCACCACCATCTCATGGCCACGGGCGACGCCGGCCTCTACCAGGCGACGAGTGGAATACAGACGCGGATTACGCGACAGCACAGCGATCTTCATGCAACACCTGTGGCAGAGGTAGTAGTGACCGGGAAAACCGGCTTGTCTTGAACGTATTTTTGCCCCGGATTGACCACCAACTGGCCATCGATCAGGGCTTTGGAACCGAGCAACAGGCGATAACGCATGGCCTTGCGGCAGGCGAGAGTGAACTGCACCTGCCAGACCCGGTCGCCCAGGGCCAGGGTGGTGGCAATCACGTAACGCACCTGGGCGTGGCCGTTGGAGCTCTTGATGGTCTTCATCGCCAGCAGCGGCGCTTCGCAGCGACGGTGGCGCAGTTGCACCACGCTGCCCAGGTGGGCGGTGAAACGCACCCACTTCTCGCCATCACGCTCGAAGGGCTCGATTTCGGTGGCATGCAGGCTGGAGGTGCTGGCGCCGGTGTCGATTTTCGCCCGCAGGCCGGCGACTCCCAGATCCGGAAGCGCCACCCACTCGCGCAGACCCACAACAGTCAAATGGTCAAATGTCTTCAAAATGCTCAACCGGTGGAGAAAGGCGCCCGGGCTGCCTGGCAGCCGTAATCGCGGTATTCACGCAGAATATTGGGTAAATGGCGATAGTTATCTCAGCGAGCTGTTTCAGGTTGTGAAATTACCCCCAGGATCACCAGGCATTCTAGACTGGCCAGGACCATTCAGCTTCGACAGCAACGGTAGTACAGTTCGACAATATTTCAGTTTGAGGACGGACAGTGGCGCAGAAAGCGGAAGAGGACGACAAGGTTCGGCTGGACAAGTGGTTGTGGGCGGCACGTTTCTATAAAACCCGTGCCCTGGCCAAGGCGGCGATCGAAAGCGGTAAGGTGCATTGTCGTGGCGAGCGCTGCAAGCCGGGCAAGGAGCCGCGGGTGGGCGACGAGATCCAGATTCGCACCGGTTTTGACGAACGGACCGTGGTGGTGCGGGCGCTGTCATTGGTCCGCCGTGGCGCACCGGAGGCGCAAACGCTCTATGCCGAAACCGAGCAGAGCCTGGCCAAGCGCGAGGCCGCCGCGGCGCAGCGCAAGGCCGGCGCGCTGGGCCTGACCACCGACGGCAAGCCGAGCAAGAAACAGCGCCGTGATCTGTTCAAGTTCCGGGGCAGCGCCGCCGACTAGGGCGCCGTGCGGGAGATCAGGTTTAGCGGACAGGTGCTGTCCTTGCCGGCGATGGCGATGCGCGATTCGCCGCCGCCCTTGTTGGCCCTGCACGGCTTACGGGATCTTATGCCCTTGACTGAGCGCCATTCGCCCCCATGTTGCTTGGTACAAATCCTGTTTGTTCATAAAATGCTCACTTGCCTGGGCAGAACACCCTTATTCCCACTTCCAGAATCGATACCTATGTCAGACCTACCGGACACCGACTACACCCAGCGCTTCATCTTCGATGACAGCGACACTCGCGGCGAACTGGTGTCGCTGGAGCGCAGCTACGCCGAAGTGCTGGCCAAGCACCCCTACCCGGAGCCTGTCGCGCAACTGCTCGGTGAGCTGATGGCCGCCGCGTCGTTGCTGGTCGGTACCCTGAAGTTCGACGGCCTGCTGATTCTCCAGGCGCGTTCCGACGGCCCGGTGCCGCTGCTGATGATCGAATGCTCCAGCGAGCGCGAGATCCGTGGCCTGGCCCGTTATGACGCGGAGCTGATCCCGGCTGACGCGACCCTGGCCGACCTGATGCCCAACGGCGTGCTCGCCCTGACCGTCGACCCGACCCAGGGCCAGCGCTACCAGGGCATCGTCGACCTCGACGGCGAAACCCTGGCGGAGTGTTTCACCAACTACTTCGTCATGTCCCAGCAGGTCGGCACGCGCTTCTGGCTCCACGCCGACGGCCGTCGTGCCCGTGGCATGCTCCTGCAACAACTGCCCGCCGACCGCCTGCGCGAGCAGGACGAACGCGATGCCAGCTGGCAGCACCTGACCGCCATGGCCAGCACACTGAGCGCCGACGAGCTGCTGAGCCTGGACAACGAAACCGTCCTGCACCGCCTCTACCACGAAGAAGCCGTGCGCCTGTTCGACCTCCAGCCGCTGCGCTTCCATTGCAGCTGTTCACGGGAGCGTTCGGGCAATGCGCTGGTCAGCCTGGGGCTGGAAGATGCCCAGCAACTGGTGGTCGAACATGGGGGCCACATCGAGGTCGATTGCCAATTCTGCAACCAGCGTTACCTGTTCGACGCCGCCGATGTTTTGCAACTGTTCGCCGGCGCCGGCGTCGACACCCCGTCAGATACTCGTCACTAAAACGTTTCAGTGCAGGTAAATCTCCTGTCAAACGACAGAAAATGGGCGTTCTGACAGGAGGACCCTACTTTTTTTGGGCTTTTCTGGCATAATCCGGCCCACTTTTTTCGCGGTAGTAGTGCGCGACTTTCTACTACAAAACGTTTGGAGCACTCGGCCAGTGGCCGACGGGGAATCTCATGACGCAAGCAAACAATGCCGTGTACACCGATCTGAGTGTTGACGATCTGGTAAAAGAAGCCCTGGCTCGTGGTGAAGGCGAACTCGCCGACACCGGCGCGCTGGTCGTGCGCACCGGTCACCGTACCGGTCGTTCGCCGGTCGACCGTTTTATCGTCGAAGAGCCGTCGACCCAGGCTGAGATTGCCTGGGGCCCGATCAACCGCAAGTTCCCGGCCGACAAGTTCGACGCCCTGTGGAACCGTGTCGAAGCTTTTATCGGCGAGCGCGATCGTTTTGTTTCCCATGTGCATGTCGGTTCCGACCCGGCGCACTACCTGCCGGTCAAGATGACCACCGGTACCGCCTGGCACAACCTGTTCGGCCGTTGCCTGTTCATCAACCCGGAAGCCGGCCAGTACAACGCCGGTGGCAAGGACGAATGGCAGATCCTCAACGTGCCGGAATTCGAGTGCGTGCCAGAGCGTGATGGCACCAACTCCGACGGCACCGTGATCCTCAACTTTGCGGCCAAGAAAGTCCTGATCGCCGGCATGCGTTACGCCGGTGAGATGAAAAAAGCCCTGTTCTCGGTGCAGAACTTCCTGCTGCCAGCGGTCGACGTGCTGCCGATGCACTGCGCGGCGAACATGGGCGAAGAGGGCGACGTGACCCTGTTCTTCGGTCTGTCGGGCACCGGCAAGACCACCCTGTCGGCTGACGAAAGCCGTTACCTGATCGGTGACGACGAACACGGCTGGGGCGTGGGCGTGGTGTTCAACATCGAAGGCGGTTGCTATGCCAAGTGCATCGACCTGTCCGAGAAGAACGAGCCGGTGATCTGGAAAGCCATCCAGCACGGCGCCGTGCTGGAAAACGTCGTGTTGGACCCAGTGACCAAGAAGGCCGACTACGCCGACGACAGCCTGACCCAGAACAGCCGCGCGGCCTACCCGCGTGAACTGATCGAAAAACGCGCACCGAAAAACCTCGGTGGCGAGCCGAATGCCGTGATCTTCCTGACCTGCGACCTGACCGGCGTACTGCCACCGGTGTCGATCCTCAGCGAAGAGCAGGCGGCTTACCACTTCCTGTCCGGCTACACCGCACTGGTGGGCTCGACTGAAATGGGTTCGGGCGCCGGCATCAAGTCGACCTTCTCCACCTGCTTCGGCGCGCCGTTCTTCCCGCGTCCGGCTGGCGAGTACGCTGAACTGCTGATCAAGCGCATCCGTGGTTTCGGCTCGAAGGTCTACCTGGTCAACACCGGCTGGACCGGCGGCGGCTACGGCGTCGGCAAGCGCTTCAACATCCCGACGACTCGTGGCGTGATTGCCGCGATCCAGAGCGGCGCGTTGATTGGCGCGAAAACCGAGCACCTGGACACCATCAATCTGGACGTGCCGTTGGCCGTACCGGGCGTCGAGACTGGCCTGTTGAACCCACGCAACACCTGGGCTGACAAGGCTGCCTACGACGAAGCGGCGAAAGCGCTGGCGGGTCTGTTCATTGAGAACTTCAAGAAGTTCGACGTGAGTGACGCGATCAAGGCGGCTGGGCCGAAGTTGTAAGTATCGGTTGCTCTGCTGGTTGAAAAGAAAGCCGCCCCTTGGGGCGGCTTTTTGGTTAATGCGGGTTTGAAAATCAAAGTGATGGGGGGCTGTATTTGTTCACCCAGAGCGTGAGGTGTCGCGACACTTTTTGAGGATGGCTTCCATCGTCGGAAGTGGTCTTTCCAGATCGGTAGGTGTGGTATTGAAACCTGCCAGGCGAAGACTGGTCAGGCGGTTTGATCTGCGGATCTTGTTGTAGTGATCCTGCTTTTCTTGAAAGGTCAGTTTGCTCATAAGGCTTGCCACTGGGCAGAGGTTTTAAAGTGTAACGCTAGCCCATGATTCGGGCTGGGCATGGGCAATGTATAACGTTTATCTGCGGGCCCTGTTTCGCAACGATTCACGTTTGGCGGAAAACAAATGAAGGCGCTGATACCTGCTGTGGATCAGCTCTTACCTTCATTCTCGTAGCCAGACTCTCAAAATGGGTTGTGAATTACCCAAGCTAAGTAGGCCATTTCCTGTAGAGAAATGGCCTGTCTTTGATGGTGTTACTGAGCGACTTGCCTGCTCAACGCCATTGTCCGCTGCTGAGCCAGCGGCAACAGGTCGCAGCCTTCACGCACCAACAGTTACGCGGCATTGGTGATGTGGGTGAAGTCTTTGTCGCAGGTGGTGATGAGGCTCACACACGTCATGGTTTCCAGCAGGTCGCTGGCCGCCTGAAGGCGTTGATAGGCGCTTGTTTCGGGTCAGCCGAAGTGGCATCGATAGATGGGGCTCGGCAGGAGCGTCAGATTTACTCCGCCGCGCTATACGTCTTCATCGCCGTGCAATAGCGCACCTGCATTTCCTTGCTTTTCTCATCCTGGTCGCGGTCCCAGCGCTTGCCCCATTCGCCGCACTGCTCCTTGAAAAACACCTCCGCCGATTTACGGCATTCACGGCGTTCGGTGCTGCCGGCGAGGAAGTTGCCGCAGACGCTGGCATTGTCGATGACGTTGTTGAAGATCCGCCATTTCGCCTGATAACGGTCGCGGCCATCCCATTCGCGAATGCTCACCGTGGCGATTTCGTATTGGCGTGTCTGTCTGGCTTCAGGCGCGTTCAAGTTGGCTTGGTAGCCAGCCAGGTAGCTGGCCGACACCAGGCCCTGGACCTTCGGGGTGGGTGGGGCTGCGGCGTGTGCTACTGCTGCGGGCGTCTGGGTCTGCACCACGACAACCACTTGCGGTGCAGGCGCTGGCACGAGTTTGGCGGTAGGTTCTGGATGCGATACCGGCTCCACTGGCGCTTCGGACGGCTTGGCCGTTTCAATCGGCACTGGCTCATCCGCCGGCAGTGGTACAACAGGGATCGGGTGGCTGCTGTTACGGTTGACCGTCATGTAGCCGAGCATGCCCACCAGAATCAGCACCAATACCCACATTCCATAGGATTTGGGCTGCGCTGGGCGCGGTACTTTCTGTTTGGCCGGATGCGATCCCAGCACCACGTCAAAATGTTCGGGGTGCAGGCGTTTGAAACGGATGACGCCATCGTCATCTTCTTGCTCGGGGGGATGCATGTCGCCGCTGCCTTCCTTGGTGAGTCAGCGGGTTATCGGCGCTTTCTCGTGGGCTTTGAGGGGAGTCGCAGATTAAATCGTCAAACGGCCGTTGGCGAGTAACGACGCCTCCACAAAAATGAAATTTCCCTTTTAAAAAGCAGACGCATCAGACAAAAAATCGGTATGTTTCCCAGCAAATTCGTGGGTGCCATCCGGTGCTCGAATTTTTCACTTAAAGGGAGTTAAGTATGTCTCTGCTTCGCGTGGCCTCGGTCTTGTCGTTGTGTGCCGCCGCCTGGTCGGTCCAGGCCGGGCAATTGCCCATCGAAGTCCTCAGTGCCGTGGTCAAGGACCAGAAGATCGCTGACGCCGAAGTGCTGTTGCAGCGCAACGGCGAGCAGAACGTGGTCGGCAAGACCAACGCCCAGGGCCAAGTGGTCCTTGAGGCCAACTTTGCCGACGATGCCAGCAACCTGCTGATCATCAAGAAGGCCGGTTATTCCAATCTGGTGGTCAAGTGTCCCTGCAAGGATATGACCTACGCCGTCAGTCCGGTGATGCAGAGCCTCGACGGCCTGCGCGTGGTGCTGACCTGGGGCAAGACCCCGGCAGACCTCGACTCGCACATGATTTTCCCTGGCAACAACATCTACTTCGAACAACAGAAGGGCGCCGACGCCGAGCTGGATGTGGATGACACCGACAGCTATGGCCCGGAAACCATCACCCTGCAGAAGAAGCACTACGGCGAAAGCTATGTGTATGCGGTGCATGATTACACCAACGCTGGCAATCCGAGCTCTCGGCAGTTGTCCAACAGCCAGGCCACGGTGTTTGTGTACATGGGCCAGTCGCTGGTCCGTACCTATTACGTTCCCGTCAATCGCAGCGGTAACCTGTGGACCGTATTCCGCATGACCGGCAACGGTGATTTCCAGGACATCAACACCTTCAGTGGCGTGACCGTGGGCGCCAAGGATGTGCTGAATGAAGTCTCGCCGCTGCTCGACGACAAGGTCGCGGTCGCCGCTGTAGCGGTCAGCTCGACGGCGCAGATCGATGCGAAGGCTTTGAATGTGAAGGGCGAGGCGGCTTACAAGGCCGGTAATCTGGAACAGGCGATTGCCTTCTTCCGTCAGGCCATCGATCTGAACAACGGCTTTGGTCAGGCCTACAGCAACCTCGGTCTGGCGTATCAGAAGGCCGGCAATACCGCTGAAGCCATCTGGGCCAACCGCAAGGCAGTGGCCCTGGCAGCTGGCAGCTCGGCCAACACCGTGCGCGCCAGTTCCTACTACAACATTGCGCGTATCTACGAAGACGCCGGGCAGTTCTCCGACGCCCAGCGCCACTACGAGTTGGCCAAGGAACAGAAAGCCAACCCGGTGTATGACACGGCGATCGAGCGGGTTAAAAATCGCTGAGATCGCAAACTGATCTACCCCTGCAACGCGCCCTGTCTGGCGCGTTGTTCGTTTCCGGAGGTCGTTACAGGGGGCGTTGTGTGAGTCGGCAAGCCCCTGTGCATAACGTTCCCGGAGAAGTTGATGCAATCGATATTTCCACAGGAGCGTATCTGTGGATTTGTATCCGGGTATTGGCCGCCATCGCGCAACCGCGGCCTGCTTTGCGCTAGTCTGGCGCGCCGTAGCAGTTTGTAATGCTTGCCTCGGACCTTTTCTCGCCCGACCGCCTAGGGTTTGTTTATCCACAGCGGTCAACGGAGTGACAGCTTATGCACGACACCCTCCAGCGGGTTTTTGGTTATCCACAGTTTCGCGGCGGCCAGGAGGCGGCGATCGGCTCGGTATTGGCCGGGCGTTCGGCGGCGGCGATCTTTCCCACCGGTTCCGGCAAGTCCTTGTGTTATCAACTGCCTGCGCTGCTCCTGCCACACCTGACGCTGGTAGTGTCGCCACTGCTGGCGCTGATGCAGGACCAGTTGGCCTTTCTGCAACGCCACGGTATTGCGGCGGCGAGCATCGACTCGGCGCAGAGCCGCGATGAAGCCAATGCGGTGATGGCCCGGGCCCGTTCCGGCGAGCTGAAGATCCTGATGATTTCCGTGGAGCGCCTGAAGAACGAGCGCTTCCGCAATTTTCTCCAGCAGGTGCAGATTTCCCTGCTGGTGGTGGATGAGGCGCACTGTATTTCCGAGTGGGGTCACAATTTCCGCCCGGACTACCTGAAGTTACCGGACTATCAGCGCCAGTTCCGCATTCCCCAGGCCTTGCTGCTGACCGCCACCGCGACGCCGAAGGTGATTGCCGATATGCAGGCCAAGTTCGCCATTGCGCCGGACGATGTGGTCACCACCGGTTTCTATCGGCCGAACCTGAACCTGCTGGTAGAATCGGTCGGCGGCCAGGACAAGCATCGTCGGCTGGTGGAGTGGTTGGGCGGGCGCCTCGGGCAGCCGAGTATTGTCTACGTCACCTTGCAGAAGACCGCTGAGCAGATCGCCCAGCACCTGAGCCGCAACGAAATCCCGGCCACGGCCTATCACGCCGGTTTGCCCCATGAGCAGCGGGAGGCGATCCAGAAGCAGTTCATGGCCGGGCAGTTGAACTGCATCGTCGCCACCATCGCGTTCGGTATGGGTATCGACAAGGCCGATATCCGCAATGTGGTGCATTTCGACCTGCCCAAGTCCATCGAGAATTACAGCCAGGAAATCGGCCGAGCCGGGCGCGATGGCCTGCCTTCCGATTGTCTGGTGCTGGCCAACCGCGACAGCCTCAATGTGCTGGAGAACTTCGTCTATGGCGATACGCCGGAGCTGGAGGGGATTCGCCGGGTGCTGGACGAGTTGAAGGGGACGATTCCGGACGGCCAGTGGGAGTTCTTGCTCGGGCCTTTGGCGGACCAGAGCAATATCCGCCAGTTGCCGCTCAAGACCTTGCTGGTCCAGTTGGAGTTACGTGGCTTGATTGCGCCGCGCTATGCGTATTTTGCCGAATACCGGTTCAAGTTCCTGGTGGAGCCCGAGGTGTTGCTGGCGAAGTTCGAGGGCGAGCGGCGCGACTTCGTCTCGGCGATTATCCAGACCTCCAGTCGCGCGCGGACCTGGGCCACGGTGAATTTCGACGCCTTGTATCAACAGCATCAGGCTGAGCGTGGCCGGGTAGTGAAGGCCTTGGACTTCTTCCAGGAGCGGCGCTGGATCGAGTTGGAAAGCAAGCAGATGACCGAGGTCTACAGCCTGTTGGTCAGTGACTTCGATCCCCATGCCCTGAGCCTGGAGCTGTACGCTTATTTTGCCCAGCATGAGGTCAGCGAGATTGCCCGGATTCACGCGATGCTGGCGTTGTTTGCGACCGAGCAATGCCTGGGTTATCGGCTGGCCCGCTATTTCGGCGACGAGCAGGCGCCTGAGCGTTGCGGGCATTGTTCGGTGTGTCACGGGCAGGTGGCGTGCCTGCCGGAGCCACCGGCATTGCCTGCCCTTGATCAGCGCGACTTCCCGGGGCTTTGCAGTGGATTTATCCACAGGCACCAGGAGCATAATGGGCATTCGCCGAGCGCGGAGTGTCTGACGCGATTCCTGTGCGGTATCAGCGTGCCGTTGTTCACGAAGTTGAAAGCGAGGGCGCTGCCGGGGTTTTCGGCGCTGGAGGCCTATCCCTACGCTGATGTGCGGGAGTGGGTCGCAGCCTGGTCCCTTGAGGGGCAGGCACAACCCGCATAAGCGTGGTGCGCAGCTCCAGGGGCGGACTGGCTCAGATTCTAGGCTGCCGCCAGCCCCGTTCTCATGGTGCGGTAGCTTGCCGGTCACTGAGCATTGCCGTCAGTTTCCGGGCGGCTTGGCCGACAGGTTCTGACCCACCGCCAGCCCGGCGCGAATCGCCGCCAGTGCGGCCTGGTAGTAGGCCTTGCCTTCCGGCGACTCGGCAAAGTTGCTGAACTCTTCCAGCTCCGGGTCGGACAGGCCGCGATAGACATAGAGCAAGGTGTTATCCAGGTCGTTGCCGATCTGTTCCATCAAGCGCTCGCGCTGGCCGTTCAACATACTTTGTGCCGCGCCGGCGCCCAGCAGGCCGGGGATCATCGAGCTCAGGCTGTCGGCTGCCACGCCGGCGATGGCCAGGCTGACTTCCGCCCCGGCCTCGCGCGCCGGCAGTGCCCGGCCCAGGTGGTTGATCAGCAGGCGGCGGGTGGCGCTGGCTTCGATATGCGGCAGGCCCTTGGCGTTCTTGGCCAATTGGTCGCGGCGGGTGGCGAGCAATTCGGCGGAGACGATCTTGCGCCCCAGCGGCGACTGGAAGAACGCCAGGGCCGGCTTCGGGTTGTCGAGGTTCTGGCGCAACTGGGCCTCCGCCCGCTGGTCCATGGCCTGGGGCGCGAAACGCTGGTTGCTGTTGTTCACCAGCGCGTCATAGACCGCCGGTGGCAGGCTGTTGCGGTACTTTTGCTGGGCGGCGCTCAGGGCATCGTTGAAATGCGCGCGTTGTTCCGGCCAACCGGCGACCCGATACAGCTGGTCGTGGTTGTCTGCCCAGGCGGGCAAGGTGCAGAACATCAACAGTGAAAAAAGCAAACGGCGCATAGGGACTCCTGTCTACAGCCGGCTATTGTCCCGGCGAGCGCGGTACTTGTCGAGAATTCCTGTAAGTCGTTCGGGGGGCTCTGTCGGATTTCCGGGCATCTGGATACTATGCGCGGCATGCACATTCCCTCTGATCATCCGCTGCTGTTACGTATCGTCGACGACCTGGCCGAGCGCGGCTGGTCGCAGCAGAACATCTTCCTGCCACAAGCGCTGACCGTCGCCCTGGCCACCGAGTGCCGCCAGCGCGCCGCCGAGGGCGAGCTGGCCCCGGCCGGGGTGGGGCGCGGGCCGGCCCAGGAAGTCCGCGAGGCGATTCGTGGCGATCATATCCAGTGGCTGGAGCCGGGCCAGACCGGGCCCTGCGATGAATACATGGGCTTGATGGAGAGCCTGCGTGAAGCCCTCAATCGTGGGTTGTTCCTGGGGCTCGAGGACTTCGAAAGCCATTTCGCGCTGTACCCGCCCGGGGCCTTTTACAAAAAACATGTGGACCGTTTTCGTGACGACGACCGACGGACGGTCTCGGCGGTGATCTACCTGAACGATGCCTGGTTGCCGGAGCACGGCGGCCAGCTGCGCATGTATCTGAAGGACGACGTGGAACATGACGTGGTTCCGACCGGCGGTTGCCTGGTGCTGTTCCTCTCGGGTGAGGTGCCCCATGAAGTCTTGCCGGCAACGCGTGAGCGCCTGTCACTGACCGGCTGGTTTCGTCGACGCGGCAGCGATCCGTTCCCGTGATGCAGAAGATCCTGGTCAGTCGCTGCTTGCTGGGGCATCTGGTTCGTTATGACGGTGGGGCCAGCGGGCCTTATGCGCAGTTGTCCCAGTGGCAGGCCGAAGGGCGGGTTGTGCCGTTGTGCCCGGAAGTAGCCGGCGGCTTGCCGACGCCCCGGGCGGCGGCGGAAATTCCCGGCGGGCAGGGCGCGCAGGTTCTGGAAGGGCTGGCCCGGGTGATTACCAGCGACGGCGAGGATGTCAGCGAGGCCTTTCTCTCTGGCGCGCATCAGGCGCTGGAGCTGGTGCGGCGGCATGACATCCGGATCGCGGTACTCAAGGCCAACAGCCCGTCCTGTGGCAACCGGCTGGCCTACGACGGGACCTTCAGCGGGGTGAAGGTCCGCGGCGAAGGGGTCACGGCGGCGCTGTTGAAGCAGGCTGGCGTGCAGGTGTTCAGTGAGTTGGAACTGCCTGAAGCGCTTGTCGCCTTGCAGCGCCTGGATATACCGGCCCTGTAGGAGCAGAGCTTGCTCGCGAAGCCTTTAGCGCTCTCAAGGCTTCGCGGCGCTGCGGCGATCCGACAAGCCCTGCTCCTACAGGTCCGCTTTGCTTCCAGGGCCTGATTTGCGCATTCAATTCGCTGCCTGCTCACTGCTTCGGCGGTTGGGTTGCATCCATCCCGAACCACTTCTGCGAGAGCGCCGCCAGGCGCCCGTCCGCCCTCAGGCGCTGCAACGCGTTGTCGAGGCTGGCCTGGAACGCCGGATTACCTTTCTGGAACGGAATCGCCAGGGTCACTATCGGCGCCTCGGACGCGTCCTGCGTGACTGCTAATGTACTTGCGCCCATGGCGAATGGAATCTGCGTCGGCTGCGCTTCCTTGTGCACCAGCCATTGTGCGCTGGCGTAACCATAAGGTTCGCTGAAGTCGTAACGTTTGCGCAGTTCCGCAGTCATAGCCATGTGGTTGATGGCGACATCGTATTTGCCTGTCTCGACGCCTTGCAGCAGATCGCTGGCGTCGGTGGGGACGAACGAGGCTTGTACGTCCAGTTCCCGGGCCAGTTGTTCGCCCAGCTCGACTTCGAAGCCGGTCAGGCGCCCGTCTTCGGTAAAGCCGAAGGGCCGCATGTCGCCTTCCAGGGCAATGCGCAACTCGCCCCGGTCGTTGACGTCATCAATCAGTTCAGCCTGGACAAAAGGGCTGGTGAGGGGCAGTAAAAGTAATAGGCCAGGCAGAAAACGCATGGTCGCTCCCGAATTGGAATACAAATATGTACCGCGCCGTTCAGGCACGTTTTGCTATGTTGTTGAGTGCCTTGGACCACAAATCGCCACAAAGTTGTCATAACCGCACTGAAATGACGGAAAACTGGAGAAGTTAATGAAAACCTTAGTGTCTCGTGTTGCGTTGGCTACTGTTTTACTGGGTTCTTCGATGCTGGCGGTTGCGGATGATCTTCCGCGTATTGCGGCGCCCAAGGACGCCAAGGTCTTTATCGTTTCGCCGAAAAACGGCGCGACGGTCGACAAGACCTTCACGGTCAAGTTCGGCATGAAGGGCCTGGTGCTCAAGCCGGCCGGTGATGAGACGCCAGGCTCCGGTCACCACCACCTGCTGGTTGACCAGAAGGCCCTGCCGGACCCGGCCCTGCCGATCCCGGCGACCGACACCGTGATCCACTACGGCAAGGCCCAGACCGAAACCCAACTGACCCTGACCCCGGGCAAGCACACCTTGCAATTGGTGGCCGGCGACAAGGGGCACATGCAATTCAATCCAACGGTCGCCTCGAAAGTCATCACCGTCAACGTGAAGTAAATCCGACAGAAAAAAAGGGAGGCCCTTGCAGGCCTCCCTTTTTTCGTCCAGCGCCTGAGGCTTAGAACAACACGCGGGAGCGGATGGTGCCGTTGATGTGTTGCAGTTTCTCTTGCGCCAGGTCCGAGTATTCGGCGTCGACGTCGATCACCACGTAACCGACTTTCTCATTGGTCTGCAGGAACTGACCGGAGATGTTAATGCCGTTTTCCGCGAAGACCTTGTTGATTTCGCTCATCACACCCGGGATGTTTTCGTGGATGTGCAGCAGGCGGTGCTTGCCAGGGTGAGCCGGCAGGGCCACTTCGGGGAAGTTGACCGAGGACACCGAAGTACCGTTGTCACTGTACTTGACCAGCTTTTCCGCCACTTCCAGGCCGATGTTGGCCTGGGCTTCGGCGGTCGAGCCACCGATGTGCGGGGTCAGGATCACGTTGTCCAGGCCACGCAGCGGGCTTTCGAACTCTTCGTCGTTGGAGCGTGGCTCCACCGGGAATACGTCGATGGCCGCGCCGATCAGGTGCTTGTCCTTGATCGCGTTCGCCAGGGCGTCCAGCTCGACCACGGTGCCGCGTGCGGCGTTGATCAGGATCCCGCCTTTCTTGATTGCGCGGATTTCCTTTTCGCCGATCATCCACTGGGTTTCGGCGGTTTCCGGAACGTGCAGGGTGACGATATCGGACATGCCCAGCAGCTCGGTCAGGTTCGAGACCTGTGTGGCGTTGCCCAGCGGCAGCTTGGTCAGGGTGTCGTAGAAGAACACCTGCATGCCCAGGCCTTCGGCGAGGACCGACAACTGCGTACCGATCGAGCCGTAACCGATGATCCCGAGCTTCTTGCCACGGATTTCAAAGGAGTTGGCCGCGCTCTTGATCCAGCCACCGCGATGGCAGGAAGCGTTCTTCTCGGGAATGCCGCGCAGCAACAGGATCGCTTCGGCCAGCACCAGCTCGGCAACGGAGCGGGTGTTGGAGTAGGGCGCGTTGAACACGGCGATGCCGCGCTCGCGAGCCGCGTTGAGGTCGACCTGGTTGGTGCCGATGCAGAAACAACCGACCGCGACGAGCTTCTTCGCGTGATCGAAGATTTCCTCGGTCAGTTGGGTGCGCGAGCGAATGCCGATGAAGTGTGCATCGGCGATCTTTTCCTTCAACTGGGCTTCTGGCAAGGAGCCAGTGAGGTACTCGATATTGGCGTACCCGGCGGCCTTGAGGACGTCGACAGCGGATTGGTGGACGCCTTCGAGAAGAAGGAACTTGATCTTGCTCTTATCGAGAGAAGTCTTGCTCATCTGCGTAAACCTGTGTCCCGGAGAAAAATGGCAGGGAAATGGACAGCTTGAGCTGACCGCGCGGCGTGATCGCCGGCACCGCAGATCGGCCTGATAGCACGCTTCTGCGGGGGGCGTATGCTAGCATATGCGACCCGCAAACACTCATTCTGCGACGTGAAGCGTCCTCAGGATGACCATGAATAGTTCGAGAGTTCTGTCGATGACCCATCCTGCCCTGATTGATGAGCTGAAGACCCTGGTTGAGCCTGGTAAGGTCCTGACCGATGCTGACTCCCTGAATGCTTACGGGAAGGATTGGACCAAGCATTTCGCCCCCGCGCCGACGGCCATCGTGTTCCCGAAGACCACCGAGCAGGTCCAGGCCATCGTGCGCTGGGCCAACCAGCACCAGGTCGCGCTGGTGCCATCCGGCGGGCGTACCGGCCTGTCCGCCGCGGCCGTGGCGGCCAACGGTGAAGTGGTGGTGTCCTTCGACTATATGAACCAGGTGCTGGATATCAACCTGACCGACCGTACCGCCGTCTGCCAGCCGGGCGTGGTCACCGAGCACTTGCAGAACGTCGCCGAGGAACAGGGCCTGTACTACCCGGTGGACTTCGCTTCGGCCGGTTCCAGCCAGATTGGCGGCAATATCGGCACCAATGCCGGCGGGATCAAGGTGATTCGCTACGGCATGACCCGCAACTGGGTGGCCGGCATGAAGGTGGTGACCGGCAAGGGCGATGTGCTGGAACTGAACAAGGACCTGATCAAGAACGCCACCGGCTACGACCTGCGCCAGCTGTTCATCGGCGCCGAGGGCACCCTGGGTTTTGTGGTCGAGGCCACCATGCGCCTGGACCGCGCGCCGAAGAACCTGACCTGCATGGTCCTCGGCACCCCGGATTTCGACTCGATCATGCCGGTGCTGCATGCGTTCCAGGGCAAGCTGGACCTGACCGCCTTCGAATTTTTCTCCGACAAGGCCCTGGCCAAGGTCCTCGCTCGTGGCGACGTGCCGGCACCGTTCGAAACCGACTGCCCGTTCTACGCACTGCTGGAGTTCGAGGCGACCACTGAAGAAGTGGCCAACCACGCCCTGGAAACCTTCGAGCACTGTGTCGAGCAGGGCTGGGTGCTGGACGGCGTGATGAGCCAGAGCGAAACCCAGTTGCAGAACCTCTGGAAGCTGCGCGAGTACATCTCCGAGACCATTTCCCACTGGACGCCGTACAAGAACGACATTTCAGTCACCGTGTCGAAAGTACCGGCGTTCCTCAAGGAAATCGATGCCATCGTCGGCGAATACTACCCGGACTTCGAAATCGTCTGGTTCGGTCACATCGGCGACGGCAACCTGCACCTGAACATCCTCAAGCCGGAAAACCTGAGCAAGGACGAATTCTTCGCCAAGTGCGCTACCGTCAACAAGTGGGTGTTCGAAACCGTCGAGAAGTACAACGGCTCGATCTCCGCTGAACACGGTGTGGGCATGACCAAGCGCGATTACCTGACCTACAGCCGTTCCCCGGTTGAAATTGAATACATGAAGGCGATCAAGGCGGTGTTTGATCCGAACGGGATCATGAACCCGGGCAAGATCTTCGCGGTTTGAGCCTGAAGTCACTGATAACAAAGACCAGGAGTCGGTAATGAGCTATCAGCACCAGTATGTCGACGGTACCCGCATTCACTTCCCTCTCGGCAAGGTGGTGTGCATCGGCCGCAATTACGCCGAACATGCCAAGGAACTGGACAATCCGGTGCCGACCGAGCCGCTGTTGTTTATCAAGCCGGGCAGTTGCGTGGTGCCGATCGAGGGTGGTTTCACCATTCCCGCGGACCGCGGTTCGGTGCATTACGAGGCCGAGATTGCCGTATTGATCGGCAAGCCGCTGTCCAACAAGCCGAGTGTCGAAGAGGTGCTGGATGCCATTTCCGGGTTTGCCCCGGCGTTGGACCTGACCCTGCGCGACAAGCAGGCCGAGCTCAAGAGCAAGGGTTTGCCCTGGGAAATCGCCAAGTCGTTCGACGGTGCCTGCGTGCTGTCGCCGTTCGTGGTCGGCAGTACCTTCCCGGACCTGACCCGGATCGGCATTCGCCTGACCATCAACGGCCAGGTCCGCCAGGACGGGATCAGCAGCGACATGCTCAACCCGATCGTGCCGATGATCCAGTACATGGCCGCGTGTTTCTCGCTGCAGGCCGGCGATGTGATCCTGACCGGTACGCCCGTGGGCGTCGGCCCGCTGAATGTCGGGGATGAGCTGGTACTGGAATTGCCGGGCGCCAGCAGCTTCAGCAGTAGCGTCCGTTAATCACGACGGCTTTCTTCCGCAGGAGCGACGCGGTCTTCTTCTGTAGGAGCTGGCTTGCCAGCGATAGGCCGGCAAGCCTGGCGTTGCTCTCACGGACGCCATCGCCGGCAAGCCGGCTCCCACAGTCCGGTGTCAGGCCTTGAGGGTCTTCACGCCTTCGCTGGTGCCCAGCAGCAGCAGATCCGCCGGACGCGCCGCGAACAGGCCGTTGGTGACCACGCCGACAATCGCATTGATCTGGCTTTCCAGCTCCACCGGGTTGGTGATCCGCAGGTTGTGCACATCGAGGATGATGTTGCCGTTATCGGTCAACACGCCTTCGCGATACACCGGATCACCCCCCAGTTTCACCAGCTGGCGCGCCACATGGCTGCGGGCCATCGGGATGACTTCGACCGGCAGTGGGAACGCGCCGAGCACTGGAACCAGCTTGCTGCCGTCGGCGATGCAGATAAAGGTCTTGGCCACGGCCGCGACGATCTTCTCGCGGGTCAGGGCCGCGCCGCCGCCCTTGATCAGGTTCAGGTGTGCGTCGCTTTCATCGGCGCCGTCGATATAGAACTCCAGGTCGCTGACGGTGTTCAGTTCATAGACCGGAATCCCGTGGCCCTTGAGGCGCGCGGCGGTGGCTTCGGAACTGGCGACCGCGCCGTCGAAGGCGCCCTTGTGTTGCGCCAGGGCGTCGATAAAGCAGTTGGCGGTGGAGCCGGTGCCCACGCCGATGACGCTTTTGTCATCGAGCTTGGGAAGGATGAAGTCGACAGCGGCTTGGGCCACGGCCTGTTTGAGTTGATCCTGGGTCATGCGGGCTCCGAAGGCGGGCAGGGGATGTGCGAAAGGCCGGCATTATAAGCGCTGGGGCGGGGAAGGTCATTGTCCGTTTGGCCGCAGGCCCCGGCAATAAACCTCAGGAACCCTGTGGTCGTTGCCGCAAGCGCTGGGTTAGACTCCTCGGTCCCTGTCCACACCCGCCAGCGATGCCTTCCGATGCTTGAACAGTACGTCAAGAAGATCCTCACCTCGCGCGTCTACGACGTTGCCGTGGAAACCCCATTGCAGACCGCTCGCCAGCTCTCCGAGCGGCTGGGCAACCAGGTCTGGCTCAAGCGCGAAGACCTGCAGCCGGTGTTTTCCTTCAAAATTCGCGGGGCCTACAACAAACTGACCCAGCTCAGCGAGGCCGAGCGCGCCCGTGGCGTGGTCACGGCTTCAGCGGGCAACCATGCCCAGGGCCTGGCCCTGGCGGCCAAGGTGCTGGGGGTCAAGGCCATCATCGTGATGCCCAAGACCACGCCGGAAATCAAGATCGAAGGTGTTCGCTCCCGGGGGGGCAAAGTGGTGTTGCATGGCGATTCCTTCGCCGAAGCCCTGGCGCATTCGCTGCGGCTGGTCGAGGAAAAAGGCTACGTCTACATCCACCCCTACGATGATCCGCATACCATTGCCGGGCAGGGTACCGTGGCGATGGAGATTTTGCGCCAGCATCCGGGGCCGTTGGATGCGATCTTCGTTCCGGTCGGCGGTGGCGGGTTGATTTCCGGGATCGCGGCCTATGTGAAGTACCTGCGGCCGGAGATCAAGGTGATCGGCGTCGAGCCGGATGACTCCAACTGTCTGCAACAGGCCATGGCCGCCGGCGAGCGGGTGATATTGCCCTCCGTGGGGCTGTTCGCCGACGGTGTGGCCGTGGCCCAGATCGGCCAGCACACCTTCGATATCTGCAAGGACTATGTCGACGAGGTGATCACCGTCAGTACCGACGAGATCTGCGCCGCCATCAAGGATATCTACGACGATACCCGCTCGATCACCGAACCGGCCGGTGCCCTGGGCGTGGCGGGGATCAAGAAGTACGTCGAGTCGCGCAAGATCAGCGGGCAGACCCTGGTGGCGATCGACTCCGGCGCCAACGTCAACTTCGACCGCCTGCGCCATGTCGCCGAGCGTGCCGAGCTGGGTGAAGGGCGCGAAGCGATCATCGCCGTGACCATTCCGGAGCAGCCGGGCAGTTTCAAGGCGTTCTGCGAGGCCATCGGCAAGCGCCAGATCACCGAATTCAATTACCGTTATCACACCGGCCGCGAAGCGCATATTTTCGTCGGCGTGCAGACCCACCCCGACAGCGATCCGCGCAGCGCCCTGATCGACAGCCTGACCGGCCAGGGCTTCCCGGTGCTCGACCTGACCGACAACGAACTGGCCAAGCTGCATATCCGTCATATGGTCGGTGGGCATGCCGCCCATGTCAGCGACGAGATGGTGCTGCGTTTCGAGTTCCCGGAACGTCCGGGGGCATTGTTCAACTTCCTCAACAAGCTTGGCGGGCGCTGGAATATCTCGATGTTCCATTACCGCAACCATGGTGCCGCTGATGGCCGGGTGGTCGCGGGCCTGCAGGTGCCAGAGGACGAGCGGCATCTGGTACCGGCGGCGCTGGCGAAAATCGGCTACCCGTATTGGGATGAAAGCGAGAACCCGGCGTATCGCTTGTTCCTTGGCTGAAACGCGGCGGATGGCTGCTAAGCTGGTGGGCAGGCCCGGTTTCTGGGGACGCTACAAAACCCTGTAGGAGCTGGCTTGCCAGCGATGAGGCCTGCAAGGGCGATGCAAGTCTCTGGGGCCCCATCGCCGGCCAGCCAGCTCCTACAAGGGTTGTGTTCGGCTCGTTGCTCGAAAGTTGCTCGTAAACACCAAGGAAACGATGAAATGGAAACTCTCACTGCCTTGAAACTGCTACACGGCGTGACACCGGTGCTTTTGCTCGGTAGCGCGCTGGCGGTGACGATCCGGCTTTGGCGCGGACGCCGTGCTGGCGATGTGACTATCCAGAGTCACACCTTGCAGCGCCCCTGGTTCTTCGTCTGGGCCCTGATGGCGCTGTGCCTTGCGGTGCTGCCGGTCAGCGGCTGGTGGCTGGTGCACCTGGCTGGTTGGCCGCTGGGCCAGAGCTGGCTGTTGGGTTCGAGCGTGCTCTACACCCTGGGTGCCCTGAGCTGGGTGTGGCTGGTGGTCCGTCTCAATCGCCTGCGCCGTGGCATGACGGCGCGCCATCCAGGGTTCACGCTGGCCCTGGCCATTTTCACGGCCGTCTGTTTTGTCGCCATTGCGGGCCTGATGGGCGCGAAACCGGTTTAAACCGTCAGGCCGGGGAGTTGCCATGAAGGTGCTTCTGGTAGGGGCCACGGGTTTCGTCGGTCGCCATTTGCTGGCGGCGTTGCATGCCGCGGGCCACGAAGTGGTCGCCACCAGCCGTGGGCAGCACATCCGCTCGCTGCCAGGTGTCGAATGGCAGGTGCTCGACCTGGATCGGTTGGCCGAGGACGCCAAGCATTTCATCCTGCCCCACGGTATCGATCTGCTGATCAATGCCGCCGGATTGTTGAGCGTCGATGAACAGGCATTGCGCCTGACCCAGGACCTGGGAGCCCGCGCGCTATTCGACCTGGCGGCGCGCCGGGGCGTGCGGGTGCTGCATATTTCCGCGCTGGGCGCCGGCGAGCAGCCGGATGTGCCGTTCCTGGCGAGCAAGGCGGTGGCGGATGATTACCTGATGGCGCTCGGCGTGCCCGCCGTGGTCCTGCGCCCCTCGTTGTTGCTGGGGGCCGGCGGGGCCAGCAGTGCCTGGTTGGCGCGGCTGTCTCCGTGGCCGCTGATTCCCCTGCTGGACCTGCAAGCCCGCCTGCAACCGCTGCACATCGACGATCTGTCCGCCGCCGTGCTGGCTTTGCTGCGCCATTGGCCGGCGCATTCCCAGGTGTTGCCGCTGGTGGGGCCGCAAGTGCTGACACTGGCTCAGGTGCTTGACCAGTTGCGCGCGGCCCAGGGCTGGGGGCCCGCGCGCTACCTGAAGGCGCCGGGGATCCTGTCGCGGGCCGGGGCCTGGCTGGGCGAGCGCCTCGGTTGGCGGGCCTTGAATCGCCAGAGCCTGCGCATGGCGCCGCGTGACAATGTCGCCGACCCTGAGGCGCTGGCCGCGGTCTGTGGTTACCGGGTCGCGCCGTTATCAACCCGCCTGCTGGACTGGCCGAACGCCGGCCAGAGCGTCCAGTGGGCGCTGCGACCGTTATTGCTGGCGGTGATGTTGCTGATCTGGCTGGGCACGGCGGCGGTTTGCCTCGGACCTGGTTACGACTGGAGCCTGCGGATCATGGCCGAGGCCGGTGTGAGCGGGACGCCCGCGGTGTTCGCGGTCTATGCCGGGTCGCTGTGCGACGGGCTACTGGGCCTGGGGATGCTGCTGCGGCGTACGCGCAAGTGGGCGTTCCGCGGGCAATTGCTGTTGATGGGCATCTACACCCTGATTATCAGTTTCGTGCTGCCGCACTACTGGTTTGACCCTTATGCCGCCGTCGCCAAGAACCTGGTGCTGATGGTGGCGACCCTTTGGCTGCTTTGGACCGAACCGCGTCGATGAGTGCTTACCTGCTGCTGAAAACCCTGCATATCCTGTCTTCCACCATTCTCTTCGGCCTGGGTGCCGGTTCCGCCTATTACGCCTTGCGCGCCTGGCGCACGGGGCAGGTCGAGGTGATCGCGGCGACCTTCAAGCACCTGGTGTTCGCCGATTGGGCCTTTACCACCACCACGGCAGTGTTCCAGCCGTTGAGCGGGTTGGGGCTGATGCACCTGGCGGGTTGGCCTATTCAGCAAGGCTGGCTGATGTGGAGCCTGGGCCTGTTCGTGGTGGCGGGGATCTGCTGGCTACCGGTGGTCTGGCTGCAGATCCGGGTGCACAGGATGGCCGGGCAGGCCTTGCGCGATGGCACGGCGATGCCGATCGAGGCCGAAACCTATATGCGCTGGTGGTTTGTCCTGGGCTGGCCGGCGTTCTTGTCGTTTATGGCGATTTTCTACCTGATGGTCGCCAAGCCGGCCTGATCCGGCACCGAGTCGCCTTCTTCGCGGGCAAGCTCCGCTCCCACATCGGGTCCTGAGTCGTACGCACTTTCTGTGCTCGTCACAAATCCAATGTGGGAGCGGAGCTTGCCCGCGAAGAGGCCATCAGCCACGCAGACTGATCACCGGCCACCCACGCTTCTCGGCTTCCGCCCGCAGATTCGGATCCGGATCCACCGCCACCGGATTGGTCACCTGCTCCAGCAGCGGCAGGTCATTCATCGAGTCGCTGTAGAAATAGCTGTCCTCCAGGCCATGCCCGGTTTCTTCCAGCCAACGATTCAAGCGCGTCACCTTGCCCTCGCGAAAGCATGGGACATCGGTGCTGCGCCCGCTGTAGCGGCCGTCGATCATCTCGCACTCGGTGGCGATCAGGGTCTCGACCCCTAGTCGTGTGGCAATCGGCGCCGTGACAAAACGGTTGGTGGCGGTGATGATCACCAGCTTGTCGCCCGCGTCGCGGTGCTGGGCCAGCAGTTCGAGGCCCTTGGGCAGCACGATGGGTTCGATGCAGTCGCGCATGTAGTCGCGATGCCATTCGTCCAGTTGCGCCATCTCGCTGCGGCCGAGAATCTCCAGGCAGAAGTTCAGGTATGCGGCGTTGTCCAGGCGGCCCGCCAGGTAATCCTGGTAGAACTCGTCGTTGCGGGTTTTATAGGCCACCGGATCGAGAATCCCCCGTTCGCACAGGTAATCGCCCCAGGCGTGGTCGCTGTCGCCGCCCAAAAGTGTGTTGTCCAAGTCGAATAAAGCCAGACGCATTGCGGTTACTCGCTGATAAGCCTGTAAAAAGGTCTCCAGAATACGGTCTTTTCACAAGAGTGCACATAAGGTAGGCAGGCTCGTTGCTGCTTTCACAACCTTTGTGGAACAATGCGATGACATGCGTTTGCGAGGTGGTTGCCGTGATCGACCCCGATGGTTTCCGTCCTAATGTCGGGATAATTCTGACGAATGATGCTGGGCAGGTCCTCTGGGCACGCCGTATCAACCAAGATGCATGGCAGTTTCCGCAAGGCGGGATCAATCCAGACGAAACGCCCGAAGACGCTTTGTACCGCGAATTGAACGAAGAAGTCGGCCTGGAACGAGAAGATGTGCAAATTCTCGCCTGTACCCGGGGCTGGTTGCGCTATCGTTTGCCGCAACGCCTGGTACGTACCCACAGCCAACCGCTGTGCATCGGCCAGAAGCAGAAATGGTTTCTCCTGCGCTTGCTCTCCAACGAGCAGCGGGTGCGGATGGATTTGACCGGTAAACCGGAGTTCGATGGCTGGCGTTGGGTCAGCTATTGGTACCCGTTGGGCCAGGTGGTGACATTCAAGCGCGAGGTCTACCGTCGCGCGCTCAAAGAGCTTGCCCCGCGCCTGTTGGCGCGCGACTGACACGGAGTTCGACCCCGAGCCATGCTCAATACGCTGCGCAAGATCGTCCAGGAAGTTAACGCCGCCAAGGATCTCAAGGCGGCGTTGGGCATTATTGTATTGCGCGTCAAAGAGGCCATGGGCAGCCAGGTCTGCTCGGTCTATTTGCTGGACCCCGAGACCAACCGCTTTGTCCTGATGGCCACCGAGGGCTTGAACAAGCGCTCGATCGGCAAGGTCAGCATGGCGCCGAACGAAGGCCTGGTTGGCCTGGTGGGTACGCGCGAAGAACCGTTGAACCTGGAGCACGCCGCCGATCACCCGCGGTATCGCTACTTTGCCGAAACCGGCGAGGAGCGTTACGCCTCCTTCCTCGGTGCGCCGATCATCCACCATCGCCGCGTTGTCGGCGTGCTGGTGATCCAGCAGAAAGAGCGGCGCCAGTTCGATGAGGGCGAGGAAGCCTTCCTCGTGACCATGAGCGCCCAGCTCGCCGGCGTTATCGCCCATGCCGAGGCCACCGGTTCGATTCGCGGGCTGGGGCGTGAAGGCAAGGGCATCCAGGAAGCCAAGTTCATCGGTGTGCCGGGCTCGCCGGGCGCGGCGGTCGGTACCGCGGTGGTCATGTTGCCGCCGGCGGACCTGGACGTGGTGCCGGACAAGGCGATCATCGATATTGACGCCGAGCTGGCGCTGTTCAAGACCGCCATCGAAGGCGTGCGCGCCGATATGCGCACGCTCTCGGCAAAACTCGCGACCCAGTTGCGCCCGGAAGAGCGGGCCTTGTTCGACGTCTACCTGATGATGCTTGACGATGCCTCCCTGGGCAGCGAGATCACCAATGTGATCAAGACCGGCCAATGGGCCCAGGGCGCCTTGCGCCAGGTGGTCACCGATCACGTCAACCGTTTTGAACTGATGGACGACGCCTACCTGCGCGAGCGCGCGTCGGACGTCAAGGACCTCGGGCGCCGGTTGCTGGCCTACCTGCAGTCCGAACGCCAGCAGGCCATGGTCTACCCGGACAACACTATCATGGTCAGCGAAGAGCTGACCGCGGCCATGCTCGGCGAGGTGCCGGAAGGCAAGCTCAAGGGCCTGGTCTCGGTACTGGGTTCGGGTAACTCCCACGTGGCGATCCTGGCGCGGGCCATGGGCATTCCGACGGTCATGGGCCTGGTCGACCTGCCTTACTCGAAGGTCGACGGCATCGAGATGATCGTCGACGGTGCGCGTGGCGAGGTGTTTACCAACCCCAGCGAAGTCCTGCGCAAGCAATACGCCAGTGTGGTGGAAGAAGAACGCCAGCTGTCCGAGGGCCTGGACGCCTTGCGCGAACTGCCCTGCGTGACCCCTGACGGTCATCGCATGCCGCTGTGGGTCAACACCGGCCTGCTGGCCGATGTGGCCCGGGCGCAGCAGCGCGGCGCCGAAGGTGTCGGCCTGTACCGCACCGAAGTCCCGTTCATGATCAACCAGCGCTTCCCGAGCGAGAAGGAGCAGTTGGCGATCTATCGCGAGCAGTTGTCGGCGTTCCATCCGCAACCGGTGACCATGCGCAGCCTGGACATCGGCGGCGACAAGTCGCTGCCGTATTTCCCGATCGAAGAGGACAATCCGTTCCTCGGCTGGCGCGGTATCCGCGTGACCCTCGACCACCCGGAAATCTTCCTGGTGCAGGCGCGGGCCATGCTCAAGGCCAGCGAGGGCCTGAACAACCTGCGGATCCTGCTGCCGATGATCTCGGGCATCCATGAGATGGAAGAGGCGTTGCACCTGATCCACCGGGCCTGGGGCGAAGTGCGCGACGAAGGCACCGACGTGCCGATGCCGCCGGTGGGGGTGATGATCGAGATTCCGGCGGCGGTGTACCAGACCCGCGAGCTGGCGCGGCAGGTGGACTTCCTCTCGGTGGGCTCCAACGACCTGACCCAGTACCTGCTGGCCGTGGACCGCAACAACCCTCGGGTCGCGGACCTCTATGACTACCTGCACCCGGCGGTGCTGCAAGCCCTGCAGAATGTGGTGCGCGACGCCCATGCCGAAGGCAAGCCGGTGAGTATCTGCGGCGAGATGGCCGGCGATCCGATGGCGGCGGTGTTGTTGATGGCGATGGGCTTTGACAGCTTGTCGATGAACGCCACCAACCTGCCGAAAGTGAAATGGATGCTGCGCCAGATCAACCTGAGCAAGGCCCGGGAACTGCTGGCCCAGGTGATGACCATCGACAACCCGCAGGTGATTCGCAGTACCTTGCAGTTGGCGCTGAAGAACCTCGGCTTGTCACGGATGGTGGTGCCGACCGTCACACATTGAGGGGGGAGGCGCTAGACCTTTAGCTCCACCTCTCCCAGATGCCCGCCATAAGGTCCGAAGCTGCGCTCCACAAGATGGCGCGTGCCGTCGGCGTGGCTGATCAGCACCGTGCTGGCCCGGGTGCCGTAGCTGGGACTGGCGATAAACACGCTGGACAACAGGCTCTCGGTGGCGAGGCCCACTCCGGTGTCCGGCAGCTCGGCAAAGGCCGCGGTCGTCGGATCGCCGAGCATCGCCAGCAAAGCCTCCGGCCGGGGATCGGCCAGCGCCCAGGACAATGCCGCCCGCGCCTTGAGCAGTTTCGGCCATGGCGTATCGAGTCCGGCATTGGACAGTCCGTACACTCCTTCGGCCAGCTGCCGCGGCTCGCCTTCATGGGAATTGAAATGCCACAGCGCCTCTGTTGTGCCCAACAGCAGGTTGAAACCGGCATATTCCAGCGATCTGGCACGAACTTCGGCTAAATACTGGTCAACCGACAACTCCCCGGTGAGAAAACGTGCCACCAGCTCCCCGCGCGAACGCCGGGCCACTGGTTGGTGCGGGTTGCGGATGTTGGTCAAGGCCGCAAAGCGGCCCCGGGCACCGATCCCGAGCCAGGTACCGCCCGCTTCCAGATCGCGTCCCGCATAGACCTGCGGCGCTTCAGGCCATTGCGCCAGCGGCAGGCTCGGCCGGGCATAGAATTCATCACGGTTGGCCGCGACGATCAGCGGCTGGGCATGGCCCGGGCGCCAGGCAAAGACAATCAGGCACATCAGCGGATCCTCGATGTTTTTGCTCACTCTACGCAGGGTATCCATCGCCATCCAGTAGAGCCGTGTGCCTCCTTCCGTTACCATGCCGGACTTGTTTCGCGGGGGCGCGCATGGAATTTCTGCTCTATCTGGTCTTGGGGGCCTGTGCCGGTGTGCTGGCCGGACTGTTCGGCGTGGGCGGCGGGATCATTATCGTCCCGGTGCTGGTGTTCAGTTTCACCCTGCAAGGGTTCGATCCGCAGATCCTCACGCACCTGGCGGTGGGCACGTCCCTGGCGACGATCATTTTCACCTCGTTCAACACCATTCGCGGGCATCACAAGCGCGGTGCGGTGCTCTGGCCGGTCTTTACCTGGATGGCCGTGGGTATCCTGCTCGGTTCGGGCCTCGGCGCGTTGACCGCCAAGGCTATCGCCGGCCCGAACCTGCAGAAGATCATTGGTGTGTTCGCCCTGGTGGTGGCGGCGCAGATGGCCCTGAACCTCAAGCCCAAGGCCAGCCGTAGCGTACCCGGCAAGTTCGGCCTCGGCCTGGCGGGGGCGGTGATCGGCTGGGCCTCGGCGATTTTCGGCATCGGCGGGGGCTCCCTGACCGTACCTTTCCTGACCTGGCGCAGCGTGCCGATGCAGCAGGCGGTGGCGACATCCTCGGCCTGCGGCTTGCCGATTGCCCTGGCCAGTACCTTGAGTTTCATGATTCTGGGTTGGCACGATCCGTTGTTGCCGGCCCACAGCCTGGGCTTTATCTATTTGCCGGCCTTGCTCGGGATTGCCCTGACCAGTATGTTTTTTGCGCGTTTCGGTGTGCAGTTGGCGCACCAGTTGTCGCCGTTGTTGCTCAAGCGGCTGTTTGCCGGCCTGTTGTTCGTTGTCGGTCTGAAGTTCCTGATCTGAGTCACAGGCCCGGTTCAGTCATGTCGACGCAATATTGGCTTAATGGCGCGGTTGCAACATGACCCGCCGGCCCGGGTGATAGCTGTTCGCCGGGCCCTGAATTTTTACTCTATCGAGGAGTTGCAATGCTGCCTTACCCGCAGATTGACCCGGTGGCCCTGGCCATCGGCCCGCTGAAAATCCACTGGTACGGCCTGATGTACCTGGTCGGCATTGGCGGTGCGTGGCTGCTGGCCTCCCGGCGCCTGAACCGTTTCGACCCGACCTGGACCAAGGAAAAACTCTCCGACCTGATCTTCTGGCTGGCCATGGGCGTGATCGTCGGCGGGCGCCTGGGGTATGTGCTGTTCTACGACCTGAGCGCCTACCTGGCGAACCCGACGCTGATCTTCGAGGTCTGGAAAGGTGGCATGGCGTTCCATGGCGGCTTCATCGGGGTGATGCTGGCGGCCTGGTGGTTCGGCCGGCGCAACGGCAAGTCGTTTTTCCAACTGATGGACTTTGTCGCGCCGATGGTGCCGATCGGCCTGGGGGCCGGGCGCATCGGCAACTTCATCAACGCCGAGCTGTGGGGCAAACCGACCGATCTGCCGTGGGCGATGATCTTCCCGCCGTTCAGTGACCCGGCCCAGTTGCCGCGTCATCCGTCGCAGCTGTATCAGTTCGCCCTGGAAGGCGTGGCCCTGTTCGTGATCCTCTGGTTGTTCTCGCGCAAGCCGCGGCCGACCATGGCGGTCTCGGGCATGTTCGCGTTGTTCTACGGGATCTTCCGTTTTGTCGTCGAGTTTGTCCGGGTGCCGGATGCGCAACTCGGCTATCTGGCGTTCGGCTGGGTGACCATGGGGCAGATCCTCAGTCTGCCGATGATCATCGGCGGCCTGGGTTTGCTGTGGTTCGCCTATCACCGCGCCGCGACCCCACCGGCCGCGAAAGGCGCCGCGCTTTAAATTCGGATCGGGGCCCGCGGGCCCCGTATTCAAGGATGCAGGTAATTCATGAAGCAATATCTCGAACTGGTCGCCCACGTCATCAACAACGGCACCAAGCAGGCCAACCGCACCGGTGTGAACACCATCAGCTTTCCCGGGGCGATGCTGCGTTATGACCTCCAGGAAGGTTTCCCGGCGATCACCACCCGCAAGATGGCCTTCAAGTCCGCCGTCGGCGAGATGTGCGGTTTTCTCCGTGGGGTGAACAGCGCCGCCGAGTTCCGTGCGCTGGGCTGCAAGGTCTGGGATCAGAACGCCAACGAAAACGCGCAGTGGCTGGCCAATCCGTTCCGCCAGGGCGAAGACGACCTGGGCGAGATCTACGGGGTGCAATGGCGTAAATGGCCGGCGTACAAGCAGATTGCCAAGAGTAATGTCGCGGCTATCGAGCAGACCCTGGGCCAGGGTTACCGGCAGATTGCCGAGGGCGAGGAAGGCGGCCAGGCCTATGTGGTGCTGTACAAGGCCATCGACCAGGTGCGCCAGTGCGTCGACACCATCATCAAGGACCCGGGCAGCCGGCGGATCCTGTTCCATGGCTGGAACTGCGCGCAGCTGGATGAAATGGCCTTGCCGCCGTGCCATTTGCTCTATCAGTTCCATCCGAATGTGGAGACGAAGGAGATTTCCCTGACCCTCTACATCCGTTCGAACGACCTGGGGTTGGGCACGCCGTTCAACCTGACCGAGGGCGCGGCGCTGCTCAGCCTGATCGGGCGCCTGACCGGTTATACGCCGCGTTGGTTCACCTATTTCATCGGCGATGCCCATGTGTATGAAAACCACCTGGATATGCTCAACGAACAGCTGACCCGCGAGCCGTTCCCGATGCCGAAGTTGGTGATTTCGGACCGTGTGCCGGAGTTTGCCAAGACCGGTGTTTATCAGCCGGAGTGGCTGGAGCTGGTGGAACCGGGGGATTTCTCGCTGGAAGGCTACCAGCACCATGCGCCGATGACGGCGCCGATGGCGGTTTGAGCCGTCTCAGTCAAGCGGTCTCAAGTCTGGCCGAGATTTGTGGCGAGCGGGCTTGCCCGCGCTGGGGGGCGAAGCCCCCCTAAAATCAGCTACCCCACTGTGTCAGGCAGAACGCAGTCACAGGTTTTGGGGGCGCTTCGCCCCCCAGCGCGGGCAAGCCCGCTCGCCACAGAGGCCCTCAATGCCCGTGACTTCTTCCGACATGTGAGTGCTCTTCAGCCGCCACCACACTGCCGCTGACTTCCAACCGCTGCAGAATCCCGCACTGATCCAGGTCCGGCCCGCCGCCACAACGCTGGCGCAGATCCAGCAACTGCGTTTGCAACGCCAGCAACCCGTCGATCCGCGCCTTGACGTGATGGATATGCTCATCAATCAGCGCATTCACGCTTTCGCACTGGTCCTGCGGACTGTCGCGCAGTCCCAGCAAGCTGCGAATTTCCTCCAGCGTCATGTCCAGGCTGCGGCAGTTGCGGATAAAGGTCAGGCGCTCCACATGCGCCTGGGTGTACAGGCGGTAGTTGCCCTCGCTGCGCGCCGGTTCCGGCAGCAGGTTTTCCTTTTCGTAGTAACGGATGGTTTCCACCTGGCAGTCGGTGAGTTTCGCCACTTCGCCAATCTTCATCGTTCGATCTCGCAAAAGGGTGCTTGACCCTATAGTGGCTACAGGGTGTTCACTTGGCAACAAGCACTTTCAGGGACGCACCCATGAGCGACTCCATCCATCCTTCGCACAAGCCCGGCAGCGATCACGCGCATGCTGGTCACGATCACGATCACGATCACGATCACGATCACAAGCATGAGCATGGCCATGATCATAGTCATGACCACGGCCATGTCGACAAACAGGCTTTCCAGTCTTTCCGTGTCCTCCAGCCGGTAGAGGCTGCCCACGTCCATGGCGCGGCCGGGCATGCGCACAGCTGCTGTTCGAGCGCCGAAGCCCCGGCGCTGATCAAGCTCAGCGAGACCACCAGCGCCAACGCGCGCTTGAGTCGTTTCCGCATCGAAGCCATGGACTGCCCTACCGAGCAGACGCTGATCCAGAACAAGCTCGGCAAGCTGGCGGGCGTGCAGCAGCTTGAGTTCAACTTGATCAACCGGATCCTGGGCGTGACCCATGACCTGTCGTCGACCACGCCGATCATCGATGCCATCAAGTCCCTGGGCATGCTGGCCGAGCCGCTGGAAGAGGGCGCAAGCGCCGAAACCCCAAGCCAGCCGCCGGCGAAGAAGCCCTGGTGGCCCCTGGCGCTGTCCGGTGTCGGCGCCTTGGCCGCCGAAGTGATTCACTTCACCGGCCTGGCGCCGACCTGGGTGGTGGCCATCGTCGCGTTGGTTTCCATCCTCAGCGGCGGCCTGAGCACCTATAAAAAGGGCTGGATCGCCCTGAAGAACCGTAACCTGAACATCAACGCATTGATGAGCATCGCCGTAACCGGCGCCGTGCTGATCGGCCAGTGGCCGGAAGCGGCGATGGTGATGTTCCTTTTCACCGTCGCCGAGTTGATCGAAGCCAAGTCGCTGGACCGCGCGCGCAACGCCATCAGCGGCCTGATGCAGATGACGCCGGAGAAGGCCACGGTACGCCAGCCCAAGGGGGAATGGGTCGAACGTGAGGTGAAAAGCATCGAACTGGGCGCATTGGTGCGAGTGCGGCCCGGTGAGCGCATCGGCCTCGACGGCGAAGTGGTCTATGGCAGCTCCAGCGTCGATCAGGCACCGATCACCGGTGAAAGCCTACCCATCGAGAAGAATCCGGGCGACAAGGTCTTCGCCGGCACCATCAACCAGGCCGGCTCGCTGGACTATCGGGTGACGGCCGTGGCGGGCAACTCGACCCTGGCGCGGATCATCCATGCCGTCGAGCAGGCCCAGGGCGCGCGGGCGCCGACCCAGCGTTTTGTCGACACCTTCGCGAAAATCTATACCCCGGCGGTATTCGCCTTCGCCCTGGCGGTGGCGGTGCTGCCGCCGTTGTTCATGAACGGCCTGTGGTTCGACTGGATCTACCGGGCGCTGGTCCTGCTGGTGGTTGCCTGTCCGTGCGCGCTGGTGATCTCGACCCCGGTGACTATCGTCAGCGGCCTGGCCGCCGCGGCCCGCAAGGGCATTCTGGTCAAGGGCGGGGTGTATCTGGAAAGCGGGCACCAACTCGATTACCTGGCCCTGGACAAGACTGGCACCATCACCCACGGCAAGCCGGCGCTGACCGACTATCTGACCCTCAACCCACTGTTTCTCGAGACCGCACCGCTGATCGCCGCCAGCCTCGCGGCGCGCTCCGATCACCCGGTGTCCCTGGCGATTGCCAAGGATGCACGGGACAAACAGTGGACGCTGCGCGACGTCGAAGCCTTCGAGGCCCTGGCCGGGCGTGGGGTGCACGGCGAGGTCGGCGGCAAGGGTTATCACCTGGGCAACCATCGCCTGGTGGAAGACCTCGGCCTCTGCTCGCCGGCCCTCGAGGAAAAGCTCTTCGCCCTGGAAAAACAAGGCAAGAGCGTGGTGCTGTTGCTCGACGCTTCCGGTCCAGTGGCCTTGTTCGCCGTGGCTGATACGGTCAAGACCTCCAGCCGCGAAGCGATCCGCGAGTTGCATGCGCTGGGGATCAAGACCCTGATGCTGACCGGGGACAACGTCCATACCGCCGCCGCCATTGCCGCCCAGGTCGGGATCGACGAGGCCCGCGGCGACCTGTTGCCCAGCGACAAACTGCAGGCCATCGAAGATCTGTATGCCCGTGGCCATCAGGTCGGCATGGTCGGCGACGGTATCAACGATGCCCCGGCCCTGGCCCGCGCCGAGATCGGTTTCGCCATGGCCGCCGCCGGTACCGACACCGCCATCGAGACCGCCGATGTCGCCCTGATGGACGATGATCTGCGCAAGATTCCGGCTTTCATTCGCCTTTCGCGCCAGACCGCGCGTATCCTCAGGCAAAATATCGCCCTGGCGCTGGTGATCAAGGCGATCTTCCTGGTGGTGACGTTCCTGGGTTTTGCAACCATGTGGATGGCGGTGTTCGCCGACATGGGCGTCAGCCTGCTGGTGGTGTTCAATGGGTTGCGCCTGTTGCGCAAGTAAACGAATGAGAGGGTGATGTGCTGAGTGCCGAGCTGAAGGCGTTTTACCTGGTCGCCCGCCTGGGCAGCATCACCCTGGCGGCGAAAAAGCTCGGACTCAGCCAGCCCACGGTGACCACCCAGATCCGTCATCTGGAAAGCCAGTACTCGGTCGAGTTGTTCTATCGCGGTGGTCGGCGCTTGAGCGTCAGTGAAGACGGCGCGCGCTTGCTGCCGATGGTCAAGACGCTGTTGCAGCAGGAGGCCGATATCGAGTTTTTCCTGCGCAACGCCGGGCAGGTACAGGGCACCCTGCGGATTGCCGCGACCGCGCCGTACTACATCCTCGATCTGGTGAAGGCCTTTCGCGAGCGCTTGCCGCAGGTGGAAGTGTCGGTGGAGATCGGCAACTCGCAGCAGGTGCTGGAGGCGCTGGAGGATTATCGGGTCGATGTCGCGGCTTCGTCGCAGTTGCTGGAGGACCCGCGGCTGATCCGCCGGGTGCTGGGCAGCGATCCGCTGGTGCTGGCGGTGCATCGCAATCATCCCCTGGCGGTGCATGATCATGTGCCGCTGAGTGCGCTGGCCGGGCATTGCCTGCTGATGCGCGAGCCGGGGTCGACCACCCGGCAACTGACGGAAGAGCTGTTGCGTAACGCACAGGTCAGTTATGGCCCGTTGCTGGAGATCGGCAGTCGTGAGTCGATCCGAGAGGCGGTGCTGCGCAATATCGGCATCAGCATCATTGCTCGGCAGGAAGTCCCCCATGACCCGCAACTGCGGGTGCTGACCATCGAGAACGCGCCGCAGATCCCCGAGTACCTGTATTGCCTCAAGGAACGCAAGGCGGCACGCCTGCCGGCGGCGTTTCTGGGGTTGGCGCAGGAAATGGCGCCGGCCTGATAGTTCGGTGGTGAATGGCCGCCTGCTGCGCCGCGAAGGCGTCGGCCCAGGCGACTCAAGTCTTCAACCCAAATCTACCAATACCACTATCGGCAACTTTGGCCTCGTTGCCACATAGCCTACGCATTCCCTCCCTAACATGACCCTCATCCGCTTGATGAGGTCCGTCCATGAACAACTCGACCGCCAACGCCCTGGCCAACCCCGGCGCACCGATGAAGGTGCGCGGTGTGCGCAAGCGTTTCGGCGCCTTCACCGCGTTGGACAATGTCTCCCTGGACGTGGCCGCCGGCGAACTGGTCTGCCTGCTCGGCCCGTCCGGCTGCGGCAAGACCACCTTGCTGCGCTGCATCGCCGGCCTCGAGCGTCAGGATGACGGTGAGCTGTTCCTCGGCGAACGCAACGTCTCCGAACTGCCACCGCAAGCCCGTGACTACGGCATCCTGTTCCAGTCCTACGCGCTGTTCCCGAATCTGACGGTCGAGGCGAATATCGCCTACGGCCTTGCCGGCAGCGGGCGCGAGGTAACCCGCAAGCGCGTCGGCCAGATGCTGGAACTGGTCGGCCTGCTCGGCAGCGAAAGGAAATACCCCGGGCAACTCTCTGGCGGCCAGCAGCAACGGGTCGCCCTGGCTCGCGCACTGGCCCCGGCACCCTCGCTGTTGCTGCTCGACGAACCGATGTCGGCCCTCGACGCGCGGGTCCGCGAGCATCTGTGCACAGAGCTGCGCCAGCTGCAACGCAACCTTGGCGTGACCACCCTGATGGTCACCCACAACCAGGACGAGGCCATGCTGATGGCTGACCGCATCGCCGTGATGAACAACGGCAAGGTCGAGCAGTACGCCACGCCCCAGGAAATCTACAACAAACCGGCCACGCCGTTCGTCGCCGAATTTGTCGGCCAGGGCAACTGGCTGCCGTTCCAACGCAGCAGCGACAGCCATGCGCGGGTCGGCGGCATGGATGTGCGCCTGGCCGATGGCAGCGCCCGCGCCGCCTCCGGTCGGCTGTTCTGCCGCCCCGAAGCGATCAACGTCAACCCGCCGGTGCATGAGGAAAACCTGTTTCCGGCGCGGGTGCGTGAAATCACCTTCCTCGGCAATCGCTGCCGCATGAGTTTCGAACTCAACCAATTACCCGGGCACGCGCTGTTGGCCGAAGTCGGCCCACAGGACATGCCGCGCCTAGGCGCGCCGGATATCTGGGTGGCCTTGCCGCCGCGCAGCCTCCAGGTCTTTGCCTGAGATGGCCGTGGAGATCAGCCTGCCGTTGTCCCGGCAATCGAGCGTGAAGGCCGCCCGGGCCGGCCTCGGCGACCGCCTGTTCGTGGTCGGCGGCAAGCTGCTCTGGCTCTGCCTGCTGGGCGTGGCGGTGCTGCTGCCGTTGCTGGCGATCTTCTGGCGCGGGTTCAGCAGTGAAGCCGGGCAGGGCGGGGGCTGGGTCGCGGCGAAGGAGCTGGTGAACAGCGACAACTTCCACTGGCTGCTGGGCAATAGCCTGAAGGTTTCCCTCAGTGTGGCGGCCATCGTCGTTCCCCTGGCTTATCTGTTTGCCTACGCCCTGCAACGGACGCTGATTCCCGGCAAGCCGCTGTGGCGCGCGCTGTCGCTGTTGCCGCTGATGGCGCCGTCGATGTTGCCGGGGATCGCGCTGGTCTATCTGTTCGGCAACCAGGGCCTGCTGCGTGGCTTGCTGTCGGAGAATATCTACGGTTTCTGGGGCATGGTTCTCGGCGAGGTCATCTACACCTTTCCCCATGCCCTGATGATCCTCATCTCGGCCTTGTCCCTGGCCGATGCGCGCTTGTTCGACGCCGCGTCGAGCATGGGCGCCAGTCCCTGGAAAGCCTTTCGCAGCATCACCTGGCCGGCCAGCCGCCAGGCACTGTTCGCCGCTTTCTGCCTGGTATTCACCCTGACCATCACCGATTTCGGCGTGCCGGTGGTGGTGGGTGGCGACTATCAGGTGCTGGCGCTGGAAGCCTACAAGGCGGTGGTCGGCCAGCAGCAGTTCGGCCGCGGTGCCTTGATCGGCATGATCCTGCTGCTGCCGGCGCTGTTCAGTTTCGCCGTCGATGCCTGGCTGCGCCGTCGCCATGGCGAAGCCATGAGCGGCCGGGCCCAGGTGTTCAAGCCGGCATCGTCGCGCCGCCGCGATGCCTGCTACCTGGCGATCGTGCTGTTGATCTGCGCGGCGCTGCTGCTGGTATTCGGCATGGCGGTGTACTCGTCGCTGGTGAAGTTCTGGCCGTACAACCTGTCGCTGTCGTTCAGTCACTACGCCTTCAATGCGACCACCGGCAGCGGCTGGCTGGCCTACCGCAACAGCCTGACCCTGGCCTTGAGCACAGCACTGATCGGCAGCGGGCTGATTTTCACCGGCGCCTACCTGATGGAGAAGACCCGTGGCCAGCGCGGTCTGAACCTGGCCCTGCGGGTGCTCGGCTTCGTACCGATGGCGGTCCCGGGCTTGGTCCTGGGCCTGGGCTACGTGTTCTTCTTCAACCTCAACGGCAACCCGCTGAATGTGTTCTACGGGACCATGACCCTGCTGGTGGTCTGCACCATCGCCCATTACCTGACCACCGCGCATATGACCGCCACCACCGCGCTGCGCCAGCTCGACAACGAGTTCGAAGCCGCCGCCCTGTCGCTCAAGGCGCCGCTCTACCGGCATTACCTGCGGGTCACGCTGCCGATCTGCCTGCCGGCGTTGCTCGACATCGTGCGCTACCTGTTCGTCTCGGCAATGACCACGGTGTCGGCGGCAATCTTTCTCTACAGCCCGGACACCATCCTCGCGGCGGTGGCGGTGCTGAACATGGACGATGCCGGCAACGTCGGCGGCGCCGCCGCCATGTCGAGCCTGATCCTGTTTACCTCGGTGGCCGTGTCGCTGCTGCTGGCCTGGGCTTCGCGCGGCGTATTGCGCCGCTCCCAGGCCTGGCGACAGAGCGAGTCGGGCCATTGAACCCGCGACAACGTTTTGCCCAACCCCAACCGCACTCACCAAGGAACCGCATCATGTTCAAGCCCCTGGCTCTTGCCGCTGCTGTCCTCACTGCTTTCAGCCTGAATGCCTTTGCCGCGAAAACCGAGCTGACCGTGTACACGGCCCTCGAGTCCGAGCAGTTGAGCGCCTACAAGAAAGCCTTTGAGGCGACCTACCCGGACGTGGAAATCAAGTGGGTGCGCGACTCCACCGGCATCATCACCGCCAAGCTGCTGGCCGAAAAGGCCCGTCCGCAGGCCGATGCGGTCTGGGGCCTGGCGGCTTCCAGCCTGGCGATCCTCGATCAGCAGGGCATGCTGCAAAGCTACGCACCCAAGGACCTGGGCAAGATCGGCAACAACTATCGCGACGCGGCGAACCCGCCGGCGTGGGTCGGCATGGACGTCTGGGCGGCGACCATCTGCTTCAACACCATCGAAGCCGAGAAGCAGCACCTGAGCAAGCCGGTGAGCTGGCAGGACCTGACCAAGCCCGAGTACAAGGGCAAGATCGTGATGCCGAACCCGGCGTCGTCGGGTACCGGCTTCCTCGATGTCAGCGCCTGGTTGCAGACCTTCGGCCAGCAACAGGGCTGGAAGTACATGGATGACCTGCACCAGAACATCGGCCAGTACGTTCACTCCGGCTCCAAGCCGTGCAAGCTGGCGGCGTCGGGCGAGTTTCCGATCGGCATTTCGTTTGAATACCCGGCTGTGCAGTTGAAGCGCCAGGGCGCGCCACTGGACATCATCCTGCCGAAGGAAGGCCTGGGTTGGGAGATCGAGGCCACGGCGGTGATCAAGGGCACCCCGCATGAAGAGGCGGCGAAGAAGCTGGCGGATTTCTCGGCCAGCCCCGCGGCGATGGAATTGTACAAGGAAAACTTCGCCGTGCTGGCGCAGCCGGGCATTGCCACGCCGCAGACCGAACTGCCGGCGGACTACGAGCAGCGCCTGATCAAGAACGACTTTGCCTGGGCGTCGAAGAACCGCGACGAAATCCTGACTGAATGGCGCAAGCGTTATGACGGCAAGTCGGAGAAATTGCCTCAGTAACATCTTTGTCTGACTCGCGGGCCTCTTCGCGGGCAAGCACCGCTCCCACAGGTTCGCGTCGAACACATCATGCGCGTACGACACGGATCTGTGGGAGCGGTGCTTGCCCGCGAACCGCGCAGCGGCCATTCCCCTCAGGACCCCCCTCAATGAAAAATCACAGCGACATCCTCATCGTCGGCGCCGGCATCCTTGGCCTGTCCCACGCCTATGCCGCCGCCCGGCGCGGTCTCAAGGTCACGGTCTTCGAGCGCAGCGCCACGCCCCTGGGCGCTTCGGTGCGCAACTTCGGCCAGGCCCTGGTCACCGGCCAGCCGCCGGGCATCATGTCCGAGCTGGCCCGCGCCAGCCGGGAGATCTGGGCCCAATGGGCGCAGCAGGCCGGCTTTGCGCTCAAACGCAACGGCTCGTACCTGTTCGCCCGCACTGAAGCCGAAGAGCATCTGCTCGAGGCATTTTGCGGCGGCCGCGCCGAGGTCCGGGGCTACCGCGTCGAGTTGCTGCGCGGCGCCGCGCTGAACGATCTCTATGGCGGCCAATTCAGCCATCACCGCGCCGCGCTGCACGGTCTGGACGACCAGCAGCTTTATTCCCGCGAGGCGATCCCGACGCTGATCGAGTACCTGCGCCGCGAGCTGGGCGTGACCTTCCACTTCTCGACCCTGGTTCGCGAGGTCGAGTCCGGCCAGTTGCACAGCACCGCCGGCAGCTTCCACGCGGGACAGATCATCGTCTGTTCCGGCCACGATTATCAGACCCTGCTGGCCGAACCCATCAGCCAGTTGCAACCGGGCATCTGCCGCTTGCAAATGCTCCGCGCCCGGCCCCGGGTCGAGCTGAACCTGCAACACGCCTTGCTCACCGGCTTGAGTTGCGTGCATTACGGCGCCTTTGCCGATCTGCCGGAAGCGGCGGCCGTCCAGGCCGAGATCCTGCGCGACAGCCCGCACCTGCACGAACACGGCATCCACCTGCTGATCAGCCCGACCCCTTATGGCGACCTGATCATCGGCGACTCCCACCACTACGGCAGTGACGCCTCGCCGTTCAATGCCGAACAGGTTGATACCTGGCTGCTGGAACTGGCCGAGCAGACCCTGGGCTGCAAGGTGCAGGTGCAGGAGCGTTGGCAGGGGGTCTACGGCGCCAAGGGGCCGGGACCGTTTTCGTTCCTGCGAGCCGCACCGGGATTGAGCGCCGCGCTGATGCACACGGGTGTTGGCATGAGCGTCGGCCCGGCCCTTGGCGAAGGCAATATTGCCCGCTTGCTGGGGGAGTCGGCATGAAGTCAGTCGAGCAGGTGCTGGACGAAGTCTTCGGTTTGTACCGGCAGTTCGGCAGCGCCGACTACATCGGTGAGCCGGTGTCCCAGCTGGAGCATATGTCCCAGGCCGCGCAGCTGGCATTGGCCGAGGGCTTCGACGACGAAGTGGTGCTGGCGGCGTTCTTCCACGATATCGGGCATATCTGCCCGTCTGATGAACAGCCGGGAGGGGACATGGGCGGTTATGGCGTGGTCAGTCACGAGCACCTCGGTGCCGACTACTTGCGTCGGTGCGGCTTCAGCGAGCGGCTGGCGCGGCTGGTGGAGTATCACGTTCAGGCCAAGCGTTTTCTGACATTGCGTGAGCCTGGGTACTACGAGCGTTTGAGCGAAGCGAGTCGGCGGACCCTGGAGTATCAAGGCGGTGTCATGACGGAGGACGAGGCCCGGGAATTCGAACTTGACCCGTTGTGCGCGGTGAGCCTGCGGATGAGGCATTGGGACGAGCAGGCCAAGCGTGAGGAAGTGCCGGTGATCGGCCTGCAGCTGTTACGCGCCAAGGCGGCGAAGTTCCTACATGCTCATGCGGCTTTGCGCTGTTCTCCGGAGACTATTCGGATATAAATAAATACGACCTTGACCGAAGATGGCTCTCGCAGTTCAAGCACGGCGCGTCGTTCCGGAACTGTCTGAAAGTTCGCTTCGACGGTGCTCTCGCCGGTCGATTCGATGTTGTCTTCATCCAATAATAATGCCGAGGTCCATACCCATGCTGGAAGCAACCCAACAAGAAAACACCCTTCAGGAAATGACCCTCGAAGAAACCCAGGACGTTCGTGGTTCCGGGTTCTTCACCGATTTCGGTCCGATCCTCGACAAAGCCGTCGACTGGATCTCCGAAGGCCTGAAAAAAGCCAGCTGATCGGGCACTTGATGCCAGGGCGATAGCTATCGCCCATTGTGTAGGAGCCGGCTTGCTGGCGATGGCGTCCGGATGGGCAACGCGAGACCTGACGGCCGTATCGCCCGCAAGCCGGTTCCTGCAGGGTGCATCGTGTCCCCAGTCTGTATTCCTTCATCGGCGCGTGCCCTGTCGCGTCGGTTGTCATGCACGAGTTCACCTATGCTTGAGTTGGGCAAGGTCGCGCCGCGAGCGGCGCCGGCCCCCGTGGTCTTCGCCTGGTTCGTCTGCCTGTTTTTCGCCGGTGGCCTGGTCTTGCTGTTTATCGGCAATTACGCGAAGAAAGAAGATGTCCAGGGCCGGGTCCTTACCCGCGATGTGGTCCGCATCACCAGTGAGCGCCCCGCTCATATCCGCGAAGTGCTGGTCGAGGCCGGTGCTTCGGTGAGCAAGGACCAGCCTCTGGTACGGATCCGTACCCTGGAGCCGGAAAGCTTCAACGAAGGCAGTGACAAACCCCTTTCCGCCCAAAGCGCCGAGCGCCTCGGCAGCCTGCTGGAGGACGCCGCCAGCGATGAAACCCAGGCCCGTTCGGCTCACGAAACCCAGAAAAAACTCCTGCAATTGCAGATCGAGCAGTTGCACAAGGATCTGCAACTCACCGCCACCATCAAGCGTTCGATCCAGCGCCGGGTCGCGATTGCCCAGGAAAACCACCAGCGTCACGAGCGCCTGGCGGCCGAAGGCGCGGTGTCCGTGGCGGCGCTGAACGAGGCGATCGTCAAGCACGAGACGGTCCTCCAGGACCTGGCCAACAACGACCTCGCCCAGGCCAGCGCGCAGCAGCGGATCCTCGAGCTGGAGCAGCGCGGCAGCGAAGCCGATCACACTCTTACCAGCCGTCTCAGTGACCTTGCCCGGCAACGGCATGACTTGCGCGAACGCCTCGAAAACCTCAACAAGAGCCAGGAATATGTCCTGCTGTCGCCCGTCGAGGGGGTGGTCGATGCCGTCTCGGTATTCCCTGGCGCCCGGGCCCAGGGTGGCCAGCCGATGATGTTGCTGCGCATCAGCCGGGCGCTGCAGGAGGCACCGGTGGTGGTCCTCGATGTCAGTCCCGCGGCCATCGGTTTCGCCGGCGCCGGTACCGAAGTCATCGTGCGGGTCGATGCGTTTCCCTATGAACGTTATGGCGTGATCAAAGGGCAGATCGTGCGCAGCACTGCCAGCACCTACCTGGAAGCCCCACCCGGTGCCAGAACCGATGGCGAGGAACCGGGGCCGACCTATCGGGCCGAGGTGAAGCTCGACTTTTCCGACCCGCGCACCAAGATCCGCCAGGACTGGCTCAAGGACGGCATGACCCTCAGCGGTTCGTTGCGCCTGGAGCGCCTGAACCTGATGGAGTGGCTGTTCCTGCCGGTACTCCGGGGGCTGGCCGGCAATCCGGACTATCTGCCGGCGTTGGGCACCCCGGCACGACCCGTGGGTGAGTCGGCATGAGCCGGCTCAAGCAGTCGCTGCGCGAAGCCCTGGCCCGTTCGCGGCAGCTGTTCCAGCGCACGGTCCCGGTGATTCTCCAGGACGAAATGTCCGAATGCGGCATGGCCTCGATTGCCATGGTCGCCGGCTATCACGGCAAGGCCCTGACCTTGCGCGAGATGCGCCAACGCTATCGGGTGGCGCGGGACGGCATGTCCTTGTTCCAGGTGATCAAGGTCAGCGAAGAACTGGGCTTCAGCTGCCGCCCGCTGCGCTTGCAACTGCATGACGTGCGGCAACTGCGCACGCCGTCGATCCTGTTCTGGAACAACATGCACTTCGTCGTGCTGCAATCCAGCAACCGCCAGGGGCTGCAGATCGTCGACCCGGCGGTGGGGCGGCGCTTCTATAGCTGGGAAGAGGCGCTGTCGATGTTCAGCGGCGCGGCGCTGGAAATGCTTCCGGGGCTGGGCTTCACCACCCAGGTCCAGCGGCGGCTGCCCGGTACCTTCGGTCCGCTTGGCGTGCTGCGCAACAACACCTGGCTGTTGCGCTACCTGGTGCCCATGGGCTTGCTCTCGGTGGTCGGCTACTTCGGCGCCATCGCCGCGCCCAAGCTGTTTTCCCTGACCATCGATGAAGTGGTGGCGAAGAACGACGAGGATTTCCTCTTTCTGATCCTCTATGTCTTTGGCGGGATCTTCCTGTTCAAGAGCCTCGCCGCCTGGCTGCGGGCGGTCCTCGACATGCGCCTGCGCATCGCCTTGAGCCAGGACCTGTCCACCGGGGTTATCGCCTGGCTGCTACGGCTGCCGGTGAGCTACTTCGAACGCCGGGCGCCCGGCGATATCCTGCGGCGGACCCAGGCCATCGACAAAGCCTTCGTGCAGTTCACCGCCGGCTGGATGGATATCGCCATCGACCTGGCCTTCGGCGTGGCATTCCTTGCGCTGATGGCCTTGATCAACGCCAAGCTGGCGGCCCTGTCGCTATTGCTGTGCCTGCTGTTTTTCCTGTTTCGCGGCCTGACCCTGCCGGTGATGGAGAAGCACCACAAGACCTCGATCGAAGCCGAGACGGCGCGCAACGTGACCTTGCTCGGCACCCTGGGCAACGTCGAGTCGATGAAGCTCTACAACTACGAAGCGGCCAAGCTGGCTAACTGGAGCAACCAGCACACCGACACCGAAATGGCCCGCGCCGGCGTCCAGCGGTTGCAGGCGATGAACCAGGTGGTGCACGAAGGGCTGTCCCACGGCCATTCGCTGCTGGTCAGCGCCCTTGGCGCGCTGGCCGTGCTCCATGGCGAGAACAGCGTCGGCGACCTGTTCGCCTTCGTCCTCTACAAGGACATGTTCATGGGCTGTGCGCTGAAGGTGGTCGACAGCTATATGAACCTGCGGCTGGTGAAGGTCGAGCTCAAGCGGGTCGAGGAAATCGTCGATGAGCCGGTCGAGCCGGTGGAGTCGAGTGTCTACAGCGCCGATCCCCTCGGCCAGCAGCAACCCTTGCGCTCGATCCAGATCGAGGGCGCGCGCTTTCGCTACAGTTCGTTCGACCGGCCAACCTTCGAGGAGCTGAGTTTCAGCCTGGAAGGCCCGTGCCGGCGCATCGCGATATTCGGCCCTTCGGGCTGCGGCAAGAGCACCTTCCTGAAAGTGCTCGCCGGTTTTTACAGCCTGGACGCCGGGCGCTTCAGGATCAACGGTCTGGCGATGCGGCATTTCGGTTTGCGCCGCTACCGCCAGAGTGTGGCCTATGTCACCGCTCACGACGAGATCATCGCCGGTACGGTGATCGAGAATATCCTGATGGACAGCGACCCACTGGACGGCACGCGTTTGCAGCGCTGTGTCGAGCAGGCCGGGTTGCTGGAGAGCATCCTGAAACTGAGCAACGGCTTCAACACCTTGCTTGGGCCCATGGGGGTGCAATTGTCCTCGGGCCAGAAGCAACGCTTGCTGATCGCCCGGGCGTTGTATCGGCGCCCGGAGTTGTTGTTGCTCGATGAGCCGACCTCCCATCTGGACCCCAGTGCTCGCGATGTCATCATCGAGACCGTGCGCCGCTTGCCCATGCTGTGTGTGATCGTGACCCACGACAAGGCCGTGGCCGCGGCCTGCGACACGGTGTTGCTGATGCATCAGGGGCGTTTGCGACCCTTGAGCGGCGCGGCGCGATGAATCCGTTTCGCCCGGGCTGGCCGATCCGCCGCTGGCTGTGGTGGATGCGTTGCAAGGCCGGGTTGCGGGTGCGCCTGGTGAAAGGGCTGGCGTTGATCTTTCGCCTGAAAATCGCACACCGAGGCTTGCCGCTGTTGCCGGCGATCCTGCTGCGGTTGCCGTCGGCGTGGCGCGGCCCGGACTACAACGCGTGCCGGCAGAACCTCGAATTGTTCGGACTGGAACCCCGCGCCTGTCGGCTGGTGGCCTGCCGCTACAGCGCCATCCAGTTGCAGTGCGCGATCTACCAGGTACTTTATCCGCGCAATCATCCCGAACGCTTGCGCGCCTGGATTCGCGCGATTGCCTGGCACGACCCCGAGCAACATTGGCCGCGTACGCGGGTGCGTTCGACCATCATCGTGCTGGCTCACACGGGCGAGTACTGGATGGCGGTGGCCTGCCTGATCGAGCGCTACCCGGCCCCGAAGCGTTTCATCATCCCGATCTGGAACTTCAACGATCCGCTGACCCGGCGCTCCCTCAAGAGCCTGGAAGCCTTCGGTCACCGCGTGGATATTCTCGACAGCAAGGATCCGAAAACCGCGCTGGCGATTGTCCGGGCGCTCAGGCGCGGCGACCAGGTGATCATCTTTGCCGACCTGCCGGTAAGCTTCGGCGGGGTGCGTTCCGGCGAGCCGGTGGATGGACTCCTGTTCGGCCGCGCCGCGCAATTCGTCAAGGGGCCGATGTTCCTCGCGGCGAAAATGAAGTGCGATGTACTGCTGGCGGGGCATCGTGCCCGGCTCGGCGGTTGCGGTGAACTGCATGTGATCCAGTGGATCGGCAGGACCGCCGCGGCGGATATGCAGGCGCACTGGGCGCGGGCGATGGAGGCGTTTATCGGCGCGGCTCCGGAGCAGTGGTTCTACCTGTCACGGATGGAGGCCTTCTATCAGCGGCAAAAGACCTCGGAGGAAAAAACCTCGGGACTGCCGGGGCTTCTGCAGCGGCGAGGGCTCGGATGACGGCGCTCTACCCGGTGCTGATGGTCCTGCTATTGGCGGGCTGTTCGTTCATTCCCGGCTACCGGCAGCCGTCGCCAGGCGTGGCCGAGCACTGGCGTGACGCGGGGGCGCAGGGCGATACCGGGTCGTTGCCGGACTGGCGCGAAGTTTTTCTAGACCCCGAGCTGCAAGCGCTGATCGAGCTGGCGCGCACGCATAACCGTGATCTGCAGGTTGCCGTCCTGCGTATTGATGAGGCGCGAGCGTTGTATGGGATTTCCGCTGCCGATCAATGGCCCGGCGGGGGCGTCGACGGCTCGGTACAGCGGCAGAAGATTTCCGCGGCGGACTCGCCTACCCGCAAGGCGGTGATCCATGAGCAGGGGCAGTTCCGGCTGGGCATCACCGCCTTTGAACTGGACCTCTGGGGGCGGGTCCGGGCGTTGAAAGCTGAAGCCGGGCAGCGTCTGGTCGCCCGTGAGGAAGATGCCTTGAGCGTGCAGATCAGCCTGGTCGGCGAGGTCGCGACGGCTTACTACGAGCATCGTGCCTATCTTGAGTTGCATCGGCAGAACCAGCGGTTGCTGGAGCGGGCGGGCGAGTCGAAACGTCTGATCGGGCGCCGCCAGGAACTGGGGCTGGCGAGCGAGCTGGAGTTGCGTCAGGCCGATGCACTGGCCTTGACGCTGGAGGCCGAAATGGCCGACGCGGACCGTCAACAACGCCTGGCCCTGAACCGGCTGGAGCTGTTGGTGGGGACGACACTGGAGCCTGGGCGGTTTTCCTCCGCGCCCGGCGGCGCTGGGCCGCAGTTGCCGGAGATCGCTCCGGGCCTGCCCTCAGAGTTGCTGGTGCGGCGTCCGGATATCCGCGCCGCCGAGGCCCGGCTCAAGGCCTTCAACGCCAATATCGGCGCGGCCCGGGCGGCTTTTCTGCCGAGCATTTCCCTGACCGGGTTCTTCGGTGTCAGCAGCCCGCAATTGAGCGAGCTGTTTTCCGGGGAGGCCAAGGGCTGGTCCTTCACCCCGGCCGTGACGTTGCCGTTGTTCGATATGGGCCGACGCCTGGCGCAGCTTGAGCTGTCCAAGGTGCAGCGTGAGATTGCCGTGGTCGAGTATCAGCGTTCGATCCAGCAGGCCTTTCGTGAAGTAGCCGATGCCTTGGCGTCGAACGAACCGCTCAATCGGCAGCTCGATGTGCAGCAACGGCTGGTGCGCAGCGAATCGCGCCGCGTCGAGCTGGCGCAGTTGCTCTATCAGGATGGCCTGAACAGCTACCTCGAAGTGCTCGATGCCCAGCGTGGCCTGAGCACGGCGCAGCAAGCGCTGATCAGGACCCGTTTGTTGCAGGTGGGCAATCGTATCTCGCTGTACAAGAGCCTGGGTGGCGGTTGGTCCTGAGTGGCGTCGCGTCTTTCCAGGCGATGTGCGATTTCGTACCCGAGGTCAGGAATCCGGCTCTGGTGAGCGCTGGTTATGGCGAATTAACGTGAGGACTCACATGGAAAGGAGTCTTTTATGCGTTATCTGAGAATGACCGCCCAGGATCGTAGCGGCAATGGCCGGGCTGATACCGTGTTGCTGCGCTTTTATGAAGAAGTCCCCGGCCAGCCCGACAAACTGGTGTTCAAGGCCGCGGCGGTCGACGTGAACGCCGATGGGGTGAGCGATTTGCAGTTCGGCGGTGACGTCAACCGTGATGGCAGGGACAACGCCAAGGATGAAAAGCTGATCCGCGCCTTTGCCAACAGTTTCCTGAAGCTTGGCTGGTTCAACCTGGGGAAAAGCTGGCAGCGTTATATCAAGGTGTTTGCCGAGAACTACCACCGCGACAAGACGCCCAATATCGTGAGACTTCATATTCATGAAGGGACCGGTACGCCGAGAAATCAAACCCTGATCTACAAAGCCTCGGTCCATGACACCGACAATGACGGGACCCTGGACTCGGTGGTTTACTTCGATCTCGAGGACGAGACGATTGTCAGCCGCAAGGAGGAGGAATGGGCGAAGTTCATGGGGCGGACCTTTTTGAAGTTCAAGTGGTATAGCTGAAAGCTCCGCAGTCGTTGCGCACAATGCCCGTTTGAGGTCGAGCCCACTCCTGTGGCGAGCAGGTTTGTCGGAACGCCGCTCCGCCGCTATGGGGCGCGAAGCGGCCCTAAGATCAGCGACCTCGGGGTGTCAGACAGAACGCAGTCACAGGTTTTGCGACTGCTACGCAGCCGAGCGCGGGCAAGCCCGCTCGCCACAGGACTGCGTTCGGCTTCAGCTTTGGCTGGCCGGTATTGCACCGAGACTCTGTCAGGATTCAGTCAGGCGACCCAGCAACAGGTCGATCTGTTCCTGGCGCTCTGGCTGGCTCAACCGGGCTTGGGGGTTGAGCGACGACCACTGCGGATGCGCCCGGGCCTTGTGCAAAGCATCGGGCAACTTGCCTTCACGCCAGTTGGTATCCGCCGGCAGGCTCATCTGGATGCTGTCCATCGCCGCATGCCCACGCGCCTCCAACGCTTGCAGCAGTTGCCGTTGACGCAGCGCCAACAGGCGCAGCACGCTGTCGTCGACGGTCAGTTCCCGTTGGCCCTTGAGTTTGCCCAGCAGGCGGCTGCCATAGCCGCGAGCGGTTTGCAGGGCGCCGCCGGCGATTGCTCCGGCGAGGGCGGCCGCACCGAGGGTCAGGCCACCCACCAGCAGGTCGATACCGGCACCCGCCGCCGCACCCGCGGCAATCCCCCCGCCGACCTTCACCCCCAGTTGCTTGAGGGTTTCCGGGTTGAACAGATCGTCGCCCCAGCGTCCGTCCAGTAGCGGCAGGTCGCCGGCCGCCGCGTCGTCGCGCCGGAAGCCGTAGAGCTTGAGCAAGGCTTCGACGCAGCGTTGTTCCCGCTGGCGCACGGCCTGGCGCAGCTCGCCGATGGCCCGGGTTTGCGCGTCGGCGGCACTGACCACGCTACGCCGACAGGCCGCACAGTCGATCAGCAGTTCGGCGATCAACCGGTTGGCGCTTTGCCGCCGAGCGAGGCGCTGGGCCTCCAGATCAAGGACCAGGCGTTCCAGCTGCGGACGCGCGCCTTCCAGCAACAACGCCAGGCTTTCATACAGACGCCGCTCGCCGTCCTCCGGCGGGGCCACGCTGTCAAACCGTACCAGCGCGTGCAGCCCCAGGCGGGCCAGGGCCTCACGCCATTCCGGTTCGCGCTGCTCGGCGCTGCTGACGAAATTGAGCACCGGCAACAGCGGCTTGCCGCAACTGGCGAGTACGCTCAGTTCGTCGCGGTATTTGGCCAGCACCGGCTCGCGGGCATCGATCACATAAAGCCCGGCATCGGAGGCCAGCAATTGGCGTAACACCTTGGCTTCCTGTTCGAAGCGCTGGCGGGCCTCGCTGCCGTCGAGAAAACGCGCGACACGGGCCGGACCGTCGAGACGTTCGCCGGGTCGATCCAGGCGTTCGAGGTAGTCGAGCAGGGCGATGGCATCTTCCAGGCCGGGGGTGTCGTAGAGTTCCAGCAGGGCTTCGCCGTCCACCGACAGCCGCGCACCTTCCACATGCCGGGTGGTACTGGGACGATGCGAGACTTCGCCGAAGCCGACGTCTCGGGTCAGGGTGCGCAACAGCGAGGTCTTGCCGACATTGGTGTGGCCGACCACGGCCAGTTTCAGGGCTCTAGTCATGGCCGCTCTCCAGCCAGTTCAGCGGAGCGCTGTCGGCGAAGGGCAGTTCCAGTTGTAGCAGGGCGCTGTGCCAATCGCCGAGGCGGTCGGCATCCAGGGCCTGGCCGGGTGGCGCTTGCAGCAGCCAGATGCGGGTCGCGCCGGCGCTGCGGGCCAGCTCGGCGATCAGCCCGAGGCTGCCACGGTCCGGCGAACGCCGTGGGTCACAGGCAATCGCCAGGCGCGCCGGCGGGAAGCGGGTCAATTGTTCGAGGAGCTTTTGCCGTGACTCGCGGCTGTCGAGGATACCGGCGTCCCTGACGGTTTTCGGCAAGGTTGGCGGCCAGGGGCGCTGGTTGTCCAGTTCGATGGCGACCAGCAAGGCGCCTTCGCTCTCCAGGGCGGTGGCGCCGGTCTCGGCGTTGTGCAGCGCCTCGGGTGCCGCATCGCTGACCCCCAGGCGTTCGCTGCTGGGCATCAGCCGTTCGCGCAGTTGCGCATAACCGGGCAGGTTGAGGTCCAGGCTCAGGGAGCGGCTGCCATGCCGCCAGCGCCACAGGCAAAACCCCGCCAGCAGCAGGCGCGGCAGGACGCCATAGACCACCAGCTCCCCCACCAGCCAGGAGGCCCAGGTGTGCCGGGCGTTTTCCAGGTTCAGCGCGCTATCGCCGCTGGCGCGGATCAGGTCGGGGTCGGGCAGGCCGAATCCGAGCAGGGCGGGCAGGGCGCCGAGGGCCTGGGTCACGGCGACAAAGGTGTCGCCGCGCAGCAGGGTGGTTTCCCAGACGAAGCCGTAGCGCCGGGTCGACATCAACAGCAGCAGCAGGACCAGGGCGCTGAGCATGGCCAGCAGCCAGAGACCATGCACCAGCGTGCCGATCGCCCAGCGATTGAGCCGTCGCCGTTGCAGCATCAGCAGCAGCGCGGGTGCCAGTTGCGCGGCCTGGGCATCGCGGGCGAGCTTTTCGCTGAGCCACAGCCAGAGACGGCCGAAGCTGGCCGCGTGTTCGCCGGCGAAGACCAGGCCCAGGGCCCAGCTCAGCAACAACAGCAGGTTCAGCCCGAGCAGGCTGCCCAGGGCCCAGAACACATTGACCGCTACCTGGCCGTTGCCCAGGGCGGCGAAGGCCATGCCGGCGCCGCTGACGATCACCAGCAGCGCCAGGACCAGCAGCGCCAGGCGCGCGCCTTGCAACCAATGGTGCAAGGCGGTGAGCAGGCCATCGCGTTCGGCCAGCCAGAGGGCGCGCTGCTGGATGCGGGTCGGCAGGTCGCCCCCCGCGGCGCGGGCGCGGCGATTGGCCTCGAGGTCTTCCAGCGGGCCTGCCTGTTCTTCGCGCAGGCGCACGGTCTCGGTCAGCCAGAGGCGGTGCAGGGGAGTCGGTTCAGTCACGCGGCATCCTGGGCTCAAGTGAGCTGGAAGCATAACCGCTGTGGCGGGTAGCTGCATCCCGCGGTCTGCGCAGGCAAGGGCCAGTTAATTTTGTCGGCGTATGTCCGAGTCGGCCCATGGGCTCTGGTATCCTCGGCGGCATGAACAGAACTCTCCCTTTAAGCCTGATCGCGGCCCTCGGTGAAAACCGCGTGATCGGCGTCGACAACAGCATGCCCTGGCATTTGCCGGCGGATTTCAAATACTTCAAGGCCACGACCCTCGGCAAGCCGATCATCATGGGGCGCAAGACCTGGGATTCGCTGGGCCGGCCATTGCCGGGCCGGTTGAACCTGGTGGTCAGTCGCCAGGCCGGTTTGCAGTTGGAGGGTGCGGAGGTTTTTCCGTCGTTGGAGGCCGCGCTGGTACGCGCTGAACAGTGGGCGCTGGAGCAGGGCGCGGACGAGCTGATGCTGATCGGCGGGGCGCAGCTGTATACCCAGGGCCTGGAGCAGGCGGACCGGCTGTACCTGACCCGCGTGGCATTGAGTCCGGAAGGCGATGCCTGGTTTCCGCAGATTGATGAGAACCAGTGGACGCTGGTATCGGATGAGCCGCACCCGGCGGCGGATGGCAAGCCGGCGTTCAGTTTCGAAGTCTGGGAAAAACGCTAAAAGCTTCGCGGGCAAGCATTGGAACAGGCGCCGGGGGACTCAAGCCTGCGCCAGCTCCCTATGCTCTTCAGCCTCCAGCAGTGCCTTGTCGGTCTGCTGCATGACCTGGCTGGTAATCGCCCCGGCGGTGATCGAACCGCTGACGTTCAGTGCCGTGCGCCCCATATCGATCAACGGCTCCACGGAAATCAGCAGCGCCACCAGCGAGACCGGCAAGCCCATCGCCGGCAGTACGATCAGCGCGGCGAACGTCGCCCCGCCACCGACCCCGGCCACTCCGGCCGAACTCAAGGTCACAATCGCCACCAATGTCGCGATCCACAGCGGATCCAGCGGGTTGATCCCCACCGTCGGCGCAACCATCACCGCCAGCATCGCCGGATACAGCCCGGCACAACCGTTCTGGCCGATGGTCGCGCCGAACGACGCGGCAAAGCTGGCAATCGACTGCGGAATCCCCAACCGCCGGGTCTGGGCTTCAATGCTCAACGGAATGCTCGCCGCGCTGGAGCGGCTGGTGAAGGCAAAGGTCAGTACCGGCCAGATCTTGCGGAAGAACCGTAGCGGGTTGATCCCGGCCAGCGACACCAGCAGCCCGTGGACCACGAACATCAGGCCCAGGCCGATATACGACACCACCACGAAACTGCCCAGCTTGATGATGTCCTGCAGGTTGGAGCCGGCGACCACCTTGGTCATCAGCGCCAGTACGCCGTAAGGCGTGAGCTTCATCACCAGGCGCACCAGGCGCGTGACCCAGGCTTGCAGGGTATCGATGGCATTCACCACCTTCTGGCCTTTCTCGGCATCGTCCTTGAGCAGTTGCAGCGCGGCCACGCCCATGAACGCGGCAAAGATCACCACGCTGATGATCGAGGTCGGCTTGGCCCGGGCCAGGTCGGCGAAGGGGTTCTGCGGAATGAACGAGAGCAGCAGTTGCGGCACATTCAGGTCGGCGACCTTGCCCGCGTAATCGCTCTGGATCACTTGCAGGCGGGCCAACTCCTGGGTGCCGGCCACCAGGCCTTCGGCGCTCAGGCCGAACAGGTTGGTCAGGCCGATGCCGATCAGCGCGGCGATGGCCGTGGTGAACAGCAGCGTGCCGATGGTCAGGAAGCTGATCTTGCCCAGGGACGTGGCGTTGTGCAGGCGGGCCACGGCGCTGAGGATCGAGGCGAACACCAGCGGGATCACGATCATCTGCAGCAATTGCACGTAGCCGTTGCCGATCAGGTCGAACCAGCCGATGGACGCCTTGAGCACCGGATTGCCGGCACCGTAGATGCCGTGCAGGGCGACCCCGAAGAGCACCCCCAGGACCAGGGCGAGCAGGACTTTTTTCGCCAGGCTGAAGGTGCTGCGGCGGGTTTGGGCCAGGCCCAGCAGCAGGACGAGGAATACCAGCAGGTTGAGAATCAGCGGCAGATTCATTGAAGCTCCGGAAAACGATAGGTGCCAATTACCCTAGTCGGCAATTGTCAGCCGGCAAGCCTAACAGCTTGATATATATGAATTTAATAACGATATGGAATGGTTCCTGTCGTTTTTGGAATAAGCCGCTGGCGCTTGGGCGTATGGGGATGACGTGATCGGAACACCGAGGGTCGTGCGTGGATGAGGACTGTCATATGCATTTGCTAGCGTGAATCACTTTCATTCAGGGAGAAAACCAACCATGAAATTCACCCCCACGCTTCTCGCCGCCGCACTTTGCCTGGGCCTTGCCGGCCAGGTCTGCGCCACCGAGTTGAAGCACTGGCCAGAAGCCCAGGCCCAGCAGTTGGATGCAATGATCGCGGCCAATGCCAACAAGGGTAATTTTGCGGTGTTCGACATGGACAACACCAGCTACCGCTATGACCTCGAAGAGTCCCTGCTGCCATATCTGGAAAACAAGGGCCTGATCACCCGCGAGAGCCTCGATCCGTCCCTGAAGCTGATTCCGTTCAAGGACACCGCCGAGCACAAGGAAAGCCTGTTCAGTTACTACTACCGCCTGTGCGAAGTCGACGATATGGTCTGCTACCCGTGGGTGGCCCAGGTGTTCTCCGGCTTTACCCTCAAGGAGCTCAAGGGTTATGTCGACGAGATGATGGCCTCGGGCAAGCCGGTGCCGACCACCTATTACGACGGCGATGTGGTGAAGAACACCGAAGTCCAGCCGCCGAAGGTCTTCACCGGCCAGGCCGAGCTGTACAACAAGCTGATGGAAAACGGCATCGAGGTCTACGTGATGACCGCGGCGTCGGAGGAGCTGGTGCGCATGGTCGCGGCGGATCCCAAGTACGGCTACAACGTCAAGCCGCAGAACGTCATCGGCGTGAGCACCTTGCTCAAGGACCGCAAGACCGGCGAATTGACCACCGCGCGCAAACAGATCAGCGCCGGCAAGTATGACGAGCAGGCCAACCTGGACCTTGAGCTGACCCCCTACCTGTGGACTCCGGCGACCTGGATGGCTGGCAAACAGGCAGCGATCCTGACCTATATCGACCAGTGGAAGAAGCCGGTGCTGGTGGGTGGCGATACCCCGAGCAGCGACGGCTACATGCTCTTCCACAGCGTCGATGTGGCCAAGGGCGGCGTACACCTGTGGGTCAATCGCAAGGACAAGTACATGACCCAGCTCAACGGCATGATGAAGAGCAATGCCGAGGCCCAGGCGAAAGAAGGCCTGGCGGTGACGGCGGACAAGAACTGGGTGATCGTCAAGCCCGAAGATATTCAGTAACAGGCAACACCGATCATTCCCGCCCGCTGGCGCGGGAACGCTCAAATCCGCCGTCTCTTGCGCGGCCAATGGAACAGCGTTCCATTGGCCGTACTGCATTTAATAATGCATCGGTAATTTCGCTTGTATTGGAACTGTCTTATAAACGCCCGGTTATTGTTTTTTTTTGCAATAACTGGCTGGCGTCCTGGGCGGCTGGCAACAGGGGTGATATTGACTGCGATGTTATAGCTTTCGTGGGCGTTAATTTATATCGAGGGTTTTTACCGGTTTATTAAAATTGGCGCTGTACGGTTTTTGTAGTTGATAGGTGGGTGGCCGTGCTTTTGAATTTTTATCTATGGGAGTGGTAATGGGAGCTTTTGCAAGGTATGCGAAAAATTTTGAAGGGACTTGCGGCAAGCTCAAACAAGGCGATTATATAAATCATCATGATCTGCGCAATAAAGATGGCGTCTGCTACGCGCTGTGCTTGACCTACCTTGCCATGCGCCGAAATGGCGTCGAGTTCCGCAGCGCCAAGGAGGAAGCGGCGACCTGGATTTACGCAGACAAGTTACAGGCGATTATCAATAGCCCGGATAATACACCGGGTCTTTTCCCGCAGGTTCCCCGGCGGGTTGAATTGGCGGCCCTGCAGACCGGTTGGCGAGTCTCGGGATATAACGCTTGCGTCGCACCCTATGTGCAAGTCACCGGTTATATGATGAATACCCCGGGAGCCTTTATCCTGGTTGCCGGAAAACATGCGTGCGCGGTGTTCAAGGAGGCGGATCAGAAAGTGCGTTTTTTTGATCCTAATTTTGGCCAGGCGACCTTTGCTTCGGCAAAGAACCTTTCCTTGTTTATCAGTGCTTTCTTTCAGGATCAAAAAATCCAGAAAGCCTATGGCATCAATCTCATGGACCCGGTGGTGGCCATTCGACTGCAGTGAAGTCGAGGGTTTTCTGAAAAAACGACGATATAAAAAAGCCCGGCACTTGAGCCGGGCTTTTCATCGTGCGGAGCTTCTCAAGGGACCAGCTTGTCCAGCATCGCCTTGTCACGCACCGCGCCCTTGTCGGCACTGGTGGCGAGCAATGCGTACGCCTTCAAGGCCGTGGTCACTTTGCGCGGACGCACTTCCACCGGCTTCCAGCCTTTCTTGTCCTGTTCGGCGCGACGTGCCGCCAGTACTTCATCACTGACCAACAGGTTGATCGAGCGATTCGGAATGTCGATCAGCACCTTGTCACCGTCCTGGACCAGGCCAATCGCGCCCCCCGCGGCCGCTTCCGGAGAGGCATGGCCGATGGACAGGCCCGAGGTGCCGCCGGAGAAACGTCCGTCGGTCAGCAGGGCGCAGGCTTTGCCCAAGCCCTTGGACTTCAGGTAGGACGTCGGGTAGAGCATTTCCTGCATGCCCGGACCGCCTTTCGGGCCTTCGTAACGGATGATCACGATATCGCCGGCCTGCACTTCGTCGGCGAGGATGCCGCGTACGGCGCTGTCCTGGCTTTCGAAGATCTTCGCGTTGCCTTCGAACACGTGGATCGACTCGTCGACGCCGGCGGTTTTCACCACGCAGCCGTCCAGGGCGATATTGCCATACAGCACGGCCAGGCCGCCTTCTTTCGAATAGGCATGCTCGACACTGCGGATGCAGCCGTTTTCACGGTCGTCGTCGAGGGTTTCCCAACGGGTCGACTGGCTGAACGCGGTCTGGGTCGGGATACCGGCGGGACCGGCCTTGAAGAAGGTGTGCACCGCTTCATCGTTGGTCTGGGTGATGTCCCATTTGGCGAGGCCCTCGGCCAGGGTCTTGCTGTGCACGGTCGGCAGGTCGGTGTGCAGCAGGCCGCCACGGGCCAGTTCGCCGAGGATGCTGAAGATCCCGCCGGCGCGGTGCACGTCTTCCATATGGTATTTCTGGATGTTCGGCGCGACTTTGCACAGTTGCGGTACGTGCCGGGACAGGCGGTCGATGTCCCGCAGGTCGAAATCGATCTCGGCTTCCTGGGCGGCGGCCAGCAGGTGCAGGATGGTGTTGGTGGAACCGCCCATGGCGATGTCCAGGGTCATGGCGTTTTCGAACGCCTTGATATTGGCGATATTGCGCGGCAGCACCGAGTCATCGTTGTCGCCGTAGTAGCGTTGGCACAGCTCGACGATGGTACGACCGGCCTGGAGGAACAGTTGCTCGCGGTCGGAGTGGGTCGCCAGCGCCGAACCGTTGCCCGGCAGGGCCAGGCCCAGGGCTTCGGTAAGACAGTTCATCGAGTTGGCGGTGAACATGCCGGAGCACGAGCCGCAGGTCGGGCAAGCGCTGCGCTCGTACTCGGCAACCTTCTCGTCAGAAGCGCTGGAGTCGGCGGCGATGACCATGGCGTCCACCAGGTCGAGGCCGTGGGCGGCCAGTTTGGTCTTGCCGGCCTCCATCGGGCCGCCGGAAACGAAGATCACCGGAATGTTCAGGCGCAGGGCGGCCATCAGCATGCCCGGGGTGATCTTGTCGCAGTTGGAGATGCAGACGATGGCGTCGGCGCAGTGGGCGTTGACCATGTATTCGACGGAGTCGGCGATGATTTCGCGGCTCGGCAGCGAATAGAGCATGCCGTCGTGGCCCATGGCGATGCCGTCATCCACGGCGATGGTGTTGAATTCCTTGGCCACGCCACCGGCACGTTCGATTTCACGGGCGACCAGTTGACCCATGTCCTTGAGGTGGACGTGGCCGGGGACGAACTGGGTGAAGGAGTTGGCGACGGCGATGATCGGTTTCTTGAAGTCGGCGTCTTTCATCCCCGTGGCGCGCCAGAGGGCGCGGGCACCGGCCATGTTGCGGCCGTGGGTGGATGTTTTCGAGCGGTAATCAGGCATGGAGCACTCCGGGCGGCTAATCAGGTACACAAAGGGAAGTGAGCTTCTATGGGCCTCTGGCGCACACCGAAAATAGCCGGGTGCCCGAAAGCTGCCGTTGGCCTCGCGGGATCGCCGCGCGCCTGGGCCTGAGCTCATAAACCCGCCGGGGGATGACTGGCGATGAATAGCGCGATTCTACACCGCTGGCGGCGGGAAGGAATGGGCACAGGTATTGAGGTTGGGATTATGGAGTGTGAAGAATAATGATAGGGATGCTCTCACTCTAAAGCCGGTCGTTGGCTGCGCCGCCGGATGAGCGTGTTCAGACCAAGCCCCGTCGTACTCAGGAGCAGGAATGAGCAGGCGAGCGTAGTTTCCAGTGCCATTGGGCTGAGATTGACTAGCGCACTGATCAGTCCGCCGCAAAGGAAAATCAACGTGTTACCAGCCGAGGCGCTTGCGCCAGCTTGATCCGGGAAACGCTCCATGGCTTTTGAGGTTGCAGCTGGACGAGTGATGGTTGTACCCGCAGTGCAAATGACCATCGGTATCAATATCGTGATAGTCGACAGGGTGAAGCGACTTGATAGGTAAAATAGCATCATCCCCGCGCAAAAAATAAAGCACAGACCCACCGAGATTTGGGTGTTGGCAGTTATTCTGGCACTGAGGTATCCCGCGACGGTACCACCTATGATATAGGCGGCGCCGTAGAGCACTAGCGTTAATGAGAACTCATACTCGGAAAGTTGCAGAAGCTCCATGAATATCAATGGCGAAACAACGATAAACGAAAAATGGCAGGTGAAAACCAATGCAGCGATCAGCCAGTAGACAAGGAATTGCATATCTGTGCAGATGTTGCGATAGGCCTGGAAGATTGAGCGGTAAGGGCTTTGTTTCGCTATTGTATCCTCTAGGAATAGGCAGGCTTTGATGAATACCATAGCCGCAACCATGGTGAATATATAGAAACTGCCTGACCAGTTCAGCCACTTTTGTAATGTAGCACCGGCCAAGGGCGATAGTGATATGAAAACACCGCTGGCAGTAACGATGAGAATACGTAACTGATCTCGTTCTTTACCCTCGAATAGATCCTGGACGAGGGCCTGTGACAGTACGAAACACCCGCACCCGGCTGCTTGGACCAAGCGAAAAAATAAAAACAGACTGTATTCACTAACGAGCACACACCCCAGTGCCCCCAGCATGGATATTGCCATACCCACCAGGAGGAGGTTTTTTCGACCTACTTTATCGGATAGTGGGCCAATGAACAGCTGAGAGATGGATATTCCGACGGCGAACAGGCTAATGGATAGGGCAATGTCGGCAGGTGAGCGATTGAAATGAGAGGATAGCGAAGGAAAAGACGGAAGTAGCACATCAATTGGAAATACCCCTAGCAGTACCATAGATAGCAAGAGCGCAATAGCTGAGGTTTTTTTGTTTTTCTTTGTGACTGGATTTGGCTCAATCATCGATCAGTCCCGCCTCCTTGAAATGGAGTCTATTATATTTATTATCGAAAACACCGGCTCTTTTCATGGCCATTAAGGTGGGAGCGGCGCCGACTCTGATGCGTTGAATCGCTGCCGGTTTATTGAGGAGTGGCTGAATGATGGCGCAGGCCTGAGCCGCAGAGAAACCTGTGCTGCATAGACTTTTCGTCAGCCACGGCTTATCAATTTCTGAAAAAATAAAAATGATATCTTTGAGTAGTTTTGCTGCAAGTAGTTGCTGGTCCGTCTCAATGTTCTGCCAAAAATAGTAAAAAACTTCTGCAAAAAATCGACTGTGCTGAGCTTCATCTTCCAAATGCTGTCTTAGGATTGTGTAAACACTGGAAACTATGGTGTGGCAGGTGACTTTGAGCAGTTCTTTGGCGATGATTGTCTCCGACACAAAGCCAATCAAGAGCCATGCTAGTGCTTTGTGTTCTATATCAACGCTGTCGATAAATTCAAGCAGTAGGGTGATTCGTAGTGGCTTGGTCTGTAGGTGTTGAATTCCATAATATTCCGCTACCTGTTTGGCTATCTCATAAGAAAAAAGCGCATGATAGCCCTCGTCAGTGTAGAGCTGTAAGGCCGCCGACCTCATTTCTTCGGGTGTGTCGATTGATAATTCTCCATGGATGATGGTTTCTACCGAGCGATTGACGATTTTGTGTTCCAGTACGGTTGTGTAGTCTAGAAAGTGAATCAAGTGATTGGCTGTGAGTTTTTGCTTGATTCTTTTGTCTATGTCTGTGAGCAGCGGATGTTGTAGGTAAGGCATAAAAGTTGGAGGGAACCAGTATTTACTTTTTAGTTCAAATCCGAGCTCCTGCTCGGGAGGTAGAAAATAATTGCCTTTTTTGTTTCTTACACAGGCTTTGTTGTTCCAGTCTCCCAAGGTAAAACAGAGAGTGTTGTTTATGGTGTTGGGGTTGGAGGGCTTCAATGTTGGGCACTCCGTTCTTTGATCAGCGCGCGGAGTTCTTCGCAGTGAGCTTCTGCATCACCCTTTCCGCACCCTACGAAGAATAAAACCTGTTCAGGACTATTTTTCAATCCCAGCAAATCTTCAATTCGCTCGTCAGCCATAGCGCCGGTCAGCCAGGTTTTTAGTCCAAGTGCAGTGGCAATCAGTTGGAAAGTTTGGGAGATATGACCTGTTTCGACGTAGGCCATCCGATAGGCTCGCGAATGCTCATATTTCCACCACAACTTGTCAAAGCGACAGGTGAGGAACACACCGAAAGGCAGTGTGTTGATGAAGTGCTGACCCGCCAGGAGCAGGCCCAGAGGTTTAGCCGGCAACGGACGAGCAAGACTCAATGCGTGATGGTCTGGATGATAGCGATAAATACCAGGACTCAATCCTTTAATCCGACGGGCATAGATAAAACCATCGCATGCGTTCAGGCCCCCCCCGGAAGGGCTACTGCGCCGTGATCGTAACGTCTCAGGAATTGTCTCATCGGCATCCTGCTCTCGCTCTTTCAGGTAACCGAGTGAGAGATAGAGCAGCGTGCTGGCGTGGCTTAGGCATATCTCATCTTCGGTGAATGATCGACAGGTTTTTCTACTGATCAGGCTTTGAGCTAGCGGCATCTCCAATGATCCTGTCAACAAGGGAGGTGGCAGAGGGATTAAATCGAGTGGAGAGCATTTCTCTGAGAGAAAGTCGGGTGCCGGCTTTTTCAGTATTTCATTACAATGCTCCAGATAGTGCACTGACCATTCTTCAATATCTTGGGGTTCATGTTCGCAAGGGATATCTTTGGTACCAATGTGAAATATTTTCGATAGCTCGTCCCATTTCCAAGTGGGGGTGGTCTGTTTTGATGTGCTTATTATTCCGGAAGCAAGAAATTCTGCGTCCATTGAAGCATCGGCGTCAAATGAGTTAGGGTTGTTAATAAGTTCGCTCAGGCGTTTTGCATAATGAATATTTAGCTCGTACTGCGTATGTGTCTTGTAGTTCCATACGATCTGGTTGGGTGGTCGAGCAATTATAAATAGGTTCGGGTTTATATGCATGGTGTGCCACCTTCTTGGGGAAAGCTAGCAAGAGGGAATCGGGCTGCCGGCACTTCCCGATCCCTCATTTATATTAACGTTGCTTGGTCGCTACCAGGCAGTGAAGGTTGGCGATTTTTTTTGATTCCAGATTAATTGCTTTCATGGTGGGTGCTCCATTCTACTCGTGAGAGTTGGGTGGTTGGTGTTTCTGAGTTTAGTCATATGTGGAATGACTAAACTCAATAATAGTTTGGTTGTGGTTGTTAGCAAGGGAAAGTTGGGTAGGAGATTTCCAGGAGTTCTGTAAGTGATGTCTATATAGCGTAGGACGGGTTATGTGTTTTTGTCGTTGTAGACACAAGTTTGACGCGTGGGTGTTGTAGGAGGTGTTATTGAGTTTGGACGGAGAATGAGGCGGATGTTTAACGAGCCCAGTGGCGCGGAGCGGGGCAGCTCCGCGCTACGGTAAAATCAGCTATTGGGCAACAACCGACAAGTAATGCTCTTGATATAACGGGTTTCCGGGATCGCCGGGTGTACCGGATGGTCCGGGCCCTGGCCGCCGCGTTCCAGCAGCTGGATATTGCGGTCCAGGTGGCGGGCGCTGGTGAGCAGGATGTTCTGCAGGTCATCTTCCGGCAAATGCATCGAGCACGAGGCGCTGACCAGGATGCCGTCCTTGCTCAGCAGGCGCATGGCCTGTTCGTTCAGGCGGCGGTAGGCGCCTTCGCCGTTCTTCAGGTCTTTCTTGCGCTTGATGAAGGCGGGCGGGTCGGCGACGATCACGTCGAAACGCTCTTCGGAGGCCTTCAGTTCCTTCAGGGCTTCGAACACGTCGCCTTCGATGCAGGTCATTTTCTCGGCAAAGCCGTTCAACGCCGCGTTGCGTTCGACACCGTCCAGGGCAAAGGACGAGGCATCGACGCAGAACACTTCGCTGGCCCCGAACGCCGCGGCCTGTACACCCCAGCCGCCGATATAGCTGAACAGGTCGAGTACCCGCTTGCCCTTGGCATAGGGCGCCAGGCGCGCACGGTTCATGCGGTGGTCGTAGAACCAGCCGGTTTTCTGGCCTTCCATCACCGGCGCTTCGAACTTCACGCCGTTCTCTTCCAGGGCGACCCACTCCGGCACCAGGCCGAACACAGTCTCGACATAACGCTCCAGGCCTTCGGCATCGCGGGCCGCGGAGTCGTTCTTGAACAGGATGCCGCTCGGTTTCAGGACCTGGACCAGCGCTGCGATCACTTCATCCTTGTGCCGTTCCATGGCCGCCGAGGCGAGCTGGACCACCAGGATATCGCCGAAACGATCCACCACCAGCCCCGGCAACAGGTCGGAATCGCCGTAGACCAGGCGATAGAACGGCTTGTCGAACAGTCGTTCGCGCAACGACAGGGCCACGTTGAGACGGTGCACCAGCAGCGACTTGTCCAGCGGCAGCTTGATGTCACGCGACAGCAGGCGGGCGCAGATCAGGTTGTTCGGGCTCATGGCGACGATGCCCAGCGGTTTGCCGCCGGCGGCTTCCAGAACGGCCTGGTCACCGGCCTTGAAGCCATGGAGGGGGGTGGCCACCACGTCGATTTCGTTGCTGTAGACCCACAGGTGACCGTTGCGCAGGCGTCGGTCGGCGTTGGCTTTGAGGCGTAGGCTAGGCAGGGACATGACGTCGCTCCGGGAAAAAAGAGCGGAATTATAGCGGGAGTTCAGGGGGATCGTGTCGTCATGTTTCATGTAAGCGTTTGTATGCTCGGCCCATGCTGTAAGAGATTTCCGCTAGAATCCCTGACTCGCCCGGAGTGTGTACCCATGTCCCAAGAACTTTCAGCCGAACAGATCCAGCAGGCCCTGCAAGGCATCAGTGTGCCGCCTCAGCCGCAAATCATGGTGGATTTGCAGATGGAGCAGTACATGCCTGATCCGGACCTGGAGGTAATCGCCCGGTTGATCAGTCAGGACCCCGGCCTCTCCGGCGCGTTGCTGAAAATCGTCAACTCGCCCTATTACGGCCTGTCGAACAAGATCGCCTCGATCCAGCGCGCGGTGAACCTGCTGGGCAGCCGTTCGATCATCAACCTGATCAACGCGCAGTCGATCAAGGGCGAGATGGCCGACGAAACCATCGTGACCCTCAACCGCTTCTGGGATACAGCCCAGGATGTGGCCATGACCAGCCTGACCCTGGCCAAGCGTACCGGCGGCCAGGCGGTCGATGAGTCCTATGCCCTGGGGCTGTTCCACGATTGCGGTATTCCGCTGATGATCAAGCGTTTCCCCAACTATATGACGGTGCTCGAACAGGCCTACGCCAATGCCAGTTCGGAGCAGCGCGTGGTGGACACGGAAAACACCGAGTTCAACACCAACCACGCGGTGGTCGGCTACTACACGGCCAAATCCTGGCGCCTGCCGGAGCATGTGACCAACGCCATCGCCAATCACCACAACGCCCTGGCGATCTTCAGCGACGAGTCGACCCGCAACAGCCAGTTGAAGAACCTGCTGGCGATCCTGAAAATGGCCGAACACATCTGTGCGTCCCATCGGGTGCTGGGCAACCAGGCCGAAGACCACGAATGGAATGCCATCGGTCCTCTGGTGCTCGATTATGTCGGCCTGTCCGACTATGACTTCGAAAACCTCAGGGAGAATATCCGCGAGCTCGGCACTCACTAAGCGTTCGAGCACTGTCGCCGAGCCCGTTATTGCCTGACTGGGGCTGCCATGCCTGAATTACCTGAAGTCGAAACCACCCGGCGCGGTATCGCGCCCCATCTGGAAGGCCAGCGGGTCAGCCGGGTGATCGTGCGCGATCGCCGGCTGCGCTGGCCGATCCCGGAAGATCTTGATGTGCGCCTGTCCGGGCAACGTATCGTGCTGGTGGAGCGGCGGGCCAAGTATCTGTTGATCAAGGCCGAGGTCGGGACCCTGATCAGTCACCTGGGCATGTCGGGCAACCTGCGCCTGGTGGAGGCCGGCTTGCCGGCGGCCAAGCATGAGCATGTGGATATCGAGCTGGAGTCCGGACTGGCCCTGCGCTACACCGACCCACGGCGTTTTGGCGCGATGCTCTGGAGCCTGGACCCGCTCAATCACGAATTGCTCGCGCGCCTGGGGCCGGAGCCTCTGACCGAGCTGTTCGACGGTGAGCGGCTGTTCCAGTTGTCGCGCAAGCGTTCGATGGCGGTAAAGCCGTTCATCATGGATAACGCCGTGGTGGTGGGAGTCGGCAATATCTATGCAACCGAGGCCCTGTTCGCCGCCGGCATCGATCCGCGCCGCGAGGCCGGGAGCATCTCGCGGGGGCGTTACCTGGCACTGGCGATCGAAATCAAGCGGATCCTGGCGGCGGCCATCGAGCGTGGCGGCACGACCTTGCGCGACTTTATCGGCGGCGATGGCCAGCCCGGCTATTTCCAGCAGGAATTGTTCGTCTACGGGCGTGGCGGCGAGCACTGCAAGGTCTGCGGCAGCGGCCTGCGCGAGATTCGCCTGGGACAGCGCGCCAGCGTGTATTGTCCGCGTTGCCAGAGCTGACCTGACAAGCGTGCGGACGCTGTTATAGTTAAGACTTTGCCATCCATTGCTTTGTTGAAGGATAGTGCCATGAACCCGTTTCGCACCCTGGGCCTGGTTGTGGCCCTGAGTTTTGGCCTGCAGGCGTTGCCGGTTCTGGCGGACGATGGCAGCAGCGGCGATCCGACCTACACGATCCAGAATCCACCGGCCTACGCGATGATCGCCGACCTGATCATCGCCCGTCCCTTGCTGGTGGGTGCGACCCTGGTGGGCACGGCGGTGTTCGTGGTGTCGTTGCCGTTTACCGCGTTCGGCGGCGTCGACGGCATGGGCAAGGCCGGCAAGTCACTGGTGCTCGCCCCTGGAAAAGCGGCCTTTGCCCGTTGCCTGGGTTGCACGGCGGAAGGTTTTGACGGCGACCAGTAGGTTGGCTTGGCGTCTATAACGCCCGGTACCACCTTAGGTGGCTACGGCGCCAATAATGGCCTTTTCGCGGGCAAGCTCCGCTCCCGCAGGGCTCAGGCGAACCGGCTCTTTCGCGGCGCTCCGGTGTCCCGGCAAATTCCGCTCCCACGATATTTGAGCCAAGCCTGGATATTGTGTACGGCACAAAACCTGTGGGAGCGGAGCTTGCCCGCGAAAAGGGCCTTGGATTCGCTACAACGCTCAAGCCTTGCCGGTGATCTTCCGGTACTTGATCATCAACTCGGCTTCGGTTTCCGGATGGGCTTCATCCAGTGGAATGCAGTCCACCGGGCAGACCTGCTGGCATTGCGGCTCGTCGTAGTGGCCGACGCACTGGGTGCAAAGGTTCGGGTCGATCACATAGATCTCTTCGCCCTGGGAAATGGCGGCGTTCGGGCACTCGGGTTCGCAGACGTCGCAGTTGATGCAATCGTCGGTGATGATCAGGGACATGGGCACTCCGGCCCGGACGACAGGCCCGGGCGACATGAAAACTAATGCGTCAATTGTGCCGCATTGGCGCGCACAGTGCACGCGCGCACGTCGAGGCCGCCGTAATGGCCGGCCTCGACTGTGCCTGAGCCGAGCGTTATTTCTTGAAGCGCAGGGTCAGTGCGTCGGCCACCGCCGGGTGGACAAACTTGGTGATATCTCCTCCCAAAGCCGCGATTTCCCGGACCAGCGTCGACGAAATGAAGGAATAACGCTCCGACGGCGTCAGGAACAGACTTTCGACGTCCGGGGCCAGTTGACGGTTCATGTTCGCCAACTGGAACTCGTATTCGAAGTCCGATACCGCGCGCAGGCCACGCAGGAAGACGTTGGCATTCTGTTCCTTGGCGAAATGCGCCAGCAGCGTGGAAAAGCCCACCACTTCCACGTTGGGCAGGTGTCGAGTGACCTCTCGGGCCAATTCCACACGTTGCTCCAAGGGGAACAGCGGGTTTTTCTTCGGGCTGGCAGCCACGGCGATGATCACGTGGTCGAACAGGCGCGCGGCGCGCTCGACCAAGTCGCCATGACCCTTGGTAATCGGGTCGAAGGTACCTGGGTACAACACTCGGTTCATCGCGTCGTCCTGGCGGGTGTCCGTTTGCGGGAGTCGGATGGTATCGCAGCCTTTCCGGCCGGCCAAGTCAGGATACCGGGAAGAAAGCACTATAGTCGCGGCGAATAGTCCTCTTTTTTACGGGTTTTTCAAGCGCTCCGCGAGGGCAGTTGCCAACTGCGCTGTCAGACCATAGACCGAAAGCTGTGGGTTGGCGCCTATGCTGGTGGGGAACAGCGAGCCGTCATGGACCGACAGATTGCGCAACTGATGGTGGCGGCCGAGGCTGTCGGTGACCGCGCTTTTCGCCTCTTCACCCATGGCGCAACCGCCCATCACATGGGCGCTGCCCAGGCGTGTGCGGTACAGCTCCAGGCTCAGCTCGTCGATCAGGACGCGGGCCTTGGCCAGGCTATTCACATAGTCGGCATCGGCGTGCAGCGGCAGTACCGACTTGGCCCCCGCAGCGAACTGGATCTCGGCCATGCTGTGGTACGCCCGGCGCAAGCCGTCCCAGGCATAGGCGGACACCTGGTAATCGAGCACCGGTGTGCCGTCGCCGCGCAGTTCCACGCTGCCGCCGGGGCTGTCCGGGTGGAAGCCGTCGCGCATCAGCGCCAGCATCATGTGGGTGTGCGGCAGTTGCTCCATGCGCAGGGCGTTTTGCGGGCCGAAGCCGCCCAGCAGGGTGCTGGCCAGCGCCGGTTGCAGCGGCGGGACCTCGAGTTTGTAGGACATCGGCCCGGTGACGCCAGCATTCCACTGGAAATGATCGGAATAGATCGACTGGGGGGCGCCGTAAAACGGATTGATGACTTCGGAAAACTGTCCGGCGGAGAAGTTCACCAGGTGCAGGAAGGTGCGCTTGCCCAGTTGGCCGCTGGGATCCGGCGCCTTGGAGCGCAGCAGCAACCCCGGGCTGTTGATGCCGCCTCCCGCCAGCACGTAATGCCTGGCCTTGACCTTGATGGTCCGACCATTGGGGGCTACGCAACGCTCGTCCATCGCCACGCAGAGCAGACCGCTGACCTGGTCGCCTTCGATCAGCAAGCGCTCGGCCCGAGCCAGATAGAGCAGCTCGCCGCCTTTCTCCAGGGTCGCCGCAATGGTGGTGACCAGCATCGACTGCTTGGCGTTGGTCGGGCAGCCCATGCCGCAGTAGCCCAGGTTCCAACAGCCGCGCACATTACGCGGGATGACTTTCCAGCTGTAGCCGAGGGCTTCGCAGCCGTTGCGGATCACGTCGTTGTTGGCATTCGGCGGCATGCTCCAGGGCGCGACGCCGAGGCGCTGTTCCATCTTCTCGAACCACGGCGCCATCTCGGCGCTGGCGTGGCCCTTGACGTTGTGCACCTTGGCCCAGTGTTCGAGGGTCTGGTCCGGCGTGCGAAAGCTCGAGGTCCAGTTGATCAGCGTGGTACCGCCGACGGCGCGACCCTGGAGGATAGTGATGGCGCCATCCTTGCTCATGCGACCGATGCCTTCCTGGTAGAGGCTGGTGTAGGCCTGGTCTTCGAGCATCTTGAAGTCGCTGCTGGTTTTCAGCGGGCCTTCCTCGATCAGCAGGACCTTGTAGCCGGCGGCGCTGAGGATTTCAGCGGTGGTGCCGCCGCCCGCGCCGCTGCCGATGATGGCGACATCGGCCTCCAGCGTCAGGTCCTGCTCCAGGCGAGCACCGTTGTAGGTTTTCCAGCCTCGGGCCAGGCCTTCGCGAAACAGATCGGGTACGGGCATGTGCAGCCTCTTTTATTGTTGTTTTGTCGGGTTTGCCCGACTTGCGTGGGAGCGGAGCTTGCCCGCGAAAAGAACGCCGCGGTTCTCCAGAGACACCGCGTTATCGTTCTTCGCGGCGGAGAGCCGTGCATCTATAAGGACTAGACTTTCGGCGGTCCGGGATAACCGCAGTGGGCCCAGGCTTCGGCGCGGTTGTACCAGGCCATCATCACCAGTTGCAGCAGTGACGCGTGGCCCATGCGCAGCAGGCTCAGGGAGCTGTTTTCCCAGCGTTCGAGAAAGGCGTGGATCTGCGCGTCGCTGGCATTTTCCCAGCTGCCCCAGATACCGGTCAGCGGCCCACGGGTGATGCCCATGCCGAGAACGTCGAACAGTTGCCGGGTCAGCTTGAGCATTTCCGGCGACAGGTGGTTGAGGCTGGAGTCCAGGCTCGCCAGGGTCTGGTCGATGGCGGCGGGCATTTTCCCGGCGGCGACGGCGCCTTCGAGCATGACCGGGATCAGCGCTTGCAAGAACGGCAGGTCGTTGGCCTGCAACACGGCAAAGCCGCTGGCCGGCTGGCCGGCCGAGCAGCCGCTGAGACTGGCGGCGAGCCCGGCGGTGCTGAGGAAGGCGCCGGCGCAGAGGCCGATTTTCAGTACGCCACGGCGACTCAGTACGGGAGATTCAGACAGGCTTGGCATTCTTGTTATTCACCTGGGCAGTGGAACATCAACGAACGAAGAGTTTCTGGATCAGCTTCTGGATCGATTTGCCATAAGGCGGATAGATCAGCCGCGCCGCGTTGAAGCGCTGCTTGGTCAGTACGCCCTTGGCCTTGCTGAAGGTCAGGAAACCTTCGTGGCCGTGGTAATGGCCCATGCCCGAGGGGCCGATACCGCCGAAGGGCAGGTCCTCCTGGGGCACGTGGAGCAGGGTGTCGTTCAGGCAGACGCCGCCGGAGTGGGTTTCATCAAGCACGCGTTGTTGTTCGGCCTTGTTGTAACCGAAGTAGTAGAGCGCCAAGGGACGAGGTCGGCGATTGATGTAGGCGAAGGCTTCATCCAGGTCCTTGTACGGCACGATGGGCAGCAACGGGCCGAAGATCTCGTCCTGCATCAGGGTCATCTCATCGCTGACGTTCAGCAGCAGGCTGTGGCCCATGCGCCGCTGCTGGTTCTGCTCGAACAGCGGAATCAGCAGCGCGCCCTTGCTGGTGGCGTCGCTGAGGTAGCCGTTGAGCCGGGCCAGCTGGCGATCGTTGATGATGCTGGTGTAGTCCGGGTTGTCGACCAGTGTCGGATAAAAGCCGCGCACTGCCTGGCGGTAGGCCTCGACAAAGGCGCCGACCCGATCTTCCGGCACCAGCACGTAGTCCGGTGCCACGCAGGTCTGGCCGGCGTTGAGGGTCTTGCCGAAGGCGATGCGTTCGGCGGCATCCTTGAGGGGCACGTCCTGGGACACAATGGCCGGCGACTTGCCGCCCAGTTCCAGGGTCACCGGGGTCAGGTTTTCCGCCGCCGCGCGCATCACGTGCCGGCCGATGCTGGTGGCGCCGGTGAACAACAGGTGATCGAACGGCAGCCTGGAAAAGGCCATGCCGATTTCGGCCTCGCCGAGCACCACGCAGACCTGATCTTCCGGGAACACCCGGCCCAGCAGCTCCTTGAGCAACAGGCCGGTGGCCGGGGTCGATTCGCTGAGCTTGAGCATCACCCGGTTACCCGCCGCCAACGCGCCCACCAGCGGGCCGATGCTGAGGAACAACGGGTAGTTCCAGGGCACGATCACGCCGACTACCCCGAGGGGCTGGTAGACGACTTTCGCCGAGGCCGGCTGGAAGGCCAGGCCGACCCGCCGGCGCGACGGTTTCATCCAGCGCTTGAGGTGTTGGCGGGCATGGTGGATGCCTTGCAGGCTGGGCATGAGTTCACCCAGCAGGGTTTCATCGGCGCTGCGGTTGCCGAAGTCCTGGCTGATGGCGTCGATCAGCGCCTGGCGTTCGTCGCTGAGCAGTTGGCGCAGGCTGTCGAGCCATTGCCGACGTTGCTCGGCGGGGGGCATGGGGTGCGCGGCATAGGCTTGGCGTTGCGCTTGGAACAGGTGCTGGAGCTGGTCCAGTTGCTGCTGCGATTCCTGCAGATAGGCGATTTCGGCAGACATGGCGGACTCCAGGAGGTGTGATTTTGTTTTTAAACGAATGTTTAGAGCTAATACTCCATAAAGTCAACAGGCAACGCCTGGGCTTTGCAACTGATAGCGGCTGAGAAGCATGGCGATTTATCCGCGAGCGGATAGGCCGTAAGATGGTCGATACCGTCTTCTGGAAGTAAAGCTGAAGTCATGGCCCCTCGAATAAAAACCAGCGAGCGCATCGTCCAGAACAGCCTGGATCTGTTCAACCAGCAGGGCGAGCGCAGTGTCAGCACCAACCACATCGCGGCGCACATGGACATTTCGCCGGGTAACCTCTACTACCACTTCCCCAACAAGCAGGCGATCATCGCCGTGCTGTTCGCCGAGTACGAAGCGCTGGTCGACAGCTTCCTGCGCCCGCCCCAGGGCCGCGCCGCGACCATCGACGACAAGCGTTTCTATCTCAAGGCCTTGCTCGCGGCGATGTGGCGTTATCGCTTCCTGCACCGGGATCTCGAACATCTGCTGGAAAGCGATGCCGAACTGGCCGCCCGTTACCGACGCTTCTCCCAGCGCTGCCTGATCCAGGGCCAGGCGATCTACGCGGGGTTTGTCGAGGCTGGCATCCTGGGCATGGATGTCGTGCAGACCGAGGCACTGACCCTCAATGCCTGGATTATCCTGACCTCCTGGGTACGCTTCCTGAGCACTACCCGCGAGAACGCCCATCACCTGAGCGAAGAGTCGATCAAGCGTGGGGTCTACCAGGTGCTGGTGCTGGAGTCGGGTTTTGTCACCGCGCAGTCGCGGGCGGCGGTGGACAAGTTGCTCAACGAGTTTTATGTGCCGTTGGCACAGGCCCTGGATGAAGGAAGCCAGGCATCAGCAAGCTAGGCCGCGCCCGTCGCCAAGCTGTCCCTTATCCGCTTCGTTAAAATGAGGAGTTCGCCATGTCCCTTGCGCAACTGATCAGCCCCCGGCAACTGGCCGAACGCCAGGCTCGGCCCGGGTTGGTGATCCTGGATTGTCGTTTTGCCCTTGAGGACCCGGATTACGGGCAGCGCAGTTATGCCCAGGGGCATATCGAAGGCGCGCATCAGGCCGATCTGGAGCGGGACCTGAGTGGTCCGGTGACCCGCGGCCTGACCGGGCGTCATCCGCTGCCGGACCCCGCGGCCCTGGTCGAGCGCCTGCGGGCCTGGGGTATCAGTGCCGACAGCGAGGTCGTGCTGTATGACGACGGCCCGGGCATGTACGCCGCCCGGGCCTGGTGGCTGCTGGCCTGGCTGGGCAAGCGCGACGGCGTGTTCCTGCTCGATGGTGGCCTGAAAGCCTGGCATGCCGCCGGACAGCCGCTGAGCCTGAATCCGCCGGCCGCCGGCCGTGGAACCTTCGAGGGTACGCCGGACGCATCGTTGCAGATCAGCGCCGAACAATTGCAACAGCGCCTCGGGCAGCCGTCGATGACCCTGCTGGACGCCCGTGCCTTGCCGCGTTTTCGCGGGGAAGTGGAGCCGATCGATCCGGTGGCCGGACATATCCCCGGCGCCTTATGTGCGGCGTTCAACGAGAATCTGGATGCGGATGGACATTTTCTGCCGGCGGATCAGCTCAAGCAGCGTTTCGCTGCCAAGCTGGGACAGCGCTCGCCGCAGGAGTTGGTGGCGTATTGCGGTTCCGGGGTGACGGCGTGTCACAACCTGTTTGCCCTGTGCCTGGCGGGTTATCCGTTGGGGACGTTGTATGCCGGGTCATGGAGCGAATGGATTACCGATCCGCAGCGGACGGTGGCGACGGGCGACTGATTGTGGCGCAGGGTGATCAACATCCTCTATCGGCCAGCCATTGCGGAATCCGGCGTTCCAGGTAGTAAGTCGGTTTGCCCAGGCTGCCGTCGACAAACCCCACATGCCCACCCTTGGCCTGCAATTCGAACTGGGTGTCCGCTGCCAGCTCGCCAGGCTCCGGCAGGCTGTGGGGAAACACGAAGGGGTCGTCCTTGGCCTGGATAATCAGCGTCGGCGTGCGAATCGCCCCAAGGAAATAGCGGCTGGAGGCGCGGCGATAATAATCCTGCGCATCGGCAAAGCCATGCAGCGGTGCCGTGACCCGGCCGTCGAAGTCCCAGAACGTGCGCATACCGGTCAGCGGCCCCAGGTCGCTCAAAGTCGCCAGGCCCTCGATCCGTCCGTCGTGCTGGAACTGGCGCTGCTTGTTCTTGATATAGGCCACCATCTCGCGCATGAAGTGTGCCTGGTAGATCCGTGAAAAACCCCGGCCGATGCGGTCGGCGCACTGGTCCAGGCGAAACGGCACCGACACTGCGACGGCACCTTGCAAGCCACTGTCCTGGCCACTTTCCCCCAGATGCTTGAGCAGCACGTTGCCGCCCAGGGAGTAGCCGACGGCGTAGAGCGGTGCCAGCGGACGCAGCGCCTTGAGGTGGGCGACCGTTGCCGCGAGGTCTTCGCTGGCCCCGGAGTGATAACTGCGTGCCAGCAGGTTGGGTTCCCCCGAACAGCCCCGCCAGTTCAGCGCCACGCTGGCCCAGCCCTGGTGGGTCAACGCCTGTTGCAGGCCGGCGACATAGGGCGAGTTCGACGAGCCGGTCAACCCGTGCAGGATCAACACCAGCGGCGTCTCGGCGGCGTGCGGGCCATGCCAGTCGAGGTCGAGGAAATCGCCGTCGTCCAGCCACAAGCGTTCACGCCGGCGGTCGAGGTGGACAGTCTTGCGCCAGAGCGGTCCCCACAAGGTTTGCAGATGTGGGTTGCCCAGGCCCGGGGCGGGGGTGAAGCCCGGCAAATGAGTGGGCGGAGAAAGTGACGGCAACGCAGCGAGTCTCGCAGTGGGAATGGACAGGTCCGGTGCTGCCATAAGCAAGTCGTCATGGCAGCCACGCTTGCGCGTGCGATACGTCTAAATTGCCACAGTGCTGTCCATTACCGCAGCTTTTTATCCGGGCGGCAGGGCGCCGGCCCGGCAACCTGGCCCCGGGCTACGCAGATCAGGCAGCGCTTGCTGGGTGATGCTTGGGCCGGTACTGGTCACCACCCAGCTTTCGGTATCGAAATGCGTGTTCAAGGCGACCCTGATGGTTTCGCGGGTCAGCCGCTGCGCCTGCTTGGCATAGTCGGTCAGGCTGAGTGGCAGGTCGTGACGAGCGATCAACAACAAGGCCTGGAGGATATCCGCGTTGCTCGCGCCGTCCAGCGCCATCTCACCGCGCAGGCTCTGCTTGATGTTCTGCAATTCCTGCTCGGTCGGGCCTTCTCTCAGGAACTGCTCGAACATCAGCTTGATCCGCTGGATGGCCGCATCGCGGTATTCGGGCGGGGTCGAGAGGTTGATATGGAACGGTCCACGGGCTTGCCAGTTCCTGAGTTGGGCCACCGCCGAGTAGGTGACGCCATGTTGCTCGCGCAAGGCCTGCATCAGCCGGCTATCGAAGCCGCCGCCAAAGATCAGGCTGGCGACGTAGAGCGCGACGTAATCGGGATGGTGTCGGGGGATGGCGATCTGGGCCAGATCCAGATGGACCAGCAGAGTCGGGCGTTCGATGTGGGTGGTGCCGACGACGCTGTCTTCACGGTGGGCGCCGGCGGTGGCTGGCAGCGCCGGGCCTTTGGGCAAGGCATCGGCAATCTTCACGCTGAGGCTCTGTGCCTGCTCCAGCGAGAGATCGCCGACCAGCAGGATAATGGCGTTGCCTGCGCTGTAAGCCTTGTTGTGAAAGGCCCGCAGCTGATCAACAGTGATTTTTTCGATACTCTCCCGGGTGCCATAGAGGGGCTGCGCATAAGGGTGTCGCGAGTAGAGTGGCGGTGGAAAGCGGTGGCTGACCCAGGTGTCGAAGGCAACATCCTGGCGCATTTGTTGATCGAGGGCCTCGCTCTTTACCCGGCGAATCGCATCGGCGCTGAAGCTGGGCTTGCTCAGCACATCGCTCAGCAACTGCAGGGCCGGTGTGCGGATGGCTTCGTCGCTGAGACTGCGCAGGGTGAACCGCGCATGGTCGCGGTCGATGTCATTGCTGACGTTCACCCCCAGGCTGTCGAACGCGGTCATGATCGCGTCGACGTCCTTACCGACCGTGCCTTCGTTGAGCAGGCTCAGGGTCATGGCCGCCAAGCCGGGTTGTGCGCCATCGTAACGGCTGCCTGCGGCAAAGCTCACGGCCACGTCAAGCAACGGCAGGCCACGGGCTTCAACGAAGAGCACCTTGGTCCCGTGGAGCGTTTTCCAGCCCCGCACAGCAGGGGGGGAGGCAGTGGCCTCCAGGTGTTGGATCTCGCCCAGCGACTGCAGAGGGCTGACGGTCGACTCAGCGGTCGTGGCCGCAGCCTTCGAGCCAGGAATTAATGGCATGGCGAGCAGCGCCAGCAAGACGCTCGATAACACCGTGTGGGCTTTATTCATGGTTGCTTTTTCCGGGGCTGGCCAAGGCCACGCTGAGTCGCTCGTGGGTCAGGTAGGTTTGCGCGGCATGCTGAATATCCAGCGGCGTGACGGCTTTCAGTTGCTCTTGTTCCCGTTCTTCCAGGGTCCACGACAGGCCGACGCTTTCCAGGCTGCCGAGTTTCTGCGCCTGGTTTTCCACCGAGTCGCGGGCAAACACCCGTTGCGCCAGCATCCGGGTGCGCGCGCGGTCAAGCTCCTGCGCGCTGACAGGCGTACGTTTGAACTCATCCAGCAGTTGCCACAGGCGGGCCTGGATATCTTCCAGGCTCGGATTCTTCTGGGTGTCCAGGTCGACGGCAATCATCAACAAGGCGTCTCCTCGGCTGAACGCCTCGTAGCTGGAATGGGCCTGGGTGATCAGCTCTTCGCGGAACTTCAACTGCCTGAAAATCCGCGAGCCGCCGCCGACGCCGAGCAATTCGTTGAGCAGGCGCAAGGTGTACGCGGTATGCGGATCGGCGGCAGTCGCCAGGCTGGGGACGTTGAAGGCCATGATCAGGCTGGGAAACTCATTGCGGGTCTGTAGCGTGATTCGTCGCTCGCCGGGCTCGTTCAATTCCAGTGGGCGCCGGGTCTCGGGCAGCACCCGCCTGGACAACCCGGCGAAGTAGCGACGGGCCAGGGCTTCGACCTCCTCGGCGGTGACGTCGCCGACCAGCACCAGGGTGGCGTTGTTCGGCGCGTACCAGTTGGTGTACCAGCGCCGCAGTTGCCGGACGTCCATGCGTTGCAGGTCGTGTTGCCAGCCGACGGTGGCGGTGCCATAGCCGCTGGTGGGAAAGGCCAGGCTGCGAAGCTTCTCGTCGAGCATGGCCCAGGGCGCATCGTCGATATTCTGCAAGCGCTCGTTCTTGATGACCTCGATTTCACGTCGGAAGGCCGCTGGCGAGAGTTGGGCGGAGCTCATCTGGTCGGCCATGATTTCCAGCGCGACCCCCAGGACATGACGCGGCATCAGGTATTCGTAGGTGGTGGCGTCGTGGTTGGTGAAGGCGTTGATCCGGGCGCCCAGGCGTTCCATGATCTGGAACGCCTGGGCGGGGCAGACTTTGCCGCTGCCCTGGAACAGCAGGTGTTCCAGGGCATGGGAAAGCCCGGATTCGCCAGGCGGCTCGTGACTGGAGCCGACTTTGTACCAAAGCTGGGCGGCCACGACGGGGGCGCGATGATCTTCGCGCAGGATGACTTTCAAACCGTTGTCGAGTGTCAGTTCGTGGGTGCTGGGCGAGGGGCTGGCGAGGGCGATGAGCGGCAGCAAAAGCAAGCCGAGTGCATGCCGGGGGGCGGCGGGTTTCATCCGTCAGGGATCCTTTTGAGTTGCAAAGGAATACCTTGATCCGGCGGACAGAGGAGCGGGCGGTAGCGGGATAGTGAGGGCGGTCCGAGGCTCGAACCGCCCTTGAGGCTCACATTACTGGCTGGCTACGCTGCGTTGCCACAGCGCGTAGTAGACCCGCCCGGACTTCTGCTCGCGGTGCAGGCGCCAGTTGCCCGGCAGGCCGAGGCCCGAGGGCGCGGTTTCGCTTTCGGTGTAGATCCAGGCGTCGTCGGCCAGCCACTGGCGTTCTTCCAGCAGGGCGCAGATGCCGGGCAGCAGGTTCTGGTTGAACGGCGGGTCGAGGAACACCAGGTCGAAGGCCGTGGCCGCGTGGGTTTCCAGGTAGCGCATGGCGTCGGCGGTCTGCACTTGGCCGACGCTGCAACGCAGGGTGCCCAGGTGTTCGCGCAGGTTGGCCACGGCCAGGTTGCTGGCATCCAGCGCCTGGCCCATGACGGCGCCGCGGGACAGGGCCTCGAGGAACAGGGCACCGCTGCCGGCGAACGGATCGAGCACCTTGGCCCCGGCGACGTAGGGCGCCAGCCAGTTGAACAGGGTTTCGCGCACCCGGTCCGGGGTTGGACGCAGTCCCGGGACATCCGGGAAGCTCAGGCGTCGGCTGCGCCATTCGCCGCCGATGATACGCAGTTGATTCACGCCGTTATGCGGGTGAGCGGGTTTCTTGCTGGGACGCGATGGGCTGGCCATTAATGCTCCGGAACCCCGAGCGGCTGCTCGGCGGGTTTGTCAGTCGGTGGCGGCAGGGGCTTTTGCGGCACCGTGGGCCCTGCGGTGACGACGATCATCTTGTCGACACTCAGGTGTTTGTTCATCGCCGACTTGATCTGCTCGATGGTCAGCGCCTGGGTCTGTTGCACGAAGTTTTCCAGGTAATCGAGCGGCAGGTCATAGAAACCCATCAGGCCCAGTTGGCCAACGATACTGCTGTTGCTCGCATTGGCGAGCGGGAAACTGCCGGCCATTTCGCGCTTGGCGTCGTCGAGTTCCTTCTGTGTCGGGCCGTTTTTCAGGTAGTCGGAGACCACCTCGTCCACCAGCTTGTGCGTGCCTTCGCTCATTTCGGCGCGGGTTTGCAGGTTGATCTGGAACGGGCCGCGGGCCTGCATCGGCGAGAAGCCCGAATAGACACCATAGGTCAGGCCGCGCTTTTCGCGGACCTCGCTCATCAGGCGGGTACCGAAACCGCCGCCGCCGAGAATCTGGTTGCCCAGGGACAGCGCCGCATAGTCCGGGTCGGTACGGTCGATGCCCTGTTGGGCCATGAGGATGGTGGTCTGCTTGGACGGGAACTCGATATGTCCGATGCTGGCTTTCGGTTCGGCCGGCTGGGCGATCTTCGGCAAGGCCGGGCCCTTGGGCAGGGAGCTGGAAACCTGGGCGGCGATGCCTTCTGCTTCACTGCGCGTGAGGTCGCCGACCAGCGCGATCACCACGTTGCCGGCCGCGTAGGCCTTGGCATGGAAGGCGCGCAGCTGTTCCAGGCTGATCGGCGGGATGCTCTGTGCCGTGCCTTCGCTAGGGTGCGCGTAGGGGTGATCGCCATACAGGCGCTTGGACAATTCCAGGCTCGCCAGCTTGCCGGGGTTCTGCTTCTGGTATTCGAAGCCGGCCAGCAACTGGTTCTTGATCCGCGCCAGGGAGTCGGCGGGGAAGGTCGGCTTGCCGACCACCTCGGCGAACAGTTTCAGTGCCGGCTCGCGTTTGTCCGGGGTGCTGAGGCTGCGCAGCGAAGCAATGGCCATGTCCTTGTAGGAGCCGTTATTGAAGTCGGCGCCGAGGCCTTCGAAGCCCTGGGCAATGGCGCCGACGTTTTTGCCGGCCACGCCTTCGTTGAGCATGGCGTTGGTCAGCGTGGCGAGGCCCGCCGCGTCGCCGTCCTGGCTGCTGCCAGCGGCGAAGGTCAGGTTCAGGTTGAACATCGGCAGTTCATGGGCTTCGACGAACAGCGCCTTGGCGCCTTCGGCGGTTTTCCAGGTCTGCACATTCAGCGTGCGGTGCGCCGGCGCCTTGCCGTCCAGCTCGGCCAGCGATTGCAGCTTGTGGCCGGCCTTGGCCGCGTCCAGGGCCTGGCTGGCCTGGGAGTTGCGTGAATCGAACAGATAAAAGCCGATACCGCCCGCCGCGATGGCGAGGGTCAGGGCGAGCAGGGCGAAACGTGGCCCCTTGGACTGACTCATTGGGCGCTCTCCTCGGGCAATACATGGGCGACGCTGAGGCGCTCGCGGGTGAAGTAGGTACGGGCGGCGTTCTGCAGGTCCTGCGGCGTGACGCTTTGCAGGTCGGCCAGTTCGGTGTCCATCATTTTCCAGGACAGGCCGACGGTTTCGAGGATGCCGATGGCGCTGGCCTGGCTGGTGATGGAGTCACGCTCGTAGACCAGGCCGGCGATCACCTGGGCACGTACGCGCTCCAGCTCTTCGGCGCTTGGGGCCTGGGTTTTCAACTGCTCCAGCAGGCGCCAGAGGCCGGTCTCGGTGTCGGCCAGGGTTTTGTTCTTCTGGCTGTTGGGGGTGGCCGAGAGCAGGAACAGCGTATCGCCGCGGGTGTAGGCGTCGTAGCTCGACGAGCCGCCGGAGATCAGCTCCTCGCCGCGCTCCAGTTGCGACGGCAGGCGCGCGCTGTAGCCGCCGTCGAGCAGGGCGGCGATCAGGCGCAGGGCGCTGACCGCACGCTTGTCTTCGGCGGTGGCGAAGCTTGGCACGTTGAAGGCGAGCATCAGGCTCGGCAGTTGGGTCTTCACATGCAGGGTGATCAGGCGTTCGCCGGGCGCGTCGAGTTCCCGCGGGATCTTCGCCGGCGGCGTGTCACGCCGGGGGATGGCGCCGAAATAGCGCTGGGCCAGGCTTTTGACTTCGTCCGGGGTGACGTCGCCCACTACCACCAGGGTGGCGTTATTCGGCACATACCAGGATTGGTACCAGTGGCGCAGCTCCTCGACCTTCATCCGGTCGAGGTCGGCCATCCAGCCGATGGTCGGCGTGTGGTAGCCGCTGGCCGGGTAGGCCATCGCCTTGAAGCGCTCGAAGGCCTTGCCCATGGGCTTGTCGTCGGTGCGCAGGCGGCGCTCCTCCTTGATCACCTCGATTTCCCGGCTGAACTCGTCGGCCGGCAGGCGCAGGCTGGCCATGCGATCGGCTTCCAGTTCCAGGGCCACGCCCAGGCGGTCGCGGGCCAGGACCTGGTAATACGCGGTGTAGTCGTCGCTGGTGAAGGCGTTCTCTTCAGCGCCCAGGTCACGCAGGATCAGCGAGGCTTCGCCCGGGCCGACCTTGGCGCTGCCCTTGAACATCATGTGTTCCAGGGCATGGGACAGGCCGGTCTGGCCAGGTGTCTCGTAGCTCGAGCCGACCTTGTACCAGATCTGCGAGACCACCACGGGGGCGCGGTGATCCTCGCGGACCACGACCTTCAGACCGTTATCGAGGGAGAATTCGTGGGTCGGTTGCGGGTCGGCGGCCAAGGCGGCCAGGGGCAGACAGAGCGTGCCGAGCAACAGGCCAGCGGCACGGCGGGCTAGAGCATTCATTCGTTTTCAAACCTGTAGTACGGCCCGCGTGATCTTAGCGTCGGCGGGCGAGGAGGTGCTAGGATACTGCGTTGCGCGCGAACAATCTGGTCAAAAGGCAGTCTGTTGCGCATCAGAATATTATTTGCCGAAGCGCCACCTTGGCGCGTCGCTACCGTGAGATAGCCGTCCTCCATGTTTGGTTCCAACGACGACAAGAAGACCCCAGCCCCGGCTGGCGAGAAAAAAAGCCTGTTCGGCTGGCTGCGTAAAAAACCGCAGGAAGCCGTCGTCGAACAGCCACAACCGACCCCCGAGGCCACGCCCGCGCCAGTGAGCGAGGCGTTGCCGGTTACCACTGAGCCGGTGCCGGTCAATGTCGCGGTGGCTGAAACGCCGGCTGTCGCCCCGGTCGCCCCGGTGCATGAGCCCTGGCTGAGCTTGCCTGTGGCCGAAGAGCCGGTGGCTCTGGTCGAGGATGTCCAGGCAGTGCATATCACTCCGCCGATCCCGGTGACTGCCACCGTGGCTGTCGCTGAAGCGGCGGCGTCTGAGCCGTTCGTCGCCGAACCGGTGTCAGCGCCAGTCATTGCGCCAGTGGTTGCGCCTGCGCCGGTTGCGCTGGCTGAACCCGTGGTCGCCGAGCCGGCCAAGCCGGTTTCCGAAGAGACCAAGGTCGGCTTCTTCGCCCGTCTCAAGCAGGGGTTGTCCAAGACCAGCGCCAGTATCGGCGAAGGCATGGCCAGCCTGTTCCTGGGCAAGAAGGCCATCGACGACGACCTGCTGGATGAACTGGAAACCCGTCTGCTGACCGCCGACGTCGGCGTCGAAGCCACCTCGGTGATCATCCAGAGCCTGACCCAGAAGGTCGCCCGCAAGCAGTTGACCGACAGTGACGCGCTCTATGCTTCGCTACAGGCCGAGCTGACCGCGATGCTCAAACCGGTCGAGCAGCCGCTGAACATCGTTTCGCAGCAGAAACCCTTCGTGATCCTGGTGGTGGGCGTCAACGGCGCCGGCAAGACCACCACCATCGGCAAGCTGGCGAAGAAGCTGCAGCTCGACGGCAAGAAAGTCATGCTGGCGGCGGGCGACACCTTCCGCGCGGCGGCGGTGGAACAATTGCAGGTGTGGGGCGAGCGCAACCAGATCCCGGTCATCGCCCAGCACACCGGTGCCGACTCGGCCTCGGTGATCTTCGACGCGGTCCAGGCGGCCAAGGCGCGCGGTATCGACGTGCTGATCGCCGACACCGCCGGTCGCCTGCACACCAAAGACAACCTGATGGAAGAACTGAAGAAGGTTCGCCGGGTGATCGCCAAGCTCGACGTAGAGGCGCCGCACGAAGTGCTGCTGGTGCTCGACGCCGGTACTGGGCAGAACGCCATCAACCAGGCCAAGCAATTCAACCAGACGGTGCAGCTGACCGGCCTGGCATTGACTAAGCTCGATGGGACCGCCAAGGGCGGGGTGATCTTTGCCCTGGCCAAGCAGTTTGGCCTGCCGATTCGTTACATCGGCGTCGGCGAAGGGATCGACGATCTGCGCACCTTCGAAGCCGAACCCTTTGTCCAGGCCCTTTTCGCCGAGCGGGAGCATTCATGATTCGTTTCGAACAGGTCGGTAAACGCTATCCGAACGGGCATGTCGGCTTGCATGAACTGAGCTTTCGGGTGCGTCGTGGTGAATTCCTGTTCGTCACCGGACATTCCGGCGCGGGCAAAAGTACCCTGTTGCGCCTGCTGCTGGCGATGGAGCGTCCGACCACCGGCAAACTGCTGCTGGCCGGGCAGGACCTGGGCCAGATCAGCAACGCACAGATTCCGTTCCTGCGCCGGCAGATCGGCGTGGTGTTCCAGAACCACCAGTTGCTGTTCGATCGCACGGTGTTCAACAATGTCGCCTTGCCGTTGCAGATCCTCGGCCTGTCCAAGGCCGAGATCGTCAAGCGGGTGGATTCGGCCCTGGAACGCGTGGCGCTGTCGGACAAGACCGACCTCTACCCCGGCGACCTCTCCACCGGCCAGCAACAGCGCGTCGGTATTGCCCGGGCCATCGTCCATCGCCCGGCGCTGCTGCTGGCGGACGAACCCACCGGTAACCTCGACCCGCGCCTGGCGGCGGAAATCATGGGTGTGTTCGAAGACATCAACCGCCTGGGCACCAGTGTGCTGATCGCCAGCCACGACCTGGCCCTGATCGCCCGCATGCGTCACCGCATGCTGACCTTGCAACGTGGCCGATTGATCGGCGACGGGGAGGCTGGCGTATGAGTGCGACCCGCAGTCCGAAAGTAGCCGAACGCGTCGCGCCGAAGGCCTCCGACCCGCAGCCGCCGAAGAAAAAGCGCGACGAAGACGACGGCCCGGATTTCAGTACCCTGCTGCACGCCTGGATCGAAAGTCATCGCGCCAGCCTGGTGGACAGCCTGCGGCGCCTGGGCAAGCAGCCGATCGGCAGCTTCTTTACCTGCCTGGTGATGGCCGTGGCCCTGAGCCTGCCCATGGGCTTGTCGCTGCTGCTGAACAATGTCGAGCGCCTCGGCGGCTCCTGGCAGCGCGCGGCGCAGATTTCCCTGTACCTGCAACTGGATGCCAGCCCGACCGAAGGCGAGCACCTCAGCGAGCAGGTCAAGGCCATGCCCGGCGTGGCGGATGCCGAGTACATCAGCAAGGAAAAGGCCCTGGACGAGTTCCAGCAACAGTCGGGCCTGGGCGAAGCCCTCAAGGAATTGCCGCAGAACCCCTTGCCGGGGGTGGTGCTGGTGACGCCGAACGAAGTCGACAAGGCGACCCTGGAAGCGCTGCGCCAGCGCCTGGCCGAGTTGCCCAAGGTGCAGCAGGCGCAACTGGACCTGGTCTGGGTCGAGCGCCTGGCGGCGATCCTCAAGCTGGGCGACCGGTTTGTCTTCGGCCTGACGGTGCTGCTGGTGTCTGCATTACTTTTGGTGATAGGCAATACCATTCGTCTTCATATTGAAAACCGCCGCACCGAGATCGAAGTGATTAAACTGGTCGGAGGCACTGATAGCTATGTGCGTAGGCCTTTTCTTTACATGGGCGCGCTTTACGGCTTTGGTGCCGGGTTTTTGTCCTGGGGTGTGCTGGCTTACGGCCTCAACTGGCTGAATGACGCGGTGGTCGGGCTGGCCGGTCTCTACGGCAGTGATTTCGCCCTGGCCGGTGTGCCGGTTGCCGATGGTCTGTCCCTGTTGCTTGGGGCGGTGCTCTTGGGGTATATCGGTGCTTGGATTGCGGTCGCACGGCATTTACGTGAGCTGGCACCGAAGTAGTTAATGTCAGATTAATGTGGTTTCGTTTGTATTGACCGTATTGGTGGTTTAGGGAACTTGTCCTACGGTTCCCGGTCAATTTTCGCAGTGCATCACTGCACGAGTTATGTGAGTCGGAGGTTTTTTCGTATGACCACTTCTTTGCAACCTGTCTACGCGCTGGTCCCGGGTGCGAACCTGGAAGCCTACGTGAACACGGTGAACAGCATTCCATTGCTGACGCCGGAGCAGGAGCGTGAACTGGCCGAGAGTCTCTACTATGAGCAGGATTTGGGGGCGGCTCGGCAGATGGTGCTCGCCCACCTGCGGTTTGTCGTCCATATCGCCCGTAGCTATTCCGGCTACGGCCTGGCCCAGGCTGACCTGATCCAGGAAGGCAACGTCGGCCTGATGAAGGCCGTGAAGCGCTTCAACCCGGAAATGGGTGTGCGCCTGGTGTCGTTCGCCGTGCACTGGATCAAGGCGGAAATCCACGAGTTCATCCTGCGCAACTGGCGCATTGTCAAAGTGGCCACCACCAAGGCCCAGCGCAAGCTGTTCTTCAATCTGCGCAGCCAGAAAAAGCGTCTGGCCTGGCTGAACAACGAGGAAGTCCACCGCGTGGCCGAAAGCCTCGGCGTGGAACCCCGTGAAGTGCGCGAGATGGAAAGCCGGCTGACCGGCCAGGACATGGCCTTCGACCCGGCGGCGGAAGCCGACGACGACAGTGCCTTCCAGTCTCCGGCCAACTACCTGGAAGACCACCGGTATGACCCGGCGCGTCAACTGGAGGATGCCGACTGGAGCGAAAACTCCAACAGCAACCTGCATGAAGCCCTGGAAGTGCTCGACGAGCGCAGCCGCGACATTCTCTACCAGCGTTGGTTGGCGGAAGAGAAGGCCACGCTGCACGACCTGGCGCAGAAGTACAACGTTTCCGCCGAGCGGATTCGCCAGTTGGAAAAGAGTGCGATGAACAAGCTGAAGCTGTCGATTGCCGCGTAAGCGCTGAAGCAATGAAAAACGCCCCGATCCGATCGGGGCGTTTTTGTTTGAGGTGGTGACAGGCTGCTAGTCATGTTGGGTTATTGCGGGCCTCTTCGCGGGCAAGCTCCGCTCCCACAGTGGACCGAGTTGTACGCCAATTTTGTATGCGCCACAAAACTTGTGGGAGCGGAGCTTGTCAGATCGCCGCACCGCCGCGAAGACGGCAGCACAGGCTCCGCAGCGATAACTTTTATAACGCCCAGGGCGCCTTGCGCGAGTTGTTCAACCCCACCAGATACTCATCGCCACCCAACTGGCTCATCTGCTGGCGAATCCAGCCGGCCCGGCGCGCCACATAGGTGCTTGGATGACTGGCGCTCCACTCCCGCGGATTGGGCAGAACCGCCGCCAGCAAGCTGGCCTGCTGGCGCGACAAGCCCGCCGCGCTCACGCCGAAGTGATGCCGCGCCGCCGCCTCCGCGCCGAACACGCCGTCGTCCCACTCGACGCTGTTCAGGTACACCTCGAGAATCCGCTGCTTGGGCCAGGTCAGCTCGATCAGCGCGGTAAACCAGGCCTCCAGCCCCTTACGCAAATAACTGCGGCCGGACCACAGGAACAGGTTCTTCGATACCTGCTGGCTCAAGGTGCTGGCGCCGCGAATCGATCCGCCACGCTCGTTATGCTCGAAGGCGGCCTGGATCGCATCGAAGTCGAAACCCCAGTGCTCGGGGAATTTCTGGTCCTCACCGGCCATCACCGCGACTTTCAGCTCGTCGGAGATCTGCTCCCACGGACGCCAGCTGCGTTGCAGGTCAATGGGCTCGCCGTCGGTCCAGGACTCGATCTTGCGTTCGACCATCAACGCGGTACCGGGCGGCGGCACCCAACGAAACAGCAGCACCAGCAACACACTGCCGATGGCGAACCATTTCAGGGCGGTGACAAGGCGGCGGAAAAGGAATTGCAACATAGAGATGGCTTGGCCGGGGCGTGGGAGCGGGCCATTATACAGACCCTGTGCCCCCTGAATGGAGTTCGTCATGTTGCGTGGTTTTCTGCTGCTGGCCGCCTTTTTCGGTTTTACCGGCGTCGCCCTCGGTGCCTTTGCCGCCCACGGCCTGAAAGACCGCCTGAGCGCGGAGTACCTGGCGATTTTCCACACCGGCGTGACCTATCAGCTGGTGCATGCCCTGGCACTGTTCGGCGTCGCCTTGCTGGCAACCCATGTTCCGGGGCGTTTGGTCACCTGGGCCGGGGCTGCGTTCGCCATCGGGATTATCCTGTTCTCTGGCAGCCTGTACCTGTTGACCCTGAGCGGTATCGGCAAATTGGGCATCATCACCCCGTTCGGTGGCCTGGGCTTCCTGATCGGCTGGTTCTGCCTCGGTCTGGCCGCCTGGCGCCTGCAGGCGGCTTGAGCTGACCGCCAGGTCGACGAATGGCTTGGGTCGCCCGGACTGATCGGGCTAGAATGCTGACCCCTAAAAATGATGGCAGCCCGGCGCATGCGCATTCAATTGAACGGTGAACCCTTTGAACTGCCCGATGGCGAGACCGTCGCGGCGCTGCTGACCCGGCTCGACCTGGTCGGGCGGCGGGTGGCGGTGGAGCTGAACCTGGATATCGTTCCGCGCAGCCAGCATGCCGATACCGCCCTGCGTGAAGGCGATCAGGTCGAAGTGGTACACGCTATCGGCGGCGGTTAATCGCCCCTGCGGTCCCATGCCCTGATCCACCCTGCAAGCCCTCAACCTTTCAAGAGGATTTCCGAATGAGCACTGTTCGCAGCGACAAGCCCTTCGTGCTGGCCGGCCGTACCTATCAGTCCCGTCTGCTGGTGGGTACCGGTAAATACCGCGATATGGAAGAAACCCGCCTGGCCATCGAGGCCTCGGGCGCCGAGATCGTTACCGTGGCGGTGCGCCGGACCAATCTCGGGCAGAACCCGGGCGAGCCGAACCTGCTGGATATCCTGCCGCCGGATCGCTATACCATCCTGCCGAACACCGCCGGTTGCTACGACGCCATCGAAGCCGTGCGCACCTGCCGCCTGGCCCGTGAGCTGCTGGACGGTCACAACCTGGTGAAGCTGGAAGTCCTGGCCGACCAGAAAACCCTGTTCCCCAACGTGATCGAAACCCTCAAGGCCGCCGAAGTGCTGGTCAAGGAAGGTTTCGACGTGATGGTCTACACCAGCGATGACCCGATCATCGCCCGGCAACTGGCGGAAATCGGCTGCATCGCGGTCATGCCGCTGGCCGGTCTGATCGGTACCGGGCTGGGGATCTGCAACCCGTACAACCTGCAGATCATCCTTGAAGAAGCCAAGATCCCGGTGCTGGTGGATGCCGGTGTCGGTACCGCCTCCGACGCCACCATCGCCATGGAACTGGGGTGTGAAGCGGTGCTGATGAACTCGGCCATCGCCCACGCCCAGCAGCCGATCCTGATGGCCGAAGCCATGAAACACGCCATCGTTGCCGGCCGCCTGGCTTACCTGGCCGGGCGCATGCCGAAAAAACTCTATGCCAGCGCCTCCTCGCCGCTGGATGGTCTGATCAAGTAAGAGCCTTTGATGACTGAATCGAACGACACGCCGCTCCAGCCGGAAGCCGGTGACGAGCGCCAACACCGCCGTATCAAGAGTTTCGTGATGCGCGCCGGGCGCATGACCGAAGGCCAGCAGAAGGGCCTGGAGCAGGGCACGCCGCTGTTCGTCCTGCCGCTGGCCGATGCGCCGGTGGATTTCGACCAGGTGTTTGGCCGTTCGGCGCCACGCTCGCTGGAAATCGGCTTCGGCATGGGCCACTCCCTGCTGGAAATGGCGGCGGCGGCGCCGGAGCAGGACTTTATCGGTGTCGAAGTGCATCGTCCGGGTGTTGGCGCGCTGCTCAATGGCGTGCTGACCCAGGGGTTGAAAAACCTGCGGGTCTACGACTGCGACGCCATTGAAGTGCTCAACCGCTGCGTGGCGGACAACAGCCTGGATCGGCTGATGCTGTTTTTCCCGGATCCGTGGCACAAGAGCCGGCACCACAAGCGCCGTATCGTCCAGGCGTCGTTTGCCGAGCTGGTGCGCAGCAAGCTGAAGGTCGGCGGGATCCTGCACATGGCCACCGATTGGGAGCCGTATGCCGAGTACATGCTGGAAGTGATGAACGTTGCCCCGGGTTATCGCAACCTGGCCGAAGACGGCAGATGCGTGCCGCGTCCGGCCGAGCGTCCGATCACCAAGTTCGAACGCCGTGGCGAGCGGCTGGGGCATGGGGTCTGGGACCTGAAGTTCGAGAAGCTGGCCTGAGGCGCTGAGGCGCTGAGGCGCTGAGGCGCGTCGGACGCCGCGCAACCCCTGTGGAGCCGGCTTGCCGGCTATGGGGCCCTCAAGGCCGCCAAGAGCTTCGCGGGCAAGCTCCGCTCCCACAGGATTCCTGTTGTGCCATAGATGAGTGGTCGAATACAGAACTTGTGGGGGCGGAGCTTGTGGATCGCCGCACCGCCGCGAAGAATCCCCCAAGACTACTAAAAGCTTTGCTGGCAATCGAGCTACAGGTTTCGGCGTTTTCCAATCAGCGCCGATCCGCCACCACCCCGATCAACACCAGCACCACCAACAACACCGGCGCCAGGCTGTAGTTGTTGAACTGGCTCAAGCCGCGCACCACCCAGGGCGTGGCGTAGATCAAGGCCGCGCCGCTGCCGATCATGCACAGCAGGGCCAGCAGCGGTACGCGCAAGGCGCCAGCAATGCTGCCCAGGCGCTGATCGATCCAACCCTTGATGTCCGCGCCAAACAGCACCAGCAGGCAGCCCACCAGCGCCAGGGCGATTTCCGACAGGTTGCTGCGGCTCCAACGCGATACCGTGGCGAGCAGGTCGAGTACCAGGTCCATGGGGTTTCCTTAGGTCAAAAAGTATTGCAGCAGGTCGTTGAGAAACAGCTGCCCGCGATCGGTGGCCGCCAGGCGTGACGGTTCGACCTGCAACAGGCCGCTTTGTTCGGCCTCGGCGCGTGCTTCGTTCAAGCTGTCGAGACTAAGCCCGGTACGTTGCGCAAACAAGACGGCGTCAACGCCCGCGGTCAGGCGCAGGGCATTCATCAGGAACTCGAACGGCAGTTCTTCGTTGGCCAGGGCCTTTTCCCCGGCCTGGAAGGCCTTGGCCGGGTTCAGGTAGTCCTTCGGCAGGCGGGTTTTCCAGGTCCGTACGATGCGCCCGTCCGGGTGGCTGAGCTTGCCATGGGCGCCGGCGCCGATACCGATGAAATCGCCGAAGCTCCAGTAATTGAGGTTGTGCCGCGCCGCCCGCCCGGGCTGGGCGTAGGCCGAGACTTCGTACTGGGCGTAGCCGTGCTCGGCCAGCAGGGCCTGGCCGGCTTCCTGGATATCCCACAGGGTGTCGTCTTCCGGCAGCGTCGGCGGCTGGTTCCAGAACACCGTGTTTGGCTCCAGCGTGAGCTGATACCAGGACAGATGCGTGGGCCGCAGGGCAATGGCCTGGCGCAGGTCGCCCAGGGCATCCTCCAGGGACTGGTCCGGTAAGCCGTGCATCAGGTCCAGGTTGAAGTTGTCGAAGCCGGCCTGGCGCGCCATGTCCGCCGCCCGCACCGCTTCGCCGCCGCTATGGATGCGGCCGAGGGCCTTGAGCTTGTCTTCCTGGAAGCTCTGGATGCCGATGGACAGCCGATTGATCCCCGACTGCCGATAGGCGATGAATTTTTCCTGCTCGAAGGTCCCGGGGTTGGCTTCCAGGGTGATCTCGATATCACCGGCAAAGCGGATGCGTGCTTCGACGCCCCTGAGCAGGCGCCCCAGCGCCTGGGCGCTGAACAGGCTGGGGGTGCCGCCACCGAAGAAGATCGAACTCAACTCCCGGCCGTACACCGCGTGCAGGTCCTGGTCGAGGTCGGCCAGCAGCGCGTCGACGTACTCCTCTTCCGGCAGCACCGGGCTGGCGGCGTGGGAGTTGAAGTCGCAATACGGGCATTTGCGCACGCACCAGGGGATATGGATGTACAGCGCCAGGGGCGGCAGGTCTGGCATGGTCGCCCGCGGTGTTGGCGCGTTGCCGTGGATCAGCGGCAGCGCGGAGTCGGGCTGGGTCATTGCAGGCCCAGGCGCTGGCGCAACAGCGCCATGGCGCGGGCGCGGTGGCTGAGCTGGTTCTTCTCCACCGGACCCAGTTCGGCGCTCGAGCAGTCGCGTTCCGGTACCCAGAACAGCGGATCGTAGCCGAAGCCGTGCTCGCCACTGGCGGCAGTGAGGATGCGCCCGTGCCACAGGCCTTCGCAGAGGATCGGCAAGGGGTCGTCGGCATGCCGTACCAGGGCCAGCACGCAGACGAACTGCGCGCCGCGCTCGGCGCTGGGGACGTCCTTCAGGGCCTCGAGCAGCTTGGCGTTGTTCGCCGCGTCGCCCTGGCCGTCGGCATAACGGGCCGAATAGATGCCCGGCGCGCCGCCGAGAAAGTCCACCGCCAGCCCGGAGTCGTCGGCCAGCGCCGGCAGGCCGGAAATACGCGAGGCATTGCGGGCTTTCAGGATGGCGTTTTCGACGAATGACAAACCGGTTTCTTCCGGTTCGACGCTGCTGAACTCACCGATCGAGCGCAGTTGCACCGAGCCGCCGAGCATGGCCTGGAGTTCTTTGAGTTTGCCGGCATTGTGGCTGGCCAGTACCAGTTGGCTGAAATTCATCATTCGCCTGGGAAAAGTTCCTGATTGAAGCTGAAGGTGTGGGTATCGCCACCGGTGGTGACGCTAATGTCGAAGGTGCGGTTTTCCTGCTGTGGGACCGGATATTGCGCGAGGTAATAGACGGCGCCCTGCTCAGTGATTTGCTTGAACACCAGCTTGAAATTCTGGCCGGTCAGGTCCTTCACATTGCCGCTGACCTGAGCGACCAGCGGTTTGCCGGCCTTGGCCACCGAGATGTTGATCACGCCCTGGTTCTTGCTGCGTACCAACTCCGCACGCTGGGCAGCGTCCGGTTGAATATAGGTGGAATTGAAGGTGTTGTAGTGCACGGTGATATCACCGAACACTTCCTGGCGCTCGCCCTTGATGGCGTCGGCGGCCATGGCCGTGACGCCGAAACAGACCGCCACTAGAAACACAATGGAACGTAGCATGATCATTCTCCTCGAAACCGTGTGGTTTACACCGCGAGCTGATGATCGGCGAGGCCCGGACTGCTGACGCGATAAATGCCGATCTCCCCTAACAGATTAGGCCATAGCTTACTGGCCCACCCATGGCGGTGCTGTTGATCCACGGCAAGCCGGTTGATGACCTTGGCCGAGCGTTCGCGACACAGCGCCTCGAAGTCTTCGAAGGTGCAAAAGTGGATGTTCGGCGTGTTGTACCAGGTGTACGGGAGGAACTCCGAGACCGGCATCCGGCCCTTGCTTGCCAGGTACCAACGACAGCGCCAGTGCCCGAAATTGGGGAAGGTGATGATGCACTGGCGGCCGACCCGGAGCATTTCGTCGAGGATCTTGTCCGGGTAGTGCACGGCTTGCAGGGCCTGGGTCATGACCACGATATCGAAGCTGTTGCTGGCGAAGTTGCCGAGGCCCTTGTCCAGGTCCTGCTCGATGACGTTGATGCCCTTGGCCACGCAGGTGGCGATATTGTCCGGATCGTTTTCCAGGCCGTAGCCGCTGACCTGCTTGTGGTCGCGCAGCCAGGTCAGCAGTTCGCCGTCGCCGCAGCCGAGGTCGAGCACGCGGCTGCCGGCGGGGATCCAGTCTTGGATGATTTCCAGGTCGGCTCTCATGGCGTCCTCACAGCGAAATTCGGTTCATGTAGTTGCCGAACGCCTGCAAGTAACGCGGGATCGGAATCAGGAAAGCGTCGTGGCCCTGTGGGGCGTCGATTTCCAGGTAGCAGACGTCCTTGCGCGCGGCCATCAGCGCATCGACGATTTCCCGCGAGCGGGCCGGCGAGAAGCGCCAGTCGGTGGTGAAGGACATCACGCAGAAGCGCGCGCTGGCGCCGGCGAAGGTTTTCGCCAGGTCATCGCCGAAGTTGGCCGCCGGGTCGAAGTAGTCCAGGGCCTTGGTCATCAGCAGGTAGGTATTGGCGTCGAAACGTCCGGAAAACTCCTCGCCCTGGTAACGCAGGTAGCTCTCGACCTGGAATTCCACGCTGTGGAAGTCGTAGTTGAGCTTTTCGCTCTTGAGGCCACGGCCGAATTTTTCGCCCATGGAGTCATCGGACAGGTAGGTGATGTGCCCGACCATGCGCGCCAGCATCAGGCCGCGCTTGGGAATCACGCCGTGTTCCTGGAAGGAGCCGCCGTGGAACTCCGGATCGGTGAGGATCGCCTGGCGTGCCACTTCGTTGAAGGCGATGTTCTGCGCCGACAGCTTGGGGGCCGAGGCAATGGCGACGCAATGGCGCACGCGATCGGGGTAAGTGATGCTCCATTGCATGGCCTGCATGCCGCCGAGGCTGCCGCCGATCACCGCGGCCCATTGGCCGATACCGAGGCGGTCGGCGAGGTGGGCCTGGCTGTGGACCCAGTCTTCCACGGTCAGTACCGGGAAATCGGCGCCGAACGGTTTGCCGGTCTCGGGGTTGAGGCTGCTCGGGCCGGTGGAGCCGTTGCAGCCGCCGAGGTTGTTCAGGCTGACGACGAAGAACTTGTTGGTGTCGATGGGCTTGCCGGGGCCGATGCAGCTGTCCCACCAGCCGGGCTTGCGCTCATCCGGGCTATGGAAACCGGCGGCGTGGTGATGGCCGGAAAGGGCATGGCAGATCAGCACGGCGTTGCTCGCCGCGGGATTGAGGGTGCCGTAGGTTTCGTAGATCAGGTCGTAGGCCGGCAGGGAACGGCCACAGGCCAGGGCCAGGGGCTCGCTGAAGTGTGCCGTTTGCGGCACGACCAGCCCGACGGAATCGTGGGGAAAGACAGTGGACATCGACCCTGCTCACGCTTGAATGAGGCGTAAGTCTAATGAGCGGGGGGAGCAGCGGCAAGCTCCGCTCCCATGATAGGCGCTGTGCCTGCAACAGGTCCTGCTTGCGCTGCAAGCACCGCCCCCACGCTGATCAGATCAAGCGGAACAGCACTTCCGGCATGCCGCTCATGACCGCCAGCGGTGGAATCACATAGCTCTGGATCAACTGGATCACCAGGAACGCCAGGATCGGCGAGATATCCAGGCCGCCGAGGTTCGGCACGATCTTGCGGAACGGCGCCAGGGCCGGCTCGCTGATCTGGAATACCAGCTCGGCCGCCGGGCTATGGCTGCCGGGGGCGACCCAGGAGAGGATCACGCTGATGATCATGGCGAAGAAGAACACCTTGAGGAACAGCGAGGTGATGCCGATGACCGCCCAGATCGCCAGGTAGGCGATATTCCCGGTGACGCCGTAGCTGAGCAGCAGGATCACCGCCATCAGCAGCATCTGCACGATAATCGCCAGCACCAGCGAGGACATGTCCAGGCCGAACATGCTTGGAATGATCCGGCGCAGCGGCTTGAGCAGCGGCTGGGTGGCCTTGACGGTGAACTGGCAGAGCGGGTTGTAGAAGTTGGCCCGGACCAGTTGCAGGATGAACCGCAGCAAAATCACCAACAGATAAAGGCTGCCCAGGGTTTGAATGACAAAAATGGCAGCGCTATTGAATGCAAACATTAAGTGTTCCCTCGTGGGTTACTGACCGAGTTGCTCGGCCATTTCGGCCGAACGATGGGCGGCGGCGCCGAGCGCCTTTTCTACCAGGGCTTCGAAGCCGCCGGCCTGGAAAGTCTTGATCGCGGCTTCCGTGGTGCCGGCGGGCGAGGTTACGCGTCGGCGCAGCTCGGCGGCCTCGACATCACTGGCGACGGCCATATGGGCGGCGCCCAGGGCAGTCTGCAGGGTCAGTTGGCTGGCGATGTCGCGCGGCAGGCCGAGCTTTTCGCCGGCGGCGGTCATGGCTTCGATCAGCAGGAAGAAATACGCCGGGCCGCTGCCGGACACCGCGGTGACCGCGTCCAGTTGCCGTTCTTCGTCCAGCCAGAAGGCGCTGCCCACCGCCGACAGCAGGGTCTGCGCCTGTTGGCGCTGTTCGGCGGAGACCTGCGCGGTGGCGAACAGGCCGCTGACGCCCTGGCGCAGCAGCGCCGGGGTGTTCGGCATGCAGCGCACGATCGGTTGCTCGCCGAGCCAGCGGTTCATGCTGGCACAGGTGATCCCGGCGGCAATCGACACCACCAGCTGATTGGCTTTCAGGCTGGGGCGCAAGGCTTCGCACACGGCTTTCATGGCCTGCGGCTTGACCGCCAGGACCACCACGTCAGCCCCGAGGATCGCCTCGGCATTGTCGGCGAACACTTCGATACCGTGTTCGGCCGAGACCCGCGCACGGGTCTCGGCACCTGGATCGCTGGCGCGAATCAGCGCGGCGTCCAGACCCTCGGCCCGCAGGCCGCCGATCAGGCTGGCCGCCATGTTGCCGGCGCCGATGAAAGTGATTCGATTCTTGCTCATGCTCATGACGGATCCTTGAAACGAGTGTGTGAGGCCATTTCAGGCCTGGCCATAATCGCGGGCGCCAAACAGCGCGGTACCGATCCGCACCCAGGTGGCGCCTTGGGCAATGGCCGACTCGAGATCGTGGCTCATGCCCATGGAAAGTGTGTCGAGCGGCAGGTTGAGGCTGTCTTGCAAGGTCCGCACGGTGGCGAACGCGGCGTCTTGTTCGGCACGCTCTTCGGTGGGTTCGGGGATCGCCATCAGCCCGCGCAGCTTCAGGTTCGGCAAGGCGCTGATCGCCGCCGCCAGGGCCGGCAGGTCGGCCGGGGCGCAGCCGGACTTGCTGGCCTCGCCGCTGACATTGACCTGGATGCAGATATTCAGCGGCGCCAGGTTGGCCGGGCGCTGTTCGGACAGGCGTTGCGCGATTTTCAGGCGATCCACGGAGTGCACCCAGTCGAAATGCTCGGCGATGGCGCGAGTCTTGTTCGATTGAATGGGGCCGATAAAGTGCCAGCACAAGGGCAGGTCGGTCAATTCACCCTGTTTGCCCAGGGCTTCCTGCAGGTAGTTCTCGCCAAAGTCCCGTAGGCCCGCGGCATAGGCTTCACGCACGGCGGCGGCCGGCTTGGTCTTGCTCACGGCGAGCAAGCCGATACTGGCGCTGTCGCGGCCGGTGGCTTGTGCGGCGGCGGCGATGCGGGCTGCAACGGCGCTGATGTTGTCTGCTATCGTGGTCATTCAAATTCGCCAGCAGGTCAAAAGTCTGCGGCATTCTACCTGTATTGGGGAGTCTCATGGATATCACCGAGCTGCTGGCCTTTAGCGCCAAACAGGGCGCGTCGGACTTGCACCTCTCGGCGGGCCTGCCGCCGATGATCCGGGTCGACGGCGATGTACGGCGGATCAACCTGCCGGCGCTGGATCACAAACAGGTCCACGACCTGATCTACGACATCATGAACGACCGCCAGCGCAAGGACTACGAAGAGTTCCTGGAAACCGACTTCTCCTTCGAAGTGCCGGGCGTGGCACGGTTCCGGGTCAACGCCTTCAACCACAACCGGGGCTCGGGCGCGGTATTCCGCACCATTCCTTCGAAAGTCCTGACCATGAGCGACCTGGGCATGGGCGAGGTGTTCCGCAAGATCACCGAGGTGCCGCGCGGGCTGGTGCTGGTCACCGGACCGACCGGTTCGGGCAAGTCCACCACCCTGGCGGCGATGGTCGACCACCTGAACAACAACAAGCATCACCATATCCTGACCATCGAGGACCCGATCGAGTTCGTCCACGAATCGAAGAAGTGCCTGGTCAACCAGCGCGAAGTGCACCGCGACACCCAGAGTTTCGCCGCGGCCCTGCGTTCGGCCCTGCGTGAGGACCCGGACGTGATCCTGGTGGGTGAGATGCGCGACCTGGAAACCATCCGCCTGGCCCTGACCGCCGCGGAAACCGGTCACCTGGTGTTCGGCACGCTGCACACCACCTCGGCGGCCAAGACCATCGACCGGGTGGTCGACGTGTTTCCGGCGCAGGAGAAGTCGATGGTCCGCTCGATGCTTTCCGAATCCTTGCAGGCGGTGATTTCCCAGAGCCTGCTGAAGAAGGTCGGCGGCGGGCGGATTGCCGCCCACGAGATCATGCTCGGTACCCCGGCGATCCGTAACCTGATCCGCGAGGACAAGGTGGCGCAGATGTATTCCTCGATCCAGACCGGCGGTTCGCTGGGCATGCAGACCCTGGACATGTGCCTCAAGGACCTGCTGAGCAAGGGCCTGATCACCCGTGACAACGCCCGGGAGAAGGCGAAGATTCCGGACAACTTCTGACGTAAGCCCCACGAGCTTCTACGCTGTCAGACAAGTGTGTGCCTGATTCGACGCGGAGAAGCTCATGGAGTTCGAGAAACTGCTGCGCCTGATGGTCGAGAAGGGCGGTTCCGACCTGTTTATCACCCCTGGCCTGCCGCCTTCTCTGAAGGTCAATGGCCAGATTCAGCCGGTGAGTCGCACGCCGTTGACCCAGGAGCAGACTCGCGACGCAGTGTTCGGGCTGATGACCGAGCGCCAGAAGCTGGACTTCACCCATCTGCACGAATGCAATTTCGCCATCCATCCCAAGGATATCGGCCGCTTCCGGGTCAGCGCCTTTTACCAGCGCAGCCAACCGGGCATGGTGTTGCGGCGCATCGAGACGCGGATTCCCGATCTGGCCGAACTGAAACTGCCACCGATCATCGAGCAACTGTCGCTGCTCAAGCGCGGCCTGGTGATGCTCGTCGGGGCGACCGGGACCGGCAAGTCGACCACCCTGGCGGCGATGATCGGCCACCGTAACTTGCGGGGTAGCGGTCATATCGTCACGGTCGAGGACCCCATCGAGTTCGTCCACGAACACCAGAACTGCATCATTACCCAGCGTGAAGTGGGGATCGACACCGACTCCTATGAGGTGGCGCTGAAAAACACCCTGCGCCAGGCCCCGGACCTGATCATGATCGGCGAAGTACGCACCCGGGAAACCATGGGCCACGCCCTGGCTTTCGCGGAAACCGGGCACCTGTGCCTGGCGACCCTGCACGCGCCGAATGCCGACCAGGCGCTGGAGCGGATCATCAACTTCTTTCCCGTGGACCGTCATCCGCAGATCTGGATGGAGCTGTCACTCAACCTGCGGGCGATTGTCGCCCAGCAACTGATACCGAGTCGCGATGGCAAGGGCCGGCGCGTGGTGGTGGAGGTGTTGCTGAATACGCCGCTGATGGCCGATCTGATTCGCAAGGGCGAGATCAAGGCACTCAAACCGTTGATGAAACGCTCGACCGAACAGGGTATGCAGACCTTGGACCAGGCGTTGTATGCGCTATATCAGGAGGGCGCGATCAGTTACCGCGATGCCTTGGCGTACGCCGACTCGGCCAATGACTTGCGGCTGATGATCAAGCTGGAGAAGGGCGCGGGTGGCGACGGGGCGGATAGCTTGAGCCTGGGGCCGGCCTAGGAGTCTTGTGGTGGCTGTTCTGCCGTATTCGCGGGCAAGCTCCGCTCCCACACTAGATTCGGCTCGTGCCTGAGTCTTGTGTACGGCTGAAAACCTGTGGGAGCCGGGTGGATCCAAACTCTGAGATTGACTCGGTCATTGTGGGAGCGGAGCTTGCCCGCGAAGAGACCCACGAGAGCGCCTGAAGCTTCACAGGCGCACCACCAATCCGATCAGCGCTGCACAACCCGCATATGGTTCTGCTCTTTCGGGATCACTCGCTTGGCAATCACGTAGTGGCTATCCCAGTACGGCTTCTTCAGTGTGTCGATGCTCACCGACTTGCCGCGTCGCGGCGCATGGATAAACCGGTCGTTGCCCAGGTAGATGGCCACGTGGTTGACCTTGCGGCTCTTGAGGGTGAAGAACAGCAGGTCGCCAGGTTTGAGATCCTTGCGCGCGACTTTCTGCCCGTGGCCGGCGGCCATGGCATTGGAAGTCCGCGGCAGGTCACTGGCGGCTACGCCATTGAAGGCATACTTGACCAGGCCGCTGCAGTCGAAGCCCTTGCTCGGGCTGCTGCCGCCCCAGCGATAGGGCGTCCCCAACACGTTCACCGCACGGCTGAGCACGGCGCTGCTCTGCTTGGCGTTCGGTGCGGCCGGATTGATGGCGGCCACGGTATTATGATGGGCTTTGCCATGGCTGCCGTGTTTGCCCGGGCGCTTGACCACAGGCGCGCTCAGATCGGTAGCATGGGCAACGGAAACCGGTGATTTGGCAGTGTGACCGTTGACGGAAGGAAGACGTTGCTCACGGTTGGTGGCGTGGGCGGCCAGTGGCATTAATAGGCAGATGGTTAGCCATGTCTTGAAAAATGGACGCATTAGGCAAGGCTCTAAATGGGTGATCGCGCAACTTTATAACAGCTTTTTGGTCACTTCTGGGCCCGTTTGTCGAATCAATACAGGGGGTTGAAGTGGCCCGCAGCTGCGCAAACCGACCCATGGGTCACGTGAAAGTCAGGCCCCACAAGGCTTTCAGCGATTTCTGGTAAGGGTTTGTTACATGTTTTGAGACAGTAAAAAAGTCACACGAAATTACGAAATATTTATCTATCGGGCTCGGAGACGGCGTTGATGAACACCTATCGGCAGGACGGCACACCCGCGAATACCCACAACGTTTTACTCGGGTATTTGCTGTGGATTTTTGGTTTTACCGGTTCACACCGCTTCTATTACGGCAAGCCGATTACCGGGACGATCTGGTTTTTTACCTTCGGGGTATTCGGGATCGGTTGGCTGATCGACCTGTTCCTGATTCCGAGCATGGACCGCGAGGCGGACCTGCGTTTCACTGCGGGTCCGCTGGACTACAACGTCGCCTGGTTGCTGCTGACGTTCCTGGGGCTGCTCGGTGTGCACCGGATGTACATGGGCAAGTGGCTGACCGGGCTGCTTTACCTGGTGACGGGCGGGTTGCTGGGGTTGGGCGTGCTGTATGACTTCTGGACGCTGAATGACCAGGTGTCGCTGAGGAACAGCGGGCGGGGCTGAATCAGAAAGTTTGAAGTCGAGCGCGGTCCTGTGGCGAGCGGGCTTGCCCGCGCTGGGGCGCGAAGCGGCCCTGAAACCAGAAACCTCGGTACATCAGGTTGACCGAGGTGATCGGTTTTACGACTGCTTCGCAGCCGAACGCGGGCAAGCCCGCTCGCCACAGTTATAGCCATCCCACAATTACAGGTGGGGATCAGGCCTGGTGCGTGATCCGCCCATCCATCAGCGTATAACGCACGCTTCCCGGCAATGCATGGCCGAGGAACGGGCAGTTCTCGCCCTTGGACAACCAGTGTTCACCGGCCACGGTCGAGGTGCTCGGATCGAACAGCACCAGGTCCGCCGCCGCGCCCACCGCCAGCTTGCCCGCCGGCAGGCGCAAGGCCTCGGCGGGACCGGCACTGAGGCGCTGGAGCAGGGTCGGCAGGTCCAGCAGGCCATCTTCCACCAGGGTCAGGGCCAGCGGCAGCAACAGCTCGACGCTGCTGATGCCCGGTTCAGTCTCGCCGAACGGCGCCAGCTTGGCATCGCGCTCATGGGGCTGGTGATGGCTGGAGATGGCGCTCACCACCCCGGACTTCACCGCCGCGCGCAAACCGTCGCGGTCGACGCGGGTGCGCAGCGGCGGTTGCACGTGATAGAGGCTGGAGAAGTCGATCAGCGCTTCATCGGTCAGGATCAACTGGTACAAGGCCACATCGGCGGTCACCGGCAAGCCGCGGGCCTGGGCCTGGGCGATCAGGGCCACGCCACGGGCGCTGGTCAGCTGGCTGAAGTGCGCGCGCACGCCGCTCTGTTCCACCAGCAACAGGTCCCGGGCCAGGGCCACGGTCTCGGCGGTTTCCGGAATCCCCGGCAAACCGAGGAAGCTCGCGGTAGGGCCTTCATGGGCCAGGCCGCCGTAGGCCAGGTCATGGTCCTGGGAGTGGAAAATCACCGTCAGGTCGAAAGTCGCCGCATATTCCAGCGCCCGGCACAGGGTGCGGGTGTTGCGGAAGCTCTCCAGGCCATTGCCGAAGGCCACGCAGCCGGCGTCGCGCAAGGCCACCAGCTCAGCCAGTTGCTCGCCTTCCAGGGCCTTGCTCAGGGCGCCGATGGGGAACACCTTGGTGTAGCCGGCTTCGCGGGCGCGGTCGAGGATCAGTTCGGCCACCGCCGAGGTGTCCAGCACCGGTTTGGTCTTGGGCGGGCAGCACAGGCTGGTGACGCCGCCGGCCGCCGCCGCGCGGGTTTCGCTGGCGATACTGCCTTTGCGGCTGTAGCCCGGCTCGCGCAGGGACACGTTCAGGTCGACCAGCCCGGGAGCGGCCACCAGCCCTTTGGCGTCGATCACTTCAACGGCGGCGAAACCCGCCGGGGCGTCGCCGATGGCAAGCAGTTTGCCGGCGTCCAGGTGCAGGTCGGTCACTTGATCGAGGCCGCTGCTCGGATCGATGACGCGGGCGCCGAGTATGCTGAGTTTCACTGGGCGTTCTCCTGGTCGAGTTGGCGCTGGGCGGTCTGCCCGCTCATGGCCATGGACAGCACGGCCATGCGTACGGCGATGCCGTAGGTAACTTGGTTGAGGATCACCGAATGCGCACCGTCGGCCACCGCCGATTCGATCTCCACGCCACGGTTGATCGGTCCCGGGTGCATGACAATGGCATCCGGCTTGGCCCCGGCCAGGCGCGCGGTGGTCAGGCCGAACAGGCGGTAGAACTCGCCTTCGCTGGGCAGCAGGCCGCCGGTCATGCGTTCACGCTGCAGGCGCAGCATGATCACCACGTCGACGTCCTTCAGGCCTGCGGCCAGGTCGGTGTAGACCTTCACCCCGTATTGCTCGATGCCGATCGGCAGCAGGGTCTTCGGCGCGATCACACGAATATCCGGGCAACCCAGGGTCTTGAGCGCGAGCATGTTCGACCGGGCCACCCGCGAGTGCAGGATGTCGCCGACGATGGCCACCGAGAGGTTTTCGAAACCGCCCTTGTGCCGACGGATGGTCAGCATGTCGAGCATGCCCTGGGTCGGGTGCGCGTGGCGGCCGTCGCCGCCGTTGATGATCGCCACCTGCGGGCAGACGTGTTCGGCGATGAAATGCGCGGCGCCGGAGTCGCCGTGGCGCACGACGAACATGTCGGCGGCCATGGCCTCGAGGTTGCGCAGGGTGTCGAGCAGGGTTTCGCCCTTGCTCGCCGAGGAAGTGGACACGTTCAGGGTGATCACGTCCGCCGACAGCCGCTGGGCGGCCATTTCAAAGGTGGTGCGGGTGCGGGTCGAGTTCTCGAAGAACACGTTGCATACGGTCTTGCCGCGCAGCAGCGGGACTTTCTTCACTGCCCGGGCGCCGACTTCGAGGAAGGAGTCGGCGGTGTCGAGGATTTCGGTCAACAGCTCGCGGCGCAGGCCATCGAGCGAGAGGAAATGGCGCAGCTGGCCCTGATCATTGAGCTGCAGCGGGCGCTTGGCGTCTAGAGGCGTCATCGCAAAGGACTCTTAAAGGGCGAGGTCTTGAAGTTCGAGTTGGAGCGGCGCGGGGCCGGACAATTTTACCCGTTCCGTGGGAGCCAGCGACAGTGTTGCACCGACCACATCGGGGCGGATCGGCAATTCGGCGGCATCGAGGTCGAGCAGGCTGACCAGCGTCACGCTGGCCGGACGGCCGTAGTCGAAGAGTTCATTGAGGGCGGCGCGGATGGTCCGGCCGCTCATCAGTACGTCGTCGATCAGCACCAGGTGCTGGCCTTCGATCTCGAACGGCAACTCGGACGGGCGCACTTGCGGGTGCAGGCCGTTCTGGCTGAAGTCGTCGCGGTAGAAGGACACATCCAGGGTGCCCAGGGGCGCCGGGCTGCCGAGGGCCTTGAGCAGCGCCTGGGCGACCCACACGCCGCCGGTACGGATGCCGATGAAACGCGGCTCGGCAATGCCGCGCTTGCTCAGGTGGGCGTTGAGATCGACGGCCATCTGGCTGATCAGGTCGGCGGGATTGGGCAGGCTCATGGTTGCTCCTTCAAGGGCCCTTGCGGGGAATCAAGGCGAGGGTGAAAGGTTCGGGCGCCGCCGCGGTTCAGGATTCGGCGGGCGTCGGGTGTTCTTCGATCCAGCTTTGCAGCAGCAGCTTGGCGGCGATGGCATCCACCGGGTTGTCGCGATAGGTGCCTTTCTGGCCGCCCCGGGCCATGCGTTCACCCTTGGCTTCGAAAGTGGTCAGGCGTTCGTCCTGGGTGAAGAACGGCAGGTTGTAGCGACCGTTGAGCCGGCGGGCGAATTTCTCCGCCCGGGCGCACATGTCGCTGGGGCTGCCGTCCATGTTCAGCGGCAGGCCGACCACCACGGCGTCGGGTTGCCACTCCTTGATCAGGGCTTCGACCTGGTTCCAGTCGGGAATGCCGTTCTGTGCCTTCAGGGTGCACAGTTCGCGGGCTTGCCCGGTGATCATCTGGCCGACGGCGACGCCGATCTGTTTGGTGCCGTAGTCGAAACCCAGCAGCAGGCGGATGGCGGCCATCAGGCGTGGCCCGCCTGGCTGGTGAGCAGGCTGAGATTGATGCCCAGGTGCGCGGCGGCGGCGGCCAGGCGTGCGTCGCTATCGGTTTCGAAGAGGATGTCCGCGGAGAACGGGCAGGTCAGCCAGGCGTTGTCGGCCAGTTCCGCTTCCAGTTGCCCGGCTTCCCAGCCGGCATAGCCCAGGGCGATCAGGCTGCGCGGCGGGCCGTCGCCGTCGGCAATGGCGAACAGCACGTCCTGGGAGGTGGATAGTGCCAGGCCTTCCAGTTCGACGGTGGCCTGGTAGGTCTTGCCGATGGGGTGCAGGACAAAACCGCGGTCAGTCTGTACCGGGCCGCCGGTATAGATCGGCACATGCTGGCAGAGGGCCGGCGGCTCGATGTCCGGGCGCAGCTGTTCAAGGATATCGGCCAGGCTCAGTGATTGCGGGCGGTTGATCACCAGCCCCATGGCACCGTTCGCGCTGTGCTCGACTATATAAGTGACGGTCTGCGCGAAATTCGGGTCGGCCATATGCGGCATGGCGATCAGGAAGTGATGCTTGAGGTACGTCGGGGTGAGGTTTTTCATGAGCCCTAGTGTGGCCGTGGGCGGGCGACCTGACAAGCGGATCGAGTGCTTGATGCGGCACGCTTGCACTTCGGGCGCGGAACCTGTGGGAGCGGAGCTTGTCGGATCGCCGCACCGCCGCGAAGCTTTTAGCGATCTCAAGGGCGCCTTCGCGGGCAAGCTCCGCTCCCACAGGTTCGAGGTCCGCCAGGGGCATTCAATTGGATGCGGTCAGTTGCTGGACAGCTTGTCGCCCCGGGAAAAACGCCAGGTGCGGATGATCTCCAGGCGGTCGATATCCGACAGATCGCCGGTAAACGGCGCGAACGGTGCCGCCAGGCGCACGATACGCTGCGCCGCCTGGTCCAGCAGCGGCTGCCCGGAGGACTCGAGCACCAGCACTTCATACAGCGAGCCGTCGCGGTTGATCGAGACCATCAGCCGCAAGTTGCCGTAGATCTGCTGGCGCCGGGCTTCTTCGGGGTAATTGAGGTTGCCGATGCGCTCGACCTTCTTGCGCCAGTCATCCTTGTACCAGGCGCCCTTGTCGCGCATGGTCGAGGCCGCGCTCAAGCGATGAATCCGCGGGCGCTTGGCATACAGTTGCTGTTCCTTGGCCAACTCTGCTTCAAGGCTGGCGATGTCGCTGGTCAGCTGTGAGCTGTCGAACGTCGGTGCCTGCTCCTGGGGGGCGGTCTCGGTCTTGACCTGCTCATGCTTGATCACCGCTTTCTTTGGCTTCGGCGCCACCGTGGTGACCACCGCTTTCGGTGCCGCTTCCGTCACTTCCTGTTTGGCGGGCGGCGGCGGGGTGACCTGATTGATGCTGTTGTCCTGGAACGGCGCGACCTCGGTGGTCTTGGGAATCGCCTTCTTATCCAGGGTGCCGCTGCCTTGCTGGTTGTCCTGGGCGAGGAAGTCGGCTTTTTCCGGCGGCTTCTCGCTCTTGAAGGTGGACAGGGTGATTTCCAGGGTCTTGCTGATCTGCTTGGGCTCGACGAAGGTGAAGCCCACGCCGAGGAGCACTGCCAGGTGGATCAGCGCCGCCAGGAAAAGCGTGAAGCCGAGCCGATCCGCCGGGCGTACGCCGGCGCGGGACAGTTCGGGAGGCAGATCGGCGGGAAGCGTCATGACCAGGAAACCAACATCGCACGTATCAAGAGCCCGGCATGATAACGCAATGTTGGTTTTTTCTCGGCTGTTCTACATCAGCGGGCTTGCAGCTTGCGCTCAATGGCATCCATCAGCAGGCCGCCGATGTCGGTGCCGAAGGCGTTGTCGATTTCGCGGATGCAGGTCGGGCTGGTGACGTTGATTTCCGTCAGGTGCTCGCCGATCACGTCCAGGCCGACGAACAGCAGGCCTTTTTCGCGCAAGGTCGGACCGACCTGGGCGGCGATCCAGCGGTCGCGCTCGGTCAGCGGACGGGCTTCGCCGCGGCCACCGGCCGCCAGGTTGCCGCGGGTTTCACCGGCCGCGGGGATCCGCGCCAGGCAATACGGTACCGGCTCGCCATCGACCATCAGGATACGCTTGTCGCCGTCCTTGATCCCCGGCAGGTAGGCCTGCGCCATGATCTGCTGGCTGCCCAGGGCGGTCAGGGTCTCGAGGATCACCGACAGGTTCGGATCACCGACCCGGTGGCGGAAGATCGAGGTACCGCCCATGCCGTCCAGCGGCTTGAGGATGACATCGCCATGTTTGGCGGCAAACTCGCGCAACACATCGGCGCGCCGACTGACCAGGGTCGCCGGCGTGCACTGCGGGAACTGGGTGGCGAAGAGTTTTTCGTTGCAGTCGCGCAGGCTCTGCGGCTTGTTGACCACCAGCACCCCGGCGCGCTCGGCCTGTTCCAGCAGGTAGGTGGAGTAGACGAACTCCATGTCGAAGGGCGGATCCTTGCGCATCAGGATCACGTCCAGGTCGCTCAAGGCCGTGTCGGTCTCGGCTTCCAGTTCGAACCAGTGCTCGGGGTTGGCGAAGACTTTCAGTGGCCGCATCCGCGCCCGCGCCACGCCGGCATCCTGGTACAGGTCCTGCTGCTCCATGTAGAACAGGCTCCAGCCGCGCGCCTGGGCGGCCAGCAACATCGCCAGGGAGCTGTCCTTTTTATAGGAAATGTTGGCGATGGGGTCCATGACAATCCCGAGACGAACGCTCATGGGCTATATCCTCTATGGGCCGTGATGGCCGAAATGGCTTGAAAAAGTGGCGTCAGAGTGGCGCTACACCGATTCCCGGTCAAGGAAAAACCGCCTGTCCCGGTGGGGTCGGGGGCGGTTGATAGATTGCATCTTGAGACTGTGCTAAAAAGGCTCGCATGCCGCTCGAAGCGCTTACACATCAAGGGCTTCGCGCCTGAAAAGCGCTTAAATGCAGTCAATCGAGTCGCTGTGGCGATGGTAGAGCAGATATGGAACAGCATTCCACAGCCTTGAAAGTGATGGTCATCGACGACTCCAAGACGATTCGCCGAACCGCCGAGACGCTGTTGAAACACGTGGGTTGCGAAGTGATCACGGCCATCGACGGCTTCGATGCGCTGGCCAAGATCGCCGACCATCATCCGGGTATCATCTTCGTCGATATCATGATGCCGCGCCTGGATGGCTACCAGACCTGCGCCCTGATCAAGAACAACCGTGCGTTCAAGTCCACGCCGGTGATCATGCTGTCCTCCAAGGACGGCCTGTTCGACAAGGCCAAGGGGCGTATCGTCGGTTCCGATCAGTTTTTGACCAAACCGTTCAGCAAGGAAGAACTGCTGGCCGCGATCAAGGCCCATGTGCCGGGTTTCGCGGCGGTAGAACAAGCACATTGACGGCCGGCCGCCTGGCCGCCCGCCTTATAAGCAGTGGGGAACACCATGGCACGTATCCTGATCGTCGATGATTCGCCGACTGAAATGTACAAACTGACCGGCATGCTGGAAAAGCACGGTCATGAGGTGCTCAAGGCCGAGAACGGCGCCGATGGCGTGGCCCTGGCCCGCCAGGAAAAGCCCGACGCGGTGTTGATGGACATCGTCATGCCCGGCCTCAATGGCTTCCAGGCCACCCGGCAGCTGACCAAGGACAGTGAAACCAGCCATATCCCGGTGATCATCATCACCACCAAGGATCAGGAAACCGACAAGGTCTGGGGCACGCGCCAGGGCGCTCGCGACTACCTGACCAAACCGGTGGAAGAAGACACCCTGATCAAGACCCTGAACAGCGTCCTCGCCGGCTGACGGCCCGCGCCCATGAGCCCGTCGCAGACCGCCTTCCAGCTGCTGCTGGAAATCGACCAGCGCTGTCGCCTGTTGGCGGCCGACCTGCCGTCGCAGCAGGCCCGCCAGGATACCTGGAGCGGCATCGGCTTTCGCCTCGGCGAGCACTGGTACGTGGCGCCGATGGGCGAAGTCGGCGAAGTCCTGCATGAGCCGCGTCATACCCTGTTGCCGGGGGTGAAGCCCTGGGTCAAGGGCGTGGCCAACCTGCGCGGACGCCTGCTGCCGATCATGGACCTGTGCGGTTTTTTCGGTCATGAGCTGTCCGCCTTGCGCAAACAGCGGCGGGTGCTGGTGGTGGAGTACAAAGATGTGTTCGCCGGCCTGATGGTGGATGAAGTGGCTGGCCTGCAACACTTTCCCCGGGGCGGCCAGCAAGGGCTTGCACTGCCGCCGCCGGATGCGGCGGTGGCGCCCTTTGTCCAGGGCCGTTTCGAGCGTGAACGCAGTTGGTGGGTGTTCAGCCCGTTTGCCCTGGCGCAGGCGCCGGGGTTTCTGGATGTGGCCTTACAGGCAGGGGCCTGATCGATGACAAACGCTAAACCGGGCAAACCGTTGGCAGCTTCGCGCAGTCGTTCGCAGATCATCGTGCTGTTTATCGCCCTGATCGTGTTCATCATGCTGCTGTTCGCCAACTTCGCCTACCTGAACACCCAGTCCACCTACGACAAGCAATACATCAGCCATGCCGGCGAGCTGCGGGTGCTGTCCCAGCGGATCGCCAAGAACGCCACCGAGGCGGCGTCCGGCAAGGCCGCGGCGTTCAAGCTGCTGAGCGATGCGCGCAACGATTTCGCCCAGCGCTGGGGTTACCTGAAGAAAGGCGACCCGACCACCGGGCTGCCCGCCGCGCCGCCCGCCGTGCGTACGGAAATGCACGCCGTGCAGCAGGACTGGGAAAACCTGCTGCGCAACACCGACGCCATCCTCGCCAGCGAACAGACCGTGCTGTCGTTGCATCAGGTGGCCGCGACCCTGGCCGAAACCGTGCCGCAGTTGCAGGTCGAATACGAAAAGGTCGTGGAAATCCTCCTGCAACGCGGCGCCCCGGCGGCGCAGGTGGCCATGGCCCAGCGCCAGTCGTTGCTCGCCGAGCGGATCCTCGGCGCGGTGAACACCGTGCTGGCCGGCGATGAAACCTCGTCCCAGGCCGCCGATGCCTTCGGGCGCGACGCCGCCCGTTTCGGCCAGGTGCTCAACGGCATGCTGCAGGGTAATGCGACCCTGAAAATCACCCAGGTCGAAGACAAGGACGCCCGCGCCCGCCTGGGGGATATCGCCGAGCTCTTCGAATTCGTCTCGGGCTCGGTGGATGAAATCCTCGAAACCTCGCCGCAGCTGTTCCAGGTCCGCGAGTCGGCGGGCAATATCTTCAGCCTGTCGCAAACCCTGCTGGACGAAGCCTCGCACCTGGCCAACGGTTTTGAAAACCTCGCCGGCGAACGCTCCCTGGACACCATCGGTGGTTATGTCCTCGGCTTGCTGGCCCTGGCCTCGATCATCCTGATCGGCCTGGTGATGGTCCGCGAGACCAACCGGCAACTGCACGAGACCGCCGAGAAGAACGAGCGCAACCAGCACGCGATCATGCGCCTGCTGGATGAAATCGAGGACCTGGCCGACGGTGACCTGACCGTGACCGCCTCGGTTACCGAAGATTTCACCGGGACCATTGCCGACTCCATCAACTATTCCGTCGACCAGTTGCGCGATCTGGTGGCCACCATCAACCTCACCGCCGGCCAGGTCGCCGCCGCCGTGCAGGAAACCCAGGCCACCGCCATGCAACTGGCCGAGGCCTCCGAGCACCAGGCCCAGCAGATTTCCGAAGCCTCCACCGCCATCAGCGACATGGCCGAGTCCATCGACCAGGTCTCGGCCAATGCCGCCGAGTCGTCGGCGGTGGCCGAACGCTCGGTGGAAATCGCCAACAAGGGCAACGAGGTGGTGCACAACACCATCCACGGCATGGACAATATTCGCGAACAGATCCAGGACACCGCCAAGCGGATCAAGCGTCTCGGCGAGTCTTCCCAGGAAATCGGCGATATCGTCAGCCTGATCGACGACATTGCCGACCAGACCAATATCCTCGCCCTCAACGCGGCGATTCAGGCGTCCATGGCCGGCGATGCCGGGCGCGGTTTCGCGGTGGTGGCCGATGAAGTGCAACGCCTGGCGGAACGTTCGTCGGCGGCGACCCGGCAGATCGAGACTCTGGTGCGGGCGATCCAGACCGACACCAACGAGGCGGTGATCTCCATGGAGCAGACCACCACCGAAGTGGTGCGCGGCGCCCGCCTGGCCCAGGATGCCGGGGTGGCCCTGGAAGAGATCGAAGGCGTGTCCAAGACCCTGGCCGCCTTGATCCAGAGTATTTCCAACGCGGCCCAGCAACAGACTTCGTCGGCGGGGCAGATTTCGCTGACCATGAACGTGATCCAGCAGATCACCACCCAGACCTCATCGGGTTCGACCGCCACTGCCGAGAGCATCGGCAACCTGGCGAAAATGGCCAGCCAACTGCGGCGTTCGGTCTCCGGCTTTACCTTGCCGGCGACGCAAGATGCGCGTGAAACCCGTTAGTGGAGTCGTCATGAGCGATCAGCACGACTATGTGGCCCTGGAATGGGTCAAGGGCGAAATCGCCGATACCCTGAAGCAGGCGCGCCAGGCCCTGGATGCCTACGATGAGCCGGCGCACTCGGCCCAGGACATCGCCGAATGCCTGGAATGCATCCACCAGGTCCATGGCAGCCTGCAGATGGTCGAGTTCTACGGTGCGGCCCTACTCGCCGAAGAAACCGAAGCCCTGGCCCTGGCCGTGGAGCAAGGACGGGTGGTCGATCTGCCGGAAGCGCTGAAATTGCTGCGCCAGGCCCTGGGGCAGATGCCGCTGTACCTGGACCGGGTCCACAGTGCCCGCCGCGATCTGCCGTTGGTGGTGCTGCCGCTGCTCAACGACCTGCGCAGCGCCCGCGGCGAAAGCCTGCTCTCGGAAACCAGCCTGTTCAGCCCGACCCTGCCGGAGGTCCCCGCGCTGGACGAGGCGAGCCTCGCCGAATTGACCCCGGCGGAACTGCCGGCCTTGTTGCGCAAGCTGCGGCAAATGCTGCAGACCGCGCTGGTCGGTTTGCTGCGCGAACAGGACGACGAGACCAACCTCGGCTATATGGCCAAGGTCTTCGCGCGCCTGGAAAGCCTCTGCCTGGAGGCGCCGTTGGGCGCGCTCTGGCAAGTCGCTTCGGCGCTGGTCGAGGGCATGCTTGCCGGGACCATCGCCAACAGCCCGGCCCTGCGCAGCCTGCTCAAGGACTCCGACAAGGAACTCAAGCGCCTGCTGGAGCAGGGCATTGCCGGAATCAATCAGCCGGCCCCGGAAGAATTGCTCAAGAGCCTGCTGTTCTATATCGCCAAGGCGCGGCAGCCGACGGCGCAGATGTTTGCCTTGAAAGAACGTTATGGCCTCGATGAGGCCCTGCCGGATACGGCAGTGGTCGACGAAGAGCGGGCGCGCCTGGCCGGTCCGGACCGCGATGCGATGCGTTCGGTGGTCGCGGCGCTGTGCGAGGAGCTGGTGCGGGTCAAGGAGCGCCTGCATCTGTTCGTGCGTGGCGACCGCCAGCACACCGACGAGCTGTCCAGCCTGCTGGCGCCCCTGCGGCAGATCGCCGATACCCTGGCGGTGCTCGGCTTCGGTCAGCCGCGCAAGGTCATCATCGACCAGACGGCGGTGGTCCTGGGCCTGGTCCAGGGCCAGCGCGAACCGAATGACGCGGTGCTGATGGACGTTGCCGGGGCCTTGCTCTACGTCGAGGCGACCCTGGCCGGGATGATCGGCACCGTGGAACCGGAAAGTCGCGAGGAAAGTCGCCTGCCGACCACCGACCTGACCCAGATCCACCAGTTGGTGGTCAAGGAGTCGCGGATCTGCCTGCAACAGGCCAAGGACCTGATCATCGAGTACATCGATGCCGACTGGGACCGCGAGCGCTTGCTACCCTTGCCCGAGCTGCTGACCCAGGTCCGTGGCGCCTTGTCGATGATTCCCCTCGGCCGGGCCGCGAGCCTGCTGGAAACCTGCAATCGTTATATCCACGACCATCTGTTGAATGGCCCGCAACCGCCGTCCTGGCAGCAACTTGACCGCCTGGCCGATGCCCTGACCAGTATCGAGTACTACCTCGAACGCTTGGGCGAAGACCACGAGGCGCCGGGTGAACGGGTGCTGGACATGGCCGAGGAAAGCCTCGACGCCCTTGGCTATACGCCTGCCGAACAGGACGTGCCGGTGCTCGAGGATGTCCTCAGCCCCAACGAAGCCCTGGTGATGCAGGACTTGCAGACGCTGGACAACCCGCAGGTGGTGCAGTCCCTGGCCGATGTCCTGGCCAGCCCGGTGTCGGCTCTCAACCCGCCGGCCCGCCAGGTGCCGGGCAGTTTGCTGCCGCCACCGGGCGACGAGGCGCCGGTGGACGATGAATTACGTGAAGTCTTCCTTGAAGAATGCGCGGAAGTGCTCGATGTACTGCGCGAATACCTGCCGCGCTGGGCGCTGAATACCGAGAGCAAGTCAGCCCTGACCGAGTTGCGCCGGGCGTTCCATACGCTCAAGGGCAGCGGCCGGATGGTCCGGGCGCTGGTACTGGGGGAGCTGGCCTGGGCCGTGGAGAACCTGCTCAACCGTGTGCTCGAACACAGCGTCGAGGCCGACGCCGCGGTCCACCAATTGCTCGACGATGTGCTGCGGGTGTTGCCGGAACTGGTCAGCGAGTTTGCCGCACAGGCCCAGCGTCAGCGCGACGATGTCGACCTGTTGGCCGCCCGCGCCCATGAGTTGGCGGGTTCGGGCGAGAGCGGGAGCGGGGACGAGACAGAGACCGAGGATGAGTCGATCGACCGGCAGTTGCTGGAGATTTTCCGCAACGAGGCCGAGACCCACCTGGACAGCCTCAACCATTTCCTCGAACAGGCCACCGAACACCTGCCGCTGGCCGCCAGCGACGAATTGCAACGTGCCTTGCACACCCTCAAGGGCAGCGCCTACGTAGCGGGCGTGCGACCGATCGCCGAACTGGCGGCGCCGTTCTACCATCTGGTGCGTGAGTTCAAGGCCCACCTGTTGCCACTGGACCTGGACGAGGTCGAGCTGCTGCTGGAGGCCGAGGTCCTGTTGCACCAGGGCTTGAAGCAACTGGCGGACGATCCGTTGGCGGCCATCGACGGTGCCCCGGAGCTGATCCGGCGTGCCGAGGCGCTGCTCGCGGCCCGGCTGGAGTCCTTGCTCAGCGTGGCCAGCAGCACCAAGCGCGACCCGCAACTGATCAACAACTTCCTCGCCCAGGGCATGGACATCCTGCTCGACGCGGAGAACCTGCTGCTGCGCTGGCAACAGCACCCCGGCGAGCGCCAGGAACTCAACGAGCTGCTGGACGAACTGACCACCCTCGGCCAGGGCGCCCACAGTGCCGACCTGCACCCGGTGGACGAGCTCTGCGAAGCCTTGCTCGACCTGTACGGTGCGGTCGAAGAAAGCAGCCTGGCGGTCAGCGAGCGGTTTTTCCATGAGGCGCAGAACGCCCATGAAGCGCTGATCAACATGTTCGACGAACTGGCCGCCGGCCAGGAAATCAAAGCACAGCCGGAACGGCTCCGGGCCTTGCGCGAGCTGCTCGACGAGGCCCTCGACCCGTCCGCCACCGGCTTGATCAAGACTGACGGCAGTCGTGCCCTGAGCGTTGCCGAGTTGGGCGCCGCGACTGCCGAGGCGAGCCAGGCTCTCGATGAGGTGGACCTCGACGATGAGATCGTGGTGATCTTCCTCGAAGAGGCCGCGGATATCCTCGACAGTGCCGGCGCGGCCTTGCTGCGCTGGCTCGACGAGCCGGACAACGCCACGCCGCTGTTGTCCCTGCAACGCGACTTGCACACCCTCAAGGGCGGCGCGCGGATGGCCGAGATCGGCCCGGTGGGCGATCTGGCCCACGAGCTGGAAAATCTCTATGAAGGGCTGGTGGACCGGCGCTTCAGTCATTCTCCCGAACTGGCGCTGCTGTTGCAGAAAAGCCATGACCGCCTGGCGGTCCTGCTCGACCAGCTCCAGGGGCATCAACCCCTGGGCGATCCGAGTGCGCTGATCGAGAGCTTGCGTCTGTTCCGCCAGGGTAGCAGCGCGCCGCTGGAAGTCAGCGAAGCCGCAGAAACGCCTGGGGCCCTTACCGGCAACGACCCGGAGTTGTTGGAGATCTTCCTTGAAGAAGGTTTCGATATCCTCGAAAGCTCCGGCGCGGCCTTGCTGCGCTGGCAGACTGAGCCGGCAAATCGCCAGGACGTGGAAACCCTGCTGCGCGACCTGCACACCCTCAAGGGCAGTGCGCGCATGGTGGAAATCGCGCCGATCGGCGACCTGGCCCATGAGCTGGAGTTTCTCTACGAAGGATTGTCGGCGGGGCTGCTGCAACCGAGTGTCGAGCTATTCGGCCTGTTGCAGGCCGGTCATGATCGACTGGCGCAGATGCTCGATGCGGTGCGCGCCGAACAGCCGGTACTGCCCGCCGATGCGCTGATCCAGGATATCCAGGCGTTTGGCCGGCAGTCGCCGGTCAATCTACCGGTCGCGGCCGCGGTTGTCGCGCCGGCCGCGGCCAAGCCCGAGGTGCCGACGGTGACCGAGGCCGAGCGGGCGGCCCAGGATATGGTCAAGGTCTCGGCGGATGTGCTCGAAGACCTGGTCAACCTGGCGGGCGAAACCTCGATCTTCCGTGGCCGTATCGAACAGCAGGTCAATGACGCCAGGATCGCGCTCAACGAGATGGAGACCACCATCGAGCGCATGCGCGACCAGTTGCGCCGCCTCGATACCGAGACCCAGGGGCGGATTCTCAGCCGTCAGCAGGTGGAAGCCGAGCGCCTGGGTTATGAAGAATTCGATCCGCTGGAAATGGACCGGCATTCGCAGTTGCAGCAACTGTCGCGAGCTTTGTTCGAATCCGCCTCCGACTTGCTGGATCTCAAGGAAACCCTGGCCGGGCGCAACCAGGATGCGGAAAACCTGTTGGCGCAACAGGCGCGGGTCAACACCCAGTTGCAGGAAGGCCTGATGCGCACGCGCATGGTGCCGTTCGAGCGCCTGGTGCCGCGCCTCAAGCGCATCGTCCGGCAGGTGGCGGGGGAGTTGGGCAAGGAGGTCGATTTCGTCGTCGGCAATGCCGAGGGCGAGATGGACCGCAATGTCCTGGAGCGCATGGTCGCGCCCCTGGAGCATATGTTGCGCAATGCCGTCGACCACGGCCTGGAAAATGCCGAAGGCCGGCGTGCCGCCGGCAAGCCGGAACAGGGGCTGATCACCCTGGACCTGTCCCACGAAGGTGGTGACATCGTCTTCGATATTCGTGATGACGGCGCCGGGGTGCCGCTCGAAGCGGTACGGCGCAAGGCGATCAAGCGCGGGTTGTTGGAGCCGGACATGCCGATCAGCGATCGCGACGTGTTGCAGTTCATCCTCCAGCCGGGCTTTTCCACGGCGGAAAAGATCACCCAGATTTCCGGGCGCGGCGTCGGCATGGACGTGGTCCACGAAGAGGTGCGGCAACTGGGCGGCAGCATGCGCATCGATTCCATCCCGGGACAGGGCGTGCACTTCCAGATCCGCCTGCCGTTCAGCGTCTCGGTGAACCGTGCGTTGATGGTGCAGTGTGCCGACGAGCAATATGCGGTGCCGTTGAACACCGTGGAAGGGCTGGTGCGGGTGTTGCCGGGGGAACTGGAAGGTTATTACCAACTGGATCCGCCGCGTTACGAATACGCCGGGCAGACCTATGAACTGCGCTACCTCGGTGAACTGCTGCAAACCGTGGGCAAGCCGAAGTTGCTCGGCCAGAACCTGGCGCTGCCGGTGTTGCTGGTGCACTGCAATGACCAGCGCATGGCGCTGCAAGTGGACGCCCTGGCGGGTTCGCGGGAAATCGTGGTGAAGAACCTCGGGCCGCAGTTCGCCGCGGTGCCGGGGCTGTCGGGGGCGACCATCCTCGGCGATGGTCGCGTGGTGCTGATTCTCGATTTGATTGCCCATGTGCGCAACGCCCTGGCACGGCCGCCGGTACAGTCCTCGTCCAATGGTAACGGCGTGGATGCGACGCCGGTGCGTCCGACCCTGGTGATGGTGGTGGACGACTCGGTCACCGTGCGCAAGGTCACCAGTCGCCTGTTGGAACGCAACGGCATGAACGTGCTGACGGCCAAGGATGGGGTGGATGCCATGATGTTGCTGGAGGAGCACACCCCGGACCTGATGCTGCTGGACATTGAAATGCCGCGCATGGACGGTTTCGAGGTGGCGACGCGGATCCGTAACGATGCGCGGCTCAAGGACTTGCCGATCATCATGATCACTTCGCGGACCGGGCAGAAACACCGCGACCGGGCCATGGCCATTGGCGTCAACGAATACCTGGGCAAGCCCTACCAGGAGTCGGCGTTGCTGGAGAGCATAGCCCATTGGAGCCAGCTTCATGCATGAGCACAGCACCAGCAGCCTGACGGGGCTGATGCTGCCGTTGGCGGATCGTTACCTGTTGCTGCCGAATGTCGCGGTGGCGGAGTTGATCGACTACCAGCGCGGCGAACCGGCCAGTGATGCGCCACCGTGGTATTTACGGCAGGTGACCTGGCGCAATCAGCAATTGCCGCTGATCAGCTTCGAGGCCGCCTGTGGCTGTCCGCTGGCGGTGGGGGATCGGGCGCGGATCGTGGTGCTCAATGCGCTCGGCGGGCGACCGGAGTTGAAGTTCATCGCGCTGGTGATCCAGGGGATCCCGCGTTCGTACAAGCTCGACAGCCAGCTGAGTTTTGTCGATGTGCCGCTGTACCGGTTGGAGAAGGCGGCGGTGCAGGTCGGCGAGTGGGTGGCGAAGGTACCTGACCTGCTGGGGTTGGAACAGTTGGTACTGGAGTCCGGGTTGGCCTGACAACCCGGACTCTGGCATAACGGCTGCCGGCCCTTCGCGAGCAAGCCGTTCAGGCGGAGGTTTGGGATCTCTGCTCATACTGAAAGGAAAGTCGCTGGACTCGGATGTTGTCAATGTCCACCTTGCGGGACGTTTCGAAATCTGCCCCGCCTCGCGTACCGATCCAGACTTGTTTCGAACCGTCCGCGAAAAGCTTGCCGATAAAGCCCCACGTTACGTGATGCCACTTGTTGAGCTCAGTGTCAGGCTGCGTCCAATTATTGACCCATTGCCTTGTGGTCTCCGTGGTAACCGTGATCGCGATCTGTTCCGCTTCACCCGGTTCCAGTGGGTGAATGCGATAATCGAACGTTACGTGATACTGTGCTTTCCTCTCCTCTCCGTCCTGAATAGCAAACTCTTTAAAAAGGGATGGCTGAATTCCCGTCGCGCTCCCCCGTTCCTTTTCCAGCTTGCCGGACCAGAACGTATTCGAACCTTTTTCGGTCTTGAGCTCTCCGGCGGGTCGAATTCCCGGGCCATTTTTCCAGCCGTTCCAATTACCTTCTTTGAAATCGGTAAAATCATCCAGGTTTTTCATGTTTGTTTCTCCGGTCACAGGCGCTTTTGATCCTGCCCGTGGAGCCGGACATTGGAGATCACAGCGCAGCTTTCAGTAGAAGCTGGAGACGGTCGTTTGCCTACTGTCAGAACTGACAGGGTGAAGCGGTTGACCGACAAGCGGTTTGTATTGGAGTCCGGGCTGGTCTGATAAGCGCCGTGGGCAGTCCGAGCGTTTGCGTAACGGCCGCTGGCCTCTTCGCGGGCAAGCTCCGCTCCCACCGTTTTTTGCGTCGTACACTGAACTTGCGTATTACCCGAATATTGCGGGAGCGGAGCTTGCCCGCGAAGAAGGCGGCCCAGACGCCAGAAATCTCACGGGTGTGCTACCTCTCGCTTATTCAATAATAACCATTACCCCAAGCGTAACGATCTGCCGCTGGGCTTGATTGATGCCCGGGCGATTCACTCCTACTGTCTACTCCACGAAAGCGAACCCGTGGAGTGAGCATGACAACAATATCCCCCGACTCGCGCTGGACGCGGCGGCGCACCGAGAAGCAGCGCCGTCTCGAGCAGGTGCGAGCCCTCGCCGATGGCGTGGTGTTGCCGACCGACAAGATCGTCGCCGCCCTCGAAGCCCTGATCATGCCTGGCGACCGGGTGGTGCTGGAGGGCAATAACCAGAAGCAGGCGGATTTCCTCTCCCGGTCCCTGGTAAAAGCCGATCCGGCCAAGCTCCACGATTTGCACATGATCATGCCCAGTGTCGGTCGCGCCGAGCACCTGGACCTGTTCGAACGTGGCATCGCCCGCAAGCTCGACTTCTCCTTCGCCGGCACCCAGAGCCTGCGTATCAGCCAGTTGCTGGAAGACGGCCTGCTGGAAATCTGCGCGATTCACACCTACATCGAACTCTATGCGCGCCTGGTGGTGGACCTGATCCCCAACGTGGTACTCAGCGCCGGCTTCATGGCAGACCGCGCCGGCAATATCTACACCGGGGCCAGCACCGAAGACACCCCGGCATTGATCGAGCCGGCGGCGTTCAGCGACGGGATCGTGATCGTCCAGGTCAATCAACTGGTCGATGATGTCAGCGAGTTGCCCCGGGTGGATATTCCCGCGTCCTGGGTCGACTTCGTGGTGGTGGCCGACAAACCTTTCTATATCGAGCCGCTGTTCACCCGCGACCCGCGTCATATCAAGCCGGTGCATGTGCTGATGGCAATGATGGCGATTCGCGGGATCTACGAAAAACACAATGTGCAGTCCCTCAACCACGGGATCGGTTTCAACACCGCAGCCATCGAGCTGATCCTGCCGACCTACGGTGAGTCCCTGGGCCTGAAGGGCAAGATCTGCCGCAACTGGACGCTCAACCCGCACCCGACGCTGATTCCCGCCATCGAAAGCGGCTGGGTCGAAAGCGTGCATTGCTTCGGCACTGAGCTGGGTATGGAAAACTATATCGCGGCCCGCCCGGATGTGTTCTTCACCGGGCGCGACGGTTCGATGCGTTCGAACCGGATGTTCTGCCAATTGGCCGGGCAGTATGCGGTTGACCTGTTTATCGGCGCGACCTTGCAGGTCGACGGTGACGGTCATTCGTCTACCGTCACCCGTGGCCGCCTGGCCGGTTTCGGCGGGGCGCCGAACATGGGCCATGATCCGCGCGGTCGCCGGCATGGCACTCCGGCCTGGCTGGATATGCGCCTGGATACCAGCGATGCGCCCGAAGCCTTGCTCGAACGCGGCAAGAAGCTGGTGGTACAGATGGTCGAGACCTTCCAGGAGGGCGGAAAACCGACCTTCGTCGAAACCCTCGATGCCGTGGAAGTGGCCAGGAAAAGCGGGATGCCGTTGGCGCCGATCATGATCTACGGTGACGACGTCACCCATTTGCTCACCGAAGAGGGCATCGCCTACCTGTACAAGGCCCGCTCCCTGGAAGAGCGTCAGGCAATGATCGCCGCCGTAGCCGGTGTCACGGCTATCGGTTTGCGGCATAACCCCAAGGACACCCTGCGGATGCGTCGCGAAGGCCTGATCGCCTTGCCCGAAGACTTGGGTATCCGGCGCACCGATGCCAGTCGCGAATTGCTGGCGGCCAAGAGCGTGGCCGACCTGGTGGAATGGTCGGGAGGCCTCTACAACCCGCCCGCCAAATTCAGGAGCTGGTAAATGCACGCCTTCAATCTGCAAGCCCAACCCCTGCCCCTGCCCCTGGCCGAGCGCCTGGCGGACTTCGCGGTGGAAGCATTGATCGACGAAGCCGACCTGTCGCCCAAGCCGGCGTTGGTGGATCGCCGTGGCAACGGTGCCCATACCGACCTGCACCTGGGCCTGATGCATGCTTCGGCGTTGTCGCTGTGGCCGATGTTCAAGGAGATGGCCGATGCTGCTATCGCCAGCCAAGAGCGGACATTGTGGCGATGGGGCTTGCCCCCCTGTGAAGTGCTATCTGAAAAGCACAAGAGTGCCTGTGGGCGTTCAGCCGTCCGACACGGCGCCTTGTCACCGGCAACCGCTATCGACCTGTCGTTGCGTGAAGCCCTGGGCCGCATCGGTCGCGAAGGCGAGCTGGCGATGCTGCAGACCACTGGCGGGGTGAACACCCATCGCGGGGCGATCTGGGCCTTGGGGTTGTTGGTAGCCGCAGCCGCACTGGACCCAAGCGCCATCAGTGCCAATACCCTGACCCTGCGCGCCGCCCGCCTGGCCTTGCTGGAAGACCGCTACGCCCCCCGCACCGCCAGCCACGGCAGCCAGGTCGCCCAACGCTACGGCGTGCGCGGTGCTCGCGAAGAGGCACAACTGGGCTTTCCGGCGGTGACTCGCCTCGGCCTGCCGCAACTCAAACGCAGCCGGCTTGCCGGCCACGGCGAACAGAACGCCCGGCTGGATGCCTTGCTCGCAATCATGACCGACCTGGCTGACACCTGCGTGCTCTACCGCGCCGGCGTGCTGGGTTTGCAGGCCATGCAACAGGGCGCCCGCGCCGTGCTGGAAGCGGGCGGCAGTGCCAGCCTGGCCGGCCGCCGCTGCCTGCATGAATTGGATCAACAGCTGTTGGCGATGAACGCTTCACCGGGAGGCGCGGCGGATCTGCTTGCCGCCTGCCTGCTGATCGACCGCCTCGAACAGGAAGCCTTGTGATGGAAAAGTTGTCCTTTGAATTCCCCGCCGGGCAACCGCCCAAAGGCCGCGCACTGGTGGGCTGCGTCGGCTCGGGTGACCTGGAAGTGCTGCTGCAGCCCGGCCCTCCCGGCACCTTGTCGATCCAGGTGACCACCTCGGTGAACGGCAGTGCTTCGCGCTGGCAACACCTGTTCGAGCGTCTGTTCGACGGCCAGTTGCCGCCGGCATTGGCTATCGATATCCACGATTTCGGAGCCACCCCCGGTGTGGTCCGACTGCGCCTGGAACAAGGTTTCGAGGAGATCGGCCATGACTGACAGCCAGCGTTTGTTGCACAAGCACAGCTTCGTCGAACTTGGCGCCCGCCAGCGCGCCCGGGCCTTGCTCGACAGCGGTAGTTTTCGTGAATTGCTCGACCCCTTTGCCCGGGTCATGTCGCCCTGGCTTGAACGCCAGGGCGTGGTGCCCCAGGCCGACGACGGTGTGGTGATCGCCAAGGGCAGTATCGATGGTTTGCCGGTGGTGATCGCCGCCATCGAAGGCGCCTTCCAGGGCGGCAGCCTCGGTGAAGTGGGTGGCGCGAAAATCGCCGGTGCCCTGGAGCTGGCGGCTGAAGACAACCGCAATGGCATTCCGACCCGCGCCGTGTTGCTGCTGGAAACCGGCGGCGTGCGTTTGCAGGAAGCCAATCTGGGGCTGGCGGCCATCGCCGATATCCATGCGGCGATTGTCGACCTGCGCCGTTATCAGCCGGTGATCGGCGTGGTGGCCGGCAGCGTCGGCTGTTTTGGCGGCATGTCCATCGCGGCGGCGCTGTGCAGTTATCTGCTGGTGACCCAGGAAGCGCGCCTGGGGCTCAACGGCCCGCAAGTGATCGAGCAGGAGGCGGGGCTGGACGAATACGACTCCCGTGACCGGCCGTTTATCTGGAGCCTGACCGGCGGCGAGCAGCGTTTCGCCAGCGGTCTGGTGGATCGTTATGTGGCCGACGATGTGGCCTCGATCCGGCAACAGGTTGCCGCGCTGCTGGCGGCCGGCTTGCCCGACGTGCAGCGCAGTCGGCTGGCTGACTGGTACCTGCAACGGCTCGCTGAGCTGGATGCCGAACCGCAAATCGACCCGGCCACGGTACGCCGTCTTTTCCAAGGAGATCGCCCATGAGCGCTTATTCCCTGCGTGGTTTGCACTGGTTCCAGGCGCTGGCGGCGGATGCCGTTGACGTGTCCGGCTTGCCACCTTCATTGAAGGTCGCGGACGCCCAGCTCGCGGGTCAGCCGGTGCGCTTTCTGGCAGTGGTGGCCGATCCGGCCAACCGCTTTGTCCGTGCCCGCAACGGCGAGGTCGGACTGCTCGAAGGCTGGGGCCTGGCCAAGGCCGTGGACGAGGTGATCGAGGCCGACAGCGGTCGTGCCGAGAAGCGCGCCTTGATCGCCATTGTCGATGTGCCGAGCCAGGCTTATGGCCGTCGTGAAGAAGCCCTGGGCATTCACCAGGCCTTGGCCGGCGCGGTGGACAGTTATGCCCGGGCTCGCCTGGCGGGGCATGCGGTGATCGCACTGCTGGTGGGCAAGGCGATGTCCGGGGCGTTCCTCGCCCACGGTTATCAGGCCAACCGGCTGATCGCCCTGCGCGATCCCGGAGTGATGGTGCATGCCATGGGCAAGGCGTCGGCGGCGCGGGTGACCTTGCGCAGCGTCGAAGAGCTGGAGGCCCTGGCCGCCAGCGTGCCGCCGATGGCCTATGACATCGACAGCTACGCCAGTCTCGGCCTTCTGTGGAAAACCCTGGGCGTGGAGCAGATCGAACAGCCTACCGCCGCCGATCTGGCGCAAGTCCAAGACTGCCTGGTCGAGGCCATCCACGATGTCGCGGCCAAGGGCACGGACTTGAGTGGACGGCTCGGCGCGAGCAATCGGGCGGCGTCGAGCCGGGTTCGGCAACTGTTGCGCGAACAGTGGTGAGCCGTGATGCGCGCTGACGACGACTTCCTGCCCCACGACCTGCTCTGGGGGCTGACCCCAGAGCAGTTGCCGGCGGCTGCGCCGGCCTGGGTGGGCGAGGCACTGGGCCTCGGCCAGCCGGTGGTGGTCCGCCGGGCGCTGACCGCACCGGATCAGGTGCCGGTGGGCGTGCGCGGGGCTTTGCGCGAGCAGCGTTTCGCCACGCTGATGCCACGGGCGTTGGTCGAGCGCTGCGTGCGGCCCGAAGCCCTTATCGATATTGAAGTCTGTGCACAGGACTGGCCGGCCCTGCAGGCGCTGCATTACCTGCGGCCGTTGTTGAATGCGTCGGGTCTGGTCTGGGGGGTCAGCGGCAGTGCCGGTTTCGAGTTGGCCAGCGGCTTGCCGACGTTGCATCAACACAGCGACCTGGATTTGATTCTGCGCGTACCGCAAGCGCTGTCGCGTCGTCAGGCCAATGGTTTGTTGTTACAACTAGACAACCCGTTCTGTCGCGTCGACCTGCAACTGCAAACCCCACTGGGCGCGCTGGCATTGCTGGAGTGGGCGGGCCCGGCACGTCGTGTCCTGCTCAAGCGGGCCGCGGGTGTGCAACTGGTGCTCGATCCCTGGAATGCCCGGGAGCAAGCGGCATGAGCAGCTTGCTGGTGTTTCCCGGCCAGGGCGCGCAACAGCCCGGCATGCTGCATCGTCTACCCGACGCCGCGATCGTTCGCGGGTGCCTGCACGAGGCGAGCGATGTGCTGGGCGAGGACGCGAGCTTGCTGGATAGCCCGCAAGCCCTGGCCTCGACCCGGGCGGTGCAGCTTTGCCTGCTGGTCGCCGGTGTGGCTTGTGCCCGCCTGCTCATGGAAAACAGCGCACCGGCGGATTACGTCGCAGGCTTGTCCATCGGTGCCTACCCGGCAGCGGTACTGGCCGAGGCGCTGAGCTTCAGCGATGCCCTGCGCCTGGTCAGTCTGCGCGGCGAACTGATGCAACAAGCTTATCCACAGGGCTATGGCATGACCGCCCTGATCGGCTTGGAACTGACGGCTGTGGATAAGTTATTGGCCCAGGTGCATAGCGAGCGCACGCCGGTTTACCTGGCGAATATCAACGCCGATAACCAATGCGTGATCGCCGGGGGCGACGCGGCAATGAGCGCCCTGGTGGCCCTGATGCAAAAGGCTGGCGTGGCCCGGCGCCTGGCGGTCAGCGTGCCGTCCCATTGTCCGCTGCTGGACGAACCGGCCCGGGTGCTGGCCGCCGCCTTCACCAAGGTGCCGATGCAGGCACCGCGCCTGGGCTACCTCAGCGGCAGCAGCGCGCGACTGCTGCGTAGCGCTGAACAGATCCGCGATGACCTGGCCTTCAACATGTGCCGGGTCGTCGATTGGCGCGGCACCGTGCAAAGCGCCTATGAGCGCGGGGCCCGCCTGCAGATTGAACTGCCTCCGGGTTCGGTCCTTACCGGCCTGGCGCGCCGGGTGTTCGAGCAAGGCACCGTCATCGCGTTCGATGCGGCCCGCCTGGACACCCTCAAGGCGCTGCTGGATGAGGAGGGACGCCGTCACCGATAAACACCGGCTGCTGCTTCGAAGGACAAAAACAACAACTTCGACAATGCAATGTGAGGACAACAAGAATGATTATCTACGGTGTGGCACTGCTGGCGATCTGTACGCTGGCAGGGGTGATTCTGGGTGACATGCTGGGCGTATTGCTGGGTGTGAAATCCAATGTCGGCGGGGTCGGGATCGCGATGATCCTGCTGATCTGCGTCCGTTTGTGGATGCACAAACGCGGTGGCCTGACCAGGGATTGCGAGATGGGCGTCGGTTTCTGGGGCGCCATGTACATTCCGGTGGTAGTCGCCATGGCCGCCAACCAGAACGTGGTCGCGGCGTTGCACGGCGGACCGCTGGCGCTGCTGGCGGCGATTGGCTCGGTGCTGGTCTGCGGCTGCACCATTGCCCTGATCAGCCGGACCCATAAAGGCGAGCCGTTGCCGGAAGAGCCGGTCGCGCTTACCCCGACTTCCACCGTCGCGGGAGGTCGCTGATATGTGGGATCTCATTGGCAAGGACCTGGGACAGAATGGGTTGATCACCGCATTTGCCGGTGTTGGCCTGGTGATGTGGGTGTCGGTGGTGCTGTCCAAGCGCCTGACCTATGGCCGGATCCACGGCTCGGCGATTGCCATCGCCATCGGCCTGCTGCTGGCCTGGATCGGCGGCACGTTGACCGGCGGGCAGAAGGGCTTGGCGGATGTGGCGCTGTTTTCCGGTGTCGGCTTGATGGGCGGGGCGATGCTGCGCGACTTTGCCATCGTCGCCACGGCCTTCGAGGTCCAGGCGACGGAGGCGAAGAAGGCCGGATTGATCGGTGCCCTGGCTTTGCTGCTGGGTACGTTGCTGCCGTTCATTGTCGGGGCGAGCATGGCCTGGGCCTTCGGCTATCGCGATGCGGTGAGCATCACCACCATTGGTGCCGGGGCGGTGACCTATATTGTCGGGCCGGTGACCGGGGCGGCGATCGGCGCGAGTTCCGAGGTGGTGGCGCTGTCGATTGCGACGGGCTTGATCAAGGCGATCCTGGTGATGGTCGGCACACCCGTGGCGGCGCGCTGGATGGGCCTGGACAACCCGCGTTCGGCGATGGTGTTCGGTGGCCTGGCGGGGACGGTCAGTGGGGTGACCGCCGGGCTGGCGGCGACGGATCGGCGGCTGGTGCCCTATGGCGCGCTGACGGCAACCTTCCATACTGGGCTGGGCTGCCTGCTGGGGCCTTCGCTGTTGTTTTTCATCGTGCGCGGGTTGCTGGGCTGACCCTGATAATGCGGTGCCTGTTCTGACTTTTTCGCGGGCAAGCTCCGCTCCCACAAGTTATGAGTCGTGCGCTCAACCTTCGTCCTCCGTGGACATTGTGGGAGCGGAGCTTGCCCGCGAAGAGGCCCTCGAGACCACCGAAAATGCATGATCGAACCTGCCCATGGGCAGCTCAGGTCAACCTGTTGGCATACATTCGACACTCCGCCAACAGCGCCAACAAGTTGGGATCACGCTCCTTGGCCTTCAGAAACACCACCCCGATATGCTGTTGCAGGCGGTAGCGCGCCTGTAACGGAATCAGCTTCACCCGATTCTCGTACACCGCCGCAATCCGCCCCGGCAGCAAGGCATAGCCGACGCCGGAACTGACCATGCTCAACAGCGTGAAGATATCGTTGACCTGCATCGCCACCTTCGGCTCGAACCCGGCCTGCTCGAACACCCGATTGCCGTCCCGGTGGGTGGCGAAGCCCTGGGTCAGGGTAATGAAAGTCATGTCCTTCAGGTCCGCCAGGTCAATTTCGTCCTGTTGGGACAAGGGCGAGTCGGCGGGCGTCGCCAGGAAAATATCATCGGAAAACAGCGGCAGGTGCTCGCAGTCGGAGTCGTTGGTGGTCTCATCCAGCGATACCAGGATCGCGTCCACTTCCATGTTCTTGAGCTTGTACAGCAGGTCGAAGTTCGAGCCCAGGATCAGGTCGATATTGAGCTCGCTGCGACGGATCTTCAGGCCCATGATCAGCTGCGGCACGGTTTTTACCGTCAGCGAATAGAGCGATCCGAGCTTGAAACGCTCGGCGGAGAAGCCGGCGGCTTCGCGGGTCATGCGGACAGTTTCCAGCACATCCTGGATCAGCTTCTGCGCGCGCTCTTCCAGCACATAGGCACTTTCCAGCGGGGTCAGGTTGCGCCCTTCGTGCTTGAACAACGGGCAGCGCAGGGCATTTTCCAGGGAGTGGATGGCCCGATGCACGCTGACATTGCTGGTCTGCAACTCGGCCGCCGCCCGCGCCAGGTTGCCGGTGCGCATGAAGGCCAGGAACACCTCCAGCTTTTTCAGGGTCAGCTCTTCGTCGATCAGCATGGCGTGGGCTCTTTTTCGAATGCCCCGATTGTGCCCAAGTCCCGGGGTTTTGGCTGGGGCTTTTTTCAGAACCAGTTGGCGCCCAGGGTGCGACTCAGCAAGCCAAGCGCGACGCCGACGATGATCGGCCAGAGGGTATTGACCCGACTGAAATAGACCACGGCGGCGTTGATCCGGTTCATCTGGGGCTCGGTGTAGCGGTGGATATCGCCCATGGCCACGATGTTGCCGCCGATGGCCATCAAGGAGCAGGGCGGGGTGTGTATTGTTGTCCGGCGCAAACCTTTCCGGACCTTTCATTTTATGTGTGGACAGGTCTTTTTTTCTTAACTTATGGAGCGATATATAGAGGGCGGGGGGGCTTTGTTTTTTATCGGAAGGTGACGCTACAAAGCGCCTTCCTGGCGGTACCACGCCAAGACCCTTGTGCTTTTGTCCGCCAGGCCTGAGCCTTGCGCGCAGTTGTATCGATCAAGCGAGGTAAGTAGCAGATGTATCATGGGGAACGACTCAACGCCTGGACCCATCTGGTAGGGGCCGTGTTGGCGTGTATCGGGGCGGTCTGGTTGCTGGTGGTGGCGAGCCTGGACGGCAGCCCCTGGAAGATTGTCAGTGTAGCGATCTATGGCGTGACCCTGTTGTTGCTGTACAGCGCGTCGACGGTTTATCACAGCGTGCGCGGGCGGGCCAAGGTGATCATGCAGAAGGTCGATCATCTGTCGATCTACCTGTTGATTGCCGGCAGCTACACGCCGTTCTGCCTGGTGACGCTGCGTGGGCCCTGGGGGTGGACGCTGTTCGGGATCGTCTGGGGCCTGGCGGTGATCGGCATGTTGCAGGAGATCAAGCCGCGTTCAGAGGCGCGGATCCTGTCCATCGTGATCTACGCGGTGATGGGCTGGATCGTGCTGGTGGCGGTCAAACCGCTGCTCGCCGCATTGGGGACGGCAGGGTTTGTCTGGCTGGCAGCCGGCGGGGCACTGTATACCCTGGGGATCATCTTTTTTGCCCTGGATTATCGACTGCGGCATGCCCACGGGATCTGGCATCTGTTCGTGATTGCCGGCAGCGTGCTGCATTTCGTGGCGATTTCCTGGTACGTGATCTGACGCCACGATCCAATGGTGAACACGGACTCCTGTAGGCGCCGGCTTGCCGGCGATGAGGCCAGTGAGCCTGGCATCGCCTGATCGGCCGCCATCGCCGGCAAGCCGGCTCCTACAGGGTGTGCGGTGTGTCAGAAAATCAGAAATCGCCCCACAGCTGCTGGGCCACGGCCAAGGCCACCACCGGCGCGGTTTCGGTCCGCAGTACCCGTGGGCCAAGGCGCGCCGGCAGGTAACCGGCTTGCGCGGCCTGGGCCACTTCGCCGTCCGACAACCCGCCTTCCGGGCCGATCAGGAACGCCAGCGTCCCCGGCTTGGGGTGGCTGGTCAGCGGCTCCGCCACCGGGTGCAGCACCAGCCTGAGTTCGGCTTCGGTCTGTTTCACCCACTCGGCCAGCAACAGTGGCGGATGAATCACCGGCAGTGTCGAGCGCCCGCACTGTTCGCAGGCGCTGATCGCGATCTGCCGCCAATGGGCCAGGCGCTTGTCGGCGCGCTCGTCCTTGAGGCGGACTTCGCAGCGTTCGCTGACGATCGGGGTGATTTCGCTCACGCCCAATTCGGTGGCTTTCTGGATCGCCCAGTCCATCCGCTCGCCCCGGGACAGGCCCTGGCCGAGGTGGATGTGCAGGGGGGATTCGGTTTGCCCGGCGAAGCTTTCGGTCAGTTGCACGCGTACGCGCTTCTTGCCGACTTCCAGCAAGCTGCCGAGGAATTCCGTGCCCGACCCGTCGAACACTTGCAGGGCGTCGCCTTCGGCCATGCGCAGCACGCGGCCGATGTAGTGGGCCTGGGCCTCGGGCAGTTCGTGTTCGCCGAGGCCCAGGGGGGCGTCGATAAAGAAGCGGGACAGTCTCATCTGAAGTCTCTGCTGAAAATCGTATTTGCTCAGGCGGATGATATCTCTGTGGCGAACGGGCTTGCCCGCGCTGGGGCGCGAAGCCCCCCTGAAACCAGCGAACCCGGTCTATCAGATGGACCAAGATATCCGGTTTTACGACTGCTTCGCAGTCGAGCGCGGGCAAGCCCGCTCGCCACAGGTCTTTATTATTGTCCTCTAGCCCGGATCACGGAAATCCGGATGGAAATTGCCCGGCACCGCCACGCTGACACCCGTGCGGGTGGCGATATCGATCCCTTCGCTGGCCACTTCAGCCAGGAAGTCGATCTGCTCCGGGGTAATGACATACGGCGGCAGGAAATACACCACGCTGCCCAGCGGCCGCAGCAAGGCGCCGCGCTCCAGGGCGTGCTGGAAGACCTTCAGGCCACGGCGCTCCTGCCACGGATAGGCAGTCTTGCTCGCCTTGTCCTGGACCATCTCGATCGCCAGGGTCATACCCGTCTGGCGAACCTCGGAAACGTGCGGATGGTCCACCAGGTGCGCGGTCGAGCTGGCCATGCGCCGGGCCAGGGCCTTGTTGTTTTCAATGACGTTGTCCTGCTCGAAGATATCCAGGGTCGCCAGGGCCGCCGCACAGGCCAGCGGATTGCCGGTGTAGCTGTGGGAGTGGAGGAACGCCCGCAAGGTCGGATAGTCGTCGTAGAAGGCGCTGTAGACGTCCTCGGTGGTCAGGCACGCCGCCAGCGGCAGGTAGCCGCCGGTCAGGGCCTTGGACAGGCACAGGAAGTCCGGGCGGATACCGGCCTGCTCGCAGGCGAACATGGTCCCGGTCCGGCCGAAACCCACGGCGATTTCATCGTGGATCAGGTGCACGCCATAACGGTCGCAGGCCTCGCGCAGCAGCTTGAGGTAGACCGGATGGTACATGCGCATGCCGCCGGCGCCCTGGATCAGCGGTTCGACGATCACCGCGGCGACGCTGGCGTGGTTTTCCGCCAGGGTCTGTTCCATGACCAGGAACATGTTGCGCGAATGCTCTTCCCAGCTCATGCCTTGCGGACGCAGGTAGCAATCCGGGCTGGGTACCTTGATGGTGTCCAGCAGCAGGGCCTTGTAGGTTTCGGTAAACAACGGCACATCACCCACCGACATCGCCGCCACGGTCTCGCCGTGATAGCTGTTGGTCAGGGTGACATAACGCTTCTTGTCCGGCAGGCCGCGGTTGAGCCAGTAATGAAAGCTCATCTTCAGCGCGACTTCGATGCAGGACGAACCGTTGTCGGCATAGAAGCAGCGGGTCAGGCCCTCGGGCGTCATCTTCACCAGGCGTTCGGACAACTCGATCACCGGCTGATGGCTGAAACCGGCGAGGATCACATGCTCGAGCTGGTCGACCTGGTCCTTGATGCGCTGGCCGATACGCGGGTTGCAGTGACCGAACACATTGACCCACCAGGAACTGACCGCGTCGAGGTAGCGCTTGCCGTCGAAATCCTCCAGCCAGACGCCTTCGCCGCGCTTGATGGGGATCATCGGCAGTTGCTCGTGGTCTTTCATCTGGGTGCAGGGATGCCACACCACCGCGAGATCGCGTTGCATCCACTGGTTGTTCAGGCTCATTTCGACTCTCCGGCAGGCAGTCCGCGACGCGGGCGGACACACAATCGCGCAAGCCTATGCAATGCGCGGCCGCAGGACAACCCATGGCCGCGCTCTGGCCCCACGGCTGGGGTGAATAAAACCGCGCGCCCGGGTGTTTACCCTGGAGACGACCTTAATATTTTCTTAACCCGCTCGTTTCAGACTGATGATCGTATTTTTCGATATTTCAAAGCGAAATTTTCCGCTTTAATTCGATAGGTAAACCATTAGTCTTGGGCGCATCACTTACAGGATTCCGGCAATGCAGCTACGCAACTCATCCTCTCGCTACGGTGCTGTCAGTATCTTCCTGCACTGGGGCGTTGCCCTGGTGGTGTTCGGTCTTTTTGCGCTGGGCTTGTGGATGGTCGGGCTCGACTACTACAGCGAGTGGCGCAAGGCGGCCCCGGACCTGCATAAAAGTATTGGCCTGACCCTGTTCGCGGTCATGGTGCTGCGGCTGATCTGGCGTTTTATCAGCCCGCCGCCGCCGTCACCGGCCAATCATGGTCGACTGACCCGCCTGGGAGCCAAGTTCGGTCATGCGTTCCTCTATCTCGGCTTGTTTGCCTTGATGTTTTCCGGGTACCTGATTTCCACCGCCGAAGGTGTCGGGATTCCGGTGTTCAACCTGTTCGATGTGCCTGCCTTGATTTCCAGCATCCCCGATCAGGCGGATGTGGCTGGCAGCGTGCATTTGTTCCTGGCCTGGACGGTGGTGATCTTTGCGCTTCTCCACGCTCTGGCTGCCCTGAAACACCACTTTATCGACCGTGATGCGACGCTGACCCGCATGCTGGGTCGCAAAGCCTGATGTTCAACCTCGACTCAAAAGGAATAGAAGTATGTTGAAAAAGACTCTCGCCGCTCTGGCAATCGGTTCTGCATTGTTTGTTGCCGGTCAGGCGATGGCTGCGGATTATGTGATCGACAAGCAAGGCCAGCACGCCTTCGTCAATTTCAAGATCAGCCACCTGGGCTACAGCTTCATCATGGGTACCTTCAAGGACCTGGACGGCAAGTTCAGCTTCGATGCGGCCAAGCCTGAAGACAGCAAAATTGAAGTCAACGTGCGTACCGCCAGCGTGTTCACCAACAATGCCGAGCGCGACAAGCACATCTCCAGCAAGGACTTCCTCGAGGTTGCCACCTTTGCTGATGCCAAGTTCGTCTCCACCGCGGTCAAATCCACCGGCAAGAATGCCGATGGCAAGGACACGGCTGACGTCACTGGCGACCTGACCCTGCATGGCGTGACCAAGTCGATCGTGGTCAAGGCTACCTTCCTGGGTGAAGGCAAGGATCCATGGGGCGGCTACCGTGCTGGTTTCGAAGGTGTAGCGCATATCAAGCGTTCGGATTTCGGCAAGATGATGGATTTGGGTCCGGCGTCTGATGCGGTAGAGCTGTACATCACGTTTGAGGGTGTGAAAGCGAAGTAATGCTGAGACTGTAGGAGCAGCCGCGACGCTCGATTGCCCGCGAAGCTTTTGGCGGCTTCAAGGTCCCCTTCGCGAGCAAGCTCTGCTCCCGCAGTTAAGTGTCAGGTTTCGGTGCTTTACGCCAGACAAAAAAACGCCCCCGGCTCTCACGAACCGGGGGCATTTTTTATTGCGCTACAAACTCAGCGATTGCGAGTCAACAGCGCCGGTTTCTCACCGCGCGGACGCCCTGGCAATTGATCCAACTGCTCAGGTGTCGGGAAGCGATCGCTCTTCGACTCCTTGTGAATGATCTTCGGCCCTGGCCCACGCGGGTTTTGCACCGCTGGTTCTTCCCGAGGCTGATCATCCCGGTTCGGACGCCGATTGCGCGACTCTTCGCGACGGGCTTGGCCATCACGCGGAGCGCCATTGCGTGGCCCGCTGCGCTTGGCCGGAGGAGTACCGGTAGTCGCGCCGTTACTGCTGCGCGGCCCATTCTGACGACCCTGTGGCTGTCCGGTACGCGGAGCACCGGCGCCCGCGCCCTGAGCCGGAGCTCCCGGACGACGACCACGACCCTGGGCCGGCTTGGCCTGGGGCACGTAATCAACGCGGTTGCCAAAGTTATCCACATCGTCATCCAGGAACTCATCCGGAGCACGATCGGCCGACGGGCGCGGCGGCTGGCTTGGCTGACGCTGTTCGCGGGCCGGAGTCCCTTCACGGGGCTTCTGCTCACGGGCTGGACGCTCACCGCGCCCGTTCGCAGGGGCTTTTTCCTTGCCGCCCTTGTCCTTGCCCTTGTCCCGACGTCCGCCACCACCGCCGCCGCCATTCGGGCCATCGCCCTTCGGACCGCGAGGGGGGGTACGTGGATTACGCACATCCGGACGCTCGCGCACTTCCGGCTTCTCAGCTTCCACGGCGCTGGAGTCAAAACCCATCAAGTCGCCATCGGCGATTTTCTGCTTGGTCATGCGCTCGATGCTTTTCAGCAGCTTTTCTTCGTCCGGCGCGACCAGGGAAATGGCCTCGCCCGAACGCCCGGCGCGACCGGTACGGCCGATACGGTGCACGTAGTCTTCATCGACGTTCGGCAGTTCGAAGTTCACCACGTGCGGCAACTGGTCGATATCCAAGCCGCGAGCGGCGATATCGGTGGCCACGAGGATGCGCACTTCACCGGCCTTGAAATCAGCCAGGGCTTTGGTGCGGGCGTTCTGGCTCTTGTTGCCGTGGATGGCGACAGCGCTCAGGCCGTGCTTGTCCAGGTACTCGGCCAGGCGGTTGGCGCCGTGTTTGGTGCGGGTGAACACCAGGACCTGTTCCCAGGCGCCGGCGGTGATCAGGTGCGCCAGCAGCGAACGCTTGTGGCTGGCGGCCAGGCGGAACACACGCTGTTCGATACGCTCGACCGTGGTGTTCGGCGGCGTGACTTCGATGCGTTCCGGGTTGTGCAGCAGCTTGCCGGCGAGGTCGGTGATGTCCTTGGAGAAGGTCGCCGAGAACAGCAGGTTCTGCCGCTTGGACGGCAGGCGCGCGAGGACCTTCTTCACGTCATGGACAAAGCCCATGTCGAGCATGCGGTCGGCTTCGTCCAGCACGAGGATTTCCACGTGGGACAGATCGACGCTGCCTTGGCCGCAGAGGTCGAGCAAACGACCCGGGCAGGCCACCAGTACGTCGACGCCACGGGACATGGCCTGGACCTGTGGGTTCATGCCGACACCGCCGAAGATGCAGGCGCTGACGAATTTCAGGTCGCGGGCGTAGACCTTGAAGCTCTCGTGGACCTGGGCAGCCAGTTCACGGGTCGGGGTCAGGACCAGCACGCGGGGTTGGCGCGGGCCGTGACGCTGGGATTTGTCCGGGTGACCGTTGGGAAACAACCGTTCCAGAATCGGAAGGGCGAAGCCTCCGGTTTTACCCGTACCTGTCTGTGCCGCGACCATCAGGTCGCGACCTTGCAACACGGCGGGAATGGCCCGCTGTTGCACCGGAGTAGGCTCGGTATAGCCGGCTGCCTCGATGGCAGCGACCAAAGCCTCGGAGAGACCGAGGGAAGCAAAGGACATGAGTAATCCTGTTCAGTAAGGGCTTGGCCCGATGGGAATCTTGCCTGGCGCGAATGGCGTTTCAGGTTCTGTAGGAGGAAAGCTGGGCGCATGTCTTGCAGCCCGGCGAGCTTTCTTACAGACCCCTGGTGGGCACATCCCGTCCGGTCCTGCTGGGCCTTGAGGCTCTACGCACTGCTCGCGCGGGCCGTTGGGCGGCGCTGGTCGCAGTGTCGGAATACCTGATGCAAGGTCGAGCGTCCGGGCGTGAGCCTGGCGGGAACGCCGGAGTATAACAGAGCAAACGCCGCGCGCCGCTTTCCTGCTGCTCAACGGTTTGTGCTTTCGTTATCGTGGCGCCAATACGTGCTTCTTTTGTAGGAGCCGGCTTGCCGGCGATGAGGCCCGTGAGCCTTGCATCGCCTGGTCGGCCGCCATCGCCGGCAAGCCGGCTCCTACAGGTCGCGAATGCTTCAAGGCTTTGGGTTTTTGGCCTTGTCAGTATAGCGGGCAACCAGCTCGGCATAGGCCGGTTCATGCTTGAAACGCCGCAACTCGGTGCCGAAGCGCTGGACCAGCAGGTCCATCCCGGCGTTGCGACGGACCGCCAGGTACTGGTTTTCCCGGGCAATCACCTTCGGGTACTGGTCGACCTGGTCCTGCAGCTGAAGTTGTTTCAAGAGGCGTTGGCCGACCCGGCGATCGGTGATCAGCAGGTCGATGCGGCCGCGGACCAGTTTGCCGAAGTTGGCTTCGTGACTGGGCCCGTCTTCGCGCTTGAGGTCCGTGGTGTCCTTGAACACCGAACCGTATAGATAACCGGGTGAGGTGCCGACGGTCAGGCCCTTGAGATCGCCGGGGGTGCTGAATGGGTGAGGGCGGGCCTTGGCATAGAACAACACGAACTCCACCTCCGACAAGGGCTCGCCGGGGTAGAGCAGGCTGTTGTCGCGCTCGTGGTTCTGGAAGATATCCAGGGCACCATCGGCCTGGCCTTGTTCCAGCAGCATCAGGCAGCGTTTCCAGGGCAGGAACTGCCAGTCCACCTCGACGCCCAGGCGCTGGAAGACAATGGCCGTGGTTTCGTAGTCGAGCCCTTTGGCCTGGCCGTTTTCTTCGTAGACGTAAGGGGCCCAGGGTTCGGTGACAATACGCAGCTTTTCACCTTGAGCGGCGAAGCTCAGGCTGGCAAAAAGCACGGCTGTCAGAAGGCGGGCAATGACGGACATGGCTGGAGAGTACGACGCTAGAGCAGCGAATAGAAGCTCTGGAGCGTTTTCTCTCGGATGACCGGATTGCAGCCCCCGGATTTCCAGGGGCTTGCAGTTTTCAGCGCGGCAGCTTCAGATTGTTCCAGATCGCCAGGCTCGGTTCCGCCTGGTTCAGGGTGTAGAAGTGCAACCCTGGAGCGCCACCTTGCAGCAGGCGGTCGCACATCTGGCTGATCACTTGCTCGCCGAAGGCCTGGATGCTCTTGGTGTCATCACCGTAGGCTTCCAGTTGCTTGCGGATCCAGCGCGGGATTTCCGCGCCGCAGGCGTCGGAGAACCGCGCGAGCTTGCTGTAGTTGGTGATCGGCATGATGCCCGGCACGATCGGGATATTCACGCCCATCGCCCGGACACGCTCGACGAAATAGAAGTAGCTGTCGGCGTTGAAGAAGTACTGGGTGATCGCACTGTCGGCGCCGGCGTTGGCCTTGCGCACGAAATTGCGCAGGTCTTCTTCGAAATTGCGTGCTTGCGGGTGCATTTCCGGGTAGGCGGCGACTTCGATATGGAAGTGACTGCCGGTTTCTTCACGAATGAAGCTCACCAGGTCATTGGCGTGCAGCAATTCGCCGCTGGCCATGCCCATGCCGGAAGGCAGGTCACCGCGCAGGGCGACGATGCGCTGGATGCCGGCGCCCTTGTATTGTTCCAGCAGGCCGCGCAAGTCGGCCTTGCTGTCGCCGACGCAGGACAGGTGCGGTGCGGCGGGAATCTTCACTTCGCTCTCGAGCTGCAGCACGGTGTTGATCGTGCGGTCGCGGGTCGAGCCACCGGCACCGTAGGTGCAGGAGAAGAAGTCGGGATTGTAGCTGGCCAACTGACGGGCAGTGGCGAGCAGTTTTTCCTGCCCAGCGTCGGTCTTGGTCGGGAAGAACTCGAAGCTGTAGCGACGATCTTGGGACATGGTCGGATCCTTGGAAACGCGAAAGCCGGACGCTGGCTCTCGTAGGCGTAAGCTTGCTCGCGATGAACGCGATGCGGAGTCTCGGTGACACCGCTATCGCGAGCAAGCTCGCGCCTACAAGGAGCCGGGCGTATCAGTAGCGATAGGCGTGCGGCTTGAACGGACCTTCGACGGCCACGCCGATGTAGTCGGCCTGGGTCTTGGTCAGTTGGGTGACCACGCCGCCGAAGCCGCGGACCATTTCCAGGGCCACTTCTTCGTCGAGTTTCTTCGGCAGTACTTCAACGGTCAGGCGCTCGGCTTTCTGAGCGGCGGACAGGTCGGCGTATTTCTGGCCGAACAGGAAGATCTGTGCCAGTACCTGGTTGGCGAACGAGCCGTCCATGATGCGGCTCGGGTGACCAGTGGCGTTGCCCAGGTTCACCAGGCGGCCTTCGGCCAGCAGGATCAGGTAGTCGTCGTTCTGTGGGTCGAAATCGCCATGGCCGGTGCGGTGGATCTTGTGCACCTGTGGCTTTACTTCTTCCCAAGCCCAGTTCTTGCGCATGAAAGCGGTGTCGATTTCGTTGTCGAAGTGACCGATGTTGCAGACCACGGCACGCTTCTTCAGGGCCTTGAGCATGTTCGCATCGCAGACATTGACGTTACCGGTGGTGGTCACGATCAGGTCGATCTTGCCCAGCAGGGCAGTGTCGATGCTGGCGGTGGTGCCGTCGTTCAGGCCGTTGAGGAACGGCGAAACCACTTCGAAACCGTCCATGCAGGCTTGCATGGCGCAGATCGGGTCGACTTCGGAGACCTTGACGATCATGCCTTCCTGACGCAGGGACTGGGCCGAGCCCTTGCCCACGTCACCGTAGCCGATCACCAGCGCTTGCTTGCCGGACAGCAGGTGGTCGGTGCCGCGCTTGATGGCATCGTTCAGGCTGTGACGGCAGCCGTACTTGTTGTCGTTCTTGCTCTTGGTCACCGAGTCGTTGACGTTGATGGCCGGGATTTTCAGCTCGCCCTTGGCCAGCATGTCCAGCAGGCGGTGCACGCCAGTGGTGGTCTCTTCGGTCACGCCGTGGATTTTCTCCAGCATGGCCGGGTATTTCTTGTGGATGATCTCGGTCAGGTCGCCGCCGTCGTCGAGGATCATGTTGGCGTCCCAAGGCTGACCGTCTTTCAGGATGGTCTGCTCGATGCACCACTCGTACTCTTGCTCGGTTTCGCCTTTCCAGGCGAACACCGGGATACCGGCGGCGGCGATGGCGGCAGCGGCCTGGTCCTGGGTCGAGAAGATGTTGCAGGACGACCAGCGCACTTCGGCACCCAGGACAACCAGGGTCTCGATCAGCACGGCGGTCTGGATGGTCATGTGGATGCAGCCGATGATCTTGGCGCCTTTGAGTGGCAGCTCACCGGCGTATTTGCGGCGCAGACCCATCAGGGCCGGCATTTCCGATTCGGCGATGATGGTTTCGCGACGGCCCCAGGCAGCCAGGGACATGTCGGCGACTTTATAGTCGTTGAAATCTGCAGGCGTGTTGACAGCGCTCATGAAGAGCCTCCATTCGTAGTATGCGAATGGGCGCCGTTGTGCGTTTAGTGTCCGTGCAGGGAGCCCCGAGCGAACAACGCCCCATCCGAGCCTGACAGGTCGAACCTGCTGCAGCGCCCCTCGGACAGGTGGCGGGAAAACGGTATCAAGGGAAGATGACCGTTTTGAAACGGTGGGCATTATAGCTGCCCGGAACGGACTTCCCAAGGGTTTCTGTCGGCAACATCAAGATTGTCGATGACGACCATAGTCGACCCTGCATGGAGCTTGACCGTCCGCTCTGCCATGATGCCGGGTATCAATCGGCAAGACGGTCAGGAGTGAGCATGAATTTCCACACCCGCAAATGGGTCAAACCCGAAGACCTCAACCCCAACGGCACGCTGTTCGGCGGTAGCCTGTTGCGCTGGATCGACGAGGAAGCGGCGATCTACGCCATCGTCCAACTGGGCAACCAGCGCGTGGTGACCAAGTACATCTCGGAAATCAACTTTGTCAGCGCCTCGCGCCAGGGCGACATCATCGAGCTGGGCATCACCGCCACCGAGTTCGGCCGTACGTCCATTACCCTGACTTGCGAAGTGCGCAACAAGATCACCCGCAAAAGCATCCTGACCGTGGAAAAGATGGTCTTCGTCAATCTCGGCGAGGATGGCCTGCCATCGCCTCACGGGCGGACCGAGATCCGCTATGTGAAGGATCAGTTCAAGGACGACGAGCCGGTCCAGAAGTGATCGGTTGGGTTGTGGCATAAGGGCATTTTTTGTTGTTATTTTGCAATAAATTATCGTTTTGCGATAATTTTATTCCCTGTTAGTTTCTTTGCCGGGTCATCCGACCAAAGAACTGACAGGAGTATTCAATGAACGAAGATCGTTTGATCAGGCACAGTCGTTGGTTGGCAAATGCCACCTTGGTCTTGCTGGTGAGCATGTTGCTGTTGAACCTGGCTTGCTGGCTGTTTCCGGTGCTGGTCGAGCACGGGTTGGGCTTCAACCTGACCGCCCTGGTCGGGGAGCTTGAGGTCGATATTGCCGTCATGCCCTGGTGGCAGGTGGGCGGTGGCATGCTGCTGAGCAGCATTCCGTTGCTGATCCTGACGCGTGGCCTGGAAGCGTTGCGTGCATTGTTCCAGACCTATGCGCAAGGTGAGTATTTTTCCCGGGAAACCGCCGACTTGCTGGGCGCGCTGGGCAAGAGTGTCAGCCTTTGGGTGCTGTGCAGTGTGCTGCTGTACCCGCTGATGAGCGTGTGGATAACCCTGTTGCTGCCACCGGGAGAGCGCCTGCTGAGTCTCGGCTTCAGCCCTGCTCAACTGGTGGCCTTGTTCCTGGCCGCCGCGGTCATGCTGGTGGCGCGGATCATGGGTAATGCCTGCCAGATGGCCCGTGAGAATCAACAATTCATCTAGTAGGACGTGTCGATGCCGATTGAAATAACGCTGGATGTGATGCTGGCCATGCGCAAGGTCAAGTCCAAGGACCTGGCGGCACGAATTGGCATTACCGAGCAGAACCTGTCGTTGTTGAAGCAGGGCAAGGTCAAGGGTTTTCGCCTGGCGACCCTCGAGGCCATTTGTGAGGCGCTCGATTGTCAGCCCGGCGATCTGCTGAAATACCAACCAGTGGTGAAAGACGCTGACGCTTAAGCGTTGACCAGTTGCCGGTTGCGGCGCTGCTGGAAGATAAAGAACAGCGCCGCCAGCAGCGTGACGCAGCCGCTCAACGCCCCGGTCCATGGCAGGTCCGCCAGGTCGATACCGCTGCCGACCACCAGCCCGCCGATCCAGGCGCCGGCGGCATTGCCCAGGTTGAAGGCGCTCTGGTTCAGGGTCGAACCCAGGTTCGGTGCTTCATGGGCCTGGTCGATGATCAGCAGTTGCAGGATCGGACACAGGGCAAAGGCAAAGATCCCCCACAGCACCAGGGTGATCGCCGCCGGGATCAGCGCGCGGCTGGTCTGGCTGAACGCCGCCAGCACCAGCACCACCGCCAGGGCCATGCCCACCAGCGCCGGCAGCAAGCGGCTGTCGGCCAGGCGCCCGCCGAGCATGCTGCCCGCCGTCAGGCCGACGCCGAACAACAACAGCATGAGGGTGACGCCGTGGGGGCTGACGCCGGTGACGTCCCGCAGGATCGGCGCGATATAGGTGAAGACGCTGAACAGGCTGGTGGAGGCCAGCACGCTCATGCCCAGGGCCAGCAGCACATTGCTCTTGCCCAGGACGCGGAACTCGCTGGCCAGGTCAGCCTTGTCCATGGCGATGTGCTTCGGCAGCCAGACCCACTGCGCGATGGCCGCGATCACCCCGATTACCGACACCGCCCAGAAGGTCGAACGCCAGCCGGCGTATTGCCCCAGGGCGGTGCCCAGCGGTACGCCGAGCACATTGGCCAGGGTCAGGCCGGTGAACATCATTGCAATCGCCTGGGCCCGTTTATTGGGGGCGACCAGGCCTGCGGCCACCACCGAACCGATGCCGAAGAACGCGCCATGGCACAACGCCGTGACCACCCGTGCGGCCATCAGGGTGGCGTAGTTCGGTGCCAGGGCGCAGAGCATATTGCCGAGAATGAACATCAGGGTCATGCCCAGCAGCGTGGCCTTGCGCGGCATGTTCGCGGTGCCGATGGCCAGGATCGGCGCACCGAAGACCACGCCCAGGGCGTATCCGGTGATCAGTAGGCCGGCGTTGGGAATGCTGACGCCCAGGTCGTGGGCGACATCGGGCAGAAGGCCCATGATGACGAATTCGGTGGTGCCGATGCCAAAGGCGGCAATGGCGAGGGCAAGCAAGGCGAGCGGCATGCGGTCGATCTCTTTGGGCAGCAGGGCCGGGTGTACGCATGCCACTGGCCCGATCGCGAGCGATCGAGCAGAAGCGGAATTTATAGGAATAGGTCTATGCGCATGAAGTGCGGCGTGGTGCGCTCAGTATAAACAGCTGCACAGCGTTGGCGAATCGGTTTCTGTGGTGTGTCCGGTTATGCGCTAGTGTTGTGGGCGACGCCGTCGGGCACTTTTCAAGGAATTTGTTATGACCGCTGCTTTCTGGTGTGTATTGATCGCGATTTTCCTGCCTTACCTGTGCATTGGCATCGCCAAGTTCAGTGGCGGCAAGTTCGGCCCGCGGGAGAATCATGATCCCCGAGCCTTTCTCGAAGGCCTGGAGGGTTTCGCCAAGCGCGCCCATTCGGCGCAGTTGAACAGTTTCGAGGTCACTCCGGCGTTTGCCGCGGCGGTGATCATTGCCCATATCGCCGGCGTCGCATCGCTGGTGACCATCAATGTGCTGGCGGTGCTGTTCATCACCAGCCGCCTGCTCTACATCATCTGCTACCTGGCGGATTGGGCGATGCTGCGCTCGCTGGTGTGGTTTGTCGGCGTGGCCCTGATCGCGGCGTTCTTTTTCGTGTCGATCTGAGGGGCGTTTCAGTCATTGGGTTATACAGCTTCTGTCCGGGCCTCTTCGCGGGCAAGCTCCGCACCGCCGCGAAGGCGATCGAACGGGCGGCGCAGGATCAGCTACCGACATCCGGCGCCTTGGGCAGCGCCACGCCCTTGGGCCACAGCATCCAGATATTACCTTTCTGCTTCATATCCCCGGCCAGTTGCCCCGCCGCATCGCCAGTACCCCAGAACAGGTCGGCGCGGACCTCGCCGGCAATCGCGCCGCCAGTATCCTGGGCCGCCACCGGGCGGACCAGGGCACTGCCGTCCGGCTTGGTGGTCGACAACCACAACAAACTGCCCAGCGGGATCACCTTGCGATCCACCGCCACGCTATAACCGGCGGTCAGCGGCACGTTCAGCGAACCGCGTGGCCCTTCGTTGCTGTCCGGGTTGCGGGCGAAGAACACATAGCTGGGGTTGCTGCCGAGCAATTGCGGGATCCGCGTCGGATGGGCCTTGGCCCAGGCGCTGATGGCGCCCATGGTGACGTCTTCCTTCTTCAACTCGCCCTGTTCCACCAGCCAGCGACCGATCGCGCGGTAGGGGTAGCCGTTCTGGTCGGCGTAACCGATCCGCAACTGTTGGCCGTTGTCCAGGCGAATCCGCCCCGAGCCCTGGATCTGCAGGAATTGCAGGTCCATCGGGTCGGTCAGCCAGGCCAGTACCGGAGCCTTGACGCCCTGGGTGGCGATCAGCGCCGCGTCGTCATAGGGTTTCACCACGCGACCTTCCAGCCGGCCGCGCAGGCGCTTGCCCTTGAGTTCGGGGTAGAGGCTGTCGAGCTGCACGATGATCAGGTCGTCCGGTACGCCATAGACCGGCACCGTGGCCCTGGCGGTCTGGGTCAGGCTGCCAGGGTAGACCGGCTCGTAGTAGCCGGTGATCAGGCCGTCGGCACTGTTCTGTGCCGAGCGTAGGCCGTAGACCTCGAGGTTCTGCTGGAGAAAGTCGCGGATGGTCGCCGGGGTATCGGCCACATTGGCGGCTGCCAGGCAGGTCGGGCCCCAGTTGGCATCGGCCTTGAGCCGGGCGCAGGCGCTGCGCCACGAACTGAAACCCGCCTGCAGGTCCGCGTCGGACACTGTCGGCAGCGCCTGCCAGTCCGTCTTGAGGTAGGTGGTCACGGGGGGCGGGGGCGCTGGGGGTTGCTTGGGCTTGCAGCCGGCGAGCAGGGCGAGGACGCAAAGGCTTGCGGCCAATCGTTTGAAAGTGGTGTTCATACAGCAGTAAATTCCTAGGGTGATTGCCTGTTCAGACTCTGTTCAGCAAATCCATTGACTTAGTGTGGTTAAGGGCGCTTCCAGCTATTGGTCTTTGGTGATGAGACGAGGATACTGGCCGCCGTTTCCCGTGACCTGAAGCCATCATGACTCTTAAAAGCCTTTCTGTTGTATTGCTGGCCTGCCTGACCCTCAGTGCTTGCGGCGGCGTCGATCCTGACTCCCCGTTGGGACAACGCAAGGCCATTTTCAAGCAGATGCTCAAGACCAGCGAAGACCTGGGTGGCATGTTGCGTGGCCGTATCCCGTTCGACGGACCGCGTTTCGTCACGGGGGCGAACCAGCTCGACAGCCTGTCCCGTGAGCCGTGGAAGCACTTCCCGCAAGTCAAGGAAGCGGAGCATACCAGCGCCAAGGACACGGTCTGGCAGAAGCAGGCACATTTCCAGGAGCTGGCGCGTTCGCTGGAAGCGGCTACCGGGGAGCTGCGGGTTGCCAGTCAGGTCCAGCCTTACAAGGCCAGTACCCTGAAGCCGGCGGTCGAGAAGGTCGAGGATGCTTGCGATGCCTGTCATAAGGAATTTCGCGATCATTGAGAGCAAGAGCGGCGGAGACTAATGTAGGAGCTGGCTTGCCGGCGAGGCGGTGATGAATGTGAGATCGCCATCGCTGGCAAGCCCGCTCCTGGTTGTACGGTGTTTTCAATTCCGCCGGCCTACTTGTCCAGCTCATCCAGCGCGTTCTGCAAGTCCTTGCGTGACTCGGCGAGCTTTTCCTTGCGTTTATTGATCTTGTCCGGATCGCCCTTTTTCATCGCCTTGTCGAGGTCGGCCTGACGGCGGCTGACTTCGTGCTTGGCGTCGAGCACCTTGTTTTCCCGCTCCCTTTTCAGCGAGGCATCGGTGCAATGGGTGGTCACTTCATCGAGTGCCTTTTCCAGGCCGGCCTGTTGTTCGCTGTTGCCCTGGGCCCTGGCGATCTCGAGTTGGCTGCTGATGGCCTGGCGCTTGGCCGCGCAACCGGTCAGTTCGGTGGGTTCTTCGGCGGCCAGCAGGGGGGCGGCCAGGACGCTGCACAAGGTGAAAACCGCCAGCGGTGGAAAAAATCGCATAAACACTCCGGACTGAAACACTGATTGAAAAACAGTCACTCTGAAAATAGATGGCCGTGCTGTCTGTATGAATAATCTGAAATAGACAGGGATTGTCTCCTTAAAATCCCGCGATCCCGGCATCACGTAATGATTCGGCCAGGGCCTGTACTTCCTGGGCGCGGAAAAATGCGCTCAGTTGCATGGCCCGCTCCGCGCCGATACCGGGTATCGCCTGCCACCCCTCGGCCGTACGGCTTGCCAATACCGGCCAGGGCTCGTCCAGCGCAGCCGTCGCGCTGGGAGGCAGCCCCAGCGCCTTGAGCCAGCGCTCGAACGACCGTTGTCGGGCCAACTGCAGCGTCTCCAGCCATCGCGCATGGCTGCGCGGGCCGAAGCCGGCAATGGTAGCAAGCTCTTCCCCCTCCAGGGTTAACCAATCGAGCAGTCGCGTGACCCGTCCGCTGGCCAGCAGCTTTTCCCAGGTGCCGCCGCCCAGGTGCGGCAGATCCAACCCCTGCTTGCCGCTTAGCCAGCGCAGGCGGGCGAGAAACTGGCTTTCGCAGCCCGGGCCATATTCCCAGCAACTCAGGGCATGGAAGTGCCTGGGGTCGGGGATGGACAGCGGCTCACGTTGCTGGCTGCGCCAGACCACGCTGTCCAGGCGCGGAATGGTCAGGCCGGCGAGGCTGATCGCCACCTGGTCGCCGGGGCGGATATCCAGGGCTTGCCAGCGTTGCAGCGAGCCGAGACTGACCCGTTTGATCCGGCGGTCATCGAGTCGTACCGGCGTCAGTTCCAGCATCGGGGTAATTCGCCCGGTGCGCCCGACGTTGAAACTGACCTTGCGCACATGGGCCAAGGCCTGGGCATGGGGGTATTTCCAGGCCACGCTCCAGGAGGGCGGCTGGGCCTGCCAGGCTGTTGCGGCGGGCCGCCGGCTCTGGCGCAGGACGATGCCGTCGCTGGCGAACGGCAACGGCTGGCGGTACCAGTGATCGCGCCAGTACCGCGCTTCGTTGAAATCGGCGATGGGCTGGCTGTAGGTCTTGCTGTCCGGGAAGCCCAGTGCCTGCAATTCGTCCAGCCGTTCCTCCTGTGTCGCCGGCCCCTCCGGCCAGTCCCAGACAAACAGGCCGATACCCGCCGCCTCCGCACGGCCAAGCTGGTGTCGGGCCATCAACCCGGCCACCGTGCCCCGGGCATTCAGGCTGCCTTGGCGGGCCTGCACATGGTTCGGCAAACGCCAGTACAACTCGCCTTGCAGGACCAGGTCGCGGACCACCGGCAAGCTGTCGGGGATTGCCGGAATCTTGCGCGCCGAGGCGGTCCAGTCCTGCCCGCTCAAGCCGTCGCCGCGGCTGATGGCCTGGTGCAGCCGGCCCCGGCGATACACCAGGGTGACGGCCACGCCATCGACCTTGGGCTGAATCCACAGGCCCGCGCGACCCCGCATCCAGGCCCGGACTGCCTCGGCGTCGGGCAGTTTGTCGAGGCCGGTATGGGCGCTCGGGTGGCGGGCGGGGCCGCTCGCGCCTGCCGCTGTTGCCGGCTTGCCCGAGGGGTGTTGGAAACAGGCGCGCCATTGCTCAAGGCGCAGGCGGGATTGGTCGTAGAGTTCGTCGGCCAGCGCCGAGAGGCCCAGGCGATGGTAGCCGTGGTCCCATTCGGCCAACTGCTCCTGCAGGGCGTCGATTTCGCCTCGGGCGCGTTCCGCCTGCCAGTCCGGGCACGTCTGGGCATGGGCCGCGAGGCAGAGGGCAAACAGCAGGAAACCACTGAACAGGCGCATTCTGAGCATCCTTGCTCGAACTAAAACCCAAGCCTAGATCACGTCACGCATAAAAAAGCCCCGCGACCGGCGGGGCTTTTTTACTGCGTGTGTCAGCTTACTTGAGCAGGCCACCCAGTGCCTTCATGCCAGCATCCGCGGCCTGGGCCTTGGGGTCTTGGCCGGCAGTCGCGGGGGCCGCGGCTGCTTGTGGGGCCGCGGCCGCCTGACCGTTGAGCTTGGTGCAGCCCTTGGATGCCTGGTCCATGGCCATTTGCAGGCCGCTGACCTTCAGGTCGTCGCCCTTGGCCTTGGCGCTGTCGATCTTCGCCTGCAGGTCCTGGATCTGCTTGTTGCACGGGCCCGAGCCTGCGGTGGTGGCCGTTGCTGGTGCGGCCGCGCCGCCGCCCAGTTGCGAGGTCAGGCCACCGGCCAGGGTACTGAGGTCGGCGGCCTGGGCGGACAGGGAGAACAGGCCGAGCAGGATGGCGGCAGGGGCGAGAGTGGAGAAACGCATGACAAACCTCAATGTTCGATTGGCGGCACGAAAGGGAATCTCGAACAGGCGCCGCGCAATATCCAAGTGGGAAAGGGTTCGAGAGGGGGCGCGATTCTAGGGATCCGTGCCCCGGCGTGCAAGTTTCGCCAGGCATGAAAAAGCCCCCCATGGCCAGCCATGGGGGGCTTTTGTGACGCAGGCTACATTACAGGCCGGCAGCCGCGCGCAGCGCGTCGACGCGGTCGGTCTTTTCCCAGGTGAAGGTGGTAAAGGTGTCGTCGCCGACAGTCTTCTGCTCCGGGGTGCGACCGAAGTGGCCGTAGGCCGCGGTTTCCTGGTACATCGGGTGCAGCAGGTCGAGCATGGTGGTGATGGCGTATGGGCGCAGGTCGAAGATTTCGCGAACCAGCTTGATGATCTTGTCATCGCTGATCTTGCCGGTGCCGAAGGTGTTCAATGAGATCGAGGTCGGTTGAGCGACGCCGATGGCGTAGGACACCTGGATTTCGCAACGGTCGGCGAGGCCGGCGGCAACGATGTTCTTGGCCACGTAGCGACCGGCGTAGGCGGCGGAACGGTCAACCTTGGATGGATCCTTGCCGGAGAACGCGCCACCGCCGTGACGGGCCATGCCGCCGTAGCTGTCGACGATGATCTTGCGGCCGGTCAGTCCGCAGTCGCCCACCGGGCCACCGATGATGAAGTTGCCGGTCGGGTTGATGTGGAACTGGGTGTCCTTGGTCAGCAGCTCGGCAGGCAGCACGTGCTTGACGATCAGTTCCATCACGCCTTCGCGCAGGTCTTTATAGGAGACTTCCGGATTGTGCTGGGTCGACAGCACGATGGCGTCGATACCGACAACCTTGCCGCCTTCGTAACGGCAAGTCACTTGCGACTTGGCGTCCGGGCGCAGCCAAGGCAGCAGGCCGGATTTACGGGCTTCGGCCTGGCGCTGCACCAGTTGGTGGGAGAAGGCGATCGGCGCGGGCATCAGTTCCGCGGTCTCGTTGCTGGCGTAGCCGAACATCAGGCCCTGGTCACCGGCACCCTGGTCTTCCGGCTTGCTGCGGTCAACGCCCTGGGCGATGTCCACCGACTGCTTGCCGATGATGTTCATCACGCCGCAGGTGGCGCCGTCGAAGCCGACGTCGGAGCTGTTGTAGCCGATGTCGAGGATCACGTTACGGACGATGTCTTCGAGGTCGACCCAGGCCGACGTGGTCACTTCGCCAGCGATGATGGCGACACCGGTTTTCACCAGGGTTTCGCACGCGACGCGGGCGAACTTGTCTTCAGCAATGATGGCATCCAGCACCGCATCGGAGATCTGGTCGGCGATTTTGTCCGGATGCCCTTCGGACACGGACTCGGAGGTGAAAACGGAATATTCGCTCATATCGATGGTTTTCCTGAGTTACCGATGGAGAGTGGTGCCAGCCGGTCGCTGAAAATGGCGAACCTGAATCTGGAAACCATTACGTAAGCCTACATAGAGGCTGTCCTCGGGCATGAGCCCCGCGGCGATGGCCCAACGGGCCAGATCGTCCTGTTCGAACCCCAACCAGAGATCACCGCAGGCCTCCCTGGCCCAGCTCTGGTTGTGGCTACACAATTCTGTCACTAACAAACTACCGCCAGGTTGCAGCAGGCCGGCCATCTGCTTGAGGGCCTCGGCCGGCGCGGCGAAATGGTGCAGCACCATGTTCAAGACCACGCAGTCGACCGGCCCATGCTGGTCTTGCAAGGCATCGGCCAGTTGCAGGCTGACATTGCCCAGCGCCTCGCGCTCGCACACCTGGCGGGCCAGTTCGAGCATGGCCGGACTGTTGTCCAGCGCCGTGACCTGCTGGAAGCGCCGTGCCAGTTCCGGCAGGAAGGCGCCGTCGCCGGGGCCGACTTCCAGGGCGGTGGCCTGGGGGCCGAAGCTCAGCTTGTCGAGCAGTGCGAGGACACTTTCGCGGTACTGCGGCAGGCCGGCGATCAAGTCTTGCTGGGCGCGGAATTTCTCCGCCACCCGTGAGAAAAAGTCCTGGCTGGCGGCGGCACGCTGGCCGTGTACCAAGCCGATACGGGCTTGCACATCACCTGGCAGGTCGAGCTCGTCGACTTCCTCCAGCAGCGCCGCGTGCAGCTTGCCACCCAGTCGTTCAGTGTGGGGCAGGGCACGGCGGTAGAAGATTGCATTGCCTTCGCGACGGGTCGCCACCAGGTCGGCCTGGGCCAGTACCTTCAGATGGTGACTCATGCCCGATTGGCCGATGCCGAAGATCTGCGCCAGCTCCAGCACGCCGAACGAATCGTTGGCCAGGGCGCGCAAGACGTTCAGGCGCAACGGATCGCCGCCAGCCTTGCACAGGGCGGACAGGTCGTCGCTGGCGTCATGACGAATCGCGGGCACACGTAAATTCATAAGGCCAGCAGTCTAGTGACCCATCGACGGCCTAGCAAGACCAATATCAAAAAGTTTTGATATTGAACGATAAGTGGCACTTTCAGGCCTGCGCTGGTCTATACAGATCCACGGCGGAAAGGTTTCATCCGAGGAATGCGCAACTATCCGCAGGAAAAACGCCTTGCGGTGACTATCTGTCATTGCCCCTTGGCGGTCCCTGAGGGAAAATGCTCGCCTTTTTTCCGTTTCGTTTTATTTACTTTCGAATCAACATCCCCAGGAGATCAGCGATGCCCAGCCGTCGTGAGCGTGCCAACGCCATTCGTGCCCTCAGCATGGATGCCGTGCAAAAAGCCAACAGCGGCCATCCCGGTGCCCCCATGGGTATGGCGGATATTGCCGAAGTACTGTGGCGTGACTACCTGAAGCACAACCCGAGCAACCCGTCGTTCGCCGACCGTGACCGTTTCGTGCTGTCCAACGGCCATGGCTCGATGCTGATCTACTCGTTGCTGCACCTGACCGGCTACGACCTGTCGATCGACGACCTGAAAAACTTCCGTCAGTTGCACAGCCGCACCCCGGGTCACCCGGAATACGGCTACACCCCGGGCGTGGAAACCACTACCGGCCCGCTCGGCCAAGGTCTGGCCAACGCCGTCGGCTTCGCCCTGGCGGAGAAAGTCCTGGCCGCGCAGTTCAACCGCCCGGGCCACAACATCGTCGACCACCACACCTATGTGTTCCTTGGTGACGGTTGCATGATGGAAGGTATTTCCCACGAAGTCGCTTCCCTGGCCGGGACCCTGGACCTGGGCAAGCTGATCGCCTTCTACGATGACAACGGCATCTCCATCGACGGCGAAGTCGAAGGCTGGTTCACCGACGATACGCCAAAGCGTTTCGAAGCCTACAACTGGCAGGTGATCCGCAACGTCGACGGGCATGATCCGGAAGAGATCAAGACCGCCATCGAGACCGCGCGCAAAAGCGAGCGTCCGACCCTGATCTGCTGCAAGACCACCATCGGCTTCGGTTCGCCGAACAAGCAAGGCAAGGAAGATTGCCACGGCGCCCCGCTGGGTGACGCGGAAATCGCCCTGACCCGGGCGGCGCTGAAGTGGAATTACGGCCCGTTCGAAATCCCGGCCGATATCTATGCCGAGTGGGATGCCAAGGAAGCCGGTCGTGCTGTCGAAGCCGAGTGGGACCAGCGTTTCGCTGCCTACTCCGCGGCCTTCCCGGTGGAAGCCAATGAACTGGTGCGTCGCCTGAGCGGCGAACTGCCGGCGGATTTCTCGGAAAAAGCCTCGGCCTATATCGCCGAAGTCGCGGCCAAGGGCGAAACCATCGCCAGCCGCAAGGCCAGCCAGAACACCCTGAACGCCTTCGGCCCGCTGTTGCCTGAGCTGCTCGGCGGTTCGGCCGACCTGGCCGGTTCCAACCTGACCCTATGGAAAGGTTGCAAGGGCGTCAGCGCCGAAGACGCCAGCGGCAACTACATGTACTACGGCGTGCGCGAATTCGGCATGACCGCGATCATGAACGGTGTCTCCCTGCACGGCGGCCTGGTGCCTTACGGTGCGACCTTCCTGATGTTCATGGAATACGCGCGCAACGCGGTACGCATGTCGGCGCTGATGAAGAAGCGCGTGATCCATGTCTATACCCACGACTCCATCGGTCTGGGCGAAGACGGTCCGACCCACCAGCCGATCGAGCAACTGGCGAGCCTGCGGTGCACGCCGAACCTCGACACCTGGCGTCCGGCCGACGCGGTGGAATCCGCCGTGGCCTGGAAAAATGCCATCGAGCGCAAGGACGGTCCTTCGGCGCTGATTTTCTCGCGGCAGAACCTGCAACATCAGCACCGCGATGCCGTGCAGATCGAATGCATCAACCGCGGTGGTTATGTATTGAAGGATTGCGCCGGCGAGCCTGAGCTGATCCTGATCGCCACCGGTTCGGAAGTGGGCCTGGCGGTGCAGGCGTTCGACAAGCTGACCGAACAGGGCCGCAAGGTCCGTGTGGTGTCGATGCCCTGCACGAGCATCTTCGATGCCCAGGACGCCAGCTACAAGCAGGCGGTATTGCCGCTGCAAGTGGGCGCGCGGATCGCCATCGAAGCCGCGCATGCCGACTACTGGTACAAGTACGTGGGCCTGGAAGGTCGTGTGATCGGCATGACCACCTACGGCGAGTCGGCGCCTGCGCCAGCCTTGTTCGAGGAGTTCGGCTTCACCCTGGAAAACATCCTGGGCCAGGCTGAAGAGCTGCTGGAAGACTGAGTTCGAGAGTGGCGGCGCCTGCTCCGGCTTCTTCGCGGGCAAGCTCCGCTCCCACAGTATCGGTGCCTGGCCAAGGAATTCTGGCTCGACATCAAACCTGTGGGAGCGGAGCTTGCCCGCGAAGGCGGCCTCACAGACACCGCCTCACTCCCAGGCTCACAGGCAAGCCCGTTCCCACAAAACCCCTGCCTCGGCATGGGGTGCTTGATATTCAAGCTTCGGCGAGATCCCCATGCCCCAACCGCGTCCTTACAGAGTTGCACTCAACGGCTACGGCCGTATCGGTCGTTGTGTCCTGCGTGCGCTGTTCGAGCGAGGGGATCGGGCCGCTTTTGAAATCGTTGCCCTCAACGATCTGGCCGATATGGCCAGCCTCGAATACCTGACACGTTTCGACTCCACCCACGGTCGCTTTCCCGGCGAAGTGCGGGTCGAGGACGATTGTCTGCATATCAATGGCCACTGCGTGAAAGTCTTCCGCTGTGCCTCCCCCGAACAAATCGACTGGGCCGCGCTCGACGTCGACCTGGTGCTGGAGTGTTCCGGCGCCTATCACACCCGCGAGGACGGCGAGCGCTTCCTCGCCGCCGGCGCCCCCCGGGTGCTGTTTTCCCAGCCGATGGCCAGCGAGACCGATGTCGACGCCACCATCGTCTACGGCGTCAACCAGGACTGCCTGACCGGCGACGAGCGCCTGGTGTCCAATGCCTCCTGCACCACCAACTGCGGGGTGCCGTTGCTACGCCTGCTGGACCAGGCCATCGGGCTGGAATACGTCTCCATCACCACCATCCACTCGGCGATGAACGACCAGCCGGTGATCGACGCCTACCACGCCGAAGACCTGCGCCGCACGCGGTCGGCGTTCCAGTCGGTGATCCCGGTGTCCACTGGCCTGGCCCGTGGTATCGAACGCCTGCTGCCGGAACTTGCCGGCCGAATCCAGGCCAAAGCCGTACGGGTGCCGACGGTCAACGTGTCCTGCCTCGACATTACGATGCAGACCGTCAGCGACACCGATGCCGGGGAGGTCAACCGGATCCTGCGCGAGGCCGCCACCCATGGCCCGCTCAAGGGCCTGCTGGCCTATACCGAGCTGCCCCACGCCAGCTGTGATTTCAACCATGACCCCCATTCGGCGATTGTCGATGCGAGTCAGACCCGAGTTTCCGGCCCGCGGCTGGTAAACGTACTGGCCTGGTTCGACAACGAATGGGGTTTTGCCAACCGAATGCTGGATGTTGCAGAGCACTACCTGCACACCATTCACCACAAACCGTAAACCAGAGATTGCGACCCATGACCGTGTTGAAGATGACCGACCTCGATCTGCAAGGTAAGCGCGTACTGATCCGCGAAGACCTCAACGTCCCCGTCAAGGACGGAGTTGTCACCAGCGATGCGCGTATCCTGGCCTCGCTGCCGACCATCAAGCTGGCCCTGGAAAAAGGCGCGGCAGTCATGATCTGCTCGCACCTGGGCCGTCCGACCGAAGGCGAGTTCTCGGCCGAGAACAGCCTCAAACCGGTCGCCGACTACCTGGGCAAGGCCCTGGGCCGCGAAGTGCCGCTGGTGGCCGACTACCTGAACGGTGTCGAGGTCAAGGCCGGCGATATCGTGCTGTTCGAAAACGTGCGCTTCAACAAGGGCGAGAAAAAGAACGCCGACGAGCTGGCCAAGCAATACGCCGCCCTGTGCGACGTGTTCGTGATGGACGCCTTCGGCACCGCGCACCGTGCCGAGGGGTCGACCCACGGTGTGGCCAAGTTTGCCAAGGTCGCCGCTGCGGGTCCCTTGCTCGCCGCCGAACTGGAGGCTCTGGGCAAGGCCCTGGGCGCGCCGGCCCAGCCGATGGCCGCCATCGTCGCCGGCTCCAAGGTCTCGACCAAGCTCGACGTGCTCAACAGCCTGAGCCAGATCTGCAACCAACTGATTGTGGGTGGCGGTATCGCCAACACCTTCCTCGCGGCGGCCGGTCATCCGGTGGGCAAGTCCCTCTACGAGCCGGACCTGCTGGACACTGCCCGCGCCATCGCGGCCAAGGTCAGCGTGCCGTTGCCGGTGGACGTGGTGGTGGCCAAGGAGTTCGCCGAGAGCGCCGTGGCTACGGTGAAACTGATCGCCGACGTCGCCGCTGACGACATGATCCTCGACATCGGCCCGCAGACCGCCGCGCACTTTGCCGAACTGCTGAAGTCGTCGAAGACCATCCTGTGGAACGGTCCGGTCGGGGTGTTCGAATTCGACCAGTTCGGCAACGGCACCAAGGTCCTGGCCCAGGCCATCGCCGATAGCTCGGCGTTTTCCATTGCCGGCGGTGGCGACACCCTGGCGGCCATCGACAAGTATGGCGTTGCCAAGGATATCTCCTACATTTCCACCGGTGGTGGCGCCTTCCTCGAATTCGTCGAGGGCAAGGTACTGCCGGCCGTGGAAGTGCTGGAAAGCCGCGCCAAGGGTTGAGCCGGTACTGGCCTTCGACAGGGAGTCTTCATATGGTCAAGCCGTTGACGTTGCTGGTCCTGGCCGGTTTGCTGGTCGGTTGTGCCGGCAAGCCCAAGGCCGTACCTGCGGCGGAGGCCGCTCCGGCGGCCGATAAAGGTTGCTACCAGGCCGACTGGCAGGCGGAAACCGCCCCGGTGATCAACAAGCGCCTGGGCCCGGACGGGTTGGAAAAATACGACACAGCGTCCGGGACCCGGGAACAGGGTTGTCCTTGACGGGTCAGATTCACTACATGCAGTGCTGGCGGCCAGGGGTCGCCAGTCGAGGAACCGGCATGAAAGGCTTAATCGCCCTTGTTTCACTGGTAGCACTGGGTGGCTGCGCCGCCTTCAATGCCACTTTCAACCAGTCGTCGGCTCCGGCGGACAACTGGACACGCTGGACCTGTGACAGCCAGGCCGAAGTGTTCTGGCGTTATACCGACAGTGCGCAGCGGGCGGTTGACGTGCGTTTGGCCAGCGGGGACCAAGTCTATCGCCTCAAGCCCGAGGCCGGTGCGGTCGACAGTGGTGTGCTGTACAGCGACAACGTCTTGGCGTTTCACAAAAAAGGTGAGGAAGGCCTGGTTTACTGGGTTGCCACCAACGATTTGATCGGCCGGGCCTGCAAGGCGCCCTAGGCCGGGGAGATACAACCCTTGCAGGAGCCTGGCTTGCCGGCTATGACGGCCGATCAGGCGATGCAAGGCTGACTGGCCTCATCGCCGGCAAGCCAGCTCCTACAAAGGACGTGTCGACCCAGAGGATTTTTGTACGACTGAACCAGCGATCCGGGGTAACCCCTGATCTGCAATGACTTGAATAGCAGCCGCCGCTCCGGCAGGCTTGCACGATTAACGACCCTCGACCGGGAGAGACACGCACAATGGCACTTATCAGCATGCGCCAGATGTTGGACCACGCAGCCGAATTCGGCTACGGCGTTCCAGCCTTCAACGTCAACAACCTTGAGCAGATGCGCGCCATCATGGAAGCCGCTGACAAGACTGACTCCCCGGTGATCGTCCAGGCTTCGGCCGGTGCCCGCAAATACGCTGGCGCGCCGTTCCTGCGGCACCTGATCCTGGCCGCCATCGAAGAGTTCCCGCATATCCCGGTGTGCATGCACCAGGACCACGGCACCAGCCCGGACGTCTGCCAGCGCTCCATCCAGTTGGGCTTCAGCTCGGTGATGATGGACGGTTCCCTTGGCGAAGACGGCAAGACCCCGACCGACTACGAATACAACGTCCGCGTGACCCAACAGACCGTGGCCATGGCCCACGCCTGTGGCGTTTCAGTTGAAGGCGAGCTGGGTTGCCTGGGTTCGCTGGAAACCGGCATGGCCGGTGAAGAAGATGGTATCGGCGCCGAAGGCGTGCTCGATCACAGCCAGATGCTGACCGACCCCGAAGAAGCCGCGGACTTCGTCAAGAAGACCCAGGTCGACGCCCTGGCTATCGCCATCGGCACCAGCCACGGCGCCTACAAGTTCACCAAGCCGCCTACCGGCGACGTGCTGGCGATCGACCGCATCAAGGAAATCCACAAGCGCATCCCCAACACCCACCTGGTCATGCACGGTTCGTCGTCGGTGCCGCAAGAGTGGCTGGCGATCATCAACCAGTACGGTGGCGACATCAAGGAAACCTACGGCGTGCCGGTTGAGGAAATCGTCGAAGGCATCAAGCACGGCGTGCGCAAGGTCAACATCGACACCGACCTGCGCCTGGCTTCCACCGGTGCCATGCGTCGCCTGATGGCCACCAACCCGAGCGAGTTCGACCCGCGCAAGTTCTTCGGCGCCACCGTGACGGCCATGTGTGACGTGTGTATCGCTCGTTACGAAGCTTTCGGTACTGCCGGCAACGCTTCGAAGATCAAACCGGTCTCGCTGGAAGCGATGTTCCAGCGTTACTTGAAGGGTGAGTTGAACGCCAAGGTCAACTAAGACCACTTGGGGTTATAAAAAACCGTCGTAAGACGGTTTTTTATTGTTCGTTTTTTGAGCGCTTTGATTCAGCCGCCGTACGCCAGATGCTTGGAAATGTCCGCCAAGACGGACTAACTGTTCGCACAGTGAAAAATGTCCGCTATAGGTTAAAAAATGCTGATCTTTAATCCATTTACTCGGGGGGGCGTCTTTTGTGCTGTTCGAAGGATTATGATCTCAAGTCTTGCGGGTATTTGTGGCGAGCGGGCTTGCCCGCGTTCGACTGCGTAGCAGTCGTAAAATCATAGTTTGCGCTATATCTGATACTCCGTGCCTAGAGGTTTTGGGGGCGCTGCGCACCCCAGCGCGGGCAAGCCCGCTCGCCACATAGGGGATAACGGCGGTGTGAGAGCATCGCCTGCCATCGTTTCGGCTGCTTGCTTCAAAGCCAAATGGCATCCCACAGCGGGTAGTCCCCAATCTGTTCGACCAAGCCCGCGCGCAGAGGGTTGGCGACGATGTATCGAGCGGTGTTGCGTAAGTCTTCGCCATCACGAATGGCTCGGTCGTGATAACCGCTTTGCCAGAAACGGCCGCAACCATGAGTGGCTCGATTGATGGTCAGCGTACTGCGGGATTTGATGCTGCCAATAACCTGTGAGAGATGACTATGGTGTAGTTGAAACAGCCAATGGAAGTGATCCGGCATGATCACCCAGGCCATGGATTCCACCCGGCCTTGCTCATGGGCTCGCCTCATTTCGGCGACGAGCAAGCGTGCCAACTGCCAGTTGGCAAATAGCGGTGATCGTTTATGCACCACTGCCGTGACCAGGTAGGCGCGGCCAGGTTCGGAGTATCGACCGATACGCAGGCGATGTGAGTCGGGATGTCGAGGCAATCCGTTGCACTCTCTTTGCTGGAGGAGATGTTACTAACGCTAGCAGCGCGCACGACGATGGAAGGAGTGGAAGGTTTACCGTGTATTACAGATCCCATTCTTTGTGCGGAGGTGCGGAGGTGCAGAATTGTGGCGAGCGGGCTTGCCCGCGTTCGGCTGCGCAGCAGTCGTAAAACCATGGTCCCGGGTACGTCTGATACACCGTGATTGCAGGTTTTGGGGGCGCTTCGCACCCCAGCGCGGGCAAGCCCGCTCGCCACAAGGTCCGGCTCGGCCTCACATTTTATTTGCTGACGGACATTAGCCCTTCTGGTTCTGTTTTGAAGCTTTACGTCGACTGTATGACCTCGCCTTCCAGCAATGCATCCACCACCGCCCGGGCCATTTCCACGGAGCGGACCATGGAGCCGATCAGGCCGCGCTCGACGCCGCTGGCCTCGGTGATTTCATCGGAGATTTCTTCCGCGCCAATCAGCAGCAGAGAAACATGCCGCAACGCTTCTTCGGCACTGATTCCTGGGCGCACGGCAAACAACGGTTGATGTTCTCCGTCGAGGCAGCCAAAGGTGCTCAGGCCGGTGGAGGGCAGGGTGTCCAGGAGGGGACGTTTGCTGTCGCGCATCACTTGCAGCAAGGCCTCGTTGGTTTCCTTGAGGATCGCGGTGATGCGCTGATGGGGTAGTTGATGGGTGGATCGGGGACGAGCTTTTTCATGATTCGTGACTTCCTGTGGATGACAAGAAGCTGCCGGCTCTCACTTCCACGCAAGAAGGTGGCAGCTGTACGCAGGTGTGGAAGACCGGGCCACAGAAAACCCCGGCGCACCCGAAGGTACCCCGCGCACAGCCGCCATGACACGAACGAACAGTCGTATTCGTATTTGAGCTTCTGTGCACTTTTCTGTGCTTCGGACTTCCACATCCGACCACTGATAGGCAGTGGTGAACGAAGACTAGACGCGAAGAATTCAAGGGCGCAAGCCGCTCGGGGGCGATTACAATTTTCTAGGAAATGCCCTGCAAATGACAGTGTAAAATTCTGACAGGTCGTCCCTGTTGGTCACTTAAGGGCATTGGATCTGAAATGATACGGTGTGGAAACGGGGCTTGATCCGGGCGACGTCCCGACGAAGCTTTTAGCGGTATCAAGAGCCAATGCAATCGAATCGTTGAGCAGGGCGATGCGCCAATAGACCCGCAATCGGCGCATCTTTCCCAATGCGGTGACTGGCACCCTTGCGCTATCAATACAGCTTTACTATGACTTTAAAGGTCCCTTATTTTTATCAGTTTGAATTTCTGGTTTCTCGACTCTTGATTGGGCCAAACGATAATAGGGGTGTTATCTTTCGTGCTGGAACCTCTCACGTCCATAACTTTGCTGTCAGCTTCGATAAAAACAAATTCATCGTCTGCTTTCTTAAAGGTCCACATATTTGGATATGTAGTGTTGTCAGATTTGGCAATTACCCAGTCGTCGCTAGTTGTGAGTGATAAATGAGCGTGTTTTCCATTCTTAATCCGGTATTTGCCGTTGGGTGCTTGATGGATTTGCCACGTGGACTCGGGTTCATCATTGGCGTGATACAGCTTAACATTATGGGTGCGGTCGCTATTTTCAGTGAGTGCCATGTCCACAAGGCTGGAGTTGTTTAAAGCTGTGCGAATCTTATAGACGCCGGCTGTAACTTGAAAAAGCGTCTCAGGGGCGCCCTTGGGCGTCTGCTCAGGAGATGTGCTTTCTTTTTTCATGATGGGTTTCCTTATTCATCGTGTAGTACAGGCGTGATGTTTACTGGATAGACATTGTTTTCGGAGTGACACCACGTAGACCAACGCCTCAGGGAAAATACACTTCTGATGGCTCGTTGCTGAACATGTTGATCGGGCGTTGCAAACTGGTCTACTGTCAGAAGTGACAGGTGTATAGACAATTTCCGAATAGTGAGTAGTGCCTTAAAATATAAAGCTGTGTTTTAAATAGTCGGTGAAGTTTAGGGGGCGCGAGCGGGCAAGCCCCAATGCCGCTCAATTAAGGAAATAGAATTATTGAAAACGCCACATGATCGGTAGGCGCGGCCGGTCGACGTTCGATTGTCCGCGAAGATTTTAGCGGTCTCAGGGACCCCTTCGCGGGCAAGCTCCGCTCCCACAGGGTAAGTGTTCGGACTCAGGTGAGCCGTATGATTGGCCGGCCTCAGCTCTTCACATGATCGATATCGAGCTTGTAGAAGGTCACCTTCCCGCCCTCGCTGGTATAGCCGGTATTGTCCTGTACATAGACCCCGGCCTTGAAATACAGCGGTTTTTCCCGCCAAGTGCTGCTGATCTGGGTGTACCAGGACGCATCGGCGGCGTGCACGCTCAGGTAGCCGCCGCGACTCAGGTGAATCACATAAGTGAAGGATTTATCCAAGGGGACGTTATCGGCGATCTCGATCACCCGGCTTTCCTTGTCGTCGGGGTGGTTGCGGATCTTCACCACGATGATCCCGGTCTTGCGGCTGTCCTTGTACTGGTACTCGACCTTGAGCATCGGCTGGGTGCTGTTGTACGCATGGATCTGGCCGACGACGATCTTGCCCGAGGAGGGCACCTGATTCACCGCCAGGGTGGCGCGCAGGTAGTTGTTGGACTCGCTGTACAACCAGTTGCGCAGCCGGCCATCGGGCCAGGTCTCGCGCAATTCGCTGCGCGGGTAGATGGCGTTTTCGGTCTTGGAACCGGTGACCGGCGACCAGAAGAACAAGGTGCCGCTGTCGGAGTGAAAGTATTGATCCTTGAAGCCCTGTACCAGCTTGGGCGTATCGATCGTCGCTGGCGGAGTGCCGACGGGAACGCTGAGGTTCCAGGTTGTCAGGTCGATCATGTCCGTTCCTTCCGTATAAACCGCTTGCGCGCGGGCAGCGATTCAGTCTGGGAAAATTCAGACAAACCGCTTTGGCTCGCGCTTTCGGCGTCCTTTATAACGGTTGAAGAATAGTTTGTTAACGCCGATCCGGCGAACGGTTGACGTCAATCCGCCGCCGAACAGGAGGCTTATGGCCATGCATAGAATGATCGTGTTGAGCTTTTATTAAAAAGCGATATAGACACCTGTTATTTATGACAGTTGTTTTTCAACAGGTGAATTCACAGGATAAAGGTCCGGTAGCTAACAAGAAAAGGGTTTCACTATGGACAAAGAGGAAGCACAGAACGAGCCTGAATATCTGAAGTACTTCAAGCGCAAACAAAAGATCACCCTGCGCGGCAGGCTGCACGGCGGGCCGGTGGAGTCCGAGCGCGGCGAGCTGTGTGGCATCGACTGGACCCACCGAACGCTGACCTATCATGGCGAATTCGGCTTGTACAATACGGTGCGTTTCGACGAGATCTACGAAATTGAACCTATCGCGCAATATAGAACCTCATAACCTTGACCGGCCGTACTGACGGTCGTCACCGTGGTACGACGCGGCCTTGCAGGCCTGAGGCGTTTTCCGAGCCGCGTCCTGGGGGCGTTCAGCGACCGTTAGTCGGGAGATTGTGGTGATGCCTGGATGATGGCCTATTGCTCACTACGCTTTGCACAATCCCGGTCTAGAGTAGTCCTTAGGTTTAGCCCGGTTTCTTTGATGATTTCCGGCGGAGTTCCTCGAACAAGAGAAGCAGCATGGATTGCGTGCAACAGATACCCGGTGATGGTAGTTCCGTCCTTCTGGTCGTCGATGATTACCCTGAAAATCTGATCAGCATGCGTGCCTTGCTGGAACGTCAGGATTGGCAGGTGGTCACCGCCGCCTCAGGCATTGAGGCACTGACGTTACTGCTTGAGCATGAGATTGACCTGGTGCTGCTGGATGTACAGATGCCCGGGATGGACGGTTTTGAAGTGGCCCGCCTGATGCGCGGCAGCCAGCGTACGCGTCTGACCCCGATTATTTTCCTCACCGCCAACGAGCAGTCCCAGGACGCCGTGATCAAGGGTTATGCCAGCGGCGCGGTGGATTACCTGTTCAAACCCTTCAATCCCGATATTCTCAGGCCCAAGGTCCAGGCGTTGCTGGAGCAACAACACAATCGCCGTGCCTTGCAATGCCTGAGCCGCGACCTGGAGGCGGCCCGGGCATTCAATGCCTCGGTGCTGGAGAATGCCGCCGAAGGTATTCTGGTGGTCAACGACGACGGCACGATCCGGTTCGCCAACCCGGCGATTTCGCGTTTGCTCAACCTGTCGCTGCAAACCCTGGTCGGCCAGCCGTTCCTGGATTTCCTGCAGAACCCGCACTTTAGCGACTGGCAGACCTCACCGCTGTACGAAGAGTACTGCAAGGGCGAAACCTATCGGGTCCATGATGCGTACCTGCGCACCAGCCAGGACCAGATGCTGCCGGTGGCCTTGTCCTGCGCGCCGCTGCCCGCCGACCAGAAGGCCATGGTGGTGACGGTGCTGGACATGTCGGTGGTGCGTCATCTGCACCAGCAACTGGAGTTCCAGGCGGTGACCGATCCGCTGACCGGCCTGCTCAATCGTCGCGGCTTCTACCAGACCGCGGAAAATACCTTGCGCCGCAGCGACGGCGCGGACAAGTCGCTGGTGCTGATGTACCTGGATCTCGACGGCTTCAAGCGGGTCAACGATTCCCTTGGCCATGAAGCCGGCGACCGGGTGCTGCGCTGGGTGTCCGAGCAGTTGAAGTCCTGCCTCAATCCCTTCGATATCCTGGCGCGCATGGGCGGTGACGAGTTCACCACCTTGCTCAACCTGGAGCACCCCGAGCAGGCGGCGAGAATCGCCGAGCGATTGATCGAGCGGGTATCGATTCGGCAACAGATCGACGGCATGGAAATGACGCTCGGGGTCAGCATCGGCATTGCCACCTACCCGGATTGCGGGGCCAACCTCGATGGCCTGTTGCGGGCGGCGGACATTGCCATGTACGAAGCCAAGCGTGCCGGCCGCCAGCAGTATCGCTACTACGATCACGAGATGAACGGTCGCGCGCGCTCGCGCTTGATGCTGGAGGAAAGCGTCCGCACGGCCATCGAGAGCAAGGAATTCAAGATGGTCTACCAGCCCCAGGTGTCCCTCGTCGACGGCCGCCTGCGTGGGTTCGAGGCTTTGCTGCGCTGGCACCATCCCAGTGTCGGCGATGTGCCGCCGGGGTTGTTCCTGCCATTGCTGGAAGAAGTGCGCCTGATCAGCCGGCTGGGCAGCTGGATCTATCGCCAGGCGGCGACCCAGCGGCACGCCTGGAGCGGCGTGTTCGCCGATGACCTGGTGCTGAGCGTCAGCCTGAGCGCCACGCAATTCAGCATGCCGAACCTGGCGGACGAGCTGCAGGAAGTGCTGGAGCGCCATGACCTGCGGGCGCACCAACTGGAAGTGGAGGTGACCGAGGCGGCCTTGATGCAGGACTTCGAGTCTTCGCGCAAGCAACTGCGGCGGATCCGCGCCCAGGGTGTGCGCGTGGCCCTGGACGACTTCGGTTCCGGGCACTGTTCGCTGAACCACCTGCGCGACCTCGAGTTGGACACACTCAAGCTCGATCGCCAGTTGATCGCCAAGATCCTCGATTCGCCGCGGGATGCGGCCCTGGCCCGCACGGTGATCGACCTGTGCGAGCAATTCGGCTTGCTGGTGATCGCCGAAGGGGTGGAAACCGTGGAGCAGTGGCAGTGGCTCAAGGCCAATGGCTGCCCGATGGTCCAGGGCTTCCTGGTGGCCCGACCGCTGACGGCCAAGGACGCTACCGGCTTCGGCTCGGCGTTTGACTGGAGCGCGTTGTCCGCCTGAATTCGCTACACTGGCTTCTTTTAGGTGTACGTAAGGCCTGTCATGACTGTGCTGAAATACCTTCAGGCTTATCCCACGTCCTTGCAGGAACAGGTTCGCCAGATGATTGCCCGGGACGCCCTGGGCGACTACCTGAGCCAGCGTTATCCGGAACGGCATGCGGTGCAGAGCGACAAGGCGCTGTACAGCTATGCCCTGGCGTTGAAGCAGGAACATTTGCGCAATGCGCCGGCCATCGACAAGGTGCTTTTCGATAACCGCCTGGACCTGACCCATCGTGCTCTCGGCCTGCACACCGCGATCTCGCGGGTCCAGGGTGGCAAGCTCAAGGCCAAGAAGGAAATCCGCATCGCCTCGCTGTTCAAGGAGGCGGCGCCGCAGTTTCTGAAGATGATCGTGGTGCACGAACTGGCGCACCTCAAGGAATCCGATCACAACAAGGCGTTCTACCAGCTGTGTGAATACATGCAGCCCGGTTATCACCAGTTGGAGTTCGACCTGCGGGTGTACCTGACCTGGCGTGACCTGCAGGGCAAGTCCGCCAACCCGTAGGCGCCGGGCGCACGCTTGAGTCGAAGCATTGGAAGGTCAACCCCAAGGACTACCGGATGGACGTCAGCAAGACCAAGAGCAGTTTCTACCGCCGCCTGTACGTGGCCTGGCTGATCGACAGCGAGGTTGCCAGCAGCGTTCCGGCCCTGACCGAAGCCACCGGCATGCCCCGGCGCACGGCGCAGGATACGATCCTGGCCCTGGCGGACCTGGACATCATCTGCGAGTTCGAGCAGGAGGACGGCGCGCGCAATCATGCCGGGCGGTACCGGATTCGTAGTTGGGGCGCCATCGACAAAGGCTGGATCGGTCGTAACCTGGCTTCGATCAAGCAGGTGCTGGGCTATCCCTGAGTTTTTGCGCTGTCTGTGCTTGCCCGCGAAGAGGCCCTGGAGAGCAGCACAAACCTCAGCTTTTGCGCATCCCGATATGCGGGATATCGTCTTCCAGATACACCTCGCCCACCACCGCGAACCCATAACGCCCGTAATAAACCTGCAAGTGGGCCTGGGCCGACAGATAAATCGGCACCCCTGGCCAGAGCTTCTCGGCGTGTTTCAAGGCCTGGGCCATCAACTCGTGCCCCAGCCCCTGGCCGCGGGCCTCGGGGGCGATCACCACCCGCCCGATCACCACGTCGCCGCCTTGGGACATCGGGTCGAGCAGGCGCAGGTAAGCCACCAGCCGATCATCGCACCAGCCCATCAGATGGCAGGTATCGCCCTCCAGATCGCGGCCGTCGACTTCCTGATAGGGACATTTCTGTTCGACCACGAAGACTTCGGTCCGTAGTTTCAGGATGCCGTACAACTGTTCCTTGCTCAGATCGCCATGATGTTTGCAGAGCCAATCGATGGTCATTCTCGCCTCGGGATTCAATCAGTTGATATCGATACTAGGCGGCTTGCCCGAGGTCGCCAACCAAGATTTTTTTTGCCCGCCAGGAGTGGAGCTGGAAGGCTCCTTGCGGGGGTTGTGCGCGCGCGTTTCGGTTAGATAGCGGCTACTTGCTATCATTCACTTTGCCCGGCATCGTCATCTTTGTGTAATCTGCTGGGCCATGCTTTTGCTATGGCTCGAATGAGCTAATGTTAGGACCAGGGATGTGGCCGGTTGTTTCGAGACGGCCTCCTCGGGCTTCGGCTAACTCTGCTGGGCTATGTGCTCGCTAAGGATCTTTAGCATGCCGCGATTGCATCGAGCTTTTGTTTTGCTTGGATTGCTGCTGCTTTCACAGGGAGCCACCGCGGATAAATTGCGTTTGGTGGCAGATGGCTGGCCGCCGTTTACCGATGCGACATTGGTCAACGGCGGTCTGGCCACCGATATCGTCAGCACGGCGCTGGCGCGGGCCGGCTATGCCAGCGACTTCGAGCAGGTACCCTGGGCGCGGGCGCTCAAAGGCGTGGGCGAAGGGCGCTATGACGTGCTGGTCAATGCCTGGTACAGCGACGAACGCACCCTGCTGGGGCAGTTCTCGGCACCGTACCTGGTCAATCGCGTGCTGTTTCTCAAGCGCAAGGAATCGGCCATCGAGTTCGATCACTTGAGCCAGTTGCACGACCTGCCGATTGCGGTGGTGCGTGACTATGCCTATAGCGCCGAGTTCGATGGCGACACGCAGTTGCAGAAGATCCCGGTGCACAACTTCGCCATGGCCGTGCGCATGCTCGCGGCGGACCGCGTGAAGTTGACGCTGGAAGACGAGTATGTGGCGCGCTACTACCTCAAGAGCGAGGCGCCGCGGGTACGCAACGCCGTGGAGTTCCTGCCCAAGCCGCTGAGCGAGAACAGCCTGCATATCCTGGTCAGCCTGAAGAATCCGCAGCATGAACAGATTGTCGCCGGCTTCGATCGCGAGATCGCGGCGATGAAGGCCGACGGCAGCTATGAGCGCCTGCTCAAGTCGCACGGGATGTAACCAGCTCCGCGAAACCTTGTAGGAGCTGGCTTGCTGGCGATGACCGCCGCAGGGGCAATGCCAGACTCAAGGGCCCATTCGCGGGCAAGCCCTGCTCCTACGGGGGAGCGTGGCGTTTTCAGGATTCTGCGTTTTCTTCCGGGCCCTTGATCAGGTGCGCCGCCAGGGTGCGCAGCGGCCCCAGCTGGCGGCAGATCAGCGCCAGTTGGGTCTGCACCAGCCGCTGGATCTCGTCGATCTCGTCCGGCATCTGTTCCAACTCACTGGCCAGGGCTTCCTCGGCATCGCTTTGAATGGCGATGGGGGTCTTGTTCGCCAGTCCGAGGGCAATCTCTTCGATACTCGCCGCCAAGGTGCTGCCAGCACCCTCGAGCAGATGATCGCGCACGGCTTCCGGCAGTTGGTTGTCACGGTGCGCGCCGAGCCCCGAGAGGTAGCTGAGCAAGGTGTGCGAGAGCACCAGGAAGCGGAAACCGACGTCGGCTTCCTTACGGAAGTGTCCGGGCTCCATCAGCATGTTCGCCAGGGTGGTGGACAGTGCCGCGTCGGCGTTGTGGGCATTGCGCCGGGCCAGGCGGTAGGCGAGGTCGTCGCTCTTGCCCTGGGCGTACTGGCGCATGATCTGGCGCAGGTACAGGCTGTTGCAGCTCAGGGTATTGGCCAGCACCTTGTTCAGGCGCCGACCCTGCCAGTCCGGCAGGAACAGGAACACCGCGAGGCCGGCGATCAGCGCCCCCAGCAGGGTGTCGAGCAGGCGCGGCAGGAACAGGCCGTAGCCGTCACCCACCTGATTGAAGCAGAACAGCACTGTCAGGGTCATGGCGGCGGTCGCCAGGGTGTAGCGGGTGGTGCGGTTGATAAAGAACACCACCCCGGCGGCGATGGTGAACAAGGCCTGGATCAAGGGGCTCGGGAACAGGTCGAACAAGGCCCAGGCGGCGGTCAGGCCGATGGCCGTGCCGATGATCCGCTGGCCCAGTTTGCGCCGGGTGGCGCCGTAGCTCGGCTGGCAGACGAACAGGGTGGTGAGGATGATCCAGTAGCCCTGGGACGGATGCACCAGATGCACCATGCCATAGCCGATGCTCAGTGCCAGCGGCAGGCGCAGCGCGTGGCGGAACAGCAGCGAGGTCGGGGTCAGTTGGGTGCGCAGGCGCGTCCAGACATCCTTGAGGTTGCGCGGCGAACGGTCCAGCAGGCTGCTGTCGGTGGCGTCGGCGAGGCTGTCGGGGTTGCTCGCGTCGCTCAGCAGGCGGTCGAGGGTGCCGAGGTTGGCTGCCAGGGCTCGCAGCGAACGCAGCAGGCCGCGCCAGGCCGGGTTGCTCTGGATACGCAGGTGCTCCAGGGAGGCATGCAGGTCGCCCAGGGCTTCGGCGAAGCTGGCGTTGTAGACGAACGGCTGGCGCAACTGGATCGACACCGCCAGGGCCTGGCAGGCCTTGCCTTGCTCGCGCAGCAGGCGTTGGCAGCGGAACAGCACGTCGCTGTGAAAGAACGCTTCGGCCAGGGCGTTGTAGGGGTAGTGCGAGGAACTGGCGCGCTCGTGGATGTCCTGGGCGAGGAAATACAGCTTCAGGTAGCGGCTGACCTTCGACCCCGGCCGGCCGTTGCCGACCCGGTGCAGGATGATTTCCTTGGCGCTGTTCAGCGCCGCCACCACCTTGCCGTTCTGCTGCGCCAGTTCCAGGCGCCGGGCTTCGACGTCCAGTTGGCGGATCGGTTCGAACAGCGAGGACTTGAGCTTGAGGTAGTAGCCCAGCTCGCGGAACAGCCGGGCCAGGCTCTGTTGCACCGGTTGGTTGGAGAACAGCGCCTGCCAGAGCACCGAGAGCACGCCGTACCAGGCCGCGCCGGTCACCAGCAGCAGCGGCTCGTGCCAGAGGTTGGCGACTTCGCCGCCGCGCTGGTCGACGCCGATCATGGTGTAGACCGAAAGGATCAGGGTCGCCGAGGCTATGGCGCCATAGCGTTCGCCCAAGGCGCCGAGCATGGTCAGGGCAAAGGCCGCCAGGGCCATGGCACAGACGAAGAGCAGTGGGTAGGGGAACAGCAGCTCGACCGAGAACGCCGCGACACTGAAGCACACCAGCGTCACCGCCAGGGCATTGAGGCGGCCCTGCCAACTGTCGTCGGTCTCGGCCAGGGCGCTGGCGATGACCCCGAGGAACAGCGGGATCAAGAGCTTCATCTCGTTCTGCAACCAGCACAGGGTCATGATGCCGGTCAGGGCGATAAACACCCGAACGCTATAGCTGAATTTGTCCAGCGCCCAAAGACGGCGCAGGGACTGGTTGAACGAGGTCGATGCCATGAAGGTGAGAGAGCCTGCCGAGCGGTTGATCAGAATGATGGGTAGACGGGCGGCATTGCAATGACGCCACATAGGTCTACAGCAATATTTGTTCCGTGATCAACGATTGTCCCTGGATGTGGCCTGTTATCAGTCTGGAGGTGGGCCATTGCGCCTTGCATCGCCTGTTCGAACGCCATCGCCGGCAAAGGTCAGGCGAATTGCGCCGCCGCGTACCCCGAGGCCCAGGCCCACTGGAAATTGAAGCCGCCCAGGTGGCCGCTGACATCCAGCACTTCGCCGATGAAATACAGCCCCGGGCTTTTCAGCGATTCCATGGTCTTCGACGACACTTCCCGGGTATCGACGCCACCCAAGGTCACTTCGGCGGTGCGATAACCTTCGGTGCCGGCCGGCACCAGGCGCCAGTCGCCGAGCTTCTGCGCGACCTCGGCCAGCTCCGCCGGGGTGTACTGCTTCATCGGCTTGGAGACGAACCAGTGCTCGGCCAGCAGGTTGGCCATCTTCTTGGTGAACAGCTCGCCGAGCAGGGTTTTCAGTTCGCTGTTGGGCCGTTCGGCCTGTTGCTGTTGCAGCCAGTCCAGCGCGTCATGGTCCGGCAGCAGGTTGATATGCAACGTATCGCCGGGATTCCAGAACGAGGAAATCTGCAGGATCGCCGGGCCGCTGAGGCCACGGTGGGTGAACAGGATATTTTCCCGGAAGCTCTGCTCGTTGCAGCTCACCAGGCAATCCACCGAGGTCCCCGACAGTTCGGTGCAGAGTTCCTTGAGTTGATCGGTAATGGTGAACGGCACCAGGCCCGCACGGGTCGGTAACACCTGGTGGCCGAACTGCCTGGCCACCTGATAGCCGAAGCCGGTCGCGCCCAGGGTCGGGATCGACAGGCCGCCGGTGGCGATCACCAGTGACTGGCAGGTGATCTGGCCGAGGGTGGCTTGCAGCAGGTAGCCGCTTTCCAGCTTTTCGATGTGCTGGATGGCAGTGTCCAGGTGCAGGCTGACGCCGGCCTGGTCGCACTCGTCGAGGAGCATGCCGAGGATGTCGCTGGACTTGTTGTCGCAGAACAGCTGGCCGAGTTTTTTCTCGTGATAGGGCACGCCGTGCTTGGCCACCATCGCGATGAAATCCCATTGGCTATAGCGTGCCAGGGCCGACTTGCAGAAATGCGGGTTCTGCGAGAGGAAGTTGCCGGGCTCGCTGTACATGTTGGTGAAATTGCAGCGACCACCGCCGGACATCAGGATTTTCTTGCCGGCCTTGTTGGCGTGGTCGATCAGCATCACCTGGCGCCCGCGGGCGGCGGCGGTAAAGGCGCACATCAAGCCGGCGGCACCGGCGCCGATGATCACAACTTCAGTAACGGGCACAACGATGTCCTCGGGAGTTCAGGTAGGGGGAACGCGGTCTTGCAAGCACAACAGAGATCTTCAGAACAGTACTAAACCTGTGGGAGCGGAGCTTGCCCGCGAAGAGGCCCTTGAGGCCGCCAAAAGCTTCGCGGGCAAGCTCCGCTCCCACAAAAAGCACCATCAGCTACACCAGCACCATTCCTACAGTGATCCCAGGATGCAGATCCGTTTCAGAGAATCCGCACGCGCAGCGAGCGGCCCTTGATCTTGCCGTCGTTCAGGCGCTGCAAGGCTTGCTTGGCGACGCCGCGCTCCACTGCCACATAGGCCTGGAAGTCGAAAATCGCGATCTTGCCGACCTGGGTACCGGGAATCCCGGCATCGCCGGTCAGGGCGCCGAGGATGTCGCCCGGGCGGACCTTGTCCTTGCGCCCGCCACTGATGCACAGGGTGCTCATGACCGGCAGCAGCGGGCTGCCACCCTGGGACTTGAGGTTGTCGAGCTGGTCCCAGTTCAACGGCGATTTCTGCACTTCCTCGATGGCCCGCGCGCGCAGGCTTTCGGACGGTGCTACCAGGCTGATCGCCAGGCCGGTCTCGCCGGCCCGTCCGGTACGGCCGACGCGGTGGATATGCATCTCCGAATCGCGCGCCAGTTCAACGTTGATCACCATGTCCAACGCATCGATATCCAGGCCGCGCGCGGCCACGTCGGTGGCCACCAGCACGGAGATACTGCGGTTGGCGAACATTGCCAGGACCTGGTCGCGGTCGCGTTGTTCCAGGTCACCATGCAGCGCGACGGCGGACACGCCCTTGGCGGTCAGGGTGTCGACGGTTTCCTGGACCTGCTGCTTGGTGAAGCAGAACGCCACGCAGGATTGTGGGCGGAAATGGTCGAGCACCTTGACCACGGCTTCCATGCGCTCTTCCGGGGAAATCTCGTAGAAGCGCTGCTCGATCTGGCTGTCGGCATGCATTGCCTCGGCCTTGACCTGCTGTGGATTGCGCATGAACTTGGCGGCCAGTTGCTTGATGCTCACCGGGTAGGTGGCGGAGAACAGCAGGGTCTGCCGCCGCTCCGGAAGCTGGGCGATGATTTCCTCGATGGCGTCGTAGAAGCCCATGTCGAGCATGCGGTCGGCTTCGTCGAGGACCAGGGTGTTGAGGCCGTGCAGGACCAGCGAACCCTTGCGCAGGTGCTGCTGGATGCGCCCCGGAGTGCCGACGATGATATGCGTGCCGTGTTCCAGGGAGGCGATTTGCGGGCCCAGGGCCACGCCGCCGCAGAGGGTCAGCACCTTGATGTTGTCCTCGGCGCGGGCCAGGCGGCGGATTTCCTTGGCGACCTGGTCGGCCAGTTCGCGCGTGGGGCAGATCACCAGCGCCTGGCAGCCGAAGAAGCGCGGGTTGATCGGGTTCAGCAGGCCGATGCCGAAGGCGGCGGTCTTGCCGCTGCCGGTCTTGGCCTGGGCGATCAGGTCCATGCCCTTGAGGATCACCGGCAAGCTTTGCGCCTGGATCGGCGTCATCTGGGCATAACCGAGGGAGTCGAGGTTAGCCAGCATGGCGGCGGACAGTGGCAAAGAGTTAAACGCGGTGGCGATGGTGGTCACGGGACGGGCCTGCAAAACAAAATGTCGCGCAGTGTATCAGTCCCGACTGGCGGCGCTGCAAATTCTGGACGAAAAGTAGCCAAATAGTGCCCGTGCTAAGCCATTTCAGGAAAGCTGGGCTTTGAACCCACGCTTGTGGCAAGCCCCCTCGCCACATTGGGTCCCTGCCGAAAGTCAGGAATGAGTATTCCGTCACCATGTCAGTGCTCGATGTGTTGCTCCTGAACCTCCCTGGCCCGCCGCCCGTCCTGGGGTGAAAGCTGCAGGAAAATCGCCGCCGCCAGCATCGCCATGACGCCCACGGTGAGGAAGGTCAGTTGGAAGGCACCGAGCACCGTCTCCACGCCATCGTTGCCGACGGCGGCGGTAAAACCGCCGAGCAGGGCGCCGGCGCAGGCCACGCCAAGGCTCAGGGACAGTTGCGCGACCACCGACAGCAGGCTGTTGCCGCTGCTGGCGGATTTGTCGTCGAGGTCGATCAGGGTCACGGTGTTCATCGCGGTGAACTGCAGTGAGTTGATCGCCCCGGCAATCGCCAGCATGGCCAGCAACAGGGGGTAAGGCGTGTGCTCGGTGACCAGGCCCAGGACCGCGAGCATGATGCCCAGCGCCAGGGTATTGCCGGTGAGCACGATGCGATAACCCAGGCGCTCGATCAGCGGCCGGGCAATCGACTTGGCGAACATCGCTGCCGCCGCCAGGGGCAACATGCTCATCCCGGCCTGGGACGGCGAGTAACCCAGGGCCACTTGCAGCAGCAAGGGCACCAGGAACGGCAGGGCGCCGCTGCCGAGGCGGGCGAACAGGTTGCCGAGGATGCCCACGGCAAAGGTCCGGGTCTTGAACAGCGACGGGGCGAACAACGGATTGTCGATATGCCCGGCCCGCAACCAGTACGCCGCCAGGCAGGCGAGGCCGGCGAACAGCAGCAACATGACCCGCAGGTGCGGTAGTTGCAGTTCGCCGAGGCCCTCCATGGCGATGGTGATCAGCAGCATCGCCGCGCCGAACAGCAGGAAACCGATGCCGTCGAAGCGCGTGCGTTCGCTGCCGCGCAGGTCCGGGATGAACTTCCATACCGCATAGCAGCCGAGCAGGCCCACCGGCAGGTTGATCAGGAAGATCCAGTGCCAGGTCAGGTATTGCACCATCCAGCCGCCCATGGTCGGACCGATCAACGGGCCAAGCAGGCCGGGGATGGTGATGAAACCCATGATCCGCACCAGCTCCGAGCGCGGGTAGGCCCGCAGCACCACCAGCCGCCCGACCGGCAGCATCAGCGAACCGCCCAGGCCCTGGATGATACGTGCGCCGACCAGCATGTTCAGCGAGCTCGACAGGGCACAGAACAGGGAGCCGATGCTGAACAGCAGGATCGCGCCGAAGAAGATGCGCTTGGTGCCGAAACGGTCGGAAATCCAGCCCGAGGCCGGGATCAGCAGGGCCACGGTGAGCATGTAGGCGATCACCACGCCTTGCATGCGCAAGGGGTTTTCCGCCAGGTCCTGGGCCATGGCCGGCAGTGCGGTGTTGAGGATGGTCCCGTCGAGGGACTGCATGAAGAAGGCTATGGCCACCACCCATGGTAGCCAGCGAGCGGTTGTTACGTCGAGAGGGGCGCGTTCGGGCATGGGCGGCTCTATTTGTTAGCTGGCTACGTAGTTGCAGTATGCCTGATCGGTCAGGAACGGTGTAGGCGCGCTTGCTTTCTGTTGTCGGACACAAGTCCTGTTGGAGTCGGATTTATTTGCGAGGCGGCCCCCAAGGCCGTCAAAAGCTTCGCGGGCAAGCTCCGTTCCCACAGGTTCTCGCCCGATGCGGATAGTGTGCCGGGCCTTATTGGCGGCTATCCGGCGCTGGTCGGTAGCAGAAACCCCAGCAATGCCTGATGCACCGCGTTGGCCGCCTGGCGAGATTCCAGGTCGAGCAGATGGCCGGTGTCCTCGGCGACGGAGAAACTGCATCGGGGGATGTATTCCTGAAACACCCGTGCCCCTTCGGCCGGAGTGTAGATGTCCTTGGCGCCGTTGATGAAATGCACCGGGCTCTGGATCGCCGACAGTCCCCGCAGGTAGTTGCCGTCGCCCAGTTGCAGCACCTGGTCGATATGGAAGCGCGCCTGGCGGTACTCGGTGCTCGGCATCGATGACAGGTGCTGGTGGTTGGTGGCCTTGAGGCGCGTCGGCAGGTAGTGGCCGACAGTGTCGTTGAGCAGGTGGCCGATGGCGGATTTATCGTCCACCGCGATCAATTCGTGGACCCGTTGCACGTACGCCAGCATCGGCGGGTTCAGGTCAGGTGCCAGGGCCATCACCACCGAGCTTTCGATAGTCGGCGGGTGCCGGGTCAGGGCCAGCAGGGTGGAAATGCCACCCCAGGAGGCTGACACCAGGTGATTGACCTCGAAGCGCCGCACCAGGGCCAGGAGGATCTCCACCTCGTCGTCCTTGGTCACCAACCCCGGATCGGGATTGTAGGGTTGCGAGCGCCCGGCAAAGGGCAGGTCGAACAACACCACGTTGAAGTGTTCGGCCAGGCACTTGCTGGTGCGGGTGAAGGAACTGGTGGTGGCCAGGGCGCCATTGACCAGCAGGACCGTCTTGCGCCGCGGGTCGTCGCCGAGGCGCTCGACGTGGATGTTGAAATGCCGGTACAGGTTGTTGATGACAAAGCTTCCATGATTCATATCAAGCTCCAGCAAAGCACTTTCGGGGGGAGAAAGAGGTGCGGTGTTGAGTCAGAAAATCGCGGGTAGAGCCTGGTTTTTCTGGATATTGCTGTACGAAGGTGGCGTTTTGATAGTGTGAAGAAAGCAGAGGGGATGTATAGCGCGCCGGACGGCGTGAGGGCAACTGGCTGAACGGATAGGTGTGCGGGTATTTCGGTCAGCGCGATGCTGTGACCGCTGTAGAGCCTGTGGCCGGCTTGCCGGCGATGAGGTCAGTGAGCCTTGCATCGCCTGATCGGTCGCCATTACCGGCAAACCGGCTCCCAGTGGGTTTTGTGGTGTTACAAGGTCAAGGTCAGCTTGCTGATCAGCGCCCCCGGCAGCAGGTTCGAGGCGGTCTGCCGCTGGTCGTAGGTGCTCGCTGACAGCAGCAGTTCGCGCTCCTCGGTCAGGGCTTCCAACTGGCTACCCAACAGGCTGTAGACACTGTCATCGAAGCGCATGGTGCTGACCGGCGCCTGGATCTCGCCGTTTTCCACCCAGAAGGTGGCGAAGCGGGTCATGCCGGTCATCCGCGCCGCCGGTTGGTCCGAGTAGTTCAGGTACCACAGGTTACTGATGTACAAGCCAGTGCCCAGTTGCTTGAGGATATCGGCCTGGGCCAGCTGCCCGGCGCGCATCTGCAAGGCCCCGGGGTACTCGCCGGCGCCGGCACCGTTGGTGGTCAGCCCGTATTCGGCGGCACTGCGGGAATTGATCAATTGTTGATCAGCCGCGCCCGCCGCCACCAGCGACACATCGGCGCGTGGATAACCCTCGTTGGAAAACGCCGGGCTCAGCGAGCCGCTGATCTGCTCACCGAGCCAGACCCTGGGGCTGAAGCTGGCCTCGCCGGCATAGAGCTTCTGCAGCGGGCTGTGCTTGCTGCCGATAGCCTGGGCCGAGAAACCGCCCCAACAGAGCATGCCCATGACTTCCTCAAGCGCCGCTGGTGCCAGGTAGGCGCGATACTCGCCCGGTGCCAGGGTACGCAATGGGCGCCCGAGAAACTCGAGCTGTTCCCGGGCCTGCTGGAAGCGCCGGGCAAAGCCGTCGCTGTCCCAGTCATGCCCGGCGTAGCTGGCCTTCACCGCCTGGCCGTTATCGTGGAACAGGCTCCAGTCGAAGTTGAAACTGTTGGCCTGGTGCCAGCCGAAGGCCCCGTCGGAACTGGCAAAGCCGCGGCTGATGGGCCCGGCGGCATAAAACCCGACCATATCCAGGCCGACCGAAGCGCGGCTGATTTCCTCCAGTACCCGGGCCGTCTCCGGCAAGGCATGGCTCTGCACGTTCTGGCTTTGCCAGGCGTTGTGGTTGAGCAACAGGTACGGGTCCGCCGGCAACAGCGGGAGGATTTCGCGCAGTTGTTGCAGGCCGTCCGCCAGGCGCTGACGGTCCGGCTCCGGTTCGCCGGAGAGAGTGATCTGCAAGTCGGCGTGGCGACCGTCGTTGATCAGCTTGAAACTCAAGCTGGCCTGTTGCACCTGCCCGGCTTGACGCACCCGGCCGTGGTTGAAGCGAATGAAGTCCGACGCTTCGGCGGCATAACCCAGGGTAAAGCGTTCCGTGGCGTGCAGTTGTTCCTGCAAACCCTCGACCAGGGCGCGGAAGTGTTCGACCTGACTCAGTGAGGTACTCATCAGGCATCTCCTCCAAACACATCGACATTACTGAAGACACAGGCGGGCGATGCATGCCCGACCCGGATCACCTGGTTCGGCTCGCCCTTGCCGCAGTTCGGCGTGCCCAGCACCTGGAAGGTCTCGGCATTGCCGACGGCGCTGAGTTTGCGCCAGAACTGTGCGGAGATCGCCCGGTAGTTGGGGTTTTTCACCACGCCCTTGAGTTCGCCGTTCTCGATCAACTGACCCCATTCGCAGCCGAACTGGAATTTGTTGCGGGCGTCGTCGATGGACCAGGAACGGTTGGTGGACATCAGGATGCCGTTCTCGATACCGCCGACCAGTTGCGCGAAGGACTGGTCGCCCGGTTCGATATTGAGGTTGGCCATGCGGTCGATGGGCGCACGGTTCCAGCTGCAGGCGCGGCTGTTGGCGACTCCGTCGAGGCCGGAGCGGAACTGCGACAGTGCGCCGCCCAGCGGGCGCAACAGGCGGCCTTCGCGAATCAGAAATTCCTTGCGGGCCGGGGTGCCGTCGTCGTCATGGCCGTAGCTGGCCAGCTGTTGCGCGATGGTCGGATCGAAGGTCACGTTGAGCAGCGCCGAGCCATATTGCAGGCTGCCGAAATCGCTGGCCTTGACGAAGCTGGTGCCGGCGTAATTGCGCTCATCGCCGAGGATGCGGTCCAGCTCCAGCGGGTGGCCGATGGATTCGTGGATCTGCAGGATCATCTGGTCCGGGGTCAGCAGCAGGTCGCGCGGGCCTTGCGGGGTGTTGGGCGCCAGCAGCAGTTGCAGGGCCTGGTCGGCGATCCGCCTGCCGGAGCCGATCAGCCCGGAACGGCTGATGACATCGGCGCCGCCTTGCTGGCCGAAGTTTTCCCGACCCAGGGTGCGGGTCTGGCTGTCCGCGCCGTCGTAGGCGGTGACGCTCAGGCCCGGGTAGACGAAGCGCAGCGCCTGGCGCAGTTCGGCGCCGACGTTGTTGAGGTAGATCTGTTCGACCTGGGTCAGGCCGAGGCTGGCTTCCCAGTTGACCAGCCGCTCATCCTTGGGCACGGCGGCGGATTCGGCGCCGAGCAGGGCGTAGCAGTCGCTCAGGGACGGGAAGGGCAGGTCGAGCTGCAGCGAGCGGTAATCGGCGCGGTCGCTGGACACGGCCTGTTGGCGCAGGTCGAGCAGGGCGTGGGGGGCCATCAGGCGGGCGTAGTTTTCGGCGCGATCGAGGGCGCTTTGCAGCCCGGCCTGGGATAGATCGTTGGTGGCGGCATAGGCTTCGACGCCGTTGACCCGCACGGTCAGCATGGCGCCTTCGTCGAGACGCAGGCTCGGGGGTTCCGCGACGTTCTTGCGGACCGACAGGTATTGGCCGGATTCGCGCACGTAACGCAGCGAGAAGAATTCAGCGCCCGTGCGCAAGCCGGCGAAACGCTGCTTGAGCTGGGGGTGGAAGTCGAACATGGGGAACCTCCCTGGAAATGGCGGCGGCCGTGAGGGCAAAGGTATGGACGCCCCCAATGCCAGTCTGTCAGGAAAAGGCGATTTTACTAGCGCTGTGACTCTGTAGCCTGGCTTACCGGCGAGGACTCTGGCGGTCTTGAGGGCCTCTTCCCGGGCAAGCCCTGCTCCTACAGTTTTTTGTCGTTCACAGAAGTTGTGTCCGCCACCCTGTAGGAGCAGGGCTTGTCGGATCGCCGCAGCGCCGCGAAGCTCTTGAGGCTTTTGACCTTAGAGCGGGCAGCCCTTGGCGCGCAGGATCGCGTCGAAGCGGTCCGGGTCCAGGGTGCCTGCTTCAATCGCCGCGAGGGTGGCTTTTTCCCGCGCCAGCAGGTCATGGCAGCGCACCAGCAACTCCGGCAGTTCGGCGCGGGCCGCGGCAACGACGCCGTCACCGTCGCCGATCATCAGGTCGCCCGGGGTGACCAGCATGCCGGCACAGGAAATCGGTACGTTGATCTCGCCACCGCCGTCGGTGCTCGGGCCACGGTGCACACCACCGATGGCATAGGCCGGCAGTTCGCCGGTCTGCCATTCGTCGAGGTCGCGCAGCGCGCCGTTGATCACCACGCCGACGATCCCGGCCTTGAGGGCCATGGCGCGCATGATGCCGCCGAACACGGCGCGGGTCAGGTCGGCGCTGCCGTCGATCACCAGCACATCGCCTGGACGGGCCATCTGCATGGCCTTGAGGATCATCAGGTTATCGCCCGGACGCACACGCACGGTCAGGGCATTGCCAAGCATCGGGGTGTTGCCGTGGAACGGTCGCAGGCCCAGGCCGCCGACGTTACGACCGAGGCAATCGCTGACCGCGGCGGCCGGGATCTTGCTGAACTCCTTCAGCCATTTTGGATCGAGTGGTTCAGGGTTCGGGTTGATCAGGTAGCCGGTGGGCCATTTGCTCGAAGATACGACATCAAACATGGGAAAGCCTCGTGGCCAGCAATGTGGCGGCGTGTCGAATTGGGGCGGGGTGAAACGTTTGCGCGCCATTAGCTTAGGCCTGCGCGGTGGGTAGGAGCAAGGGCGGGGCAGTGTGGGGATTGTTTACGTTGTGTGGCCGAAGTGGAGGGTTTGGTACGGAGATAACCTACCTTGTGGCAAGCGGGCAAGCCCGCTCGCCACAAGATCGCGTTCTACTTCAAATATCTTGAGCTGAGCGGCATTGGGGATTGCCCCCTGGCCACAACGAGTGGTGGCAGGGGGCTGGCGGGTTACTGCGCGGTACGACTCACTTCACGCAGCGGCTTGCCGCGCACCGGCGCGTCGCCCGCCACGTAATAGTCGGCCTTGCTGCGTGGCAGGGGCTGGCGGCCACGGATCTTGTCGGCGATTTTCTCGGCGATCATGATCGTCGGCGCATTCAGGTTGCCGGTGGTGATGATCGGCATGATCGACGCATCGACCACCCGCAGGCCCTGCATGCCATGCACCCGACCCTGACCGTCGACCACCGCCATCTCGTCGCTGCCCATCTTGCACGAGCACGACGGGTGGAACGCGGTCTCGGCGTGCTCGCGGACAAACTGGTCCAGTTGCTCGTCGGTCTGCACTTCGATGCCCGGGCTGATTTCACGACCACGGTAAATATCCAGGGCCGGTTGCTGCATGATTTCCCGGGTCAGGCGGATGCCGTCGCGGAACTCCTGCCAGTCCTGCTCGGTGGCCATGTAGTTGAACAGGATGCTCGGGTGCTGGCGCGGGTCCTTGGACTTGGCCTGCACCCGACCGCGGCTCGGTGAGCGCATGGAGCCCATGTGTGCCTGGAAACCATGCTCCTTCACGCCATTGCTGCCGTTGTAGTTGATCGCCACCGGCAGGAAATGGTACTGGATGTTCGGCCATTCGAATTCCGGGCGGGTGCGGATGAAACCGCCGGCTTCGAACTGGTTGCTGGCGCCGATGCCGGTGCCGTTGAACAGCCATTCGGCACCGATGGCCGGCTGGTTCCACCACAGCAGCGAGGGGTACAGCGAGACCGGCTGGGTGCAGGCGTATTGCAGGTACAGCTCCAGGTGGTCCTGGAGGTTTTCACCGACGCCCGGCAGGTCGTGGACCACGGGGATGTCCAGGCTTTGCAGGAGCTTGGCCGGGCCGACGCCGGAGCGCTGGAGGATCTGCGGCGAGGCAATGGCACCGCTGCACAGCAGGACTTCCTTGCGCGCGCGGACTTCGACCGGCTCTTCGGCCGAGCCCAGCAGGTAACGCACGCCGACCGCACGCTTGCCTTCGAAGAGGATCTTGTCGGTCAGGGCGTGGGTGACGATGGTCAGGGTCGAGCGCTGCTTGGCGATGTCCAGGTAACCGCGGGCGGTGCTGGCACGACGGCCCTTGGGCGTCACGGTGCGGTCCATCGGACCGAAGCCTTCCTGCTGGTAGCCGTTGAGGTCGACGGTACGCGGGTAACCGGCCTGCACGCCGGCTTCGACCATGGCGTGGAACAGTGGATTGTTGCCGGCCTTGGGTGTGGTCACGCTGACCGGGCCTTCGCCGCCGTGGTAGTCGTTGGGACCGATGTCACGGGTTTCGGCCTTGCGGAAATACGGCAGGCAGTCGAGATAGGCCCAGTCTTCCAGGCCTGGCAGCTTGGCCCAGCCGTCGTAGTCCATGGCGTTGCCGCGGATGTAGCACATGCCGTTGATCAGCGAGGAGCCGCCGAGGCCCTTGCCGCGTCCGCACTCCATGCGGCGCCCGTCCATATGCGGTTCCGGGTCGGTTTCATAGGCCCAGTTGTAGCGCCGGCCCTGCAGCGGGAAAGCCAGGGCCGCGGGCATCTGGGTGCGGAAGTCGAAGCGGTAATCGGGACCGCCGGCTTCGAGCAGCAGGACGCTGACACCGGCGTCTTCGGTCAGGCGGGTGGCCAGGGTGTTACCGGCGGAGCCGGCACCGATGATGATGTAATCGAATTCTTGGGACATGAAATGCAGCCCTCGTTGAGGTGGGTCGGGCGCAGGCCGATGCGATTCAAATGTGGCGAAGGGGTTTACCCCCGTTCGGCTGCGCGGCAGTCGCAAAGTCAGCGACCGTGTTCTGTCTGAGGCAACGCGGAGCCCGGGTTTGGGGCCGCTTCGCGGCCCAACGGGGGCAAGCCCCCTCGCCACGATTGGCCCAACCGCAGGCTCCGTGTTGGCTTAGAACACCGAGTTGTATTCACCCAACTCGACCTGTACCGATTTGATCCGGGTGAAGTTGTTCAGCGAGCTGATGCCGTTTTCACGCCCGACACCCGACTGCTTGTATCCGCCGACCGGCATCTTGGCGTCGGACTCGCCCCAGGCGTTGATCCAGCAGATACCGGCTTCCAGTTGATGAATCACCCGGTGGGCGCGGTTCAGGTCGCGGGTGACCACACCGGCGGCCAGGCCGAACTCGGTGTCGTTGGCGCGGCGGATCACTTCTTCCTCGGTTTCGTAGCTGAGGATGCTCATCACCGGGCCGAAGATTTCTTCACGGACGATGGTCATGTCATCGCTGCAGTCGGTGAACACCGTCGGGGCGACGAAAGCGCCCTTGGCGAAGTCACCGGCGGTCAGGCGTTCGCCACCGCACAGCAGGCGCGCGCCTTCTTCCTTGCCCTTGGCGATGTAGCCGAGCACGCTCTCCATATGGGCGAAGCTGACCAGCGGGCCGAAGTTGGTGTTCTCGTCTTGCGGGTTACCGACGCGGATCCGTGCCACGCGCTCGACGATCTTGGCTTCGAAGGCGGCCTTCAGCCGGCTCGGGACGAACACGCGGGTGCCGTTGGTGCAGACCTGGCCGGAGCTGTAGAAGTTGGCCATCATCGCGGTGTCGGCGGCGCGGTCGAGGTCGGCATCGTCGAAAATGATCAGCGGCGACTTGCCGCCCAGTTCCATGGTCACGTCCTTGAGCGATGAGCTGGAGGCGCTGGCCATGACCTTCTTGCCGGTGTCGGTGCCGCCGGTGAAGGAGACTTTCTCGATGCGCGGGTGTTCGGTCAGCCAGGTGCCGACTTCACGGCCGCTGCCGGTCAGGACGTTGAACACGCCGTCCGGCACGCCGGCCGCGGTGTAGATCTCGGCCAGTTTCAGGGTGGTCAGCGAAGTGACTTCGCTGGGCTTGAAGATCATCGCGTTGCCGGCGGCCAGGGCCGGTGCGGATTTCCACAGGGCGATCTGGATCGGGTAGTTCCACGCGCCGATCCCGGCGACCACGCCCAGTGGTTCGCGACGGGTGTAGACGAACGAGGTGGTGCGCAGCGGGATCTGCTCGCCTTCGATGGCGGGCACCAGGCCGGCGTAGTATTCCAGCACATCGGCACCGGTGACGATGTCGACGTAACGGGTCTCGGAGTAAGCCTTGCCGGTATCGAGGGTTTCCAGGGCGGCCAGTTCGTCGTTGCGTTCACGGAGGATGTCGACGGCGCGCCGCAGGATCCGCGAACGCTCCATGGCGGTCATTGCGGCCCAGATTTTCTGGCCCTTTTCGGCACTGACCACGGCGCGCTCGACGTCTTCTTTGGTCGCACGCTGCACTGTGGCGAGCACTTCACCGTTAGCCGGGTTGATGGCATCGAAAGTGGCATCGCCGCTGGCGTCGGAGTAACCGCCGTCGATGTAGAGTTTTTGCAGTTCGAAACGGGCCATAGTGTCCTCGCAAGTGCAGTGTGGGTTGGCTGACCTTGGAGCGGGAGCCCTGTAGCCGGGGCAACCCGAGTCCGCGATCGTTCAGGTGCCGAAGCGTTCTTGGCCGCTTATGCACACCTGTTTTGCCAGTTGGAAATCCATGTATTCATAAGCGATACGTTGTGCTTGCTGGGTGTCGAAAGCGTCTCCCGACAGCGCGCCGCGCAACCACAAACCATCGATCAACGCGGCCAGTCCACGTGCCGCGCTGCGTGCTGCGGGCAGCGGCAGGACGCGGCGGAACTGGCAACACAGGTTGGAATACAGACGGTGATCGTTGATCCGCTGCAACCTGTGCAAAGACGGGTGGTGCATGCTGGTGGCCCAGAAGGCCAACCAGGTTTTCATCGCCGGGCCATTGACCTGGCTGGCATCGAAGTTGCCTTCGATAATCACCTGTAGATGCGCCCTGGGGCTGTCGTCTGTCAGCACCCGGCGGCGCGCGGCGACGTTCTCGATCAAGACATTCATCAGGTAGCGCATCGTGGCGGCGATCAGGCCATTCTTGTCCTGAAAGTAGTGGCTGATGATGCCATTCGAAACCCCGGCCAAGCGGGCGATCAACGCAATGCTGGCATCCGCCATCCCGACCTGGTCGACCGCCGTCAACGTGGCGGCGATCAATTGCTGGCGGCGTATGGGCTGCATACCGACCTTGGGCATCGTGCACCTCTCCTCAGACCTGCTGGTAGCCAGGAAGCGGCTACCGGTATGGGGACCAGTCTATTTTGTTTTGATTGAACGTTCAATTAACAAAAAACCGGGGTCAAGCCGAATCACCGTTATCCGGTGGCTCTTCCCCCCTGCAGTCAGTGGTAAAACGACATTCCGAAAACAGAGACGCCGCGATGCGCTCGCGGCGTCCTTACAGGTGTCTCAACCGAGGTTCTTGCCCAACAGCGCGTGATACAGCTCGCTGTCGCCGAGAATCCCCACCACCTTGTTGTTGTCATGCAGGACCAGCTTGTGGCCGGTCTGGTAGCGGATCTGCAACGCATCGCGCATACCGATGTTCGAGTCCACCAGCGTCGGCGTGCGCCCCAGGGCTTCCACCGCTTGCCCCTGCACCCAGCTTTGCAGGTTCAGGCTGGCACCGTTCTGGCGCGCCCCCTTGATGGTGTTGCCTTCGGCCAGGTCGATCCACGAATCGCCGCCCGGGTCGATGCACACCGAACCGTTGACCCGCTTGCAGTTGTCCAGGGTACGCATCAGGCTGCGCCCGCAGAGCACGTTGAGCGGATTGGTGTGGGCGACGAAGGTGCGCACGTATTCGTCCGCCGGGTTGAGCACGATGTCTTCCGGCTTGCTGTACTGGATGATTCGCCCGTCTTTCATGATAGCGATGCGACTGCCCAGCTTCAGGGCCTCATCCAGGTCGTGGCTGACGAACACGATGGTCTTGTGCAGCTTGCGTTGCAGGTCGAGCAGTTCATCCTGCAAGCCTTGGCGGATCAGGGGGTCGAGGGCCGAAAAAGGTTCGTCCATCAACAGAATGTCGGCGTCCATCGCCAGGGCGCGGGCCAGGCCCACGCGTTGTTGCATGCCGCCGGACAGTTCGTCGGGCTTCTTGTTGCGCCATTGTTCCAGGCCCACCAGTTGCAGCTTCTCGTCCACCAGCTGGCGGCGTTCCTTCTCTGGACGGCCCTGCATCTCCAGGCCGAAGCTGATGTTCTCGCGCACCGTCAGCCAGGGCATCAGGGCGAACTTCTGGAACACCATGGCGATACGCTTGGTGCGCATCATCTTCAGTTCGGCGTCGGTGCAGTTGGCGATGTCGATCTGCCGTCCTTCATGCTCGACGAACAAGTGGCCGCGGCTGACCGTGTTCAAGCCGTTGATGCAGCGCAGCAGGCTGGATTTGCCGGAGCCGGAGAGCCCCATCAGTACGCAGATCTCGCCTTTTTCGATTTCCAGGCTGGCGTTCTCCACGCCAACGATCTGTCCGGTCTTTTTCAGGATTTCTTCACGCTTGAGGCCTTTGTCCAGCAACGCGAGGGCCTCTCGCGGGTTCTTGGAGAAGATGACGTCTACCTTGTCGAAGCGAATGATGCTCATGCGTCACCCCTTACCTGTGCGTCGGGTTGTTTGCAGATACGGTCGAGCATGATTGCCAGCAATACGATCGCCAGGCCGGCTTCGAAGCCGAGGGCGATATCAGCGGTGTTCAGTGCGTTGACCACGGGTTTGCCCAAGCCATCGGCACCTACCAGTGCGGCGATCACCACCATCGACAACGACAGCATGATGCACTGGGTGACACCGGCGGCGATGCTCGGCATGGCGTGGGGCAGTTCAATCCGTGAGAGCAGTTGACGGCGCGAGCAGCCAAAGGCCTTGCCGGCGTCCAGCAGTTCTTGCGGTACATCCTGGATACCCAGGTAAGTCAGGCGGATGGGCGCGGCAATCGCGAACACCACCGTGGAGATCAGACCGGGGACTACACCCAGACCGAACAGGGTCAGGGTTGGAATGAGGTACACGAAGGTCGGTACGGTCTGCATCAGGTCGAGGACCGGACGCATCAGGGTGTAGAACATCGGCTTGTGCGCGGCGACGATGCCCAGCGGCACGCCGATGACCACGCAGACCAGGGTGGCGAACATCACCTGGGCCAGGGTTTCCATGGTTTCCTGCCAGTACCCCAGGTTGAGGATCAGCAGGAAGGAGGCAATCACGAAGGCGGTCAGCCCCCATTTGCGCTGGATCAGGTGGGCGATCGCCGCGATCAGCGCGATCAATGCCAGCGGATTGAACCAGGCCAGCGCGAACGTCACGCCGTGGATCATCGCTTCCAGCGTCGAGGCGATGAAATCGAAGTAGTTGGCACCGTGCTTCGTCAACCATTCGACGAACGCCGCGATGTACTGGCCCAGGGGGATTTTATGTTCAGTCAGCATGGTATTGAACGTCCACATGCGGGGAAATAAATGCCGGTCCAGGCGGGCGAACCCGCCCGGACCTGGCGGTTATTGCGCGAGCTTGGCTTTCACGGCTTCCAGGCCTGGTTTACCGTCAATGGTGGTCACGCCCGCCAGCCAGGTGGTCAACACCTGTGGGTTCTTCTTCAACCACGCCTTGGCCGCGGCTTCAGGCTTCATCTTGTCGTCGAGGATGTTGCCCATCAGCGAGCTTTCCATGTCGACGGTGAACTCGAGGTTCTTCAGCAGTTGGCCGACGTTGCTGCATTCCTGGGTGTAGCCCTTGCGGGTGTTGGTCAGGACGGTCGCGGCGCCGAAGTCCGGGCCGAAGTAGTCGTCGCCGCCGGTCAGGTACTGGATCTTGAAACGCTTGTTCATCGGGTGCGGCGCCCAGCCCAGGAAGACCACGGCGGTGTCGCGTTTCTGTGCGCGGTCGACTTGCGAGAGCATGCCGGCTTCGCTGGATTCGACGACTTTGAAGCCGGCGTCTTTCAGACCGAAGGCGTTCTTGTCGATCATGCTCTGGATCAGGCGGTTGCCGTCGTTGCCTGGTTCGATGCCGTAGATCTTGCCGTCCAGTTCCTTCTTGAACTTGGCGATATCGGCGAAGTCATGCAGGCCCTTGTCGTACAGCGCTTGAGGGACGGCGAGGGTGTACTTGGCGCCCTTGAGGTTGGTGCGCACGGTTTCCACGGTGCCGGCATCGCGGTAGGCCTTGATGTCGTTTTCCATGGTCGGCATCCAGTTGCCGAGGAATACGTCCATGTTCTTGCCGTCGGCCAGGGACTTGTAGGTCACCGGCACGGAAATCATCGTGGTCTTGGTCTTGTAGCCCAGGGCGTCGAGTACCACGCTGGTGGTTGCCGTGGTGGCGGTGATGTCCGTCCAACCGACATCAGAGAAGTTAACGGTACTGCACTGTGCCGGCTCTGCGGCCTGGGCCAGCATCGGCAGACTCAGCATGGCGGCCAACAACAACGACGGGGAACCTTTCATGGGGTGGACTCCTGGGTGTTTATTTTTGGCAGTGGTCCGACTGGACGATCGCTCTTAGTTATTGTGTTGCGGTTGTAGGCGCTGAGGACGGCTCTACCCCGGTGCCTTGCAATCGAGTCGAGACTGATCATGTACCAGCCTAAATCTGTCGCCTACAGGGTGCGTCGTATCCAGTACAGGGAGGGTCGCTTCCAGTGTCGGTGAGGTCGTTTACAGCTTTTTTCCGGCCTTTTTTCCCCTCTGCGCCGCAAAAAAACGCCGGAAATTACCTGTGCGCGGACGCTGGCGTTACTGGACATGGGTGCGTCGGTGTGAGACGTCGCGGGGGCTGTCAAAAGGCTGATGATGTTTTATCCCGGCGGATTGCGATCCTTGAGCGTAGCAGCTCCGCCACCGGACGCTCAGGCGTCTGGAACAGGCACTCAGAGGACTTCGCAACAATGGCAATCAGTGTGTTTGACCTGTTCAAGATCGGTATCGGTCCCTCCAGTTCCCACACCGTGGGGCCCATGCGCGCCGCGGCGTTGTTCGTCCAGGGGCTGCGTGAGCGCGGCGAGCTCGAGCGGGTGACGCGGGTCGAGGTGCAGCTCTACGGTTCGCTGTCGGCTACTGGCATCGGCCACGGCAGCGACAACGCGGTAATCATGGGCCTGATGGGCGAATGGCCGGACGCGATCGATCCGTCGCAGATCGGCCTGCGCATCGCCACCTTGCGTGAAACCGACACCTTGTTGCTGGACAACCGCCTGGCGATTCCGTTCGTCTGGGCACGGGACATGCGCCTGATCGACGAGAACCTGGCCTTCCATCCCAACGCCATGACCCTGGTGGCCGAAGACGCAGCTGGCGAGTTGCATCGCGATACCTACTATTCGGTGGGCGGTGGTTTTGTTGTCGACCAGGCCCAGGCGGAAAGCGGCGTGGCGGACATGGACCGCACGGTGCTGCCGTATGATTTTTCCAGTGCGGTGGAATTGCTCGAGTTGTGCCAGCGGCATGGCCTGAGCGTTGCCGAGTTGATGCTGGCCAATGAAAAGGTCTGGCGGGGCGAAGACGAGATCCGCAGCGGCCTGATGAAGCTCTGGCGTGCCATGCAGGATTGCGTCGAACAGGGCCTCAAGCACGAGGGCATCCTGCCTGGCGGCCTGAATGTGCGTCGGCGCGCGGCCAAGTTGCACCGTAGCCTGCAGGAACTGAACAAACCCAATGTCATCGGCTCGACCCTGAGCGCGATGGAGTGGGTGAACCTGTTCGCCCTGGCGGTCAACGAAGAGAACGCGGCGGGCGGGCGCATGGTCACGGCGCCGACCAATGGCGCGGCGGGGATTATCCCGGCGGTGCTGCATTACTTCATGAAGTTCAGCGAGGTGGTAACCGACGCCAATGTCGTCGACTATTTCCTCGCGGCGGCGGCGGTGGGCATCCTGTGCAAGAAGAACGCCTCGATCTCGGGGGCCGAGGTCGGTTGCCAGGGCGAAGTGGGCTCGGCCTGCGCCATGGCGGCGGCGGGTTTGGCGCAGGTGCTCGGAGCGACGCCGGAGCAATTGTGCAACGCGGCGGAAATCGGCCTGGAACACAACCTCGGGCTGACCTGCGATCCGGTCGGCGGGTTGGTGCAGGTGCCGTGCATCGAGCGTAATGCGATTGCCGCGGTGAAAGCGATCAACGCGGCGCAGATGGCCTTGCGTGGCGATGGCCAGCACTTCATTTCCCTGGACCGGGTGATCCGCACCATGCGCGATACCGGCGCCGATATGCATGACAAGTATAAAGAGACTTCGCGGGGTGGGTTGGCGGTCAGTGCCGTGGAGTGCTGATCCGGAAGATGTACTGATTGTGCCGGCCTCTTCGCGGGCAAGCTCCGCACCGCAGCGAAGGCGTCCGTCCAGGCGACGCAGAATAAAACCTGTGCACAAATCGCCCATTCACCCCATGCCGCGCCACCTTTTGGCGCGTCGCAAACAGATAACTGGCGGTCCTTCGCAACGACCTGCGTTTACTCCGTTACCGCCGGTCGACTGTGCTTGCGGTGACACTCCTTCCCGGAGCTGCCCAGCGCCCGGCACACAAGTGCTACCGAAGTGCTCAAGGCACCTGGCCAGGGCGTCTGCAGAGCTTCCCCACGGCTTATAACCCGCACTCGTGGCAGGGGCTATATAGACACATCTGGATGTCGTTTTCAGGAGTTATTGAATACCCATTCAACTTTCGGCACGGCAATTGCTCTGTCGATATCAAAGCCCCTCTCTGCAAGAGAATGAGGGCCATAACAAGAGCCTCCGCCTGAGGCCATCACCCGCTTTGTGTGAGGAGATATCGCGATGACGTCGTTCCAGTCCGGGGCTCAACCCCAGAACCGTGCGCCTCAATCCATCGGCTTCCTGCTGCTGGATAATTTCACGCTCATTTCCCTGGCCTCCGCCGTAGAACCCCTACGCATGGCCAACCAGTTGTCCGGTCGCGAGCTGTATCGCTGGACGACCCTGAGCGTCGACGGCGGGCAGGTCTGGGCCAGCGACGGCCTGCAGATCACGCCTGACGCCTCCATGCACAAAGCGCCCGCGATGGACACCGTGATTGTCTGTGGCGGTATCGGCATTCAACGCACCGTCACACGCGAGCATGTGTCCTGGTTGCAGAGCCAGGCGCGTCAGTCGCGCCGCCTCGGCGCCGTGTGCACCGGCAGTTGGGCCCTGGCCTGTGCCGGGTTGCTCGACGGCTTCGATTGCAGCGTGCATTGGGAGTGCCTGGCGGCGATGCAGGAAGCCTTCCCGCGCGTGGCCATGAGCACCCGCCTGTTCACCCTCGACCGCAACCGCTTCACCAGCTCCGGCGGCACCGCGCCGCTGGACATGATGCTGCACCTGATCAGCCGTGACCATGGCCGTGAATTGTCGGCGGCGATCTCGGAGATGTTTGTCTACGAGCGTATCCGCAATGAGCAGGATCACCAGCGTGTGCCGCTCAAGCACATGCTCGGCACCAACCAGCCGAAGTTGCAGGAAATCGTCGCGCTGATGGAGGCCAACCTGGAAGAACCGATCGATCTGGACGAACTGGCGGTGTATGTCGCCGTGTCCCGTCGACAGCTGGAGCGCTTGTTCCAGAAATACCTGCACTGTTCGCCGTCGCGCTACTACCTGAAGCTGCGCCTGATCCGGGCGCGGCAGTTGCTCAAGCAGACGCCGATGTCGATCATCGAAGTGGCGTCGGTGTGCGGGTTTGTTTCGACGCCGCACTTCTCCAAGTGCTATCGCGAGTACTTCGGTATTCCGCCACGTGACGAGCGCGTCGGTTCCAACACCACGCAGCAGGTAGCGATGATGCCGATTCCGCAGGCGTTGGTATTGGCGCCGTTGTCCGGGCCGATGTCGGCGTTGAGCCAGGCGCGTAATGAGTCGACGTTTGCCAGTGTGAGGCTGTAAGCCCGGTTGCTTGGGGCGGCCCGGTTTGGCGGCCGCCCTAATACCTATTCATGTAATTTGAACCCGAGCACGGTCTTGTGGCGAGCGGGCTTGCCCGCGCTCGGCTGCGTAGCAGCCGCAAAACCTGCCATCGCGATCTGACTGACAGAGCGGGTTTGCCGGTTTTAGGGGCGCTTCGCACCCCAGCGTGGGCAAGCCCACTCGCCACGGTCTTGTGTTTTTTCTGTCAGGGCCGCGTCTGCTGGTACTGCGCCAATGCCGGCAACAACTGCTTGTCGATCGCCTGGCGCACCGCCGGCAGGATCGTCGCGCTGCTGGTGTACATGTCCTTGACCATCTTGCGCAGCTCATAGGCCCGGGTGTCGTCGAGGCCGCGTACGGCACATTCGCAGGCCTGCTCGGCGGTGGCCCCGCTCGGCACTTGCAGGCCGAGGGATTTGAGTTGGCCCAACAGGTCTTCCTGGTCAATCAGATCCGCGTACATCATGGCGCTGGTCCTTGTTCCGATGTGGTCGTGTTTCGATTCTGGTAGCCCTGCGCGGTGTCGGCAAGAGCCGATTGCCCGAGTGGCTCTGATACCTATGAACAGGTCGTTTTCGGCTAACTCGCCGGTAGGGCAAGCGAGCACACTGGGTACCAGTAGACCTGTCGACGGTTTGGTCACCCTCGGTCCGGGTTTCTGTGGACACACTCTCTCACCCCGATCCTGTCACGGCTTGATCGGGGTTTTTTTTGCCTGTGGGCTTGCCCACCAAGAGGCCCTAAAGATCGCCAAAAGCTTTGCTGGCAAGCCAAGCTCAGGGCGCAGCAGGCCCGGGAACGCGATTTGTCAGTTTGCCCAGGACTCAGCGCTGCAACACCAATATCCGCGATAACAATTCATCCCGGTCGATATAGCAGCCCTGGAAATGCCGTGCCCCGGTGGCCGGGTCGAAGGCATTGCGCGCGTGCAGCGTGCGGCGGTTGTCGAAGCACCACAGCTCGCCCGGGTTGAGCCGCCGCATCACGCGGAAACGCGCTTCGCGGGTCATGGCGATAAAGCGCCGATAGGCGCCGTACAACACCGGCATCTGTTCCACTGACGCTTCGAACGGGCCGCGCAGGAAGTTGGCCATGCGGATCTCACTGACTTGCCCGGTGCTGTCCAGCGCAATGACCGGCGCCAGGCAACGGTAGTCGCTGTGCCGGTCCTTGTTGCGGAACTCCACCGGGATTTCGCTCAGGGCGCGGAACGCCGCCGGATCCTCCCGGCGCAGCGCGGTGGCAATGGCAAAGCCATCGACGAAAATACTCTCGCCGCCCTCGGCGTCATTGACCAGGCAATGCAGGAATTGCAGGCCCGGTTGCAGCTCGCGGGTCGGCAGGTCGCTGTGCAGCGGCAGGTTGAAGGCGGTGTAGGCGTTGCTGTCAGCGTCGGCCTTGGACTGCACGTTGAACAGCACGCCGAAGTTGGTCTGGCGGACAAACGCGATCAGCTTCGCCACCTCGGTCAGCGCACCAGGCTCGGTGGGGACGCCGCGGACCTGGGTCAGGCCGGTGTCGCGCAATGCCAATAACCAGTGCAGCAGGGCTTTCGGGTCTTCCCTGAGGGCGGCGAACTCGAACACCGGCAGCTCCAGGCTACTGCTCCACATCCGGCTTTTCGGTTTGCCGGCCTGGCGTTCGGCACGCGTCTCGTCGTCATAGGCATGCGCCCGCAGCCAGCCCGGGTCGAAGCGGCTGGCGTGGCCGTCCTGCCAGTCGATGCACAGGCAGCCGCCGTCGTCGATGCGGATGGCGGCCGGCGCCAGGTCCTCGGGCACATCGACGATCTCCAACACCTGTTCCCGGGTCACCGTGTACACGCACTGCGGACACGGGCAGTTGTCCCGTAGCCAGACATGATGGTACGGACTGATGCGCCCGTCCGCCCAGTACACCTCGACGCGGTCCGCTAGCGGATGCACAGCGGTCAGGGCACTGATCAGCGGGTAACTGCGGAAATCGGCAAACGCGGCGGCGGTGTTCACGGTGAGCTCCTTTTCGGGGGGTGTTATTTTTTCGCGGGCAATCCAATGACGCGACCGATGTATTCCGGGGGGGGAAGCTCGCTCTGGTCTTCGACGATGGCTTGCAGTTTTTCCAGCACGGCGTCAGTGAAGGGCGCCGAGCGCGGGCCGGCGAGGTCGACGTGCAGCAACATCTGTTCGTTGCCGGCCAGTTCCTTGTCGCCACCCACCAGGTGCAGGCTGTGATAGAGGTGCAGGCGCTTGGCGTCGTGACCGATGATCTGGGTGTGCACTTCGACCTGGGCGCCGAGTTTCACTTCGTGCAGGTAGTTGAGGTGCAGTTCGAGGGTGAACAACGAGCTGCCGGTGGCTTCGCGGTTGTCGCTGTCCATGCCCAGGCGCAGCATCAGGGCGTCGGTGGCATAGCTGAAGATCAGCAGGTAGAAGGCGTCGCGCAGATGGCCGTTGTAGTCGACCCAGTCCGGGATGACTTCGGTGGTGTAGGTGGTGAGGGTGGGCATGCAGGGCTCCCTGAAGTGGGCTGATCGCAGAGGTGTTGTGCTTGGGAGGCCGTCTTCGCGGGCAAGCTCCGCTCCCACAGGGTTTGTGTCGGGCACTTATTGTTGTGTACGACATCTGACCTTGTGGGAGCGGAGCTTGCCCGCGAAGGGGCCCGCCCGGACACCGATAAACTTACTCGCTGAAACTCATGCCATGCTTGGCCTTGGTGGTTTTCACCGCATCCAGCACCGCCAGCAGGCAGTCGTCACGATAGCGTTCCAGGGCCGAGATGCTGTGTTTGCCCAACTGCTCGCTGGTGCCGTCGACCACATCGTCGATCAGCTTGTCGGTCAGTTCCGGTGCCGGCAGGTAGGTCCACGGCAATTGCAACGCCGGGCCGAACTGAGCCATGAAGTGGCGCATACCGGCATCGCCCCCGGCCAGGGTGTAGGTCAGGAAGGTGCCCATGAACGACCAGCGCAGGCCGGCGCCAAAGCGGATCGCATCGTCGATTTCGCCAGTGGTGGCGACGCCGTCGTTGACCAGGTGCAGGGCCTCGCGCCACAGCGCTTCCAACAGACGGTCGGCGATAAAGCCCGGGACTTCCTTGCGTACGTGCAGGGGGCGCATGCCAAGGGATTCATAAACCTTCATTGCCGCCTGCACGGCTTCTGGCGCGGTGTTCTGGCCGCCGACCACTTCCACCAGCGGCAGCAGGTACACCGGGTTGAACGGGTGTCCGACCACGCAGCGCTCCGGATGGGTGGCGCCTTCGTAGAATTCGCTGGGCAACAGTCCCGAGGTGCTGGAACCGATCAGGGCATCGGGCTTGGCCGCGGCGCTGATCTTGCCGTGCAGTTCGAGTTTCAGCTCCAGGCGTTCGGGGGCGCTTTCCTGGATGAAGTCGGCGTCTTTCACGCACTCTTCGATGGTCGCGACAAAGCGCAGGCGCTCTTGCGAAGCACCCGGGGCCAGACCCTGTTTCTCCAGGGCACCCCAGGCATTGGCGACGCGCTTGCGCAGGGCCGCTTCGGCGCCGGGCGCCGGGTCCCAGGCGATAACGTCAAGGCCGTGGGCGAGGGCGCGGGAGACCCAGCCGCTGCCGATGACACCGCTGCCCAGGGCGGCGAAGGTTTTGATTTCGGTGATAAAGCTCATGGCAAATTCCTGCAAAAGTGTCGGTTTGAGGTGGGCAGCTCGATGTTTAAGTGCACGCCGTGTAAGCGGCTGTGCCTGTACCACCGTCTTCGTGGCGGTGCGGCCATCCGAAAAACGCCGCTTCCACAATATTTTTGCCGTGCACAGAAGGTGCTGACGACTCGGACTTTGTGGGAGCGGAGCTTGCCCGCGAAGAGGCCCCTGAGGTCGCCAAACAATCGCGGACGGGCCCGTTCCCAAAGGTCCGAAAATGTATCGATCAACCGCGCTTGGTCAGCCCCATCTTCACCCGCCCTTCAGCCGGGGTCAGGACGCGGGCGCCCAGGCGGCTGAGGATTTCCGCGGCGCGTTCGACCAACTGACCGTTGGTCGCCAGCACGCCCTTGTCCAGCCACAGGTTGTCTTCCAGGCCGACCCGCACGTTGCCGCCCAGCAGCACCGCTTGCGCGGCCATCGGCATTTGCATGCGACCGATGCCGAAACCGGCCCACACCGCGCCCGCCGGCAGGTTGTCGACCATGGCTTTCATGGTGGTGGTGTCCGCCGGAGCGCCCCATGGGATGCCCAGGCACAGCTGGAACAACGGATCGTCCAGCAGGCCTTCCTTGATCAGTTGCTTGGCGAACCACAGGTGACCGGTGTCGAAGATTTCCAGCTCGGCTTTCACGCCCAGCTCTTGAATACGTTTGGCGCCAGCGCGCAGTTGCGCCGGGGTGGAGACGTAGATGGTGTCGCCGTCGCCGAAATTCAGGGTGCCGCAGTCCAGGGTGCAGATTTCCGGCAGCAGCGCCTCGACGTGGGCCAGGCGGGTCAGCGGACCGACCAGATCGGTGTTCGGGCCGAACTCCATCGGGTTCTCGCCGGCACCGATTTCCAGGTCGCCGCCCATGCCGGCGGTGAGGTTGACGATGATGTCCACGTCCGCTTCACGGATACGCTCCATCACTTCGCGGTACAGCGCCACGTCGCGGCTGAACTTGCCGGTCTCGGGATTGCGCACGTGGCAATGCACCACGGTGGCGCCGGCCTTGGCCGCTTCCACGGCAGCCGCTGCGATCTGTTTGGGCGTGACCGGAACGTGAGGGCTTCTGCCGGTCGTGTCGCCAGCACCGGTGAGTGCGCAGGTGATGATGACGTCGTGGTTCATGGTGCGGGTTCCTTACAGGCGTGGTGGTTCACACCGCAGCCATCAAGGGCTGCGGGTGCGATTTTCGGTGATTTATTTGCTGGTCAATTGCAGGTTTTCTGCGGCCGGCTTGCCATCGAAGGTGGTCACTCCTTCCAGCCAGCGGGCCTTGTCTTGCGGGTGATCCTTGAGCCACTGCTTGGCCGACTCGAGCGCGTCCTTGTGGTCGAGCAGCGGTTGCATCATGCGGCTCTCGTCGGCGGCGCTGAAGGTCAGGTTGCTCAGCAGCTTGTTCACGTTCGGGCATTGTTCGGCGTAGGTCGGCGCGGTGACGGTCCAGACGGTGGCCATGCCTTCGTTCGGGCCCAGGGCGTTTTCGCTACCGGTGAGGTAGGTCATCTGCACGTTGACGTTCATCGGGTGCGGCGCCCAGCCGAAGAACACCACGGCTTCCTTGCGGCGCACGGCGCGATCCACCGCCGAGAGCATGGCCGCTTCACTGGACTCCACCAGTTGGAACTTGCCCAGGCCGAACTGGTTCTTGGCGATCATTTCCTTGATCTGGGTGTTGGCGCCCGAGCCGGGTTCGATGCCGTAGATCTTGCCGCCCAGCTCTTTCTCGAACTTGGCGATGTCGGCGAAGGTCTTCAGGCCCTTGTCGGCCAGGTAGGTGGGCACGGCCAGGGTGGCGCGGGCGTCCTTGAGGCTCGGTTCGGACAGGACCTTGACCTGCTTGGCGTCGACGAACGGGGTGATGGTCTGGGTCATCAGCGGGTTCCAGTAGCCGAGGAACATGTCCAGGCGCTGGTCGCGGATACCGGCGAAGATGATCTGCTGGGACGCGCTGGTCTGCTTGACCTGGTAGCCCAGGCCATCAAGCAGGACCTGGGTCATGGCGCTGGTGGCGATGACATCGGTCCAGTTGACCACACCGAGGCGAACGTTCTGGCAGGAGGCTTGCTCCGCGGCCATGACCCCTGTGCTCAGGAGCGCGGTACCGGTGAGTGCGAGCGCACAGCGGCTGATCAGTCGTTTCATGATGGTTTCCTCGGCAGGTCGTTTATTGTCGGTTCCGGCGTCTTTCGTGCGCCGGTGATGCCACGTTACGCAGCCGGGCCTTGCTGAAAACGCACAGCGGCGACCGACTCTTGCACAGCAGCGACCTGTGCTCTTGTGGCCGTCGCGCAACTGGCGTATCACGTCGGGAACGCTACCCGTCTTGCGAGCGCGTTCCATGTCCCAGGATTTCTATTTCTTGTTGATGCCGGGTTTTTCGGCGATGGGCTTTATCTCGGCGATCGAGCCCCTGCGGGTGGCCAATCGCTTTCGCGGCGAGCTGTATCGTTGGCATGTGTTGAGTGCGGACGGTGGAGCGGTGCTGGCGAGCAATGGCATGTCGGTCAACGCCGATGCGGCGCTGGAGCCGTTGAAGAAGGGCGCCACGCTGTTGGTGGTGGCCGGTTTCGAGCCGCTGAAGTTCGTCACTCCGACGTTGGCGCATTGGTTGCGGCGTCTGGATCATGAGGGCGTGACCCTCGGCGGTATCGATACCGGCACTGTGGTGCTGGCCGAGGCCGGCCTGCTGGAAGGGCACCGGGTGACCCTGCACTGGGAAGCGCTGGAGGCCTTCAAGGAGTCTTATCCACAGCTGGAAGTGACCCAGGAGCTGTTCGAGATCGATCGCCGGAGGATCACCTGCGCCGGCGGTACCGCGTCCATCGACATGATGCTCGACCTGATCGGCCAGGCCCACGGCCCGGAACTGGCGATCCAGGTCTCCGAGCAGTTCGTGCTCGGGCGCATCCGCCCGCGCAAGGATCACCAACGCATGCAGATCGCCACGCGTTATGGCATCAGCAACAAGAAGCTGGTGCAGGTGGTCGGCGAGATGGAGCAGCACATGGAGCCGCCGTTGAGCACGCTGGAGCTGGCGGAATCGATCAAGGTCACGCGGCGCCAGTTGGAGCGGTTGTTTCGCCTGTACCTGAAGGACACACCGAGCAATTTCTACCTGGGCTTGCGGCTGGAGAAGGCGCGGCAGTTGTTGCGCCAGACGGACATGAGCGTGCTGGAGGTGAGCATCGCCAGTGGGTTTGAATCGCCGTCGTATTTCACCCGCAGCTACCGGGCGCGATTTGCCCAGTGTCCGCGGGAGGATCGGCGCGGGATCAAGGCGTAGGAGCTGGCTGTTGCATTGGCGTGTACGGCCTGGGTGGCGCTTCGGCGAAACAGGATAGGAAGGCTGAACGCTGTCGTTGTGGGAGCCGGCTTGCCGGCGATTGCGATGTTACATTCACCACCGCTATCGCCGGCAAGCCAGCTCCCACAGTGTTCGCGGTACCTTGGAAATGGGTTCAAGTCTGCTTACTTTTTCATCAGCGCCGCACAGGCCGTTTTATAGGCCTCATGTTGATATTTGTTCAATGTGGCCGGCAGGGCGAAGTCGAACTTCTTGTTCTGCGCGTTAATGGTCTGTGGCGACAGCAGCGTCACCTCGCAGTTTTCCAGCAACTGGAAAATCCCTTCGATCTTGAAGGTGGTCGGCCCACCAGCAAATTCGCCTTTCTTGCTGCGCTTCTTGATGGCAATCCGCTCGATGCCCGCGTCCTGGACGAACGCCTTGATCTGGGCGGCGAAGGCTTTGACGTTGGCCGCTTCATCATCCTCGTCCAGGGCAATTTTCTTGATGGCGACGGCCACATGCGCAAGGGCGCTGCCCTGCAAGGTGGCGATGGCGAAGATGGCTTCGCTGCCTTTGATTTCGATGCCGCAGAGGGTCATTGGAGTCCTTGGAAAAAAGAGGAAAGGCTTAGAGTTCCAGTTGGTCGGCTTTGATGCCGAAGGCCGCGGCAATTTTCTCGCGGGTCGCCTTGCGGGGCTTGTTCACGGACTCCTGCTGGGCATAGGCCGGCTGGGAAATCCCCAGGCGCTTGGCCACTTCATCCTGCGTCAGGTCCAGATGCTCACGCCACGCGCGAATGGGAGTGGCGCCATCGACGATGCGGCTGACGACTTCGTGGGGAATCAAGTCGGCTTCTGTCTGCTGCGCCACGTATTGCGCATAAGGGATGACAACGAACGCCGGCCGCCCGTCGGCACCGTTGATGATCTGGATTTCAGTAGGTACGTTCATCGCGCTTCTTGACCTCTTGAATACTGACTACTTTGATCGTCCCTTCCCAATCGAACAGAATCCTGTAGCGACCGACTCGCATACGGTAGCCATAGTCATGCTGACTCAGCGCCTTGACGTCGCTGACGTCCGGCATGCCGCTAAGGATGGTCACTGAATCGCGAATGTGAACCTGATCCCGGGAATGCAATCTCAGAAGTTGCTTGGCCGCCTTTCGGGTCCAGAAAATCGTATTCATGGGATGATATAAGTCTTTTATAAGAATTGCGAATGCTTACTTATATCTTCCCGCAGGACAACGCCTGAACATTGTCCTGATGTTACGTCGGCGGGCCAAGCTATTCAGGGGTCAATCAGTAGTAGACACCTTCCTCACGAAACCTGGCCATCTGCCGGTAATTCCAGCACAGCAGGCAAAGGCACAGCGCAATCAGGCTCACACTGGCGCTGAAGATATAGAAGTCCGCGCGCTTGAAGCTGAATTCGCTCTTCAGGCTGTGAAAGCTCGGAAACCAGTCGGAATAGACAATCTGCACATGATCGCCGATCTGGTAGGTCGGGTTCACCACCATCGCGTTCAGGGAGTGAACGCCTTGGCCGCGGTTGCCCAACTCGTAGTCGAAGGCGTAGTAGATATCCACTGGGGATGCCTGTCTGCGGGTGTCGATGATTTGCGTGATGGTGCCGGTCACTTCCCGTGGCGCCGCCTTGATGGCGGCATACAGCAGCCCGCCGCTCTTGGATAACGCCGCCATGCCAAAGGCCAGGAAAATCAGGAAAAGCAGCAGGACGCCTCGGGTAAAGAGGTAGTCTTGTTCGGTTTCTCGGGGCGCGTACATTCAAGTTCCTTTTGAATGAGTGGGTTCACTGCCCAGTCTAGTCGCTGTCCGTGCAGGGCGTGTTAATCCATGGTTTTACGCAGGTCGAGCATGATCTGGTCGAAGTAGTCGACGCGGATAACGCCGATCCGCGGGTACTCGAAATCCAGGATCACATACAGCACGCAGACCATCACCAGCGCATAACCCAGGCTGTACAGCCAGTTGCGCCTGGCCGTGCCGGCCATGTCGTAGCCGATGAACAGGGCGCTGACCAGGGTCAGGGCGACCAGCATCAGGTAGATCACCAGCGGAGGGTGGGTTTCCTGTGCCACCCCACGGGTGGTGGTGATGTCGATCATTGAGTTGAGGGCTTGCAGCAGATTTGAGCCCAGCGCTGGCGTGGGCATCTGCGGCAGCGCGGCGACCGACTGTTTCCAGATCTCCAGCTGCAAGGCATTACCCCGCGCGTTGTCCAGGCTGGAACGGTCGAGTTCGTTGAGGTCGTGGTAGTAGGCGATGCGCGCGTCCACATAGTCGCGAAACGCCTGGCGCAAGGCCGGTTGGTTGGCCGGCGGCAACAGATCCAGGCGTAACCAGGCGGTGCCCATGGCGTTGGTTTCTTCGACGATCAGATTGCGCCGGGCATCCAGCCGGGTGGCCGCGCCGGAAAAGGTAAAGGCGATCAACAGCGCCAACAGGCCAAAAACCGCGCCTTCGATAGCGCTGGTGCCGGTCCGCGCACCCTCGGGGTCGAGGGCCAGATGGCGGTTGCCGATGCGGCGACCGATTTCAATAAACAGCACAATGGCGATAAAAATTGCCAAGGCATACAGCGGAATGGCTGAAAGTGAGCGCATATGAAGATCCTGTGATGATCGTCAACGACTCGCCTGTACAGCCAATTCAGGACGGGATGCGCTCCAGTGTAGACAGCCGCCCGGGATTATTCCTGGGCAATCGACTCGAGAAACTCCGACCGTTCGTCGCTCTTGCTCGCCAGGCAGTCGTATTGGTCAATGGTGAACGGCTTGGTCCCGGGTTTGGCCGGCAGCGGCGCAATGGCGCAATCGGCATCCCGCGACTTGATCCAGAGCTGTTGGGCAGCCTGCAGCTTGCCGGTGATATCGGCTGCTTGCGCCTTGTCATTGGCGTATTGCGTCTTGACCCGCTCCAGCAGCGCTTCGAAGTTTTCCTTGAGCAATTGCTCGGCGGTGTTCTTGCTGTAGGTGGCGCACTCCAGGGTCTGCTGGTCGTTTTCGACCGCGTCGCAGGGCGAGTTGTCCGCGTCTTCGGCCGCGTGGGCAGTCAGGCTGACAAGCGCCAAAGCCAGGAAAATCGATTTCATTGCGGCGTCCCGATCCTTGATCAAAAGAGGTGGCAGAGCGATGGAGGGCAATTCTGTCTCAAGCCCGCGTCAAAGAATAGTCGTACATGGACAAGTACTTAAACCTACGACCCGGAAATCCGTGCGGCAATGCCCCTTTGTCGCGGATTGACGCTTTCGGCAATTCCCCTGTCGTTTTTGCACCCGGCTCTGCGGTCCCCTGGGCATATGCTGATCCCAAAGCGCCGGCAGACGATTCGGCGCGTGAATCGCCAATAGGGGACAGCCTGATGAGCCCAGCCGAACTGCACGCCGACAGCATCGTTATCGACGGGCTGATCATTGCCAAGTGGAACCGCGAACTGTTCGAGGACATGCGCAAAGGTGGCTTGACCGCCGCCAACTGCACCGTGTCGGTGTGGGAGGGCTTCCAGGCCACCGTCAACAGCATCGCCTCGAGCCAGAAGCTGATCCGCGAGAACAGCGACCTGGTGATGCCGGTGCGTACCACCGCCGACATTCGCAAGGCCAAGGAGCTGGGCAAGACCGGCATCCTCTTCGGTTTCCAGAATGCCCACGCCTTCGAAGACCAGATCGGCTATGTCGAGATCTTCAAGCAACTGGGCGTCGGTATCGTGCAGATGTGCTACAACACCCAGAACCTGGTGGGCACCGGCTGCTACGAGCGTGATGGCGGCCTGTCGGGCTTCGGTCGCGAGATCGTCGCCGAGATGAACCGGGTCGGCATCATGTGCGATCTGTCCCACGTCGGCTCCAAGACCAGCGAAGAAGTCATCCTCGAATCGAAGAAGCCGGTGACCTACTCCCACTGCCTGCCTTCGGGTCTGAAAGAGCATCCGCGCAACAAGTCCGATGCCGAACTGAAGTTCATTGCCGACCATGGTGGTTTTGTCGGCGTGACCATGTTCGCGCCGTTCCTGGCCAAGGGCATCGATTCGACCATCGACGACTACGCCGAGGCCATCGAGTACGTGATGAACATCGTCGGCGAAGACGCCATCGGTATCGGCACCGACTTCACCCAGGGCCACGGCCAGGACTTCTTCGAATACCTGACCCACGACAAGGGCTATGCCCGTCGCCTGACCAGCTTCGGCAAGATCATCAACCCGCTGGGCATCCGCACCGTGGGCGAGTTCCCCAACCTCACCGAGACCCTGCTCAAGCGCGGTCACCCCGAGCGCGTGGTGCGCAAGATCATGGGCGAAAACTGGGTCACCGTCCTCAAGGACGTCTGGGGCGAATAACGCCGCGGTCTTTTCCCAACTGACACACACCCTGCGCGCCGGTCGCGCAGGGTGTAAGCGGCCAGCCGCGATCAACGAATTCTGGAGTGTTACCCATGGCTAAAATCGCCCCGCAACTGCCTATCGAAGTCGACAGCGAAACCGGTGTCTGGACTTCCGACGCCCTGCCGATGCTCTACGTGCCGCGGCACTTCTTCGTCAACAACCATATGGGTATCGAAGAAGTCCTGGGCGCCGAGGCCTACGCCGAGATCCTCTACAAGGCCGGCTACAAGTCCGCCTGGCACTGGTGTGAAAAAGAAGCCGAATGCCATGGCCTGGAAGGCGTCGCGGTGTTCGAGCACTACATGAAGCGCCTGTCGCAACGCGGCTGGGGCCTGTTCAAGATCCAGGACATCGACCTCGACAAAGGCACCGCCAGCGTCAAGCTCGAACACTCGGCCTTCGTCTACGTCTACGGCAAGGTCGGGCGCAAGGTCGACTATATGTTCACCGGCTGGTTCGCCGGCGCCATGGACCAGATCCTGGCCGCCCGTGGCAGCGCGATCCGCACCGTTGCCGAGCAGGTCTACGGTGGTTCCGAAGAAGGTCACGACGATGGCCTGTTCACTGTCAAGCCGTTGTAAGTCGAGGATCGCATTATGGCTTTCGAAGCTATGTTCCAGCCGATCCAGATCGGCAAACTGACCATCCGCAACCGCGTGCTCAGTACCGCCCACGCCGAGGTCTATGCCACCGACGGCGGGATGACCACCGAACGTTATATCCGTTATTACGAAGAGAAGGCCAAGGGCGGTATCGGCCTGGCGATCTGCGGCGGTTCGTCCGTGGTGGCGATCGACAGCCCGCAGGAATGGTGGAGCTCGGTGAACCTGTCCACCGACCGCATCATCCCGCACTTCCAGAACCTGGCCGACGCCATGCACAAGCATGGCGCCAAGATCATGATCCAGATTACCCACATGGGGCGTCGCTCGCGCTGGGACGGTTTCAACTGGCCGACCCTGATGTCGCCCTCGGGCGTGCGTGAGCCGGTGCACCGTGCCACCTGCAAGACCATCGAGCCGGAAGAGATCTGGCGGGTGATCGGCAACTACGCCCAGGCCGCGCGCCGGGCCAAGGAAGGGGGCCTTGACGGCGTCGAACTGTCCGCCGTGCACCAGCATATGATCGACCAGTTCTGGAGCCCGCGGGTCAACAAGCGCACCGACGAATGGGGCGGTACCTTCGAAGGCCGGATGAAGTTCGGCCTGGAAGTGCTCAAGGCCGTGCGCAAGGAAGTCGGCGACGACTTCTGTGTCGGCATGCGCATCTGCGGTGACGAATTCCACCCGGATGGCCTGTCCCACGAGGACATGAAGCAGATCGCCAAGTATTACGACGACACCGGCATGCTCGATTTCCTCGGCGTGGTCGGCTCGGGGTGCGACACCCACAACACCCTGGCCAACGTGATCCCGAACATGAGCTTCCCGCCGGAGCCGTTCCTGCACTTGGCGGCCGGGATCAAGGAAGTGGTCAAGGTTCCGGTGCTGCACGCGCAGAACATCAAGGATCCGAACCAGGCTACCCGCATCCTTGAAGGCGGTTATGTCGACATGGTCGGTATGACCCGCGCACATATCGCCGACCCGCACCTGATCGCCAAGATCAAGATGGGCCAGATCGACCAGATCAAGCAATGCGTCGGCGCCAACTACTGCATCGACCGCCAGTACCAGGGTCTGGACGTGCTCTGCATCCAGAACGCCGCGACCTCCCGTGAATATATGGGCGTGCCGCACATCATCGAGAAATCCACCGGGATCAAGCGCAAGGTGGTGATCGTCGGGGCCGGTCCTGCCGGGATGGAGGCCGCTCGCGTGGCCGCCGAACGTGGGCACGACGTGACCCTGTTCGAGAAGAAAGACGCTATCGGTGGGCAGATCACCACGGCCTCGAAAGCGCCGCAACGTGACCAGATCGCCGGTATTACCCGCTGGTTCCAGCTGGAGCTGGCACGCCTGAAGGTCGACCTGCGCCTGGGCACCGCCGCCGATGCGGCGACCATCCTCGACCTGCGCCCGGATATCGTGGTGCTGGCCGTGGGTGGGCATCCGAACCTGGAGCAGAATGAACACTGGGGCGCCGCCGAAGGGCTGGTGGTCAGCAGTTGGGACGTGCTCGATGGCAAGGTCGCACCGGGCAAGAACGTGCTGGTCTACGACACCATCTGCGAATTCACTGGTATGTCGGTGGCCGACTTCCTCGCCGACAAGGGCAGCCAGGTGGAAATCGTCACCGACGATATCAAGCCGGGCGTGGCGATTGGCGGTACGTCGTTCCCGACTTACTACCGCAGCATGTACCCGAAAGAAGTGATCATGACCGGCGATATGATGCTGGAAAAGGTCTATCGCGAGGGCGACAAGCTGGTGGCGGTGCTGGAGAACGAATACACCGGCGCCAAGGAAGAGCGGGTAGTCGACCAGGTAGTGGTGGAGAACGGCGTGCGTCCGGATGAGGAAATCTACTACGGGCTCAAGGAAGGTTCGCGCAACAAGGGCCAGATCGATGTCGAAGCCCTGTTTGCGATCAAGCCGCAGCCTTCGCTGAGCGAGGCGGGTGATGGCTACCTGCTGTTCCGCATCGGCGACTGTGTGGCCCAGCGCAACACGCACGCGGCGATCTATGACGCGCTGCGTCTGTGCAAGGATTTCTAACGGCATCACCGTGGCGAGGGGCTTGTTGTGGCGAGGGGGCTTGCCCCCGTTCGGCTGCGAAGCAGTCGCAAAGTCTGCTACCTGGGTCTACCTGATAGACCGAGGTAGCCGGTTTTAGGGCCGCTTCGCAGCCCAGCGCGGGCAAGCCCGCTCGCCACAAGTAGGTGCATGCTCTTCACCTGCATGCATATGGCCCCTTGCGAAACCCGAGGTCTTTGGGAGCTGCACCATGTTGAACACCCTTCTTCCCATCCTGCTGTTTGCTGCCCTGGGCCTTGGCGTCCTCGGCGCATTGCGGCGGGTAGCCATGTGGCGTCGCGGCCGACCGGCGAAAGTCGATCTGCTCGGCGGCCTTTTCGCCATGCCCAAGCGCTATATGGTCGACCTGCACCATGTGGTGGCGCGGGACAAATACATCGCCAACACCCACGTCGCCACGGCCGGCGGCGCGGTGGCGTCGATCGTGCTGGCGATCCTGGTGCACGGCTTCGGCCTGCATAACCAGATCCTCGGCTATGCCTTGCTGCTGATGTCGGCGCTGATGTTTGTCGGCGCGATCTTCGTTTATCTGCGCCGTCGCAACCCGCCGAGCCGTCTGTCGAAAGGCCCGTGGATGCGCCTGCCGAAAAGCCTGTTGGCATTCTCGGCGTCGTTCTTCCTGGTGACCCTACCGGTGGCCGGTATCCTGCCGGAAGACTTCGGTGGCTGGGTCATGGCCGTGATTCTCGGCATCGGTGTGCTATGGGGCGTATCGGAGCTGTTCTTCGGCATGACCTGGGGCGGCCCGATGAAGCATGCCTTCGCCGGTGCCCTGCACCTGGCCTGGCACCGTCGCGCCGAACGCTTCGGCGGCGGCCGTTCCACCGGCCTCAAGCCGCTGGACCTGAGCGATCCGAAAGCACCGCTGGGGGTGGAGAAACCCAAGGACTTCACCTGGAACCAACTGCTGGGCTTCGACGCCTGCGTGCAGTGCGGTAAATGTGAAGCCGCCTGCCCGGCGTTCGCCGCCGGCCAGCCGCTGAACCCGAAAAAACTGATCCAGGACATGGTGGTCGGCCTGGCCGGCGGCACTGATGCGAGTTTCGCCGGCAGCCCGTATCCAGGCAAAACCATCGGCGAGCATTCCGGCAATCCGCACCAGCCGATCGTCAACGGCCTGGTGGACGCCGAGACCCTGTGGTCCTGCACCACCTGCCGCGCCTGCGTCGAGGAATGCCCGATGATGATCGAGCACGTCGATGCGATCGTCGATATGCGTCGTCACCTGACCCTGGAAAAAGGCGCCACCCCGAACAAGGGCGCCGAAGTCCTGGAAAACCTGATCGCCACCGACAACCCCGGCGGTTTCGCTCCGGGTGGGCGGATGAACTGGGCGGCGGACCTGAACCTCAATCTGCTCGGCGAGAAGAAAACCACCGACGTGCTGTTCTGGGTCGGTGACGGTGCCTTCGACATGCGCAACCAGCGCACCCTGCGGGCTTTCGTCAAAGTACTGAAGGCGGCCAAGGTCGACTTCGCGGTACTCGGCCTGGAAGAGCGCGACAGTGGCGACGTGGCCCGGCGCCTGGGCGACGAGGCGACCTTCCAACTGTTGGCCAAGCGCAATATCCAGACCCTGGCCAAGTACAGCTTCAAGCGCATCGTCACCTGCGACCCGCACAGTTTCCATGTACTGAAAAACGAATACGGTGCTTTTGGCGGCAACTATCAGGTGCAGCATCACAGCACTTATATGGCCGAGCTGATCGGTGCCGGTGCCTTGAACCTCGGGCAGCACAAAGGCAACAGCGTGACCTATCACGATCCGTGCTACCTCGGTCGCTACAACGGCGAGTATGAAGCACCGCGTGACGTGCTGCGCGCCCTGGGGATCGAGGTCAAGGAAATGCAGCGTTCCGGTTTCCGTTCCCGTTGCTGCGGCGGTGGTGGCGGCGCGCCGATCACCGATATTCCCGGCAAACAGCGGATTCCCGACATGCGCATGGACGACATTCGCGAAACCGGCGCCGAACTGGTGGCCGTCGGTTGCCCGCAATGCACGGCGATGCTCGAAGGCGTGGTCGAACCGCGCCCCTTGATCAAGGACCTGGCCGAACTGGTCGCCGACGCCCTGCTTGAAGAGGCGGCGCCAAGCAAACCAGCCCCCAAGCGTGAACCCGCGGAGGTGCACTGATGAGCGACATTATCCGCCGTGACCCTCGCGCCGAGTGGATCGCCCGTAACCGCCTGCACCCGTTGCACGCAGCCATGCAACCGCAGCAACAGAGCTGGATGGGACCTAACGGCCTTATCCGCAAGAATGTCCATGGCGTCGGTTTTATCGGCCCCAACGGCATCAAGCGCATCGACCGCAGCGGCGCCCAGCAGGGCGGCGCGACCAAGCGTTCGGCCAGCGTCGAGGCGCAGTTGCCGCTGCACCAGGTGCCGCAACCGGCGTTCTATATCAGTGTGGTGCCGGATATGGTCGGCGGTCGCCTGAGCAGTCACGACCGCGACCTGCTGGGCCTGGCCCGTCAGATGGCGGGCAAGGACGGAGCGGTGTTGGCCGTGGTCTTTGGCGAGCACAAGGAGTCCGCCTTCGAAACCGCCGGCGTCGACCGCCTGTTGGTGCTCGACGGCAATGAATTCAGCGGTTATTCACCGGAACAACGGGTCCAGGGCCTGCGGGCTGTGGATAACCAGTTCAATCCGCGTCACTGGTTGCTGCCGGACAGCCGCAGCGGTGGTGGCGAGCTGGGTCGACGGTTTGCCGCCAGCCTGGGCGAACGCCCGGCCACGCGGGTCTGGCAGGTCAAGGGCGAGCAGTGCATCGGTCGCGCCGGTGCTGGCCTGCAGGACTTGGCGCGGCCATTGGCGCGCTTGATCCTGGCCGCTGCCGAATGCGCCGAACCGGTCAGCGAAACCCGACATGAAGCCTTGCCCGTGGAGTTATCCACAAGCATCGCTCGCAGCCTGCCGCGGATCGAGGATCTTGGTGCGGTGGCGGTGGACCCGGGAGCGATTCCGATGGCCGAGGCCGAGTTTATTTTCTCCGGCGGCAATGGGGTCAAGGACTGGGCACTGTTCCACGAAACAGCGGCAGCCCTGGGCGCCACCGAAGGTGCTTCGCGGGTGGCGGTCGACGACGGCTTCATGAGCCGCGACCGTCAGGTCGGCGCCAGCGGCACCTGGGTCACCGCGCGGGTCTATGTGGCCGTGGGGATTTCCGGGGCGATCCAGCACCTGCAAGGCATCGGTGCCTGTGACAAGGTGGTGGCGATCAACCTCGATCCGGGTTGCGACATGATCAAGCGCGCCGACCTGTCGGTGATCGGCGAAAGCAGCGAGATCTTCCGCGCCCTGATCGCGGCGGTGACGGCATACCGCAACGGCGCCAAGCGCGATGCGGCTTAAGGTAGGGATGACGTCATGAGTACGAATGTAATCAGCCTGGTCTCCATCGGCGCCCACCCGACCTCCGGCCGCGCCCGTCGCGCCGAACAGGATGCCCGCGCGGTGGAACTGGGTTTGCAACTGGCTGGGGATAACTTGCAGGTGGTGCATGCCGGCGATGTCTCGGAGCCGGCGCTGCGCGCGTACCTGGGCATGGGCCTGGACGAGTTGCGGGTGCTGGAACAACCGGCCGGGGCCGATGCGCTGCCGGTCCTGACCGATTATCTGCGCGATACCGGGGCTCAGCTTGTGCTCACGGGGAGCCAGGCGGAAACCGGTGAAGGTTCGGGCATGCTGCCGTTCCTGCTGGCGGAAAACCTCGGCTGGCCGCTGGTGGTGGGCCTGGCCCAGGTCGAGTCCATCGAAAACGGCGTGGCCCATGTACTGCAAGCCTTGCCACGCGGGCAGCGGCGGCGCTTGAAAGTCCGCCTACCGTTTCTCGCGACAGTGGATAACGCCGCGCCCAAGCCTCGGCAGAGCGCCTACGGCCCGGCGCAACGTGGCGTGCTGCAGGCCGAGGAAGTGGAGGTGCTGGAGGATGAGTTATTCACCGGCGCCTTGCTGCAACCGGCCAAGCCACGGCCCAAGCGCTTGAAGGTGATCAAGGCCAAGAGCGGCGCCGACCGGATGAAGGCGGCCACGGCCAAGGCCAGTGGCGGCGGCGGTCAGGTACTCAAGGGCGTCAGCGCCGAGGCCGGGGCCGACGCCATTCTCAAGTTGTTGATCGAGGAAGGCGTGTTGCGCTGAGGCCGGTTCCGGCGCTGTTCAGCGCCGTGTCGGTCGGTACAACGTCAATAGGGCACGGTAGTAGTGCCACACCTGCAATGCGTAGCGCTCGCGACCGGCGCCCTGCTCCGGCAGGGCGCCGGCATTGTAGGCGCCCACGGCCTGCCAGCCGTAACCCAACTGCTGAACGAACTGCGCCAGAATCCAGGCCCCGACCATGACACTGGTACAAGGCTCGCTCCGTAGCTTCTGCTCGTCGATCCCGAAGGTCGCCAGACGCTGCAGATGCCGGCTGTTGATCTGCATCAGGCCGATATCCCGGCTGCCGTCGCGGTTGGTATTGAGGGCCGCCGGGTTCATGCCCGACTCGACCTGGGCGATGGCGTAGAGCAGCAACGGGTCGATGTGATACCGCTCGCCGGCGTCCTGAAAGCAGTTGGCCGCGGCGCTGCTGGCCATTATCAGGTAGAGGAAGACGAGCATTGTGCATGGATGGCGCATCGGGCTCCCTCGCAAATGCGTCCTGCCAAGACACCTTCACTGCAAGAACATGGCGCGCTGTGGAAGAGTGTAGCCGGCTGTTGGTTGGCGTCATTTTCTCTTCTGTAGAGCCGGCAACCCTCGCCCGATGAACAAGTGTCCACAGAGACTGTGGGCCGGCCTGTGGATAAGGTGTTTGTGCATGGCTACAGCCCATGCCGATCAACGCCTGTAGCCCTTCGTACGAAAAATGATCAACCTAACCGACGGTTTTTATTCAGATTTTTATGTGGATAAGGACGTTGCTGGGTATTGTGCCGATGCTGACTTGTTAACAAAGTCTGTTGGCGTATTTGTGGATAAGATGTTTGCTGTCCTCTGTAGGCCTTGTTTTATATGGTCTACAGAGGGATGGTTAAAAAATGCACAATTAAGCTTTTTATGGCCTTTGATCGAGCTGTAACCTTCATATCTCGCGGCTTTCAGCGGTTTTCCACAGACGATGGGGAAAGTGCCCGACTTGCACACAAAGTCTGTTGGCGCTTCTGTGGATAAGGTGTTCGCGGTCCTCTACAGGCCTTTAAAATCGTGGCTTACAAGGTTTAGGTCAAAAAATGATCAAAGGCTGCCCGAATAGGCCTTTCTGGATAAGTCACGGATTTTATTCAGATTCCATCAGCGCCGACGGTGCATAAACTGCCACTTGCCCACATTTGCTGTGGGTGGTTCTGTGGATAAGTTGTTCGCTAAGGTCTGTAAGCCCCGGTTCTTATAGCGTGCAACGTTATAGATCAAATTTCATACAGTTCTAAGGGGGTTTATTGACACCCCCTTGTGCAAAGTCTTCACTCATGGCTCAAGGACACAACTTATTCGCATCCATATCAGGTTCAGGGAGAACGCTTGATGGGTCGCCCAAAGCACCACCGTCCACCGCCACTCCCCACCTTCAATGCCGTGGCCCGGGCCAGTGCCCTGGTTCCCAGGCGCATTCACCGCCATGCCACAAATCAGCGTGCTCGCCTATAGCGCCTGAGCGCCATCCCCGTCTTCGCCTGCATGCCCGGCTTGTCTGGAGAACCCGTGTGCGCGTGCGTTTGTTGCATCACCGTCTGCCCCTGTAGCGGCAATCGCAGAGTTGCCCGACCTAGCCTGATAGAGGAAATGACCATGCCACGGATTTCGACATCCATCAGTGAGATCAAGGAACGCTACGACGTCATTGTGATCGGCTCCGGTTACGGCGGCGGTATCGCCGCGTCGCGGTTGGCGCGTGCCGGGAAAAGTGTCTGCCTGCTGGAACGCGGGCGCGAGATCCAGCCGGGGGAATACCCCAACACCATGGTCGCGGCGACGGAGGAGTTGCAGGTGCATGATCCGGACGGCCATATCGGCTCGCGTACCGGCTTGTTCGACCTGCACGTCAATGCCCAACAGAACGTGGTGGTCGGTTGCGGCCTGGGTGGCACCTCGCTGATCAATGCCAATGTGTCCCTGGAGCCGGAGCCGGGGGTCTTCGATGACCCGCGTTGGCCGCGGGCGGTACGCGAACACCGTGACACGCTACTGGCCGAAGGTTATGCGCGTGCCCGGGAAATGCTCAAGCCCAACCCGTATCCGGCCTCCGGACCGAAACTGGCGAAGCTGGACGCCAACCGCAAGTCGGCGGATTTCCTCGAGGAAAAAGCGCATTTCTATACGCCACCGATCAACGTGACCTTCGATAAGCTGCCCAACAACCTCAACCATGTCGGCGTTGAGCAACTGCCGTGCAACCAGTGCGGCGACTGCGTCTCGGGCTGTAACAACAAGGCCAAGAACACCACGCTGATGAACTACCTGCCGGATGCCTGGAACCACGGCGCGGAGATCTTCTGCCAGGCCGAGGTCCGGCACCTGGAACGCGATGGCGATGGCTGGATCGTGCACTTCCAGTACCTGGACAGTGGCCGCGAGAAATTCTCGGCGCCGACCCTGTTCGTCAAGGCCAACATCGTGGTGGTCTCCGCCGGCACCCTGGGCTCCACGGAAATCCTCCTGCGTTCGCGCAGCAAAGGCGTGCCGATGTCCGATCAGCTCGGCGAACACATGAGCGGCAACGGCGATATCCTCGGCTTCGGCCACAATTGCGAACAGACCATCAACGGCATCGGTTTCGGTGCCCACTCGGCCAAGGAGATGGAACCGGTCGGGCCGTGCATCACCTCGATCATCGACATGCGCACCGAAGGCGACTGGCGCAGCCGCATGGTGATCGAAGAGGGGTCGATCCCGGGGGCGCTGGGACGGCCCATGGTGCCGGCCATGGCGGGTTTTGCCGGGATGATCGGCGAGGCCACCGACAAGGGCGTCAGCGCCGAGCTTCACTACAAGGCCCGCGAGCTGGAAAGCTTCCTGCGCGGCCCGTATTACGGCGCGCTGCACAATATGCAGACCTACCTGATCATGAGCCATGACGACGGCAAGGGGCGCATGCTGCTGGATGACCGGGACCAGTTGCGCATTGACTGGCCGGGCGTGGGCGAGCAGGAAAACTTCAAGCTCGGCAATGAGCGCCTGCACCAGTCGACCAAGGCCCTGGGCGGGGTCTGGGTGCCGAACCCGATCTGGACCAAGTTGCTCAAGCACAGCATCGTCTCGGTGCACCCGCTGGGTGGCTGCGTGATGGGCGAAGACGCCGGACAGGGTGTGGTCAACCACAAGGGCCAGGTGTTCAGCGGGACCCACGGCAACGCGGTGTATCCGGGGCTGTACGTAACCGACGGGGCGGTGATTCCGACCTCACTGGCGGTCAACCCGTTGCTGACCATCTCGGCGGTCAGCGAGCGCAACATGGGCCTGCTGGCCGCCGATCGCGGCTGGATCATCGACTACCGCCTGCCGTCGGCACCGCGCAAACCGGTGGCGCCACCGACCCTGGGGGTGCAGTTCACCGAAACCATGAAAGGTTATTTCTCCAGGGACTTTACCCAGCCCCAGGGCACGGACCTGGCGCGCTACCAGGCGGCCGCCAGGAGCGGTGAGGCGCAGAACTCACCCATCGAGTTCACCCTGACCATCACCGCCAACGACCTCAATCGCCTGATCAAGGAACCGGAGCACGCCGCGACCCTGGTCGGCACCCTCAATGCCCCGGCGTTGTCGCCTTATCCGCTGACGGCCAGCAACGGCGTGTTCAACCTGTTCGAGCAGTACCAGGAGCAGGTCGGCGTGCGCCATATGAACTACGACATGAAACTGACCGCCGAGGACGGTCGCGACTATTACTTCAGCGCCTTCAAGACCGTCCCCGAAGACAATGGCGTGCTGAATATCTGGCCGGACACCAGCACCCTCTATGTCACGCTGTATCAGGGCGCGGACAAGAGCGGCGCGGTGATCGGCTCCGGCGTCATGCATATCCAGCCCGCCGACTTCGCCAAGCAGATGACCACCATGAAGGTGCTCAATGCCCGCAACGAGCGCGAGCGGATCGAGGCCCTGGCGCGTTTCGGCAAATTCTTTGCCGGGATTCTCTGGGACAGCTATGGCGGGGTGTTTGCCGGCGATATCTACTTCAACCCGGATGCGCCGCCCCGGCACAAGCGGCCGCTGGATGCGCCGGTGCCGAGCGTGCATTTCTTCGAGACCGAGGACAAGGTCCAGCTGCGCCTGACCCGCTACCAGGCCGGCAGCAAAGGTCCGGTGATGCTGGTGCATGGCTTGGGCGTGGGCTCGAATATCTTCTCCACCGACACCATCCAGACCAACTTGCTGGAGTACCTGTGCAAGCACGACTATGACGTCTGGCTGCTGGATTTGCGCGTCAGTATCCTGTTGCCGGCGAGCAAGCACGAGTGGAACGGCGACCAGATCGCCGAGTACGACTACAAGGCGGCCATTGCGCAGATCCGCCAGGCCACCGGCGCCCTGGACGTGCAGTGCGTGGTGCATTGCTACGGCGCGACGACCTTCTTCATGTCGTTGCTGGCGGGGCTGCAGGATGTGCGCTCGGTGGTCTGCTCGCAGATCGCCGCGGACACGGTGGTGGCCACGGCCACCGGGATCAAGGCCGGCCTGCACCTGCCGGGGATGCTCGATGCGGTGGGGATCAAGTCGCTGACGGCCTATGCCGACAGCAAGGAAAGCTGGTTCAACAAGCTCTATGACAAAGCCCTGAACGTCTATGCGCGGATCGAGGCGCAGGGTTATTGCACCAACCCGGTCTGTCACCGGATCACCTTCATGTATGCCTCGCTGTACCGCCACGACACCCTCAACGAAACCCTGCACGACAACCTGCACGAACTGTTCGGCCAATCGAATATCCAGACCTTCGAGCACCTGGCGCTGATCTGCCGCAAGGGCCACCTGGTGGACTTCAAGGGCAACGATGTCTACATGCCGCATTTCAACCGACTGCAGTTGCCGATCTGCTTTATCAGCGGCGCCGACAACCAGTGCTACCTGCCGGAAAGCACCGAGAAGACCTATGACCGCCTGGTCGACCTGCATGGCCCTGAGTTGTTCAGCCGCCATGTGGTGCCGGGTTATGGCCATATCGATTGCATGTTCGGCAAGAGCGCGGTGGTCGATGTGTATCCGCTGATCCTTGAACATCTGGAGAAAACCGCGCTGGGCTGAGGCCGGCACCTGTGGTGAGCGAGCTTGTTGTGGGGTGGAGGCTTACTTGTGGTTGTGGCAAGGGGGCTTGCCCGCTCGCCACAAGTTAGCCCGCTTGCCACAAGTTAGCCCGTTGGCCGCAAGAAGAAGGGTGCTCCCGCATAACAAGGAAGGGTGATATGGACAATTACATCCGCTGGTTTCAACGCTTTATCTGGATAGGCATCGTGATGAACATGGTGTTCGCACTGCCTGCCCTGTTCGCTCCGGCACTGCTGACCTCGCTGGTCGGCCTGCCGCCGGTGCTCTCGGACCCCTGGCTGGAAAACGCCGGCATGTTGCTGGTGGGGATCAGCCTGTTCTACATGCCCTCGGGCTTCAACGCCCGACGCTTTGTGATCCACTCCTGGTTATGCGTATTGAGCCGGTTGGTCGCCGTGGCGTTCTGGATCTATCTGGTCCAGACCAGCAACAGCCCTTCGGTGTTCGTACCCATGCTCTATGGCGACCTGAGCATGTTCCTGCTGCTGGGTGTCACGCTCTACATGGGTTGCACGCCGGCCAACCGGCCCTGGGCCTTGCTGGTCGATGGCTGGCATAGTTGGTGTCACGGCTGGGAAGTCCGTTGGCGGCGCCACGGCTTCCGGGTTGGCCTGCTGATCACCCTGCTGGTACTGGGTTTTATCGGCTACGAGAGCTGGTACAACATGCTCCGGGTCGTCCCCGAAGAGAAATTCGCCTCCGACGAAGACCACTTCAAGTATGCCGCCATCGGCCTGGGCATCGAGGCGCGAATCCCCTATTACCTGTTTGCCGTGCTGCCGCAGATGTGCCCGGAAAAAATGCCCAGGCCGGGTGGCTGGGAGGCGTTCGGCTTCCTCTTTGAAAACGGCCGCGACCTGCCCATCGGCATGGCCAAGCGGCAGATCGGCTACCCGACCGTGGAGCCCAACTGCGCCCTGTGCCACACCGGCTCCTACCGCGCCTCGGCGGGCGATGTCAGCAAGCCGGTCGTCACGGCGCCGGCCAATACCCTGCAACTGCAAGCCTTCCAGTGGTTCGCCTACGATTGCGCCAGCGACCCGAAATTCACCACCGATGCGGTGATGACGGCGATCAATGGCAAGTTCCAGCTGGGCTTCTTCGAGCGCCTGTACAACCGCTACCTGATCATCCCCATGGCCAAGACCGCGCTGCTCAAGCAGAAGCAGGCCTACGCCTGGCAGAAACTGCGGCCGGCACAGGGGCCGGGACGCACGGATACCTTCAACCCGACCAAGATGGTGGTCTTCGGTTTTCCGGATGACTCGACCATCGGCACCGTCGACCTGCCGCAGATCTGGAACCAGAAGCCGCGCGAATCGTTGTACCTGCACTGGGACGGCAACAACAACGATATCCACGAGCGCAACTACGCCGCCGCCATGGCCGTCGGCGCGACGCCGCAGTCAGTGCTGCCGGAGAGTTTCAACCGGGTCACCAACTGGCTGCTCGGCACCAAGCCGCCGGCCTGGCCGTTCGCCCTGGATCAGGCGCGGGTGGCCCAGGGCAAGCCACTTTGGGACAACAACTGCGCGGGCTGCCATGAGTTCGGCAAGACCGACACCGGCCAGGTCACGACCAATATCGACCAGCTGGGCACCGACCCCCATCGCCTTGATTCCTTCACCGTCGGCCTGGTGCAGGCGTTCCATGGTTTCAAGAAACCGCCATTCGATTTCAACGCCTATCGCAAGACCCAGAGCTACAGCAATACCCCCACCGACGGTATCTGGATGCGCGCACCGTACCTGCACAACGGCTCGGTGCCGAGCCTGTGGGACCTGCTGCAGACACCGGAGAAACGCCCGGTGCTATTCAACACCGGCTCGGATGTCTACGACCCGGTCAAGGTCGGTTTCGTCACCAGCGGCGTCCAGGTCCAGGCGCCGACCTACTTCAGGTACGACACACGCCTGGAGGGTAACCACAACAGTGGACACCTGTACGGGACCCAACTGACCGACGCCGAAAAATGGGCGCTGATCGAATTCATGAAGACGTTGTAGGGAGACAGCCATGAACTTGCCTCATCTGGAACATGAACTTGCGAAAATCCGCGTCCGTCTCAGTGGTCTGAAAGCCCGGATGGAGTTGTCCTGGAAAAAGCTCGTCAGCGATATCGAGCCCGAGGAATTCCAGGCCATCCAGGCGTTGCTGCAACGCGGGCATGACCAGGCCCAGTACGTGCTGGAGCACGGCGAGCTGCCGACGGACGAGCCGTCGGTGCCGTGGGAGTTGTCCCATGGACTGTCGATCCTGCATTTGGGGAGCGCCCAGGCCTTGCCGACCTCGGAGGCACAGCTGCCGACCCGGGTGCTCAAGGACGGTACATTGCTGGGCTGTCGCAAATGGGAGCTGCTCGACCTGTTGTGGAGCGAGGCGCTGATCAAGTGGATCGAGAACCTGCGGCGCCATGCAACCTTCGGCAGCACGCCGATGGTGATGATGATCGACAATGACGCGACCCTGGCGATTGCCGGCGACTGGGGCACCGGGCCGTTTGAAAGCCATGCCCCGGCGGTCAATGTAGCCAACCAGATGCAACTGGCCCAGGCCGATTTCACCATTCACCTGGGCGACGTCTATTACGCCGGCACCGGCTCCCAGGAGGATGTCGACATGGCCGGCTGGCCGATAGGCAGGCACGGCGCCTTCACCCTCAACTCCAACCACGAGATGTACAGCGGTGCCCATGGCTATTTCGCGGAACTCAACTCACGTTTCCCGGTGCAGCAGGGCACCAGTTACTTCGCCTTGTACAACGACCACTGGTTGATTGTCGGGCTGGATTCGGCCTATGCCTCGGCGCCACTCAATCTCTATATGGATGGTGCCTTGAACCAGCAGCAGATCGACTGGCTGAAAAGCCTGCCCAAGGGCAAGAAACTGCTGGTGCTCAGCCATCATCAGGGGTTCGATATCGGTGGGAAAAACAAGACCGCGCTGTACCAACCGGTGTGTGATGCCTTGGGGCGTGTGCCGGACTACTGGTACTGGGGGCATCTGCACAATGGCATCGTCTATGCCGAGCAGGGCGGGTTGCGGGCGCGCTGTGCCGGGCATGGGGCGATCCCCTATGGCGTGACCAGCGAGCTGGACGGTAACGAGCGGGTGCTGTTTTCCGAATCGAAGAATGCCATGGACGACGAATACCCGGAGCGGGTGCTCAATGGTTACGTCAAGGTGCGCTTGAGCGGGGAGAATATTATCGAGGAGTTCATTGGCGAGGATGGGTCGCTGAGGTGGTCGTCTCACGGGTAGGCTTGTGTTGACTGTACCGGCGTCTTCGCGGGCAAGCTCCGCTCCCACAGGATCTGTGTCGTACCGCAGTTTTGCGACCGATCACAAAACCCCTGTGGGAGCGGAGCTTGCCCGCGAAGCTTTTGACCTTAGCCGTGCACCGGCACGCCCTTGAGGTACGGCGCAGGCTCGGCCCCCAGGTTGCTCAACATCCGCTCGCTGTACCAATCGACGAAGTTGACCACGCCAAACTCGTAGGTCTTGGAGTACGGGCCCGGCTGGTAGGCCGTGGAGTTGATCCCGCGCTGGTTCTCTTCGGCCAGGCGACGGTCCTGGTCGTTGGTCGCATCCCAGACTTCGCGCATGCGCGCCACGTCATAGTCGACGCCTTCGACCGCATCCTTGTGCACCAGCCACTTGGTGGTGACCATGGTTTCCTGGGCGCTGATTGGCCACACAGTGAACACGATGATGTGGTCGCCCATGCAGTGGTTCCACGAATGCGGCAGGTGCAGGATGCGCATCGAGCCCAGGTCCGGGTTCTTGATCCGGCCCATCAGCTTCTTGCAGCCCTGCTTGCCGTCCATGGTCATGGACACGGTGCCCTTGAGCAGCGGCATGCGCACGATGCGGTTACGCAGGCCGAAGCTGGCGTGGGCGTAAGGGATCTTCTCGGCTTCCCAGGCCACGGTGCATTCGGCCACGTGGTCCTTGAATTTCTGGTCGGCCCGCGGGTCGGTGACGTCGTCCCATTCCAGCAGGGTTTTCAGCAGTTCCGGGTGGGAGCCGCCGCAGTGGTAGCACTCGCGGTTGTTCTCCAGCACCAGCTTCCAGTTGGCCTTTTCCATCAAGGTGGTTTGCACCGCCACCTTGGTGTTTTCCATGTCGTAGGGTTCCATGTAGTGGTTCAGGGTCGTCAGGAACTCATCGATGGCCGGTGGGTTTTCCGCCAGGCTGATGAAGATGTAGCCACCGGAGGTCTTCACGTGTACCGGCTTGAGGCCGTACTGCTTCATGTCGAAGTCGGCGCCCATCTCGGTACCGGCGAACAGCAGGCGGCCATCCAGCTCGTAGGTCCACTGGTGATAGTGGCAGACCAGCTTGGCGACCTTGCCCTTGTCGCTGGTGCACAAGCGCGAACCGCGGTGGCGGCAGACGTTGTGGAAAGCGTGGACCACGCCGTCGGCGCCGCGAATCACGATGATCGGGTTCTTGCCGATCTGCAGGGTCATGTAGTTGCCCTTGGTCGGGATTTCGCAGGTCATGCCGGCGATCAACCACTCTTTCTGAAAGATTTCCTGCATATCGATTTCGAATAGCCGCTCATCGGAGTAGAACGGTTGCGGCAGGGAGAAGGTGCGCTCGCGCTCTTGCAGCATTTGCGCGGTGGCCTTGCGTGCGGGTTCCAGCGGATCGCCCAAGCTCAGGGTTGCGGTGACGTCCATCGATTTAGTCCTCATGGCCATGCGGTGTGGCCGGCGAATAGTGGCTGATACGGTTAGCACGCAAGTACGGAAATACAGTGGATCATTTGCGATGGAGTGTGCGGCTGGCAGCGACACGAACCTTATCCATGGGCGACATGGCCGAATCCGTTCCCGACGCGCAACCCCCGGTCGTTGCGGGCTGGTCGCGATAAGCATGCCAATGTCGCGGATAGGTAAATGGTCGCTTCGACCCTTGCGCAGAATCGCCAACATAGAGCCGACAGTCGGCGGTGGAGAACAATATGTCGAACAACTTCCTGAATCCGGTAACGACCCAGACCTGGGCCAATGGTCGGCATATCGTGCGCTGTGTGAAAGTCATCCAGGAAACCTGGGATGTACGCACCTTCTGCTTCATGGCTGACCAGCCGATCATGTTCTTTTTCAAGCCGGGGCAGTTCGTCACCCTGGAGCTGGAGATCGAAGGCGAGCCGATCATGCGCTCCTATACCATTTCCAGCTCGCCCTCGGTGCCCTACAGCTTTTCCGTGACCATCAAGCGTGTACCCGGCGGCCGTGTCTCGAACTGGTTGCACGACACCCTGCACGAGGGCCAGGAGCTGGCGGTGCATGGGCCGGTGGGGTTGTTCAATGCCATCGATTTCCCGAGCCCGAAGGTGCTGTACCTGAGCGGCGGCGTTGGTATCACCCCGGTGATGTCCATGGCCCGCTGGTTCTACGACACCAACGGGAATGTCGACATGGTGTTTATCCACAGCGCCCGTTCGCCGAAGGACATCATCTATCACCGCGAGCTGGAGCACATGGCGTCGCGGATCGATAACTTCAGCCTGCACCTGATTTGTGAAAAGCACGGCCTGGGCGAGCCCTGGGCCGGCTATCGTGGCTACCTGAACCACAAGATGCTGGAACTGATGGCGCCGGACTTCCTCGAACGCGAAGTGTTCTGCTGCGGCCCGACGCCGTATATGAACGCGGTCAAGCGTCTGCTGGAGGCGGCCGGGTTCGATATGAGCCGTTATCACGAGGAGTCGTTTGGCGCGACCCCTGCGGAGGCGCGAGCCGACGCGGTGGAACAGGCCGAACAGGCCGCCGAGGCGCCGGAAGTGGATGCCGCGGACCTGCACCAGGTGGAGTTCACCGCGACCGGCAAGAGCATTCGCGTGGCGCCGGGGGAAACCGTGCATGCGGCGGCGGCCAAGCTTGGCCTGATGATTCCCAAGGCCTGCGGCATGGGCATCTGCGGCACCTGCAAGGTGTTGAAGCTGGGCGGTGAAGTGGAGATGGAGCACAACGGCGGGATCACCGACGACGATGTGGCCGAGGGTTATATCCTGTCGTGCTGCAGCGTGCCGAAGGGCGATGTGCGGATCGAGTACTGACAGAAAGACCGCGGTCTCTTTGTGGCGAGGGGGCTTGCCCCCGTTGGGCTGCGAAGCAGCCCCAAACCCTGAAAACACGGTCAGCCTGACACACCGCATTTGCTGATTTTACGACTGCTGCGCAGCCGAGCGGGGGCAAGCCCCCTCGCCACAAGGGGCGGCGATCCGCAGCTTTGAGGTTTACAGACTAAAACGCGCCACCATGCTGTTCAAATCCACCGCCAGGCGCGACAGCTCACTGCTGGCCGCGCTGGTCTGGTTCGCCCCGGTCGCCGATTGCACCGATAGATCGCGGATATTCACCAGGTTGCGATCCACCTCGCGGGCCACCTGAGCCTGCTCTTCCGCCGCACTGGCGATCACCAGGTTGCGCTCGTTGATCTCGACAATCGCCGTGTTGATGGTATCCAGCGCCATCCCCGCGCCCTTGGCGATGTTCAAGGTCGACTCAGCCCGCTCGGTGCTGTTGCGCATCGAATCCACCGCCTGCTCGGTGCCACCCTGGATACTGCCGATCATCCGTTCGATTTCGCTGGTGGACTGCTGGGTACGGTGCGCCAGGGCGCGGACCTCGTCCGCCACCACGGCAAAACCACGACCGGCTTCCCCGGCCCGTGCCGCTTCAATCGCCGCGTTCAAGGCCAGCAGGTTGGTCTGGTCAGCCAGGCCGCGAATCACGTCGAGCACCTTGCCGATGTCCTGGGACTCCTTGGCCAGGTTGCCGATCAGCGTCGCCGTGCTCTGTACATCGCTGCTCATGCGTTCGATGGCGCCGACGGTTTCCTGCACCAGGTCGCGACCGTCACCGGCCGAGGCGGTGGCATTCTTCGAGGCTTCTGAAGTGCTCACGGCATTACGCGCGACTTCTTCCACGGCGCTGGTCATTTCATTGACGGCGGTAGCGGCCTGCTCGATCTCGTTGTTCTGCCGCACCAGGCCCTTGGCGCTTTCGTCGGTGACGGTGTTCAGCTCTTCCGCCGCGGATGCAAGCTGGGTCGCCGAGCCGGAAATACGCTGCAGGGTGTCGCGTAGTTTTTGCTGCATCTTGACCATGGCCTGCAACAGGCGACCGGCTTCGTCGTTGCCCTCGACCTTGATCGGCCGGGTCAGGTCGCCTTCGGCGATCTGCTCGGCGGCGGTCAGGGCGTCGGCGATGGGGCGGGTAATGCTGTTGGTCAGCAGCCAGGCAAACAGCAAGGTCAGGCCGGTGGCCACCACCAGCAAGCCCACCACCAGGTTGAACGCCGAAGCGTACTGGTCGGAGGCCTGTTGATTGGTATCGCTGGTCTGCTGGGTATTGATTTCCACCAGCTTGGCGAGCACGTTATTGATCTGGTCGGAGTTGGCCAGTAACTCGGTGTTGATCAGGCTCGCCAGTTCGCTGACCTGATTGTTGCGCGACAGGCCCTTCATGCGCTCTTCGAGCTGACGGTACTGGCCGAGCACTTGCACATACTGGTCGTAGGCCGTGCGCTCTTCCGGGCTGGTGATCAGTTTTTCGTAAATGGCCTGGGCCTTGCCGATCTGCTGGTTGCGCTGCGTGAGCAGGTCGAGGATTTTCTGTTGCTCGTCGGGCGCACGGTTGGTCACCAGGCGATAGGATAAGACCCGCAGGCGCAGGGTCAGTTGGGTGAGATCGTCGAGGCTCTTGATGCTCGGTACACCGTTGGTGCTGAGCTCTTCGGCCGCTCCGCGGATCTTGCTCATCTGGTTCAGGGCAAATATCCCCAGGATCAGCATCAGCGCGCCGATCAGGGCGAAGCTGAAGAATGCGCGCGGGGCAATGTTCATGTTGCGTAGGGACATGGTGGCTACCTGAGAGGAGGGCGCATTCCGTGCGGCTTTTAAAACGTGTCTGAAAGACCTATCGGTCATTAGACTAAAGTCTTAAGTCCCTGCGCGTATTTGTCGCAGTTGAAGGTTTCCGACAGGGGGTGGGGAACATGTCCTGGCAATCGCAGTCCCTAAGGTTCGAAGAAAAGTATCCCGCCAGGAAAATCAAGGCTTTGCGACAGTTTTCCCCTGGCAAACAAGGGGGCTTTTCTTTATCGTACGCGCCCTTTGAAACTGCCCGAGAGATCAAGAAAAATGTTGGAAGCTTCCCTCAGTCAACTGGAACAACTGGTCAGCGAGCTGGTTCAGCAAAAACAGGAGCTGCTGGCCGCCAATACCGCGCTGAGCACCGAGCTGGCCCAGGCCAGGGATGAAAATGAAAGCCTGCAACTGAGCCTGATGGAGCAGGAAGAAAAGCACGGCACCACCGCCGCCCGTATCCAGGCGCTGGTCGAGCGTGTCAGCGCGGGTCCCGTGAGCGCATGAGAACCAGCAGCGATGGGGTGACGGTCATTTCGATCCTCGGCGAGGACTATTCGATCAAGGCACCCGCCGGCCAGGAACGGACGTTGCAGGATGCGACCGTGATGCTCAGGGCCGCCCTGGCCGACACCAAGAAGAAGTTCCCCACGCTGATCGGCGATAAACTGCTGGTATTGGCGGCGTTGAACCTGTGCTCGCAGCAGATCGAAGCACAGCAGCGTCACCGCGAGGAGCTCGACCGTTACCAGGAGCAGGTCAGCGCCACGGTCGAGGTGATTGCGCGGTCGGTTGGGCAGCCCGGATAGTCCCGTTTGGATGCGTTGGCCGTCCTGGGCCGAGCACTGGAGTGTCGGCGGTGATCAAAGCTTGTCTATATTCATGGCCGGGTGACGGGTTCGTTTATCTGTATTGAATAGGTGGGTCGTGTTAATGACTTATCCATGGATAAATGAACCCGTTATGCCAACCCGCTAGGGTGATGACATTCAAGCAGGTTTGTTTTGAAGTTTTTCAACGTTAGGTGGTATTGGGCGTTGCAGTAGAAGCAAACTAAGCGCCCAGTTCTGATCGGCGCCCATCATGATGTTTTTTCGACTACCCTTCCAAAGTGTTGTTTTCCATTAACGGTTACGACAACAAAGTCGCCGTTCTGCGCGCCAACAAGAATCTCTCGATGTGCATCATTGTGGGGGACCACATAGTGTGGCCCATCGATGAAAGAAATATAGATCTCCAGCGCCCGTGGCATGGTGAGTCACCTCTTCTTTATATCAATTATTGAAGAAAGACTATTTTCCCTGCCTCAATTGATACTACGGAGTGCGTATTGCCTGCCTCATCGCTCAAGGTCGTACTGATCTTGTTTTTGAGCGCTGCACGCGTCTACTGTCAAACTTGACAGTAGACGCCGCTTGGGTTTTGTGTTTTGAGTTTGATAGGGCGTGAGCCCGGGAGCAGAGGATTGTTTTCTATAAGGTTTATTTTTTACTGTTGATTGTTTGCGTGCGAGGGTATTCCCGTTGCTGATCAGGGTGCAGCGGTTTATTGTGAAATTTCATAACGGCTCAGGATATTTGGCTGGTTGAAAAGTCGAGCAAGCCATATCGCGCTTTATCTTGAAAAGCGCGATTGAAAGAAGTTGGGCTAGATGGACATGACTTCTCGAATATCCGCCGCCAGTTCCCGCACCCGCTCTTCCTCGGTGTCCCACGAGCACATGAAGCGTGCGCCGCCCTTGCCGATGAAAGTGTAGAAGCGCCAGCCCTTGGCGGTCAGCGCGGCGATGGCCGCTTCCGACAGTTGCAGGAACACGCCGTTGGCTTCCACCGGGAACATCAGTTCCACGCCGGGGATGTCCTTGACCAGGCTGCTGAGCAGCTGCGCGCAGTGGTTGGCGTGGCGGGCGTGCTTGAGCCAGGCGTCGTTTTCCAGCAGGCCGACCCAGGGCGCCGAGAGAAAGCGCATTTTCGAGGCCAACTGTCCGGCCTGCTTGCAGCGATAGTCGAAATCCACCGCCAGGTCGTGGTTGAAGAACAGGATCGCTTCACCCACCGCCATGCCGTTTTTCGTGCCGCCGAAGCACAACACGTCGACGCCGGCCTTCCAGGTCAGATCGGCTGGGGTGCAACCGAGGTAGGCGCAGGCATTGGAGAAGCGCGCACCGTCCATGTGCAGGTGCAGGCCGAGTTCCTTGCAGGTGGCGCTGATGGCGCGGATTTCATCCGGGGTGTAGACGCTGCCGACCTCAGTGGCCTGGGTCAGGGTCACCACGCGGGGCTTGGGGTAGTGGATGTCCTGGCGCTTGAGGGCGATCTCGCGGATCGCGTCCGGGGTCAGCTTGCCGTTTTCGGTACGCGCGGTGAGCAGCTTGGAACCGTTGGAGAAAAACTCCGGCGCGCCGCATTCGTCGGTTTCGACGTGGGCGGTCTCCGAGCAGATCACGCTGTGGTAGCTCTGGCACAGCGACGACAGGGCCAGGGAGTTGGCCGCGGTGCCATTGAAGGCAAAGAACACTTCACAGTCGGTTTCGAACAGCTGGCGGAAACCGTCGGCGGCGCGCTGGGTCCATTCGTCGTCGCCGTAGGCGCGCTGGTGGCCGTGGTTGGCCTGTTCCATGGCGGCCCAGGCCTCGGGGCAGATACCGGAGTAGTTGTCGCTGGCGAATTGTTGGCTCTTGTCGGTCATGGCCCGGTCCTTGTGAACGATTATGGTGCGCACTGTAACCAGAATTGACCTTATCGCACAGGCACAGTTGTGGGAGCGGAGCTTGCCCGCGAAGGGGCCAGGGTCAGCAACACACAAAATAGCTCGACAGTGCCGACGCCTTCGCGGGCAAGCTCCGCTCCCACGGGGTTGTCCAGGCATTGATCATCCTTGTGCTTGAAGTCATGTCGTAAACGCACCTTTGCGTGGCGTCCATAGGCATTTGATCGGTCTGCGTCGGCCATACCATCGCATCCAAAGGGCACTGCCGTAAGGTAAAGGCCTCACCGAGACGAATGGCGCACCGCCGCCGCTGGGAGAGACGCGATGTTCAGCAAGCAAGACCAGATCCAGGGTTATGACGATGCACTGATGGCGGCCATGAATGCCGAGGAGCAGCGCCAGGAAGATCACATCGAGCTGATCGCGTCGGAAAACTACACCAGCAAGCGCGTCATGCAGGCCCAGGGCAGTGGCCTGACCAACAAATACGCCGAAGGCTATCCGGGCAAGCGCTACTACGGCGGCTGCGAGCACGTGGACAAGGTCGAGGCCCTGGCCATCGAACGCGCCAAGCAACTGTTCGGCGCCGACTACGTCAACGTCCAGCCGCACTCCGGTTCCCAGGCCAATGCCGCGGTCTACCTGGCCCTGCTCAACGCCGGCGACACCGTACTGGGCATGAGCCTGGCCCACGGCGGTCACCTCACCCACGGCGCCAAGGTCAGTTTCTCCGGCAAGCTCTACAACGCCGTGCAGTATGGCATCGACACCAACACCGGCCTGATCGATTATGACGAAGTCGAGCGCCTGGCCGTCGAGCACAAGCCGAAAATGATCATCGCCGGTTTCTCGGCTTACTCGAAAACCCTCGATTTCCCACGCTTCCGTGAAATCGCCGACAAAGTGGGCGCCTATTTCTTCGTCGACATGGCCCATGTCGCCGGCCTGGTCGCCGCGGGCCTGTACCCGAACCCGCTGCCGTATGCCGATGTGGTCACCACCACCACCCACAAGACCCTGCGCGGTCCCCGTGGCGGCCTGATCCTGGCCAAGGCCAACGAAGAGCTGGAAAAGAAATTCAACGCCGCGGTATTCCCCGGCGGCCAGGGCGGCCCGCTGATGCATGTGATCGCCGCCAAGGCCGTGAGCTTCAAGGAAGCGCTGGAGCCGAGCTTCAAGGTCTACCAGCAGCAAGTGATCGATAACGCCCAGGCCATGGCGGGCGTATTTATCAAACGCGGCTACGATGTAGTGTCCGGCGGCACCGACAACCACCTGTTCCTGGTCAGCCTGATCCGTCAGGGCCTGACTGGCAAAGAGGCCGATGCCGCCCTGGGCCGTGCCCATATCACCGTGAACAAGAATGCCGTGCCGAATGATCCGCAGTCGCCGTTCGTCACTTCCGGTCTGCGCATCGGTACCCCGGCCGTCACCAGCCGTGGTTTCAAAGTAGCCCAGTGCGTCGAGCTGGCCGGCTGGATCTGCGACATCCTCGACAACCTCGGCGACGCCGATGTCGAGGCGAACGTCGCCAAGCACGTGACAGCCCTGTGCGCGGACTTCCCGGTTTATCGCTGAGAGCGGTTTTGGAGTAAATGACTATGCAACGCTATTCGGGCTTCGGCCTCTTCAAGCACTCTCTCAGCCATCATGAAAACTGGCAGAAAATGTGGCGCACGCCGACCCCGAAAAAGGTCTATGACGTGGTCATCGTCGGCGGTGGCGGGCATGGCCTGGCGACCGCCTACTACCTGGCCAAGGAACATGGCATCACCAACGTCGCCGTGGTCGAGAAGGGCTGGTTGGGCGGCGGCAACACCGCCCGTAACACCACCATTGTGCGTTCCAACTACCTGTGGGACGAATCGGCGCACCTGTACGAACACGCGATGAAATTGTGGGAAGGCCTGTCCCAGGACCTGAACTACAACGTGATGTTCTCCCAGCGTGGTGTCTACAACCTTTGCCACACCCTGCAGGACATCCGTGATTCGGAGCGTCGGGTCAGTGCCAACCGCCTCAATGGCGTCGACGGCGAACTGCTCAACGCCCAACAGGTGGCGGACGAGATTCCGTACCTGGACTGCTCGAAGAATGCCCGTTACCCGGTGATGGGCGCCACCGTCCAGCGTCGTGGCGGCGTGGCCCGTCACGATGCCGTGGCCTGGGGCTTCGCCCGTGCGGCCGACGCCCTCGGCGTGGACCTGATCCAGCAGACCGAAGTGATCGGTTTCCGCAAGGAAAACGGCGTGTGCATCGGTGTCGAGACCAACAAGGGCTTTATCGGCGCCAAGCGTGTCGGTGTGGTCACCGCCGGTAACTCCGGGCACATGGCCAAGCTGGCCGGCTTCCGCCTGCCGATCGAGTCGCACCCGCTGCAAGCGCTGGTGTCCGAGCCGATCAAGCCGATCATCGATAGCGTGATCATGTCCAACGCCGTGCACGGCTACATCAGCCAGTCCGACAAGGGCGACCTGGTGATCGGTGCCGGTATCGACGGCTACAACGGCTACGGCCAGCGCGGTTCGTATCCGGTGATCGAGCACACCATCCAGGCCATCGTCGAGATGTTCCCGGTGTTGTCCCGCGTGCGCATGAACCGTCAGTGGGGCGGCATCGTCGACACCACCCCGGACGCCTGCCCGATCATTTCGAAAACCCCGGTCCCGAACATGTTCTTCAACTGCGGTTGGGGCACCGGCGGCTTCAAGGCTACCCCCGGCTCGGGCAACGTGTTTGCCGCGAGCCTGGCCAAGGGTGAAATGCACCCGTTGGCCGCTCCCTTCTCCATCGACCGTTTCCATAACGGTGCGTTGATCGACGAACACGGTGCTGCTGCGGTCGCCCACTAACAGGAGAAATCCCTATGTTGCATATCTTCTGTCCTCATTGCGGCGAGCTGCGCTCCGAAGAGGAATTCCACGCTTCCGGCCAGGCGCATATCCCGCGTCCCCTGGACCCGGGCACCTGTACCGACGAGCAGTGGGGCGACTACATGTTCTTCCGCGACAACCCGCGCGGCCTGCACCACGAGCTGTGGGACCACGTTGCCGGTTGCCGGCAGTATTTCAACGTGACCCGCGACACCGTCACCTACGAGATTCTCGAAAGCTACAAGATTGGCGAGAAGCCGCAATTCACCGCTAAAGCAGACAGTTCGAAAGTGCCCGGCGCGGCTGTGGGAGAGAAGGTATGAGCCAGGTCAATCGCCTGTCCAACGGTGGTCGGATCGACCGCAACAAAGTCTTGAGCTTCACCTTCAACGGCCAGGTCTACAAAGGCTTTGAAGGCGACACCCTGGCCGCCGCGTTGCTCGCCAACGGCGTTGATATCGTCGGCCGCAGCTTCAAGTATTCCCGTCCCCGGGGCATCTTCGCCGCCGGTGCCGAAGAGCCGAACGCGGTGCTGCAACTCGGCGCCACCGAAGCCACCCAGATCCCCAACGTGCGTGCCACCCAGCAAGCGCTGTATCAGGGCCTGGTGGCCACCAGCACCAACGGCTGGCCGAGCGTCAACAACGACATGATGGGGATTCTCGGCAAGGTCGGCGGCAAGCTGATGCCGCCGGGTTTCTACTACAAGACCTTCATGTACCCGCAGTCGTTCTGGATGACCTACGAGAAGTACATCCGCAAGGCCGCCGGCCTCGGTCGCTCGCCGACCGAGAACGATCCGGACACCTACGACTACATGAACCAGCACTGCGACGTGCTGATCGTCGGTGCCGGCCCTGCCGGCCTGGCCGCCGCACTGGCCGCCGCGCGCAGCGGCGCGCGGGTGATCCTGGCCGATGAGCAGGAAGAGTTCGGCGGCAGCCTGCTCGACTCCCGCGAAAGCCTCGACGGCAAGCCGGCGGCCGAGTGGGTCGCCAGCGTCATCGCCGAATTGAAAGGCCTGCCGGACGTGCTGCTGTTGCCACGGGCTACCGTCAACGGCTACCACGATCACAACTTCCTGACCATTCACGAGCGCCTCACCGATCACCTCGGTGACCGTGCGCCGATCGGCCAGGTGCGCCAGCGTATCCACCGGGTCCGCGCCAAACGCGTGGTCCTGGCCACCGGTACCCATGAGCGTCCGCTGGTCTACGGCAACAACGACGTGCCGGGCAACATGCTCGCCGGTGCCGTTTCGACCTACGTCCGCCGTTACGGCGTGGCCCCGGGCAAGAAGCTGGTGCTGAGCACCAACAACGATCACGCCTATCGCGTGGCCTTGGACTGGCTCGATGCCAGCCTGCAAGTGGTGGCCATCGCCGATGCCCGCAGCAACCCACGCGGTGCGCTGGTGGAAGAAGCACGGGCCAAGGGGATTCGCATCCTCACCGGCAGTGCGGTGATCGAAGCCCGTGGCAGCAAGCACGTGACCGCGGCGCGCGTCGCCGCCATCGACGTCAAGGCGCATAAAGTCACCAGCCCAGGCGAATGGCTGGAGTGCGACCTGGTGGCCAGCTCCGGCGGCTACAGCCCGGTGGTCCACCTGGCCTCGCACCTGGGCGGCAAGCCGACCTGGCGCGAAGATATCCTCGGTTTCGTGCCCGGCGAAGCACCGCAGAAACGCGTATGCGTCGGCGGCATCAACGGCGTGTACGTCCTGGCCGATGCCCTGGCCGATGGTTTTGAAGGTGGCGTTCGCGCCGCCAGCGAAGCCGGTTTCAAGGCTGTCGAAGGCGTGCTGCCCAAAGCCCTGTCGCGTCTGGAAGAGCCCACCCTGGCGCTGTTCCAGGTACCCCACGAAAAAGCCACTGCACGGGCGCCGAAGCAATTTGTCGACCTGCAGAACGACGTCACCGCCGCCGCCATCGAATTGGCGACCCGCGAAGGCTTCGAATCGGTCGAACACGTCAAACGCTACACCGCACTGGGCTTCGGTACCGACCAGGGCAAGCTGGGCAACGTCAACGGCCTGGCCATCGCCGCCCGTTCGCTGAACGTGACCATCCCGCAGATGGGTACCACCATGTTCCGTCCGAACTACACGCCGGTGACCTTCGGCGCGGTCGCCGGCCGGCACTGCGGGCATATCTTCGAGCCGGTGCGCTACACCGCCTTGCAGGCCTGGCATGTGAAGCAGGGCGCCAAGTTCGAGGACGTCGGCCAGTGGAAACGTCCATGGTACTTCCCGCGTAACGGCGAAGACCTGCACGCCGCGGTCAAGCGTGAGTGCAAGGCCGTGCGCGACAGCGTCGGCCTGCTCGACGCCTCGACCCTGGGCAAGATCGATATCCAGGGCCCGGACGCGCGTGAGTTCCTCAACCGCATCTACACCAACGCCTGGACCAAGCTCGATGTGGGCAAGGCCCGCTACGGCCTGATGTGCAAGGAAGACGGCATGGTCTTCGACGACGGCGTCACCGCCTGTCTGGCCGACAACCACTTCCTGATGACCACCACCACCGGCGGTGCGGCTCGCGTCCTGCAGTGGCTGGAGCTGTACCATCAGACCGAATGGCCGAACATGAAGGTGTACTTCACCTCCGTGACCGACCACTGGGCGACCATGACCCTGTCCGGGCCGAACAGCCGCAAGCTGCTCAGCGCAGTCACCGACATCGACCTGGACAAGGACGCGTTCCCGTTCATGACCTGGAAAGAAGGCCTGGTCGGCGGTGTGCCGGCGCGGGTGTTCCGGATTTCCTTTACCGGCGAGTTGTCCTACGAGGTCAACGTCCAGGCCGACTACGCCATGGGTGTGCTGGAGAAGGTCGTCGAGGCCGGCAAGCAGTACAACCTGACCCCGTACGGCACCGAGACCATGCACGTGCTGCGGGCCGAGAAGGGCTTCATCATCGTCGGCCAGGACACTGACGGCTCGATGACCCCGGACGACCTGAACATGGGTTGGTGCGTGGGCCGGACCAAGCCGTTCTCGTGGATCGGCTGGCGCGGGATGAACCGTGAAGACTGCGTGCGTGAAGAGCGCAAGCAACTGGTCGGGCTCAAGCCGATCGATCCGACCAAGTGGCTGCCGGAAGGCGCGCAGTTGGTGTTCGACACCAAGCAGACGATCCCGATGAAGATGGTCGGTCACGTCACCTCCAGCTATGCCCACAACTCGCTTGGCTATTCGTTTGCCATGGCGGTGGTCAAGGGCGGCTTGAAGCGCATGGGTGAGCGGGTGTTCGCACCCTTGGCCGATGGCAGCGTGATTGAGGCGGAAATCGTTTCTTCGGTGTTCTTCGATCCTAAAGGGGACCGCCAGAACATCTGACGCCGTAGTCCAGTGGGAGCGGTTGTTCATGAGGTGGAGTCAGGCACTGACCCACCGCAAAGACAGAATTCAACACAGGTGTTTCACATGACCACAGCCAACGTTTACCAACAACGCCCGACTTCCGGGGCCAAGGCCGAGTCGTCGTTGCACCACGCCGACCTCGCCAGCCTGGTGGGTAAAGGCCGCAAGAACGCCGGTGTGACCGTGCGGGAAAAGAAATTGCTCGGTCACCTGACCATCCGTGGCGACGGCCATGACGCGGCCTTCGCCGCCGGCGTGCACAAGGCCCTCGGCCTGGAGCTGCCGGTGGCGCTGACCGTGGTGGCCAAGGGCGAGACCAGCCTGCAATGGCTCGGCCCCGACGAGTGGCTGCTGATCGTTCCGAGCGGCGAAGAGTTCGCGGCCGAGAAGGCGTTGCGCGAAGCCCTGGGTGACCTGCATATCGCCATCGTCAATGTCAGCGGCGGCCAGCAACTGCTGGAGCTGAGCGGCCCGAACGTGCGCCAGGTGCTGATGAAATCCACCAGCTACGACGTGCACCCGGACAACTTCCCGGTGGGCAAGGCCGTCGGCACTGTCTTCGCCAAGTCGCAGCTGATGATCCGCCATACCGCCGAAGACACCTGGGAGCTGGTGATCCGTCGCAGCTTCTCGGATTACTGGTGGTTGTGGTTGCAGGATGCGGCGGCCGAATACGGTCTCAGCGTCCAGGCCTGATACAGATTCAACGTGTTCAGTGGACTCAATGTGGCGAGGGGGCTTGCCCCCGCGGGGCTGCGAAGCAGCCCCAGACCCTGAAGGCGCGGTTTGTCTGACACTACGCGATTACCGGTTTTACGGCTGCTTCGCAACCGAACGGGGGCAAGCCCCCCCGCCACAGTAACCAGGTTCGCCACAGGTTTTGTATTGCGCCGGTTGGCGTGCAGGTATTCAAGAACAGGAGTCACCGCATGAGCCGCGCCCCCGATACATGGATTTTGACCGCCGACTGCCCCAGCGTGCTCGGCACGGTGGATGCGGTGACCCGCTACCTGTTCGAACAGGGCTGCTACGTCACTGAACACCATTCGTTCGATGATCGCCTCTCGGGGCGTTTCTTCATTCGCGTGGAGTTTCGCCAGCCTGACGGTTTCGACGAGCTGGCCTTCCGCGCCGGCCTGGCCCTGCGCGTTGAGTCCTTCGGCATGCTGTTCGAACTGACCGCGCCGAACTACCGGCCGAAAGTGGTGATCATGGTCTCCAAGGCCGATCACTGCCTCAACGACCTGCTCTATCGCCAGCGTATCGGTCAATTGTCCATGGACGTGGCCGCCGTGGTCTCCAACCACCCGGACCTCAAGCCCCTGGCCGACTGGCACCAGATTCCCTACTACCATTTCCCATTGGACCCGAACGACAAGCCGGGCCAGGAGCGCCAGGTCTGGCAGGTGATCGAGGAGTCCGGCGCGGAGCTGGTGATCCTTGCCCGCTACATGCAGGTGCTCTCGCCCGAGCTGTGCCGCAAGCTCGACGGCAAGGCAATCAATATCCACCACTCGTTGTTGCCCGGTTTCAAGGGCGCCAAACCTTATCACCAGGCCTACAACAAGGGTGTGAAACTGGTGGGGGCTACCGCGCACTACATCAACAACGACCTGGACGAAGGCCCGATCATCGCCCAGGGCGTCGAGGTGGTGGACCACAGTCACTACCCCGAGGACCTGATCGCCAAGGGCCGCGATATCGAAGGGCTGACGTTGGCGCGGGCGGTGGGTTATCACATTGAACGCCGGGTTTTTCTGAACGCCAACCGAACAGTAGTGCTTTAAAAGGTGGTCGTTTTACGACCTTCGCGGCGGTGCGGCGATCCGACAAGCTCCGCTCCCACATTAGGTTTGTGTCGTACTCAGAAAGTACATACGACTCGGGACCTGTGGGAGCGGAGCTTGCCCGCGAAGAGGTCCGCAAGAACAACGCAACAATCACAAGCAGTAACCCGAGCAATCTCCCGCAGTGGGCGCGGTGCCTGCCGTGACGCAACACCCCTGTAGGAGCCGGCTTACCGGCGATGGAGCCCGTAAAAACAACGCAACAACCACAGGCAATAACCCGAGCAATCTACGCGCTGCCCCCTGGCAACGTGTTGCTACATAAAAACAACAGCGAGGTGAAAGCATGTCTGGCAATCGTGGTGTGGTGTATCTCGGCAATGGCAAGGTCGAGGTGCAAAAAATCGACTATCCGAAAATGCAGGACCCACGCGGCAGGAAGATTGAGCACGGTGTCATCCTGCGCGTCGTCTCCACCAACATCTGTGGTTCGGACCAGCACATGGTCCGTGGCCGTACCACCGCCCAGACCGGTCTGGTCCTGGGTCATGAAATCACCGGTGAAGTGATCGAGAAGGGCCGCGATGTCGAGAACCTGAAGCTCGGCGACCTGGTCTCGGTACCGTTCAACGTGGCTTGCGGGCGCTGCCGCTCCTGCAAGGAGCAGCACACTGGCGTCTGCCTGACCGTCAACCCGGCCCGTGCCGGCGGTGCCTATGGTTATGTCGACATGGGCGACTGGACCGGCGGCCAGGCCGAATACGTGCTGGTGCCGTACGCCGACTTCAACCTGCTGAAACTGCCGGATCGCGACAAGGCCATGGAGAAAATCCGCGACCTGACCTGCCTGTCCGACATCCTTCCCACCGGCTACCACGGCGCGGTCACCGCGGGCGTTGGCCCGGGTAGCAGCGTGTACATCGCTGGTGCCGGTCCGGTCGGTCTCGCGGCGGCGGCTTCGGCACGCCTGCTGGGCGCGGCGGTGGTGATCATCGGTGACGTCAACCCTATCCGCCTGGCCCACGCCAAGGCCCAGGGTTTTGAAATCGCCGACCTGTCCAAGGACACCCCGTTGCACGAGCAGATCGCCGCGTTGCTCGGCGAGCCGGAAGTGGACTGCGCCGTCGATGCCGTGGGCTTCGAAGCCCGTGGTCACGGTCATGAAGGCGTGAAGCACGAGGCTCCGGCCACCGTGCTCAACTCGCTGATGGGCGTGGTCCGGGTGGCGGGCAAGATCGGTATTCCGGGCCTGTACGTGACCGAAGACCCGGGTGCGGTGGATGCCGCCGCGAAAATCGGCAGCCTGAGCATCCGCTTTGGCCTCGGCTGGGCCAAGTCCCACAGCTTCCACACCGGCCAGACTCCGGTGATGAAGTACAACCGCCAGCTGATGCAGGCAATCATGTGGGATCGGATCAAGATCGCCGATATCGTCGGCGTCGAAGTGATCAGCCTGGATGACGCGCCACGCGGTTACGGCGAGTTCGATTCGGGCGTACCGAAGAAGTTCGTGATTGACCCGCACAAGCTGTTCAGTGCAGCGTAAGCAGTAAAGGGCAAGACGGAAAAAGGGCGACTTCGGTCGCCCTTTTTAATGCTGCGGTTTTTATTTTGGCTCTGGAAAGGCGAGGTGGTTTTTTTGTCCGCTCGACATTCCAGGGGGGGGCTAGCGGTTTTTTGAGCTTAGAGACCTATCGCGTTGATCGCGGCCTTTTCGATGATGTCGTAGGAGATATGCACATCTTCCTTCGGATCGAAGCCCGCGAAGGCATGGATAACGATGGGGGTGTTGCTGTTGTAAGGAAGGGTGTAGCCCTGGCCCTTGAGCTTATGAGTTTCTACATGCTTGGGGGGCGGGCAGCCCATTTTCGTTGACGCATAAAGCGGTCGAGCGAGCCGGTAATAACCGGCCGTTGTTTTCTCAAGATTGCTCTCGAGGCCCTCGCGCCGGAGGTAATCAGACATGTTGCAGTCGTACAACAGGCTGATTCGGGCGTTGATCCTGACTTCGAGTTGCTCTTCGTCCGGGCGTTTTTTCAGGAAAAACACAAACTTTCTATAGCCGTTTTCGAGGGGCTGATGTTCCAGGCAGGTCGCATGGTCGGCGTCCGCGAGAGCAGACAGGGTGTCGATGCCTGCTTCGATGATTGCGCTGGTGAACATATCCATATTCAAGCCTCTGTGCATTGATTGAGGGGGGTTGTCCTGCACAGTCATCTTCGCCAATGTCGAGCGGGGGACGGTGATAGATAGTTATGGAAAGCACCCTGCATAACAGCTCTTGAAAAAACAAAAATATGGCAAAAATAGCCAGATTTCTGCAGCGTTGCTATAGTGAACAGGCCCTCCCAGCTTGCGAGCACTTGCCATGATTGCCTTGCCTGACCTGCTTGATCTGCCCCGCCAGAATGCCTCCCAGGTGAAGAACAAGTGGGCCGACGTTGTCCGTCTGGTCCATCAGTCCGGTACCGTGGCCGTAACCAACCACTCGACCGTGGAAATGGTGCTGCTGGCCGCCGAGACCTATCAGCAACTGATCGCCGAAGTACAAGCCTACAAGGCCCGGGAGCAATCGGCCCTGGAGGAGTTGACCCAGCGTTTCGATGCCCGCCTGGAGGTTCTGCAACAGCCTGAATCTGTCACTGGCGTACGCTCGCTGCTGGCGGCCAAAGGCAAGCTGGGCAAGCGACCCAAGGCCGGATCTTCCTACTGATGAGTGAAGTGTTACCCAGCGAACGTCCTTACATTTTCGTCTTGGCAGGTGTCAATGGTGCCGGTAAAAGCTCGGTAGGTGGTGCGCTCCTGGCGGAACACGGGCTGGAGTGGTTCAACCCGGATAGCATGGCGCGTGAGTTGCTCGGTTCCCGGGGCATTGATCCTGTTCAGGCTAATGCCCTGGCTTGGGAGTACGGTCGCTCCCGGCTGGAAACCGCGTTGCTCCAGGGGCACAACCATGCGTTCGAAACCACGCTGGGTGGTAACACGATTGCGCGTTTGCTGGCACAGGCCGCCCGGACTCATGATGTGGTGATGCTGTTTTGCGGATTGTCTTCTGCGGAGCAGCATCTGCAACGGGTACGTTTTCGCGTGTCTGTCGGTGGTCACGATATTGCGGAAAAGAAGATTCGCGAGCGTTGGGTCTCCTCTCGAGCGAATCTGGTCAGCCTGATGCCATTGTTGGCGCACTTGCAAGTCTTCGATAACAGCACCGACGCCGCGCCGGGCGAGGATATTCCAGACCCCGTGCTGATTCTGGAGATGGTGGCTGGACAGATCACTTTCCCGGATCCGGAAGATGCCGCTGCCTTGCAGGGCACACCACAATGGGCGCGGCCGTTGGTGCAGGCCGCTATTGAATACCTTGCGCAATAGTCAGTATGGAGCGCCGCTGATCCTGCAAGGACCACGCGGCTTTTGGCTTCAAAGCGCCGCCAGCGGTCCTTGATACAACACCGGTCCGGTCGGTTGCCCAGTCGGCGAGCCGCCCGTTGGCTCAAGGCTGACCGCCAGCACCACCGAGGTGCCGAGCAACGCCTTATGCGCTTCGCTCAACTCGACTCGCCCCTTGCCTTCTTTTGGTAGCAGTCCCAGGGACACCGGCTTGCCGCCCACCGGAATCACCCAGAGTTCCAGGCTGCGGTCGGCTTGCACCGCCGCCAGGCTCAAGGGCTCCACTTGCAGATAGCCGGCATGGGCCTGGACCCGCAATGCCGGGGTTTGCGTGCCGCTGAGCAGGGTCGCGCTGGCGCTCGCCGGATCATGGTTGTAGAACACGCCCAGGGCGACCACCAGCACCAGTGAACACGCCGCTGCGAGGATCCGCAGTCCGCTCCAGAACCGCCGTTTCTCGGGCAGGTGCAAGCGTTGCGGGTCGATCCGTGCGACAACGCCTTGCCAGACGCGATCCGGCACCGGCTGATCGGCCACGGACTCGGTCAGGGCCATCAGGTTTTCTTGCCATTCGGCAACCTGGGCGCGCAGTTTCGCGTCATCGCGCATCAATTCTTCGAAGCGCCGGCGCGCGGCCTTGGACATCAGGCCAATGGCATAGTCGGCGGCCAGGGCACGGCGCAGGCGGGGATTCTGGTAGTTCATGATTCAAGGCACCTGCGCAGGCGTTCCATGCCGCGGCGTATCCAGGACTTGACCGTGCCCAGGGGCGCGGGCAACTGTTCGGCCAGTTCCGCGTAGGACAAACCATGGAAATAGGCCAGGGTGATTGCCTGGCGTTGCGGGCTTTCCAGGGTCGCCAGGCAGCGGTTCAGGGCGCTGGCCTCGCGGGCGCTGTCGAGCAGTTCGTGGGCCGACGGACTGTCGTCAGCCAAGCTGTCTTCCTGCCCATCGGTCAGGGGCACTTCACGCAACCTGCGCAACTGGTCGATGGCCAGGTTGCGGGTGATATTGACCATCCAGGTCATCGGCGCCGAAAGGTGCGCTTCGTAGCGCGAGGCGTTGTTCCAGATGCGCACGAAGCTCTCCTGGAGGATTTCCTCGGCCAGGTCGGCCCGACCCAGGCACCGCAAAGCCACGCCGTGCAGGCGCGGGGCGACGCTGCGATACAGCGTTTCAAAAGCGTGGCGGTTGCCCTGCGAGCAGTGGGCCAACAGTTGCCTGAGTTGATCGGCGTCGGCGGTGGAAATGGCTGTTCTCCAGACAATCAAAAGACGATGTATGGGCCGCGCGTTGCGCTCGTTACCGGCTGAGGGTAGTTCACGGCACGCGGTTGTTCCATTCATGGGTGTTTCCTCGCGGGTGGCACGATCTCGGCCATAGCCCCGTCATTACAGCCAACGCGGCCCCTGTAGGAGCCAGCTTGCCGGCGATGGAACGGGATGCCTGAAACACCCCGGCGTCCTTGAATTCATCGCCAGCAAGCTGGCTCCTACAGATAGAGCGGCGGCTGGGAGGGCTTCAGCTTTTAGGCAGCAGCACCTTGTCGATCACCTGGATCACACCATTGGATTGCATCACGTCGTAGGTGGTGATGTCGGCGGTGCTGCCTTTCTCATCCTTGATCACGATGTTGTGCGGGCCGTTCATCGTCAGCCACAACTTGCCGCCGGCCACGGTGGTCAGCTCGGTCTTGCCGCCACCGGCCTTGATGCGCTTGGCCAGCTCGGCCATATCCAGTTTTCCGGCCACCACGTGATAGGTGAGGATGTGGGTCAGAGTGCCTTTGTTTTCCGGTTTGAGCAGGTTGTCGACGGTGCCGGCGGGCAGGGCGGCGAAGGCGGAGTTCACCGGGGCGAAGACTGTGAACGGGCCCTGGCCCTTGAGGGTAGGAACCAGGCCGGCGGCCTTCACGGCGGCGACCAGGGTGGTGTGGTCGGCGGAATTGACTGCGTTATCGACGATGTCCTTGCTCGGCAGCATGCTTTGTCCGCCGACTGTCACGCTGTCGTGGTCCATGCTCATGCTGGCCGCCTGGGTCAGGCCGGCGGACAACGCGAGGGTCAGCAAGCTGGCAATCAGGGGGGCTTTGATCGAGGTGCGTTTCATGATGAGGGATCCTTGTCGGTACGAAGTCGGTCAGGGAGTTCTGTCCGTGCCCGATATACGCAAGGGATCGAGGATCGGATGCACCGGCCGTACAGTTTTTTTACAAGGGTGGTGGGAGGATTCGGTATGCGCGGAACAAGTCCGGGTTTTTTGACTCCAACGGCAAGTGTTCAGCGCCCGTCCCTGCCGGCGGGTGGTCTTGATGACTTTCGAGGTGTGGCAATGAAGATTTCTCGCGGTGTTGTACTGGCTTCGCTCATGGCATTCGCCGCTACCCCGGTGTTCGCGGCGTTCAGCCTGAACGACGCGGCCAATGCGGTCTCGTCCATGCAGGGCGGGCAGAATGGCAATGCGGTGGCACCGGCGGGTGGCCTGCTCAGTGCCCTGGGTTCGCAATTGCATGTCACCCCGGAACAGGCGGTGGGTGGCACCGGTGCGATGCTCGGCCTGGCGAAGAACAAGCTCAGCGGCAATGATTATTCGCAGTTGAGCCAGAGCGTGCCGGGACTCGAGCAACTGTCGGGTGGTGGCGCCCTGGCCGGCCTGGGCGGTTTGCTCGGCCAGTCGGGCAACTCGTCGGCAGTGGGCAGCGCGCTGGGCAATGTGCAAAACACCAGTGACCTGAACCAGGCCTTCGGCGCCCTGGGCATGGACAGCGGCATGGTCGGCCAGTTTGCCCCGGTGATCCTGCAATACCTCGGGCAGCAGGGCGTCGGTGGTCCGCTGCTCAAGAGCCTGGGGGGCATCTGGGGCGCCGGTAACTGATCAAGCATCGGGCTCGAATAAAAACGCATCGAACGGCTCCCACAATGTCTGTGTCGAACCGAGAGTTCACATACGGCCGAAGACTGTGGGAGCGGAGCTATCAGCGGCCTTGCCGGGCTATCCGCGGATATATCCCCACGGCTGGTGGTCAAGCAGGGTGGTCTGTCGATGCGCTCTCGCTGCGCAAGGCCGCGATGCGCAGGTCCTTCTCGTTCCAGAGTTGGTTGACCCAGTCCTGGATCCGCTGGCGAAACAGCGGGTCGTTCTCGTAGTCGCCCTGCCACAGGTCCGCGCTCAACTCGCGGGTCTGGAAGTCGATGATGACCTTGGGCAGGTTGCCGCTGATCAAATCCCAGAACCCCGGAATCCGCTCCTGTGGATAAACCACGGTGACGTCGAGGATCGCGTCCAGCTGTTGGCCCAGGGCCGCCAGTACGAAGGCCACGCCGCCGGCCTTGGGCTTGAGCAGGTGAGTGAAGGGCGAATCCTGTGCCTGGCGCTTGGCCGGGCTGAAGCGGGTGCCTTCCAGGTAGTTGACCACGGTCACCGGCTGGCGCTTGAACAACTCGCAGGCGGCCTGGGTGATTTCCAGGTCATGCCCCTTGAGTTCCGGATGCTTGTCGAGGAAGGCCTTGGAATAGCGCTTCATGAACGGGTAGTCGAGTGCCCACCAGGCCAGGCCCAGGAACGGCACCCAGATCAGTTCTTTCTTGAGGAAGAACTTGAAGAACGGTGTGTGTCGGTTGAGCGTCTGGATCAGCGCCGGGATATCGACCCAGGATTGATGGTTGCAGACCACCAGATACGAGGTGTCGCGACGCAGGCCTTCGGCGCCGCGAATATCCCAGCGGGTGGGGATGCACAGGGCGAAGATCAGCTTGTCGATCTCGGCCCAGGTTTCGGCGATCCACATCACCGCCGCGCTGGCGTAGTCGCGAAAACGACCGGGCAGCAGCAGCTTGAGCAGAGCGAAGAGCATCAGCGGGCCGAACAGTACCAGCGTGTTGAGCAAAAGCAGGAGCGTGACGAAACTGCCGGTGAGCAGGCGGCGCATACAGGGACTCTTTCAAAACGTGAGGGCGCGCCATGATAAAGGCGGGCGCGGGCAGACGCCAAATTGCCCGGGCGACAAATGTTTCACGGGATGTCGGATAGGTTGATAGTGGTCTGTCAGATTTGTTCATGAACCAACGCGCGAACAGCGGTCTAAAATGGCGCCCCTTGTGCGTCCACTCAAAGGTACAGCCGAAGTGAAATCCATTCTTGCCCTGTTGTCCCTCCTGGCCCTGCCGGTCATGGCAGCCGAACCGACCCTCTACGGGCGCTACGAATACATCCAGCTGCCGGAAATCGGCCAGACCTTCAAGGCCAAGATGGACACCGGTGCCCTGACCGCCTCGCTGTCGGCCAAGGATATCGAGTTGTTCAAACGCGACGGCGAGGACTGGGTACGTTTCCGCCTGGGCACGGCCGATGCCGACGGCAAGGTCTATGAGCACAAGGTTGCGCGCATCAGCAAGATCAAGACCCGCGCCGAGGAAGACGAAGACGGCGAAGCCAGCGACGCGAGCAAGCGCCCGGTGGTGGAACTGGAGATGTGCCTGGGTAACGTCAAGCGCAGCGTGGAGGTCAACCTGACCAACCGCAGCAGCTTCAACTACCCGCTGCTGATCGGCGCCAAGGCGCTGCGTGAGTTCGGTGCAGCGGTGAATCCGGCGCGGCGTTATACGGCGGATAAGCCGGATTGTTGAGTGGTGCGTGTTAAAAGTTGAAAGAGTCGTTGTGAGACCGCACACCTAAAAACTCAAAAATGAGTAAATGAATCGATCGTTTTTTGATCGATTCACCGTTCGGCGAGGCCTGAGAGTGGTTAGAGCTACATGACTATTTCGGGTCATCCTTGGGTTTGCCTGATGTGATTGGCGAATTTTTGAGGCTTATAGTGAGCAAATAATTTAAACATTCCGCGCTTCTGATAGGTTACGTACGTTGTTGCTTTTTTATCAACTACACCTATAGGTAGGTTTTTTTGGGTCTGTGATGGAGCGATTGATACAATTCCGTTAAATGCTTTTACAGGGGTGTTTGTTATCTGGTTAAATTGCAAGCCAAATGACTGATCTCCGTTGGCTGAATAGCAGGCGGCTAGTCTGATATTGTCGAATTGTTCTGGTATTATGTCGTTGTCTAATAGTTTGGAGTAAAGCTGTTTTGGAGTTATGGGTTTTTTTCCTTCGATAATGTACGGGTATTTTCCGTCGACGGGTGGACCTCCGTGAGCCTCTATAGTTAGTCGTGGCTTGCCTTTATATATGTCAGTGAGGGTGTAAATTCCATCACCTATAGATTTGTAGTTCGTGATGGCTTTCGTTTTAACTCCCATGAAAGGTACTTCGATGAAGTTTAAATAGAGCTCTGAAAGCCTTGTGAGAAAAGACTGTAAGGGAAAGTGCCCACTGGGATCTATAAGGTTTATGGGGTTCCCATGGCAGAAAGCGTAGCTATTGAGGCCAGCTTCATAAAATGGACTGAAACTGTCCGGGCTATTGAAACGCATCAATACAGGGTTAAATGCCCGATAACCATTGCCCAATATATAATGCCCGGTCACGGCATCCGCTCTTTCGCCATTGAATCCAAGCAAACTGAGCACACCATTTTCCGCCGTACGGTGACCATACGGGGCATAGGCGCTGGACTGGCGTTGCCCGAGACTGAGGCTCTGCAACACCGAGCGCTGGGCGTCGGTGGCGAGCAGGTGGGTGTCGAAGGCGCGGCCATGACGCCGTTGTTCGGCCAGCAGCTGTTCGTCGTGCTGGAAAATGCTGGTTTGAGTCGCGCCCTGAATCTCGCTGGCCAGTCGGCTTTTGCAGTAGAAGCGCTGGAGATTGGCCTGGTTGATCGGCAAGCAATCGACCAGCCGATCCAGTGGGTCGTAGCGATAGCTGCATAGAAGGGTTTTCTGGGCGGCGGTTGGCATCGCTCGGGCTCCGTGCAAGATCGAGAGTACCTGGGCCCAGTGTTATCTGATTTCGGGCGCTTGCCTACTGGTAGAAGTATCAGGTTTCTGGACCAACAAGGTGCGCGCGGGTCTGTCCGCCGATTGACGCCGCGTACTGGCTGCGGCACCGTTGCGCGATCAATACCAGTGCTCGGACGCCATGCCCCATATCCTGATTGTCGAAGACGAAGCGGCGATTGCCGATACCCTGATCTATGCCCTGCAGGGTGAAGGGTTCACCACCACTTGGCTGAACCTGGGTGGTGCGGCGGTCGAGCACCAGCGGGCGATGCCCGCCGACCTGCTGATCCTCGATATCGGCCTGCCGGATATCAGCGGGTTCGAGGTATGCAAGCAACTGCGGCGCTTTACCGAAGTGCCAGTGATGTTCCTCAGCGCCCGCGATGGTGAGATCGACCGCGTGGTGGGCCTGGAAATCGGTGCCGACGATTATGTGGTCAAGCCCTTCAGCCCACGGGAAGTCGCGGCGCGGGTGCGGGCGATCCTCAAGCGTGTGGTGCCCCCGGCGCTGTCGGCGGTTTCCAGCGAGCGCTTCCTGGTCGATCACGAACGGGTACAGATCAGCTATCGCAGCCAGCCCTTGAACCTGACCCGCCACGAATTCCGCCTGCTCGCCAGCCTGCTGGAACAACCCGAACGGGTCTTCAGCCGCGAGCAGTTGCTCGATGCCCTGGGCGTGGCGGCGGATGCCGGCTACGAGCGCAATATCGACAGTCACATCAAGAGCCTGCGCGCCAAGCTGCGGGCGGTGGCTGGCGATGCCGAACCGATCCAGACCCATCGCGGCCTGGGCTACAGCTACAGTCCGGGGAACAGCTGATGCCGTTGGGGATCCGGATTTTCCTGGTGTACTTCCTTTTCGTCGGTCTGACCGGCTATTTCGTGCTGAACACGGTGATGAAGGAAATCCGCCCAGGCGTGCGTCAGTCCACCGAGGAAACCCTGGTGGACACCGCCAACCTGCTGGCGGAAATCCTCCACGACGACGTGAAGAACGGCACCCTCAGCCAGAGTCGCCTGCCGCAGGCACTGAAAGCCTACGGCCAGCGCAAGCCGGCGGCGACCATCTGGGGGCTGGAGAAGAATCAGGTCAACCACCGGATCTACGTGACCGACGCCCACGGCATGGTATTGCTCGATTCCGCCGAGCAGGCGGTGGGGCAGGACTATTCGAACTGGAACGATGTCTACCTGACCCTGCGCGGCGAGTACGGCGCCCGCTCGACCCGCACGGTGGATGGCGACCCGAACTCTTCGGTGATGCACGTTGGCGCGCCGATCACCGATAACGGCCAGATTATTGGCGTGGTCACGGTGGCCAAGCCGAACAGTTCGTTGCAGCCTTATGTGGACCGCACTGAGCATCGCCTGCTGCTATACGGCGCCGGGTTGATCGGCCTCGGCCTGTTGTTCGGCGCACTATTGTCCTGGTGGCTGAGTGCGGCGTTGCGGCGCCTGACCGCTTACGCCCAGGCGGTCAGCGAAGGTCATAAAGCCGAGTTGCCGCGCTATCGCGGTGGCGAGATGGCGCAGTTGGCCAACGCCGTGGAGCATATGCGTACGCAGTTGGAGGGCAAGGCCTATGTCGAGCGCTATGTACACACCCTGACCCACGAACTGAAAAGCCCGTTGGCGGCGATTCGCGGGGCAGCGGAGTTGTTGCAGGGCGAGATGCCGGAGGCTCAGCGTGAGCGCTTCGTCAGTAATATCGACAGCGAAAGCGCGCGGATGCAGCAGTTGATCGAGCGACTGCTGAACCTGGCACTGGTGGAGCAGCGTCAGGCATTGGAGGAGCAGGTAGAGGTCCCACTGGCCAAACTGGTGGATGAGGTGTTGCAGGCCCAGGCCGCACGAATCGAGCGCGGGCACTTGCAGGTGGAGCAGTCGATCGCGCCGGACCTGACGCTGTTTGGCGAACCGTTCCTGCTGCGCCAGGCCATCGGCAATCTGCTGGACAACGCGCTGGATTTCACTCCGCCGCAAGGACTTGTGCGCTTCAAGGCCGAACGCCTTGGCCGGGAGCTGTGCCTGACGCTGTTCAACCAGGCCGAGGCGATCCCCGAGTATGCGCTGCCAAGATTGAGCGAGCGTTTCTACTCCCTTCCAAGGCCGGGCAGCGGTCGCAAAAGTACCGGGCTGGGACTGAACTTTGTCGAGGAAGTGATGAAGCTGCACGGCGGCGAATTGCACATCGGCAATGTGCTCGGTGGCGTCGAGGTCAGCCTGAGCTTTCCCGGATAAACACGGCATCTCCACACAGTCTCCACATTCGCCCCATCAAGCCCCCACACTGGTTGCGCAGACTCTCCCCCATACCAACAGGGAGAGAACCCATGAACCGCGGTCTGGCTATAAAACTCGGGGCGATTGCCCTACTGATGCTGTTGTTGCTGGTTCCGTTGATGATGATCGATGGGGTGATCAGCGAACGCCAGCGCTTGCGTGACGGCGTCCTGGAAGATATCGCCCGCAGTTCCAGCTACAGCCAGCAATTGAATGGTCCGCTGCTGGTGGTGCCGTATCGCCAGACGGTCCGCGAATGGAAGACCGATGCCAAGGGCGAGCGCTACCAGCAAAGCAGCGAAGTCAGCGGGCGGCTGTATTTTTTGCCGGAGCGTTTCGAGCTCGATGGCAAGGTCCAGACCGAGCTGCGCTCGCGGGGCATTTATGAAGCGCGGCTGTTTCACGCCAATAACCGGATCAGCGGTAACTTTGTGTTGCCGCTGCAATTGGGCATCACTGAAGGCTTTGCCGATTATCGCTTCGACGAACCGTACCTGGCCGTGGGCATCAGCGATATCCGTGGCATCGAAAACGCCCTGACCTTGCAGGTGGGCAGCCAGAACCTGGAGTTCCGGCCCGGGACCCAGGTCAGTTGGCTGGGCGACGGTGTGCATGTGAACTTGCCGCGCGTCGATGGCCGCGAGGAGCAACGCCTCGATTTCTCCTTCGACTTGGTGCTACAGGGTACCGGTCAGTTGCAGGTGTTGCCGGTGGGCAAGACCAGCACTATCCATTTGAGCGCCGATTGGCCGCATCCGAGCTTTATCGGCAACTACCTGCCGGTCAAGCGGGAAGTGACCGACCAGGGTTTCAGTGCCCAGTGGCAGACGTCGTTCTTCTCCACCAATCTGCGTGAAGCCCTGAACAACTGCCTGCAGACCAGCGACTGCGACGGCTTCAAGGCCCGCAGCTTCGGCGTGAGTTTTATCGAGCCGGTGGACCAGTACCTCAAGTCCGACCGGGCGATCAAATATGCGCTGCTGTTCATCGCCCTGACCTTTGCCGGCTTCTTCCTGTTCGAAGTGCTCAAGCGCCTGGCGGTACACCCGATCCAGTATGCCCTGGTCGGGGTTGCATTGGCCTTCTTCTATCTGCTGTTGCTGTCGTTGTCCGAGCACCTGGGGTTTGGCCTGGCATATCTGTTGTCGGCTGGTGCCTGTGTCGGGTTGATCGGTTTTTATGTCTGTCATGTGTTGCGCAGCCTGGCCCATGGCCTTGGCTTCGCTGTCGCCCTGGCCGCCTTGTATGGCTTGCTCTACGGACTGCTCAGCGCCGAGGACTATGCGTTGCTGATGGGCTCGCTGCTGCTGTTCTGCCTGCTCGGGGTGTTCATGGTGCTGACCCGCAAACTCGATTGGTACGGGATCGGCCAGGGCAAGCCTGCCGGAGCGCTGAACCTTGATACCGGAGCCGCCCATGAGTAGGTCGCTGGGGTTGCGCGAGGATCAGCAATGGGGCGCGGAGTTGGCCCGTTTGCTCAAGGCCAGTCAGTCAAGACCGAACCCGGTCTTTGTAGGAGCAGAGCTTGCTCGCGAAGAGGCCCGTGAGATTGCTGAAAGCTTCACGGGCACGCCCCGTTCCAAGTTGCGTAGCGCTTTGTCTTGAGGTCTCACCGGCGGTTACCCATTGTGATTGTCCAACAGGCCACGCAGGGAAATAGCCGCCGGAATTCCCAGCCCCAGCCAGCTCAGCGCGTCCCAGGCGCCATCGCCCAGGAGCGCGGCGAACAGGCCGGCGGCGCTGAGCAGGGCGATCAGCGTGGGAATGCCGAAGACCCTCCAGAAAATCGATGAGTGCGGTTTCATTGTGCGCCCTCGTTTTTCCGGCTGGCCCCTCGACGTATCCACCACAGGTACACGCCGCTGCCGAGCACGATGATGGTCAAGCCATCCAGCACCGCCCAGAGGACCTTCATCGGCCTGCCACCGTAGTTGCCGAAATGCAGCGGTTGCGACAGGCCCATGGCGTCCATGTACCAGGGGCGCTGGCCGATAGCGGTGACTTGCAGGGTAGCGGCGTCGATCAGCACCGGGGTCAGCAGGTGCGAGGTCAGGTGGCTGCTGCCTTTCATAAACACCGCGTAGTGGTGTTCGCTGGAAAAGCGCGTGCCGGGAAAGGCGATGAAGTCCGGGCTCATGCCGGGGGCGGCGTCGGCGGCGATTTCCAGCAGGCGGGTGGCCGGGGCGAGCTCGGTCAGTGGCGGGGCGTTGCGGTACGGCGCGACCATGGCGCCGAGGCTGTCGGTGCGCCAGGCTGCGATCAGCAGGTCGGCACAGGCGCTGATCACCCCGGTGATGCCCACCACCAGGCACCAGGTCAGGGTCACGATGCCGATCAGGTTGTGCAGGTCGAGCCAGCGCAGGCGGGTGGATTTATGCCGGCGCACGCTGGCGAATCTCAACCGGCGCATGAACGGCAGGTAGAGCACCACGCCGGAGATGATCGCCAGCACGAACAGCACCCCCATGAAGGCCAGCAGCAGTTTGCCAGGAAGCCCGGCGAAAATATCCACGTGCAGGCGCAGCATGACCATCATCAGCCCGCTGTTGGCCGAGGGCAGTTCCACGGCCTGGCCGCTGCGGGCGTCGAGCATGAAGGTGTGGGAGGCGTTGGGTTCGGTGCCGGCGGTTTGCGCCATGATCGTGGTCACGCCGTTGGGCTCGTCCTCGTCCCAGCCGAAGTACTGCATGACTTCGCCCGGGCGATGGGCCGCGGCGGCGCGGACCAGTTGCTGCAGGTCCAGGCGCGGGCTATCGGCGGGCAGTGCCGGCAGCTCGGCGGCGTCGCCCAGCAGGTGGTCGATTTCATGGTGGAAGATCAACGGCAGACCGGTCAGTGCCAGCATCAGCAGGAACAGGGTGCAGATCAGGCTGGTCCAGGTGTGGACAAGGGACCAGCGGCGGATGGTTTGGCTTTTCATGGTTCGCCACAGTCTGGATGGGGGCCGCTATAGAAAAGGGCTTGCCTCAAGGTTGTCCCGCTAAGCAAATGGGATCTTGGAAAGCCGCAGAACCTTGTGGGAGCCGGCAAGCCGGCTCCCACAAGGTTCGCGGTGTTTCAGGTGGTCCGCGTGATCAGGGTGTATGCGGGTGCGGTTACCACTTGTAGTTCACGCTGGCGACCACGCTGCGTTCGTCGCCGTAGTAGCACCAGTAGCCGTCGCAGGTGGCGAGGTAGTCCTTGTTGAACAGGTTCTTGGCGTCCACGGCCAGCGCGGCGCCCTTGAGGCTTTGGTGCAGGCGCCCGAGGTCGTAGTGCAGCGAGGCGTCATAGATGGTGTAGGCACCGACATGACCGAGATAGGTGTTGCTCTGGTTGCCATAGGTGTCGCCGACATAGCGCATCCCGGCGCCGATGCCAAAGCCGTCGAGCACACCGTCATGCCAGGTGTAGTCGCCACGGAAGGTCGCCTGGTTGCGAGGGATCTGCGGTACGCGGTTGCCTTTGTCGTCACCGTTGAGGATCCGGGTCTCGGTGTAGCTGTAGGAACTCACCAGCTTCAGGTTGTCGGTGATGTCGGCCGTGGCTTCCAGCTCCAGGCCCTGGGCCTTGATCTCGCCGATCTGGCTGGTGATGCTGTTCTCGGTGATCGAGACGTTCTTCTGGCGCAGGTCGTATACGGCGGCGGTCAGCAGGGTCCTGCTACCAGGCGGTTGGTACTTGATCCCGGTCTCGTACTGGCGGCCCTGGGTCGGCTTGAGCGAGCTGGTGGCGCTGACATTGGCCCCGGCGGCCGGCTGGAAGGACTCGGTATAGGAAATGTAGGGCGTGACGCCGTTGTCGAAGACGTAGTTCAGGCCGGCGTTGCCGCTGAAGGCACTGTCGCGCTGGGTGCTGGTGACACCGTTGTTATTGTTGAAGGTGGTGCCGGTGTGGACCCAGTCCTCGCGGCCGCCGAAGGTCAGGCGCCATTGGTCGAGGCTGATCTGGTCCTGGGCGTAGAGGCCGGTCTGGTCGGTCTTCTGGTTGTAGTTGTACAGGTCGAAGTACTGGATATTGGCGAAATTCTGGCCGTAGATCGGGCGGATGACATTGGTGCCCGGCGCCGTGCCGTATTGCCAGCGGTAGTCGGTGTCGGAGCGCTGGTGATCCAGGCCGAGCAACAGCGTATGCGCCAGGGCGCCGGTCTGGAAGTCGGCCTGGAAGTTGTTGTCCACGGCGATCTGGGCGATGTCTTCGTTGACGATACCGGCGGAGCGGCCGATGTTGCCGTCGGCGTCGACCGCGTTGACGCCGTTGGCCACGGTCAGGCCCTGGAAGTCCAGTTCGCTCTTGGTGTAGCGCAGGTTCTGCTTGAATCGCCAGACGTCGTTCAGGCGATGATCGAAGGCATAGCCGAGTGCGTAATAGGTGCGGTGGTAGAACTCCCAGTTCGGGTCACCCAGGTCCTTGCCGTGGGAGATCGGGCCGAACGGCGAGTCGATCTTCGTCCCTTGCAGGGGCAGGAACTGCCCGGTGATGCCGGTGTTGTCGTGGGTGTACTGGGAAATCAGGGTCAGATGGGTGTCGTCGGCGATATTCCAGGTCAGGCTCGGGGCGATGTTGTAGCGTTCGTCGGGGATATGATCGGTGGCCGAGCCGCTGTCGCGCACCACGCCGCTGACACGGTAGAGAAACCGGCCCTCGTCATCGATTTTTCCGCTGCTGTCGAAGTTGATCTGCTTGTGCTCGTTGTTGCCGGCCTGCAGTTCGATTTCGTGTGCGCTTTCAGCCTGCGGGCGGCGGCTGACCATGTCGAGCATGCCACCGGGTGGCGTCTGGCCGTAGACCGAGGACGCCGGACCGCGCAGCACGGTGATGCGCTCCAGGTCCCAGGGCTCGACTTTCGGGTTGGCGTAGGAGCCTTTGGGCAGCGGCAGGCCATCGAGGAACTGCGTCGGGTCGAAACCGCGAATCCGCAGCCAGTCGGCCCGGGAGTCGGAGCCGTAGCCACTGCTGGTAACGCCGGCGGCATAGCGCAGCGCGTCGTTGAGGTTGAGCACGCTGCGGTCGTCCATCTGCTGGCGGGTGATCACCGACAGGGAGCGTGGGACTTCGACGATTGGCGTATCGGTCTTGGTGCCGGCGGCGGTGCGCGTGGCGGTATAGCCTTCGACCGGGCCCCAGGCGCTTTCAGCGATGCCCTGGCCGGTGACAGTGGTTTCCGGCAAGGCCACGACGCCGCCCGGGATGGCGATCAGGGTGTAGGTTCCCGTGCTGCTCTGGAGCAACTGCAGGCCGGTACCGCCGAGAGCGGTGTGCAGGGCGCTGATGGCATCGAACTGGCCTTTGACCGGTACCGAAGTCTTGCCCGAGGCCAGCGCCGGGTCGAGGCTCAGGGCCAGGCCGGCCTGGCTGGCGAGCTGGCTCAGGGTCGAACCCAGCGGCCCGGCCGGCAGGTTATAAGCATGGACGCTGGCCGCCTCTTCGGCGGCGACCAGCGTCGGGCTGAGCAGCGGGCTGCCAAGGGCGATGGCGACGGCGAGAAGACTGGGGCGCAGCAAGGTATCGAGCGAGCGGGACATAGGGCGGGTTCCTGAATGGAAATGTTTCTCAATGCCTATGGGCCGGACGAAATCCAGAAAGTGATAGAGCTGATTGAAAATAATTTAGATTCACATCGGCGGTAGGCGCAAACCGTGATCTACCTTGTGGCGAGCGGGCTTGTCGGGACGCTACACCACCGCTCTGGGGGGGCGAAGCCCCCTAAAACCGGAGAACTCGGTGTATCAGGCAGACCGGGATAGCCGGTTCTGCGACTGCTGTGCAGCCGAGCGCGGGCAAGCCCGCTCACCACAACACCGCGTTCGGCTTGAGGTTTTTGAACTGGCTGGGATTGGGGCAAGCAGCCTCACCACAGAGTTCATCTCGGATTCGGCTCAGGGCCTGGTCTCGGCCTTGGCCTGCACCGTCACCCACCACTGCGTATGCCGCGCGATCCGCACCGGCAAGGTCGGCAGTAACGCGCTCAGCGCCAGGTTGGTGTCGTGTAGCGGGAAGCTGCCGCTGATCCGCAGGTCGGCGACCTTCGGGTCGACCCCCAGATGGCCGCGACGGTAGCGGCCCAACTCCTCGAGCATGTCGGCCAGGCGCACGTTGTCCACCACCAGCATGCCCCGGGTCCAGGCATCGGCGCCGGGGTTGAGGGCCAGCAGTGGACCCAGGCTGTCACGCTGCATCAGCACCTGCTGGCCTTCATGGAGGATCTGTTCGTCGGTGCCGGCCTGCGGGCGGGCGGCCACCGCCGATTGCAGGACGCTCAATCGCGTGCCGTCATCTTCACGCTTGACCAGGAAGCGTGTGCCCAGCGCGCGCATGCGCCCGGCATCGGTTTCGACGATAAACGGCCGGGCATCGTTATGCCCGGTCTCGATCAGGATCTCACCCTCGCGCAGGACGATGCGTCGGGTCCTCTCATCGAAGCGCACATCCAGGGCACTGTGGGTATTGAGCTGGATCACGGTGCCATCGGCCAGGTGCAGGGTGCGTTGCTCGCCGGTGGCGGTGCGCTGGTCGGCCAGCCAGTAATCGAGGGGCAGGTAACGATGGCCGAGGAACAGCGCCAGGCCGCCAGCCAGCATCACACTGGCCAGGCCGCTACCGAGCTTGCGCAGCCGCTGTCGAACGCCGTCGCGGGATTTCAACAGGGCGCCGCGCGCCGGGCCGCTGGTGCCGCTGAAGCGTTGGTCGAGCAGGCCCAACTGCGACCAGGCACGGGCGTGTTCTTCATGGGCCGCGTGCCATTTCTCGAACTCGGCCTGCTCCAGCGTGTTGCGGCTACCTGAGTCGAGGCACAACTGCCAGGCGATGGCGGCATCGAGGACGCGGGCGGACACCGGCTTGGCGCTGAACGGGGTCATGTCGGTTCGCCGTACAGCGCGATATAACACTGGCGAATGCCCTGGGCCAGGTATTGGCGCACCCGGGGCACGGAAACCCCGAGCTTTTCGGCGATCTCGGCATGACCGAGGCCATCCAGGCGGCTGTGGAGGAACGCGGCGCGGGCCTTGCTCGACAGTTTGCCCAGCAGCCGGTCGATGGCCCGCAGGTCCTCGAGGATCAGGTGCTGTGCTTCCGGGGACGGTTGCTCGTCTTCCGGGATCAGCAGCAGTTCACCGAGGTAGGCCTGTTCCAGCGCGGCGCGGCGGAAGTGATCGAACAGCAGGCCCTTGGCGATGGCCACCAGGAACGCCCGGGGTTGCCGAGGGTTGGGCAGTTGGTCGCGGCCCAGCAGGCGGACGAAGGTGTCCTGGCTCAGGTCTTCGGCCCGCTGCGGGCAAGCGATGTTGCGGCGCAGCCACGCCAGAAGCCAGCTGCGATGGTCGCGATACAACGCACCGACAAGGGCATGATGGGGGCTTCGGACTGACGACAACGGACATCACCGACAAGAAGTTTAAACTAACGAGAATTATTCGCGATTGTGTCAGGGCGCTGGAAAAGGCGCAATGGCTGCTGGTCGGTTGGCCGTGTGCCATTTGTCTGGATGGACATGGACCTTGTGGGAGCCGGCTTGCTGGCGATGAGGCCCTCAGGTACTGCGGCGCCAGGACTGACGCTTCCGCGGGCAAGCTCCGCTCCCACAAGAGGATGTGGCAGCCTTTAGAAGGAAGGCGTCTGCTGGCGACGCTTCCACTGGCCCAGACGCTGTTGCAGATTCAGCGGGCTATGGATCTGCTGCTGCCGCGCCCGGCTGAACAGGATCAACGCCAGTTCGGCGGTGGCCAGGGCATCGGCGCTGGCGTTATGCCGATCTTCCACCTGCAGCTTGAAATACTCGATCCAATCGTCAAGCCCGGCTTCGCGCAAGGTCGCCCGCGGGCACAGCAATGGCGCTATATCGGCAACGTCGAAAAATGGATGTTGCAGGCGGTAACCGAGGCTGTCTTTCAGGGCGCGCGCAAGCATGTGCTGGTCGAAGGGCGCATGGAACGCCAGCAGCGGGCTGTCGCCGACGAACTCCATGAACTCCAGCAAGGCTTGCGCCGGATCGCTGCCAGCGGCCAACGCACTCGGACCCAGGCCATGGATCAGCACGCTGGGATTGACGCTCTGCCCGGGGCGCAGCAACGTCCGTTCGAAACACTGGCCGAGGTCGATGGCGCCATCTTCGATGACCACCGCGCCGATGGACAGCACCTGGTCGCGGCTCAGGTTCAGGCCGCTGGTTTCCAGGTCGACGACAATCCAGCGCTGGTCCCGCAGCGAGCACTCGCCCAGGGGCTTGGCGGCGGGCAACTGGCTGAGCCGTGCCAGTGTCGTGGCATCCAGTGTCGGTCCGCTGGCTCTCAGCCAGGAAAACAGCTTCACAGTTGATACCGCAAGGCCAGGCTGCTTTGCAGGCGTTGCGCCTGGCGCAGGGCTTCGCGCAGGATGCGCCGGTCCAGCTGGTTGAGGCTGTCCGGATCGACCCGGTTGGAGTGCGGCAGGTTGTGCCGGGTTTGCAGTTGATGCTGCTGCAGGCGGGTCTGCTGGATGAAGTGGTAGGCCTCCTCATAGGCCGCGCCGTCAAGGCGTTCGATCACCTCCTTGGCCACCAGCTGGCGCAGGCGTTCGATGGTATTGCCGGCTTCGACGCCATTGGCCAGCGCCAGCAGGCGGGCGCCGTCGACGAAGGGGGTCAGGCCCTGGACTTTTAGGTCCAGGGTCGCCTTGTCGCCACCGTTGCGAGTCAGCACGAACTCGCGCAAACGACCCACTGGCGGGCGCTGGCGCAAGGCATTGTCGGCCATCATGCGCTGGAACAGCCGGTTGTCGGCGACCTGCTCGAGGATGCCCTGGCGCAGTTGTTCGCAGCCCTGCTCCTCGCCCCAGACCACCCGCAAATCGAAATAGATGCTCGATGCCAGCAGGTTTTCCGGGGTGGCTTCGCGAATAAAGGCGGCAAACAGCCGCGCCCATTCGGCCCGCGACAGGCACAGCTTGGGGTTGCCTGCCATGATGTTGCCCTTGCACAGGCTGAAACCGCACAGTGCCAGGTTCTGGTTGATCTGCTGCGCCAGGGGCAGCAGCTTGCCGCGAATCTCGGCGGCCTGCGCGGCATCGCGGGCCTCGAAGAGGATGCCATTGTCCTGGTCGGTGTACAGCGTCTGTTCGCGGCGGCCTTCGCTGCCGAAGCACAGCCAGCTGAACGGCACGCCCGGGTCGCCCTTGTCGGCCAGGGTCAGTTCGATGACCCGGCAGACGCTGTGGTCGTTGAGCAAGGTGATGATCTGGGTAATCTGGGTCGACGATGCACCATGGGCCAGCATGCGTTCCACCAACGGGCCGATCTCGCCGCGAATGGCAATCAGGCTGTCCAGGCGTGGCGCGCTACGGATGGTCCGCGCCAGGTGCACCAGGTCGACCCGCTGCAGGGAAAACAGGTCGCGTTCGGACACCACGCCGCACAGGCGCTGCTCCTTGACCAGGCAGACGTGGGCGATGTGCCGTTCGGTCATGGCAATCGCGGCGTCGAAGGCGCTGTGGTCCGGGCTCAGGGCAAAAGGCGCCTGGGTCATGTGCCGGTCGATGGGTTGGCTGAAGTCCTGGACGCCATCGGCCACCACCTGGCGCAGGTCGCGCAGGGTGAAGATACCGACCGGAGCCTTGGCTTCATTGACCACCACGATGCTGCCGACCTGTTGCTCGTGCATCAGGCTCACCGCTTCGCGCAGCGGGGTGCCTGGGCTGCAGGTCACGGGGTGACGCATTGCCAGTTCGCCCAGGCGGCTGTTGAGCGAATATTGGGTGCCCAGGGTTTCCACGGCCTTGCGCTGGACCTGCTGGTTGATCTGGTCGAGCAGGCTGCTGACGCTGCGCAGGGCAAAGTTGCGAAAAACCTCGGAGGAGGAGAACAGCTTGATGAACGCCGCTTTGTTCAATTGCAGGCAGAAGGTGTCTTCGCCGGCCAGGTGTTCGGTCCGGGTGGCCCGTTCGCCGAGCAACGCCGCTAGGGGGAAACACTCGCCGCTGGTGATCTCGAAGACGGTTTCGGTACCGTCCTTGGCGGTGTACGGGCGTTCGCCGACCACGCGGCCCTGCTTGACGATATAAAAGTGTTCCACCGGCCCGTCGTTGGGCTTGATGATGCTCTCGCCAGTGCCGTAGAAACGCAACTGGCACTGCTCGACCAGATAGGCCAGGTGGGTGTTCTCCATCTGGTTGAAGGGCGGGAATCGCTGCAGGAACTGCAAGGTGCCGTGGATGTTCTGCAACACCGCAGTCTTCCCGGCCTGGGTAAAAGCATCCGCTTTGCTCATGACCGCTACCGCTTTTTGTTCGTTGTGGTGGGTGCGAAGAATCGCTGTTGCAAGCATGGTCGGCCCCCGCTTCCCGGGTGCCCATTGGACGTAAGTCTAGGTTTGTGAAATGACCTACAGTTGAATAAGCAGATTCTTAACAAATATCGACTTGGAAAACTTTCCGACGAAGTGCACATTGAGCATCCGTTTAGCGATGTCTGAGCACTGTGCTAGGGAATTGGATTGCCAAGGGATACCAGAGAGCCGTATGTCCGACCACGATATTTTGAGCGATGCCGAGCGCGAGGCCATTCTGCAGGTGATGCAGGCGCCGCAATTGTCGTATCAGCGGGTCCTGATCGTCGATGACGATCAGGATGCCCGGGAACTGCTGTCGGAAATCCTGGCCCTGCACGATATCCATTGCGTGACCGCCGCCAGTGGCGCGGCCGCCTTTGCCTTGCTGGAGTCCAACCGCGGCATCGGCCTGCTGATCACCGATTTGCGCATGGCCGACGACGGGCTGGACCTGATCCGCAAGGTGCGCGGCTCGGAGCGGGCGGCGTTGCCGATCATCATCGTCTCGGGCAATGCCGATGTGCGCGATGCCATTGATGCGATGCATTTGAGCGTGGTGGATTTCCTGCTCAAGCCTATCGATACCACGCAGTTGCTGAAGCTGGTCAAGCGCGAGCTGGGGATGGTGGTGTAGGAGCGAGCAAGCTCGCTCCTACTAAGGTGTGCGGCGCAGCAGGATGCCTGGAATGAAAAAGCCCTGATCGTTACCGATCAGGGCTTTTTGTTTTCAGCGCGGGATTACAGGCCGTTACGGGCCTTGAACTCGCGACGCCGACGGTGCAGCACCGGTTCGGTGTAGCCGTTGGGCTGCTTGGTCCCTTCGATCACCAGTTCGACCGCCGCCTGGAAGGCGATGTTGCTGTCGAAGTCCGGGGCCAGCGGGCGGTATAGCGCATCACCGGCATTCTGCCGATCGACCACCGGAGCCATGCGCTTGAGGCTTTCCATGACCTGGTCCTGGGTGACCACGCCATGGCGCAGCCAGTTGGCGATGTGCTGGCTGGAAATGCGCAGGGTGGCGCGGTCTTCCATCAGGCCGACATCATGGATGTCCGGCACCTTCGAGCAACCGACACCCTGGTCGATCCAGCGCACCACGTAGCCGAGGATACCCTGGGCGTTGTTGTCCAGTTCGTTGCGGATGTCCTCGGCCGACCAGTCGGTATTGCTCGCCAACGGGATGGTCAGGATATCGTCGAGCGAAGCCCGCGCGCGCTTGGCCAGTTCGGCCTGGCGGGCGAACACGTCGACCTTGTGGTAATGCAGCGCGTGCAACGCGGCGGCGGTGGGCGATGGCACCCAGGCGGTATTGGCTCCGGCCAGTGGATGGGCGATCTTCTGTTCGAGCATCGCTGCCATCAGGTCGGGCATGGCCCACATGCCCTTGCCGATCTGGGCGCGACCTTGCAGGCCGGTGCTCAAACCGATATCGACGTTCCAGTTCTCGTAGGCGCCGATCCATTTCTCAGTCTTCATGGCCGCCTTGCGCACCATCGCGCCGGCCTCCATGGAGGTGTGGATCTCGTCGCCGGTACGGTCGAGGAAGCCGGTGTTGATGAACACCACGCGCTCGCTGGCGGCCTTGATGCAGGCTTTCAGGTTGACGGTGGTGCGTCGCTCTTCGTCCATGATCCCGACTTTCAGGGTGTTGCGCGGCAGGTTCAGGACGTCTTCGATACGGCCGAACAGCTCGTTGGTGAACGCGGCTTCTTCCGGGCCGTGCATCTTCGGCTTGACGATATAGACCGAGCCGGTGCGGCTGTTCTTGCGCACGCTGTTGCCGTTGAGGCTGTGGATCGCCGCGAGGCTGGTGACCAGGCCGTCGAGGATGCCTTCAGGCACTTCGTTGCCATGGCTGTCGAGGATCGCGTCGATGGTCATCAGGTGACCGACGTTGCGCACGAACAGCAGTGAGCGACCGTGCAGGCTCAGTTCGCTGCCGTCGACGGCGGTGTAGGTGCGGTCGGCGTTCATCGTGCGGGTGAAGGTGGTGCCGCCCTTGGCAACCTGTTCCGCCAGGTCGCCCTTCATCAGGCCGAGCCAGTTGCGGTAGATCACCACCTTGTCATCGGCATCGACGGCGGCGACCGAGTCTTCGCAGTCCATGATGGTGGTCAGGGCCGCTTCCATCAGCAGGTCCTTGACGCCGGCGGCGTCGGTCTGGCCGACCGGGCTGCTGGCGTCGATCTGGATTTCGAAGTGCAGGCCATGGTTCTTCAGCAGGATCGCGCCAGGGGCCGCGGCCTGACCTTGGAATCCGATCAACTGGGCGTCGTTGCGCAGGCCGCTGTTGGTGCCGCCCTTGAGGCTGACCACCAGCTTGCCGTCGACGATCTTGTAGCCCACCGAGTCGACATGGGAGCCGGCCGCCAGGGGCGCGGCTTCGTCGAGGAAGGCGCGGGCGAAGGCGATGACCTTGTCGCCACGGACCTTGTTGTAGCCTTTGCCTTTTTCCGCGCCGTCGGCTTCGCTGATGGCATCGGTGCCATAGAGCGCGTCATACAGCGAGCCCCAGCGGGCGTTCGAGGCGTTGAGGGCGAAACGCGCGTTCATTACCGGCACCACCAGCTGCGGGCCGGCCATGCGGGCGATCTCGTCGTCGACATTCTGGGTAGTGGCTTGGAAATCCGCCGCTTCTGGCAGCAGGTAACCAATGTCTTGCAGGAAGGCTTTGTAAGCCACGGGGTCGTGGGCCTGGCCGGCCCGGGACTGGTGCCAGGCGTCGATGCGAGCCTGGAAATCATCGCGTTTGGCGAGTAGGGCCTGGTTCTTCGGCGCCAGGTCATGGATGACCTTGTCGGCACCGGCCCAGAACTGGTCGGCGGTCAGGCCGGTACCGGGAATGGCTTCGTGGTTCACGAAGTCGAACAGGACTTTGGCGACCTGAAGGCCACCGACTTGAACGTGTTCAGTCATTGCTTGCCTCACTCTGCTCAGCTATTCAGCTCTTCTGTTTAAAGCCTTGCGTGCTTCTCTGAACACAGTACCAGAACATGCCCTCGCGGGCGGCTGGGCTCGCCCGGCCGACCTGAGCCGGCGGGGCTTTCCGTGATCTCACAGACACTCGGGCAGACGTCCATCCAACGTTATGTAGTGCGTGCCGGCGCATACTACATGATGCATTGCGGTTGTGAAAATTAGACTAAATACGTCGTTTCGCGACCATTGGGTTCTGTCCGGTCACGCACTAGCCGCTGATGCTCTCAAGAAAAGCATGGATTGTTCCAGATAAATCTGAAAATCGTACACGATTTGTTTTTCGGTCGGTTGACTGGCTGGAGGGGCGGCGGTGACTGTCGGGGAGGGGGCTTGGCTTCAAGTGCGGGCTTAGCGTCGCCGGTCAGTCAGGGCCAGGTGCAAGCTTGCGCCTTTCATTCTCAAGCTATACTGGGGGGTTGGGTATTATGTATCAGCCAGTCGTTGGCAAGCTGCCTCGGGTTTTCGCCATTGCTGTATCCATTGCTGTTGCCTCAATCAGCAAGCAAAGGAGAACGGCAATGAAAAAGAGCACCAAAACCCCTGAACCTGCAACGCCAGACCAGGCGCTTGAAGATGGCCCAAGCCGGGGAGGATCTGTTTCAGCAGGGACACAAAAAATATTCACGGCTTTGAACTTCGGAGATAGTTTTCTTTTTTTTCGCAGCGCATCCGATCCTATAATAAGGATTACAAGTAAGTCCGGTCCGTTTTACCTCTGGGTGTTAACTTATAGCGACTTAAAAAAGGCTTATCAAATCAGAAGTGCCACCGCTGACAGGGTCATGACTGCGGCTAGTTCTAAAGATGAAGTCCTTGCTGCAGTTGATAGTGGGCAGGATAGTCAATTTTGGAAAATTACGGATGCGGGAAGTAATTATATGTATATCGAAAATCTAGCCTTTTCCGGTAAGGTTTTGTCTGTCGAAGGAGCCAGTGCGGCAGACGATACTGAGGTCCTCTGCCTCAGACGCACAGGGGCCAACAGTCAAAAATTCAAAGTTGTATTATGAGTGCTGTTTTTGGCAAGCAGATGCAAGAGTGGCCAGGGGCGTAAAAACCCCTGATTTTTGCTGTCGGGGCCCAACTCGTCACCGGTCAGTTGGGCAAGCTTGCGCTTTTCACTTTGCATGGCAATGATCACGTGGTCAGTATTGCCAGTGATCTGCTGTTCGTGCTCTGGATGATAGAACCAGCCGGCAGAGATGGTTACACAATTCAATGTTTTCCATTCGACTTGTACTTGGCTATAGGGGATCTCGGTGAGCTCATCGTTACAAGCAAGTCCATGCCTTTTGATATATGGTGGGATTTCGAAGAGTCAAGACCCGATTATGTATATATACGTAGATCTGCAGCTAACTCGGAAGTTTTGACTCTTTCTTCCTTCAGCGAGAATAGTCCCGTCCTCGTTGCTGACAAGAGCGGGGGCCTGGCCAACGAGAAGCAAATGTTCAGGCGGTGTCATAAGTTTCCAGGTGCTTAGCCCGGTAGGTGTTGTGCAAGCCTCTGCAAGAACGGAGGCTTGTTTTTTCAAGCCCGTCGTCGTGGGGGCACCCCTTGCCTATACTGGACCGATCAACGACAAGAGGGCTATCCCGTGGACCATCTCGTACTGACTGTATTCGCACCCGACAAGGCCGGCCAGGTCGAACAGATTGCCCTGTGTATCGCCGAGCACGGCGGCAACTGGCTGGAAAGCCGTATGTCGGGCCTGGCCGGGCAGTTTGTCGGGATTGTCCGGGTCGAGGCGCCGACCCAGGCCCATGATGCGTTGATCAAGGCGCTCCAGGCACTCGCCAGCCAGGGTATCCAGATCCAGGTGATTCCCGGTAGCGGCGAAACTCCCGGCCAGTGGAAACCCATCGCGATGGAACTGGTGGGCAATGATCGCCCGGGTATTGTGCGGGATATCACCCGATTGCTGACTGAACAGGGCATCAACCTGGAGCAACTGGTGACCGACGTGAGCCCCGCGCCCATGAGCGGTGACCTGCTGTTTCATGCCGAGGCGATCCTGGCGGTGCCCCTGGAGCTGCCGCTGGAAGCCTTGCAGTCGTGCCTGGAAACCCTGGCCGATGAGCTGATGGTGGAGTTGATGTTGCGCGGCGACGAAGAGTGAGGCGGGTTATCCAGTTTTAACGGGGACGGGCCTGTGGATAACCTGGGGAGAGCCGGCGCCCGGCCAGGCCGGCCGGGGCTTTCCAAGACTTGAGCGAAAAACGAGCAGTTTCAAGGGCTTGTGCACAAACGCCGTGGACCGGCTTGTGGATAACCTTGGGGTAGAAGCCTACAGCCCAAGTGCAGCAAGGTATGCAGGCTTTTGTGTGTTTTTTGATCAGCTGCGCTTGCGCAGGCTGAGCCAGGCATCGACGCTGTACACCGCCAATCCGGTCCAGATAAACAGGAAGGCCACCAGGTTGCTGGAGGTCAGGTGTTCGTCGTACAGCAGCACGGCTAGCAGCAGGACCAGGGTCGGTGCCAGGTATTGCAGGAAACCCAGGGTGGTGTAGGGCAGGTGACGCGCCGCCGCGTTGAAGCTCACCAGCGGGATCAGCGTGACCGGGCCGGCGGCGATCAGCCACCAGGCTTGCGAGGTGCTCCAGAATTCGGCCTGGGCGCTGGTGGCGAGCGGGTGCAGCAACAGCCAGCCGAGGGCGATGGGCACCAGCATCCAGGTTTCCACCACCAGCCCCGGCAGGGCCTTGACCGGTGCCTGTTTGCGGATCAGCCCGTAGAAGCCGAAGGTCAGTGCCAGCACCAGCGAGACCCAGGGCAGGCTACCGACCTGCCAGACCTGCTGCGCCACGCCCACTGCGGCCAGGCCGACGGCGATCCATTGCAGGCGGCGCAGGCGTTCGCCCAGCAGCAGCATGCCCAGCAGCACGTTGACCAGCGGATTGATGTAGTAGCCCAGGCTGGCTTCGAGCATGCGCCCGTTATTCACCGACCAGACGTAGGTCAGCCAGTTGGCGGCAATCAGGGTCCCGCTCAGGGCCAGGACCGCCAGGCGGCGCGGATTGTCGCGCAGTTCGCGCCACCAGCCCGGGTGTTTCCAGACCATCAGCAACAGGGTGCCGAACAAGGCCGACCAGAGCACGCGGTGGATGATGATCTCGACGGCCGGTACGGCGGCGATGGCTTTGAAGTAGATCGGGAACAGGCCCCAGATGATGTAGGCGCTGAGGCCGAGGATGTACCCGCGACGCGGGTTGGCGGCTTGCATGCAGAGTCCTTGCTTAGGCTGCTGACTAATTGTGGGGGTGATGCGCTGGTCTTGGTTGGTGCGGTGAGGCTAAGGGCCCTGTCGCTGGCAAGCCAGCTCCTACACGGGCCGTGTAGAGCATGGGTTCCGGGCGCGTCGGGAGGGTGGCAGAGCCTGGCAAACAAACGTGCTCTTGTAGGAGCAAGCTTGCTCGCGATGGCGTCCTTTCAGACGCCGCCGCCGCTAAATCCTGCCACAACCGTCAGAATAATTTCAGCGGTTCTTCATTCAATGCGGAAAGTTGTTCGCGCAAGGCCAGGACCTGATCGCCCCAGTAACGCTCGCTGCCGAACCACGGGAAGCTGTGGGGAAACGCCGGGTCGTCCCAGCGCCGTGCCAGCCAGGCGCTGTAGTGCATCAGGCGCAGGGCGCGCAGGGGCTCGATCAGCGCCAGTTCGCGGGGATTGAAGTCGTGGAATTCGCTGTAGCCGTCCATCAGCTCCGACAACTGGCCGAGGCATTCCTGGCGATCGCCGGCGAGCATCATCCACAGGTCCTGCACCGCCGGGCCCATGCGGCAGTCATCAAGGTCGACGATGTGGAACATCTCGTCGCGGCACATCATGTTGCCGGGGTGGCAATCGCCGTGAATGCGGATGTTCTGGTGTGGGGTCTCGGCGTAGACCTGTTTTACCCGCTTGAGCAGGTCGCGGGCCACGGACTCATAGGCCGGCAGCAGGCTGCGGGGAATGAAGTTGCCTTCCAGCAGGGTGGTCAGCGAGTCGTCGCCGAAGTTCTTCACTCCCAGGGCTTCGCGGTGTTCGAACGGACGGGTGGCGCCCACGGCGTGCAGGCGGCCGAGCAGTTGGCCGAGGCGATAGAGCTGGTCGAGATTGCCCGGCTCCGGTGCCCGGCCGCCCCGCCGGGGGAACAGGGTGAAGCGAAAGCCGGCGTGTTCGAACAGGCTGGCGCCGTTGTGGATCATCGGGGCGACGACGGGGATTTCGCGCTCAGCCAGCTCGAAGGTGAAGCTGTGTTCCTCGAGAATGGCCTCGTTGGTCCAGCGCTGCGGGCGGTAGAACTTGGCGATCAGCGGTTCGCTGTCTTCGATGCCCACCTGATAGACACGGTTTTCGTAGCTGTTGAGCGCCATGACCCGGGCATCACTGAGAAAGCCGATGCTTTCCACGGCGTCGAGCACCAGGTCGGGGGTGAGTGTTTCAAACGGGTGGGACATGCTGACTCCTGCGGGCGGCAGGCGGCCGCGTCCGGCCAAGCATGTTAGCGCACCGGGGCGCAGAAAGGTGTCGGCTGTTCCGGCCTCTTCGCGGGCAAGCTCCGCTCCCGCAATATTTGAGTCAAGCCTGGATCCCGCCTACGACAGAAAACCTGTGGGAGCGGAGCTTGCCCGCGAAGACGTTGGGGTTGCGTGGCTGCTCCCCAGACCGGTCGCGGTCTTTGTGGGCGCCGGCGTGCCGGCGATGAGGTCCTTGAGTCCAGTATCGACCTCAGGGACGCCGTCGCCGGCAAACCAGCTCCTGCAGGGGGGGGCATTTTCGAGCTGGGTTGATCAGGCGCCGATAATCCCGCCATCCTCTCGCCGGATCGCCATCACCGACGAGCGCGGCTTGCCGTTCGGCAAATGCTCGGGGAAAGTCGAGTTACCGGCCTCACCGGGATGCTGGATGCCGACGAACAAGGTCTTCTGGTCTGGCGCGAAGCTGATGCCGGTCACTTCGCAGCCCACCGGGCCGACCATGAAGCGACGGATCTCGCCGCTGGCCGGATCGGCGCAGAGCATCTGGTTGTTGCCCATGCCGGCAAAGTCCCCGGCGTTGCTGTAGTCGCCGTCGCTGAGGATCCACAGGCGGCCGGCCTTGTCGAAACCCAGGCCGTCGGGGCTGTTGAACATGTTCTGCGGGGTGATATTGGATGAGCCGGCCTTGGCCGTGCCGGGGTGCGCGGCAGGGTTGCCCGCGACCACGAACAGGTCCCAGCCAAAGGTGTTGGCGCCATGATCATTGCCGGCGGCCTGCCAGCGCAGGATCTGCCCGTAGACGTTCTTCTCCCGGGGATTCGGTCCGCCGGCTGGCATGCCCTCGTCGCCGCGCTTGGAGTTGTTGGTCAGGGTGCAGTAGACCTGGCCGTCGATGGGGCTGACGACTATCCATTCCGGACGATCCATGCGGGTGGCCTTGACCACGCTGGCGGCCAGGCGGGCGTGGATCAGCACCTCGGCCTGGCTGGCGAAACCACTGCCGGCATCGATGCCGTTCTTGCCGAAGCTCAGTTCCACCCATTCGCCAGCGCCCTTCGGCCGGTCCGGGTTACCGTCGCCGTTGTCGAACCGTGCGACATACAAGGTGCCGTGATCCAGCAGGTCGCGGTTGGCCTTGGGGTTCTTGTGATTGATCCTGTCGCGGCTGATGAACCTGTAGATGAACTCGCCGCGTTCATCGTCGCCCATATAGACCACGGCACGGCCGTCACGGGTTTCGGCGAGGGCGGCGTTCTCGTGCTTGAAACGGCCCAGGGCGGTGCGCTTTACCGGCGTCGACTGTGGGTCGAACGGATCGATTTCCACCACCCAGCCGTGACGGTTCAGCTCGTTGGGATTCAGGGCCATGTCGAAGCGCGAATCGTGAGTGTGCCAGTTGATCTCTTTGCTGCTGGCAACGACGCCATAGCGCTTTTGCGCGGCATCGAATTTCTGTTCGGCATTACTGCTGCCGAAGCAGTCGGTGAAGTTCTCTTCGCAGGTCAGGTAGGTGCCCCAGGGGGTCTTGCCGTTGGCGCAGTTCTGGAAGGTGCCGAGGACTTTGCGACCCTGCTTGTCGGCTTGGGTCTGCAGCCAGGGATGGCCGGCTGCCGGGCCGCCGAATCGGATCGGTGTGTTGCCGTGGATCCGCCGGTTGTAGGGCGAGCCCTGGACGAAGTGCCACTGGTCGTCCTTGCGCTGTATTTCGATCACCGAGACGCCTTCGCTGGCCTGGGCCTTGCGCACGTCTTCGAGGGATTGTGGCTGGCCGCCGTGGGGGTAGAGGTAGCGGTAGTTGGTGTATTCGTTGTTGATCGCCATCAGCGCGCGGTTGTCGTCGCCGGGGAAGGGGAACAGGCTCATGCCGTCGTTGTTGTCGCCGAACTGCACTTCCTGGGCCTGAGCGGTGCCGTTGCCGCTCGGGTCGAAGGCCGGGCCGTTCTTGGTCAGCGGTTGGCCCCAGCTGATCAGCACTTGTCCGCTGTAACCCGGGGGCAATGTAAGCGTATCGGTGCTGGCGGCCGGGATGCTGTCGAAGCCCAGCAGTTTGCCGGAGGCTGCGCCGACACTGGCGGCCATCACGCTGCGGGTCAGCAGGTTGCCGCCGAGGAACATCGCCGCGCCGCACAAGGCGCCGGCACTGATAAAGCCACGACGGCTGAGGCCGACCATCTGTTCCAGGTCGGTCGGTTGGTTTTCGTCTAAGAGATTCATGATCAGGCTCCCTGCGGGTCAGGGGCTCACCTTAGTAATGCGTTGTGACGGATTTGTTGCAGGAAAAGCGGGGGATCACTGCGCGATCGATCGCCGGCAAGCCGGCTCCTACAAGGGGGATGCGCTCTTCGGTAGGAGCCGGCTTGCTGGCGATGGCCTCATAACGGTGTGCCCAGAATCACCAGGGACGGTGCAAACACCGTCTGCACCGGGCTTCCGACCCCCAAGCCGAGATTTTTTATCTGCTCCGGTGCTGCCAGCGCACAGAGAGTTTGTCCGTTCGCCAGCGCGATCCTGACTTCCGAAGGTCCGTCTTCATCCGCGGAAATTTCCTCGATTTGACCGGCCAGAGAATTGTGTCCAGATTTTGCCGGCTGCCCGATTGCATCCAATTCCAGCCAGCCGGCCTTGATCAGGGCGACCACTTCGGTGCCGCTTGCCAACTCCAGGCGCAGGGTGCTGTCATGGGTGATCTGCGCCCGCAGCGTGAGCCCCCCGGCCAAGGCCAGGCGCACCAGGTCGTTGCGTCCTTGGCTGGTGATGTCCTGCACGGTGCCGTGGAGTTGGTTACGGGCGCTGGTGCGCAGCATCAGGCGGCCAAGCAGGTCGAGGTCGCCGCTGTCTTCGGCGGCCGCGAGGACCTGGGCCTGGATAGTTTGCAACCGTTGGTAAAGACGCAGCACCCGTTCGCCCTCGGCGGACAACTTTGCGCCACCGCCGCCCTTGCCGCCGACGCTACGTTCCACCAGGGGTTTCTGGGCCAGGTTGTTCAACTCGTCGATGGCGTCCCAGGCCGCCTTGTAGCTGAGGCCGGCACTTTTCGCGGCGCGGGTGATCGAGCCCTGTTCGGCGATATGTTGCAGCAGGGCGATGCGTTGTGGTCGGCGGACGATGTGTTGGGTCAGCAGGACGGGCAGGGACATGGGACGGACTTCGGGTGGCAGGCGGTATTGGGCAAGGTGCCTCTCGGTATCCGCGACGTCAAGCCGAACGCGGCTTCTGTAGGCGCCGGCTTGCCGACGATGAGGCCCGGTAATCCTTGTATAGGCCTTGTGGACGCTATCGCCGCGCTGCGGCGTCCTGACAATCCCTGATTCCGCCTGGTTAAGAGCGATCTTGAGTTTGGCCGAGATTTGTGGAAAGCGGGTTTGTCGGAATGCCGCACCGCCGCTCCTGGGCGCGAAGCGGCCCTAAAACCTGGGCGCGCCGTGTGTCCGGTCAACCGAGTTGAGCGGTTTTGCGGCCGCTTCGCAGCCGAACGCGGGCAAGCCCGCTCGCCACAAGACCGCGTTCTGTTTCGAATTTGACTGATAAGCCGGCTCGCCACAGGTTTTGTTGGTGTCCCTGGGACGGCTAGCGGCTTTCCGGGCTCGGTGTCCGCGCCAGGCAATAGACATCGACCCGTCGCGCACCTTCCTTCATCAGCAGTCGGGCCAGGCTTTCGGTGGTGGCGCCGGTGGTCAGCACATCGTCCACCAGCGCCAGGTGCAGGCCTTCGACCTGTGCACCGGGCGCCAAGGCAAAGGCGTTCAACAGGTTGCGTCGGCGAGCCCTGGCATCCAGTTCCTGTTGCGCGATGGTGTCCTGAACACGCAGTAGAAAGTGTTCATCTGCGGAGATTTCCAGGTTCTGGCTCAGCCAGGTCGCGAGCATCGCCGCCTGGTTGTAACCCCGTTGACGCAAGCGCCGGGTCGCCATGGGTACCGGCAGCAACAGCTCCGGCCTTGGCAAGCCATCGTCAAAGCGCACGCGCAACGCCTGGGCCAGCAACTCCCCCAGCAGTCGCCCCAACGGCCATTGGCTCTGGTGCTTGAAACGGGTGATCAGGCTGTCCAGCGGGAAACGGTAGGTCCAGGGTGCTATCACCTGCTCGAAGGCCGGCGGCTGCTTGAGGCACTGCCCGCAGGTCAGCCCCGCCGCCGACAAGGGCAGGGCGCAGACCTGGCACGCATCCATCAACCAGGGCAGCTCGCTCTCGCAGGGGGTACAGATCGGGTGAGGGGTGTCGGTGGCCTCATCGCACAACAAACAAGTTTGTTTGTTTTTTAACCAGATGTAAACCGGTCCTGTGTATCGTGGTTGACAGTGCATGCGTCTTCCTTAAATATGCCGAGCATCCGTGTCGCGTCTGTGGGTATTCCTTTGCCCCAGCCGCTTGCCCAGCATAAAACAAGGAACTCCGCCGATGAGCGCCAGCATCACCGCCACTTTGCGTCACGATTGGTCTTTGGCCGAGGTCAAGGCTCTGTTCGTCAAGCCGTTCAACGACCTGCTGTTCCAGGCCCAGACCGTGCACCGCGCGCACTTCGACGCCAATCGCGTGCAAGTGTCGACCCTGCTGTCGATCAAGACCGGCGCCTGCCCGGAAGACTGCAAGTACTGTCCGCAGTCCGGCCACTACAACACCGGGCTGGAAAAAGAAAAGCTGATGGAAGTGCAGAAGGTGCTGGAGGAGGCCGCGCGGGCCAAGGCCATAGGTTCGACCCGCTTCTGCATGGGCGCGGCGTGGAAACACCCGTCGGCCAAGGACATGCCTTACGTGCTGCAGATGGTCAAGGGGGTGAAGGCCATGGGCCTGGAAACCTGCATGACCCTGGGCAAGCTCGACCAGGACCAGACCGCCGCCCTGGCCGACGCCGGCCTGGACTACTACAACCACAACCTCGATACCTCGCCGGAGTTCTACGGCAGCATCATCACCACCCGTACCTACAGCGAGCGCCTGCAGACCTTGGCCTATGTCCGCGATGCCGGGATGAAGATCTGCTCCGGCGGTATCCTCGGCATGGGTGAGTCCCTCGACGACCGCGCCGGGCTGCTGATCCAGCTGGCGAACCTGCCGGAACACCCGGAATCGGTGCCGATCAACATGCTGGTCAAGGTCGCCGGTACACCGCTGGAAAATGCCGATGACGTCGATCCGTTCGATTTCATCCGCATGCTCGCGGTGGCGCGGATCCTCATGCCGCAATCCCACGTCCGCCTGTCGGCGGGCCGTGAGGCGATGAATGACCAGATGCAGGCCCTGGCGTTTTTCGCCGGTGCCAACTCGATCTTCTACGGCGATAAATTGCTGACCACCGCCAACCCGCAGGCCGACAAGGACATGCAGTTGTTCACGCGCCTGGGCATCCTCCCCGAGGCCCGTGAAGAGCACGCCGACGAAGTGCACCAGGCGGCCATCGAGCAGGCCCTGGTGGAGCAAAAGAGCAGCGAGCAGTTCTACAACGCCGCTATCTGATCACCCAAGACACCGCTCGGCTGTGTGGGAGCAGGATTTATCCGCGAAGCTTTTAGCGATCTTGAAGACGCCTTCGCGGATGAATCCTGCTCCCACACAGTGTTCTTCGGATCGCATCTGCGAGGCCCCAATGTCCTTCGATCTCGCTGCCCGGCTGTCCGCCCGGCGTGCCGAAAACCTCTATCGCCAGCGCCCGCTGCTGGAGAGTCCGCAAGGCCCGCAAGTGGTGGTCGATGGCCAGCCCCTGCTGGCCTTCTGTAACAACGATTACCTGGGCCTGGCCAATCATCCGCAGGTCGTCGAAGCCTGGCAGGCCGGCGCGGCGCGCTGGGGTGTCGGCGGCGGTGCATCGCACCTGGTGATCGGTCACAGCGGGCCGCATCATGCGCTGGAAGAGGCGCTGGCCGATCTCACCGGTCGGCCACGTGCGCTGTTGTTCACCACCGGCTACATGGCCAACCTCGGTGCGGTCACGGCGTTGGTCGGGCAAGGCGACACGGTGCTGGAGGACCGTCTCAACCATGCGTCGCTGCTGGATGCCGGGTTGCTCTCGGGGGCACGCTTCAACCGTTACCTGCACAACGACGCCGCCAGCCTCGCCAAGCGCCTGGAGAAAGCCAGCGGCAATACCCTGGTGGTCACCGACGGGGTCTTCAGCATGGACGGCGACCTCGCCGACTTGCCGGCCCTGGCCCGTGAAGCGCGGGCCAAGGGCGCCTGGCTGATGGTCGACGATGCCCACGGTTTCGGCCCGCTGGGGGCCAACGGCGGCGGCATTGTCGAGCATTTCGGTCTGAGCCAGGAAGACGTGCCGGTATTGGTCGGTACCCTTGGCAAGGCCTTCGGCACGTCCGGCGCCTTCGTCGCCGGCAGTGAGGAGTTGATCGAAAGCCTGATCCAGTTCGCCCGGCCCTACATCTATACCACCAGCCAACCGCCGGCCCTGGCCTGCGCGACGTTGAAGAGTCTGGAACTGTTGCGCACCGAACACTGGCGGCGCGAGCACTTGAATGGGCTGATCCGCCAGTTCCGCCAGGGCGCCGAACAGATCGGCCTGACCCTGATGGACAGCTTCACCCCGATCCAGCCGATCCTGATCGGCGACAGCGGCCGGGCGCTGCGCTTCTCGCAACTGTTGCGTGAGCGCGGGCTGATGGTCACGGCGATTCGTCCGCCGACCGTCCCGGCGGGCAGTGCCCGGCTGCGGGTGACCTTGTCCGCGGCTCACAGCGAGGCGCAGGTGCAGCTATTGTTAGAGGGGCTGGCCGCGTGTTTCAGCGTGTTGGGCCCCTTTGAGCCGTTGGAGCCGAACCATGCGTGATCGTCTGATCCTGTTGCCCGGTTGGGGCCTCGGCATCTCGCCGCTGGAGCCCCTGGCCGCCGCCTTGCGCGGGCTGGATGAACACTTGCGGGTGGAAATCGAACCCTTGCCGGAACTGGTCTCGGGGGACCCCGACGAGTGGCTCGACGAACTCGATGCGAGCCTGCCGGACAACGCCTGGCTGGGCGGTTGGTCCCTGGGCGGGATGCTTGCCTCGGCGTTGGCGACCCGCCGTGGCGAGCGCTGTTGCGGCTTGCTGACATTGGCGAGCAACCCGTGTTTCGTGGTCAGTGACGGCTGGTCCGCGGCGATGCCGAACGACACCTTCGACCTGTTCCTGGCCGGCTGTCGCGCCGATCCGCAAACCACCCTCAAGCGCTTCAGTCTGCTCTGCGCCCAGGGTTCGGCGGACCCGCGCGGGCAGGCGCGACTGCTCCTGGGCGGTGCGCCGCATGCCACGCCAGCAAGCCTGTTGAACGGGCTGGAGGTGTTGGCACAACTGGACACTCGCCAGGCCCTGCAAGCCTATCGCGGTCCGCAACTGCACCTGTTCGCCGGCCAGGATGGCCTGGTGCCGGCGGAGGCCGCCGGTGATTTGCTGGCGCTGTTGCCGGATGTCGAAATCGGCCTGATCGAACAGGCTGGCCACGCCTTTCTACTGGACGACCCCCACGGAGTGGCGGGGGCTATCCAGGCTTTTTTGCATGAGTCCGGTGATGACTGATCTTTCCCACCCTGTATTGCCGGGCGGTTTGCCCGACAAGCGTCAGGTGGCTGCCTCGTTTTCCCGCGCGGCGGCCAGTTATGACAGCGTTGCCCAATTGCAGCGCGATGTCGGCCACGAATTGCTCGGCCGCTTGCCGGCCGGGTTGAGTCCGTCCCGTTGGCTCGACATGGGCTGTGGCACCGGCTATTTCAGCCGGGCCCTCGGCGTTCACTTCGCGTCGGGCGAAGGCGTGGCCCTGGATATTGCCCAGGGCATGCTGGAGCACGCCCGTCCCTTGGGCGGCGCCCGGCACTTTGTCGCCGGGGACGCCGAGCGCCTGCCATTGCAGGCCGGCAGCTGCGACCTGGTGTTCTCCAGTCTGGCCGTGCAGTGGTGTGCCGATTTCGCCGCGGTACTCGGCGAAGCCCACCGGGTACTGCGACCGGGCGGTGTAATGGCCTTTGCCAGCCTGTGTGTCGGCACCCTGCACGAGTTGCGGGAAAGCTGGCGGGCGGTGGATGGCCTGGTGCACGTCAACCGCTTCCGCTTGTTCAGCGACTATCAGCAGTTGTGCCGGAACAGCGGTTTGCGCGTGGTCAGCCTGGAAAGCCGGCCGCAGGTGCTGTACTACCCGGATGTGCGCAGCCTGACCCATGAACTCAAGGCGTTGGGCGCGCATAACCTCAACCCCGGCCGGCCGGGCGGTTTGACCGGGCGGGCACGGATTCTCGGGTTGATGCAGGCCTATGAAGCGTTTCGCCAGGCCGAGGGTTTGCCGGCGACCTATCAGGTGGTCTACGCCATTCTGGAGAAACCGCTATGAGTGCTGCCTATTTCATTACCGGCACCGACACCGATGTGGGCAAGACCACGATTGCCGCCGGGCTGCTGCACGCGGCCCGTCAGGCCGGCCTGAGCACTGCGGCGGGCAAGCCGGTGGCGTCCGGTTGCGAGGTGACGCCCGAGGGGTTGCGCAATGCCGATGCCCTGGCGTTGCTGGCCGAATGCTCGTTACCGTTGAGCTATGCCGAAGTCAATCCGGTGGCCTTCGAGCCGGCAATTGCCCCGCATCTGGCGGCGCGTGAGGCGGGGGTCAAGTTGACCGTGCAGTCCTTGCTCAGACCGATGCGACAAATATTGGCCAAGCAGGCCGACTTCACCTTGATTGAGGGCGCTGGAGGCTGGCGGGTGCCATTGGCGGATCAGGCCAGTCTGTCGGATCTGGCCCAGGGGCTGGCCTTGCCGGTGATCCTGGTGGTGGGGGTGCGTCTGGGATGCATCAACCACGCCCTGCTGACCGCCGAAGCCATCGGCCGCGATGGGCTGCAACTGGCCGGCTGGGTCGCCAATATCATCGATCCGAAGACTTCGCGCCTGGAAGAGAACCTCGCGACCCTCGCCGAACGCCTGCCCGCGCCCTGCCTGGGGCGGGTGCCGCGGCTCAAGGTGGCGAGCGCCGGAGCCGTGGCGCAGTACCTGCAATTGGACCTGCTGGACTAGGCGCCGTGCGGCGGCGTCTGCGGCTTGATTGAGGCATCCCTAAGATTCTGGCTATCAACAGGCAATCTGCCATTACTGTTTTTGACGGGTGTTTCTTTGACAGGTCTGCTTAAATGCAGACTGTCGATTCTGTCTCCAGTCGAGTTTGCCCATGGAAATCTCAGGAAATACCGCTCTGTATGCCGGTCTGAGCACTATTCGGACCGGGCAGAATCGCGTCGATCAATCGGCCAGCCAGGTGGCCGATACCATTGCCGAGCGCTCGCTGAAGAGCCAGTCGTCCGATACCCAGGTCAACCGGCTGTTGTCGGTGGATCGCAGTCAGCAGGATCTGTCGAGCACCATGGTGGATATGTCCCAGGGCAAGCTTCAGGTCGAGTTGGGCGCCAAGGTAGCCAAGGCCGCGGATCAGGCGCTGGGTACTTTGATCGATACCTACGCTTGATGTGGGGGGCAACCCCAATGCTGTTCAACTACGAATGATCTCAAGCCTGACCGAGATTTGTGGCGAGTGGGCTTGCCCACGCTCGGCTGCGCAGCAGCCGCAAAACCGGCCGCCTCGGTCTACCTGATGCACCGGATTCGCAGGTTTTAGGGCTGCTTCGCAACCCAGAGCGGCGGTGCGGCGTTCCGACAAGCCCGCTCGCCACAGCGGCAATTCCTGAACTTCTCCCTCGTTTCATAAGCACCCGCTTACCCTCGACTATTCTTTCTACTACACGCCCCTGGCCGCCCTTCAAGGCCGCCGGCCTTTTCCTGCGCCTCTTTCACCCGTGTATGACGAATGGAGCATGAACGACACTTGACAAGGATTGAGCGCAAACGTATGTTTCAAACAACCGTTTGACCGGCGTGGCAAATCGACGCGGTCGCTTATTCCAGGATTCATCAGCAGAGGTTTATCGCTATGCCTGACTACAAGGCCCCCTTGCGTGATATTCGCTTCGTCCGTGACGAGCTGCTCGGTTACGAAGCGCACTATCAGAGCCTGCCGGCTTGCCAGGACGCTACCCCGGACATGGTTGACGCCATCCTCGAGGAAGGCGCCAAGTTTTGTGAGCAGGTACTGGCCCCGTTGAACCGGGTCGGCGACACCGAAGGCTGCACCTGGAGTGAGTCCGGCGTTAAGACCCCGACCGGTTTCAAGGAAGCCTACAAGCAGTTCGTCGAAGGCGGCTGGCCAAGCCTGGCCCACGACGTCGCACACGGCGGCCAGGGCCTGCCGGAGTCCCTGGGCCTGGCGGTCAGCGAAATGGTCGGCGAAGCCAACTGGTCGTGGGGCATGTACCCGGGCCTGTCCCATGGCGCGATGAACACCATTTCCGAACACGGTACTCCTGAGCAACAAGAGGCCTACCTGACCAAGCTGGTTTCCGGCGAGTGGACCGGCACCATGTGCCTGACCGAACCGCACTGCGGTACCGACCTGGGCATGCTGCGGACCAAGGCCGAGCCTCAGGCTGATGGTTCCTACAAGGTCAGCGGCACCAAGATCTTCATTTCGGCCGGTGAACACGACATGGCCGACAACATCGTCCATATCGTCCTGGCCCGCCTGCCGGATGCGCCGGCCGGTACCAAGGGTATTTCGCTGTTCATCGTGCCCAAGTTCCTGCCGAGCGCCGACGGTAGCGTCGGTGCGCGCAATGCCGTTTCCTGTGGTTCCCTCGAACACAAGATGGGCATCCACGGCAACGCCACCTGCGTGATGAACTTCGACGCGGCCACCGGTTTCCTGATCGGCCCGCCGAACAAGGGCCTGAACTGCATGTTCACCTTCATGAACACCGCTCGCCTGGGGACCGCGCTGCAAGGCCTGGCCCACGCCGAGATCGGTTTCCAGGGCGGCCTGAAATATGCGCGCGAGCGTCTGCAGATGCGTTCCCTGACTGGTCCGAAAGCGCCGGACAAGGCCGCCGACCCGATCATCGTGCACCCGGACGTGCGGCGCATGCTGCTGACCATGAAGGCTTTCGCCGAAGGCAACCGTGCGATGGTCTACTTCACCGCCAAACAGGTCGACATCGTCAAGTACGGCCAGGATGAAGAAGAGAAGAAGAAAGCCGATGCACTGCTGGCCTTCATGACCCCGATTGCCAAGGCGTTCATGACCGAAGTCGGCTTCGAAGCCGCCAACCATGGCGTGCAGATCTACGGCGGCCACGGCTTCATCGCCGAGTGGGGCATGGAGCAGAACGTGCGCGACAGCCGCATTTCCATGCTGTACGAAGGCACCACCGGCATCCAGGCCCTCGACCTGCTGGGGCGCAAGGTGCTGATGACCCAGGGCGAAGCGCTGAAGGGCTTCACCAAGATCGTCCACAAGTTCTGCCAGGCCAACGAAGGCAACGCGGCGGTCAGCGAGTTCGTCGCACCGCTGGCGGCCATCAACAAGGAATGGGGTGAGCTGACCATGAAAGTCGGCATGGCCGCAATGAAGGACCGTGAAGAAGTCGGTGCCGCTTCGGTGGATTACCTGATGTACTCCGGTTATGCCTGCCTGGCTTATTTCTGGGCCGACATGGCGCGCCTGGCGGCCGAGAAGCTGGCTGCCGGTACCACCGAGGAAGGCTTCTACACCGCCAAGCTGCAGACCGCGCGTTTCTACTTCCAACGCATCCTGCCGCGTACCCGTACTCACGTGGCAACCATGCTGTCGGGCGCGAACAACCTGATGGACATGAAGGAAGAGAACTTCAGCCTGGGCTACTAAGCCCTGCTGAGTCCTCCGCCAAAGCCGCTTCGCCTTCGGGAGAAGCGGCTTTTTTGCGTGCGGCCGGTGGCGCCGCGCAGAGAAAAAATTCCCGACTAAATCGCTAAGAAGAATCGCCGCGCTGCCGTTAAAGAGATGGCATTTGTGACTGATGTCACATTGCCGTACTTTAGTTCTTAGAATACAGGCACAATGCCATTTATTGCTTTGCCGGTCGGAGCTTTACCCTTGCCGCGTTCTTCCGCTGTCCATGCTGGTCATTTTTTACCCTCTCTCCTGTTGTTGCTTGCGGGGCTCGCGGCTGCCTACGTCAAGGAACTCAACGTCTTCTTCACCTCGCTGTTCAACGTGCTGCCGACCCTGGTTTTGCTGCTGGGCGGGTCCTACTGCGCGGTATACCGACGCCAGCGCGAACTGTTCCTGATGGTGACGGTGTACATCGCCTATTTCCTGCTTTCCACCCAGACCGATTATTACCGGGATCACGGCAAGGTCCGCGAGGACGCCGCAGTGGTCTTCCACCTGTGTTGCCTGTTACTGCCGCTGCTGTTTGGCGTGTACGCCGCCTGGCAGGAACGTACGCACCTGTTCCAGGACATGGTCGCGCGGTTCGCCGTGCTGCTGGCGGTGGGCAGCGTGGCGCTGGGCCTGGAGCAGAGTTATCCGCAAACCTTGCTCGACTGGCTGGCGGAAATCCGCTGGCCTTCGCTGCACGGGGACTGGATGAGCCTGATCCAGTTGTCCTACCCGGTGTTCTTCGCTTCCTTCCTCTTGCTCGCGGTCCAGTACTGGCGCAATCCGCGACCGCTGCACGCGGCGCAACTGACCGGCTTGCTCGGGTTGTTCTGGATGTTGCCGAAGACCTTCATCCTGCCGTTCACCCTGAACATCATGTGCAGCCAGGTGATGTTGATGATTGCCGCGGCGGTGGCCCATGAGGCCTATCAGATGGCCTTCCGCGACGAACTCACCGGTTTGCCGGGACGCCGCGCGCTGAACGAACGCATGCAGCGCCTGGGGCGCAACTATGTGCTGGCGATGACCGACGTCGACCACTTCAAGAAATTCAACGACACCCACGGTCACGACGTCGGCGACCAGGTGTTGCGCCTGGTGGCCAGCAAGCTGGCGAAGGTCAGCGGCGGCGGTCGCGCCTATCGCTACGGCGGTGAAGAGTTCGCGGTGGTGTTTGCCGGCAAGAGCCTGGAAGAGTGCATGCCGCACCTGGAGGTCATTCGTGAAGTGATCGCCAATTACCATATCCAGTTGCGCAACCAGGACAACCGTCCCCAGGACGACCAGCAGGGGCGGCAGCGCCGGGCCGGCAGCGGGGCTACCAGTGTCTCGGTGACCGTGAGTATCGGTGTCGCCGAGCGTCAGCCGGAGCAGCGCACCCCGGAGGAAGTGCTCAAGTCCGCCGACCAGGCGCTCTATGCCGCCAAGGGCGCGGGGCGTAACTGCGTGGTCGCGGCGGGGCAGAGCCGGCGTGGCGCGGTTCGCACGGGTGAAGCCGTCGGCTGAGTGATGGTGGAGCATTCAGCGCTTGGACGGTGATTGTCCGGGCTCGGGCAGGACAGTAGGTTGAGGCATCTGCTGCCGGAGAAACGACCATGCCTGAATACAAAGCCCCGCTACGCGACATGCGTTTTCTGATCGACCATGTTTTCGATTTCCACACCCACTACCTCACCCTCGGCGCCAGCGATGCCAGCCCCGACATGGTCGGCGCGATCCTGGAGGAGGGCGCGAAGTTCTGCGAGCAGGTGCTGTCGCCGCTGAACCGCTCCGGCGATGAAGAGGGTTGCCATTTCGATAATGGCGTGGTGACCACGCCCCAGGGCTTCAAGCAGGCTTTTGCCCAGTATGTCGAAGGCGGTTGGCATGGCCTGGCGGCGGATCCGGCCTATGGCGGGCAAGGCCTGCCGCTGTCCCTGGGGTTGGTGATCAGCGAGATGATCGGCTCCAGCAATACCTCCTGGGGCATGTACCCGGGCCTGACCCACGGCGCCATGTCGGCGATCCATGCCCATGGCACCGAGGAGCAGAAAAACACCTACCTGAGTAAACTGACCGAGGGGCGCTGGACCGGCACCATGTGCCTGACCGAGGCCCATTGCGGCACTGACCTGGGGCTGATCAAGACCCGCGCCGTGCCCCAGGCCAACGGCAGCTATGCAATCAGCGGCAGCAAGATCTTCATCTCCGCCGGCGAGCACGACATGAGCGAGAACATCGTGCATCTGGTGCTGGCCAAGCTGCCGGACGCGCCTGCGGGTACCAAGGGCATTTCCCTGTTCATCGTGCCTAAGTTCCTGGTCAATGCCGCCGGCGATGCCGGCGAGCGTAACGCTGTGCACTGTGGCTCCATCGAGCACAAGATGGGGATCAAGGCTTCCGCGACCTGCGTGCTGAACTTCGACGAGGCCCGGGGCTTTCTGATCGGCGAGGCCAACAAGGGCCTGAACTGCATGTTCACCATGATGAACCATGCTCGGCTCGGCACCGGCATGCAGGGCCTGTGCCTGGGCGAGACAAGCTTCCAGGGCGCGATCCGCTACGCCAACGACCGCCTGCAGATGCGTTCGCTCAGCGGTCCCAAGGCGCCGGACAAGGTCGCCGACCCGATCATCGTGCATCCCGATGTGCGACGCATGCTGCTGACCATGAAGGCCTTCAACGAAGGTAACCGGGCGCTGACCTACTTCACCGCGCAGTGGCTGGATATCGCTCATCTGGGCGCCGATGCGACGCAGCGCCAGGAGGCCGAGGATCTGCTGGCGTTCCTGACACCGATCTGCAAGGCCTTCATGACCGAGACTGGTCTTGAGGTGACCAACCATGGCATGCAGGTGTTCGGCGGCCACGGCTTCATTCGTGAGTGGGGGATGGAACAACTGGTCCGCGATTGCCGGATCGCGCCGATCTATGAAGGCACCAACGGGATTCAGGCGCTGGATCTGCTGGGGCGCAAGGTGCTTGGCAGCCAGGGCAGGTTACTGCGCGGTTTTACCAAGATCGTGCACAAGTTCTGTTTGGCGAATGCCGGGCATCCACAGCTCAAGGACTATGTGGCGCAGTTGGGCGACTTGAACCAGCAGTGGGGCGAACTGACCACCCAGGTCGGCATGGCGGCGCTGAAGAACCCGGATGAAGTGGGCGCGGCGGCCTTGGATTATCTGATGTACAGCGGCTACATCATCCTGGCCTACCTCTGGTTGCGCATGGCACTGGTGGCCCAGGCCCAGTTGGACGACGGTAGCGGTGAGGCCGAGTATTGCCAGGGCAAGCTGGCGACCTGCGAGTTCTACTTCAAGCGCCTGCTACCGCGCACGACCGCCCATCGGGCGGCGGTGGAAGCGGGGAGTGAGTGCCTGATGCGCCTGCCGGCGGAGCTGTTTTCTCTTTAGCGAGTTGGCGATCTTGAGGGCCCTTTCGCGGGCAAGCTCCGCTCCCACATTGATATCCGTGTCGAACACGAGTCTCGTGCACGGCACAAAACCTGTGGGAGCGGAGCTTGTCGAATCGCCACACCGTCGCGAAGGCGTCGGGACAGGAGGCGCATGACGCCGATAGGGTTGTGACCAAAAATAACAAAAAAGTCACGCATAGACCCTATGTGTCGTAAAAGTTGTTGGGGTAAACTCAAGCCATAGAAAATCGGCCCCATCCGGGGCCTGTCGTTTAGATCCTGCGAGGTTTGCCATGGCTGACTACAAAGCGCCCCTGCGCGATATGCGCTTCGTCCTCAATGAAGTGTTCGAGGTGGCGAAGCTCTGGGCCCAACTGCCCGCCCTGGCCGAGAGCGTCGATGCCGAAACCGTCGAGGCGATTCTCGAAGAGGCCGGCAAGGTCACCGCCAAGAGCATCGCACCCCTGAGCCGCGGCGGCGATGAGGAAGGCTGTCGCTGGGACAACGGCGCGGTGTTCACGCCGAGCGGTTTCAAGCAGGCCTACCAGACCTACGCCGAAGGCGGCTGGGTCGGCGTCGGCGGTGATCCGGCCTTCGGCGGCATGGGCATGCCCAAGGCGGTGTCGGCCCAGGTCGAAGAAATGATCAACTCTTCCAGCCTCGCCTTCGGCCTCTACCCGATGCTGACGGCCGGTGCCTGTGTCTCGATCAATACCCACGCCAGCGAAGAGCTGAAAGCCGCCTACCTGCCGAACATGTATTCGGGCGTCTGGGCCGGTTCCATGTGCCTGACCGAACCCCATGCCGGTACCGACCTGGGGATCATCCGCACCAAGGCCGAGCCGCAGGCGGACGGTTCCTATAAGGTCAGCGGGACCAAGATCTTCATCACCGGCGGCGAACACGACCTGACCGAGAACATCATTCACCTGGTGCTGGCCAAGCTGCCGGATGCCCCGGCCGGTCCCAAGGGCATCTCGCTGTTCCTGGTGCCGAAGTTCCTGGTCAACGCCGATGGCAGCCTCGGCGCGCGCAATCCGGTGAGCTGTGGTTCCATCGAGCACAAGATGGGCATCCAGGCGTCCGCGACCTGCGTGATGAACTTCGACGAAGCCGTGGGCTACCTGATCGGCGAGCCGAACAAGGGCCTGGCCGCGATGTTCACCATGATGAACTACGAGCGCCTGGGGGTGGGTATCCAGGGCCTGGCATCGGGCGAGCGTTCTTACCAGAACGCTGTCGAGTACGCCCGCGATCGCTTGCAAAGCCGTTCGCCGACCGGACCGAAGGCCAAGGACAAGGTCGCCGACCCGATCATCGTGCACCCCGACGTGCGGCGCATGCTGTTGACCATGAAAGCCTCCAACGAAGGTGGCCGGGCGTTTTCCACCTACGTGGCAATGCAACTGGACACCGCCAAGTTCAGCGAAGACTCCGGCACCCGCGAGCGCGCGGATGGCCTGGTGGCCTTGCTGACCCCGGTGGCCAAGGCATTCCTCACCGACCTCGGCCTGGAGACCACCGTGCACGGCCAGCAGGTGTTCGGCGGCCATGGCTATATCCGCGAGTGGGGCCAGGAGCAACTGGTGCGCGATGTGCGTATCACCCAGATCTACGAAGGCACCAACGGTATCCAGGCCCTGGACCTGGTGGGGCGCAAGATCGTCGGCAACGGCGGCGTCTACTACCAGCAGTTCGCCGAAGAGATTCGCCATTTCATCAACACCGCCGACGTCGGGCTGGCCGAGTTCACCCAGCCGCTGAGCGCCGCCGTGGATAATCTCGATGACCTGACGGCCTGGGTCCTGGAACGCGCCAAGAGCAATCCGGACGAGATCGGTGCGGCATCTGTCGAATACCTGCAAGCCTTCGGTTACACCGCCTATGCCTACATGTGGGCGTTGATGGCCAAGGCAGCGTTGGGCAAGGAGAGTCAGGAGACGTTCTACGCAAGCAAAATGGGCACGGCGCGGTTCTATTTCGCGCGTCTGTTGCCGCGTATTCACTCGCTGACGGCCTCGGTAAAAGCTGGGAGCGAGTCGTTGTTCCTACTGGATGCCGAGCAATTTTGATTCTTCGGATGTCTTGTAAGCATTTACTTACATAACGCGCTGCTCTTTGCCCCTATCGCCAGATTGGATCCAGCGATAATCTTTGTACCAAGGACGTCGAGCAGGAAGCTCAAAGCAACAACAGGGACACGTAGGATTCTGCCAGGACGGCGGAGTGAAAGGGATGTCAGGGAAACAGTCTGCAAAGCCCCGCCTCGGCGGGGTTTTCTTTTGCCCGTGAAAAAGTAGCAGTCAGTTCAGTCCTTCGCGTACCGCTGGTGGATGCCCGCCCGGGTGGTTTGTCACGTCTTCGAGCAAGTTGCGCAACAACTCCAGCGTCGCCTGTTGGCGCTGCATGTCGCGGCACACCAGCCCCACTTTCAAGGCGACCCGCGGTTCGGTCAGCGGCTTCCACAGCAGCAGGTCGTCGTCATGCTCATGGCGCGAGCGGCCCGGTAGCACTGTTGCCAGCCGCGTGTGCGGCAGGCTGTCGAGGATGCCGGCCATATTGTTCAGCTCGGCCTGGACCTGAGGGCGTCGCCCCAGGTTGGCCAGTTGTCCCTGCCAGATCTGGCGGATCTGGAACTCCTCGCCCAGCAGCAACATCGGCAGTTCTGCGGCCTGGCTCAGGGAGACCTTCTTGAATTCGCGCAATGGATGATCGCTGGGAATCACCAGTTGCAGTTCGTCTTCGTACAACAGCACTCCGTGCAAGCCGGGCTGGCGCGGCGGCAGGTAGCTGATACCGATATCCAGCGAACCGTTGAGCAGGCGTCGTTCGATCTCCATGCCGGTCAATTCGTAGATCTGCACCACCAGGTGCGGCTGGGCCTTGCGCACCCGTTCCAGCATCTGCGGCACCAGGCTGGTGTGCACGGTCTGCAGTACACCGATGGCCAGGGTGCGCAGGGCCTGGCCCTGGAAGTTGCGCAGGTCGTCGCGGGCCCGTTGCAGGCCATCGAGCAGTGGCAGCGCATGGTTGTACAGCGTATGCGCCGCGAGGGTCGGCAGCAGGCGCTTGCTGCTGCGTTCGAACAGGGCCACATCGAGGTTGTGTTCGAGCTGGCGGATCTGCTGCGAGAGGGCGGGTTGCGAGATCGACAGGCGCTCCGCGGCCCGCCCGACATGGCCTTCTTCATACACCGCGACGAAATAACGCAGTTGCTTGAAATCCATAAGCTGTACTTATTAAAAATGCTCGAAAAACGAAATGGCCGCAAGTGCCGGGGAAGCCTAGTCTACCCGCAATTAAAAGGGCTTACAGGGCCATAGCGTGCGATGAATACTGTTTACGTGGACGGTGTTTACATAGGCAAGGCAAAAAATCTCGGCCAGGGTCTGGTGGGGGATACGGATAAACACCGGGTTGCCAACCGGCTCTGGTTGTGGCCACAGGGCCTGGGCAGTGACGAGCATGGCGATCCGCGCTTCCATACCGGACCGGAACGGGCGCTGCATCACTACCCGGCCGAGCATTACGCCTACTGGCGCAAACGTTATCCACAACTCGACTGGGCGGCACCGGCCTTTGGCGAGAATCTGTCGACGCGGGGCCTGAGCGAAGAGCAGGTCTGCCTGGGCGATCTGTTTCGCTGGGGCGGCGCGTTGTTGCAGGTCAGTCAACCGCGCTCGGCCTGCTATCGCCTCAGCCGCCTCGGGACATTGCCGGAGCTGCCGCAAGAAGCCCAGGACACAGGGCGCTGCGGTTGGTTCTATCGGGTGCTGAAGTCGGGGTTTGTCAGCGCCGATCAACCCTTCGAACTGATTCAGCGCAGCTACCCCGGCCTGACCGTGGCCTGGGCGCTGCATGCCTTCTATCAGGAGCCCCTGGAGCATGCGGGGCTGAAGAAACTGGTGGATTGTCCGGCGCTGTCCTCGCGCTGGCGCGATACGGCCATCAAGCGCCTGCGCAGCGGGCGGGTCGAAGACTGGTCGGCGCGGCTGCTCGGCCTGCCTCTGGAAGGGCTGCGCGCATGAACCTGTTCAGCTTGCGGCGCACCGCGCCGAGTCTCGATGACTTGACGGCCGAGTATCGACAAGCCACCCGGCGTGACAGTGTCACCCATGCCTACCTGATGCCGGCGGCGGAGCGCCCTGCCCCGGTGTTCGTGCGCGGCCAGGGCTCCTCGGTGTGGGATGCGCAGGGTCAGGCCTACCTGGATTTCAGCCAGGGCGGTGGCAGCAACAGTCTGGGCCACAGTCCCGGTGTGCTGGCCCGGGCTTTGTCCGATCAGGCCTATGGCTTGATCAACGTCGGCGGCGGGTTGCATAACCAGGGGCAATTGAATCTGGCTCAGCGATTGTGCGAGAGCACCGGCTGCGACCAGGTGCATTTTTTCAACAGCGGCTCCGAAGCCTGTGAGGGGGCGATCAAGCTGGCGCGTAAATGGGGGCAGCTGTATCGCGGTGGCGCGTCGCGGATCATTTCGTTGAGCAATGCCTGTCACGGCAGCGGTTTCGGTGCCCTCGCGGCGTCGGCGCCGGATGCCTTCGACAATCGCTTCGAACCCCGCCTGCCGGGCTTCAGCCAGGTGCCGTTCAATGATTTGCCGGCCTTGCATGCGGCCGTGGACGCCAAGACCGTCGCGATCATGCTGGAACCGATCCAGAGTGCCGCGGGGGTGATTCCGGCGACCGGACACTACCTCAAGGGCGTCGAGCGGCTATGCCGTGAGTTGGGCATCCTCCTGATCCTGGATGAAGTGCAGACCGGCATGGGGCGCTGTGGCACCTTGCTGGTCGAGCAGCAGTATGGGGTGAAGGCGGACATCATCACCCTGGGCAAGGGCCTGGGCGGCGGCGTGCCGCTGGCCGCCCTGCTGGCGCGGGGCAAGGCGGGCTGTTTTGCACCAGGCGAAATCGGTGGCAGTCATCACGGCAATGCCATGATGTGCAGCGCCGGGTTGGCGGTGCTGGAGACGCTGCTCGCGGGTGATTTTCTCAGCAAGGTGCGTGAAACCGGACAGTACCTGCGTGAAGGGCTGACGCGTCTGGCGCAACGTTATGCACAGGGAGAATTGCGCGGGACCGGCTTGCTCTGGGGCTTGACCCTGGCTGACGAGTCGGCCGATGCGCTGGTCAAGGCCGCACTGCTGGAAGGGCTGCTGCTCGATGCACCGAAAGCCGACTGCCTGCGTTTCTCTCCGGCGCTGAACGTCAGCAAGAGCGACATCGACGAGATGTTGCAGCGCCTGGCCCATGCCTTTTCCCGAGTGCGAACCGCCCAGGTGCAGTGTCGCAAAGGTATTGCCGTCTGACACTGACCGACTCTTTTTCTTCAACTAATTCCCGAACCGTCTCGCGGTATAACGCGTCGCCCTGTGCCTGACTCTTTTGGCACGGGGCGTTTTTTTTGTCGGCGGCGCTCAAGCGCACTGTTTCGCACAAGGACGTTCCTCCAGGAGTCCGGCCAACGAGGTGTGTGACGGACTTGAATTTATATACCACTAAGTGGCATGTTTAACGGAGAAGGATTTCCATGCCATACAGGTTTTTCAAAACCCGGCGCTTCAGCGTCGATGCGAGAAAGGCACTGATCACCGATGCAGCGCTGGTCGCGGCTATGAGAGAAGTCATCAGTGGTCGGGCGGATAATCTGGGCGGCGGTGTCTGGAAGAAACGCCTCAACGAGAACCGCCATCGTTCCATTGTATTGGCGAGGGGGCGTTGTTACTGGGTCTTCCAGTTTCTGTTCGCCAAAATCGATCAGAGCAATATCACGGCGCAGGAGCTCAGTGCCTTCAAGGCGTTGGCCAAGGCTTATGAGGGACTCAGTGAGCAGCAGGTCCAACAGCTACTGGAAATGAAAGCGTTTGTGGAGATAGGTCATGACCAAGACATTTAAAAGCGAGGCGCTGGAGTCGATTCATGAGTCCGCCAGCGCGTTGCAGGCCATTGGCGCGATCAGCAAGGCGACCATGCGCGAGTTCGATGAGTCCTGCCTGGCGCAGGTGCCGGATGAAATCGCGCCGGAGCAGATCAAGCAATTGCGTGAGCGCAACCATGTCAGCCAACCGGTTTTCGCCCGTTACCTGAACACCAGTGCCTCGACCGTGAAGCAGTGGGAGGCGGGTGACAAGCAACCCAGTGGCATGGCGCTCAAGTTGCTGAGCATCGTGCAGAAATACGGCCTGCAGATATTGGCCTAGCGTTCGCGGCGATTGCGTGAGCGGTCCTGGGCGAAGGTGCGCAGCCCTCGGTGGGCACTGGTTTGTCCGCGAATCAGGCCGGCGCGCTCGGCGGGTTCCGAGGGCGGTACGGGCGGCGGTGTTTGCACCAGCTCCCCGGCTTCGTTCGAGGACGCTGGACCTTCGGAGTCGGGGGCGGTTGGCAGGGGCATGGGCGTTTCCTTGGAAGAGGAACGCCCATTTTAGCGGATAACGCCCGCTCAGTCCTGGCTCAGCCCGGTATAGAGCGCCGGACGGCGGTCCAGCAGATAGCGGTTGCTGGCCCGGGAGGCCTGCATCAGCGAACGGTCCAGGGTGGCGACGATCAAGGTCTCATCCAGGCCGGCACGGGCCAGGCGACTGCCGTCCGGCGCGGCGATGCTGCTCTGGCCGCAGTACTGGATGTCGCCCTCATGGCCGCAGTAGTTGGCGTAGGCCACAAAACACTGGTTCTCGAAGGCCCGGGCGCGAATGGTGACATCGGCGACGAAATCGAACGGCACCATATTGGCCGTCGGCACCAGGATCACCTCGGCGCCGCCCAAGGCCAGGCGCCGGGTGTTTTCCGGGAACTCGACGTCGTAGCAGATCAGCAGCCCGAATTTCCAGCCGCCCAGTTCCACCACCGGAAAGTGGTCGGGGCCGGCGCTGAACATCGAATGATCGAGGTCGCCGTACAGGTGAGTCTTGCGGTAGTTGCACAGGCTCTGGCCCTGGGCGTCGATCAGTTGCACCGCGTTGTAGAGCTGGCCGTCCTCGGCGCGCTCCGGGTAGCCGTAGACAATCGCCATGTTCGCCGCCCGGGCGAGGGCGGCAATATGTTGTGCGCTGGGGCCATCGCTGGCTTCGGCCAGGGCCCCGACCGCTTCGGCGCCGATGTTGTAGCCGCTCAGGAACATTTCCGGGAGTACCAGCACATCCGCGCCGCGGGCTTCACCGGTCAGGCGCTGCAAGCGCTGCAGGTTACCCGCGACATCCAGCGGTTGCGGCGGGCATTGATAGAGAGCGATCTGCACAAGCGCGTTCCTTTCAGTCGGCCAGGGCAATCGGGCCGATGTCATTGAAGACATCGCCCGGTCCCGGGTTCTCGGCGTGGGTGCGTCCACCGAAGTGGTTCATGATGCCCCACACGGCGTTGAGCGAAGTCTGCACCGCGCCTTCGACCCAGGCCGGGGTCCAGGATACATCGTCACCGGCAATGAAGATGCCGCGATGTTCGGCCGGCATCTCGGCCTGCATGAAGTGCGCGTACATCCGCTGATTGTAGCGGTAGTGGCCGGGCAGGGCGCCTTTGAAGGCACCGAGGAAATGCGGGTCGGCTTCCCAGGACACGGTGATCGGATCGCCGATGATGCGCGCGGCGATATCCACTTTCGGGTAGATCTTCTTCAGTGCATCGAGGGCCAGTTTCACCCGCTTGTCGATGGGCTGCGGGAGCATTTTCAGGGCGTCGCTCATCCACGAATACGACAGGCAGATCACGCCCGGTTTGTCGTCGCCGTTGTCGAACAGATAGGTGCCGCGGGTCAGGCGGTCGGTGAGGGTCATGCTCATCAGGTCGCGACCGGTTTCCGGGTCCTTGTCCTTCCAGAACGGGCGGTCGACCATGACGAAGGTTTTCGAGGACTGCATGTAGCGTGTGCGGTCCAGGGCCATCCACATCTTCTGCGAGAACAGCGATTCCTCGCATTCGATCTGGGTGGTCAGCAGCCAGCTCTGGCAGGTGACGAGGACGGCGGCGTAGTGACGGGTATCGCCCCAGTTGTCGGTGACCGCGAACTGGCCGTCGGCGTCGCGGCTGATGCGCTTGACGCCGGTGCGTGGCGCGCCATGGTGCAGGCTGCTCAGGCTGGTGCCGGACGGCCAGTGGGCGCAGCGCTGTGGTACATGGCGCCAGATGCCCAGCGGTACCTGTTCAACGCCACCAACCACCAGGTGCTGGTGGTCATCGCAGTTGGTCATCACCACACGGAAGATTTCCAGCATCGAGTTGGGGAAGTCCGAGTCCCAGCCGCCGGTGCCGAAGCCGACCTGGCCGAACACTTCGCGGTGCTGGAACGACAGCTTGGCGAAGGCCTTGGAGGTGGCGACGAAGTCGTAGAAGGTGCGGTCGTCCCACAGTGGCACCAGGGTGTTCCACAGTTCTTTCAGGCGCGGCACGTCACGGTCGCGAATGGCCTGCTGGATATCGCCGAAGCGCGAGCCGTCTTCCAGGGCATCGGCCCAGGCGTCGGCCACTTCCTGGAACAGGGCGGGCAGGTCGGCGAGTTTCTCGGCGTAGTAGGTTTCGCCTTCGAGATCGATCACCGTGCTGCCGGAAGCCGGGGTCAGCGGGTTGGGGAAGGGCTTGGTCTCAAGGCCGAGCTTGTCGACGTAGTGGTAGAACGCGGTGGAGGACACCGGGAAACGCATGCCACCGAGTTCGGCGATGATGCCTTCGGCGCCTTCGAAGGCCTGGGAGCGCAGGCGCCCACCCATTTTCGAGGCCTCGTAGACGACCGGCTTGAGGCCCAGTTTCATCAGTTCGTAAGCGGCCACCAGCCCGGCGATCCCGGCACCGACAATCGCCACTTCGGCGCCGTGGTTTTGCGCCGGGATGCTGCCCAGTCCGGCCGGGTGTTCGATCCAGTCGTCAAAGGCGAACGGAAAGTCCGGGCCGAAGATGGTGATGGGTTTTTTACCGTCGGCAGGATGGCGATTGTTCTTGTTCATGGCTGACCTTGCTGGCGACTCGGGCCGGGCGGAGTGTCCGGCTGGAGTATAGATAGGAAAAGACTGAGGCCATTGTAGGGAGCGGGGAGTGCGTTAATAAGACGCAAAGTGTCGTCGTTTTGACTGAAAGCGATGCTTTATGACGAAGCTATTATTCGAATTGACGCGATCCTGTAGGAGCTGGCTTGCCGGTGATAGCGTCCGACCGGGCGATGCAAGACTCACTGGCCCTATCGCCAGCAAGCCGGCTCCTACAATGACCGCGTTCGACTGGCGTTATGGGCCCAGGGGCAAGACGCTATCTGCAAGGTGGGTTTAAACCGGCTGCCCCCGATCCACCTTGCTACTGAGAATGATCGAGGTCGTGGTCTTCTCCACCCCTTCAACGCTGCCGATCTGGTCGAGCAACTGGTCCAGCTGTTCCGGCGAATCGCTGCGCAGCCACGCTACATAATCGAACTCGCCACTCACGGCACAGAGTTGCTGGATCTGCGCCATGGCACTGAGACGCCGCACCACATCCTTGCCAGAACGCGGCTGGACGGTGATCCCGACATAGGCTTGCAAACCGCCATCAACCACTCGCTGACCCAGGCGCACGCCATAACCGGTAATCACCTTGGCCTTTTCCAGGCGGGCCAGCCGCGAGGTGACCGTGGTACGCGCAATCCCCAGCTGCCGCGCCAGCATCGCCACGCTTTCGCGGGCATTGATCTGCAGGGCGGAAATCAACTGACGGTCGATTTCGTCGAGGGCGAGTGGGCGGGTGTCGGACAAGGTTGGGGCTCCGGTGGCGGGTGTTGAAGACACCCCACATGTTACAGACTCGGATGCATTGGTGGGATTCGAAGCGTTCGTTCGGGGACTGCACTACCTGGTGTGAGCCGAATAGCTGGATAGCCCTATGAATCGGTCGGCTGACCGCTTGCACCACGAAGAACAGGAATAGGACGTCAAGATAGAGCTCGGTTCTGATCTTATTGTTTCTCATTGTTTGCCTCCATTGTCTCAGATCAGAAACCATGGAAAATTCCTTTGGAGTTATATTCCTTGTCAGGTGGTAGTGCCGCACAGGCCGGGAATCTGGTAGCGGGTCCTATGGCGGCGGTCATGCCGAGCAGGCGTCTCTGGGCGTACACGCATTTCAGCAGCAGCGGCGTCAGGGCCTTTTCCTGCCAGGTGAAATGAGGCCCGTCGGGCTGCTGCCAGATCCAGTGACGCAGATCGTTCATAGAGGACTCCGCATGAGCGTGAGCCGAATAAATGGCATATTCGGCTCATATGGTGAGCCGATTGTGTAATTTATTCGCCCATCGTCTAGCGGCTTTGGTTTTTCAAAAAGGTTCGGTATACGTCACATTTAAAGCCAATGTCCTGTCAGTCACGTGGCGCTGTTATATGCTCGCCGAATGCCGATTGGTTGAACTTGTCGGAGATGAATGCCACGAAGACGCGCACCCGGTTTGGAACGAACCGCCCACTCGGGAGCAGCGCCTGCAAGGGATAGGGATCGGTTTCCCAGTCCTGCAGGACACGTACCAGACGCCCTGCCCTTAGTTCTGGTAGTAATTCGAGCGGGGTCTTGAATAGAAAGCCAGCGCCCTCGATGGCCCATTCGCGGGCGAGGGATGCGTCGTCGACGCAGCGGTCACCACTCACCCGCACCTGCATGTCCTTACCATTCCTGGAGAACTTCCACAGACGGTGTTCCTGCCCGCCACGGCCAAATACAAGGCAGTTATGCTGCGCCAAATCGAGCGGGGTCATGGGCGTACCATGCCGTCTCAAATACTCGGGCGATGCCGTAACGATAGGCCTTTGCATCAATAGCGGGCGTGCAACCATACGAGAATCCGCCAGATTGCCGTATCGAATGGCGATGTCTACTTCATCCTGTATGACATTGAGTGTTCGGTCCCCGACTGCCAGGGCGAACTCGATAGCTGGATGCAGGGCAAGGAATTCATCGAACCAGGGCAATAACGTGGTTCGGGCCAGATCGGAAGGCGCCGCCACGCGCAACTTTCCAACCAGGCCCGTATGCTCCGCCGCTACCTGAGCCTCCCCTTCCGCAACCAGGTCAAATGCGCGGCTCGCGTATTCAAGTAGCGTCTGGCCTTGCTCGGTCAAACGCATGGCGCGTGTCGAGCGCTCGAATAAGCGTGTACCCAACTGTGTTTCCAGCCGTTTGAGCATCGCACTAGCGGCTGCCGGGGTCACCCCCATGACCTTGGCCGCCCCGGTTAGGCTGCCAGTGCGCGCCGTATATACCAGTACCACCAGGTCGCCGATATTTTCAATTTTCATTTGAAAGTAATAGCCGTGAATGGGCCTTATCAATTTTATCTTACCAATACAGAATTCGCCTCACGACAACTTGCCACGCAATCGGAGGCACTATGAACGCACCTGCAATCACCCAGTCCCGCCAAACGGTCGCCATCTCGACCATTTCCCGCGACGCCGCATTATCCTTGATCGATGCCGCACGCGCGGCCTGCCGCGATATCGGCATCGAGGTTACGATCGCCATTACTGACGCAGCCGGTCACTTGAAGGCTTTCGAACGTTCCGACAAAGCGGCTTTTTTGACTGCTGAGGTTGCCATCGACAAGGCTTGGACCGCCGCGTCGTTCGGCTTGGCTACGCAGAAGTGGAACGAGATCCTCGAGAATGGGCAGGTCGCCCAACTGGCGCATCGTCCTCGACTTGTCGCGGTCGGCGGTGGCTACCCAATCATTCTCAATGCTGAGGTCGTCGGAGCAATCGGCATCTCGGGCGGTAACGCGCAACAGGATCATGATGCTTGCGTCGTCGCTTTGAAAAGCCAGGGGTTCGAGCTGCAATAAGGGCTGGGCGCTGGTCTGGAGGAATAATCTCTTCATCACTGATCCCGACATCGGCGGCCAGCAGAATCTGTGCTTGTTTGATTCTGCGCGCCGCCTGTTTGCCGCCGCTCAATATTTTTGTCAGTTGCGCGGGCTCGGTTTCATCAGGATCTACCCGGTAGTCTATGTTCATTGTCGAGCCCTCGTCCTCACCCCATCACACCTCAGCGGGATTAGACGAGCGCCCACTTGATTGAAGTGGCGCATGCTGCGTTGGGTTTCAGACTACTCAGCCAGCCGTGCAAGCATGAAGAGCAATTTCCATTAGCAACCACCGCTCTCGGTGGCTGTTGTTCCAGCACTCGGTCATGCCGCTCAGGTGCTGGCTTGTTCTCAAGTGCGGAATTGGCTGACCATTTCCTGCAACTCGTGGCCCAGCCTGGCCAGTTCGACACTGGAGGCCGCCGTTTCCTCGCTGGCACCCGCGGTTTGCTCGGAGATGTCGCGCACGTTGAGCAAGCTGCGATGGATCTCCTCGGCCACGGCACTCTGCTGCTCGGCGGAGGCGGAAATCTGCTGGTTCATCGATTGGATCGTCGACACCGTGCGGGTGATGCTTTCCAGCGATGTCACGGCGCGACGGGTCAAGTCGACGCTGTTATCCGTCAGGACACGACTGCTTTCCATGACCGCCGAGACTTTCTGGGTACCGCTTTGCAGGCCGGCGATCAGCCCCTCGATTTCTTCGGTGGATTTTTGCGTGCGCTGGGCCAGGCTTCGGACTTCGTCGGCCACGACCGCAAAGCCGCGTCCGGCTTCACCGGCTCGCGCGGCCTCAATGGCCGCATTGAGTGCCAGCAGGTTGGTTTGTTCAGCCACGGCTTTGATCACGTCGAGCACGCCGCCGATTTTTTCGCTTTCCAACTCCAGAAGATTCATCGCTTCGGTGGAGTTGCCGACTTCGATGGCCAGTAACTCAATTTGATCGATCGCTTCACCGACCACTTTTTCACCGGCGCGCGCTTCTGTATCCGCAGCCGCGGCGGCATTTGAGGCTTCTTCGGTATTGCGTGCCACTTCTTGGACGGTGGCGGCCATTTCGTTCATGGCGGTCGCGACCTGATCCGTCTCGACTCTTTGGCTGTTCACGTTCGCGCTGGTCTGCTCGGTAACAGCTGACAACTCTTCCGCTGCGCTGGCAATCTGGGTGACGCCCAGGCTGATGCCTTCGATCAGCTTGCGCAGGCTCACCGTCATGTATTGCATGCTGCGCTGCAATTGGCCCAGCTCGTCACGTCGCGCGGTCTTGATATCGTGGCTGAGATCCCCGCCCGCGATACGCTCCGCGACTTTCAGGGTTTCCAGCAGCGGATGGACGATCTGCCCGGTGATAAACCAGGCCGCGAGGATGCCCAGGGCTAATGCCAGCAGTGTGCTGATCATCAGCAATTGGCGGGCACTTTCCGCCTCGCTATCCCGCGTCTGGCTCTGGTTGTCCATGAGCTTCTGGCTAAGGTCTTCAAGCCTGACGCCCAACGCCGCCATCTGATCGAGCGTTTCCAGGCTGGTGTGTACTTGCGCGGCATAGTTCTGCACATCCTTACGGTACTGTTGCAGCAGGTGTTCCGCTTGCGTCAGGATGCCTTGTTGTTGAGCGGCGGCGGCGCGAACCTTGAGCAGTTCGCTGGTGATCTGGTCGATACTGGCCAGGGCGCCTTGCTCTTTGCTCGGATCATTGCTGTAGATGAAACCGTACACCACGATGCGCGCCTGCTGGATATGTACGGCGAGCAAGCTAGTGGCTTGAAACTGGCTCAGACGCAGATGTTCGTCTTGTCCTTCAACCGCTGGGGCGTTAACGAGATCCTGGGTGGCTTCATTGAGCGCGTCGGTGATTTGCGCTGCGCTCTGTACCAACTTCGCGAGCGAGGCTTCACGCTCTTTGAAGGTTTGCTCAAGCGTGTTGAAGTGGGTCCGATAGTCCCCGACGATGCGGCCTTGTTCCTCGATAAGCTGCAGGTCTGCCGGAATACTCAGTGCGCCACTCAGGGACCGCTGACGCTCCTGGATACGGTCCAGTACGAGTGACACGGCTGCGCTGTTCTGTTCGTTACGATCAGCCAGGTAGCGTAGACGTTTGGCGCGCAAATCGTTGGTCAGGGAACTCAAGGTGCCGATGGCACTGATCTTGTTGCTGCGTTCGATCATGTTGGCGGTGCTGTGCCAGCCGGTCAGCGCAATCAGCAAAGTCATCAACAACAGCAGGCCGAAGCCCAAGGCAAGCTTGGCGTTGACACCGATATTACTCAGGGCCTGGCTGAAACTTCTGAACATTATCTTTCCTTAAAGTGCTGCGAACTTGCTGGCACAGGCCGTGTTTGGTTGAAGCGGGGCAATATAAGCCATACCCCGGGGGAACTGCAGGGGGATGGGGAGCGACTTTAGTCGGCTAGGCAGATCGAGGATTTGCTCGCACTGCCGGCCCTGTTTGCATTCCGGGTCTGGTGTTCCGTGGGTGGCGAGCACCATCAAGGGTGGGCAAGGTAGGTGGGGGGCGAAGGCAAAATTCTCACGGCTTGCCACATCGGCCACGCCATTGTGGTCGGCCCGCAGTGTTCTTTCAGGAAGGGGGCAGTTTTCCGCGCTGGAAAGTTCGCTTTGCCAGAAACGCAAAAGCCGCGCACTGCGCGGCTTTCAAAGGTGGTGGGCCCACACGGACTTGAACCGTGGACCAAAGGATTATGAGTCCTCTGCTCTAACCAACTGAGCTATAGGCCCTCAGTAGGCCGCGAATTATAGCGATGGTTTCTCGCGGGGGCTATCCGAAAACTCCGAAAGCCGCATATGAAGAAAGGTTGCGGCAAATTCCTCGGCCTGTAGCGGCAGGCTGACGATGTAGCCCTGGATCTGTTCGCAGCCCTCGGCGGCCAGGAACGCCTGCTGTGCCTGGTTCTCCACACCCTCGGCAATCACTGTGAACTGCATGCTGCGGCCCAGGGCGATGATGGCACGGACGATAGCGACATCGTGGGGATCATCCGGTAGGCCGCGCACGAACGACTGGTCGATTTTCAGCACATCCAATGGCAGGCGCTTGAGGTAGCTCAGTGACGAATAGCCGGTACCGAAGTCATCAATGGCCAGTTGCACTCCCAGGCGCTTGAGCTGATGCAGAACCTCCAGGGCTTCCTCGGCCTGGCTCATGATGAAGTTTTCGGTGATCTCCAACTGCAGGCAACCCGGCTCCAGCCGGTAGTCCCTGAGCAACTGCTCGATCCGCGCGAGCAGGTTCGGCTGGCGCAACTGCGCGCCGGCGAGGTTGACCGAGAGCGGGCCGAAGTCGCCATGGGTCCTGTTCCAGCGCTGCATCTGCCGGCAGGCGCGCTCCAGTACCCAATCGCCAATCTGCAGGATCATGCCGTTCTCTTCGGCCAGTGGAATGAAATGCTCCGGTGGCACCTCGCCAAGGGTCGGATGCTGCCAGCGAATCAAGGCTTCGGCCCCCACCAGGTGGCCGCTGTCGAGACTGATCTTGGGCTGGTAGAGCAGGTGCAGTTCCTCGCGCTCGATGGCCCGGCGCAATTCGTGTTCCAGGGCTACGCGTTCGCTGGCCTGGGCCGTCAGGTCGCGGGTGTAGCTTTCCACCCGGTTGCGGCCCTTGGCCTTGGAGCGGTACATCGCCGCGTCGGCGTTCTTGACCAGGGTGGCGACGTCACTGCCGTCCTTGGGGTAGAGGCTGGTGCCGATGCTGGCACTGATGAAGAACTCGTGCTCACCAGCCTGGAACGGCGCACTGAAGCAACCCAGCAGTTTGTTGGCCAGGTGCGTGGCATCGCTGGCCTGCTGCAGGCCCGGCAGCAGGATGATGAACTCGTCGCCGCCCAGGCGGGCCACGGTGTCTATGTCTCGCAGCTGTTCCTTGAGCCTGATGGCAATGCCCTTGAGCAACAGGTCGCCGACCGGATGCCCAAGGCTGTCGTTGATGTGTTTGAAACGGTCAAGGTCGAGAAACAGCACCGCGCCCTGGCCGCCGTTCTCGGCCTGGTTGTTCAGGGCGGCCAGCAAGCGGCTTTCGAACAGGGTACGGTTGGGTAGTCCGGTCAACGGGTCGTGGTGGGCCTGGTAGTCCAGACGCGCCTGGGCATGTTTCAGGCTGGAGATGTCGGCGAACACGGCGACGAAGTGGGTGATGATGTTATCGCGGTTACGTACGGCGCTGATGGTCAGCCAGCTGGGGTAGAGCTCGCCATTCTTGCGCCGGTTGCAGATCTCGCCTTGCCAATGGCCTTCGGCGGTCAATTGGTGCCACATGGCGGCATAGAAGGCGCTGTCATGCTGGCCAGAAGCAAGCAGGCGTGGGGTGTGGCCGAGGGCTTCGGTTTCGCTGTAGCCGGTGATTTCGCTGAAGGCCCGATTGACTGCGCTGATGTGTTGCTGGGTGTCGGTGATCAGTACGCCTTCGGCGGTGCTTTCGAAGACGGTGGCGGCCTGTTGCAGCTTTTCCTGCATGACGTGGCGTTCGGTGATGTCCCGGGCGATGGTCAGCATGCAGTCCTCGCCGCCGATCGGTAGCGGCCGGCTGGAGAGTTCGCACAGGCGGATCTGCCCGTCGTTGCGACGGATATGGCAACTGAAGTCGCGGACGAAACCATCGCGCTGCAGTAGTTCGAGCATGTGCTTGCGTTCGTTCAGGTTGACCCAGATGCCCAGGTCCTGGGTAGAACGGTCCAGCGAGGTGGCGGCGTTGTAGCCGGTAAGGCGGCTGAAGCCTTCGTTGACTTCCAGCAGCAGGCCATCGCTTTGCCGGCTCAGCAGCAAGCCATCGGGGGAGGCATGGAAGGCCTTGGCGAACTTTTCTTCGGAGGTCTGCAGTTGCTGCTGGGTTTGCTTGAGCTGGCTGATATCCCTGACCACCACCACCAGGGCCGGGGTGGTGTCGAGCTCGAAGGGCTCGGCGGAGATCAACCCGGTAAACAATTGGCCATTGCTGCGTCTGAAGGGCATTTCCAGGTTGCGGATACTGCCGCCCTGCAAGCGTTGCAACAGTCCCGCGCCGACACCGTCGATGCCCCATATGTTGAGTTCTGTGGCGGTATGCCCGATCACCTCGCGGCCCTGCAGGCCGATCTGTTCCTCGAAGGCTTTGTTGACTTCCAGCAGGCAGCCGTCGGACAGGCGGGCGATGACCAGGATGTCCGGGCATTGCCGGAAGACCGAGGCGAACTTTTGCTCGGACAGGCGCAATGCCTCTTCGGTGCGTTTGATTTCGCTGATGTCGATCATCAGCCCGCGAATGAGCGGTTCATGGTCATGTTCGATCAGGCTGACCAGATCGCGCACCCAGAGTGTGCGGCCATCGGCGCTGATCACCCGATAGTCGAGCGTGTGGTCGCGGCCTTCGAAGATTTCCGTATCGCAGAAAGCCTGGGCGCGGGTCAGATCGGCGGGATGGGTGATGCTGCGCCAGAAGCCGGGGATCAGCCAATGGGCCAGCGGATAGCCGAGCAAAGCTTCGGCGTGGGGCGAGACATAGGTGTAGGTGTAGTCCAGGCGCGCCTCCCAGGCGATGGCCGAAAGGCTCTCCACCAGGCCGCGATAATGGTATTCGCTGCTGCGCAGTTCCTGTTCGAGAGCCACGCGCCGGGAGATTTCCGAACTCAGCCGACGGTTGATGCGGATGACCACCACCAGCACGCTGACCAGCAGCAGGAAACCAGGCAGGCCGTAGAGCAGCAGGTCGCTCCAGAACGTGGGATTGATCAGGACGTTGCCTACCCAGCGTTTCTGGATCGCCTCGGTCTCGGCGACGCTCATGTCGGCCAACACTTTGTCGAGAATCCCCACGAGGATTTTCTGATCTCGCGGCACGGCCATGGCCAATTGATAGCGATAGGGTGTTTCGCCGCTGACGTAGAGCCCTTCGAGCTTGAGCTGGCGCAGGCTCCAGACGCTCGAGGCAAGATCGCCGACGACAGCGTCGACTTCGTCGGTGGCCAGGGCCTGCAGGGCCGAACTGACGTTGGGCAGGGCCACGAGGTTGAGGTCCGGGTGATGGCTGCGTAACAGCTCGTGGGGCGCGTAGTTCTCCACCACGGCGATCTTCAAGCCATACAGCTCTTTCATGTTATGGGGTTTGGCACCGCCTTCGTGGGCCAGGATAACAATCGGAAAGTCCAGGTAAGGACGGGTAAAGGACAGGTAGGTCTGGCGTTCCGGGGTCGACATGATGCCGGGTAGCAGGTCGACCTGGCCGGCCTTGGCCATTTGCAGCACCTCGGTCCAGCTCACTGGCTCGATGGGGCTGAGCTTGATGTCCAGGCGGTCTTCGATCAGGTGGATGTAATCGGCCGCCAGTCCCTGGTAGGCGCCGCCTTCGCCCCTGAACTCGAAGGGCGGCCACGAGGCATCGACACCCAGGCGCAGCTGCGGGTGGGCTTTCAGCCAGTCACGTTCATCATCGGTGAGATTCAACGCGCCAGCCGTTGCGGTCCAGGTAAGCAGCGACAACAGAAGCAGGGCCGTCAGTCTGGGCATAACGGTCTCGTTATGGCTCGGAGGGATGATTCGAGTGTAGACGGGCGGCGCGCGGGTGGCGGATAGAGAGAGGGGGAATCTGCAGAAAGCAAAACCCCCGGCGAGCCGGGGGTTTTGGTATCACTCGTCGAGGAACGAGCGTAGATGCTCGCTTCGCGTCGGGTGGCGCAGCTTACGCAGCGCCTTGGCTTCGATCTGGCGAATCCGCTCACGGGTCACGTCGAACTGCTTACCGACTTCCTCAAGGGTGTGGTCGGTATTCATGTCGATGCCGAAGCGCATGCGCAGAACCTTGGCTTCACGGGCGGTGAGGCCGGAGAGTACTTCGCGAGTCGCTTCTTTAAGGCTCTCAACGGTGGCGACATCGATTGGCGACTGCATGGTCGAGTCTTCGATGAAGTCACCCAGATGGGAGTCTTCGTCATCACCGATCGGGGTTTCCATGGAGATCGGCTCTTTAGCGATCTTCAATACCTTGCGGATCTTGTCCTCAGGCATTTCCATGCGTTCGCCCAGCTCTTCCGGGGTCGGTTCGCGACCCATTTCCTGCAACATCTGCCGGGAAATACGGTTGAGCTTGTTGATGGTCTCGATCATGTGCACCGGAATACGGATGGTGCGGGCCTGGTCGGCGATCGAGCGAGTGATCGCCTGACGGATCCACCAGGTGGCATAGGTCGAGAACTTGTAGCCGCGACGGTATTCGAACTTGTCCACCGCCTTCATCAGGCCGATGTTGCCTTCCTGGATCAGGTCGAGGAATTGCAAGCCACGGTTGGTGTACTTCTTGGCGATGGAGATCACCAGACGCAAGTTCGCTTCAACCATCTCTTTCTTCGCGCGGCGGGCCTTGGCCTCACCGATCGACATGCGACGGTTGATGTCCTTGATCTCGGCGATGGTCAGGCCGGTTTCGGTCTCGAGCGCGGTCAACTTCTGCTGGCAACGGACGATATCGGCCTGTACGCGACCAATGGCTTCGGCGTACTTGCTCTTGCCTTTGGCCAGGGCATCGGTCCAGCTTTCGTCGACTTCGTTGCCCGGGAACTGGCGCAGGAAGTCGGCACGCGGCATGCGGGCATCACGCACGCACAGCTGCATGATGGCGCGTTCCTGCTGACGCAGGCGATCCAGGGCGCCACGAACACGCTCGACCAGGCCTTCGAATTGCTTCGGTACCAGTTTGATCGGCATGAACAGCTCGGCCAGGGCCAACAGTTCGGCAATCGCCGCCTTGTTGTTGCGACCGTGCTTTTTCAGGGCCTTGCGAGTGATCTCCATCTGCTCGGCCACGGCGCCGAAGCGCTGTGCGGCAATGACCGGATCGGGACCGCTTTCGGCTTCTTCTTCGTCGTCGCTGGCTTCGGCTTCTTCGTCGTCGGTGTCGTCGTCGGCTTTCACCGCCTTGGCATCGACAGGCGGCGGTACTTCGGCGGCCGGCGGCGCAATGCCATCGTCCGGGTCGATGTAGCCGCTCAGGACGTCGGACAGCCGACCGCCTTCGCTGGTAACACGATCGTATTCGCTGAGGATGTGATCAACCGTGCCAGGGAAGTGCGCAATTGCGCCCATCACTTCACGGATGCCCTCCTCGATACGCTTGGCGATTTCGATTTCGCCTTCACGTGTGAGCAGCTCTACCGTACCCATTTCGCGCATGTACATGCGCACCGGGTCGGTAGTGCGACCGATGTCGGTTTCCACGGCCGCCAACGCAGCCGCTGCTTCTTCGGCAGCGGCTTCGTCGGTATCGGCTTCGGCCAACAAAAGGGCATCCGCATCCGGAGCACTCTCGAATACGTTGATCCCCATGTCGTTGATCATGCGGATGATGTCTTCCACCTGTTCCGGATCTGAAATATCCTCCGGCAGGTGGTCGTTGACCTCCGCGTAAGTCAGGTAACCCTGCTCACGACCACGGCTGATCAACTCTTTGAGGCGAGACTGCTGTTGCGCTTTTCCGGACATAACACCCTATCCACTGAAGGTCTTGGCGGGCAAAAAACAAGCCGAGGATTATACCCGAGCTATGACCTCACGCGCCAGTTGAGGTCGGGTTTGATGCAGGAAGATTGCGTTTTAGTAGATCAAGCAGCTGAATTTTGTCTTCAGCGCTCAAATCGCCCTGTCGCGACTTCCTGATGAGTTGTTCCAGCTTTCGCTCGGTTTGACGGGCTGACAAGCTGGTTATGGTGTCGAAAAACTGTTGTTCAAGGTTCTCTCCTTCAATCAGCCACTCCTTTTCCGCCAAACGGGTGAGTAATCGACCCTGCTCGGTGCCGTGCCAACGCGCAATCAGTTGAAATGAGCTTAGCCCAGGATTCTTTTGCACGGCTTCGAGCAAGGCCACGAGCAGCTGTGCATGGGTGTTTTCTTCGTCCGCGAGGTGACCGGCGGTCTCGACCTTGCCGGCCAGTTGCGGGTGATGGACCAGGGTGCGCAGGGCGGTAAGCGTCGGTGGCTCGACGGCGGCCGGGATCCGCGGGCCGCGAGGCTCGTCGCGGTCGCCGCCGCGCTTGCCATTCTTGTCCCAGGGTTTCTTGTCCCATTTCTTGCCGCCCGCCCCGGGCTTTTTCGGCGTCCACTCCTGCTGGGGGGCGTAGGCCTCCTGCTGTGGCGCATGATAGTCCGAATAGTCGGGCATGGCGTCATAGTCGATGCCGGGATCATAAGCCGGTGGCGCTTCGCTCGGTGCATTGTGCACCAGTTGACTGACGGTTTCGTGGGTCAGGCCGGTGATCTGGGTCAGGCGCTGGCGCATCAGGGTGCGCAGGTTGGCGCCTGGTACCTTGTCGATCAGCGGCGCGGCGAGGGTGGCCATGTGCGCCTTGCCTTCCAGCGAGCGCGGGTCGGCCTCTTCGGTCAGTTGCTGGAAGAAATAATCCGCCAGCGGCTGCGCGTGCTGGTTGATCCGGGCGCGGAAGGCATCGGTGCCTTCCGCACGAATCAGGGTGTCCGGGTCTTCGCCTTCGGGCAGGAACAGGAAGCGTGCGCGGCGGCCGTCCTGCAGGCTGCCCAGGGTTGCTTCCAGGGCGCGCCAGGCGGCATTGCGGCCAGCCTGGTCGCCGTCGAAGCAGAACAATACGTTGGGTACCACGCGGAACAGGCGCTTGAGGTGTTCTTCGCTGGTGGCGGTGCCCAGGGTCGCGACGGCATTGCGCAGGCCTTGCTGGGCCAGGGCGATGACGTCCATGTAGCCTTCGACGACGATGATTTCGTCGAGGTTGCGGTTGTTCTTGCGCGCCTCGAACAGGCCGTAGAGCTCCTGGCCCTTGTGAAATACCGGGGTTTCCGGGGAGTTCAGGTATTTCGGCTTGTCGTCGCCCAGCACCCGGCCGCCAAAGGCGATGATCCGGCCACGGCTGTCGCGGATGGGGAACATCACGCGGTCGCGGAAACGGTCGTAGCGCTTGCCGGTTTCGGCGTTCTCGATCAGCAGGCCGGCGTCGATCATGGCCTTTTGTTGCAGGGTGTCGCTGGCGAGGTGCTTGTACAGGTTGTCCCAGCCCGGCGGAGCGAAGCCCAGGCCGAAATCCCGGGCAATCTCGCCGGTCAGGCCGCGGCCCTTGAGGTAGTCCACCGCCGCCTTGCGCGCCGGATGGCTTTTCAGGGCCTGGCGATAGAAGTCGGCGGCCGCGGTCAGGAGCGGGTAGAGCGGTGAATCGGTCGGCTGGCGCGGCTTGTGCGCGCGCCCGCTTTCCTCGCGGGGGACTTCCATGCCGGCGGCTTTGGCCAGGTCCTCGATCGCCTGGGGGAAATCCAGGTTGTCGTGGTCCATGAGAAAGCCGAGGGCGTTGCCGCCAGCGCCGCAGCCAAAGCAGTAGTAGAACTGCTTGTCCGGGCTGACGCTGAAGGACGGAGTCTTTTCCTTGTGAAACGGGCAGCAGGCGGTGTAGTTCTTGCCGGCCTTTTTCAGTTGCACACGGGAACTCACCACGTCGACGATGTCGGTGCGGTTGAGCAGGTCGTCAATAAAGCTTTGGGGAATTAGCCCGGCCATGGCGTTCTCATCATCGCAGAGTGCTCGATAGCTGGAACGGAAAGGGTGTGCTCGTCGTTAGCCTTGGAAGGCTCGTCAGTAAAGACGCGCACCGCTGGCGAGTGCCAGGTCTGACGGGGTCAAGCAGGTTCGTCTGGGTCGCATCGGCGGCTTCGACGGTGAAGCATCAAGCGATATCCGCAAATGCCATTAGCCCGGCTGAGGGCCGGGCTTGGCAGAAGCTTGCAACGAACGTCTGTGTATTAGTACAGACGAACGGCGCGGCGCTGTTCGCGCTGAACTTTCTTGGCGTGGCGTTTGACAGCAGCTGCTGCCTTGCGCTTACGCTCCGAAGTCGGCTTCTCGTAAAATTCGCGGCTACGAACTTCAGCCAGAACACCGGCTTTTTCGCAGGAGCGCTTGAAACGACGCAGAGCTACGTCGAAGGGTTCGTTCTCTTTAACTTTGACGGCTGGCATCCAGAGCTACCTTCATTCATTACCGGGGTCGACGTCCTCAGGCAAAAGCGCACTGGAGATCGTCGGTTTTTAAGGGTTGCGGATGTTAACCCCTCATGACGCGGAATGCAAAGCCTCTGATCGAAAACCGCTGGTAGGGGCCTGGAGTGACGACTATTATGCGCGCCTTCGAATCTAGCCTCTACAAGGCGCAAACCCATGCTAGTACTGGGATTAGAAACTTCCTGCGACGAAACCGGCGTCGCGCTGTACGACAGTGAGCGCGGGCTGCTCGCCGATGCGCTGTTCAGCCAGATCGACCTGCATCGCGCCTATGGTGGCGTGGTGCCGGAGCTGGCCTCCCGCGATCACGTCAAGCGCATGCTTCCGTTGATTCGCCAGGTCCTGGCCGAGGCCGACTGCGCGCCGACCGAGATCGACGCGATTGCCTACACGGCCGGCCCTGGCCTGGTCGGGGCCTTGCTGGTCGGGGCTTCCTGCGCCCAGGCGCTGGCTTTTGCCTGGGACATCCCGGCCTTGGGCGTGCACCACATGGAAGGCCATTTGCTGGCGCCGATGCTGGAAGAGCGGCCGCCGGAATTTCCGTTCGTCGCTTTGTTGGTCTCCGGCGGGCATACGCAGCTGGTTCGGGTCGATGGCATCGGCCAATACGCGTTGCTCGGGGAAAGCCTGGATGACGCGGCCGGCGAAGCTTTCGACAAAACCGCGAAGATGATGGGGCTCAATTATCCGGGCGGCCCGGAAATCGCTCGCCTGGCCGAGCAGGGTGTAGCGGGGCGCTTCGTCTTCCCGCGGCCGATGTGCGATCGCCCGGGGCTGGATTTCAGTTTCAGCGGTTTGAAAACCTTCGCCCTGAATACCTGGCAGCAGTGTGTCAGCGCTGGAGACGACGGCGAGCAAACCCGTAGCGACATCTCGCTGGCCTTCCAGCAGGCGGTGGTGGAGACTTTGACCATCAAGTGCAAGCGTGCGTTGAAGCAGGCGGGCATGAAGCGCCTGGTGATCGCCGGGGGCGTCAGCGCCAACAAGGCCCTGCGTGTGTCGCTGGAAAAAATGCTCGGTGAGATGAGAGGCGATGTGTTCTATGCCCGTCCCGAATTCTGCACCGATAATGGCGCAATGATCGCGTTTGCCGGCTGCCAGCGCTTGCAGGCCGGGCAAAAGGAAAGCCTGGCAATCAGTGTGCAAGCACGTTGGCCGATGGAGCAGTTGTCGGCGATCTGAGTCGGGCTCAATGGATGGGGGGGGCGCCCTCTTCATGTCCAGGATCAGAAATGTCGTTCGCGCCCTGCGAAAAGGTCGCGTAGATTGCCGCGATGGCGCCAGACGATCAGTCCGGTCACCACGCTCATCGGCAGCAAGGCGGCCGGTTCCTGCCAGGCCAGCAGCGGCAGGGTCAGCGGCGTGGCGATCAGGGCGGCCAACGAGCTGGTGCGGGTGAGGTGGAAGGTCAATAGCCAGGTCAGCAGGGCCAGCAAGGCCGCGGGCGGATACAGCCCCAGCAGCATGCCGGCGGCCGTGGCGACACCTTTGCCGCCGCGAAAGCGGAAGTACAATGGAAACAGGTGGCCGAGGACGGCGCAGAGCCCGACCCAGGCTTGCTGTTGGAGCGACAGCCCGGCGAAACCGGCGATCAGCACCGGCAGCAGGCCTTTGCACAGGTCGCCGAGCAAGGTCAGGATGGCCAGCTTCTTGCCGGCCAAACGCAGCATGTTGGTCGCGCCGGCATTGCCCGAGCCACTCATTCGCGGATCGGGATTTCCGGTGAGGCGGCTGAGCAAAATGGCGAAGGACAGAGAGCCGAGCAGGTAGGCGAGGATCGCCAGTAACCAAAACATGCTAACTATTCCGGGCGGGGACGCCCTGATTCTAACGGCGCATTGCGCCCTTGTCGTGCTGCGGAGAGAAGTGCTTGGACAGAGTGTTTATCGAGGGCCTGGAAGTCGACACCGTGATCGGTGCCTATGACTGGGAGCGCGGCATCCGTCAGTGCTTGCGCCTTGATCTCAGTTTTGCCTGGGACAACCGCCCGGCGGCGGCCGGCGACGATCTGAGCCTGGCCCTCGATTATGCGAGCGTATCCGCGCGCATCCAGCTGTTTGCCGAGCAGTCGCAGTTCCAACTGGTGGAAACCTTCGCTGAGCGCCTGGCCCAGGTGCTGATGAGCGAGTTCCAGATTCCCTGGTTGCACCTCAAGCTGACCAAGCCGGGCGCCGTTGCGGCGGCCAAGGGCGTGGGCGTGGAGATCGAGCGCGGATGTCGCTAACTCAGGTTTATCTCGGGCTCGGCAGCAATATCGAGCGCGAAACCCACTTGCGGGCCGGGCTGGACGCGCTGGCGGCTTTCCTGGTGGATATCCGCTGTTCGGCGGTGTTCGAAAGCCAGCCGGTGGGCATCAAGAGCGGGCCGTTCTTCAACCTGGTGGTGTCGGCGTTTACCGACCTGCCGTTGCTGGAGCTGGATCGCCGCTTGAAGTTCATCGAGGCCGACAATGGCCGCTATGCGCCGGACCGCAAGGGGTTGCCGCTGGATATCGATGTGCTGTTGTATGGTGGGCTGGCTGGGAATTTCGACGGGCTGATCCTGCCGCGGGCGGAAATTCTCAGGAATGCCTTTGTGTTGTGGCCGTTGGCGCTGATTGCCCCTGATCGGTTGCATCCCGAGGCGGGGAAGTCTTTCGCGGCGTTGTGGCAAGAGGCGCGGATCGACCAGGTGCTGGCCCCCGTGGCGTTTGAGTGGCGTGGGGTACAGTTGACGCCGCCGGATCTGTTGTAGGTCGTAAGGTCGGCGCGGTCATTGTGGGGGCCAGCTTGCTGGCGATGAGGCCCGCAAGCCTAGCAGCGATTGTTCGGCCGCCATCGCCGGCAAGCCGGCTCCCAGGATGTTTAGTGTCGGATCAAGAGCTTGCATGCGACCCGATAGCCAATGTGGGAGCGGTGCTTGCCCGCGAAGCTTTTGACCCCCTCAAGGGCCTCTTCGCGGATAAATCCGGCTCCCGCAGGGAGAGGGCGTTTCAGCCAGTACTTTTTTCCTTGTAGGCCTTGTAGGCCTTGAGGGCTTTGAGGCGCTCACGCTTGAGCGCTTCACCCAGTTCCGGTCCTTTGAAACCCTGCTCCAGCAGCGGCTGAACCGCAACTGCCTTGGCCGCCGCCGCCGCCCCGCGTAAATAATCCGCCTGTGGATAAGTTCGCAGCTCCAGCCCCAGGCGTCCGCGCGCATCCATCTCGCAGGCGGCGATAAACTCCTCGAAACGCTGCGGTCGTCGATAGACATCGAAACTCTGCAGCAACTCCAGCAAAGTCGAGGCCTTGAGCTCCAGGGCGCGATGACCGTGGGTGTGGTACTCGCCCACCAGCAAGGCCAGCTCCTGGCAGTCGCGCGGCGCCTTGTAGCGCTCATTCACCGCCTTGATCAGCTTCAGTCCCTTGAACTCGTGGGCAATATGCTTTGGCCATTCGCTTTCGGGTGTCAGCCCTTTGCCGAGGTCGTGCAGCAGGCACGCCCAGCGCACGGTCAAGGGCTGCTGATGGCGTGCGGCTTGCTCCAGCACGCTCAAGGTATGCACGCCGCTGTCGATTTCCGGATGATGGGCTTCAGGTTGCGGTACACCGAACAGTGCGTCGACCTCCGGAAGCAACACGGCGAGCGCGCCGCAGTCGCGCAGCACCTGGATAAACACCTGGGGCTGGTCTTCCATCAGTGCGCGGGAGATTTCCTTCCAGCTGCGCTCCGGCGTCAGGGCCTGTAGCTCGCCCGATTCGGCCAGTTGGCGCATCAACGCCAGGGTCTCGGGGACGACCTTGAAGCCCATGGCGGCATACCGCGCGGCAAAGCGGGCAACGCGCAGGACCCGGAGTGGATCTTCGGCAAAAGCCGGGGAAACATGGCGCAACAGGCGAGCATCGAGGTCGGCTTGGCCGTGGTAGGGATCGGTCAGGTTGCCGTGCTCGTCTTCAGCCATGGCATTGATGGTCAGGTCCCGGCGGATCAGGTCTTCTTCGAGGGTGACATCGGGGCTGGCGTGGAAGGTGAATCCGCCATAACCGCGTCCGCTCTTGCGCTCGGTCCGGGCCAGGGCATATTCCTCGCCGCTCGCGGGGTGAAGGAACACCGGAAAGTCCGCCCCGACCGGGCGAAAGCCCTTGGCGAGCATGTCTTCGGCGCTGGCACCCACCACCACCCAGTCGATATCGGTGACCGGCTGACCCAGCAGGCGATCGCGAACCGCGCCGCCGACTTTATAAATCTGCATGAAAAACCTCCGTTGGCACGACAGGATAACCCGTGCGTCGCGTCAGCGGAGGTCGGGCGGGTTTTCAGAGATGAATCACGGCCAGGTCCAGCCGACCATATTCCCCTTCGCTGTGCTCGCCCTTGGGCGGGACGTGGTGGGTTTTCATGACCTGGTCGCCTTGCAGGGTCTCCAGGTGGATATCGAAACCCCAGAGCCGGTGCAGGTGCTTGAGCACTTCCTCGGTTGAGTCGCCCAGGGGTTTGCGGTCGTGTTGCTGGTGACGCAGGGTCAGCGAACGGTCGCCACGGCGGTCGATGCTCCAGATCTGTATGTTGGGCTCGCGGTTGCCCAGATTGTACTGGGCGGCCAGGGTTTCACGGATGGTCCGGTAACCACCTTCGTCATGAATGGCCGGTACCAGCAGGTCGTCGCGCTGGTCGTCATCGAGGATGCTGAACAGCTTGAGGTCGCGAATCACCTTGGGTGACAGGTACTGCAGGATGAAGCTCTCGTCCTTGAAGCTGCTCATGGCGAACTTGATGCTCGAAAGCCAGTCGCTGCCGGCCAGTTCCGGGAACCAGTGGCGGTCTTCGTCAGTGGGATGTTCACACATCCGCCGAATGTCGCGGTACATGGCGAACCCCAGGGCATAGGGGTTGATGCCGTTGTAGTAGGGGCTATCGAAACCCGGTTGGAAGACCACGCTGGTGTGGGAGGTGAGGAACTCCATCATGAAGCCGTCGGTGACCAGCCCTTCGTCGTAGAGGTCGTTCATCAGGGTGTAGTGCCAGAACGTCGCCCAGCCTTCGTTCATCACCTGGGTCTGGCGTTGCGGGTAGAAATACTGGGCGATCTTGCGCACGATCCGCACGATTTCCCGTTGCCAGGGTTCCAGCAGCGGCGCGTGTTTTTCGATGAAGTAGAGGATGTTTTCCTGGGGTTCGGAGGGGAAGCGCGCATTGTCCTTGTCGCTGAATTTGTCCGCGCCCTTGGGGATGGTGCGCCACAGGTCGTTGATCTGCTTTTGCAGGTGCTCTTCGCGGTCTTTCTGCCGCCGCCGTTCCTCTTCGGCGGAAATCGGGTAGGGGCGTTTGTAGCGGTCGACACCGTAGTTCATCAGGGCGTGGCAGGAGTCGAGCAGGTCTTCGACCGCGTCGATGCCATGGCGCTCCTCGCATTGCATGATGTACTGCTTGGCGAAGACCAGGTAGTCGATGATCGAGCTGGCATCGGTCCAGGTGCGGAACAGGTAGTTGCCCTTGAAGAAGCTGTTGTGGCCATAGCAGGCATGGGCCACCACCAGTGCCTGCATGCAGATGGTGTTTTCTTCCATCAGGTAGGCGATGCACGGGTCCGAGTTGATCACGATCTCGTAGGCCAGGCCCATCTGGCCGCGGCTATAGGATTTTTCCGTGCTGAGAAAGTGCTTGCCGTAGGACCAATGGTGATAACCCAGGGGCATGCCGACGGAGGCGTAGGCGTCCATCATCTGCTCGGCGGTAATCACCTCGATCTGGTTGGGGTAGGTGTCCAGGGCATAACGGTTGGCGATACGACTGATTTCGCGGTCGTAGGCCTGGATCAGCTCAAAGGTCCACTCCGAACCGGTGGAGAGGGGTTGGCGCTTCTGTTGTTTCGGCTCTCTGGCGGTCATGTCACTAACCTGCGCTGGAAGAGTTCACGGAAGACCGGGTAGATATCACCGGCCGACACCAGCTGCTGCTGGGCAAACGTATCGCTGAACGCCTCGCTGATGCGCTCGTATTCGTACCACAGGGCCTGGTGTTCGCGAGGGGTGATCTCAACGTAAGTGTAGTACTGCACGAACGGCATGATCTGATTGATCAGGATGTCGCGGCAGATCGGCGAATCGTCGTTCCAGTTGTCGCCGTCGGAGGCCTGGGCGGCGTAGATGTTCCACTCGTTTGTCGGATAGCGTTCGGCCATGATTTCCTGCATCAGCTTCAGCGCGCTGGAAACAATGGTGCCGCCGGTTTCCCGTGAGTAGAAGAACTCCTCCTCGTCGACTTCCCGGGCGCTGGTGTGATGGCGGATGAACACCACTTCGATCTTGTCGTAGTTCCGTTTGAGAAACAGGTACAGCAGGATGAAGAAGCGCTTGGCGATGTCCTTGGTCGCCTGGGTCATGGAGCCGGACACGTCCATCAGGCAGAACATCACCGCCTTGGAGCTGGGGTTGGGTTGCTTGACCAGCAGGTTGTACTTGAGGTCGAAGGTGTCGAGGAACGGTATGCGATGGATACGCGCGCTGAGTTTCTCGATTTCCGCCTCGATTTCCTGGATATCGCCGAAGTTGTCCGGCTCTTCGCGTTTCAGGCGCTCCAGTTCGGCCTTGGCTTCCTTGAGTTTGGCGCGGCTGCTGCCGGACAGGGCGATCCGCCGCGCGTGGGCCGAGCGCAGGGTGCGGATGATGTTGATCCGTGAGGGGTTGCCCTCGTTGCTGATCCCGGCGCGGACGGTCTTGAAGGTGTCGGTGCCGGTAAGGTTGCGTTTGACCAGGTTCGGCAGTTCCAGGTCCTCGAACATGAACTCGAGAAACTCTTCCTGGGTGATCTGGAAGACGAATTCGTCCATCCCTTCGCCCGAGTTGCCGGCCTTGCCCGGGCCACGGCCGCCACCGCCGCCGGGAGGCCGGGGGATGTGCTCGCCGCTGGTGAATTCCTTGTTGCCGGGATGCACCACGGTTTGCTTGCCGCCACGGCCGTGGTGCAGCACGGGTTCATCGATATCGCGGCCGGGGATGCTGATTTGCTCGCCGTGTTCCATATCGGTAATGGAGCGCCGGCTTACGGCTTCCTCGACAGCCTTTTTTATATGGTCACGGTAGCGCCGCAGGAAGCGCTGACGGTTCACCGTGCTCTTGTTCTTGCCATTGAGACGTCGGTCGATCACATAGCTCATGAGGAGCCCTCCGGACAGCTTCAAGTTACAAGCTTCAAGCGCCAAGCTGGAAGCTTAAAGACAAGCGGTCAGCTCCTGCACCGCAAGCACGTCGATAAACGTGCCCGCGGCTTGTCGAGTGCCGCTTGCAGCTGCCGTTACTACTGCGATTTTCTGACCCGCAGGTACCACTCGGAGAGCAGTCGTACCTGTTTGTCGGTGTAGCCACGTTCGACCATGCGGGTGACGAAGTCGTTGTGCTTCTGTTGATCCTCTTTGCTGGCTTTGGCATTGAAACTGATGACCGGCAGCAGATCCTCGGTGTTGGAGAACATTTTCTTCTCGATCACCACCCGCAGCTTCTCGTAGCTGAGCCAGGTCGGATTCTTGCCGTTGTTGTTGGCCCGGGCGCGCAGGACGAAGTTGACGATCTCGTTGCGGAAATCCTTCGGATTGCTGATGCCGGCGGGTTTTTCGATTTTCTCCAGCTCTTCGTTCAGGGCTACGCGGTTGAGGATTTCGCCGGTTTCCGGGTCGCGGTATTCCTGATCCTGAATCCAGAAGTCCGCGTACAGCACGTAGCGGTCGAAGATGTTCTGGCCGTATTCGCTGTAGGACTCCAGGTACGCGGTCTGGATTTCCTTGCCGATGAACTCGATATAGCGCGGCGCCAGATATTCCTTGAGGAAGCGCAGGTAGCGTTCGCGGGTTTCGGCCTGGAACTGTTCCTGTTCGATCTGCTGTTCCAGCACGTAGAGCAGGTGCACCGGGTTGGCGGCGATCTCGTGGGGATCGAAGTTGAAGACTTTCGAGAGGATCTTGAAGGCGAAGCGGGTCGACAGGCCGTTCATGCCTTCGTCGACACCGGCGTTGTCGCGGTATTCCTGGATCGACTTGGCCTTCGGATCGGTGTCCTTGAGATTTTCGCCGTCGTAGACGCGCATTTTCGAGTAGATGTTCGAGTTTTCCGGCTCCTTGAGGCGCGAGAGCACGGTGAACTGGGCCAGCATCTTCAGGGTGTCGGGCGCGCAGTGGGCCTTGGCCAGGGAGCTGTTGAACAACAGTTTGTCGTAGATCTTCACTTCGTCGCTGACCCGCAGGCAATACGGGACCTTGACGATGTAGATCCGGTCGATGAAGGCTTCGTTGTTCTTGTTGTTGCGGAAGGTGTGCCACTCCGATTCGTTGGAGTGGGCCAGCAGGATGCCGGTGAACGGAATCGCCCCCAGGCCTTCGGTACTGTTGTAGTTGCCTTCCTGGGTAGCGGTCAGCAGGGGGTGCAGCACCTTGATCGGTGCCTTGAACATTTCCACGAACTCCATCAGGCCCTGGTTGGCCCGGCACAGGGCGCCCGAGTAGCTGTAGGCATCGGCGTCGTTCTGTGGAAACTCTTCGAGCTTGCGGATATCGACCTTGCCCACGAGGGCGGAGATGTCCTGGTTGTTTTCGTCGCCCGGTTCGGTCTTGGCCACGCCGATCTGGTTGAGGATCGAAGGGTAGAGCTTGACCACCCGGAACTGGCTGATGTCACCGCCGAATTCGGCCAGGCGCTTGGTGGCCCAGGGCGACATGATGGTGTTCAGGTAGCGCCGCGGAATTCCGAAGTCTTCCTCGAGGATCGCGCCATCTTCCGTGGCGTTGAACAACCCCAGGGGCGACTCGAAGACCGGCGATCCCTTGATGGCGTAGAACGGGACTTTCTCGATCAGCTGTTTCAGCTTTTCGGCCAGGGACGATTTACCGCCGCCCACCGGACCGAGCAGATAGAGGATTTGCTTCTTCTCTTCCAGGCCTTGGGCGGCGTGGCGGAAATACGAGACGATCTGGTCGATGCATTCTTCCATCCCGTGGAAGTCTTCAAAGGCCGGATAGCGCCGAATTACCTTGTTGGAGAAGATGCGCGACAACCGTGAGTTGGTGGACGTATCCAGCAGTTCGGGCTCGCCGATTGCCAGTAGCAGCCTTTCAGCTGCCGACGCGTAAGCGCTGCGATCCTTTTTGCACAGTTCGAGGTACTCCTGCAGCGTGAGTTCTTCTTGCCGTGTGGATTCGAAGCGTTGTTGGAAATGGCTGAAAATGCTCATGACGTCACCTCGCTCGATACGTGGAGCCGGTGCCGGATCAATCAGTCCAGTGCTGGCATGCAACCGCGAAAGCCGTTGCCGTTTACCCCCCAGAACACCTTCAAAGCGACGACCACTTTGAAAATTACTACCGATGACCCGTACGCCGGTGTACCGGCTCTCCCCTGATTTGGATGGCCTGCGCTTAAGGATAGTTCGGAATCGGCGGGGGCAAGTCAAGATGAGCAATTAGTTGCGCCTGACCGTTCGTCAGGAAAGGCTCTAGCCCGCGAATCCCGCGGGCTCCAGCAAAAGAAAAAAATTATTCGGAAATATCTTGAGCAATTTCTGACGGATAGGTCGTGCGCCATAGCTCAAAGCCACCATCGAGGCTATAGACCTCGCTGAAGCCCTGGCTGACCAGGTAGGCGGCCGCGCTCTGGCTCGAATTGCCGTGGTAGCAGCACACCACCAGCGGCGCATCGAGGTCGGCGGCGCGAATGAAATCGGCGATGTTGTGGTTGTCCAGGTGGCGGGCGCCGCTGATGTGGTTCAGGGCGAAAGCCTGCGGGTCGCGGACGTCGACAACCACGGCGCCGTGCTCGCGCAGGGCCTGGGCTTGTTCGGGCGGGATACGTTTGAATTCGGTCATGCTGGGCTCCGTCGGGGGCGGGTAGGTCTTTCAGTCTAGCGATATAACCAGGCTCGAAAGCGCTCGGCCAGGGTCGGTGGCGGAGCGACGCCACCCTGGGCATCGCATTTGCAGGTCAGAAGTTCGCCGGTATCGACGTTCATCAGGGTCATCGCGCCGCCCCAGACGCAGCCGGTATCGAGGGCGAAGATGCCGGGCTCGTCGCATTGGCCTTCAAGGGCGGCCCAGTGGCCGAAGATGATCTTCAGGCCCTGGGTCTTGCGCTCCTTGTAGCTGAACCAGGGGGCGTAGCCGCGGGGCGCGGTGTTGGCGCCTTCCTTGCCTTTGAGATCGAGCTTGCCGTCGGCGCTGCAGAAGCGCATGCGGGTGAAATAGTTGGTGATCACCCGCAGGCGGGTCACGCCTTGCAGGTCGCTACTCCATTTGTTCGGCTCATTGCCGTACATGCCGTCGAGGAAAGGCGTCAGCAGGTTGTCGTCGCGCAAGGCGGTTTCCACTTCGGCGGCGTATTTGAGCGCTTTCTTCAGTGTCCATTGGGGCGGAATGCCGGCATGGACCAGGGCCACATTGCGCTCGGCATCATGGTGCAGCAGCTTCTGGCGGCGCAACCAGTCCAGCAGGTCGGCGCGATCCGGCGCGTCGAGGATCTCGCGCAGCGTATCGCTTTTTTTCAGGCGTTCGACGTTATGGCCGGCGGCGAGCAGGTGCAGGTCATGGTTACCCAGTACACAGACCAGCGAGTCGCGCATAGCGTAGAGGAAACGCAGGGTTTCCAGGGATTGCGGGCCCCGGTTGACCAGGTCGCCGACCAACCACAGCTTATCCTGGGCCGGATCGAACCTGACGCGTTCGAGCAGGCACTTGAGCGGTTCCAGGCAGCCTTGCAGGTCGCCGACGGCGTACACCGCCATCAGTGCAGGGACCCCGGGACGGCGAGGCGGAAGGGCGCGATCACGGCGTCGAAGTGCTTACCGTCCTCGGCCAGCATCTGATAGCTGCCCTGCATGTTGCCGACTTTCGTCGTCATCACCGTGCCGCTGCTGTAGGTGTGGCTCTGGCCGACCTCGATCAGCGGTTGCTGGCCGACAACGCCGGCGCCGCGGACTTCTTCCACGTGACCGTCGCCATCGGTGATCACCCAATGCCGCGACATCAACCGGGCGGGCAGTTCGCCGTTGTTCTGCACCGTGATGGTGTAGGCGAAGGCAAAGCGGTTCTGCTCGGGTTGCGATTGTTCTGCAAGGAAGCGGGTGACGACGCTGACGTCGACCTGGTAACGAGGATCGGACATGCAAGAGGCCTTGGAAGCTGAAGCGCAAGAGACGCTGGACGAAGCCCAGTCTAGGTCAAGTCCCGGGTAGTAGGCCAGACATCCACGCTGGCCTGCTACCCGCGGGATCAGTTGGCGTCGGGTGCCGGGACTGGCTGCTCACTGAGTTTGTCGGCCAGGCGCACGAAGGCGGCCAGGTCGAGCTGTTCCGGGCGCAGGCTGCCGTCAACGCCGGCGGCTTCGATCTCGGCATTGCTGAGCAGGGCCTTGAGGGTGTTGCGCAAGGTTTTGCGACGCTGGTTGAAGGCTTCGCGCACAACGCGCTCCAGCAGCCGGTGATCCTTGGCCGGATGGGGCAGGACGGCGTGGGGCACCAGGCGCACGATGGCCGACTCGACCTTGGGCGGCGGGTTGAAGGCGCCCGGGCCGACATTGAACAGGTGCTCCACGCGGCAATGGTACTGGACCATGATCGACAGGCGACCCCAGTCGCCACCGCCAGGGCCTGCGGCCAGGCGTTCGACCACTTCTTTCTGCAGCATGAAGTGCATGTCGCGAATCAGGCTGGCGTTGTGCAGCAGGTGGAAGATCAGCGGCGTGGAGATGTTGTAGGGCAGGTTGCCGACCACCCGCAGGCTGTTGGGCGCCGGGTTCAGGCTGGTGAAGTCGAACTTCAGCGCGTCGCCCTGGTGCAGGCTGAAATTGTCCCGGCCAGCGAATTGCTGGTTGAGGATCGGCACCAGGTCCTTGTCCAGTTCGACGACATCCAGTTGTGCACCACTGTTCAGCAGGCCTTCGGTCAGGGCGCCCTGGCCCGGGCCGATTTCCAGCAGGCGGTCTTCGGGCTTGGCATGGATGGCGCGCAGGATGCGGTCGATCACGCCGGCGTCGTGCAGGAAGTTTTGCCCGAAACGCTTGCGCGCCCGGTGTTGGTATTGCTCGGTCATAAACGGGTCTCGGCCATCTGGTAGGCGGTTTCCAGGGCGACTTGCAGGCTGCCGGTGTCGATATTGCCGCTGCCGGCCAGGTCCAGGGCGGTGCCGTGGTCGACCGAAGTGCGGATGATCGGCAAGCCCAGGGTCACGTTGACTGCGGCGCCGAAACCTTTGTATTTCAGCACGGGCAGGCCCTGGTCGTGGTACATCGCCAGCACCGCGTCGCAGTGCTCCAGATATTTGGGGGTAAACAGAGTGTCGGCAGGCAGCGGGCCACGCAGGTCCATGCCCTCGCCGCGCAGGCGCTCCAATGTCGGTTCGATGATGTCGATTTCTTCGTGGCCCAGGTGCCCACCTTCGCCGGCATGGGGGTTGAGCCCGCAGACCAGGATACGCGGGTTGGCGATGCCGAACTTTTCCCGCAGGTCGCCATGCAGGATGCGGGTGACCCGCTCCAGGCGCTCCGGGGTAATGGCATCGGCGATTTGCCTCAGGGGCAGGTGGGTGGTCACCAGGGCCACGCGCAGTCCGCGGGTCGCCAGCATCATTACCACCTGGGCGGTGTGGGTCAGGTCGGCGAGGAATTCGGTATGGCCGGAAAAGGCGATCCCGGATTCGTTGATCACGCCTTTGTGCACCGGGGCGGTGATCATGCCGGCGAAGTCGCCGTCCAGGCAGCCTTGGCCCGCGCGGGTCAGGGTTTCCAGGACAAAGGCGGCATTGGCCTGGTCCAGTTGCCCGGCGACGACCGGATTCGCCAGCGGGGTGTCCCAGACATACAGGCTGCCCGCTGGTGCCGGTTGCTCAGGCCATTGGCCTGGAGCCACGGGCAGCAGATTGACGGCCACGCCCAGTTGTGTGGCCCGCTCACGGAGCAGGTCGCGACTGGTAATGGCAATCAGGGGGTAGGGCTGGGGCTGCGAGGCGAGCAGCAGGCAAAGGTCTGGACCAATGCCCGCCGGCTCGCCGGGGGTCAATGCGAAACGCCGCGGTTTCACTTTGGCGCCTGTTCCGCGCCGGGGAGCTTGATTTCAACGTAGGCTTCGTCGCGGATCTGACGCAGCCAGGTTTGCAGCTCTTCATCGTATTTGCGGTTACGCAGCACGGTCATGGCTTGCTGTTCGCGGGCCTGGGTAGTGCTGTCGGTGGCGCGACGGCCGAGGACTTCCAGGACGTGCCAGCCGTATTGGGTCTTGAACGGCTTGGACAGGACGCCTTGCGGGGTCTTGGCCATCACTTCGCGAAATTCCGGTACCAGTGCGTTCGGGTCGACCCAGTTCAGGTCACCACCATTGAGCGCCGAGCCCGGGTCTTCCGAGAAGCTCTTGGCCAGGGTAGAGAAATCTTCGCCGTTGGAGATCCGCTCGTAGAGCTTCTGCGCCAGGGCTTGGGTTTCGGCTTCGCTGCGAATGGCATTGGGCTTGATCAGGATGTGACGGACATGCACTTCGTCGCGCATCTGCGTCTCGCCACCGCGCTTCTCCAGGACCTTCAGGATGATGAATCCACCTGGGGTGCGTGTCGGCTCGCTGATATCGCCGATCGCCATGCTGCTCAGCATGCGGTCGAACGGTGGTGGCAACTGGGCCGGCTTGCGCCAGCCCATGTCGCCGCCTTCCAGGGCGTTGTCGCTGCCGGAGCGGGCAATGGCCAGCTGACTGAAGTCAGCGCCTTGCTTGAGCTGCCGGTAGATATCCTGGGCCTGCGCCGCTGCCGCCTGGATGACTTGCGAGCTGGCGCTGTCCGGGGTCGAGATCAGGATATTGGCCAGGTGCAGTTCTTCGGAGAGCTGCATTTTGCCCTGGTCCGAGGCGAGGAAGTTCTTCACTTCCTGTTCCGACACCTGGACCCGCTCGGCGACACGACGCTGACGTACACGGCTGATGATCATTTCCCGGCGAACCTGGTCACGGGCGTCCTCATAAGAGAGGCCGTCGTGCGCCAGGGCTGCGCGGAATTGATCGATGTTCATGTTGTTGCGTTGGGCAATGGTGCCGATGGCCTGGTTCAACTCATCATCGCTGATGCGGATACCCGAGCGCTCGCCGATCTGCAGTTGCAGGTTTTCGACGATCAGCCGGTCCAGGACCTGTTGATCGAGGACGCTGGTGGGCGGCACGCCGCCCCCACGCTTGGCGATGGTCTGCTGAACCTCGTGGACGCGCTGGTCCAGTTGGCTCTGCATGATCACATCGTTGTCGACGATGGCCACGACGTTGTCGAGGGGCCGTACGGCGGCATGAACCGCCGCACTCAGGACCAGCGCGCCCAGCATCAGCGGGCGCAGACAATCAGAAAGCTTGATCTTCACGTTCACGATAACCTTGAATGCCTTTGTCGAGGAAGCTCTCTACCTTGTTGCCCATGACGCCACCCAGGCCCTTCAGGACAAACTGAAGGAAGATGCCGTGGTCGCCTCGTTCGTTTTGCGGAGCTTGTTGGCTGAACTCGTCATACTGGACCCAGTAGCGGTTGATCAGGCGCATTTTCCAGCAGCAGTTGTCGTACTCGAAACCACCAAAGGCTTCCAGCGTACGGTTGCGGTTGTAGTCGTACTGCCAGCGGCTGATGACGTTCCACTGGGGGACGACCGGCCAGATGACCGAGAAGTCGTGCTGCTCGATCTTGTAGTAGTCCTTCACGTAGCCGGGTTGGCCAGGGGTGCCATAGTCGCCGCCGAACTGCCATTGGCCGGTGTTCTGGTTGTAGATCACCTGGTCGTTGCGATAGCGATAGCCGGCGTTGATAACCTTGTTCGGGTTGTCTTCAGGCTGGTAGTGGAACATCGCACTGCCGGAACGTGGCTGGTGACTTTTCGGATCCCAGTTGTAGTCGGCGGTGGCGCGCCAGTCGCGGTTGAAGTTGTAGGCGTACTCCAGGGCGTACGGCGAGACATTGGTCTTGGCGTCGGCGCGGGTATTGAAGTCGACACCCGGCAATTGCACGGTGCGATCTTTGAAGTAGTAAGCCTGGCCAACACTCACGCGCTGACGTTCGAAACCGTTGTCCTCGATCCAGCGGCTGGTGACCCCCAGGGACAGTTTATTCTCGTCACCGACGCGGTCGTTGCCGGAGAAACGGTTTTCACGGAACAGCGAGGCATAGTTGAAGCTGTATTCGCCAGTGTCGAATACGGGAATGTCTTTCTGGTCTTTCTCCGGAACATAGAGATAGAACAGGCGCGGTTCCAGGGTCTGGCGATAGTTGGTGCCGAACAGTTCGGTGTTGCGGTCGAAGTACAGGCCGCTGTCGATGCTGGCGATAGGGACGCCACGGCTCTGTGAGGTGCTGTAGGTCCCACCGATGTAATTCGGATTAGCCGCCTGGGCTGCCACGATTTGAGACTGGCCCAGCGACCCCAGGTCCAGATCGTATTGGGTGTACTGATACTTGAGCGACGGCGTGACAAAGCCATAAGTCCAGTTCAGTGGCAGGCTGACACCCGGCTTGAGGTTCAGGCGGTCGCCGTTGGCACGGGCCAGGCCGGTCACGTTGGTGTCCAGGCGCGGCGCGGTGACGCCATCCTTGTCGGCGAAGGTCCCGCTTTCCAGGCTCCGCTCGAAGCGAGTGGCTTCAGTTTCGTAGGTGAAATTGAGGCCTTCCGGATGATAAGGCAGGCTACCGCTGAGGGTGAGTTGTGGCAGGCGGTTGTACGGAGTGATAACCGCCACGCTCGCCAACTCATAGGCCTGCACATTCAATTGGGCGGTGAAGTCGTCGCCGCGATAGCTCGCGGTTGCCTGTTGATTCACATAGTCGACGCTTCTGACACCGACCTGGTTGCTCTGCAGATCCTGGAAGTAATACGGATCGCTGATCTTGGTGTAGTCGACGGTGGTCAGTACACGTGAATCCAAGCCGCCCTTGTGCTGCCAGTTGACCATGTAGCGATCTTTGGTTGCGTCCGACTGCTTGGAACGGTCGTTACTTTCGTCACTCAGGAATGCACCGCCGAACTGACCTTCGGTGGACTTGGTCAGGTAACGGAACTCACCTTCGGTCAACATGCCGCGCTTGCTCATGTAGTGCGGATACAACGTGGCATCGTAGTTCGGTGCCAGGTTGAAGTAGTAAGGCGTGGTCAGGTTGAAGCCCGAGGTGCTGTCACTGGAGAAACTCGGCGGCAGGAAACCGGACTGGCGACGGTCGTCGATCGGAAAGTAGATATACGGGGTATAGAGGACCGGGATGTCCTTCACTCGCAAGGTCACGTTGGTTGCCGTACCGAAACCGGTCGCCGGGTTCAGGGTGATGTTATTACCCTTGAGCTGCCAGGCATTGCTGTTTGGTTCGCACGTGGTGTACGTGCCGTCCTTGAGACGGATGATTGCGTTCTCGGCACGCTTGGCATACAGCGCGTTACCGCGGATATGCGATTTATGCATCACATATTCGGCGTTGTCGACCTTGGACTCACCGGTGTCCAGTTGCACTTCGGCATGGTCGCCGACCAGCAGGGCGCCCTGGTCGCGAACGCGCACGTTGCCGTTCAGCTCGCCACGGTTTTCCGCCTGGTACAGGCTGGCTTCGTCGGCCTCGACCTGCATGCTGCCCTGGCGCATGACGACGTCGCCGGCCAGTGTCGCGACCTGCTTGTCCTGTTCATAGCGCGAGGCCTTGGCGCCGATAAAGGTCGGCGCGTCACTTTTATTCGTCGTGTCATTCATGCCAGGACGAATTGGTTCGATATAGGAACCAGAGCAATAAGGACCGGTTTCGGCCAACTGTGCGGCAGTCAGCTTCTCACGCGGGACCCAGTCGAGGTGACTGTAGTCGGCGCTGCGCGACTTCAGGCCGCGGCCCTTGGCCTCGGTGACCAGCACCGGGCCGGCGGCTTTCTCGCTGCTGGAACCGCTGTCCGCCGGGGCATTGCTACCCAGGGCCTCGGCGCTGCCGTCATGCACGGGGCGTGGCGGCAGTTGGGCCGTAGTGGTCTTGGGCGCGCAATCCCAGGAGCCGGAAGCAGAGACGGAGCAGTCATACTGTTCCGCGGCGACCGCGAATGGGGTGGCAAGAGGTTGCAGAGCCAGCAAACCGCCGGTAACCAGCAACGGAAATTTTTTACGAAACGCGGGGGATTTCAATGCCATCTTATTAGTCCGGGCTTCCTGCGTGCCATCTGCCCGCGGTGGGGGTCACACGCCTATCGATGGTCAGAAAGTTGGGTAGGAACAGACCATCTCTGGCCTGCTCCCCCCTAAAAACCGTACGTGCGCCTTTCAGCGCATACGGCTCAAGTCTTTATTGAACCCCCAGAATCGGGAGCCGGTTTGCACACTGTCAAACCACGAGCGTGAAGCTGCTGGTGGCAAATGGGATGCAATAGTACCCGGTTGTTTAGCGAGTCACCACCGCCTTGTGAGCGATAAATGATGTGGTGGTCATGCCACCCAGTCTCCCTAGTTATGGGATTCTTGCAAAGTAGACAGAGCCCTTGTTGTGATTGAAACAGGGTTGATACCTGCTTGCGGTATTTCAGCTTCCCGAACATCCGGGACATCCGAAGCTTCTCGCCCATTTCTTCCATCTCAGGATCAAACGGGTTGTATTCCCCGCTGATTTTTCTGTGCCTCTCGATCGGCGTATCCTCCAGGGTGTACAGCCTGATCGCCCTCTTGTCACCTGCCTCTGTCAGTAACGTGGTGCAGAACACCCAATTTCGGCCATCGACGGTCTGAAAATATTTCTTTCTGATCCAGTCGAGGCTTTTGTTCGAGTGCCTCCGTCTTGCCCAGCGCCATATTGCTTGGAATATTTGGAAATCCATGCGGCTGTACGCTTTCTTGGCTACTACGGGTTGGTGATACAGTGCCCAGCCCCGCAGCATTGGGTTCAGCAGGTGGATCAGATCCTCCTGTGATACCGCTTTGTTGGTACTGATGACCTCCTTTACCTTGCGGTAGAACGCTTTCGCGTTTTTCTTGCTTGGCTTGATCAGAAGCTTCCCATCGTACTTGCGGAAATTCCAACCCAGAAAATCAAAGCCCTTCTCAATGTGAATGACGTGCGTTTTCTCGGGAGAGAGCTGTAGTCCGCGTACCGCCAGAAAATGCTCTATCCAAGGGCGGACCTCATTTTCCAGTACCTCTTTCGAGTCGCTGGTGATGACGAAATCGTCCGCATACCGCACCACGTTGATTTTCAGCTTCTTGGCCTTTGTCACGCCCAGATGTTGCTTGAGCTGTGTTTCCAGGCCATCCAACGTCATGTTTGCCAAGGTCGGCGAGATAATCCCGCCTTGTGGCGTACCGGCATCCGTTGCCTGTAGCTGGCCTTTATGAATCACTCCAGCTTTTAACCATTTCCGAAGGATCACTTTGTCCGTAGGGACGTTGTTGATCAGCCAGTCGTGGTTGATATGGTCGAAGCAACCTTTTATGTCCGCTTCCAAAACCCATTTGGCTGAGAGCTTCTTGGATAGGCAAACGAACAGCTGTCCCATTGCATCCGCCGTGGATCTTTCGATCCTAAAGCCGTAGCTGTTCGGATCACCGGTAGTTTCAGCAATGGGGGCCAGAGCTAGCAGATGCAGCGCCTGCATTGCTCTGTCCGCCATGGTCGGGATGCCCAGAGGGCGTTCCTTTCCATTCGACTTTGGAATAAATACCCGCCTTAAGGGCCGGGGCTTGTATCCGTGCCGCTTCATTCCATCGACCGCTTTCCATTTGGCGTCGGGTGTATCCCAGAGCACGCGGTCGACTCCCGCCGTACGCTTGCCCTGGTTTTCAGTGACTCGCCGTACGGCCAGATATCTGGCCGAGGGTGAGCGGGTCAGCATTCGTTGCAGGGCTTTCACTCTGCGCCAGTCGCCTTCCCTACAAGCCTTCGCAATCCGTAACTGCATCGCCCGGACGTTCCGCTGGACTCGGCACCAATCGATGTCGTGCCATTGTTGCGGAGCGCCGGAAGGCGCAGACACGGCCATTTGGCTGTGTTCTAACATGCTGCCTTCCTCTCAAGTTTCCCCAAGCGAAGACGTATGCATCCCCTGACGGGAATGGACGTCCCCGTCAGGGTGGGTTAATAGAAGGTCCGCTACCGCGGGACCTCCGTGTTCATTGAGACAGTCTCACTCAGCATTCATGCGATAAAAGACCACGCAGAAGTCTGCCCGGTTTCCCGTGGGGTGATGTTCCAACCCCTATCCGAACGATTACAGTCCGGCGTTCGCTTTCTCTGCGATCCCATACCCGCATAGCCAACAGATCCCCTTGCGGTTCACCTGCCCGAAGGCAGCCATACGGGCTTACCACGTTCCCTGTCTGTCACACGATTGGTTTAGGGTCTGCCTTTCCACCGGGGGCCTTTGTAGCGACGTATTCCCACATCCCACAGGAATAACTGGCCCCGTACCTTTTGGTTCATGCCTGACAGCAGTTTGGGCATGGTTATCCTTACGGCGTTTATCAGCAGTTCACTTACGTTACCCGTGCCAGCCAGCCTAGCGCCTCAACCCGGTACTGCTCCGAGCATCCATGGCTTACCTCGCGGTAAGTTCATGCCCTTGCGGGGGCTACGTTGTTGGAAGAGCTTCATACCTCACCGTTACCAGTGACGCATGTCTTCCTAGGCTATCGTTGGTCGCACAACGAGTCCGCTCCCACTCCATGAAGGCAATGGTTGGACAATGACAGACGGAGCTTTCGCTCGTGTCTCCGGTTGGAAATTGACAGGGACCTTGAGCGGCCTGTCGAGATGATGTTTCCTCCTGTTTTCAGGCAAGAGGAACCCCTGCGGGGATTCTTCCCGCCAGGGTGAGGCCAAACGGCCGATGTGAAGCGCTACTTGTCGAGATGGATGGCCATAACCATGACTGCTGTGAAAACGGCAATCATCAAGCCAAAGTTGCCGGTCAGTCTGGACAAAACTCCTGAAAAACAATTGTGGAGATCTGCCTGGCCTGCCGATACATCTGCTGTATGAATTCGACGCTTATGCATGTCGATTCCTGCGCTGTGACAGAGCACTCCCGGTCCTTGAGGGACCATAGCCGCGCGTCCGAGTGCTGGGCGGCCTTTGGGTTTCGCTATTGCGCCGCAGCGTCAACGAGTCCTTTTAAGCGATGGACCTCTTGGGCGGTTTTGTTTCCCGGATTGGGTGCCGGACTATTGGTTCTCAGTAGAGAAACCCCTGACGATGACTCCTCATCGCCAAGCTGGAGGCACGCTACGCGTGTCGCACAAGATGCTGGATAATAAAGCAACACCCGCTTGACGGCTAGCGTCGTCGGAGACCCATGTAATGCCTGACCAAGATGTACGCTTGCAACACCTGAAAGTTTGGCTGGATCTGCAGTTGGAAAAGCTCTTTCTGGCCGAAGGCCGGGGCGCCATCCCCCCGGCCACGTTGACCGCGGCTAGCAGTGACGCGAGTTTTCGACGTTATTTCCGCTGGGAGGGCGAGGGCCGCAGTCTGATCGTGATGGACGCTCCGCCACCCCGGGAAAACTGCAAACCCTTCGTGGATATCGCCCATTTGCTGGCGAAATCCGGAATCAACGTGCCGAAAATTCACGCACAGGATCTGGAAAACGGTTTTCTTTTGCTCAGCGACCTGGGCAACCAGACCTATCTGGATGTGATTGACACCGACAATGCCGATGCTTTGTTCGCCGATGCCATCGATGCCTTGCTGGCCTTCCAGCAACTGCCGATGGACAGTGAACTGCCGAGTTATGACGTGGCCTTGCTGCGCCGTGAGTTGGAGCTGTTCCCCGAGTGGTACGTGGGGCATGAGCTGGGACGGGCTTTCGATCCCGCGCAACTGGCGATGTGGCAACGGGTCAGCGACCTGCTGATCGACAGCGCCCTGGCCCAGCCGAAAGTGCTGGTGCACCGTGACTATATGCCGCGCAACCTGATGGCCAGCGAGCCCAACCCCGGCGTGCTGGATTTCCAGGACGCGGTCTACGGGCCGGTGACCTATGACATTACCTGTCTGTTCAAGGACGCTTTCCTCAGTTGGCCGGAGGCGCGGGTCCGTGGCTGGCTGCTGGACTACTGGCATCGGGCGATAGGTGCGGGAGTTGCTGTGCAGGCCGATTCCGAGGAATTCCTCCGGGCCAGCGACCTGATGGGTGTGCAGCGCCATCTGAAAGTGATCGGGATCTTTGCGCGTATCTGTCATCGCGATGGCAAGCCACGTTACCTGGCGGATGTGCCACGTTTCTTCGCTTATATAGAAGCAGTGGTCGCACGCCGGCCTGAGCTGGCCGAGCTGGGTGAGTTGCTGGCCGGTCTGCGTCAGCCGGTGGGAGCCGTGGTATGAAGGCGATGATCCTGGCCGCCGGCAAAGGCGAACGGATGCGTCCGTTGACCTTGCACACCCCCAAGCCGCTGATCCGCGCCAATGGCACGCCGTTGATCGACTATCACCTGCACGCGCTGGCGACCGCCGGTTTCACGCAGGTGGTGATCAACCACGCCTGGCTCGGACAGCAGATCGAAGACTATCTGGGCGACGGTTCCCGCTACGGCCTGAGCATCGCCTATTCGCCGGAGGGCGAGCCGCTGGAAACCGGCGGCGGGATTTTTCGTGCCTTGCCGCTGCTGGGTGACGAGCCTTTCCTGGTGGTCAATGGCGATATCTGGACCGACTATGATTTTGCCTCGTTGCGTCGGCCGATCACCGGCCTGGCGCACCTGGTCATGGTCGACAATCCGCCGCATCACCCGGCCGGGGGCGACTTCAACCTGTTCGACGGTCGACTGTATGACGGTGGGACCCAGGGCGAGAAACTGACCTACAGCGGTATTTCAGTCCTGCATCCGCAGCTGTTTGCCGGCTGCTCGGACGCTGCCTTCAAGATCGCGCCGTTGTGGCGCGAGGCGATGGCGCGGGGGCTGGTAAGTGGAGAGCACATGCACGGGCATTGGGTGGATGTCGGCACCGTGGAGCGCCTGGCGCAAGTCGAGCAACTGTTGAAAGAGAGACACTGATTATGTTGTGGCCAGGGACTCTGATTGGAGCCGGGGCGGGTTTTGCTATCGCCAGTATTCCGGGGGCCATGTTGGGCGCGTTACTCGGGCAGGCGTTGGATCGGCGCCTGCAGTTGCACAGTTTTGCACATTTGCGCGAACGCCTGGGGGGCAAGCCGGCGTTGCGCAACGATGAATTGCTGTTTGTCCTGCTGGGACGACTGGCCAAGAGCGATGGGCAGGTGGTCGACGGACATATCCAGCAGGCGCGCGAGGAAATGCGCCAACTGGACATGCACGACGCGGCGCGGCGCCGAGCGATTGCCGCGTTCAACCGGGGCAAGTCGGGGCGTGATCGTCTGCGCGGCTACCTGAACCATCTGAAGGAGCAGCCCCATGCCGCCGAAGGCGTTTTGCGGGCGTGTTGGCGAATGGTCTGGGCCGATGGCCGGGTCGGGTCGAAGGAGCGTGAGCTGATCATGCTCTGGGGCAAATGGCTGGGCTGGACCAGCCAACAGGTCCAGGCCCTGGCCAATGACTACGAGCCTGGTCGCAAGACGCTGTCGAGCGCGACTGGAACTTACGAGGAGGCGCTGCTGTTATTGGGTGTGGCGGCCAACAGTGAGCCCGCGCAAATCAAGCGGGCGTATCGACGCCTGCTCAGCCGCCACCACCCCGACAAGGTGGCGGGAAACGGTGCGACGCCGTTACAAGTGCGCGAGGCCACGGAGAAAACCCGCGATCTGCACAATGCCTATGTGCTGATTCGCGAGCGAAGGGATTTCCGCTAGGCGGTCCGCTTCAGAGACCGCCGACATCCTGCGGGTTCAACCAGCCGCGGATGCGCCGGAACAATTGCTCCTGCCCGGCATTGCCCGGCAGGGCCTTCAGTGCAATCTGGTTGTAGCTCGAGGTTTTTTGCCGCTTGCTGGCCTGCAACCGTTCCAGCGCGGCTTTGCGATCCAGTGGCCGGTCCTGATAGAAGAAGTCCGCCGTCGCCAGTTTCAGTCCGGGGGTGATCTGAGCCAGGTTCTGTGGGGCAGTGGTCGGCGTCTGCGCGGCCACCAGGAGCAGTTTCTGGATCTGCGGCGAGGGCTTCTCGCTCATGTAGCGGGCGGCCCAGTAAGCACCGGTACCATGACCCAGGAGCACCACGCTGCGGGCATTTTGCTGTTTTGCGTAGGCAATCGCCGCGTCGATTCGTGCGAAGATCCGATCAGCATCGGCCTTCAGTTGGTCTTCGGCGGTTTGCGCGGCGGCCTGGTCGACCACCTCGGCTTCGGCGCTGGCCGCCTGTTCGATGGGCTTGGCCGTGGTGCTGGCGTCCTTGCTGTTGCTGGCGGTCGCCGCCGGGGCCTTGGGCGCCTCGGCCAGCCGTGGCTGGATTGCGTCGCTTTGCAGGTCCGGCAGGGTCAGGCTCAGGCTGCTCCACTGGGCATCCGGGAACTTGCGCCGCAACGGACCGATTGCCTGGGGCCAGTCGGCGCTTTCGCCGGCGCCGGGAATCAGGATCACGGCGCCCAGGGGGGAAGGTGTGTTGGCCGGTTTCCACAAGGCCAGGAAGCTGTCGCCGCCGGCTTGTAGTTGCTGTTGTTCCTGCTGGGGCAATTGTCGCTCCAGCGCGGTCGCGTCTTCCTGGCTACGCTCAGGCAGCGGCTGGCGCTCCACCGGCTTGTCGGCGGGCTTTTGCGCCGGGGCTGGCGTCGGGTCGGCGGCCATGACGGGCGTGGCACAAGGTAGTATCAGCGACAGGCACAGCGCAGGCAGTGCCAGGCGGTAGAGAAGGGGCATCGGATTTTCCAGGCCAGAGTCATCCTGGCAGCCTAGGGTCTGTACGAGAACTCGCCGAGCGGCGATCAGGCAAGGCAAAAACAGGCGAGGAAGCGCAGTTTAGTCCACTAAATGAGCATTACTCGCTTCGCTCGCCCTCCGGGTCGTCTTTCGGACGTTCTCACTTCGTTCGTCCGAGCCTGTTTTTAACACAGCATGATCGTCGTGCAAGCAGTTATCGTACAGAGCCTAATGGGTTGGTCAGCATTTGTCAGTGTGTGAGCGTCGAATGATACGGTTTTGCTGCCTGTGGGTTATCGGCTGTTTGTGTTTTCCCTTGATGGCCTGGGCGGCGCCTGCTCCCCATGGGCCGGGGATTGTCTTGTCCGGCGAACAGCACGAGTGGATCGAGCAGCACCGCGAACTGCGGGTTGGCCTGGTCCTGCAGGCGCCATATGCGCAATACGACCGCCGGCTGCAGCGCTTGTCCGGGGCCAACGTGGAGCTCATGGCCTGGGTCGCCAAGAGCCTCGATGTCGAGCTGACCTGGCGTAACTTTCCCGATCAGGCGCAACTGGAAAAAGCCTTGCGCGAGGGCGAGATCGACCTGGCGCCGGGCCTGACCCAGACCCCGCTGGGGTTGCGTCTGTGGCTGTTCTCCGATCCTTACATGCGCGTGCCGCAATTGGTCGTGGGCGAGCGCAACGGTGCCGGCGCCGTGGAGCTGGAAAAGCTCGACAGCCAGACCCGCGTGGCCGTGCGCATGCCCAGCACGGTTGCCGATTACCTGCGCAACACCTACCCCAATCTGAACTTGCAGGGCGTGCCGCTGGAGCGCCAGGCCCTGCAATTGTTGGCGAGCCAGCAGGCCCGTTATGCGGTGATCGACGAGGCGCAGCTCAGTCGCCTGTCCAGTGAAGAGGAGTTCGCCGGGCTGGCGGTGGTCGGCGATATCGGCTTGCCACAGTTGCTGCGGGTCGCGACGCGGCGGGACTGGCCGGAACTGGCTGCTGTCGTGGAGAAGGCCCTGCACGCCATCCCTGCCCGGGATCTGGAGCAATTGCATGCCCGCTGGCTGCAACCGAAGTATCCGCGCCTGGCCGAGTCGCCGGGGTTCTGGCAAAACCTTTGCCTGTTGCTGGCGGTGTTGCTGCTGGCAGGCCTGGCGATTGTCTTCTGGCTGCGTCGCCAGCAGCATAGCCTGGAGCATGAGTTGCTCGCGGCTCGGGACACCCTCGCCCGGCGTGAGGCAAGCGAAGAGGCCCTGCGCCTGACCCAGTTTTCCATCGACCAGAGCACGGTGGGGATTCTCTGGGTCAACTGGGACAGTCATGTCCGTTACGCCAACCGGGCGGCGGAAGAGATGCTCGGCTATCCGCCGGGCGGGGTGTTCGATCGTCCTTTGATCGACTTCGAGCCCAACCTGCACATGGATCGCTGGTTGAACCTGTGGAAACGTGCCCGGGCCAGTGAGGAAGGGCCGCAAAGTTTTGAGACCCAGTGTATTCGCGCCGATGGCAGCATCCTGCCGGCCGATGTGTCGTTGAGTTTCCTGCGTTTTCGCGGGGGTGAATACCTGGTTGTCTACCTCAACGACGTCACCGAGCGCCGTCGCGCGCTGGCGGCGGTGCAGGAAAGTGAGGCGCGCTTGAAGGCGATCGCCGCCAACGTGCCGGGCCTGGTGTTTCGCCTGGAGCGTGTACCGCTGACCGGAGAGCTGCATTTTCCCTACATCAGCGAAGGTAGCGAAAGCCTGGTCGGTTATGCCCCGGCGACCTTGCGTCGGCAGGACATCGGGCTGCGCAGCCTGGTACATCCGGACGACAAGGCTGGTTACCACGAGACCCAGGACCGTGCCCTCGATGCGGACAGCGACTGGTCCTGGCAAGGCCGGATCATGACCCGTGAAGGTCGGCAGCGCTGGGCCGAGATCAAGGCCATCACCCGTCGCCTGGAGGACGGTACCGTGGTCTGGGACGGCATCGTCTGGGATATCAGTGAAAGCAAGCGCATCGAGCTGGAGCTGGCCGCGTCCCGTGAACAGTTGCGCGAGCTGTCGGCGCACCTGGAAAGCGTCCGTGAAGAGGAAAAGGCACGCATCGCCAGGGAAGTTCACGATGAGCTGGGTCAGATGCTGACTGTGCTCAAGCTGGAAACCTCTATGTGCGAACTGGCCTATGCCCAACTCGATCCCGGCCTGAATGACCGGCTCAACAGCATGAAGAAGCTGATTGCGCAGTTGTTCCAGCTGGTCCGGGATGTGGCGACCGCCTTGCGTCCGCCGATTCTCGATGCCGGGATTGCCTCGGCCATCGAGTGGCAGGCCCGGCGCTTCGAGGCGCGGACGCAGATTCCCTGCCTGGTGCAAGTGCCGGAGCATCTGCCGGCTCTCAGCGATGCCAAGGCCATTGGCTTGTTCCGTATCCTCCAGGAAGCACTGACCAATGTCATGCGCCATGCCCAGGCGCATACTGTTGAACTGACACTGGCTATTGAGGGCGAGGATTTATGCCTGACCATCAGTGATGATGGCGTAGGATTCGTCTCTGACAGTGGCAGGCCGACCTCCTTTGGCGTGGTGGGCATGCGTGAGCGGGTGTTGATGCTCGGCGGCACGCTGCGGCTGGAAAGCGTGGTGGGCGAGGGCACGACCCTTAGTGTGCGGGTGCCGTTGGACGTGTAGGCCCTGATGACCCTATCGCCGGCGAGCCGGCGAAAGCAGTCCGACTGACTCAACCTGGAGATAAGCGTGATCCGCGTACTGGTAGCTGAAGACCACACCATTGTCCGCGAGGGCATCAAGCAGTTGATCGGTCTGGCCAAGGACCTGTCCGTGGTGGGCGAGGCCTGCAATGGTGAACAACTGCTCGAAGTCCTGCGCCAGATCCCCTGCGAAGTGGTCCTGCTGGACATCTCCATGCCCGGTGTCAATGGCCTGGAGGCGATCCCGCGGATTCGCGCGTTGAACAATCCGCCGGCGATCCTGGTGCTGTCCATGCACGACGAGGCGCAGATGGCGGCGCGCGCGCTCAAGATCGGTGCCGCCGGCTACGCCACCAAGGACAGCGATCCGGCGCTGTTGCTGACGGCGATCCGCAAGGTTGCGGCCGGTGGTCGCTACATTGATCCGGACCTGGCCGACCGCATGGTCTTCGAAGTCGGCCTGACCGATTCGCGGCCACTGCACGCCTTGCTTTCGGAGCGCGAGTTCTCGGTCTTCGAGCGCCTGGCCCAGGGCGCCAACGTCAACGACATCGCCCAGCAACTGGCCCTGAGCAGCAAGACCATCAGTACCCACAAGGCGCGCCTGATGCAGAAACTCAACATCACCTCCCTGGCCGAACTGGTGAAATACGCGATGGAGCACAAGTTGCTCTGAGCACGCGCGCCCTCTGTCAACGACACGGTCCCAGTGGGAGCCGGCAAGCTGGCTCCTACAAAAGAAAACCCCGCGCGCATATCCATTTGCGACAGTTTTCGACAGCCCTTTGACGCTGTTCCGGGCCTTGCCGCCAGGAATGGCCCGTGGGCATATCCAATCCCGCCATCCTTGTAGGGCGATCCCTACCCCAATTCTTCCAGACGGCTGAGGCCAATCTCTCCCGCCTGCCGATTTGCGCTGCCGCGAGCCTTCACTAGGCTTAGCCCCACGGCAGTCCAAAACAAAAAGGTGAGGGTATGAGCGAGGTTGATTCAAGCGCTGGGGCGAACGATGTACTGGTCAGCTTTCGTGGCGTACAAAAAAGCTACGACGGTGAGAACCTGATCGTCAAAGACCTCAACCTGGATATTCGCAAGGGCGAGTTCCTGACCCTGCTCGGGCCTTCCGGCTCCGGCAAGACCACCAGCCTGATGATGCTGGCCGGGTTCGAAACCCCGACCGCCGGCGAAATCCAGTTGGCCGGCCGCTCCATCAACAATGTCCCGCCACACAAACGCGACATCGGCATGGTGTTCCAGAACTATGCCCTGTTCCCGCACATGACTGTCGCCGAGAACCTGGCGTTCCCGTTGACCGTGCGTGGCTTGAGCAAGACCGACGTCAGTGAGCGGGTCAAACGGGTGCTGGGGATGGTCCAGCTCGACAAGTTTGCCCAGCGCTACCCGGCGCAGTTGTCCGGCGGCCAGCAGCAGCGGGTGGCGTTGGCCCGGGCCCTGGTGTTCGAGCCCCAGCTGGTACTGATGGACGAGCCCCTCGGTGCCCTGGACAAACAGTTGCGCGAACACATGCAGATGGAAATCAAGCACCTGCACCAGCGCCTCGGCGTGACCGTGGTCTACGTGACCCACGACCAGGGCGAAGCCCTGACCATGTCCGACCGCGTTGCAGTGTTCCACCAGGGTGAGATCCAGCAGATCGCGCCACCACGGACCCTCTACGAAGAACCGAAGAACACCTTCGTTGCCAACTTCATCGGCGAGAACAACCGCCTCAACGGCCGCCTGCACAGTCACAGTGGTGATCGCTGCGTGGTCGAGCTCGGCCGCGGTGAAAAGGTCGAGGCGCTGGCGGTGAATGTCGGCAAGACCGGCGAGCCGGTGACGCTGTCGATCCGTCCGGAACGCATCAGCCTCAACGGCTCCAGCGAGTCCTGCGCCAACCGCTTCTCGGGCCGTGTGGCCGAGTTCATCTACCTGGGCGACCACGTCCGTGTGCGCCTGGAAGTCTGCGGCAAGACCGACTTTTTCGTGAAACAGCCGATTGCCGAGCTGGACCCAGCCCTGGCGGTCGGCGACGTCGTACCTCTCGGCTGGCAGGTGGAGCACGTTCGCGCGCTCGATCCATTACTGGACGCCAGCTGAGCGCGGTAACCCAAGAGGCGAATCCATCGCCCCGTGCTTCACCAACCTGCACTGTGGAGAGAAGAATAAATGCTTAAATCCCTGAAATTCAGCGCCCTGACCCTTGGGCTGATGTGCGCGGCAAATGCCATGGCGGCGACTGACCTGACCGTGGTGTCCTTTGGTGGCGCGAACAAGGCCGCACAGGTCAAGGCGTTCTATGCGCCGTGGGAGGCGGCGGGCAAGGGCAAGATCGTTGCCGGTGAGTACAACGGTGAAATGGCCAAGGTCAAGGCCATGGTCGACACCAAGAGCGTGTCCTGGGACCTGGTGGAAGTCGAGTCGCCCGAGCTGTCCCGCGGTTGCGACGAAGACATGTTCGAGCCTCTCGACCCGGCGCTGTTCGGCAAGAGCGAAGACTACGTCAAGGGCGCCATCCAGCCTTGCGGCGTGGGCTTCTTCGTCTGGTCGACGGTCCTGGCCTACAACGCCGACAAAGTGAGCAGCGCACCGACCAGCTGGGCCGACTTCTGGGATACCAAGAAATTCCCGGGCAAGCGTGGCCTGCGCAAGGGCGCCAAGTACACCCTGGAGTTCGCGTTGATGGCTGACGGCGTTGCGCCGAAAGACGTCTACAAGGTACTGGCGGGCAAGGACGGCCAGGACCGTGCGTTCAAGAAGCTCGACGAGCTGAAGCCGAATATCCAGTGGTGGGAAGCCGGTGCCCAGCCACCGCAGTACCTCGCCTCCGGTGACGTGGTGATGAGCTCGGCCTACAACGGTCGGATCGCCGCGGTACAGAAAGAAAGCAACCTGAAGGTGGTCTGGAACGGCGGTGTCTATGACTTCGACGCCTGGGCGATTCCAAAAGGCCTGAAGGGCGAGCGTCTTGAAGCGGCGAAGAAATTCATCGCCTTCTCGGTCATGCCGCAGCAGCAGAAGGTCTACTCGGAAAACATCGCCTACGGCCCGGCCAATGTCCAAGCGGTACCGTTGCTCGATAAAGCCATCCTGAAAGATATGCCGACCACCCCGGAAAACATCGCCAACCAGGTGCAGATCGACGTGGCCTTCTGGGCGGATAACGGCGAGCAGTTGGAGCAGCGCTTCAACGCCTGGGCGGCCAAGTAACAGAGCACGCGCCGGCAGACGCTGCATAACCCTGTAGAAGCCGGCTTGCTGGCGATGGCGTTGGAAAATCGACGCAAGGCTCAAGGGCCTCATCGCCGGCAAGCCGGCTCCCACAAGGGTTTGTGTTCTGCCCGTTGGGTTTGTGTGTTTCAGAAGAACAACAGGCGGTGTCCCGAAACGGGACGCCACCCGCTGTAACAATAAAAGAATTCCGGAGTTCGCCATGGCCCTCACCGTTCCTCTGAACGAGGTCACCAGTCCCACCTTGAAGCAGCGCCTGGCGCGTGCCGAGCGGGTCAACCGCTGGAAGGCCCAGGCCTTGATTGCACCGCTGGTGCTGTTTCTGTTGCTGGTGTTCCTGGTGCCCATCGTGGCGCTGCTCTACAAAAGTGTCGGTAACCCGGAAGTGGTCGGCGCCATGCCGCGTACCGTGGCCGCCGTTGCCGCCTGGGATGGCAAGAGCCTGCCCGGTGAGCCGGTCTACAAAGCCTTGAGCGAAGACCTCGGCGACGCCCGCAAGAATCAGACCCTGGGCGATCTGTCCAAGCGCCTGAACATGGAACTGGCCGGCTATCGCAGCCTGCTGACCAAGACCGCCCGGGCCTTGCCCTTCAAGACCGAGCCGGCCTCCTATAAAGAAGCCCTGGAAGCCCTCGACGAACGCTGGGGCGATCCGGCGTACTGGCAGGCGATCCGGCGCAACACCAGCAGCATCACCCCTTATTACCTGCTGGCGGCCGTCGACCATCGGATCGACGACCTCGGCGAACTGGCCCCGGCCACGCCGGACCAGGCGATCTACCTTGACATCTTTGCCCGCACCTTCTGGATGGGCCTGGTGATCACCGCCATCTGCCTGGTGCTGGCCTACCCATTGGCCTATCTGCTGGCGAACCTGCCGTCACGGCAGAGCAACCTGTTGATGATCCTTGTCCTGCTGCCGTTCTGGACCTCGATCCTGGTGCGGGTCGCGGCCTGGATCGTGCTGTTGCAATCCGGTGGCCTGATCAACAGCGCGCTGATGGCCATGGGCGTGATCGACAAGCCCCTCGAACTGGTGTTCAACCGCACCGGCGTCTACATCTCCATGGTGCACATCCTGCTGCCGTTCATGATCCTGCCGATCTACAGCGTGATGAAGGGCATTTCGCCGACCTATATGCGCGCGGCGATTTCCCTGGGCTGTCATCCGTTCGCCAGCTTCTGGCGGGTGTACTTCCCGCAGACCTATGCCGGTGTTGGCGCGGGGTGCCTGCTGGTGTTCATCCTGGCGATTGGTTACTACATCACCCCGGCATTGCTCGGTAGCCCGAACGACCAGATGGTCAGCTATTTCGTGGCGTTCTACACCAACACCAGCATCAACTGGGGCATGGCGACCGCCCTGGGTGGCTTGCTGCTGCTGGCGACCGTGGTCCTGTACCTGATTTACAGCCGGTTGGTCGGCGCCAGCCGCCTGCGCCTGAGCTAAGGAGAATAAGAAATGCTGAGCCCCTACATGTCGCCCGTCGAGCGGGTCTGGTTCTACAGTTCGCGCATTCTGTGCGGCTTGATCCTGCTGTTCCTGATCTTGCCGGTGCTGGTGATCATTCCGCTGTCGTTCAACTCGGGCAGTTTCCTGGTCTATCCGCTGCAAGGCTTCTCGCTGCACTGGTACCAGGACTTCTTCGCCTCGGCGGAATGGATGCGCGCCTTGCGCAACAGCATCATCGTCGCCCCGGCGGCCACGGTGCTGGCGATGGTCTTCGGGACCCTGGCGGCGATCGGCCTGACCCGCGGCGATTTCCCCGGCAAGCCGCTGGTGATGGCCCTGGTGATCTCGCCCATGGTGGTGCCGGTGGTGATCATCGGTGTGGCCAGCTACCTGTTCTTCGCCCCGCTGGGGCTGGGTAACAGTTTCTTCTCGTTGATCGTGGTGCATGCGGTGTTGGGCGTGCCCTTTGTGATCATCACCGTGTCGGCGACCTTGCAAGGCTTCAATCACAACCTGGTGCGCGCTGCCGCCAGCCTGGGTGCGTCGCCCCTGACGGCGTTCCGTCGGGTGACCCTGCCGCTGATCGCCCCGGGGGTGATTTCCGGGGCTCTGTTTGCCTTTGCGACCTCGTTCGACGAAGTGGTGGTGACCCTGTTCCTCGCCGGCCCCGAACAGGCAACGTTGCCCCGGCAGATGTTCAGTGGCATTCGTGAGAACCTCAGCCCGACCATCGCCGCGGCGGCGACCCTGCTGATTGCCTTCTCGGTGATCCTGCTGCTGACCCTGGAGTGGCTGCGTGGGCGTAGCGAGAAATTGCGCACCACCCAGGTATGAGAAGGGCGCCTGGAGGGCGCCGCGAAAAACCGAGCCGGCTTGCCGGCGATGAGGCCCTTGAGTCTTGTATCGTTCTTGCGCTCGTCATCGCCGGCAAGCCGGCTCCCACAGGTTTGCTGGCGTTCATGAGACACGCTTCCCATTCACGCTCTGAATGCAACTTCTGCATGACAGCGTAAAGCCAATCCCGGTTATGCTTGCTCGTGCCCTGATCATCACGACAAGAAGGCTGCGAGCATGAGCATTTCCTCATTCAAGATCGCCCATAAATTGATCACCGGCCGTGGCGCCATCGAGCAATTGGCTGATGAGCTGACCCGGCTGAATGTCGACCATCCGTTGATCGTGACCGATGCGGCACTGGTCAAGTCAGGGACCGTCGAGCTGGCATTGGCCCACTTGGGTGGGCGCACTTATGACATCTTCGACCGCGTGCTGCCCGACCCGGAAATCGCCATTGTCGAGGACTGCATGCGGGCCTACCGCGAAGGTGGGCATGACGGTCTGATCGGCCTGGGCGGTGGCAGCGCCATCGACATCGCCAAGAGCGTCGGTGCCTACGCCGGTTATCACGGGGCTCTGGAGGACCTGTTCGGCATCGACCAGGTGCCGCGCAAGGGGCCGCCGCTGATTGCCATCCCGACCACCGCCGGCACCGGCTCCGAGGTGACCAATGTCGCCATTCTCTCCGACAAGCAGGCCCAACTGAAAAAGGGCATCGTCAGCGATTACCTGCTGCCGGACGTGGCGCTGGTCAGCCCGCAGATGACCCTGACCTGCCCGCGTAGCGTGACCGCCGCCAGCGGCGTGGATGCCATGGTCCACGCCATTGAAGCCTACCTGTCACTCAATGCCTCGCCGATCACCGACGCCCTGGCCATTGGCGCGATCAAGCTGATCGCCACGGCGCTACCCAAAGCCTACGCCAACCCCTCCAACCTCCAGGCCCGTGAAGAAATGGCCACCGCGAGCCTGATGGCCGGGATGGCCTTCGGCAATGCCGGCGTCGGTGCCGTGCATGCCCTGGCCTACCCGTTGGGCGGGCGCTTCAATATCGCCCATGGGGTCAGTAATGCCCTGTTGCTGCCCTATGTCATGAGCTGGAACAAAATCGCCTGTGTCGAGCGCATGCAGGACATAGCCATCGCCATGGGCGTCAATGTGACCGGCTTGAGCCTGATCGAGGCGGCCGACAAGGCCGTCGCCGCCATGACCGATCTATGTGCCGCCGTGGAAATCCCCGCCGGCCTCGCAAGCTTCGGCGTGCCCCTGGACGCGATCCCGGCCATGGCCGAGGAAGCGGCGGCTACCGAGCGTCTGATGCGCAACAATCCGCGGCGGCTGAGCGCCGTGGATATCGAAAAAATCTACCGCGCCGCTTACTGAGGGCTTTGGCGCGGGCATTGCGGGCTTGTCCGGCCAATCGTCGCGGTCACGGTGGGCGGGGCAAAGCGGGCGGTATACAATGCCCGCCATTGTGATTCTGCTCAAAAAAGGTGCGTCATGCAGCCCTTCGCCATTGCTCCGTCGATTCTCTCCGCCGATTTCGCCCGCCTGGGCGAGGAAGTGGACAACGTGCTCGCTGCCGGAGCCGACATCGTGCACTTCGATGTCATGGACAACCACTATGTACCCAACCTGACCATCGGCCCGATGGTCTGCGCGGCGTTGCGCAAGTACGGCATCACCGCGCCCATCGACGCGCACCTGATGGTCAGCCCGGTGGACCGCATCATCGGTGACTTCATCGACGCCGGTGCGACCTACATCACCTTCCACCCGGAAGCCACGCTGCACGTCGATCGCTCCCTGCAAATGATCCGCGAAGGTGGTTGCAAGGCCGGCCTGGTGTTCAACCCGGCCACGCCCCTGGACGTGCTCAAGTACGTGATGGACAAGGTCGACATGATCCTGCTGATGAGCGTCAACCCGGGCTTTGGCGGGCAGAAGTTCATCCCCGGCACCCTCGACAAGCTGCGTGAGGCGCGGGCTTTGATCGATGCCTCGGGCCGCGATATTCGCCTGGAAATCGACGGCGGCGTGAACGTCAACAATATCCGCGAAATCGCCGCCGCCGGGGCCGACACCTTTGTCGCCGGCTCGGCGATCTTCAATGCGCCGGACTACCGTGAAGTCATCGAGAAAATGCGCGCCGAACTGGCGCTGGCTCGATCATGACCGTGTTCGAGCAGCTTTTTCCGGACCGTCTGCCCAGGCTGGTCATGTTCGATCTGGATGGGACACTGGTGGATTCGGTGCCCGACCTGGCCTTGGCGGTGGATAAAATGCTGCTCGCCCTCGGACGTCCGGTGGCCGGGCTGCATGGGGTCCGCGAGTGGGTCGGCAACGGCGTGCCGGTCCTGGTGCGCCGGGCGCTGGCTGGTGGTCTCGATCATTCCGCTGTCGATGACGGCGAAGCCGAGCAGGCCTTGGCGATCTTCATGGAGGCCTATGCCGGCGGCCATGAGCTGACCCAGGTCTATCCCGGTGTCCAGGAAACCCTGAGCTGGATGCACAAGCAGGGCATGGAGATGGCCCTGATCACCAACAAGCCCGAACAGTTTGTCGCACCCTTGCTGGATGAAATGAAACTGGGACGGTTTTTCCGCCTGATCATCGGCGGCGATACCTTGCCGCAGCGCAAGCCGGACCCGGCGGCGCTGTTCCACGTGATGAAAATGACCGGTATCCCGGCCTCGCAATGCCTGTTCATCGGTGACTCGCGCAGTGATGTGCAGGCTGCCAAGGCCGCCGGTGTCACCTGCGTGGCCCTCAGCTATGGCTACAACCATGGCCGGCCGATCGCCGAAGAACAGCCGGCTCTGGTCATCGACGACCTGCGCGCGCTGATTCCCGGTTGCCTGGAAGCTGGCGCTGAGCTAATGTCGGCGGACTGTGTTCAATCCCCTCCTGGAAACCCCATCGTGGTGGTCACTCGCAAACTCTGGATGAAAGTCATCAAGGCCCTGGCCCGCTGGCGTTGGCGCGCCTGACTTGATCCTGGCCGGTTATCCGGCGTGTTTGCATACCTGACTGTTCGACCCTCAAGCCACGAGGCATATCATGACCCGCGAAGAATTCCTGCGTTTGGCCGCTGCCGGCTACAACCGCATCCCGCTTGCCTGCGAAACCCTGGCCGACTTCGATACCCCGTTGTCGATCTACCTGAAACTGGCCGACCAACCCAACTCCTATCTGCTGGAGTCGGTACAGGGCGGCGAGAAATGGGGCCGTTATTCGATCATCGGCCTGCCGTGCCGCACGGTGTTGCGGGTGCATGACCATCAGGTCAGCGTGACCCATGACGGCGTCGAGATCGAGCGCTGCGAAGCCGAGGACCCGCTGGACTTCGTCGAGACCTTCAAGGCGCGCTACAACGTGCCGACCATTGCCGGGCTGCCGCGCTTCAACGGCGGGCTGGTGGGTTACTTCGGTTATGACTGCGTGCGCTACGTGGAGAAGCGTCTGGGCAAGTGTCCGAACCCGGACCCGCTGGGCGTGCCGGATATCCTGTTGATGGTTTCCGATGCCGTGGTGGTGTTCGACAACCTGGCGGGCAAGATGCACGCCATCGTCCTCGCCGATCCAGCCCAGGACAACGCCTACGAACAAGGCCAGGCGCGCCTGCGGGAACTGCTTGAGCAACTGCGCCAGCCGATCACCCCGCGTCGCGGCCTGGAGCTCGATCGGCCGCCAGCCGCCGACCCGCTGTTCCGTTCGAGTTTCACCCAGGGTGACTATGAGCGGGCGGTCGATACCATCAAGGAATACATCCTCGCCGGTGACTGCATGCAGGTCGTGCCGTCGCAGCGCATGTCCATCGACTTCAAGGCCGCGCCGATCGACCTGTACCGGGCGTTGCGCTGCTTCAACCCGACGCCGTACATGTACTTCTTCAACTTCGGCGACTTCCATGTGGTCGGCAGTTCGCCGGAAGTGCTGGTGCGAGTCGAAGACAACCTGATCACCGTCCGTCCCATCGCCGGTACCCGTCCGCGTGGCGCCAGCGAGGAAGCCGACCGGGCACTGGAAGACGACCTGCTGTCCGACGCCAAGGAAATCGCCGAGCACCTGATGCTTATCGACCTGGGCCGCAACGACACCGGCCGGGTCTCCGAGATCGGTTCGGTGAAGCTGACCGAGAAGATGGTGATCGAGCGTTACTCGAATGTGATGCACATCGTTTCCAACGTCACCGGGCAACTGAAGAACGGCCTGACCTCCATGGACGCCCTGCGCGCGATCCTGCCGGCGGGCACCTTGTCCGGTGCGCCGAAGATCCGCGCGATGGAAATCATCGACGAGCTGGAACCGGTCAAGCGTGGCGTGTATGGCGGCGCGGTCGGCTATTACGCCTGGAACGGCAACATGGACACCGCCATCGCCATTCGCACCGCGGTGATCAAGGACGGCGAGCTGCATGTGCAGGCCGGTGGCGGCATCGTCGCCGACTCGGTGCCGGCGCTGGAGTGGGAAGAAACGCTGAACAAGCGTCGCGCGATGTTCCGTGCTGTCGCCCTCGCTGAACAAACCCCCGCGTCCGACGCCTGAGGAGCTTTTTGTCATGTTGCTGATGATCGATAACTACGACTCGTTTACCTACAACGTCGTGCAATACCTCGGTGAGTTGGGCGCGGACGTCAAGGTCGTGCGCAACGACGAATTGACCGTGGCCGAAATCGCAGCCCTCAAGCCGGAACGCATCGTGGTCTCGCCGGGGCCCTGCACGCCGACCGAGGCGGGTATTTCCCTGGAGGCGATCAAGTATTTTGCCGGCAAGCTGCCGATCCTCGGTGTCTGCCTCGGCCATCAATCCATCGGCCAGGCCTTTGGCGGCGATGTGGTGCGTGCCCGCCAGGTGATGCACGGCAAGACCAGCCCGCTGTTCCATGAAGGCAAGGGTGTGTTCGCAGGCCTGAACCTGCCGTTGACCGTTACCCGCTATCACTCGCTGATCGTCAAGCGCGAAACCTTGCCGGACTGCCTGGAACTGACCGCCTGGACCCAGCTGGACGACGGCTCGGTCGACGAGATCATGGGCTTGCGCCACAAGACACTGAACATCGAAGGGGTGCAATTCCACCCCGAGTCGATTCTCTCCGAGCAGGGCCACGAGCTGTTCGCCAACTTTCTCAAACAGACCGGCGGCACGCGCTAAGGAGTTTTCATGGATATCAAGACTGCGCTGGGCCGTATCGTCGGCCATCTGGACCTGAGCACCGATGAAATGCGCGATGTCATGCGTGAAATCATGACCGGGCAATGCACCGAGGCGCAGATCGGCGCCTTTATGATGGCCATGCGCATGAAGAGCGAAAGCATCGACGAAATCGTCGGCGCGGTCTCGGTGATGCGCGAGTTGGCCGACAAGGTCGAACTCAAGACCCTCGACGGTGTGGTCGATGTGGTCGGCACCGGCGGTGACGGGGCGAATATTTTCAACGTGTCCACCGCTTCCGCCTTTGTCGTGGCGGCTGCCGGTTGCACCGTGGCCAAGCATGGCAACCGCGCGGTGTCGGGTAAAAGTGGCAGTGCCGACCTGCTGGAGGCCGCCGGCATCTACCTGAACCTGACGCCGGTCCAGGTGGCGCGCTGCATCGATAATGTCGGGATCGGCTTCATGTTCGCCCAGACCCACCACCGTGCGATGAAATATGCCGCCGCGCCGCGCCGCGACCTGGGCTTGCGCACCCTGTTCAACATGCTCGGCCCGCTTACGAATCCGGCTGGCGTGAAGCATCAGGTGGTCGGCGTGTTCACCCAGGCCCTCTGCCGGCCATTGGCCGAAGTGCTGCACCGCCTGGGCAGCAAGCACGTACTGGTGGTGCATTCCCAGGACGGCCTGGATGAATTCAGCCTGGCCGCACCCACCTTCGTGGCGGAGCTGAAAGATGGTGCAATAACTGAATACTGGGTCCAGCCTGAAGACTTGGGTATAAAAAGCCAGAGTCTGTTTGGCTTGGTGGTCGAGAGCCCGGCGGCATCCCTGGAACTGATCCGTGATGCCCTGGGGCGTCGCAAGACCGAGAACGGCCAGAAAGCCGCGGAAATGATCGTGCTCAATGCCGGTGCCGCGCTGTATGCCGCCGACCATGCCAGCAGCCTCAAAGAAGGCGTTGCCCTGGCTCACGATGCACTGCACACCGGCCTCGCCCGGGAAAAGCTCGAAGAGCTGGGCGCGTTCACCGCCGTATTCAAGCAGGAGAATGAAGGATGAGTGTGCCAACCGTTCTGGAAAAGATCCTCGCCCGCAAGGCCGAGGAAGTGGCTGAGCGCAGCGCTCGCGTGAGTCTGGCCGAGCTCGAGGCCATGGCTCGGATCGCCGACGCGCCGCGCGGTTTCGCCCAGGCGCTGATCGAGCGGGCGAAGCAGAAGCAGCCGGCGGTGATTGCCGAAATCAAGAAGGCTTCGCCGAGCAAGGGCGTGATCCGCGAGAACTTCATTCCGGCCGACATCGCTCGCAGCTACGAAAAGGGCGGGGCGACCTGCCTGTCGGTGTTGACCGACGTCGACTATTTCCAGGGCGCCGACCTCTACCTGCAGCAGGCGCGCGCGGCGTGCAAGCTGCCGGTGATCCGCAAGGATTTCATGGTCGACCCGTATCAGATCGTCGAAGCCCGTGCCCTCGGCGCCGATTGCATCCTGCTGATCGTCGCGGCGCTGGACGATGCTTTGATGGCTGAATTGGCCGCGGTGGCCAAGGGCGTCGGTCTCGATGTGCTGGTGGAGTCCCATGACGCCGCCGAACTGGAGCGGGCCTTGAAGGTGCTGGATACGCCGCTGATCGGGATCAACAACCGCAACCTGCATACTTTTGAGGTCAGCCTGGAAACCACCCTCGACTTGTTGCCGATGGTCCCCCGTGATCGCCTGGTGATTACCGAGAGCGGTATTCTCAACCGGGCGGATGTCGAGTTGATGGAAATCAGCGAAGTCTATTCGTTCCTGGTGGGCGAGGCATTCATGCGCGCGGACAGCCCGGGCGATGAATTGCAGCGCCTGTTTTTCCCGGAGCGTGGCGCCCCGGCAATCACTGGCTCGACCCTCGACTGAGCAGGGCTCGTTATCAGGATGACCTCGATGCCCCAGCTCGTTGCCCTCACCGTCGAAGCCGGCCTGCGTGCCGAACAGGATCTGCTGGCCTCGGTCTGTGCCGGTGAGCAGGATTGGGGGCTGTTGTTCTGGCAGCCCAGCGATCGCGCGCTGGTGATGCCACGGCGCTTGAATCGCTTGCCGGGTTTCGACGCCGCCTGCGATGCCCTGGCAGCCAGCGGTTGGCCGGTATTGCTGCGTGAAACCGGCGGCGAGCCGGTACCGCAGTCCGGCGCTACAGTGAATATCGCCCTGGTGTATGCCCCGCCCCGTCACGAAGGTGACCAGAATCGTATCGAGACCGGCTATCGGCGCCTGTGCCAGCCGATCTGCGATGCGCTGGATGAGTTGGGCGGTGTTTCATCCCTGGGCGAAATCGATGGCGCGTTCTGCGACGGTCGCTTCAACGTCAACCTCAATGCTCGCAAGATGGTCGGCACCGCCCAGCGCTGGCGCCAGAGCCAGGGTGGCACTCGGCCCGTGGGGTTGGTGCACGGTGCGATGTTGATGGATAACGAGCGCGACTCGATGGTGGCCGCGGTCAATCGCTTCAACCAGACCTGCCAGTTGGATGCCCGGGTCCGGGCGCAAAGCCATGTCGCCTTGCATGAAGTCTATGCCGCGCCGCTATTCCTTGAGCGGCTCAGCGAGCTGTACCAACAGATGCTGCAGGATATCTTCCACCCTTAACGGGTGCCGAACACCACCATGGTCTTGCCTTTGACGTGCACCAGGTTCTGCTCTTCCAGATCCTTGAGCACCCGTCCGACCATTTCCCGCGAGCAGCCGACAATCCGGCCGATTTCCTGGCGGGTGATCTTGATCTGCATGCCGTCGGGGTGAGTCATGGCATCGGGTTGTTTGCACAGTTCGAGCAGGCAACGGGCCACGCGGCCGGTGACGTCGAAGAATGCCAGGTCACCGACCTTGCGCGTGGTGTTGCGCAGGCGCTGGGCAATCTGGCCGCTGAGGGCGTAGAGAATATCCGGGTCCTGTTGGGCCAGTTCGCGGAATTTGCAGTAGCTGATCTCTGCCACTTCGCACTCGATCTTGGCCCGTACCCAGGCGCTACGCTCCTGCTCCAGGCCGGCCTGTTCGAACAGGCCGAGCTCGCCGAAAAAGTCCCCGGAATTGAGGTAGGCGATGATCATTTCCCGCCCGTCGTCATCTTCAATGAGGATCGTGACTGAGCCCTTGATGATGAAAAACAGGGTTTGCGAACGGTCACCGGCACAAATGATATTGCTCTTGGCCTGATAGCGGCGGCGCTGACAATGCATCAGCAGTTTGTCGAGGTTCTTGATCTTGGGGGCGGAAGCGGAAGCCAGAGCAACCATGGTTGTTTCCCGAAAAGACTGCACGGTGTGGTTTGTTGTTTTAGGCATAGCTGCAAGGCTGGCATAACGCCAGTGATTTGGCGCCAGCATAACAGAGGCATTGTGTGGAAAATGGGGAATTTATGTGCTCGCTTGACCAGTCGTCGCCCATTGCCGGTTTCCTGTCGGGGCGGGCCGCTGTGCTAAGCTGGCTCCCTTTTTTCAGCAGTGGAGTCTAGGTGATGAAGGCACGCATCCAATGGGCTGGCGAAGCCATGTTCCTCGGAGAGTCCGGTAGCGGGCATGTGGTGGTCATGGACGGTCCGCCGGAAAGCGGTGGCCGTAACCTGGGCGTTCGTCCCATGGAAATGTTGCTGTTGGGCCTGGGCGGTTGCAGTAACTTCGACGTGGTCAGCATCCTGAAGAAGTCGCGTCAGCCGGTTGAGAGCTGCGAAGCCTTTCTCGAGGCCGAGCGCGCCACCGAAGACCCCAAGGTGTTCACCAAGATCCACCTGCACTTCGTGGTCAAGGGCCGCGGCCTGAAGGAAGCCCAGGTCAAGCGGGCGATCGAGCTGTCAGCGGAGAAATACTGCTCGGCTTCGATCATGCTCGGTGCCGCTGGCGTTGCCATCAGCCATGATTACGAGATCATCGAACTCGGCTGAGTCGACATTCAACTATCATAAAGTCCATGCAGACTCTGGCGATCAGTCGTTCAGGTCTGCATAATGCGCCACTTTTTTCAGGGCGCCTGGCCAGCAGCACACCTGCGGCCACGGACCCGAACAGACAACCAAAATCGCCATCGCGAAGAGGTGTTAACCGTCCTACGCAGCTGTGTCGTTCACAACTGACGGGCATGCTTGATCACGCGGCGGTGCCGCATCGATATAGAGAGTTTTTAACGGTGAAAAGCAAACTCAAGCTCCACGGGTTCAATAACCTGACCAAGACCTTGAGCTTCAACATCTATGACATCTGCTATGCGGAAACCCCGCAGGACCAGCAGGCCTACGTCGAGTACATCAACCAGGAATACGACGCGGAACGCCTGACGCAGATCCTCACGGAAGTGGTGGATATCATTGGTGCCAACATCCTGAACATCGCGCGTCAGGACTACGACCCTCAAGGTGCCAGTGTCACGATCCTGATCTCCGAACAGCCGGTGACCCCGACCGACAGTCAGATCGAAGAATCCCCGGGCCCGTTGCCCGAGACCATCCTGGCTCACCTCGACAAGAGCCACATCACGGTGCATACCTACCCGGAAATCCATCCGGTCGACGGTATCGCGACGTTCCGTGTGGACATCGATGTGTCGACGTGCGGCGTCATTTCACCGCTCAAAGCCCTCAACTACCTGATCCACCAGTTCGACTCGGACATCGTCACCGTCGATTATCGCGTACGTGGTTTCACCCGTGATGTCGAAGGCAAGAAACACTTCATCGACCACGAGATCAACTCGATCCAGAACTATCTTTCGGAAGACAGCCGCAAGAGCTATCAGATGACGGATGTGAATGTGTATCAGGAGAACATGTTCCACACCAAGATGCTGCTCAAGGAGTTCGAACTGGACAACTACCTGTTCGGCGACGCGACCAACAACCTGTCGGCGGAGCAGCGTGCCCAGGTGACCGAGCGGGTGAAGCACGAAATGCTGGAGATTTTTTACGCACGCAATATGCCGACGTAAGTTTCCTGGCCAAAAAAGAAGGGCGCCCGAGTGGCGCCCTTCTTTTTTTACCTGTTTCTTGGCGTAGCCGCGGTGGCTCAGATGCGGTAGGTGCTCTTGGTCATGACCTTGGCCAGCAGGCTCATACCGAACTTCACCGGAGCCGGGAAGCGGAAGCCGCCGGCGTTCAGCGCGGACTCGGCGTGATGTTCTTCGTCGATGCGCATCTGCTCAAGGATCGCCCGGGACTTTTCGTCCTCGGCCGGCAACTGCTCCAGGTGTTCGTTCAGGTGTTTGCACACCTGGTCTTCGGTGGCTGCGACAAAGCCCAGGCTGACCTTGTCGCTGATCAGCCCAGCGGCGGCACCGATGCCGAAGGACAGGCCATAGAACAGCGGGTTGAGCACGCTGGGATGGCTGCCCAACTGGCGGATGCGCTGTTCGCACCAGGCCAGGTGATCGACTTCTTCTTCGGCAGCCTTTTCCATGGCGGCGCGCACATGGGGCAGCTTGGCGGTCAAGGCCTGGCCCTGATAGAGGGCCTGGGCACAGACTTCCCCGGTATGGTTGATGCGCATCAGGCCGGCGACGTGACGGCTGTCGTCTTCGCTCATCGGCGCGTCGGGCTGCACGATAGCCGGCGAAGGGCGGTAGGGCTGGCCGCTGAACGGCAGCAAGGTGCGCATCGCGGTATCGGCTTGCAGCAGAAGACGGTCAATCGGCGAGTAGTGACGTTGGGTAGTCATGCTGACCTCCGGGAAAAATCTCGGCCTGCAGTTTACCGCAATCGAGAGCGGAAGGTTTGCGTTGGGTCAGGGGGGCGGGGGGATGTTGCTGCTGTACGCGATCTTGCAGACACCGTTAGTCCTGCAGGAGCCTGGCTTGTCGGGTCGCCGTATCGCAGCGACGAGGTCCGCAAGGACGCTAAAAGCTTCGCGGGCAAGCCCTGCTCCTACAGATCGGGGTGTTCGTGAAGTTGTATCAGCCCGGTGGCCAGTGCATCTGGCGCTGACCCAGTACGTGCATATGAATGTGATAGACGGTTTGTCCACCCTCTTCATTGCAGTTCATCACCACGCGGAAGCCTTTTTCACAACCCAGCTCCAGGGCCAGACGTTGGGCGGTGAACAGGATATGTCCGGCCAGGGCCTTGTCGTCTTCGGTCAGGTCATTGAGGGTGCGTACCGGCTTTTTCGGAATAACCAGGAAATGCACCGGTGCCTGCGGGGCGATATCGTGGAAGGCCAGGACCTGGTCATCCTCGTAAATGATCTTCGCGGGTATTTCTCTGTTGATGATCTTGGTGAACAGAGTATCCACAGCTGTTTCTCCGTTGAGTGGTTCGGGCCAGAGTCTGTACGGACACGGCCGTGAGTTCAAGTTTCAGCGCGGGCAATAGGTCCTGGTCGCGACACCGGCGAGCTTGCGCATCGCCCAGCGCGGCATCAGGCGCGGGACGCGGGCCAGCCAGCGGTTGCGCCAGCCGGGAATGATCACCGCGCGGTTCTTCTCCAGCGCGCGTACCGCGTACAGTGCGACTTCTTCGGGGCTCATCATCAGTTTGCTGTGCGAAAGCTTTTCTACGGCCAGCTGTGCGTTGCGAAAGAACGCGGTCCGGGTCAGGCCGGGGCAGAGCACCGAGACCTTGATCCCGGTTTTCTTAAGCTCTTCGCGCAGGCCTTCGGAGAAGTGCAGCACGTAAGCCTTGCTCGCGTAATAACTGCTCATCCAGGGCGCCGGGTGAAACGCCGCGATGGAGGCGACGTTGAGAATCTGCCCGCCACCCTGTATCGCCATGAGGTTACCCAGGGTATGACAAAGTCGGGTCAGGGCGAGGATATTGACTTCGATCAGGTCTTGCTCGGTCCCCCAATCCTGGGCCAGGAACGGCCCGCAAGTGCCGAGGCCGGCGCAGTTGACCAGCAGGTCAATCTGTCGCTCGCCTTCCTCCAGCTCCAACAGGAAGCCGGACAGGCGCAGCGGCTCGCTCAGGTCGCAGGCACGAAACAACACCTCGACGCCAAAGCGCTGGGTCAGTTCCAGGGCAATGGTTTCCAGCTGATCACGCTGGCGGGCCACCAGAATCAGGCTGCGGCCACGGCGCGCCAGGGCTTCGGCCAGGGCCAGGCCAATACCGCTGGAGGCGCCGGTGATCAGGGCGTAACGGGTCATGCAATTCTCCATCACAACGGCTCCGAGCCTTGGGACAGAGGGTCGCAGGCTCAGAAGCGGTTATTCTTTTTCATCTTGCTCATAGTCTACAGCGGGCGGCGCGGATTCGGCTGCCGCTGCCGCATCGTCGGGGCTGTCGGCCTCGTCGGCGCTGACGGCGTCGCTGCTTTGCGAATAGCTGGTCGATTCGTTGTTGTAGTCTCTCTCCAGGTTGCTCAGACCGCCGGTTACCGCAACGATGCCAAAGATGACCCCGCAGACGACCGAGAGCACGGCCAAGACCTTGACCGCGGTGCTGTTCGGTGGGGGCGGTGCGCCGTATTGGTTGGCGCCGCTATTGCCGGGGCAGAACATCAGCACAAAGGGGAACAGGCTGCCGACGAAGGGGACCAGGGTCAGTAGCCAGAGCCAACCGGACCAGCCGATATCGTGCAGGCGTTGTACGGCGATCTGGATGGAAAAGACCATGAAGGCGATCAAGGCAGCGCCGCCGAGTACGACGCCAATGGTGATCGCGGTGTTCAGCGAGGCTGCCGCGGTGCCCATGGCGAAGGCGAAGATCGCGCCGGCCACCGGTAGGGTCACGAACATCAGGACCATGCTCCAGGCCAGGTAGCGCAGCCGGCCGATACGCCCGCGGGTGGTGAAGGCCTGGAGCTGGCCGAAGGCGGGCAGGGTATCGCCGACCTGGGCTTGCGGCGGCGCGTAGGGTGACTGGTAAGTCGCTGGCTCCGCTGGCGCGGTGCTGGCCGGCAGGTCATCGATATCCGCCAGGCTCAGTTCGACGGCCGCCGGTTCGGCCTCCAGGCGGGCTTCGATGCCGGTCTTGCGCAAGGCTTGCAGATAGGACTCGGCCTCGGCGGCCGAAAGGTCGCGCTTCAGGGCGACCGGCTGGCCACTGAACAGCCGTTCCACCGAAGCCACGTCGGTCTTGAACAGCGCGGCCAGGTTGAACTGGGCGGTGCTTTTGTCCACGCCGGCCTGCAAGGTGCCGTCGAACACGATTTTGAAGCGGTTTTCGCTCATGAAGGGCGTCCTTGTCACATGTCATTGGCATTGCAGGGTAAGCCTGCAACACGGATGTTACGGTCGTGGCCAGTGCCGGGGCAACTCTGCGGCCAGTGCCTGGGCCTTGCGATACTCGGCATCGAGCCGGGCGACCAGTTGGTCGACGCTGGGCAGGTCATCGATCTCACCGACGCCCTGGCCGGCCGACCAGACGGTTTTCCAGGCCTTGGCCTCGTCGCCGAGCGGCTTGAGCTTGGCGCCGAAGTTCACCTCGCCCTTGCCTTGCAACGCGGCGAGGTCGAAACCGGCATTTTCCAGGCTTTGACGCATAAAGCTCGCGGGCACCCCGGATACCGCCGCAGTGTGCACGATATCGGCCGCCTGGGATGTGAGCAGCATCTCCTTATAAGCTTCGGGGGCATGACTTTCCGTGGTTGCGATAAAGCGCGTGCCGAAGTAGGCCAGATCCGCGCCGAGCAACTGGGCGGCGAGAATCTCGTGACCGTGGTTCAGGCAGCCGGCCAGCAGCAGGGTCTTGTCGAAGAACTGGCGGATTTCAGCGATCAGGGCGAACGGGCTCCAGGTGCCGGCATGCCCGCCGGCACCGGCCGCCACGGCGATCAGCCCGTCGACACCGGCCTCGGCGGCTTTCTCGGCATGGCGGCGGGTGGTCACGTCGTGGAACACCAGGCCACCATAGCTGTGCACGGCGTCCACCAACTCCTTGACCGCGCCCAGGCTGGTAATAACGATCGGCACCTGGTGCTCGATACAGATCTGCAGATCCGCCTGGAGCCGTGGGTTGCTGTTGTGCACGATCAGGTTGACGGCGTACGGCGCCGGATTGTCCAGGGTCGCCAGGCCGGCTTCGATTTCCTCGAGCCAGGCCTTGAAGCCACTGCTCTCGCGCTGGTTCAGGGCGGGGAAGCTGCCCACCACCCCGTTGCGACAGCAGGCGAGCACCAGTTGCGGGTTGGAAATCAGGAACATCGGCGCGGCCACCACGGGTAAGCGCAGGCGTTGTTCGAGCAGGGTGGGCAACGACATGGAATGTGCTCCGGGCAGGGGGGGACGGCTGGCTAGAACGGCCGGACAACGACCAGGATGACAATAGCCAGCAATAGCAGAACCGGCACTTCATTGAACCAGCGATAAAAGACATGACTGCGGGTGTTTTCGCCACGGGCAAAACGTTTTACCTGGGCCCCGCACATATGGTGATAGCCGATCAGCACCACCACCAGGGTCAGCTTGGCATGGATCCAGCCGCCCTGGCTGAAGATGCTCGGGTTGAGGGCGATCAGCCAGCCGCCGAAGACCAGCGTGGCGATCATCGCCGGGCCCATGATGCCGCGGTACAGCTTGCGTTCCATGACGCTGAAGCGTTCCTGGCTGACGTTGTCCTCGCTCTGGGCGTGGTAGACGAACAGGCGCGGTAGATAGAACAGGCCGGCAAACCAGCAGACGACACTGACGATATGAAAGGCTTTGACCCACAGATAGAGCATTTTTGGTTATTCCCAGGTTCACGGTAGGCCGAATAGTAGAGGCTTGTGCGTCCGCACGTCACCTTGGCGGTTGTCGCAGGCGCGCATGGCCCCTATTATCGTGGCCTTTCCAGTGGTTTCGTTGAGGGGCAGGTCATGGTCAAGGTCGGTATCGTCGGCGGCACGGGTTACACCGGTGTCGAATTGCTGCGTCTGCTGGCACAGCATCCGCAGGCAGAAGTGGCAGTTATCACTTCGCGATCCGAGGCCGGCCTGGCCGTGGCCGATATGTACCCGAACCTGCGCGGTCATTACGACGGCCTGGCGTTCAGCGTGCCGGACATCAAGACTCTCGGTGCCTGTGACGTGGTGTTCTTCGCCACGCCCCATGGTGTCGCCCACGCCCTGGCCGGTGAGCTGCTGTCCGCCGGGACCAAGGTCATCGACCTGTCCGCCGACTTCCGCCTGCAGGATGCCGAAGAATGGGCCAAGTGGTATGGCCAGCCGCACGGTGCGCCGGCGTTGCTGGACGAGGCGGTCTACGGCCTGCCGGAAGTGAACCGCGAGCAGATCAAGCGGGCGCGCCTGATTGCCGTACCGGGTTGTTATCCGACCGCGACCCAACTGGGTTTCCTGCCGCTGCTTGAAGCCGGCCTGGCGGATACAACGCGGTTGATTGCTGACTGCAAGTCGGGCGTCAGCGGTGCCGGTCGCGGTGCCAGCGTCGGCTCGTTGTACTCGGAAACCTCCGAAAGCCTGAAGGCCTATGCGGTCAAGGGCCATCGTCACCTGCCGGAAATCCGCCAGGGGCTGCGCCGCGCGGCGGGCCAGGACGTGGGCCTGACCTTCGTGCCGCACCTCACGCCGATGATCCGTGGTATCCACTCCACGCTTTACGCGACCGTGGTCGACCGTTCGGTAGACCTGCAGGCGCTGTTCGAGAAGCGTTATGCCAACGAACCGTTCGTCGATGTGATGCCGGCCGGCAGCCATCCGGAAACCCGTAGCGTGCGTGGCGCCAACGTCTGCCGGATTGCCGTGCACCGTCCGCAGGATGGTGACCTGGTGGTGGTGTTGTCGGTAATCGACAACCTGGTCAAGGGCGCCTCGGGCCAGGCGGTGCAGAACCTGAACATCCTGTTCGGTCTGGACGAGCGCCTGGGCCTGTCCCACGCGGGCATGCTGCCGTAAGGCATCGATCCTCTTGCAGGAGCGAGCTTGCTCGCGTTGGTAGTCCAGGCGGTGCGGGGCATTAGATGCCTCGCGTCATCGTTAACGACCATCGCGAGCTCCATGGTGTGAGGCCATGTTGGTTGATATATCGTAACAACAATAGTTGACCGCTTTTCTAGGAGAAGCGGATAATGCCCGTCATCACGCATTATGGCGGCGTAGCGCCGGGAGATAGTCAGCATGAGCGTCGAATCCTTCACCCCCACGGCTTTGCAATTCACCCACGGTGCCGCGCACAAGGTGAAGAGCCTGGTCGATGAAGAGGGTAATGATCGCTTGAAGCTGCGCGTATTCGTTACGGGCGGCGGTTGTTCAGGGTTTCAGTACGGCTTCACCTTCGATGAGGAAGTGGCCGATGATGACACCATCGTCGAGCGCGAAGGCGTCAGCCTGGTGGTCGATCCAATGAGCTTCCAGTACCTGGCGGGTGCCGAGGTGGATTACCAGGAAGGCCTGGAAGGCTCGCGTTTTGTGATCAAGAACCCGAATGCCACCACCACTTGTGGTTGCGGGTCGTCGTTCTCGATCTGATCGCAGATAGCGCTTTACCCTCGACGCCGCGAATTTCGCGGCGTTTTGCTGTGTGTCAGGCGGGGTAGATCGCGCCGAGCACCCGCAGGCCGCGGGCACCGGTGACGCTGGGGCGATTGGCGGCGATGCCATCAAGGCAGCATCGGGCCAGCCAGGCGAAGGCCATGGCTTCAACCCAGTCGGGGTCCACGCCATGGCTGGCGGTGCTGGCAACCCGGGTGGCGGGCAGCAACTGGCTGAGCCGGGCCATGAGTGTCGCGTTATGGGCGCCGCCGCCGCAGACCAGTAACTCTTGCGTGTTCTGCTGGGCGCCAGTCAGCGACTCGACGATGGTTCTTGCGCTGAGTTCGAGCAGGGTAGCCTGGATGTCTTCGGCTGCGAGGGGCGGCAGGCGCCCCAGGTGTCGCTTCAGCCAGGTCAGGTTGAAAACCTCGCGGCCGGTGCTTTTCGGGCCCTTGGTCTGGAAGAACGGATCGCTGAGCAGCGCCTGTAGCAGCCGCGGTTCAACCTGGCCGCTGGCCGCCCATCGGCCATTGCGGTCGTAGGGTTCGTTGCGTTGATCCTGGATCCAGGCATCGAGCAACACGTTGCCTGGGCCGCAGTCGAAGCCGGCTACCGCCTGGCCCGGCTCGATCAGGCTCAGATTGCTGAAGCCGCCGACATTCAGCACGGCGCGCTGGCCTTCGCGTTCTTCGAAAAGCGCCTCATGGAAGGCCGGCACCAGTGGCGCGCCCTGGCCGCCCGCTGCCACATCGCGGCGGCGGAAATCGCCGACGACGGTGATGCCGGTCAGTTCCGCCAATAAGGCCGGGTTGCCGATCTGCACGGTAAAGCCGCGTGCCGGTTCGTGGCGGATGGTCTGGCCGTGGCTGCCAATGGCGCGAATCGACTCGGGTCCGAGTTGCTGTTGCTCCAGCAGGGTATTGATACCTTGGGCGGCAAGGTTTACCCAGTTCTGCTCGGCGATCGCGCTGCGGGCTATCTCGTCGGGGCCGCTGGCGCATAGGCCAAGCAGCTCGACGCGCAAAGCGTCGGGCATGGGAATGTAGTGGCTGGCCAGCAGCTGGATGGAGTCATCGAGCGCCACGAGGGCAATGTCCAGCCCATCAAGACTGGTTCCGGACATCACACCTATGTAGAGCATCGTGGTTTACCGTTTGGCCGAAGCGACTTTGCTGGATTTTTCCTGGTTCATGCGCGCCATCAGCGGCTGGCTCTGTTGCAGGAAGCGGGCGCGTTCGGACTTGGCGATCGGATCGGCCATGGGCAGTTTCTGGCCCAGCGGGTCGACGTGTACGCCATTGACCTGGAACTCGTAGTGCAGGTGCGGGCCGGTCGACAGCCCGGTGGTGCCGATATAGCCAATCACCTGGCCCTGCTTGACGTTGCTGCCGGTCTGGATGCCCTTGGCAAAACCTTGCATATGACCGTACAGGGTCCGGTAGGTATTACCGTGCTGGATGATCACGGTATTGCCGTAGCCGCCGCGCCGACCGGCCAGCAGAACCTTGCCATCGCCGGCGGCCTTGATCGGCGTACCGCGCGGAGCGGCATAGTCGACGCCTTTGTGGGCGCGGATCTTGTTCAGGATCGGGTGCTTGCGGCCCATGGAAAAGCGCGAGCTGATGCGGGCGAAATCCACCGGGGTGCGGATAAAGGCCTTGCGCATGCTGTTGCCGTCAGCCGTGTAATAGCTGCTGTTGCCCTGCTTGTTGGTGTAGCGCACGGCGGTGTAGGTCTTACCGCGGTTGGTGAAGCGCGCGGAAAGGATATTGCCGGTGCCGATAGTCTTGCCGTTGAGCACTTTTTGCTCGTAGATCACTTCGAATTCGTCGCCGGGGCGGATGTCCTGGGCGAAGTCGATGTCGTAGCCGAAGACATGGGCCATTTCGCGAGTCAGGCTGTGGGGCATGCCGGCGCGTTGCGCGGAGAGTGACAGCGAGCTGCTGATCACCCCGTGCACATAGGCCGAACGTACCACCGGCTGGGTGACCACGCGATTGAAGGTGAAACCTTTCGGGCCCTTGGTCAGGGAGATGGTTTCAAGGTCGCTGACCTTGCTGTGCAGGTTGTTCAACTGGCCGTCGGGAGTCAGCTCGAACTCCAGGAGCTGGCCATGCTTGAGTTGGGAAAACTGCTTGGCTTGTTTATCGCTGGCCAAGACCTCATGTACTGAAGCAGCGGGCAGCCCGACCTTCTCGAACAGGGTGGAAAGCGTATCGCCCCGGGCTACGGTGACTTCCCGGTGGCCAGGCAGCTTCCTTTCCTCGGGTGCCGGCTCGGTCTTGGCGGTCTCGTGGGGCTCTTCGGCGCTGTTGTCGATCTGCGCGAAAGGCGATGGATTGCCTTCATTTGTGGCTTGATCGAGTTCGACAGCGTCTTTGTCTTGTGTCAGTTGATCCGCTGGGGTTTCCAGCTCCAGGCTCAGCGTTGTCTTCTTGGCTTCTACGTCACTGGAAGGGAATACCAGTAGCGCCAGGCTGAGAAGGGCGGCGATGCCACTTGCGGCCAGCAGGTGGGTCTTCGGATAAAGCGGGGGCGCTTTAGTCGGCTCTGTGGTCATAGGTAATTTGACTTTGAAGAAGATGAATTGGAAAAGATGAATGACATGATGAAGATGAAATAACTGTATAAAATATAACCAAATCATCGCTGAAGCAAGTCTGTCATGTTCGGGCGGGCGTTTCGTGCCCGTATGCCGGGCAAAACTTGTATTTGGGCGGCGATCTTGTATGGTTGGTCCCCTTTGAATCTGAGCCTTGCAGGTTGGTTATGAAGTCGGTTGAAGAGCAGCTCGCGCTGATCAAGCGTGGTGCGGAAGAGGTGTTGGTCGAGTCCGAATTGGTCGAGAAGCTCAAGCGTGGCCAGCCGCTGCGTATCAAGGCCGGCTTCGACCCGACGGCACCGGATCTGCACCTGGGCCACACAGTCCTTATTAACAAGCTGCGCCAGTTCCAGGAGCTGGGGCATCAGGTAATCTTCCTGATCGGCGATTTCACCGGCATGATCGGTGATCCGAGCGGCAAGAGCGCCACGCGCCCGCCGCTGACGCGTGAGCAGGTGCTCGACAATGCCGAGACCTACAAGACCCAGGTGTTCAAGATCCTCGATCCGGCCAAGACCGAGGTCGCGTTCAACTCCACCTGGATGGACAAGATGGGGCCGGCGGACTTCATTCGCCTGACCTCGCAGTACACCGTGGCGCGCATGCTCGAGCGTGACGACTTCGACAAGCGCTATACCACCAACCAGCCGATCGCCATCCATGAGTTCCTTTATCCGCTGGTGCAAGGCTATGACTCGGTTGCGCTGCGCGCGGATGTCGAGCTGGGCGGTACCGACCAGAAGTTCAACCTGCTGATGGGGCGTGAGCTGCAACGCGCCTATGGGCAGGAGGCTCAATGCATTCTGACCATGCCGCTGCTCGAAGGGCTGGATGGCGTGAAGAAGATGTCCAAGTCCCTGGGTAACTATGTGGGGATCCAGGAAGCGCCGGGCGTCATGTACGGCAAGCTGGTATCGATCCCGGATGCCTTGATGTGGCGCTACTTCGAGCTGCTGAGCTTCCGCTCGATGGATGAGATCAATCAGCTGCGCAAGGATGTCGAGGCGGGTGCGAATCCGCGTGATATCAAGATCCTGCTGGCTGAGGAAATCGTCGCGCGTTTCCATGGTGAGGAGGCTGCGGCCAATGCCCACCGTGCGGCGGGCAATCGCATGAAAGATGGCGAGCTGCCGGACGATCTGCCTGAGGTTGAGATCAGCGCGACTGAAGACATGCCGATTGCCGCTGTCCTGAATAAAGCCGGCCTGGTGAAGAACTCGGCGGTCGCTCGCGATCTGCTGGGTTCCGGTGGTGTGCGTATAGATGGTGAGGTTGTCGATCGCGCCTTTATATACAAGCTGGGCGCTACCCATGTTTGCCAGGCGGGGAAGAAGGCATTTGCCCGGATCACCCTCAAGGCCGAGTAACACTGCTTTATAGATAGAAAACAACACTATGGGAGCCGCTGGCTCCCATAGTCGTTTTTGCGCTGCTTTTGATCTTTGTGGCAGAAAAGTGAAAATAAGCGTTGACGGGAAATCCTGTGGCTCTATAATTCGCCCCACTTCCGGCGCAGTCGAAACGGAAAAGCCTTTGGGATTCAATGAGTTACAAAGGTTTTGAGGGTTTTGGCAGGTGGTTCGCTTCAGTTCATCGAGGCCCAGAAGTAGCTGAAAAAGGCAGTGTGTTTTCGCCTCTTCAGCGGTTCGATCTTCTCGATCGAAAGCGGAGTAAAAGAGGTGTTGACAGCAGCGTGTAG
>NZ_JALLIY010000020.1 GCF_023242315.1 Pseudomonas sp. MWU13-2105
ACCTGGGGTCTTGTCGTAGCCGTCGGCAGCAACGGCGTTGGCACCTGGGGTCTTGTCGTAACCATCGGCAGCCACGGTATAGGCGCCGCCTGGAGTTTTGTCATAGCCATCGGCAGCGAAGGTGTTGGCAGCCATTACCGAGAGGGCCAGCGCGAGGATCAGTTTGCTTTTCATGGTGGTTGCTCCTGAAGGTGTGCGTTTTGTTCAGTGGGTGTGGAAGTGATTTTACGCTTGTTAATTTGATTAAAAAGCGCAAATAAATGCTTAAATCAATCGTATAAATCGATATGTATGTCACCAAAAAAGGTCGGCATTCAATGTGATGCCAAGGGGCCGGAGCCAGGTCGATCTACGTAGGATCAGAATGTCGCTTGGAAATTAACTGGCCATTAATGCCGATAATTCTTTTGCAATTGCGCGCAAGTGCGTCGGGAGCGCCCGGTAAAGGCGTGGGGCAAGAGAGGTGAATGCAGGCTTGAAAACATCGTCGAACCTTGGGGGAGCCGGCTTGCCGGCGATAGCGTCCGTATCGACGCTACAAGGCTCAAGGGCCTCATCGCCGGCAAGCCGGCTCCTACAAGGGCGCTGCGTTGAAGCTACTCAGTCGGCCTCGATCCGCGAATGCTTGCGGGTGTCCTTCATGGTCACGTACACCAGCAACGAACAGGCGATGCAGGCCGTCACGTACCAGTAGTAGCCGGTTTCCATGCCGACGCTTTTGAACCACAGCGCAATGTATTCCGCGGTACCGCCGAAGATCGACACGGTCAGGGCATACGGCAGGCCGACGCCCAGCGCACGGATTTCAGTCGGGAACAGTTCGGCCTTCACCACCGCGTTGATCGAGGTGTAGCCGCTGACGATGATCAGCGCCGCCATGATCAGGAAGAACGCGCCCCACCAGGTCTGGATGGTGTGCAGGGTGCTGAGGATCGGCACGGTGAACAAGGTGCCGAGAATGCCGAAGGCAATCAGGATCGGCCGCCGGCCGATCTTGTCCGACAGCGCGCCGACCAGCGGTTGCAGGCACATGAAAAGGAACAGCGTCGCCGCCGAAATGGTGGTGGAGTCGGAGATGCTCATGCCGACCGTGTTCACCAGGTATTTCTGCATGTAGGTGGTGTAGGTGTAGAACGCCAGGGTGCCGCCCATGGTCAGGCCGACCACGGTCATCAGTTCCTTGGGATGCCGCATCAGGGTGCGCATCAGGCTTTCTTTCGGCTTTTCCTTCTTTTTGGTGAAGGACTCGGTTTCTTCCATGCCGCGACGCAGGTAGAGCGCGACCACGGCACACAGGGCGCCGATGGCAAACGGAATCCGCCAGCCCCAGGCTTGCAGCTGTTCGGTAGTGAGGCTCTGTTGCAGCACGATCAACACCGCCAGGGCGATGAGCTGGCCGGAAATCAGGGTCACGTACTGGAAGCTGGAGAAGAAGCCGCGACGTTCCTTGGTCGCCATCTCGCTGAGGTAGGTGGCCGAGGTGCCGTATTCACCACCGACCGACAGGCCTTGCATCAGGCGGGCGACCACCAGCAGGATCGGCGCGCCGACGCCGATGGTTTCATAGCCCGGGGTCAGGGCGATGATCAGGGAGCCGAAGCACATCAGCAGGACCGAGGCCATCAACGCGGCCTTGCGCCCCTTGCGGTCGGCATACAGGCCCATGAGCCAGCCGCCGATCGGGCGCATCAGGAAGCCCACGGCGAAGATCGCGGCGGTGTTGAGGAGTTGGGCGGTGGTGTCGCCCTTGGGGAAGAAGACCTTGGCGAAGTACAGTGAGAACGCGGCGTAGACGTACCAGTCGTACCACTCGACCATGTTGCCGACCGAGCCGCTGAAGATCGATTTCAGACGGCTGGAGGTGGTTCTTTCTTTGGCCGGCACGGCGGCCGACCCCAGGGGCAGGGTAGCGGAGTTATCCATCAGGGAACCTTCAAGTCATTGTTTTTGTGGAGCGCGCGCAAGCGCAGCCTGCCAGGGCTATAGCAGGAGCTGTGCCAACGACTGAGGGCGCGGTTTAGAGGGGATTGCGGGATTTGATAGGCGGAAAACCGCTCATGTACGATAAATCGGTAAGCGGAAAATTGCCGATGCGAACCCGCTCTATTGTGATTGTGGCGAGCGGGCTTGCCCGCGCTGGGGCGCGAAGCGGCCCTGAGACCGGTGGTTGCGGTGTATCAGGTAGAACGAGGTGTCTGTTTTTACGGCTGCTTCGCAGCCGAGCGCGGGCAAGCCCGCTCGCCACAAATTTCGGCCAGGCTTAAATCGCTCTTAGCTGACTGGCATTAGGGCAAGCCCGTTCTTCACAAGGGGCAGTCAGTCGTCCTTGAGGAACATTTCGCGCGCCAGGCCATGGCGCTGCATTTTTTCATTGAAGGTGCGACGCGGCAGTTGCAGCTCTTCGAGTACCGCTTTGACATCGCCCTTGTGCCGGGTCAGGGCCGAACGCAGGCATTGCGCTTCAAAGGCCTCCTGCTGCGCCGCCAGGGATTGGCCCGGATCGATGGCGTCAGGTTCCGGCTCACCGAGGCCGAGTACCGAGCGTTCGGCGGCATTCGCCAGCTCTCGGACATTGCCCGGCCAGTCATGGCTCAGCAGGCGGCTCAGCTGCGGTCCGCCCAACGGCGTTGAGCTCCGCCCCATTCGCTCGGCCGCGCTGTGGGCGAAGTGCTCGAACAGCAACGGGATATCTTCGCGGCGCTCGCGCAATGGCGGCAGGCGCAACTGCGCCACCGTCAGCCGGTAGGCCAGGTCCTCGCGAAAACGTCCGGCCCGGGCCTCGTCCAGCAGGTCGGGCTTGGTCGCCGCGACAATACGCAGGTCCACCGCGATGCTCTGGTTCGAACCCAGCCGCTCCAGCTTCTGCTCCTGCAGCACCCGCAGCAGTTTCACCTGCTGGGCCAGCGGCATGCTTTCGATTTCGTCGAGAAACAGTGTGCCGCCATCGGCGTATTCCAGCTTGCCGATACGCTTGCCCTGGGCTCCGGTGAAGGCGCCGCTTTCATGGCCGAACAACTCGGCTTCAAACAACGCCTCGGGAATCGCCGCGCAGTTGAGGGCGACAAACGGCTTGGCGGCCCGCGGTCCGAAATCATGCAGGCAACGGGCGACCAACTCCTTGCCGCTGCCGGTTTCGCCGCGGATCAGCACATTGACCGGCAGCGCCGCCAGCTCCAGTACCTGCCGACGCAGGGTTTGCAGACTGCGGGAAACCCCCAGCAGGCTGCGTTCGAGCCGGGAGCGATGGTCGGCCTGCTCATGCAACTGGCGGTTTTCCAGCACCAGGCGACGTTTCTCCATGGCCCGGGCGAGGCTGGCGAGCAGGGTCTGCGGGCTGAAGGGTTTCTCGAGGAAGTCGTAGGCGCCATCGCGCATGGCTTCCACCGCCATGGGCACATCGCCGTGACCGGTCAGCAGGATCACCGGCAGATCACGGTCATGCGCTTGCAAGCGTGCCAGCAACTCCAGGCCGCCCATGCCGGGCATGCGCACGTCGCTGAGGATCACCCCGGGAAAATCCCCTGGCAGTTGCGCCAGGCACTCCTCGGCACGGCTGAAGGTCTGCACCTGGAAGCCCGACAGGCTCAGCCATTGCTCGACGGCCGTGCGGATGCTGGCTTCGTCGTCGACCACGATCACGGCGTTCATCGAATGTCCATCTCCGGGGCAATTGGCAGTGTCAGGCTGAAGTGGGCACCGCCCTGACGATTGTCGACGCTCAGGCGGCCGTCCAGTTCATGGACGATGGCGTAGGACACCGCCAGGCCCAGGCCGAGGCCTTCACCCACCGGCTTGGTGGTGAAGAACGGGTCGAAGACCTTGCCCAGGTGTTCTTCGGCAATGCCTCCGCCGCTGTCACCCACGCTCAGCAGCCATACCGGTGGGCGTGCTTCGATACGGATCTCCAGGCGTTTGAGCGGCTTGTCGTGCATGGCATCCAGGGCATTGCGCAACAGGTTGATCAACACCTGCTCCAGGCGAATCGCATCGCCGCGGACCCAGGCCGGACGGGTCAGGTGCAGCACGGTGCTGACCGCGTCTTCGCGCAGGCGCGGCTCCAGCAGCTGCAACGCCTGGTCGACCACGCCGGCCAGGTCGAGAGGTTCGCGCAGGCCACTGGGGCTTTGTCGGGCGTAGGTCTTCAAATGCCCGGTGAGGGCCGCCATGCGCGTCAGCATCTGCTCCAGCGGCGCGAGCGCCTGGTAGGCGTCGTCGATCCGGCCGTGATCGAGCAGCAGGCGCAAGGTCGCCAATTGCATGCGCTGGGCGGTCAGCGGCTGGTTGATTTCATGGGCCAGGGCGGCGGACATCTGCCCCAGCGCCGCCAGCTTGGCCGACTGCACCAGGCCGTCCTGGGCGGTGCGCAGATCGCGGGTGCGCTCCTCCACCAGGCGTTCCAGCTCTTCGCGACTGCGTTGGCGCAAGCGCGCCAGGCGCCAGCGTTGGCTGAGGAACAGCAGCAGGAACACCAGCGTCAGCCACAGGCCTGCACCGGCGAGGGCGGCGTTGCGCTGTTCCTCGGCGGCCATCTGCGGTTTGCGCAGCAGGTGCAGGGTCCAGTCTTCCGGGGGCAGTGCCAGCGATTCCCAGAGGTAGTCGGCGCTGCCGTCCGGGCCATCGACCCGGGTCAGGTAGCTGTTGTCGCCGAACATCCGCAAGGGCCGGTATTCGAGGGGACTCAGGGATTGCTTGTCATATTGCCGGGTGCTGCCGATTTCGCTGCGATCGGTGTCACGCAGCGGGCGCAGCAGGCGATAACGCCAGCCGGGTTGGTTGGCGATAAACACGATGTCGCGGGCATCGCTGACCAGCAGTGTGTCGTTGCCCTTGCTCCATTCGCGCTCCAGTTCCGGAAACTCCAGCTTCACCACCATCGCGCCGAGGAATTCGCCGTTGTCGCCGGTCACCGCGCTGGCGAGAAAGTAGCCGGGAATACCGCTGGTCACGCCGACGGCATAGAAATGCCCGCTGCCCTCGAGGCGGGTCTGGTTGAAGTAGGGGCGAAACCCATAGTTGTGACCGACGTAGCTGCTGGGCAGGCTCCAGTTGCTCGCGGCCACCGACAGGCCGTTGCGATCCAGCAGTTGCAAAGTGGAGGAGCGTGCCGCGCCGTTGATCCGTTCCAGTTTGCGGTTCAGGGCGTCCTGTTGGGCCGCGTCGATGGGGCCGGCCAGGGCCGCGCGCAATTGCGGATCGAGGGCGAGCACGGCGGGTAGCGCGCGATAGCGTTCGATCAGGGTATGCAGGGCATTGGCGTAGAGCGTCAGTTGGGTCTTGCCGCGCGAGGCGTCGTCGACCAGGGCCTGTCGTTCGGCGCGCTGCACGGCCCAGCCGGCGGCCAGGACGGTACCCGCGACAATCAGCAGGGTGTGGAACGCCAGGCGCAGGGGACGAGGGATGGGCGACATACAGGCAACGACAGGCTGGGGAGGGGCGGGAAAGATAGCATGTCGGTTGCCGCGTTGCCTCGGCTGACAACGGTGGCCTTTGTGGCGAGCGGGCTTGCCCGCGCTGGGGCGCGAAGCGGCCCTAAAACCAGCGATCGTGGTGTATCCGGTAGGGCGAGGTGGCCGGTTTTACGACTGCTTCGCAGTCGAGCGCGGCGGTGCGGCGTGCCGACAAGCCCGCTCGCCACAAAACCGCGCTCGGCTTCAAATTACCTTAAGTGAACGACAACAGTGCCGGCCGCCTCGCCACAAGGGGGCCGGCACCAGGCTTACAACAACTCGAAGCTCTGCTGCGTCACATCCTGGGAGTCCAGGCCGATCTGCACATTGAACTTGCCCGGCTCCGCGGCGTACTTGAGCTGGGTGTTGTAGAACTTCAGGTCGTCCTCGTCGATGTTGAAGTGAATGACCTTCTGCTCGCCCGCCTTGAGCATCACCTTCTGGAAGTTCTTCAGTTCCTTGACCGGGCGGATCATGGAACCGGCGACGTCCTGGATATACAACTGCACCACGGTCTCGCCATCACGCTTGCCGGTGTTCTTGACCGTGATGCTGGCATCGAGCTTGCCGCTCTTGTTCAAGGTGGTCGAAGACAGCGCCATGTTGCTCAGGCTGAAATCGGTGTAGCTCAGGCCATAACCGAAGGGGTACAGCGGGGTGTTTTCCTCGTCGAAGTATTGCGAGGTGTAGTTGCCCGGCTTGCCCGGTGTGAAAGGCCGGCCGATGGTCAGGTGGTTGTAGTACATCGGCACCTGGCCGACCGAGCGCGGGAAGGTGATCGGCAGCTTGCCGGACGGGTTGTAGTCACCGAACAGTACATCGGCGATGGCGTTGCCGCCTTCGGTACCGCTGAACCAGGTTTCCAGCACGGCATCGGCCTGTTCCTGCTCATGGCCGATGGTCAGCGGACGACCGTTCATCAGCACCAGCACCAGGGGCTTGCCGGTGGCCTTGAGAGCCTTGATCAGTTCCTGCTGGTTGGCCGGGATGTTCAGGTCGGTGCGGCTCGACGATTCGTGGGACATGCCCCGCGATTCGCCGACCGCCGCCACGACCACGTCGGCCTGTTTTGCGGCCTTGACCGCTTCGGCGATCAGTTCAGCCGTCGGCCGTGGGTCGTTGACCACTTCCGGGGCGTCGAAATTGAGGAAGTTCAGGTAGTCGAGGAGCTTCTTGTCTTCGGTGATATTGGCGCCACGGGCGTAGATCAGGTGGCCCGGCTCGCCGAGCGCCTTGTTCATGCCGTCGAACAGGGTGACCGATTGCGCCGGCATACCGGCGGCGGCCCAACTGCCCATCATGTCGATCGGAGCCTTGGCCAACGGGCCGACCAGGGCGATCTTCGCCGACTTTTTCAGCGGCAGGGTCTGGCCCTGGTTTTTCAGCAGGACCAGGCTGCGGCGCGCCACATCCCGGGCATCGGCCCGGTGCAGGCGGCTTTCGGCGTTGGTGTCGGCCGGATCGTCCTCGGCCTTGCCGATACGCAGGTACGGGTCCTTGAACAGGCCCATGTCGTACTTGGCGCCGAGTACTTCACGCACGGCGTTGTCGAGGTCGCTTTGCGGCACTTCGCCGGACTTGATCAGCCCCGGCAGTTCCTTGCCATAGAGCGAGTCGTTCATGCTCATGTCGATGCCAGCCTTGATCGCCAGCTTGGCCGCTTCGCGACCGTCCTTGGCGACGCCATGCTTGAGCAGCTCGAAAATCGCCCCGTGGTCGCTCACCGCCAGGCCCTTGAAGCCCCAGTCCTTGCGCAGCAGGTCCTGCATCAGCCAGGTGTTGGAGGTCGCGGGTATGCCGTTGATCGAGTTCAGCGCGACCATCACCCCGCCCGCGCCGGCGTCGAGAGCGGCGCGATAGGGCGGCAGGTAGGTCTGGTACATTTTCACCGGGCTCATGTCGACCACGTTGTAGTCGCGCCCGCCTTCCACCGCGCCGTAGAGGGCGAAGTGCTTGACGCTGGCCATGATGCTGTCCGCTTCGCCCGGGCTCTTGCCCTGGTAGGCGTGGACCATCACCTTGGCGATGCGCGAGACCAGGTAGGTGTCCTCGCCGAAGCCTTCGGAAGTCCGGCCCCAACGCGGGTCGCGGGAAATGTCGACCATGGGCGCGAAGGTGATGTCGAGGCTGTCGGCGCTGGCTTCCTGGGCGGCGATGCGCCCGGAACGCCCGATGGCGTCCATGTCCCAGCTGGACGCCAGGGCCAGGCTGATGGGGAAAATGGTCCGGTGGCCGTGGATCACGTCATAGGCGAAGAACATCGGGATCTTCAGCCGGCTGCGCATGGCCGCGTCCTGCATCGGACGGTTTTCCGGACGGGTGATGGAGTTGAAGGTGCCGCCGATGTTACCGGCGGCGATTTCCTTGCGGATCAGTTCCCGGGGCATTTCCGGGCCGATACTGATCAGACGCAATTGGCCGATCTTTTCCTCGAGGGTCATCTGCTTCATCAACTGGGCGATGAAAGCGTCCTTGTTTTCCAGGGGCGCGGGCTTTGTCTCAGCCGCTACCGGGAGACTGGCCAGGCCAATAGCGAGGCCCAGCAAACACAGTTTCTTCATGAATGATTATCTCGGGGCCCGGTCCGGCGACCAAGCGTTGTGCACTGGCCGGGCTGTTTAGTTATAGGGAGCGACTATTGTTGTGCTAATAATCCAGCACACTTATGAACTGTTTTTCGCGCTGGGCATCTTTTAGCTGATTGGCTTCACACATTCCAGTGGCGGTGGCGGATTATGCCCCAGTCCCGGGTGAGAAAAATCCTGGGATTTTTCCCTTTTCAACGTTTCAAGGAGTTTTCGAGCATGCAGGCACAACAGGGCTTCCGTTCGAGTTGCAGATTCGCCGTACTGGCATTGCTGGCGACGTTGCTGGCCGGCTGCGGCATCAACAATATTCCCACCTATGATGAGCAGGTAAAGGCCAACTGGGCCCAGGTGCAGAACCAGTACCAGCGCCGCGCGGACCTGATCCCGAACCTGGTGGAAACGGTCAAGGGTTATGCCAGGCAGGAGCAGGAAACCCTGACCGCGGTGGTCGAGGCGCGGGCCAAGGCCACTTCGATCCAGGTCGATGCCAGCACCCTGGACAATCCCGAGAAGCTCAAGCAATACCAGGAGGCCCAGGGCCAACTGACCGGTGCGCTCAGTCGCTTGATGGTGGTTTCGGAGCGTTACCCGGACCTGAAGTCGAACCAGAACTTCCTGGCCCTGCAGTCCCAGCTTGAAGGCACGGAAAACCGCATCAGCGTGGCGCGGCGTGACTTCATCCTCAGCGTGGAAAAGTACAACACCGAGATTCGTACCTTTCCCGGCCGTCTCTGGCATAGCCTGATGTACAGCAACCTGCCGTTGCGCCCGACGTTCGAAGCGACCGCCCAGGACGCCGAGAAAGCGCCGCAGGTGAAGTTCCAGTAACCCGATCGGCGTTGCCGCGCGTGCACCTGGCAACGCCCGACCCTGCTTCATCACGAACGAGGTAGGCATGCGTATTTTCAAAAGCGCCCTGTTGCTGTTGCTCTGCGCGTTGGCGCTGGTGGCCAGGGCCGACTTGCAGTTTCCCGAACTGAGCGGGCGGGTGGTGGACAGCGCCCAGATGATCGACGCACCGGTGCGCGAGGCCTTGAACCAGCAATTGCTGGCCCATGAAAAGGCCACCGGCGAGCAGATCGTGGTGGTCACCGTGGCGAACCTGCAAGGCACCACCATCGAGGATTATGGCTATCAGTTGGGGCGTCACTGGGGGATCGGCCAGAAGGGCAAGAATACCGGTGCGCTGCTGATCGTCGCCCGGGATGAGCGCAAGGTGCGGATTGAAGTGGGTTATGGCCTGGAAGATCGCCTGACCGATGCCCAGTCGTCCTTGATCATCAACCAGCTGATCGTGCCGCAGTTCAAGCGCGACCATGTTTCCAGCGGCATCAGTTCCGGCGTCGACGCCATGCTCAAGGTACTCGGCAGCCCGCTGGCGGAGAAAACCGAACCCGAAGGGGATTTCGGTTCGCGGCACCCGGTATTGATCGGCTTCCTCATGGTGCTCTTCGTGTTGATCTGCGCGATCATGCAACTGATGGGCTTCGGGCCCAGGGGCGGTGGTTCGGGAGGCTTCGGTAGCAGTGGTGGCGGACGCTCCGGCGGCGGCTTCAGTGGTGGCGGCGGCAGTTTCGGTGGCGGCGGATCATCGGGCAGTTGGTAATCCACAATAATTATTAGCGAGCATGCACAACCATGGCCTTACTGAATGAGTACGAACAACGGCAGGTTGCCGAAGCGATTACCCGGGTCGAGCAGCAGACCGATGCGGAACTGGTGACCGTGCTGGCGCGACGTGCCGACGACTACGCCTATATCCCGCTGCTGTGGGCCAGCCTGCTGGCGCTGCTGGTGCCGGGAATCATCAACTTTGCCTTTGGCTGGCTGAACAGCCACAGCCTGCTGGCGGTGCAATGGAGCAGTTTTATCGTGCTGTGCCTGGTGTTCCGCATCCCCTCGGTCACCAGCCGGCTGATTCCGCGTTCGGTGCGGCACTGGCGGGCGTCGGGCCTGGCGCGGCGGCAGTTTCTCGAACAAAGCCTGCACCACACCGTCGACAGTACCGGTGTGCTGATCTTTGTCTGCGAGGCCGAGCGCTATGTCGAAATCCTCGTGGACAAGGGTATTTCCCGGCGGCTCGACAACAGCGCCTGGGAACCCATCGTCAAGGCCTTCACCGAGCGGGTCAAGCAAGGGCAGACCTTGCAGGGCTTTCTCAGCTGCATCGAGTCCTGCGGCGAACTGCTCAAGGTCCATGTGCCGGTGACCCAGGCGCGCAACCAGTTGCCCAACCGCTTGGTGCTGTTGGGCTGAGGCCCGTGGTTCGGGCGCGGTATCCGGAAGAATGACGAAATAAGCCCGTGCCCTGGCGTCCCATCCCGCCTAAAATACCCGGCATTCCCCTTATCCAGATCCCGCACGCCCGAGGCGCTTTTTCCATGTCAGCTACTGCTACTCCCGCCCAGCCCGCGCCGGACCATCACGGACAATTTCTCGACCTGCTGGACACCAGCCTGAGCCAGAATGCCTTTATCAAGCTGGTGCTGGCCAAGTACGTCGGTGCCGAAGCGGACCTGCAGCGGCTGATCATCAAGCAGGTGACGGTCAAGGAGCAGGCGTGCCTGTCCTTTGTCTATCGCTACAAGACCCGTGATATCACCAAGAACTTCGCCCTTGCCGAAGGCCAGGCGCTCATCGCCGGGCTGCTGCCGGCGTCCTTCAAGAATGCCCACCTGCTGTCGCTCACCGACGAAGTGCAGCTGGAGTACAGCAAGAAGGGCAAGAGCACGCTGTTCAAGGGCAAGGCCCAGCAGGCGCGGGAAGTGCCGTCCGCCGAGCACAATCGCGAGAAGAACCGCTACCTGGAGCTCAGCCGACCGTTTCTCGCCGACCTGGGGGTGACCAACCCGCAGCACGAGCTGATTCCGGCGATGTCGCGCAAGTGGAAGCAGATCAACAAGTTCATCGAAGTGTTTTCCCACGCCCTGAGCCAGTCGCCGATCAAGCTCGAGCAGCCGGTGCGGGTCGCCGACTTCGGTTCGGGCAAGGGCTACCTGACCTTTGCCATCCACGATTACCTGCGCAATACCTTGCAGGTCGAAGGACAGGTGACCGGAGTCGAGTTGCGCGAGGACATGGTCAACCTGTGCAACGCGGCGGCGGCACGCCTGGAACATCCGGGGCTGGTGTTCAAATGCGGCGATGTGCGCAGCGTGGCGCCGAGCGAGCTGGAAGTGATGATCGCCCTGCATGCCTGCGACATCGCCACCGACTATGCGATCCACACCGGTATCCGTTCCGGCGCGGCGATCATCATGTGCTCGCCGTGCTGCCACAAGCAGATCCGCTTGCAGATCCAGAGCCCGGCGTTGCTCAAGCCGATGTTGCAATACGGCCTGCACCTGGGGCAGCAGGCGGAGATGGTCACCGACAGCCTGCGCGCACTGTTCCTGGAGGCTTGTGGCTACGAGACCAAGGTCTTCGAGTTCATTTCCCTGGAACACACCAACAAGAACAAGATGATCCTCGCGGTCAAGCGCGCCGAGCCAGTGGCCCCGGCGCCATTGTTGGTGAAGATCGAGGAATTGAAGGCGTTCTATCACATCCAGGAACACTGCCTGGAAAGCCTGCTGCGGGCCGACGGCTACTTGAGCTGAACCCCCGGCGGAAGGCCGCCCGGTTGCGCCGGGCGGACGCTGGTCTTGCGCCCGAGCATCACGGTGACGATCACGCCAGCGGCAAACAGCCAGGTGATCGGTTCGACGTGCTCGCCGAAAAACAGCGCCGAAAAGGCAATGGTGAAGAAAATCTGCAGCAACTGGATCTGGCTGACCCGGGCGATACCGCCCAGGGCGAGCCCGGCGTACCAGGCAAAAAAGCCGAGAAACTGCGAGAACATCGCCACATAACCGAAGGCCCACCAGGTCCGCGTGGAAATCGCGCCCTGGTGTTGCCAGGCCAGGTACAGCACCGGGCCGATCAACACCGGCACCGACAGTACCAGCGCCCAGCAGATCACCTGCCAGCCGCCCATCTCCCGGGCCAGGCGTCCGCCCTCGGCATAGCCCAGGCCGCCGACGGCAATGGCGCCGATCATCAACAGGTCGCCGGGCTGGATGCTCCCGGCACCGCTGATCAGTGCATAACCCAGCACCAGCGCACTGCCCAGCGCCGCACAGGCCCAGAAGGCCCTGGATGGCCGCTCGTGGGACAACCAGGCCGCGTACAGCGCCACGCACAGGGGTTGCAGGCCATTGACCAGGGCTCCGTGGGAGGCCGGCAGGGTCTGCATGGCCCAGGCCGAGAGCACCGGAAAGCCGAGGATGACCCCGAGGATTACCAGTGACAGGCCCTTGACCTGGTTCCAGCTCGGCCACTTTTCCCGGCGCCACAGCAGCAGCGCCGCCGCCGGGATGGCCGCGACCAGGGCGCGACCGAGGCCGTTGAGCAGCGGATGGATTTCCTGCACCACGATGCGGGTGAAGGGCAGGGTCAGGCTGAAGATCACCACACCCAGCAGGCCGAGCAGCATGCCGGTGTTTTCACGGGAGGACATAAACGTTGGCCAGTCATCAGGGAAACGGGGGCTGTCATCTAGCCATAAAGTCCCGACGGCTCGCCCTTACAGCTGGGTAGAGAGTTGTCCGTACAGTTGGTCGTGGGGCGGCGGCCTGCGTAGTAGCCGGCGATTACCCGCCTGCGTGCAAAGGGTCTACCTTGACTACTCTTGTCTGCCCAGGCATTTATCCAGAGGAGTTCAGCCCATGGCCGCGAAAAAGATTCTGATGCTGGTTGGCGATTACGTCGAAGACTACGAGGTGATGGTGCCGTTCCAGGCCCTGCTGATGGTCGGTCACCAGGTGCATGCGGTGTGCCCGGACAAAAACGCCGGCCAGACCGTCCGCACCGCCATCCATGACTTCGAGGGCGACCAGACTTATAGTGAAAAGCCGGGGCATCTGTTCGCCCTGAACTTCGATTTCGCCAAGGTCGATGCCGCCGACTACGATGCGCTGCTGATTCCCGGTGGCCGCGCGCCGGAATACCTGCGCTTGAACGACAAGGTCCTGCAATTGGTACGGGCGTTCGACGCGGCCGGCAAGCCGATTGCCGCCGTTTGTCATGGCGCGCAGTTGCTGGCGGCGGCGGGCGTGCTCGACGGTCGCGAGTGCAGCGCCTACCCGGCCTGTGCCCCGGAAGTGCGCTTGGCCGGTGGTCGTTATATTGATATCGAAGTGACCCAGGCCCACGTCCAGGGCAACCTTGCCACCGCCCCGGCCTGGCCGGCGCACCCGAGCTGGCTGGCCGCGTTCCTCGGCTTGCTGGGGACCAGGATCACTTTGTAAGGGAGAAGTGGGTCATGTGTGAGCTCTACGTCAAGGCTGATCCGATTCTCTACGAATCGCGTTCCCGTTCGCTGCGCATCCGTGGCGTGGTGACTACCTTGCGCCTGGAAAACCAGTTCTGGGACATCCTCGCCGAGATCGCCGAGGCCGACGGCATGAGCACCAACCAACTGATCACCCGGCTCTACGAAGAAGTGATGGACTTTCGCGGGGAGGTGCTGAATTTTGCCTCTTTCCTGCGGGTCAGTTGCACCCGCTACCTGAGCCAGCGTCGGGCCCAGGTAACGGAGCTCAGCGTGGTCCGTTCGAATGCCGGTTGATACATGACGCGATCCCGGCGGACGGCTATTTGCGGCTTTCGAGCCTGACCTGGCCGTCCTCCAGGGTCACGGTTTTCACCGGGATCAGGGCGGGCAGGGCAGTGAGCAGGGCGTCCGGGTCGCTCACATCGAGGCTGGCGGAGACCTTCAAGTGCGCCAGCGGGCCGTCCGCCAGTTGCACCGGTTTGCTGCGGTACAGGTTCAGTTCGTCGACCAGGCTGGCCAGTTCGCGATTGCGAAAGGTCAGGTGGCCGCTGCGCCACTCGGCGATTTCCTCGCTGCCCAGGAGCTGCTGCTGCGTGCCCTTGGTGTAGTCGAATATGGCCCGTTGTCGTGATTCGAGCAGGATGGCGCTACTGGGATCGCCTTCGGGCTCGAAGGCCACTTGGCCGTGGGCGACGCTGACCACCAGTTGGCGCTGGCCGCGGCGCACATCGAAAGCGCTGCCCAGCGCCCGCACCCGGGCGTTGCCGGCATGCACCCAGAGCGGGCGCTCCTGGTCGACGGCCACTTCCAGGTAGAGCTGGCCTTGATCCAGGTAGATGTCCCGCTGCTGGGCGCGGAAGTTGATGCGCAGCCGGGTATTGGCGTTGATATACAGGGTGCTGCCGTCCGGCAGTTTCAGGATGCGGGTGCCTTGGGCATGGGCGGCGACCTGATGCCGGTACGGGGTGTTTGGCGCGCCAACATTGACGCTCGGCAGGGCGAACAGTAACGCCGCCGCGATGGTCAGGGCCGGTCGCCAGAGGCTCTTGCGCCGCACTGCCGGCAACACCGGCTGATTCAGTTGGCGCAGTTGCGCCAGGTCTGCCCACAGTGCTTCGAACTCGGCATAGGCCTTGGCGTGCTCCGGCGTTGCGCGCCACGCTTCGAACGCCTTGTCCAATGGCTGTTCGGGAGCGTCGCGGTGACGGGCGAACCAGCTCGCGGCCTGGGCATCGATGCTGTTTCCATCGAGTGTGATGTCGATGACGCGACTCATTCTGGCTGCTTCCTGCTGTTCATCGGGCAAGTATCTCAGGCCTCGGGATGGACCTGTAGTTGCGGATCACCCAGTGGATGGCTCTTGGCATCGAAAAACCGTAGCGTCACTTCCCGGCCCTCGAACAACTGGCTGAAGTGACGCTTCTGATGCTGGATAAACGCCTGGCTGCGCGGGTAGATCGAAATCGCCAGGGTCTTGATCCGCGCATCCAGCAGGGCCTGGACGATATGCCGGTCCTGCTCGCCCAGGTTGTGGCCGAAGATACACAGGGCCCCCTGGTGCCCGGCCAACTGCCCGTAGCAGTACGACAGGTAGTCCGAATGTCGGATCGCCTTGAGCTTGTCCTGCGCATTCCCCTCGCTGACGAACAACGGCACATCGCCCAGGGTATTGATCGCGAAACTGCCCAACAGGGTGCTTTCCGACGAGGTCAGCTTGCGTGTACTGCCGTCGAGGTGTTTCACCAGGTGCAGGCCGCCGTGCAGGTAGAGGACGCGGGTACCACGGCTGTCGGTGTCGCCCAGGTCGAAGGTCGCGTCGTCAGTGCGGAACAGGTCGTCGAACGCCTCGGGCGCCTGCATGATCGCCCAGTAGGCGAGCAGGTCGTAATTGGTCGAGTAGAGCGTGCGGTAGCGACTCAACTCGGCATTGATCCGTGCCAGGCTCTCGGCTTGTACGAGCTTCCAGGGAATATGCACCGAGCGTATCGCATGGATCAGCGCTTCCTTGATCGCGAAGTAGCGATTGCGCGGCGACGACGAGCTGATGGTCAGCGCCGCATTGACCCGGATGGTGCTCTTCAGGGCGCTGAGCACCTGTTCGAAGTTGCTGGTTTCCAGGGCCTTGAATACCGCCAGCTCGCTCAGCCCCAGCGGACGGTTGCGGGTGGTCTGGGCCAGTTCGAACAGCGACTCATAGGCAAACGCCTGCCACATCGCCCGGCTTGCGCCGTTACCGATCAACAGACCGCTGCAGGGAATTTCGGCACGCAAGGCGCTCCAGTCTTCCAACGTCGTATCAAATGCCTGGAATTCCATCGTCGCCATTCGTCGGTTGCCAAATCTAGGGAGGATCAGCAGCTAACTTTAACACGGGCTCCACGGAGTCATTCCCTCATTCCACCCACGACAATTTTTTCACGAGGCGTCTTTTACGGTGATATCGTAGTGATATCTCTTTTAGGTGCTTTTTCCAGTGCAATGGAATGCCGCATAAAGGGTGATCGATATGTCAGTCAGAAACCTGAAAATAGCCACACGTGCTTTTCTGAGTTTTGCCTTTGTCACACTGCTGTTGATCACCTTGGGTTTGCTGGCGTTATGGAAAATGCATCTGATTCGCGAGGCCGCGGTCGAGTTGCAGGACGACTGGATGGCCAGCCTGCGACAGGCCGGGCGGATCGAGGTGACTGTCTATCGGGTGCGCCTGGAAAGCTTTCGCTTGGTCACGGCCACCGATGCACAGATGAAACAGACCGAGGTCGCTCGTATCCAGGAACTCAGGGGGACACTCGCCCAGCAGATCAAGGCCTATGCGCCCTTGGTCTCAAGCCCCGAAGAGCAAGCGACCTACGAGGCGGTGCAACGCAAGACCGCTGCTTATGAGCAGAAACTCGTCGAGGTGTTACAGGCCGCCGGCGAGAAGGACGCCAAGGAGGCGATCAACCTGCTCAATACCGTGATGCCACCCTTGGCCAATGATCTGCAAGCCACCATCGAAGCGTTGGAAAAGATCAACGACGATGGCGCCGTACAGTCCGGCATCATGGCCCAGAAGCAGTTCGACGGCGGTTTCTATTCGACCATCGCGATCATCATCCTGTCCTGTGTCTTGACGGTGACGCTGGCGATTGTTTTCACCCGCAGCCTGACCGGCCCGTTACGCCTGTTACTCGTCTCGACCCGGAAAATCGCCGGGGGGGACTTGCGTACCGAGGTGCGGGTGGACGGCAAGGATGAGTTGGCCGAGTTGCAGGCTTCGACCGCCGCCATGCAGGACAGCCTGAAAAATACCCTTCGGCATATCAGCAACTCTTCCGCGCAACTGGCTTCGGCCGCGGAGGAAATGAGCGCGGTCACCGATGAGTCCAATCGCGGTATCCAGCGCCAGAGCCTGGAGACTGACCAGGCTGCCACGGCGGTCAATGAAATGACCGCGGCGGTCGAGGAAGTGGCGCGCAATGCCGTGGCGGCGTCGCAGTCCACCCAGCGTTCCGAACTGTCGACCCGCACCGGGGCGGAGCGGGTGCACCAGACGATTGCCTCCATCGAAACCCTGAGCTCGACGGTAAAGTCCACCGGGCAGGAAGTCGAGTCCCTGGCGCAGCAGGCCCAGAGCATCAGCAAGGTGCTGGATGTGATCCGGGCCATTGCCGAACAGACCAACCTGCTGGCGCTCAATGCGGCCATCGAGGCTGCCCGGGCCGGCGAACAGGGCCGCGGCTTCGCCGTGGTCGCCGATGAAGTGCGGGCCCTGGCGCACCGCACCCAGGTCTCGACCCAGGAAATCGAGCAGATGATCGGCGCTATCCAGACCGGCACCGGGCAAGCCGTGGTATCGATGCAGCGCAGCAACGAAGAAGCCGGCAAGACCCTACTGATTGCCCATGAGGCCGGTTCGGCCCTGTCCGAGATTGCCCAGGCTATCAGCGAGATCAATGACCGCAACCTGATGATCGCGACCGCCTCCGAGGAACAGGCCCAGGTCGCCCGGTCGGTGGACCAGAACCTGATCAGTATCCGCGACCTGTCGATCCAGAGTTCATCGGCGGCCAGCCAGACACTGGCGGCCAGTCATGAGCTGTCCAAGCTGGCGGTGGAATTGAACAAGGTGGTCACGCAGTTCTCGATCTGAGGCGCTGACGGTGGCCCTTTACCTTTTATTTGACGCATCCGTTCGGAGACGTGAAATGGACCCGGATATCTGCAAAGGCTGTATCAAGATCGAGGTGGCCCGCTTGGCCATCGGCATGCAGGTCGAAGCGCTGGACCGACCTTGGGAAGAAACCACTTTTTCGTTTCGTGAGTTCCGTATACGTCGCGAGGAGGAACTGCGGTTGCTGCGGGAGAACTGCGAGTATGCCTGGGTGGATGTCGCCAGTGCCGCCGGAGCCCATGGGCTTTCGGTCGAAACTCCGATTGAATGCGCGACTGAATGCACGGCGCTCGCCGAGCCGGTCGATTTCAATGCGGAAATGGCCCAGGCCCAGCTCGCCTGGGGGGCGGCGCGGGCGCAGTCCTGGCGCATCCTTGAAGCCGTGGAGCTGGGCGAGCCGATTCAGGTCGGCGCGGTGAAAGCGGTGGTCAAGGACTGTGTCGACAGCATCCTGCGCAACCCCTCGGCGCTGCTCTGGCTGACCCGGATCAAGTTCCAGGACGATTACACCGCCGAGCATTCGCTACGGGTCGCGATGCTCTCGATTGCCCTCGGCCGTGAGCTGGGATTGTCGAACCTGGAACTGGAGCAGATCGGGGTCGGAGCCATGCTGCACGATGTCGGCAAGCTCAAGGTGCCCGGCGAAATCCTGAACAAGCCGAGCGCATTGTCGGAGCAGGAATACGCCATCATGAAAAACCACCCCATGGAAGGCTACACCTTGCTCACCAGCCAGGCCGGCGTGCCGTTGACGGCGCTCGATGTGGTGTTGTCGCACCATGAGCGTATCGACGGGGCGGGTTATCCCCGTGGCTTGAGTGCCGAGGCGATTCCGTTTTATGCGCGGATTGTCGCGGTGACTGATGCCTATGACGCGATCAGCAGCGACCGGGTCTACAGCAAGGGCCGTTCGACCCTCGAATCCCTGCGCATCCTGTTCAAGGCGGCCAACAGCCATTTCGACGAGCAGATCGTCAGTGCGTTCATTCGCCTGATCGGCCTGTACCCAAGCGGCGAAATCGTCGAGATGACCAATGACGAAGTGGCGATCATTCTTGGCGCCCCGGCCTGCAATCGCCTCAAGCCGCGCCTGCTGCGGGTGCTCGGGGCGGACAAGCGGCGCTGCCCGGAGAAGGTCATCGATCTGGCCGCCAGCGCGTTCGATGCCATGGGCCGGCCCTATGCGATTCGCCAGGTCTGTTCGTCCGGGGCCCATGGCGTCGATATCGAGGCGTATCGCCGACGCGGGCTGATCCAGATAAACGGCGGCTGACGAATGGTGTTTCGGATCCGGATTTTCCTTGCTTCAGGTCAAGGCGCGCGGCGGGGCTTCGACTGAAGCTGGCGGGAGTCCGTCAGCTAAAGGAAGGCTTACCGTGAGCAGCACATTTTTTATCCCCGCCGTGAATATCATGGGCATTGATTGCCTGGACGAAGCCATGGGCGCGATTCGCAAGCATGGTTTTCGCAAAGCGCTGATCGTTACCGACGCGGGGCTGGCAAAGGCCGGCGTTGCCGCGCGGATTGCCGGTCTGCTGGCGCTGCAGGATATTGACTCGGTAGTGTTCGATGGCGCCAAGCCGAACCCGAACATCGACAACGTCGAGAAAGGGCTGGCGGCACTCAAGGCCGGCCAGTGCGATTTCGTCGTGTCCCTGGGCGGCGGTTCGCCCCATGACTGCGCCAAGGGCATCGCCCTGTGCGCCACCAATGGCGGGCATATCCGCGACTACGAAGGGGTCGACCGTTCGGCCAAGCCGCAACTGCCGCTGGTGGCCATCAACACCACCGCCGGCACCGCCAGTGAGATGACCCGTTTCTGCATCATCACCGACGAATCGCGCCACGTGAAAATGGCGATTGTCGACCGTAACGTCACGCCGTTGTTGTCGGTCAACGACCCTGCGCTGATGGTCGCCATGCCCAAGGGGCTGACCGCTGCCACGGGCATGGATGCCCTGACCCATGCCATCGAGGCCTATGTTTCGACGGCGGCGACGCCGATCACCGACGCCTGTGCGATCAAGGCCATTGAGCTGATCAGCGCCAACCTGCGCCAGGCCGTGTTTGATGGCGCCGACCTGCAGGCCCGGGAAAGCATGGCCTACGCACAGTTCCTCGCGGGCATGGCGTTCAACAATGCCTCGCTGGGCTTCGTGCATGCCATGGCGCACCAGTTGGGCGGTTTCTACGACCTGCCCCATGGCGTGTGCAATGCGGTACTGCTGCCCCATGTGCAGAGTTTCAATGCATTGGTCTGCCCGCAGCGTCTGAGCGATGTGGCCAAGGCGCTGGGCGCCGATATTCATGGGCTGAGCGCCGAGGAGGGCGCCCAGGCAGCCATTGCGGCGATTCGCAGCCTGGCCAAGGATGTCGAGATTCCCGCCGGCCTGCGGGAGCTGGGCGCGAAGTTGACGGATATTCCGACCCTCGCCACCAATGCCCTGAAAGATGCTTGCGGCCTGACCAACCCCCGGGCGGCGGATCAGCGGCAGATCGAAGAGATTTTCCGCAGCGCGTTCTGAGGTAAAACCCATCACCCCCGCGCCTTCCCCTCTCGGGAGGGCGCTGTCACGACCAGCGGGCTTGCAAATCATCGTTCAGACAGGCTTAATTGAGTAATTACTCATTTATAAGCTGAACGCTGCCCCCATGGCCCGTCCGAAAAGCGAAGACAAACGCAATGCCATTCTCAGCGCCGCCATCGAGGTGTTCGCCGAGCAGGGCCTGGGCTGTCCGACGCTGAAGATCGCCCGGCTTGCCGGGGTCGCCGAGGGCACGCTGTTCAACTACTTCAGTTCCAAGGACGTACTGCTCAACGAGCTCTACCTGCATATCAAGGCCGAATTGCGCGACGTGATGATGCCCGGCTACCCGCGCACTGAAACCGTGAAGAAGCGCGTCCGGCATGCCTGGCAGAGCTATGTCGACTGGGGCGTGGCCGAACCGCAGAAGCGCAAGGTGGTGGCCTTGCTCGGGATGTCCGCGCAGGTCACCGAACAGAGCAAGCTGCTTGGCATGCAGGATTTCGGCGAGGTCTACGACATGATGCAGGAGAGCATTGCCAGCGGGTTGTTCCGCGAGCAGCCGGCGGCGTTTGTCTCGGCGATCATGGGCGCCCTGGCCGATACCACCATCGATTTCATCCGCCGCGAACCCGACCAGGCCGAGCGTTATGCCGAAGCCGGTTTCCAGGCGTTCTGGAGTGCTACCGCCAAGGAGTAGGCGCGGCTTTTTCTTGTATTGAAGTTTTACGTTGTTAATGAGTGAGTGCTCACTCAAATTCGATCTCAATAATCGCAAGGAGTACAAGCATGTCTAAAGTCTGGTTGATTACCGGCAGTGCCAGCGGTCTGGGTCGCAATGTCGCCGAGGCGGTGCTGGCGGCGGGTGAACGCTTGGTGGCGACGGCGCGCGAGCCGCAACGTCTGGACGACCTGGCGGCGCGTTATGGCGATCAGGTGCGGGTGGTGGCCCTGGATGTGACGGACGCGGCGGCGGCTGAAGCGGCGGTGCAGGAGGCGGTCAATGCGTTCGGCCGTCTCGACGTGCTGGTCAACAATGCCGGTTATGGTCATCTCGCGCCGTTCGAGCAGACCGAAGCAGAGGCCTTTCGCGCCGAGGTCGAGACCAATTTCTTCGGTGTGGTCAACGTGACCCGGGCGGCATTGCCGGTGATGCGCGCGCAACGTAGTGGGCACATCCTGCAGATATCCTCCGTGGGCGGGCGTCTGGGCATGCCCGGGCTCAGTGCCTATCAGGCGGCGAAGTGGGCGGTGGGTGGTTTCACCGAGGTGGTGGCGCAGGAGGTGGCACCTTTGGGGATCAAGATCTGCGCCGTGGAGCCGGGTGGCATGCGCACCAACTGGGCGGTGCGGGCTGGGCAGGGTACGCCATCAATCATCGACGACTACGCGCCGAGCGTCGGTGCCATCAAGACCCTGCTTGAATCTTATGCAGGCAATGAGCCGAGCGATCCCGATCGGATTGCGCAGATTCTGCTGAAGCTGGCCTATCACGAGCAACCGCCGTTGCACCTGTTGATCGGTAATGATGCCTTGCAGTACTGCGAGCAGGCCGAGACCGCGCGGGCCGAGGCGGGCGGGCGTTGGCTGGAGGTCAGTCGCGCCGCCGACTACAGTGCACCTGTCGAGTTGCCGGCATTTCCAACCCACTGAGAGGTCGCCCATGAAGGTTTTGTTGTTTGGTGCCACCGGTATGGTTGGCCAGGGTGTATTGCGTGAATGTCTGCTGGCGGACGATGTGCAGCAGGTCCGGGTCATCGGTCGTACGCCGTTGACCCAGGTCGATCCGAAGCTCAGCCAGGTGGTACAGGCCGACCTGTTCAACTACCAGGCTATCGAGGGAGAGTTGCAGGGCTTCGATGCCTGCTTCTTCTGCCTGGGTGTCTCGGCAGTGGGCATGGATGAGGCGCAGTACACCCGGGTGACCTACGACCTGACGCTGGCCGCCGCCGAGACCATGGCGCGGCTCAATCCGAACATGACCTTTGTCTATGTCACGGGGGCGGGCACCGACAGCAGTGAAAAGGGCCGCAGCATGTGGGCACGGGTCAAGGGACGTACCGAGAATGCCTTGCAGCGGTTGCCGTTCAAGGCGGTGTACCTGATGCGTCCCGGTGCGATCCAGCCGTTGCACGGTGTGCGCTCCAAGACCGCGCTCTACCAGACGCTCTACAGCGTGGTCGGGCCGCTGATGAGTGTGCTGCGGCGGTTGTGGCCGGACACCATCCAGACCTCCGAAACCGTTGGCCGGGCGATGCTGGCGGTGGCCCGAAATGGGGGAGCGCAGCCGATCCTCGATCCGCGGGCAATCAATCAGCTGTCTTCGCGAGGTTGAGGTTTGGTTGGGTGATGGTGGCTGACGAGGGATTTTCCGGGGTGACGGTGAACTGGATCAGCGCCACACCGGCGATCAGTAGTACGGCGCCAAGCGCTCTCGGTACGCTCATATGGCGTTCCACCAGCCCGAACAGGCCGAAGTGGTCGAGCACCAGCGAGGCGACCACTTGACCGGCCAGCGCCAGGGCGACAAAACCGGAAGCGCCAAGCTTGGGCACCAGCAGCACCGCGAGGGCCACGAAACACACACCGAATACGCCACCGAGCCAGATCCAGGCCGGTGCCTTGGCGGCCAAGGCCAGGTTCGGGAGCGGCAAGCGCAAGGTGAGTATCACCGGCAACAACACTGCCATGCTTACGAGCAGCGAGACCAGCGTTGCCCATAACGGGTGCCCGAGGCCGCGGCCCAGGTTCGCATTGATCGCACTTTGAAACGGCACCACCGCACCGGCGATGGCGGCCAGGGCCAGCAGTCCGGCCCAACTCAAGGTACTCATGATCATTCTCCAACAGGTTTTTCTGGACTCTATGGTATTCGCCGGGCAGATTTAAATTCCAAAAAAATATCCAGGACATGCATCGGATGAATGATCTTCGTCGCATCGACCTCAACCTGCTGGTGATCCTCGACGTCTTGCTCGCCGAGCAGCACGTGACCCGTGCCGCCGAGCGCCTGCACCTGAGCCAGCCGGCGGTCAGTCATGCCCTGGCGCGCTTGCGCGACTTGCTTGGCGATCCGTTGCTGGTGCGGGTCGGCGGCGGGCTGGTGCCAACGGCGCGGGCATTGGAGCTGGTGCTGCCGTTAAGCGATGCGCTGGGGCGGGTGCGCGACCTGCTGGCGCCGCAGGGTTTTGATCCGACGTCGGCCAGGCGCACGTTTCGCTTGGCGATGTCCGACTATGGCGCGGCGATGTTGCTACCGGGGCTGGTGCGGGTGTTGCGGCGGGACGCGCCGGGTATTGATCTGCAGATCACCCAGGCCAGTCGCGAGGGCATGCTGGAGCTGTTGCTCAATGGCGATATCGATGCGGCCACCGGGGTGTTTCCCGATTTTTCGCCGGAGTTGCGTAGTGTGCATCTATTCAGCGAGCACTATGCCTGCCTGGTGGATCGGGCCAGTTTGTCGGCGGAAGGAGGGCTCGATCTACCGGATTATCTGTCGCGGCCCCATGTGCTGTTGGAAATGCGGGGGAGTGGTACGGCGGAAATCGAGCGGGCGCTGAGTGCGATTCATCAGCGCCGGCGGGTGGCGATCAGCTTGCCCCATTGGGGGGTGGCCCCGCAGTTGATCGCGGGTACGGACTTGGTTTTGACCGTGGCCTCGCGCAATTTGCGCAACGTCGATCATGAGCGGTTGGTGGTGGTGCCGCCGCCATTCGACATCCCGTTGTTCGATTTTATTTTTGTCTGGCATCAGCGCCGGGATGGCGATCAGGCATTGGGGTGGTTGCGCGAGCGCATGCAAGCGGTGGTAGCTGAGGGCACGCTGGTTTGATGTGCAATGTTCTGCTATTGGAGAGCATTTCCTTTTCCCTTGATTGAGGTTTCCTGGATAGCCCTAATTGCTTGCGCCGGGAAATGAGGCCCTTGAGGCTTGCGGTGCCTGTCAGTCCGCCATCGCCGGCAAGCCAGCTCCACAGGTACCGCGTACTCCCCAAGAGCGTTGGCAATAAAAAAGCGGCCCGGATCAACCGGGCCGCTTTGATTCCTGCAACGAAAGTGCTTACTGCACCTCCACCGCCAGGCTGTCGTGGATCTTCTTCTGCCAGATGGCCGGGCCGGTGATATGTACCGACTCACCCTTGGAGTCAACAGCGACCGTTACCGGCATGTCCTTGACCTCGAACTCGTAGATCGCTTCCATGCCCAGTTCGGCAAAAGCGACGACCTTGGATTTCTTGATCGCCTGGGCCACCAGGTAGGCAGCGCCCCCCACGGCCATCAGGTACACAGCCTTGTAGTCCTTGATCGCCTCGATGGCGGTCGGGCCGCGCTCGGATTTGCCGATCATGCCCAGCAAGCCGGTCTGGTCGAGGATCTGCCGGGTGAATTTGTCCATGCGCGTGGCAGTGGTCGGACCGGCTGGGCCGACGACTTCCTCACGCACCGGATCCACCGGGCCGACGTAGTAGATAAAGCGACCCTTGAGGTCCACCGGCAAGGTTTCACCCTTGTTCAGCATTTCCACCATGCGTTTGTGCGCAGCATCACGGCCGGTGAGCATCTTGCCGTTGAGCAGGACGGTTTCGCCCGGCTTCCAGCTCTGCACGTCTTCCGGGGTCAGGGTGTCGAGGTTGACACGACGGGCCGACGGACCCGCTTCCCAGACGATTTCCGGGTAAGCATCCAGCGGTGGCGCTTCCAGCGACGCCGGGCCGGAACCGTCGAGCACGAAGTGTGCGTGACGGGTGGCGGCGCAGTTGGGGATCATGCACACCGGCAGGGACGCCGCGTGAGTCGGGTAATCCATGATCTTCACGTCGAGCACGGTGGTCAGGCCGCCCAGGCCCTGGGCGCCGATGCCCAGTTGGTTGACCTTCTCGAACAGCTCCAGGCGCATTTCTTCGATGCGGTTGGACGGGCCACGCTTCTTCAGCTCGTGGATGTCGATGGATTCCATCAACACTTCCTTGGCCATCACCGCGGCTTTCTCGGCGGTACCGCCGATGCCAATGCCGAGCATTCCCGGCGGGCACCAGCCGGCACCCATGGTCGGCACAGTCTTCAGTACCCAGTCGACGATCGAGTCGGACGGGTTGAGCATGGCCATTTTCGATTTGTTCTCGGAGCCGCCGCCCTTGGCCGCGACGTCCACTTCCACGGTGTTACCCGGAACGATGGAGTAGTGGATGACCGCCGGGGTGTTGTCCTTGGTGTTCTTGCGGCTGCCTGCCGGGTCGGCCAGGATCGAGGCGCGCAGGACGTTTTCCGGCAGGTTGTAGGCGCGACGCACGCCTTCGTTGATCATGTCGTCCAGGCCCATGGTGGCACCGTCCCAGCGCACATCCATGCCCACGCGCACGAACACGGTGACAATCCCGGTGTCCTGGCAGATCGGCCGGTGGCCGGTGGCGCACATGCGCGAGTTGATCAGGATCTGCGCCATGGAATCGCGGGCCGCCGGCGACTCTTCCCGCAGGTAGGCCTCGTGCATGGCCTGGATAAAGTCCACGGGATGGTAATAGGAAATGAACTGCAGGGCGTCGGCAACGCTCTGTATCAGGTCGTCTTGCTTGATCACGGTCATGGGTCGCGCTCCTCTATAAAGACGGGAACATGGAAATAAGGTGTTTGCGACCGTTTTGCATCTGGTCTGTCGAAAACATCTTTTGAGACGAGCCGGGCACGCATGACCGGCACAAAATGAGGCGCGGCAGTATAACCCGCCCTTCAGCCGGGCACATCCGTCAGTGGTCAAACCAAGGTCGCAGGGACGTCGGCACCCTTCTTGCCTGCTCGCACAAGTAAAGCTGTATGAGTTTCAAAAAATTGAATAGTTATTTTTGAGCCAGATCACTAGAGTGGCAAGTGGCCTGTACGGGAAGGAAATCCCTTGAGCCCTCAGCGCACAGTGAGTCAAAGATTGACCCATAAAGCCATACAGAGTCTGTTACGCAAACGTTTTGCCCTGGCTGCCGGCACCTATCTCCTGGTGCTGTCGCTGTTATGGGTAGCGATTTTTACCGATCACTACGAGGCCAGCGTAACCACGGGCCTGATCGGTAGCGGCCTGGTGATTATCAGTCAGGGCGTACTCGGCTGGCTGTTTATCAGCGACCGCAACCGGAATTTTAGCGATCCCAGCCTGACTGAGCTGCAGGTGCTGATAGGCCTGGGTTGGCAAACCTATCTGATGGCCAACCTCGAACAGGCCCGCGGCACGTTCCTGGTGTTTTACCCGCTGGTGCTGCTGTTCGGCATGTTTCATCTGCCGCAGCGCAAGTTCGTGCGCTGCGCGGTCCTGATGTTCTTCAGCTTTGCCGCGCTCAACCTCTGGGAGGGCTATCATTTCCAGTTACCGGACCCGAGCCTGGCCTTGCTGCAGGTGTGCGTGCTGTTCGTCGTGCTGCTGTGGTTGTGCCTCTACGCCAGCTACGTGCAAGCCTCCCGCCAGCGCATGCGTCAGCGTCGCTTTGCCTTGCAGGCCCACCAGGACACCCTGCGCGGGATGATGCGCCAGTTGGAAGACCTGGTGGCGACCGATGAACTGACCGGGTTGTACAATAGACGGCATTTCCTGCGGCTGGCTTCCCGTGAGCTGGAGCTGATGGACGCGGATGTGGTCCATGGCCTGGCCTTGATCGATCTCGATCATTTCAAGCGGATCAACGATATGCACGGGCATGCCGCCGGTGACCAGGTCTTGCAGGCGTTCGCCGCGGTGGCCAATGCCTGTGTGCGCGACGGCGATGTGCTGGCGCGCTACGGTGGAGAAGAATTCGTGTTGCTGCTACCCAATGCCGACCCCGAGCGCCTGACCTCCTGTTGCGAGCGCCTGCGCCTGGCCTTCACCCAGGTGGAGCTGATGGGCCTGGCGGTAAGCAACCTGAGTCTGTCGGTGGGCATGACGCTGCTGGGGGTGGAAGACGACCTCGACAATGCCTTGCAGCGTGCCGACCAGGCGTTGTACCGCGCCAAGCGCGACGGTCGTAATCGCTGCTGCGCGGCCTGGGAATACACCGATGCCTGAGCTGCGGGTCGGCACGCGGGGCTGGTCGGTGGAAGCCGGCAGCAACCTGCTCGATGCCTTGAACCAGGCGGGGGTGGCGGTGCCCTACAGTTGCCGGGCGGGCAGTTGCCATGCCTGCCTGGTGCGTTGCGTGCGGGGGGAGCCCCAGGACAATCGACCGCAGGCCCTGGCCGTTGCCCAGCGCGAGCGCGGCTGGCGGTTGGCCTGTCAGTGTCAGGTACGTGAAGATCTTCAGGTTGAAGTCTTCGATCCGCGTCGTGACGGCCTGTCGGCAACGGTGCTCGAACTGGACTGGCTGAGCCCGACGGTGCTGCGCCTGCGCCTGCTGCCCGAACGCAGCCTGCGCTACAGCGCCGGCCAGCATCTGGTGCTGTGGACGGAGCAGGGGATCGCCCGGCCGTACTCGTTGGCCAGCCTGCCCGAGGAGGACCGCTACCTGGAGTTCCACCTCGACTGCCGACACCCCGGCGCATTCAGCGACGCGGCCCGCCGGCTCCAGGTCGGCGCGCCGATTCGCCTGGGCGAACTGCGCGGCGGAGCCTTGCATTATGATCCGGACTGGCACGCCCGGCCGCTCTGGCTGCTGGCGGCCGGTACGGGCCTGGCACCGTTATGGGGAGTGTTGCGCGAGGCGTTGCGCCAGGGGCACGCGGGACCGATTCGCCTGGTTCACCTGGCCCACGACGCCAGTGAGCACTATCTGGCGCCTGCGCTGGAGGAACTGGCCGCGGAGTTTCCCAGCCTGAGCGTCGAATATGTCACTGGGGCCGAACTGCCGGACTTTCTGGCCAAACTGCGCCTTGTCTCCCGGCAAACCCTGGCTCTACTCTGTGGTGCCCCGGCGAGTGTCGAGGTGTTGGCCAAACGCCTGTACCTGGCCGGACTGCCACGCAATCAGCTGTTGGCCGATGTATTCGTGCCGCACGCCTGAGCGCGGGACCCACAATAAGAGAGTTTCCATGACTGACGCGATTGTGCTGGAGCGCGAAGGCAGCTTGCTGACCCTGCGCCTGAACCGTGCCGACAAGAAGAACGCCCTGACCCGCTCCATGTACAGCCAGTTGGGCCAGGCCCTGCGCGAGGCGGATGGCGACCCCGGGATCAGCGCGGTGTTGATCCGTGGCAGCAGCGAGTGTTTTACCAGCGGCAACGACATTGCCGATTTTCTCGAAGAGCCGCCGAGCGGTCTCGACAGCCCGGTGTTTGCCTTCATGCGCAGCCTGCTCGATTGCCGCAAGCCGGTGATCGCCGCGGTGGCGGGCCCGGCGGTGGGGATCGGCACGACGTTGCTGCTGCATTGTGACCTGGTGTACGTCAGCGCCGATGCCCGTCTGCGCATGCCATTCGTCAATCTGGGGTTGTGCCCGGAGTTCGGCTCCAGCCTGTTACTGCCACGGCTGCTCGGTCACGCCCGGGCGGCGCAACTGTTGCTGCTGGGCGAGGGTTTCAGCGGCGAGCAGGCGGCGACCTGGGGCCTGGCCAGCGAGGCGTTGCCCAATGGTGAACTGGCCTTGGCCAAGGCGCGGGAGGTGGCGCTGCGTTTCGAGAAGTTGGCCCCGGCGGCGGTGCAGGCCAGCAAGCAATTGATGAAGGACCCGGATCGCGAGCAACTGCGCCAGGTGCTGGAGGCCGAAGCCGTGCTGTTTATCCAGCGCTTGCGTTCGCCCGAGGCCATTGCGGCATTGTCGGGGTTTATGAACAAGCGCTGATCCGCGTTTTGGCCACCATGAAAAAGCCCCGCCCTCTTGCGAGAGGCGGGGCTTTTTCATGGTGCTGTAGCGAGGATCAGACCAGTGGGTCGCCCACGTGCAGGATCTTCATGCCGTTGGTACCGCCGATGGTGTGGTAGCTGTCGCCCTTGGTCAGGATGACCCAGTCGCCTTGCTCGACCACGCCGCGCTTGAGCAGCTCGTCGACCGCGGCCTGGCTGACTTGCTCAGGCGGCAGCGAAGCCGGGTCGAACGGCACGGTGTAGACACCACGGAACATCGCCGCGCGGGCCTGGGTTTCACGATGCGGGGAAAACGCGTAGATCGGCACCGAGGAACGAATCCGCGACATGATCAACGGCGTGTAACCGCTTTCGGTCAGGGCGATGATCGCCTTGACGCCCGGGAAATGGTTGGCGGTGTACATGGCCGCCAGCGCGATGCTCTGGTCGCAGCTTTCGAAGACCTTGCCGATACGGTGGCTGGAGGTCTTGCTGGTCGGATGCTTTTCGGCGCCGACGCAGATCCGTGCCATGGCTTGCACCGCTTCCAGCGGATAGGCACCGGCGGCACTTTCGGCCGAGAGCATCACGGCGTCGGTGTAGTCCAGCACTGCGTTGGCTACGTCGGACACTTCGGCACGGGTCGGCATCGGGTTCTGGATCATCGACTCCATCATCTGGGTCGCGACGATCACTGCCTTGTTGTGGCGGCGCGCATGCAGAATGATTTTCTTCTGGATGCCCACCAGCTCGGCGTCGCCGATTTCCACACCGAGGTCACCACGAGCCACCATCACTGCATCGCTGGCCATGATCAGGCCGTCGAGGGTTTCGTCGTCGGCCACGGCTTCGGCGCGTTCGATCTTCGCCACCAGCCAGGCAGTACCGCCAGCCTCGTCGCGCAGCTTACGGGCGTACTCCATGTCGGCGGCGTCGCGCGGGAAGGAGACCGCGAGGTAGTCGACTTCCATTTCGGCGGCGAGCTTGATGTCGGCCTTGTCTTTTTCGGTCAGGGCCGGGGCGGTCAGGCCGCCACCGCGACGGTTGATGCCTTTGTGGTCCGAAAGCGGGCCACCGATCAACACCACGCAGTGCAGCTCGGTGTCGGTCGCGGTTTCAACGCGCATGACCACACGGCCGTCGTCGAGCAGCAGTTCGTCGTTGACGCCGCAATCCTTGACCAGGTCCGGGTAGTCGATACCGACGACCTGCTGGTTGCCCTCGGTCAGCGGATGGCTGGTGGAGAAGGTGAAGCGATCACCGACCTTGAGTTCGATACGTTTGTTGGCGAACTTGGCGATACGGATCTTCGGGCCCTGCAGGTCACCCAGCAGCGCGACGAAGCGCCCGTGCTTGGCGGCGAGGTCGCGCACCAGCTTGGCACGAGCCTTGTGCTCGTCGGGAGTACCGTGGGAGAAGTTCAGACGGGCAACGTCCAGGCCAGCGAGAATCAGCTGTTCGAGAACTTCCGGCGAGTTGCTGGCCGGGCCCAGTGTGGCGACGATTTTAGTACGACGAACGGACATGCAGAGACTCCTGAGTTCAAGCGCAGCGAAAGGCTACTATGGTCCTCGGCTGTAGTCATTGTTCATTTGCACTACTTTTCGGCCTATGATTTTTTTCGAATAGGTTGTTTGGCGAACACTCTGGAGATTTTCGTCATCGGGTCGATACACTAGCAAGAACAGGAGACCCCCCATGCGAATTTTGCTCGTTTTAGCCCTGGCAGCCAGTGTGGTTGGTTGCACCCGCTGGTCGATGAACAGTCATCTGAACAATGCCTACCGCTCCTATGATCGCGGTAATTGTGAAGACGTCATGCTGCAGCTGTCCCAGGTCGACCGGGAGAGCCGTACCCGGCCCTATGTCCAGCCGGAAGTGTCGATGCTGCGCGGCCAGTGCCTGGAGCGACAGAAGCTGTTCGTCGACGCGGTACAGACCTATCAGTTCATCATCGCCCAGTACCCTTACAGCGAATACGCGTATCGGGCCCGGGCGCGCCTGGAAACCTTGCGTCAGCTGGGGCACGCGGATGGCGCGGTGCCAGCCCAGCCCAGCCCCGCGCCTTTGTAGTCCGTCGTTGAGCAATGATGCTTGAAATATCAACTGGCTCTCTGCCAGCTTTACGCTAACATTCGAGTGTGTGGTTTCAGTTTTTTCAATTCTTTTGAATTGAAAGCCATGGCTCGGTAGCTGTTGTGCGGTAGGGCGATTGGCCTCTGCCGCGCCGGGACCAAGGGAGGGCAGTGCCGTTCGTCTGCTCCGAAGCATTAGCGCAGCCATGCTGAATGGCTTTTATAGCGATTATTGCCATGCCTACTGACCGTCGAATCGAGCGGCATCAACTGCCTTATTTCCTGCAAGTGTTCAATCGCCATACCGGCAAGCCTATTGGCTACCTGGGGAATGTCTGTGAAGGGGGGCTGATGTTGATCAGTCAGTTGCCCTTGCTGGTCAAGGCCGAGTTCGAGCTGCAGCTGAGGCTTCCGCTCAGTGATGGCAGCCAGCAACTGATCGATCTGCGCGGCCGCTGCCTGTGGTGCCATGAGGAGACTTCCCCGGGTTACTACGACTCGGGGTTCAAGCTGCTCGAGTCGACCGCGGAGTATCTGCAACTGGTGGCGGCGTTGCAGCACTACTTCAGCTTCCATCCGTTGGAGGCTTCCGCGTAGTGCGGGGTGTCGAGGAGCCTGGATCCTATAGGGTTCCGGCTCTCTTCCAACTCAGGTAGCGACTGACCAGATCGGCACCCAGCTCGCTTGGGCGGGCGTCGAGCACCGGCACACCATGGGCGGCCAGCCGTTCATGGAGGGTGGCCCGGGCATTCAGGTAATCCACCGTGCCGCAGTAGGCCAGGGCCTCGGACAGGGTCTGCACCGGTGCCTGGCGCAACTGGTCGAGCACTTCCTCGCGCAAACTGGCCACCAGCACCCGATGTTGCCGGCCCAGGCGTTTGACCGCCGTCAGCAGGGCCTCATCGTCGTCATCGCGCAGGTTGGTCACCAATACCACCAGGGCCCGGCGTTTCTGTCGGGCCAGTAGTTGGCTGGCCGCGGCCTGGTAGTCCGCCGGACGCTGGCTGCTGTTCAGGTCGTAGACGCTGTTGAGCAATACATTGAGTTGACCCTGGCCCTTGACCGGGGCGAGAAAGCGCGGCTGTTCGCCGGCAAAGGTGCACAGGCCCACCGCATCGCCCTGGCGCAAGGCCACGTAGCTGAGCAACAGGCAGGCGTTGAGGGCATGGTCGAAGTGCGCCAGTTCGCCGTCCTGGCTGCGCATCCGTCGGCCGCAATCGAGGAGGAAAACGATCTGCTGGTCACGCTCGTCCTGGTACTCCCGGGCGATCGGCGTGCGCTGTCGGGCCGTGGCTTTCCAGTCGATCTGGCGCAGGCTGTCGCCTTCGCGAAACTCGCGCAGCTGATTGAATTCCAGGCCCAGGCCGCGCCGCTGGCGTTGACGCACACCGAGCTGGCTGAGCCAGTTGTCCACGGCCAGGAGCTGGGCGCCGTAGAGACGGGCGAAGTCCGGGTAGACGCGGGTGGCATCGGCCAGTTCCAGATAGCGCCGTTCGGACCACAGCCCCAACGGGCTGGGCAGGCTGACTTCGCAACGTTCGTAGCGAAAATGGCCACGGCTCAAGGGCCGCACGCGGTAGCTCAGTTCGCTGCCTTCGCCCGCTTGCAAGGTGATCGCCTGGGGCAGGTTGGCGAACGCCAGGCCGGCGGGCACATGATCGAAGAGTTGCACCCGCAGGGGCGTGGGGTGGCCGTGACTGAGCGCGATACGCACTTCGCCCCAGCGGCCCAGGGCCAGGCTGCCGGGTAAATGGCGCTGCAGGCGCGGCGAGGGCACGCGCCTGAGCCGGGCACCATCGAGCAGGCTCAATAGCAGCAAGGCCAGGAGCAAGCCCCAGGCAATCGAGCCGAGGCGCTCGGGCAACTCGACGCCCAGGGCCCTGAGCGCGCCCAGGCCGAGGCCCAGGGCCAGGAGCACGCCGAGCCAGATCAGCAGCAGCCGTGAAGGTCTCATGGACTTGGGGGCCTCACTGGCGCGGCGCCGGGACCTGGTCAAGCAGTTGCTTGAGCACCTGGTCGACCGACAAACCTTCGATATCCAGCTCGGGGGCGATCCGCACCCGATGTCGCAGCACCGCCAGGGCGCAGCCCTTGATATCGTCGGGGATCACGAATTCACCGCCACGCAACAAGGCCCGGGCCCGGGCGCCGCGGACCAGGGCGATGGACGCCCGCGGCCCGGCACCGAGGGTCAGGCCCGGCCAGCTGCGGGTGGCCCGGGCCAGGCGCACGGCGTAGTCAAGGACCTGCTCGTCCAGCGGCAACTCGCTGGCGATCCGCTGCAGGGCCAGCACGTCCTTGGCCTGCAACAGGGTGCGCAGGGGTTGTACTTCGAGCATGTCGGCTCTGGTCGAGCGGGTCACCTGGCGAACCATATCCAGCTCTTGCCCGGCGTCGGGGTAGTCCATGCGCAGCTTGAGCATGAAGCGGTCCAGCTCGGCTTCGGGCAGCGGGTAGGTGCCTTCCTGTTCGATCGGGTTCTGGGTGGCGAGTACCATGAACGGCTGGGCGATGGGCAGGGCGCGGCCTTCGAGGGTGACCTGGCGTTCCTGCATGGCCTCGAGCAGCGCCGCCTGGGTCTTTGCCGGGGCACGGTTGATTTCATCCGCCAGCAGCAGGTTGGTAAACAATGGGCCCTTGCGCAGCTTGAACTGTTCGGTCTGCAGGTCGTAGACCGCATGGCCGGTGACATCGCTGGGCATCAGGTCGGGGGTGAACTGGATACGCGCGAAGTCGCCGCCGAAGCAGCGCGCCAGGGCCCGCACCAGCAGGGTCTTGCCCAGTCCCGGGACGCCTTCGAGGAGCACGTGGCCGCCGGCGATCAGCGCGGTGAGCACATCATCGATTACCGTGTCCTGGCCGATCAGCACTTTTTGCAGTTCGTGGCGCACCGCCTGGGCCAGTTGGCTGGCGCGATGCCGCTGCTGCTGGGCATGATCCTGGGCGTCGACCGGGCTGCTCGGTTCGGCTTGTTGTTCGCTCATAGGGCATTCCTGAGAGTTTGCAGGTGGGCGACCTGGCGGCTGAAGTCGACGCTGGAAAGGCGCTGCTTCGGCCGCGGGCGCAAGGCCTGGCTGATGGCACTGGTGGGTTGGCGGGTCAGGCGCGCGAGCATCTGCCATTGTTCGGCAACGCCGAGTCGTTCGAAACCGGGGTGACGTTTGCGGGCGCGGCGCAGGATGTCCTGTTGCAAGGCCTGGAGCAGGGCCTCATGGCCGCTGCGCCGCAGCAGGAAGTCGGCGCTGGCCCGCAGGTGTTCCTGCAATTGTCGACGTGCCCGCGAGGCAGGAGCCTGCAACGGCCCCTGGCGCAGGCCGACATGCCATAGCCACAGGCCGAGGAGGGCGGCGAGGGCGACCAGGGCCTCGGGGAAGTAGCGCCACAACAACGTGAGCAGGTTGTCGTGCTCGGTGTTGAACAGCAGCGTCACTTCGCTGTCCTGGGCCAGGTACCAGAGCAGCCAGGCGTTGTCGTAGCGACCGATGGCGCGGTTGGTCCAGAGGTCGGCGTCGGTCAGCACGGTGACGCTGCCGGCGCCGTAGTCCAGTTGCATCAGGTGGGTGGAGGTCGCGCTGTTGGCCCAGGATTGCGCCAGCTCCTTCGGGTCGGACAAGTGGAACTCGGTGTCGAAGCTGAAGTAGGCCGGGGCGTCCTCGTCCTCCAGGTACATGCGGGTCAACAGCGGGTAACGGTCGTCTTCCGGTTCCGGGCCGTCACCCTTGAGGTCCTTGCTCAGCAGTTGGCGCAGTTGCACGCGGTCGAGCAGCAGGTCGCCGCTTTTCCCGGTCCTGGGGTCCCACAGGGCCTCGGCGACAAACAGCAGCCGGCCGCCGGCCCGGGCCCAGTTGAGCAACTGGTCGGCCTGGCGCGGGGTCATGTTCGAGCGCTCGCCCAGCAGCAGCAGGCTGCGCCCGCGAGGGTCGAGACCGGGGAGGATATCCAGGCTGTTGGCATGGCTGACCTGCAGGCCGCGCGCGCGCAGGTACTGTTCGGCGGCCAGGTAAGGGTTGGCGCGGGCTTCGGGTGCGGGGCCGTGATCGATGACCTCGGTGTAGGGCGTGGCGTTGTGATAGAGGTACAGGCCCGTGCCGGCGAGCAAGGCCAGCAGCACCAGGCCGATCAACCAGGCAAGCCGCCGACTCATCGGAGTGCCCCCGGACCGAACAGCTGCCGCCAGCCTTCACACAGTGCCTGTTGCTGTCCGGCGGCCGGCAGGCGATGGCCGTAGGCGAGATTCTGCCAGTGGCCGGTCAGCTCCTGGCTGAAGGCCTGGAGGGCGGGTTCGCGCAACTGGGCCAGCCGCTCCAGGACCTGGCCTTCGGTATCGGCACTTTTCAAGGGTAATTGGTAGTCATGCAGCAGGCGGCTGAGCAGGCCACGGTAGAGCAGGCTCATTGCTTCGCGCGGCTGTTGGGGCCAGAGGGCTTCGGCGCTGGCGGCGATATCGTCGGGCAGGGTGTCGATGCCCAGCGCCAGGCCGAACAGTTGTGGCGTGGCGCCTGGGATGGGCTTGGCGCGAGGCTGCGGGCGCAGGCCGACGAAGGTCCGCAAGCCATCCCGATAACGCCAGGCCAGCCAGGCCAGCGCGCCAAACAGCGCGGCCCAGAGCAGGATCTCCAGGCCTTGGGCGAGGGTGCCGGCGATGCGGCTGTCAAAACGTTCCAGCAAGGCCTTCAGCCAGCCGGAAGTGGATTTGTCGTGGCGCTCGGCGGAAGTTTCGCCCAGCCGCCAGCGGGTGACGGTTTCCGGGTTCTTGAACGGCGGTGCCTGCAATTGCGCCTTGATCGCCTCCTGGGACGCCTGGCTGGTCAGCGCTTGCTTGAGCAGCCGTGGCGTGCTCGGCGCGGGCGGTTCGGCGGCCATGACCGGCGGCGCGAAGGGCGGCGAGCACAGGCCGACGCCGAGCAACAACGCGGCAACCACCGGTAGCAGGCGCTGGCGCAATTGGCGGAAGATCAGTTCGATGTCCCAGGCTTCGAGCACGGTCCTGCGATTGAGGTAGAGGCTGAAGCCGCAGGCGATATAAATCGGTTCCCAGAGAATCAGGATCAGTGCGTAGAAGGCGTTGCTCAGGTGTTCCAGCCAGAGCCACTCATGCCGGGCGGCGAACAGCAGTTTCTGCCAGTGCCAATCGATGTCGATCTGTCGCGGCAATAATAGATAGAACAGCGCCATCAGGCCGATCCACAGGACATATTCCAGGTGTGCACCGATCAGCGTCAGCCAGCGCGCCGCGCGCAGGCTCTGGGGCAACAGCACCCGCAGGCGCTGTTGGCGGGCCTGCCCGTCGAGGCCTTCAAGTTGTTGCACTGGCAAGGTGAAGCTGCGGCTCAAGCTCAGGCGGCGCCAGGTCAGGCTCGCCAGCAGTTGCGGCTTGAGCAGGCGCGGCCAGGCCTTGAGTGCCTGTTTCAGGCTGGGGGTATCGCCGAACAGGGCCTTGGACAGGATATATAGCGGCAAACGCTCGAACGCCGGTTTCAGCCACCAGAACAGCAGCAGGGCAATGGAGGGGTGTTCCCAGAGCAGCAGGCTCAGGAGGGCGAAGACCGGCAAGGTGAGCAGTGCCCAGGAGCCCATCAGCAAGCCGCGATGTTGCTGGGCCAGCAGCACGCCGAGGTCCATGGCTTCCCAGGTGCTGCGGGGGCGAATGGCGACGCTGGCGTCAGTCAGGCGCATGCTTGCTCCGTCCGGCCAACAACAGATAGGCGCCCACCAGCAGCCAGAGTCCCGCGCCCAGCGCATATTTGATCTGCGGTGCGAGGTGGCTGATGGAAGACCAGTAGGCTTCGATAAAGGCGGCAATCAGCAGGAACAGGATCACTCCGCTGACGATCTGGATGCTTTTCCGCGCACTCAGGCGCAGGGCCTCGCCGCGGGGCAGGCGGCCCGGCGCCACCAGCGCCCAGCCCAGTTGCAGGCCGGCGGCCCCGGACAGGACGATGGCCGTGAGTTCGAAGGCACCGTGGCCGATGACAAACGACCAGAAGGTCTGTCCGTAGCCGATCTGGGTCAGGTGGCCGGCCACCGCGCCGATCGTCAGGCCGTTGAACAGCAGGAAGAACAGGCTGCCCAGGCCGAACAGCAAGCCGCCGGCGAAGGTCTGGAAGGCAATGCCGATGTTGTTCATGATGTAGTAGCCGAACATTACCCAGTTTTCGCTGGAGGCTCGCGCGGCGGTGCGTCCCAGGCTGCTGGCGGCGGGGTCGTACATGGCCTGCATGTCGGCGACCTGCTGCGGGTTGACGATGCTGTAGACCAGGTCTGGAAACAGATAGACCAGTATGCCGGTCAGGCCCAGGCTGGCAAAGAACAGCACACCGGCGACCAGCACGAACGGCCATTGTTCGCGTACCAGGCGTGGGAAACCGGCGAAGATAAAGCCCAGCATCGAGGCGCCGAGGTGGCTGCGATGCCGATAAAGTTGCTGGTGCCCGCGCAAGGCCAACTGTTGCAGGGCGTCGACCAGATGGCTGCTGTAGCCGCGTTCCTGGGTCAGGGCCAACTGTTGGCACAGACGCCGGTAATGGGCGGGGAATTCGCGCAGGTCGATGGCTTTCGCCTTGCCGCGCTCCAGCTGTTCGAGCCACTGGGCAAAACGTTGCCACTCGGGCTGATGGCGGCTTTCGAAGAGGCTCTGTTTCATAGCGGCCCCAGCAGTCCATGGGCAATGCCGTTCAATTCAGCCGCGGCCCGGGACGCCGGCACGCCCAGGGGCGTCGCCAGCAACGCCGCCAGCTCCCGGGTGCGTTCGGCGCTGAGGTCGCCCTGGCGCTCGGCGAAGCTCAACACGGCACGCTGTTCCGCCAGGCGCAGGACGAAAGGCGCGTTGCGTGGTGTCGCCTGGGGCAAGCTGGGACGCGGCAGCGGTTGTTCGCGATAGACCACCAGGGTGCCGCCGGCCAGGTCGCCGAGGCGCTTGAAGGTCGGGTGCTGCAGGCAACTGATTGCCCCGAGGAAATAACCGAATGGCAGCATGTCGACAAAACGCAGCAGGTTGCGGGTCAGGGAGGCGGCCCAGCCGATCGGCGTGCCGTCGTCATGGACCACGCGCAGGCCCATCATCTGCTTGCCCGGCGAACGGCCCTGGTTCAACACTTCGAACAGCACCATGTACCACCAGCTGACGAGAAACAGCACGATCGAGCCGAGGCCCAGTCCCAGCTTGCCGAGCAGCATCAGGCTGCTCAACAGGACCCCGAGCAGCAGGCCGCGCACGCCCAGGTCGATGGCGAACGCCACTGCCCGCACGGGCAGGCCCGCCGGGCGCAGGGGCAGGTCGATACCTTCCGGGGTTTCGACCCGGTAATGAGTGTCCAGGGGGATTGGCAGCGCGGTCTTCCTTGTCGGTGCTGAAATCGACGGCATAGTGGCGGGTCCTTGCGGACAGAGGCCCGATCCTAGCCAGCGGCGCCTGGCTAAGCAACTTAACTCTGTAATGAACGGTATCGAAATCGCAGCGTCAAGTTGTTACGGGATGCTGGTCCGAGGGGGCGTTGAACGCCTAGACTGCGTCGGTCTTCTGTTCAGGAACCCGCCGTGACCTCTATCTTCTGGTACGACTACGAAACCACCGGGATCAATCCGCGCTGTGATCGCGCCTTGCAGGTGGCGGGCATCCGTACCGATGCCGAGCTCAACGAGATCGATGAACCGGTCAACCTGTATTGCCGGCCGAGCGAGGATATCCTGCCGCACCCGGCGGCTTGCCTGATTACCGGCATCACCCCGCGACAGCTCGCCGAGCAGGGCCTGGCGGAGGCCGACTTCATGACCCGGGTGCACGCCCAGCTCGCCCTTCCGGGGACCTGCGGTGCCGGCTACAACACCTTGCGGTTTGACGACGAGGTCACCCGTTACAGCCTGTATCGGAACTTTTTCGATCCCTACGCCCGCGAATGGCAGGGCGGCAACAGCCGCTGGGACCTGATCGACGTGGTGCGGGCGACCTATGCCCTGCGTCCGCAGGGGATCGTCTGGCCCGAGGAGGATGGACGGGTGACCCTGCGGCTCGAACGCCTGAGCGCGGCCAACGGGATCGATCATGGCCACGCCCACGAAGCCTTGTCCGATGTGCGTGCCACCATTGCCCTGGCGCGGTTGATCCGTGAGAAGCAGCCGAAGTTGTATGACTGGCTATTCCAGTTGCGCGGCAAACAGCGGGTCATGGACCAGATTCGTCTGTTACAGCCGATGGTGCATATTTCCGGACGCTTTTCGGCCGCGCGTCATTACCTGGGGGTAGTCCTGCCATTGGCCTGGCACCCGCGTAACCGCAATGCCTTGATTGCCTGTGATCTGTCCCAGGATCCGCGGCCGCTGCTCGAACTGGATGCCGAGACCTTGCGCCAGCAGCTTTATATCCGTCAGGAGGAGCGCGCTGAAGGACAACTGCCGGTGCCACTCAAGTTGATTCATATCAACCGTTGCCCGGTGGTGGCGCCGCTGAAGGTATTACGTGGCGAAGATCAGCAGCGCCTGCAGTTGGACATGGCGCTTTATGAGGCGCGCCGCCAGCAACTGAGTGACACCCAGGAAGTTTGGCGAGATAAAGTCCAGGCCCTTTATGCCGGCGAAGATTTCGCCCCCAGCGAGGATCCGGAGCAGCAGTTATACGACGGCTTTATCGGCGACCGTGACCGGCGTTTGTGTGAGCAAGTTCGCTGTGCCGACCCCGAGCAGTTGGCGCGTGGGCAATGGCCTTTCGATGATGAGCGTTTGCCGGAATTATTATTCCGTTACCGGGCGCGGAACTTTCCCGACAGCTTGAGTGAAGAAGAGCAACAACGCTGGCGGACATTCTGCCGAGAGCGTCTGAGCACGGCGGCGCGGGGCGCGCCGAATACCCTGGCGGATTTTACCGAGCAGCTCATGAAGTGTTTGCCGAATGCGACAGCGGTGCAGCGGCAGGTGCTGGAGCAGTGGCAGGACTATGCACAATCTTTGTGCGCGCGCTTTAACATGGTGGCCGGTTAAACCGGTCGGCGATTAAATGCCAGGCAATAAAAAACGCCAGCAAGCTGGCGTTTTTTTGTAGGTCGCGAATAGCGTCCGTGACCGGCTTGGCTTAGCCCAGCAGGGTAGCCCAGCCTTCAACCACGTCGCCGCCCCACTTGGCTTTCCACTCTTTCAGAGTCTTGTGGTTGCCGCCTTTGGTTTCGATCACTTCACCATTGTGCGGGTTCTTGTATTGCTTGACCTTGCGCGCGCGCTTGGTGCCGGTGGTTTTCACGGCGCCGCGTACGGCTTTGCCGGATTTGGCTTGTGGGTCCAGAATGGAGATGACGTCTACCAGCGACTTGTTGTACTCGCCCAGCAGAGTGCGCAGTTTGCTTTCGAATTCCATTTCTTTTTTCAGCGCGCCGTCTTTTTCCATTGCAGCCATTTGGGCCTGCAGTTCTTGGATGGCGTTCTTGGTGTCGTGGTATTTCTGGATCAGGGACATGGACACTACCTTATGTTGAGTCAGGACGACAGGGGTACAGTGACGCAATAGTAGTCAGAGTGTTTGAGCAAGTAAACATTTAATAGAGAGTTTATTGCATTTAATTTGAAACTTAGGCACGGCCTTGTCAGAGACTTAGATGTTTTCGGCGCGGCGGCCAAGAGCTGTCTTGTTGTGACGATGTTTGAATTATCGTGGTGTTGCGCCGAGGCATCGGGGAACGCCCACTACAGACGAGGGGAGAAGCCCTGGGTGGGCGGGAGTGGGGCTCCGGTGCAACGAATACTGCAGTTTTTCCGCGTACTCGCTAGAATGACGACCTTTGCGAAGTTCTGGAGTTTCCCCCTCATGCGCACTTTCCGGCTGGTGATTGCCTGCCCCGACCGCGTTGGCATCGTTGCCAAAGTCAGTAACTTTCTGGCGTCTTACAACGGTTGGATCACCGAAGCGAGCCATCACTCCGACAACCTCAGTGGCTGGTTCTTCATGCGTCACGAGATTCGTGCCGACAGCCTGCCGTTTGGCCTGGAGGCCTTTCGTGAGGCGTTTGCGCCGATCGCCGAAGAATTTTCCATGACCTGGCGCATCACCGATACCGAGCAGAAGAAGCGCGTGGTGCTGATGGCCAGTCGCGAGTCCCATTGCCTGGCGGACCTGTTGCATCGCTGGCACAGCGACGAGCTGGATTGCCAGATCGCCTGCGTGATTTCCAACCACGACGACCTGCGCAGCATGGTCGAGTGGCACGGTATTCCTTATTATCACGTGCCGGTGAATCCTCAGGACAAAGAGCCCGCCTTTGCCGAAGTATCGCGCCTGGTCAAGCATCACCAGGCCGATGTGGTGGTACTGGCGCGCTACATGCAGATCCTGCCGCCACAACTGTGCCAGGAATATGCGCACAAAGTGATCAACATCCATCACAGCTTCCTGCCGTCGTTCGTCGGTGCCAAGCCGTATCACCAGGCGTCCCTGCGGGGCGTGAAGTTGATTGGGGCAACTTGCCACTATGTAACCGAGGAGTTGGATGCCGGCCCGATCATCGAGCAGGACGTGGTGCGTGTAAGTCACAGTGATAGTATCGAGGACATGGTGCGTTTCGGTCGCGATGTCGAGAAGATGGTGTTGGCCCGTGGCCTGCGTTATCACCTGGAAGATCGTGTGCTGGTGCACGGCAACAAGACCGTGGTGTTCTGACAGCCCGTTGACGGGCCTGGAGGCGTGGCAATGAGCGATCCACTCGACAAGGCAACCTCCAAGGCGCCGCCGACCGTGGGTGAAGGTTGTCTGAGCCGTTACGACAGCGACGCCATGAGCAGTGAAGACGGCACCGAGTTTCCCGGTGCCGCCGAGCTCTGGCAGCGCTTGCGGGAAGAAGAGGCCAAGGCCGAAAACTCCCGCGGGGATTGCGCGTCGCTTAAATCCTGAAACTGCCTACCAGTTGTTTCAACCGTGCCGCCTGCTGTTCCAGGTCGGCACAGGCCCGCAGGGTCGATTGCAGGTTTTCCACGCCTTCCTGATTGAGGGTGTTGATCTCGCTGATGTCCATGTTGATCGACTCGACCACCGAGGTTTGTTCTTCGGTCGCGGTGGCGACGGACTGGTTCATGCCGTCGATCTCGCCGATCCGCAGGGTCACGCTGCTCAAGCGCTCGCCGGCCAGGTTGGCGATTTCCACGCTTTCCTGGCTGTGGCGCTGGCTCTGGCCCATGGTGCCGACCGACTCCCGGGCACCGACCTGCAGCTCCTCAATCATGGTCTGGACTTGCTGGGCCGATTCCTGGGTACGGTGAGCCAGGTTGCGCACTTCGTCCGCGACCACCGCAAACCCGCGTCCGGCCTCACCGGCCCGGGCTGCCTCGATGGCGGCATTGAGGGCCAGCAGGTTGGTTTGCTGGGAAATGCTGGTGATCACTTCGAGAATCTGCCCGATATTCACCGTCTTGCTGTTCAGCGATTCGATGTTGGTGCTGGAGGTGGCGAGCATTTCCGACAGCTGGTGCATAGCCTTGATACTGCGCTCCACCACCTGCTGACCGTCCGCGGCCAGGCCGCGGGCGTCGCTGGCCTGGGTCGAGGCCTGGGCGGCATTGCGGGCGATTTCCTGGGCGGCGGCGCCCAACTGGTTGATCGCCGCGGCGACACTGTTGGTGCGGTTGGCCTGTTCATCGGAGTTGAGCATCGATGAGTTGGAGGCGCTGACCACCCGCAGGGCCACTTCGTTGACCTGCTGGGTCGCCGAGGAAACTTCGCGAATCGAGGTGTGGATACGTTCGACGAAGCGGTTGAAGGCGCTGCCGAGGAGCCCGAACTCGTCCTGGGACTCGATCGTCAGGCGGCGGGTCAGGTCGCCTTCACCGTCGGCGATATCCTGCATGGCGCGGGTCATCACGTGCAGCGGTTGCATCAGCGCGCGGATCAGCAGGCCGAGCAGGGCGATGATGATCAGCACGGCGACGGTGGTGGCAACCGCGGCCGAGCTGCGGAATTTGCTGAGCATCGAGAAGGCCTTGTCCTTGTCCACGGACAGGCCGACATACCAGGTGACCGAGGACAGGCCCTTGATCGGGGCGAAGGCGACGATGCGGGTCTTGCCGTTGACCTCGGTTTCGCTGATCTCGTTGCCGATGCGCGGAGTGTCCCGGGGATAGGCATCGCTGAGGTTTTTCATCACCAGGGCCTTGTCCGGATGGACCAGGATCTTGCCGTCGGCGCTGACCAGGAAGGCGTAGCCGTTGCCGGCGAAACTCAGGGCGCTGAGGCTGTCGGCGATGGCTTGCAGGCTCAGGTCGCCGCCGACCACGCCGATGCCCTGGCCGGCCTTGCGCACGGTGTTGACGATGGAAATCACCAATTGTCCGGACGCCAGGTCGATATAGGGTTCGGTCAGCGCCGCGCTGTTGCTGTTCTCGGCACTCTTGTACCAGGGGCGGGCGCGCGGGTCATAGCCGTCGGGCATCTTGCTGTCCGGGCGGATCATGAAGCTGCCGTCCTTGTTGCCCAGGTAGGCACCCATGAACGTCGAGGTGATGGCCTTCTGTTCCAGCAGGTTGGAGACGTTGGCCGGATCGGCGTTGAGGGCGACCGACTGGGCCAGGTTTTCGACCAGCAGGCTGCGGCCGTTCAGCCAGGTCTGGATGTCGTTGGCGGCGACGCCACCCATCTCATGCAGATAACTGTTGAGGTCGTCGCGGATCGCATTGCGTTGCAGGTAGTCGTTGTACAGCGTGAACAACGAGAAGGCGGCCAGCACGATCAGCGATGCGGCGAGCAGGATCTTGTGGCTGAATTTGAGGTTTTTGTTCATTTCTTGGGGGAGGGCCGGATTGTTGTTTTGATAGTTTTCTGGGTTAGCGCCTTGCTATCGACCAGGCCGGCGCAAAGATTAACCAGGGCGCCGACGTCCCGCCGAGCGGACGAGGTCGGCGAGCTTCTCGGGATGGCGTCGGGATGCCAGTGCTGAGCAGTTGCCCGGTGGCTCAGGCCTTGGGCTTGGCGTGGCTGGCCAGGCGCTCCAGGGCGGCGCGCAGGTTCGGATCGCTGATACCGTCGGCGGTGTCCTGGATGGTTTGCGCCGCATTCATGGACAAGTCCATGGTGTGTCCCACCGCGCCCTGGGGGACGGTCGGTGGCTGCACCTTGAACAGGATGCGGGTCAGGCTTTCGAATACCTCGAACGCCTGTAATTGCCGTTGCAGGCGTTTTTGCTGGTAACGCAGGCGGGTCGCCCAGTGCCCGTCGGTGACGATCAGTAGCAGGCTGCCTTCACGCCACGAAGCCACGTGGCAGTGTTCGCGGGCCGCGGGTTGCAATTGGCTTTCCACCAGGCGCTGCAAATGCGCGAGACGTTGGGCATGGCTGAAAATGGCTTTCAGCGGCTTGGCTTCGCGAAGCAGGGCGGCGGGTGCCCGGGCCGTGAGAGGGCGAAATGCCATTATTCAGACACCTGAAGAAACAGAGTCGCCATGGTAGCAGAAGCACCCGCTCTACCTGCGGCCATTGATGTGAATCGTCTTTGGCCCTAAAGTCCGCGGTCAACGTCTGCGCTCGATGGCTTGAAGTTCGGGAAAAAGACCTTATTTTAGAGTGGCCCCGTCACAGCGCTGTGCCAGTATCGTGGATCAACGCCACTTTCCTCACCATCGTTTCCGGGTAGAATACTCGTTCGCATGCGGCCATGAGGGCTGCTCGGGCGACTCACGGGGCCGCCCTCCATCCCTATGTGTGGAAGAACCTGCCGATATGTTTGCGCCTTTGTTAAAGAAACTTTTTGGAAGCAAGAATGAGCGTGAAGTCAAACGCATGCTCAAGACGGTACAGATCGTCAATGCCTTCGAAGAGCAAATGGTGGCCCTTTCGGACGAGCAGTTGCGTGCCAAGACCGGAGAGTTCAAGGCCCGCATAGCCCAAGGTGAGACCCTCGACAAACTCCTGCCCGAAGCCTTCGCGGTTGCTCGCGAAGCCGGCAAGCGGGTGATGGGCATGCGCCACTTCGACGTGCAGTTGATCGGCGGCATGACCTTGCATGAAGGCATGATCGCGGAAATGCGCACCGGTGAGGGTAAAACCCTGGTGGCGACCCTGGGCGTCTACCTCAACGCGCTGTCCGGCAAGGGCGTGCATGTGGTGACGGTGAACGACTACCTGGCCCGCCGCGACGCCAACTGGATGCGTCCGCTCTATGAGTTCCTCGGCCTGACGGTCGGCGTGGTCACGCCGTTCCAGCCGCCGGAAGAGAAGCGTGCCGCCTACGCCGCGGACATTACCTACGGCACCAACAACGAATTCGGTTTCGACTACCTGCGCGACAACATGGCGTTCAGCATGGAAGAGAAGTTCCAGCGCGAGCTGAACTTCGCCGTGATCGACGAAGTCGACTCCATCCTGATCGACGAAGCCCGTACCCCGCTGATCATCTCCGGCCAGGCCGAAGACAGCTCGCGGCTGTACACCGAGATCAACAAGCTGATCCCGCGCCTCCAGCTGCACGTCGAGGAAGTGGAAGGCGTGGTGACCAAGGAAGGCCACTTCACCGTCGACGAGAAGACCCGTCAGGTCGAGCTGAACGAAGCCGGTCACCAGTTCATCGAAGAGATGCTGACCCAGGTCGGCCTGCTGGCCGAGGGCGAGAGCCTCTACTCGGCGCACAACCTGGGCCTGCTGACCCACGTATATGCCGGCCTGCGCGCCCACAAGCTGTTCAATCGCAATGTCGAATACATCGTCCAGGACGGCCAGGTGGTCCTGGTGGACGAACACACCGGGCGGACCATGCCCGGGCGTCGCCTGTCCGAGGGCCTGCACCAGGCCATCGAGGCCAAGGAAAACCTCAATATCCAGGCCGAAAGCCAGACGTTGGCGTCGACCACCTTCCAGAACTACTTCCGCCTGTACACCAAGCTGTCCGGCATGACCGGTACCGCGGACACCGAAGCCTTCGAGTTCCACCAGATCTACGGCCTGCAAGTGACGGTCATCCCGCCGAACAAGCCGTTGGCTCGCAAGGACTACAACGACCTGGTGTTCCTCACCGCCGAAGAGAAGTACGCGGCGATCATCACCGACATCAAGGAGTCCCTGGCCCAGGGCCGTCCGGTGCTGGTGGGTACGGCGACCATCGAGACCTCCGAGCACATGTCCAGCCTGCTCAATCAGGAGAACATCGAGCACAAGGTCCTGAACGCCAAGTTCCACGAGAAGGAAGCGGAAATCATCGCCCAGGCCGGTCGCCCTGGCGCCCTGACCATCGCCACCAACATGGCCGGTCGCGGTACCGACATCCTGTTGGGCGGTAACTGGGAAGTCGAAGTGGCGGCCCTGGACAACCCGACCCCTGAGCAGATTGCCCAGATCAAGGCCGACTGGCAGAAGCGTCACCAGCAGGTGCTCGAATCGGGCGGCTTGCAGGTGATCGCCTCCGAGCGTCACGAATCGCGGCGTATCGACAACCAGTTGCGCGGTCGCGCCGGTCGTCAGGGTGACGCCGGTTCCAGCCGTTTCTACCTGTCCCTGGAAGACAGCCTGATGCGCATCTTCGCCTCGGACCGGGTGAAGAACTTCATGAAGGCCCTGGGCATGCAGCCTGGCGAAGCGATCGAGCACCGCATGGTGACCAACGCCATCGAAAAGGCCCAGCGCAAGGTCGAAGGCCGCAACTTCGACATTCGCAAGCAATTGCTCGAGTTCGACGACGTCAACAACGAACAGCGTAAAGTGATCTATCACATGCGTAACACGTTGCTGGCCGCCGACAATATCGGTGAAACCATCGCCGACTTCCGTCAGGACGTGCTCAACGCCACCGTCAGTGCCCATATTCCTCCACAGTCGCTGCCCGAGCAGTGGGACGTGGCGGGCCTGGAGTCGGCCCTGCAGAACGATTTCGGGGTGAAACTGCCGATCCAGCAGTGGCTCGACGAAGACGATCACCTGTACGAAGAGACCCTGCGCGAGAAGCTGCTCAACGAGCTGCTGCTGGCGTACAACGAAAAAGAAGAGCAGGCCAGTGCCGAAGCACTGCGCACCTTCGAGAAGCAGATCGTACTGCGGGTTCTCGACGACCTGTGGAAAGACCACCTGTCGACCATGGATCACCTGCGTCACGGCATCCACTTGCGTGGTTATGCGCAGAAGAACCCGAAGCAGGAATACAAGCGCGAGTCGTTCACCCTGTTCTCCGAGCTGCTGGACTCGATCAAGCGCGATTCGATCCGCGTCCTGTCCCACGTCCAGGTGCGTCGCGAAGACCCGGTCGAAGAAGAGGCGCGCCTGCGTCAGGAAGCCGAAGCCCTGGCTCAGCGCATGCAGTTCGAACACGCTGAAGCACCGGGCCTGGACGCGCCGGAAGTCCTCGGCGAAGAAGTTGATGTTGCCCTGGCCACCGCGCCGGTGCGCAACGAGCAGAAGCTTGGCCGTAACGAACTGTGCTACTGCGGTTCGGGCAAGAAGTACAAACACTGCCACGGTCAGATCAGCTAAGCCCTTGCGGGTCTGAACCTTGAAATATCCGCGCCGCGACCGGCATGCCGTCGCGGCGTTTTTCCATTTGCAACACTGCCCTTGTAACGGCAGTGCAGACATCCCATTGAAAGGAGCGCATTCATGGCTGTTGGTCTTGGTCCTTTGCCCACGTTGCACCCGGTTGCCGGTTTTGAACTCGGTATCGCCTCGGCCGGCATCAAGCGCCCGGGGCGCAAGGATGTGGTAGTGATGCGCTGTGCCGAAGGTTCCACGGTGGCGGGGGTGTTCACCCTCAACGCATTTTGTGCCGCTCCGGTGATCCTGGCCAAGCAGCGCGTCCAGGGCACCGTGCGTTATCTGTTGACCAACACCGGCAATGCCAACGCCGGTACCGGCGAGCCGGGCCTGGCCGCCGCCGCGCGGACCTGCGCCAAGCTGGCCGAGCTGACCGGTGTCGACGCCAGCGCAGTACTGCCGTACTCCACCGGGGTGATCGGCGAGCCGTTGCCGGTGGAAAAAATCGAAGGTGCCTTGCAGGCCGCCCTGGATGACCTGTCCGTGGACAACTGGGCCGCTGCCGCCACCGGCATCATGACCACCGACACCCTGCCCAAGGGAGCCAGCCGTCAGTTCCAGCATGACGGCGTGACCATCACCGTCACCGGGATCAGCAAGGGTGCGGGGATGATCCGCCCGAACATGGCGACCATGCTCGGCTACATCGCCACTGACGCCAAGGTCTCCCGCGAGGTCTTGCACAGCCTGATCCTGGACGGTGCCAACAAGTCGTTCAATCGCATCACCATCGACGGCGACACTTCGACCAACGATTGCTGCATGCTGATCGCCACCGGTCAGGCCGGGCTGCCGGAAATCACCGAGGCCCGCGGTCCGTTGTTCGACGCGTTGAAAAAGGCTGTGTTCGAAGTCTGCATGGACGTGGCCCAGGCTATCGTCCGTGACGGCGAGGGTGCGACCAAGTTCGTCACCGTCGAAGTCAACGGTGGTGGCAATCACCAGGAATGCCTGGATGTCGGTTACACCGTTGCGCATTCGCCGCTGATCAAGACCGCGCTGTTCGCCTCCGATCCGAACTGGGGCCGTATCCTCGCTGCCGTCGGCCGTGCCGGCGTGCCGGAACTGGATGTGAGCAAGATCGATGTATTCCTGGGCGAAGTCTGCATCGCCAGCCGTGGTGCCCGCGCGGCGAGCTACACCGAGGAACAGGGTTCGGCGGTGATGGCTCGGGAAGAAATCACCATTCGTATCGAGTTGGGCCGTGGCCAGTGCAGTGAAACCATCTGGACCACCGACCTGTCCCACGAGTATGTGAAGATCAACGCGGAATATCGCACCTGATCCATAGGTTCGAGCAGGAGGTTTCAACGTGAAACGCGTTCATGTGGCGGCGGCGGTTATCCGTGGTGTTGACGGTCGCATCCTGATTGCCCGGCGGGCGGATACCCAGCACCAGGGCGGTCTCTGGGAGTTTCCCGGTGGCAAGGTCGAGGACGGCGAAGCCGTCGAGGTGGCCCTGGCGCGCGAGCTCCAGGAAGAACTGGGCATTGTGGTCAGTGCCGCCCGACCGTTGATCAAGGTCCGCCACGATTACCCGGACAAGCAGGTGTTGCTGGATGTCTGGGAGGTTTCCGCCTTTACCGGCGAACCCCACGGTGCCGAAGGCCAGCCGCTGGCCTGGGTCAGCGCCCGGGAACTGGCCGACTATGAGTTTCCGGCGGCCAATCAGCCGATTGTCGCGGCAGCGCGTTTGCCGGCCGGGTATCTGATTACCCCGGACGGCCTGGAGACCCCGCAGTTGCTCAAGGGGATCCAGAAGGCGATTGCCGGTGGGATCAAGCTGGTCCAGCTGCGGGCGCCCAACGGCTATGACCCGCAATACCGCGATCTGGCGGTGGATGCGGTGGGCTTGTGTGCGGGCAAGGCGCAACTGATGCTCAAGGGCCCCTTCGAATGGCTGGGAGACTTCCCGTCGGCGGGCTGGCACCTGACGTCCGCGCAGTTGCGCAAGTACGCCAGTGCAGGGCGGCCGTTGCCGGCGGAGCGCTGGTTGGCCGCTTCGTGCCATAACGCTGAAGAGCTGGCCTTGGCCGAACAGATGGGCGTGGATTTCGTCACGCTATCGCCGGTGCAGCCGACGCAGACCCATCCTGAGGCGCAACCCTTGGGCTGGGAACAGGCCGGGCAGTTGATCGTGGGCTTCAACAAGCCGGTGTATCTGCTGGGCGGGGTTGGACCGAATGAGTTGCCGCGGGCCTGGGGAGCCGGCGCGCAGGGCGTGGCCGGTATTCGGGCGTTCTGGCCGCAATAACGACGGTTCGGGTGTCCCGCGAACTTGTGGCGAGCGGGCTTGCCCGCGCTGGGGGGGCGAAGCGCCCCTGAAACCAGCTAACGCGGTCTGTCAGACAAACCGAGGTGATCGGTTTTACGACTGCTTCGCAGTCGAGCGCGGGCAAGCCCGCTCGCCACAAAATTCAGCCCGGCTGCTGGTCCAATGCGGTTCGATCCTCAGTGAGAGATCGGCTTCTTCGCCGCTTCCCACAATATCTCGGCAATCTTCTCGCGCCGTGCAATCAAGCGTGCCGCGACGAACAGCAGATCCGACAGTCGGTTGATGTAAGCCAGCCCGACTTCACCCAAAGGCTCCACTGCATTCAACTGCTGGCAACGCCGCTCGGCGCTGCGCGCCTGGCTGCGACAGACATGTGCCTGGGCGATCAGCATCGAGCCACCCGGCAGGATGAAGTTTTCCAGCGGCCCCAACTCTTCGTTCCAGCGGTCGATGGCGCTTTCCAGACGCTGGATTTCGGCGGCCTCGAGGGCCTGGTAGGTCGGCATCGCCAGTTCACCGCCGAGGTCGAACAACCGATGCTGAACCGGCGCCAGCACTTCGATCAGTTCATTCAGCTCCGGATGGATCACCACCAGCTCGGCCAACCCGGCCAGCAGCAGCCCCAACTGGCTGTTGAGCATATCGACTTCGCCGATGGCTTCGATCCGCGGATGGTCCTTTGGCACCCGACGTCCATCGCCCAGTCCCGTTTCCCCGGCATCGCCGGTGCGTGTGTAAATCTTCGACAGACGAAAACCCATGCTCAAGACTCCGCTTTGCTCAGTTCGGGAAGCGCCGCCTGGCTGCCGGCCAAGGGCAGGCGCAGGGTGACGCAGGTACCTGCCCCCGGCGCCGATTGCACTTCCATCTGGCCTTTATGGTTATTGGTGATGATGAAGTAGGACACCGACAGGCCCAGTCCGGTGCCCTGGCCGATTTCCTTGGTGGTGAAAAATGGTTCGAAGGTACGTTTGCGAATGTGCTCCGGCATGCCGACACCGTTGTCCTCGACCTGGATTTCGGCCCAGGGCGGATTCAAGCGGGTGCGCAGGGTAATGCGCCCCGGTTCACTGTCGTTCTCACGCTGGTGGATGGCCTGGGCGGCGTTTTTCAGCAGGTTCAGCAGCACCTGTTCCAACTCGTTGGCGGTGCCCGGGACCGGTCCCAGTTGTGGGTCGAACTGACGGATGATCGCCTGGCCCTTGAAGTCGAAGCCGATGGTCAGGTCGAAGTCGTTGCCGGCGATCTCCACCGCCTGATCGATCAGCGCCGGCAGGTCGCAGGGGGCCATCTCGCGATTGCTGCGTCGGCTGAAACTGAGCATATGGGTGACGATCTTCGCCGCCCGCGCACCGGCTTGCTGGATGCCATCGAGCAGTTGCGGCACCTCGCGGCTTTGCAGGTAGCGGTTGACGGTGTCCAGGTCGATACCGGCCTGTTGCGCGTATTCGAGGTTCTTCGGCAGCTCCGGGGACAGGCGCCGGCGGATGTTCTGCACGTTATGCAGGATCGCCCCCAGGGGGTTGTTGATTTCGTGGGCCATGCCGGCCGCCAAACCGCCGACCGAGAGCATCTTCTCCGACTGCACCATCATTTCCTCCAGCGACAGGCGCTGGGAGATATCGTCGATGCGGATCACCACGCCGCGTCCGGCCCCGCCCATCAACGGGTAGAAAGTCAGGGCATAGTGCCGGGCTTCGTCGTCCTTGATCCAGGTCACCCGCTCGATCTTCGTCACACTGTGTTGCTCGACGGTCTCCTTGAGCTGCGGCAGGAACGGCTTGAGCGGTTCGAAGGCGAGGAAGATCGGCTGGTTCAGCGCTTCGTCCAGCGGCGTGCCAGACAGGGCGCTGGCCTCCTGGTTCCACTGGGTGACATAGAGCTGTTCGTCCAGGGCGATCAGGGCCGAGGGCATGGAGTCGATGATGCTGTTGAGGTAGTTCTGGAAGCCTGTGAGCTTTTTCTCGATCTTGCTGCGTACCTGGACTTCGAGTTCCAGCTTGCGGTTGGTGTGGCGGGTTTCCTCGGCCAGCCCCTGGGCCTGGTCGTAGGCGGCCTGGGAGTCGTCGCGGGCGCGCTTGAGCTGCTGCTCCCGGGCCTCGATCCGCGACAGCATGGTGTTGAAGGCTTCGGCCAGGCTGCCGATCTCGTCGTGGTTGCCGCGCGAGGCCCGCAATGAGTAGTTCTCTTCCCGGGTAACCTGGCGCGACAGCTCTTCGAGTTCGTGGATCGGCCGGGTGATCAGGCGCTTGATCTGGCGGGCGATGATCAGCCACAGCAGGATACTGAAGGTCAGGATGCCAAGGCTGGCGGTCAGGGTGCCGGTATAGAACGCCACCGGCAGTTCGCTGCTGGCCACCAGTAACAGGTGCCCGGGTGCCGAGCCCGGGCGCGGTATCTCGACGACCTGGTTGCTGCGAAACTCGGTCAGGCGCCAGGCTTCGATGTGGCGAAAGCGTTCCGGCAGTTTCAGCAGGTCGCCATGTTGCAACTGCGCCAGGCGATTGCCCGGGCCGTCATAGATGGCGGCGGCGCGCAGCGGCGAGTAGCTGTCGAGTTCCTTGAGCAGGGCTTCGGCGGCTTGCGGCGAGTCGAGGGCCTGGCTGATCAGATCCGGGCTCGACACCAGCCGACCGATGGTCTGCAAGGCCTGGGGCGCCATGCTCTCCTGGGAGATCCAGTAGGCGGCGCTGATGAATGTCAGGTTGGCGACCAGCAATACGGTGGTCAGCAGGACCAGCAGGGCGGCGAGGAGTTTCTGGCCGACCGGCAGGTTTTCGAGGCGCTGGCGCAGAGGCATCGGTTGTCCTGTTTCGAGAGGCGAATGGCGGCGGGCAGCGTTCTACCGCCGAGCCTTGCTTGAGTGTATCAAACTGTAGGAGCAGGATTTACCGGAACGCCGGAACGCCGGAACGCCGGAACGCCGGAACGCCGCGAAGAGGCCCTTGAGACCGCTGAAAGCTGTGGGAGCAGGATTTATCCGCGAAGAGGCCCTTGAGGTCACCAAAAGCTTCGCGGGCAAGCACCGCTCCCGCATCTATGGTTACCCGCTCAGGTGCTGGGCAGGCCCTTTGCCATCAGGTGGGCTACCAGCCGGTTGTACAGGCGGCTCAGGTGCGGCAGGTTGCGGTGATGGCGTGCCGCCGCCGCGCAGGCATATCCCAGCAGGTAGCCGATTTCGGTGCGCCGTCCCTGGGCGACGTCCTGGTGCATGGAGGAGTAGTTCGCCGCCGTGGCCTGGATTACCCGCTGTACTTCACTGTGCAGGTCCTTGGCGGCGGCTGGCTGGCCGCAGCATTCGAGCAGTTCGGCCAGCTCGGCGCAGAGCGTGGCGACTTCACAATGGTGTTCCAGCAAGCCACCGTTGCGGCAGTCGTAGAGCACCGTCAGCGGATTGATGGCGCAGTTGAGCGCCAGCTTGCGCCAGAGTCGGGTGAGGATCTGGGTGTTCCATTCGTGGGGAATGCCGGCCAGCGTCAGGTCATCGAGCCAGTACGGTGGTTGCGGATGAGCGACGTCGCCCAGCCAGGTGAAACCGTGACCGGCGAACACCACCCGCCAGTCGCCGTCGCGAAAGGCACCTTCGGTGCTGGAGGCGAACAGGCAACGCGCGTGCGGCGCCCGGGCCGCGACAGCGTCCTGGCTGCCGAGGCCGTTTTGCAGCAGGATCAGATCGGCCCCGGCGGTGAGGCGCGCGGCGAGGCGGGCCACCGCGGCTTCGGCGTCGTAGGCCTTGCACGCGACCAGCAGACGCTCGATGGGCGTGTCGGCATCGAGAGTCTGGGCCGCAAGCGCGAAGCGTTGTTCGCGGCCCTGTTCGACCAGGACCAGGCCGCCCGCCGCTTCGTACGCCGCCAGCCGCGCGGCATCGCGCAGAATCAATGTGACCGGCAGGCCGGCCCTGGCCAACCGGGTGGCCCACAGGCTGCCCAGGCTACCGGCGCCCAGTACATGCCAGTGGGTACTCATCAGCTGCGCGCCGGCAGACGTTTGGCGCTGACCACGCCGCCGGCATAGGACTCGAGCAGCAGGCGCTCGGCCTCGTCGAACAGGGTTTGCGGGTCCAGCGGGAAGCACTTGCTGTCCAGGCCGATCAGGCTGATGCCGGCCTTGAGCTCGATGGGCCCGGCGTTGGTCATGAAAGTCTTGAGGTTCAGGCCTTCATGCAGGCGCTTGAAGCTGCTCGGGGCGCATTCCTGCAGGTCGGCCGGCAAGGTCATCAGGACGAAATGCCGTTCGTCCAGGCGCGCCAGCACATCCAGTGGCCGCACCAGTTGTTGCAGGCGGCGGGCGATGGCTTGCAGCAGTTCATCGTAGAGATCGTTGCCATATTGGCGTTGCAGCGACTCGGCCTGTTCGATCCCGATCAGCAGATAGCAGATCGCCCCGCCGCGGGCCTGGACCTGGCGCAGGCTGTCGTTGAGCTTCTGACGCAGGTAGCGGGCATTGCCCAGGCCGGTCAGGGAGTCCACCAGGTTGCGCTGTTCGAGGCTGGCGATGTTCTGGCGCAGCAGACGGTTTTCCTGGCGCAGACGCTGCAAGGTGTTGCACAGGCGGTCGGCGGCGAGCACCCGGGTCAGTAGATGACGCTCGACATCGACGGGGGCGAGGAGGTCATCGATATCGTTGTCCGAGGTCTCGTCCAGCAGGATCGCCGGCGATTGTTCGCTGATGAGGATCACGTAGGTGTAGTGATCGTTCATCTCGTCCCTTTGCCGGACCTTGGCGGCAAGCGCCAGACCCGCGCTTCCCGCGCAGATCAGCAGGCCGGCGGCCCGCTGGTCGAGTTGCTCCAGTGCCAGGATGCCGTCATTGGCCTGACGAATGTCCTGATAACCCGCGCGCTGGAGGCTGCTGCCCAGCGTGCTGCTGGCCAGGTTCTCATCACTCACCAGCAAAATGCTCAGATCCGGGTTCGGCATGGGTGACTCACAAGTGAATGAGTGGGAAGAACCGCTATAATGCTCGCGGATTTTAACCGTCAAACCGGGCGCGCTCCATCGGTATTGAGCCGCGCCGATTTTATTTTGGAGAAATACGATGCCGTCGTTCGACGTGGTATCCGAACTGGACAAGCACGAAGTCACCAACGCCGTCGAGAACGCCGTCAAGGAACTGGATCGTCGTTATGACCTCAAGGGCAAAGGCTCCTTCGAGTTCAAGGACAAGGAGCAGACCATCACCCTGACGGCCGAAGCCGAGTTCCAGCTCGAGGCGATGCTGGAGATCCTGCGCATGTCCCTGGTCAAGCGCAAGATCGACGTCAAGTGCCTGGAAATCAAGGATGCCTATGCGTCCGGCAAGCTGATGAAGCAGGAAGCGACCTTCAAGGAAGGTATCGACAAGGATACGGCGAAGAAAATCGTCGCGCATATCAAGGACGCCAAACTCAAGGTCCAGGCCGCCATCCAGGGCGAGCAGGTGCGGGTCACCGGCAAGAAGCGCGACGACCTGCAGGAGGCCATCGCCAACCTGCGGGCCAAGGAATTCGACGTACCCCTGCAATTCAACAATTTCCGCGACTGATCTAGTCTGTCAGGGAACCTCTGGGAGTTATCGGCGTCGGAGGGCCCAGCCACGGTGAAACGGTGCGCCGCATCGCGCGGCCATCATCGTTTCGCCGGGTCATCGCATGGTAACCGGAGAGAACAATGGATTTGAACGCGCAAGTGGATCAGTTGGTCAAGGCCTCCGAGGCCTGGATTCCGATGATCATGCAATACGGCAGCCGTGTGCTGCTGGCCATCGTCACCCTGTGCATCGGTTGGTGGTTGATCAACAACCTGACCCACCGCGTGGGCAAGTTGCTGGCGTTGCGCAATGCCGACCTGGCGCTGCAGGGGTTTATCAGCAGCCTGGCGAACATCATCCTCAAGGTGCTGCTGATCGTCAGCGTGGCCTCGATGATCGGTGTGGAGACCACCTCCTTCGTCGCGGCCATCGGTGCGGCGGGCCTGGCCATCGGCCTGGCGTTGCAGGGCAGCCTGGCGAATTTCGCCGGTGGGGTGTTGATCCTGTTGTTCCGGCCGTTTCGGATTGGCGACACGATCACCGCGCAAGGGGTGACCGGGACAGTCGACAGCATCCAGATTTTCCACACCATCCTGCGTACCGGCGACAACCAGACGGTGATCATGCCCAACGGTAACCTGTCGAACGGCATCATCACCAACGCCAACCGCCAGGCCACCCGCAAGGTGGTGTTCGATGTCGGCGTGGATTTCCAGGCGAATCTGCAGGAGGCCCGCGAGGTGCTGCTGGAGATGGCCAAGGATCCCCGGGTGTTGGCCGATCCGGCGCCGGCGGTGGTTGTCTCCGCTCTGGGGGCTCATTCGATCACGATGTCCTTGCGGGTGTGGGTCAATACCGCCGACTTCGGCGATGTCACCTTCCTGTTCAATGAGCAGGTGCGCGACCGTCTGAAAGCGAAGGGGATCGAGATTCCATTTCCGCAGCAGGTGGTGCGGATGTTTGCGCAAGAGTCGGCGAAGTAATCGGGGTCCTGGTGCCTGGCCGCTGGGCCGGGCATCAGGGGTTCAAGGGGCGGCAACGATGTTGTTTACCCTTTCGAAAGCACGCCGGTCCCTGTAGGAACCGGGCTTGCCAGCGATAGCGATGTTACATGCACCAGCGCTATCGCCGGCAAGCCGACTCCCACAGGTTTCGCGGCAGTTTCAAAATCACACTGACTCAACTGATTGGCGGTAGGGGCGAAAGCCCTTTTTTTGCGCCTGCAGTCAAGGAAAGTGATGCCTGGGCAACTATAACGCTTGCTATTTATTAGCTACCTATCAAGTTGCCCGGCTCAATAACCAGGGCAATAAAAAAGGCCCATCACCAGGATGGGCCTTTCTTCAAACGAGTGTCACATCATCAAGCAAGTAATCAGGTGATTACAGGATGGTGATTGGGTACGAAGTGATCAGGCGGAACTCGTTGATGTTGCCTTCAGCCTGGTCGGCGTTGCCGCGGTGCCAAGCTTGACGTGCACGGAAAGACAGATCTTTCAGAGGACCAGACTGGACAACGTACTTGGCTTCCAGGTTGGTTTCGAAGTGGTGACCGTCTTCGCCGTAACCATAGGCACGGTAAGGGCTGGTAGCATCCATCTTGGTACCGTCGATGCCATCACCGTGAACATAACGAGCCATGAAGCTCAGGCCTGGGACACCATATTCAGCCATTTTCAGGTCGTAGCGCGCCTGCCAGGACTTCTCGCCAGGACCGTTGAAGTCGGAGTACTGAATCGAGTTCGCCAGGAAGATCGAGTCGCCGCCACGGTTGTTGTCACCCACACCGATGTAGTCGAATGGTGTGTCGCCGTTGATCTTCTGGAATGCCAGAGTAACGGTGTGTGCCTTCAGGAACGAATAGGCCGCTGCGATCGAGAAAGCGTTGTTGTCGATCTTGCCTGCCTTCGCCGCACCGGTGTCGGTGGTGCGATAGAAGTTGAAGTCGAAGTTCAGGGACTGATCGCTCGCCAACGGAAGGGTGTAGTTCGTGTTGGCGTAGTACTGGTTCCAGGTATCTTGGAACTTGGCGCCGTAGAGGGATACGGTCAGGTTCTCATTGATACCGTATTTACCGCCCAGGTAATCAGCGCTTTCGACCTTGGTGTTAGCGTATTGGGTCCAGAGATCACCTTGCAGAGTGGTTTTATCCTGGCTGCTACCGGCGTAGAAGTGACCTGCTTCCAGATCGAGGTCTTTGATCTCGCTGCTTTGCAGTTGGAAGCCACGAGCGGTCTGTTGGAACAGACGGCTGCCGCCCACGGCGAATACAGGTGCGGTGCTTGGGCTGAAGTCACCGAACTTCAGCTCGGTTTTGGAAACACGAACTGCAACGTCGGCACCGGCTTTGCCGAAGCTGTTGTTGACGTCGCCGTTTTTCGAGGTGCTCATGTTGCCAGTGCCCGACATGGTGTTAGCACCGTCCAGCTTGTAGCCCGCATCGCCAAAGCCTTCAACCTTTACCCCAACAGTACCTTGGGTGTAGCCGGAGCTGAATGTGCCCAGGAAGCCTTGGGTCCAGTCTCTCTGGTCATGACTCTGCGGAGCCAGCTTGTGTCGGTTGAAATAGTAGTTCTTCAGAACAACGCCAGCCGAAGCACCTTCAACGAAACCCTTGGCATCAGCCTGAGAGGTTACGAACGGGTCGGCCATAGCCACTTGCGAACCTGCTGCGGTAACAGCCAGGGCGATCATGCTCCACTTCATCACGCGCATCGTGATTTGCTCCTTTGGTTTAGGAAGAGTACTGCCGTCCCACCTGTATTTTTGTCTGGGCGGCTCTTTCTTTTTTGTGTCGGCGCAAACTTATATCACGCTGACAAACTTGGCGATACTTGCACACCTATCCTTGCGGCTTCTTTACGACCCTGTCGCAAAAAGCTAGCTCCATGTCGCAAATTCACAGCCCTTATACAGCGGCTGTACAACTTCAGCGCTATTTTCAGAGGCATGAGCATAGAAACAAATCGTCTATGTTCAAGCCCTGAACTCTCCATGGGCGCACTGTGCTGCGTTGTTACGATGTCGCAGGGGCTTCAGCGTCCGGGCCGACCCTCTGTCGCGACTATTCACTCACCGATGCAACAAGCATGCACAAAGTGAAAAATTCGTGGGAAAAAATTTACCCGGCGCCGTCACCTCCGCTGAAACCCTTATGAAACCTGGGGTGCTTGGCGTTGGTGTCGGCACTTGACGTACTGCTTTTCCTTGTGCTGCTAATCCGTTGAAAATCCATGGAAAGCGAAAAACGTTACCGGTCCACACTCCGACTGGGTAGTCGACGGATAAAGCGTGCACTGATAGTAGTCGTAGTGTGCGGTTTTGGTGCAAAAAGCTGATCGACAGTCTCGGGGCGGGCATCGGCACTGGCAAGGCGTCTTCTCTTATCCCTTGGGCCAGCTGTCGCCGTCGATGATGTAGGTCAAGGATTTCAGAAAAAGGTGACATTTTTGTGGCTGCATGGGTTTTTTATTGTCGATGTGTAATTTTGTGGTCTTTGTATTGATGGAAAGGTGGCGCTTGTTCCATTCTGGCGCGTCACGCGCTCCATATTCGCGCATTTGCGGTCGGCGCTCGCGCGGCCCGTGAACCGGCAGCCGATCACGGGTATCCTGATGGCCTGGCGCCGGGCTTTTGCCGGGCGCAAACCTACCCGTCACGCAGGAGTATTTACGGTGTTCGTTCTCGATTCGCGCCTTCAACAAGACACCTTGCCGATGGGCGACCTGCCGTTGTGCCGCGTGCTGCTGTCCAATGATGCCAGCTATCCCTGGTTCATCCTGGTGCCACGGCGTGCGGATATCAGTGAAGTGTTCCAGCTGGCGGTGGCCGATCAGCAGCTGTTGTGGGCTGAAACCACGGAGCTGGCGCAGTTGCTCCAGCAGGCCTTCAGGGCGGACAAGATGAATGTCGCCGCCTTGGGCAATGTAGTCAGTCAGTTGCACATGCATGTGATCGTCCGGCGGCGCGATGATGCGGCCTGGCCAGCACCGGTCTGGGGCAAACACCCGGCCAGGCCTTATACCGATGAGGAAGTGGCGGTGATTCGTGAGCGGTTGCGCGTGGCGTTCCAGCATGACCCACGTTTTGTGCAGGCGGGCGTATGAAGCTTGAAGATCGCGTGACCGAGCTGGAAAGTCGCCAGGCGTTTCAGGATGACACCATTCAGGCGCTCAATGATGTGCTGGTGGAGCAGCAGCGGGTGGTCGAGCGCCTGCAGCTGCAGATGGCCGCGTTGCTCAAGCGCCATGAGGAAATGATGGGGCAGTTCGATTCCTTCGAGGAAGAAGCACCGCCGCCGCATTATTAAAGACAATTTGCAGGCATAAAAAAACGCGAGGCAGCCAGGCTGGCTCGCGTTTTTTGTGGCCAATCAGCGACGCGGCAGGGCTGCGATCACGTCTTCGGCTTGCAGGCCCTTGTCGCGGTTCATCACCGAGAACTCCACGCGCTGGCCTTCGACCAGGACGCGGTGACCTTCGCCACGGATGGCGCGGAAGTGCACGAAAATATCATCGCCGGAATCCCGCGAGATAAAGCCGAAACCCTTGGAGGTGTTGAACCACTTCACGGTGCCGGTATCGCGATTGCTCATGTCGTAGCTGTGGGAAGCCGCCGCCGGGGAAGATTTCTTGTAGAAACTCACCGCCAGGTGCAGCAATACGGCAAGCACGGCGGCCAGCAGGCTTGGAAGCACGGCGGGTTGGCCGCCGATCAGGGTCAGGGGGGCGAGCAGGGTGAGGATTTGCAGTGCCACGGCGACGATCAGCAGGATGCTGACCAGGATCTGCAGTTGATGCCGTGGGCCCTTGTTCCAGTAAGGAATGACTGGCGCGAGGGTCAGGTTGAGCAAGCCGAAGAATGCCAGGTACAGCGCATCGGGTTGTTGCAGGTAAGGCAGGGCTTCGGATCGCAGGCTGGGGATAAAGGACAGCAGCAGGGCAACAGCGCCCGTTAGCAGGTGGACGATTTTCAACATTTTGATTGACTCACTCAAGACGGATCACAAGGAAGAGCGGGTGGCACACGGTTCGCTTCTGGAAAAAAGGTGAGGCGTTGGGCACGTGTGGGCATCCGCCTATGCGCCACTGTCAGAGATTCGACAGCCGCGACACAGTCTCTATTTAACAGCAAAGCCCATGCCTTCTCAAACTTCGACGCCGGGCCGCTGTCGGAGAACTTGCGGCGGGGCAGGGCCGGCGCCGACACAGCCCGCGGGCCAGACGCCTGCCGGCGGTAGTCGTGGCGGATCAGCCGTGGTCGCCGCGGCGCTGCGAGCCGTAGGCGCTTGCTGGAGTCGTCCTGTACTGGCGCAGACGTTGTCTCTTGCTGTGCGCCGTCTGACGCTGAACCTGCGGCCTTCGCAATGGTGAGGTCTTCGCGAGGGCCGGCCCCGGGCTTTTCGTTGTTCTTCCTTATTAATGGACTCTTCCTACGGAGGCTGTAGTGCAGTCTGCTGGATAGGGTTTTTTACTTAATGTTTTATGTCAGGAGGTTTGCCAGGAGCGCCTTTATTCAAAGGTGTACAGCGACGGAGTGCGATGAAAATGGTTCAGTGGGTAGGGCATGAGGTGGGGAGTTCCGGTTGTTTACGCAAGACCCGGGTGGATCCCCTGTTACTGGATTTCGATATTGGGTTGGCGAAGCCAGTTTCGCGCTCGGTGCGTTTGAATGGTTTTGCCACCTGCTTGCGTCTGGAGGAGGTTTACTGGAAGGTATTGGCCGATATTGCCAATACCCATGAATGTACGGTCAATGCCTTGCTGTCCAATGTGGACATGGAGGTTCACCTGCGTTATGGCGGTGTGAAAAATTTCAGTGGCTTGATTCGCGTGGTTTGTGTCGTTCATCTGTTGACGTTGGGCGGTTTGTCCCGGGCCCTCTAGGCTTGCCCGGACGTCTCGGCGGATCGGCGGGACGGCATGGCCTGGGGCGCCGACCGGTCCACGGCTGCAAAGGCTCGATTTAACGGATATAATCCCGCTCTTTGCTGCATGGCCCGTCCCGGGCTCGGGCAGCAGTGATGCCGTTATCTGATTGCCGAGACGCCCCATGCCCATGTACGACTACCAATGTGCTTCCTGCGATCATCAGTTGGAAGCCATTCAAAAGATCAGTGATGCACCGCTGGTCGACTGCCCGGCCTGCCAGGCCCCGCAATTGAAGAAAATGCTCTCCATGCCAGGCTTCCGCCTCAGCGGCACCGGCTGGTACGAGACGGATTTCAAGACCGGTAGCAAGAAAAACCTGGCCGGTGGCGATAAAGCCGACTGAAATAAGCGACACGAGCGGGCGCTTGTCGCGTTGCAAAGACAAGACCTCCACCGAATTCGAATGACTAGAAGCGAACCACGACCATGATGCGCAGCCATTATTGCGGCCAACTGAACGAGAGCCTGGAAGGCCAGGAAGTCACCCTTTGCGGATGGGTCCACCGTCGTCGCGACCATGGCGGGGTGATTTTCCTCGATATCCGTGACCGCGAAGGTCTGGCCCAGGTAGTCTTCGACCCGGATCGCGCCGACACCTTCGCCGCCGCCGATCGCGTGCGCAGCGAGTACGTTGTCAAGATCACCGGCAAGGTCCGCCTGCGTCCGGCCGGTGCCGGCAACGCCAACATGGCGTCCGGCGCCATCGAAGTGCTGGGCTATGAGCTGGAAGTGCTGAACGAAGCAGAAACCCCGCCGTTCCCGCTCAACGAATACTCCGACGTCGGCGAAGAAACCCGCCTGCGCTATCGCTTTATCGACCTGCGTCGTCCGGAAATGCTCGAGAAGCTGCGCCTGCGTTCGCGCATGACCGCCAGCATCCGTCGTTACCTGGACGAAAACGGCTTCCTCGACGTCGAGACGCCGATCCTGACCCGTGCGACCCCCGAAGGCGCCCGTGACTACCTGGTGCCGAGCCGCACCCACGCCGGCAGCTTCTTCGCCTTGCCGCAATCGCCGCAGCTGTTCAAGCAATTGCTGATGGTGGCCGGCTTCGACCGTTACTACCAGATCGCCAAGTGTTTCCGCGACGAAGACCTGCGGGCCGACCGCCAGCCGGAATTCACCCAGATCGACATCGAGACCAGCTTCCTCGATGAAAAAGACATCATGGGCCTGACCGAAGGCATGATCCGCAACCTGTTCAAGGAAGTGCTGGGTCTGGAATTCGGCGAGTTCCCGCACATGACCTGGGACGAGGCCATGCGTCGTTACGGTTCCGACAAGCCGGACCTGCGTATCCCGCTGGAACTGGTGGACGTTGCCGACCAGCTCAAGGACGTTGAATTCAAGGTGTTCAGCGGCCCGGCCAACGACCCGAAATGCCGCGTGGCCGCCTTGCGCGTCCCGGGCGCGGGGAGCATGCCGCGCAGCAAGATCGACGAGTACACCAAGTTCGTCGGCATCTACGGGGCCAAGGGCCTGGCCTATATCAAGGTCAACGAACGCGCCAAGGGTGTCGAAGGCCTGCAGTCGCCGATCGTCAAGAACATCCCCGAGGCCAATCTCAACGTGATCCTCGATCGCGTCGGCGCGGTCGATGGCGACATCGTGTTCTTTGGTGCCGACAAGGCCAAGATCGTCAGCGAGGCCCTGGGCGCGCTGCGGATCAAGGTCGGTCATGACCTCGAGTTGCTGACCTGCGAGTGGGCGCCGATGTGGGTCGTCGACTTCCCGATGTTCGAAGAAAACGAAGACAGCAGCTTCACAGCCCTGCACCACCCGTTCACCGCGCCGAAGTGCTCGCCGCAAGAGCTGGAGGCCAACCCGGCCACCGCCCTGTCCCGCGCCTACGACATGGTCCTGAACGGTACCGAGCTGGGTGGCGGTTCGATCCGTATCCACCGCAAGGAAATGCAACAGGCGGTGTTCCGTCTGCTGGGGATCAGCGAAGCGGAACAGGAAGAGAAGTTCGGCTTCCTGCTCGATGCGCTGAAATACGGTGCTCCGCCCCACGGCGGCCTGGCCTTCGGCCTCGATCGCCTGGTGATGCTGATGACCGGCGCCCAGTCGATCCGCGAAGTGATCGCGTTCCCGAAAACCCAGAGCGCGGCCTGTGTCATGACCCAGGCGCCAGGGCTGGTGGACGCCAAGGCACTGCGCGAGCTGCATATCCGCCTGCGCGAAACCCCCAAGGCAGAGTAAGCCGGACCCGAGGGCGCATCCATTGGATGCGCCTTTTTTCAAGGTCGAGACTTTTTATTGCCGGCCGCTGCCACGGGGCAGGGCGGGCAACGTTTCAAAGAGCACAAAGAGAATTCGGAGCGAGTTATGGCAGGTCATTCCAAGTGGGCGAACATCAAGCACCGCAAAGAACGTCAGGATGCCAAGAAGGGCAAGATCTTCACCAAGTGGATTCGTGAGCTGACCGTTGCCGCTCGTCAGGGCGGTGGCGATCCGGGCTCCAACCCACGTCTGCGCCTGGCGTTGGACAAGGCCCTCGGCGCGAACATGAGCCGCGATATCATCGATCGCGCGGTGGCCCGCGGTGCCGGTGCGGCCGACACCGACGATATGGTCGAGCTCAGCTACGAAGGCTACGGCCCCGGCGGCGTGGCGGTGATGGTCGAATGCATGACCGACAACCGCAACCGTACCGCGGCGGCGGTGCGCCACGCGTTCAGCAAATGCGGCGGCAACCTCGGCACCGACGGTTCCGTGGCCTACCTGTTCGAACGCAAGGGGCAGTTGTCCTTCGCCCCGGGTATCGATGAAGACGCGCTGATGGAAGCGGCGATGGATGCCGACGCCGATGACGTGGTGAGCCACGAAGACGGTTCCATGGACGTGTTCACCTCGTTTGCCGGCTTCTATACGGTGCGTAATGCCCTGGATGCGGCGGGATTCAAGGCGGCGGACGCGGAAATCGTCATGTTGCCGACCACCAGCGCCGAACTCGATCTGGAGGGCGCGGAAAAGGTCCTCAAGCTGATCGATATGCTCGAGGACCTGGACGACGTGCAGAACGTCTACTCCAATGCCGATATTCCCGAATCGGTGGCCGAACAGCTCGGCTGACCCAAACGCAGGCGCTATGACTTTAATTCTTGGTATCGACCCCGGTTCGCGCATCACCGGTTATGGTGTGGTGCGCGATACCGGGCGTGGCTGCGTGTATGTCGCCTCGGGTTGTATCCGCACCGGCAGTGGCGAACTGCATGAGCGTTTGCAGATCGTCTACCGCAGTGTCCGCGAGGTGATCCAGACCTATGGCCCGGTGACCATGGGCATCGAAAAGGTGTTCATGGCAAAGAACGCCGACTCGGCGCTCAAGCTCGGCCAGGCGCGGGGCGCGGCCATCGTCGCCGGAGCCGAGGAAAACCTCGAGATCGCCGAGTACACCGCGACCCAGGTCAAGCAGGCTGTGGCCGGCACGGGCGGCGCCAACAAGGAGCAGGTGATGATGATGGTCATGCACTTGCTCAAGCTCACCACCAAGCCGCAGATCGATGCCTCGGATGCCCTGGCGATCGCCCTGTGCCATGCCCATACCCGCTCCAGTCTCTTGCCCCATGGCTTGGGCGCTGCACGTAGCCGTGGCGGTCGCCTGCGTCTCTGATAGCATCATCGCCTCAAACAATTTTGCTTGCCGATAGCGTCACGCCGGATAAGGTAGTGCGTTATCGTTCCGAGTCGTCAGCCAACGGTCTGGCCAGAAATAAGGATCTGATACGTGATTGGACGTTTGCGCGGCACCCTGGCAGAAAAGCAGCCGCCGCACCTCATCCTTGATGTGAATGGCCTCGGCTATGAGCTGGAAGTGCCGATGACCACGCTTTACCGCCTGCCGTCGGTCGGCGAGCCGCTGACCCTGCACACGCATTTGGTCGTGCGCGAGGATGCGCAGTTACTCTATGGCTTCGTCGGCAAGCGCGAGCGCGACTTTTTCCGCGAGTTGATCCGCCTCAATGGCGTCGGGCCGAAGCTGGCCCTGGCGCTGATGTCGAGCCTGGAGGTCGATGAGCTGGTGCGTTGCGTGCAGGCCCAGGACACCTCGGCGCTGGTGCGGGTACCCGGTGTCGGCAAGAAGACCGCCGAGCGCCTGCTGGTCGAACTCAAGGACCGTTTCAAGGCCTGGGAGACCGTGCCGAGCATGTTTGCCCTGGTGCCCAATCAGCCGGACGGCGCGCCCGCGCAGCCGCTGGCCAGCGCTGAAAGCGATGCGGTCAGTGCGCTGATTTCCCTGGGCTACAAGCCCCAGGAAGCGAGCAAGGCGGTGTCGGCGATCAAAGACAAAGGCCTGAGCAGCGAAGACATGATTCGTCGCGCCCTGAAGGGAATGATCTAAGTGATTGAAGCCGATCGTTTGATAACCGCTTCCGGCGGGCGTGACCGCGAGGAAGTCCAGGATCGCGCGATCCGGCCGTTGAGCCTGGCCGAGTATATCGGCCAGCCGACGGTCAAGGAGCAGATGGAGCTGTTTATCCAGGCGGCGCGCGGGCGCGGCGAGTCCCTTGATCACACCCTGATCTTCGGCCCGCCGGGCCTGGGCAAGACCACCCTGGCCAATATCATTGCCCAGGAAATGGGTGTGTCGATCAAGAGCACCTCGGGGCCGGTGCTGGAGCGGGCCGGAGACTTGGCGGCGCTGCTGACCAATCTCGAGCCCCACGATGTGCTCTTTATCGATGAAATCCACCGCTTGTCGCCCGTGGTCGAAGAAGTCCTGTACCCGGCGATGGAGGACTTCCAGCTCGATATCATGATCGGCGAAGGGCCGGCGGCACGCTCGATCAAGCTCGACCTGCCGCCTTTCACCCTGGTCGGCGCCACTACCCGCGCGGGTATGTTGACCAACCCGTTGCGTGACCGCTTCGGTATCGTCCAGCGTCTTGAGTTCTACAGCACCGCGGACCTGGCGACCATCGTCACCCGTTCGGCGGGGATTCTTGGCCTGCCGCTGGACCCTGAAGGCGCGTTCGAGATCGCCCGCCGGGCCCGGGGCACGCCGCGGATCGCCAACCGGCTGTTGCGTCGGGTGCGTGATTTCGCCGAAGTCCGGGCCAAGGGCCATATCACCAAGGCCGTGGCGGACCTGGCGCTGAACCTGCTGGATGTCGACGAACACGGTTTCGATCACCAGGACCGGCGCCTGCTGTTGACCATGATCGAGAAGTTCGACGGTGGCCCGGTGGGCGTGGACAGCCTGGCGGCGGCGATCAGCGAGGAGCGACACACCATCGAGGACGTGCTCGAACCTTATCTGATCCAGCAGGGCTACATCATGCGCACCCCGCGGGGACGGGTGGTGACCCGGCACGCCTATTTGCACTTTGGTTTGAATATTCCGTCACGCTTGGGTGAAATGCCCGTGGTAGACGAGTTTCTCGATGCACTGGACGAGTAAAAGCAGGATTGGGGCTGATTTATTCGCGGTTTGCGTTGTCCGAAGGGCACGTGTCACGAATCTTCATGCAAAAAGTCGTCGAAGGATGAAAAACAGTTGCCTGGCCGGATTGGCAACCTGAGGAGTAAGCACTAGAGTATGCGCGCGCAAAACGGGGTTCAGTCGTTCGCACATCGCTGTCGCGTTTATTACGAGGACACCGATGCCGGCGGCATCGTGTATTACGTCAATTACCTTAAGTTCATGGAGCGGGCTCGAACCGAGCGGCTACGGGAATTGGGCTTTGCCCAATCGTCGCTGGCAGGGGAGAACCTGTTGTTCGTCGTGCATTCCAGCGAAGCGCGTTACCACGTGCCGGCGCGGTTGGACGACGAACTCCTGGTCAGCGCCGAGGTGATTGAGCTGAACCGTGCGAGCCTGCGCTTCAAGCAGCAGGTCCGGCGGGCTGATGATGAAACGCTGCTCTGTGAAGGGCGGTTCCTGGTGGCCTGTGTGCGCGCCGATAGTTTAAAACCCCGGGCCATTCCAGAAGCCTTGCGTTCGGCCTTTGCCGACACAAGCGGCGCGGGTACTCACTTAGAGCAGGAGATAAAGCGTGGAAGCTAACGTCGTCGACCATTCCTCCATGTGGAGCTTGGTCAGCAATGCCAGCATCGTGGTGCAATTGGTCATGCTGATCCTGGTGGCCGCCTCGGTCACCTCGTGGATCATGATTTTTCAGCGCAGCAACCTGCTGCGCGCCGGTCGCCGCGCCCTGGAGAGCTTCGAAGAGCGCTTCTGGTCGGGCATCGACCTGTCCAAGCTCTACCGTCAGGCCGGCAGCAACCCGGATCCGGACTCGGGCGTGGAGCAGATCTTCCGTGCCGGCTTCAAGGAGTTCTCCCGCCTGCGCCAGCAACCGGGCGTCGACCCGGAAGCGGTCATGGAGGGTGTATCCCGTGCCATGCGCGTGGCCATCTCCCGCGAAGAAGAAAAGCTCGAGCAGAGCCTGCCGTTCCTCGCGACGGTGGGTTCGGTCAGCCCGTATATCGGCCTGTTCGGTACCGTCTGGGGGATCATGAACTCCTTCCGTGGCCTGGCCACTGCCCAGCAGGCGACCCTGGCCACCGTGGCCCCGGGGATTTCCGAAGCACTGGTGGCCACCGCCATCGGCCTGTTCGCGGCAATTCCGGCGGTTATCGCCTACAACCGCTTCGCGGCCCGTGGCGAGACCCTGATCAGTCGTTACTACACCTTCGCCGATGAGTTCCAGGCGATCCTGCACCGTAAAGTGCACACCAGCGAAGAGTGAGCAGGTAAATCCCCATGGCCCGAGTTCGCCACAAACGCAAGCCGGTCGCCGAGATGAACGTGGTGCCCTACATCGACGTGATGTTGGTGCTGCTGGTTATCTTCATGGTGACCGCGCCGATGCTCAATCAGGGCGTGAAGGTTGATCTGCCCAAGGTTTCCAGCGAAGCCTTGCCGCAGGACAACAACACCCAGGTCCTGACCATTTCGATCAAGGCTGACAAGACCTACTACTGGAACCTTGGCAGCGAAGTCGACACCGAAAAGCAGCAGGACAGGGCCATGACCCTGCCGCAGATGACCGACGCGGTGACCAAGATCATTCGTGCCGGTACCGACAGCGGCAAGCGTACCCAGGTGTTCATTCGCGGTGACAAGACCGTCGACTATGGCTCCGTCATGGGTGCCATGGGCGGTCTGCAGAAGGCCGGCGTCGGTAATGTTGGCTTGATTACCGAGGCCCCCTGATGCACCAACAGCGAGAGCCGTCCGCTTCGGAAAGCTACTTCTGGCCCAGCGTCTGGGCGATTGGCCTGCATCTCCTGATCTTTGGCATGCTGTTCGTCAGCTTTGCCATGACCCCGGAGCTGCCGGAGGCCAAGCCGATTGTCCAGGCGACCCTGTATCAGCTGAAATCGAAAAGTCAGGCGACCACCCAGACCAATCAGAAGATTGCGGGTGAGGCGAAGAAATCCGCCGCGCGCCAGACCGAAGTCGAACAGATGGAGCAGAAGAAGGTCGAGCAGGAAGCGATAAAGGCTGCGGAACAAAAGAAAGAGGAAGCGGCTCAAAAGGCCGACGAAGCGAAAAAGTCCGAGGAAGCCAAGAAAGCGGACGAGGCGAAGAAGGCTGATGAGGCCAAGAAAGCCGACGACGCGAAGAAGGCTGCCGAAGCGAAAAAGGAATTGGCCGATATAGCCAAGAAGAAAGCCGACGACGAAGCCAAGAAGGCCGCTGAAGAAGAGGCCAAGAAGGCCGCTGAAGAAGCGAAGAAGAAAATCGTCGAGGACGCCAAGAAGAAAGCCGCCGAAGACGCGAAGAAGAAATCCGAAGCTGACGAGGCGAAGAAGAAAATCGCCGAGGATGCGAAGAAGAAAGCCGCTGCCGATGCTGCGAAGAAGAAATCGCAGGATGCGGCGCGTAAAGCTGCCGAAGATAAAAAGGCCCAGGCCCTGGCAGACTTGCTTTCCGATACGCCGCAACGCCAACAAGCCCTGGCCGATGAGCAGGGTGATGAAACGGCGGGCAGTTTCGATGATCTGATTCGTTCCCGGGCAGCGGAAGGTTGGGCGCGTCCCCCTTCGGCGCGTAAAGGCATGACGGTGGTGCTGCAAATCGGCATGTTGCCGGACGGTACCGTGACCACGGTTTCGGTGGCCAAGTCCAGTGGCGACGGCCCGTTTGACGCCTCGGCGGTAGCGGCGGTCAAGAATATTGGTCGTTTGACGGAAATGCAGGGAATGAAACCGAGCGACTTTGCGCCCTATCGTTCCTTCAAGATGACATTCACACCTGAGGATCTAGCCTTGTGAGAAACCTTCTTCGAACAATGCTTGTCGTGATCTGCTGCCTGGCAGGGATGGCGATGGCGGATGAAAAGAACATTCTGGTCACCAGCGGCAGCGATCGGGCCACGCCCATCGCGGTCGTTCCGTTCGGCTGGCAGGGCGGTAGCGTCCTGCCGGACGACATGGCCCAGATCATCGGCGACGACCTGCGTAACTCCGGTTACTACTCGCCGATTCCGAAACAGAACATGATCAGCCTGCCGACCCAGGCCAGCGAAGTCATCTACCGTGACTGGAAGGCCCTGGGCGCCCAGTACATCATGGTCGGCAGCATCGTTCCTTCGGGTGGTCGCCTGCAGGTGCAGTACGCGCTGTTCAACGTTTCCACCGAGCAGCAGGTGCTGACCGGCAGCGTCTCGGGCACGGTCGATCAGTTGCGCGACATGTCGCACTACATCTCCGACCAGTCGTTTGAAAAACTCACCGGCATCAAGGGCGCGTTCTCCACACGCATGCTCTATGTCACGGCTGAGCGTTTCTCGGTGAACAACACCCGTTACACCCTGCAACGTTCGGACTATGACGGCGCCCGCGCGGTGACCCTGCTGCAATCGCGCGAGCCGATCCTGTCGCCGCGTTTCGCCCCGGATGGCAAGCGTATCGCCTATGTGTCGTTCGAGCAGAAGCGTCCGCGCATCTTCGTCCAGCATATCGACACCGGTCGCCGTGAGCAGATCACCAACTTCGAAGGCCTCAACGGTGCGCCGGCCTGGTCGCCGGACGGTAGCCGCCTGGCGTTCGTGCTGTCCAAGGACGGTAACCCGGATATCTACGTGATGAACATGGCCTCGCGCCAGATGAATCGCGTCACCAGCGGTCCGGGCATCAACACCGAACCGTTCTGGGGCAAGGATGGCTCGACCCTCTATTTCACTTCCGATCGCGGCGGCAAGCCACAGATCTACAAGACCAACGTCAATGGCGGCGGTGCGGAGCGCGTGACCTTCATCGGTAACTACAACGCCAACCCGAAACTGTCGGCGGATGAGAAGACCCTGGTGATGATTCACCGCCAGGACGGCTTCACCAATTTCCGTGTGGCGGCTCAGGATTTGCAACGTGGGACAGTAAAAATACTGACAGACACCAACCTTGATGAGTCAGCCACTGTCGCACCCAACGGCACCATGGTAATCTACGCCACCGCCCAGCAGGGCCGGGGAGTCTTGATGCTCGTGTCCATCAATGGACGCGTAAGGCTCCCGCTTCCTACCGCTCAAGGCGAAGTCAGAGAACCTTCCTGGTCCCCTTACCTGAACTGACGCGGCGCTACAAAGATTTTGCTTAACACACTGGGGTTCATTAGGAGTTTTACGATGGAAATGCTGAAGTTTGGTAAATTTGCTGCGCTGGCTCTGGCCATGGCTGTAGCTGTAGGTTGCTCGTCCAAAGGCGGCGACAATGCCGGTCAAGGCGCTGTAGACCCAAACGCTGGTTACGGCGCTAACACTGGTGCAGTCGACGGCTCCCTGAGCGAAGAAGCTGCTCTGCGCGCTATCACCACTTTCTACTTCGAATACGACAGCTCGGACCTGAAGCCAGAAGCCATGCGCTCCCTGGACGTTCACGCCAAGGACCTGAAAGCTAACGGCGCCAAAGTCGTTCTGGAAGGTAACACCGACGAACGTGGTACTCGCGAGTACAACATGGCACTGGGCGAGCGTCGTGCGAAAGCCGTTCAACGCTACCTGGTACTGCAAGGTGTTGCCCCAGGTCAGCTGGAGCTGGTTTCCTACGGTAAAGAGCGTCCAGTTGCTACTGGCCACGACGAGCAGTCCTGGGCTCAAAACCGTCGCGTCGAACTGCGTAAGTAATTCGTCATGCGAACGTGCCGTCGTGCTGTAACTGTTCTGGCTCTCAGCTTCATGCCGCTTGCGGCGTGGGCTGCGGTTCCTGTGGTCGATGACAACTCCGGTAACGGTGGGAGTTATCCGCCCGCGGGTTACGGTACGAACGGCGCCTATGCCGGGGGAGGGGTTTCGACCCCTGTCTCGGCACAGGGCGAGCTGTTCAATCAATTGCAACGCATGCAGGAGCAACTCGCGCAGCAACAAGGCGTGATCGAAGTTCTGCAAAACGATATTGCGCGCATGAAGCAGGAAAACCTGGAGCGATACCAGGATCTTGATCGGCGCATAGGCAGTGGCGGCGCTCCGGCGGCTGCGGCTCCTGATAATTCTTCGACCGGTGGCAATGTCAATGCCGCCGCCGGTGCTGCACCCGCTGCCCAGACCCCCGCGGCCAGCAGCGAGCCGGGTGATCCGGCCAAGGAAAAGCTCTACTACGATGCCGCCTTCGACCTGATCAAGGCCAAGGACTTCGACAAGGCCAGCCAGGCGTTCAGCGCTTTCCTGCGCAAGTACCCGAATAGCCAGTACGCCGGCAACGCGCAGTACTGGTTGGGCGAAGTGAACCTGGCCAAGGGTGACCTGCAAGGTGCCGGCCAGGCGTTTGCCAAGGTCAGCCAGCTGTATCCCAAGCATGCCAAGGTGCCGGACTCTCTGTACAAGCTGGCGGATGTCGAGCGTCGCCTGGGCCATACCGACAAGGTCAAGGGCATTCTGCAGCAGGTGGTTTCCCAATATCCGGGCACTTCCGCCGCGCAGTTGGCGCAGCGCGATCTGCAGCGTATGTGACGGCCAATGGCCCGTTTGAAGAAACCCGCGCTTGCCGCGGGTTTTTTCGTTAGAATTCACCCCCATTTTTATGAAACACGCTGTCCTGGACTATGCGATTGCAGGTTCATGGCGGTGCCTGACTGAGGCGGACGGCCTGTTTAGCTGTTACGCCCGTGGCGACTATGCAAGACACATTGAGAATTACCGAAGTTTTTTACTCGTTGCAGGGTGAAACGCGGACGGCTGGGCTGCCCACCGTTTTTGTCCGCCTGACCGGCTGCCCGCTGCGCTGCCAGTACTGCGACAGTGCCTATGCCTTCAGCGGCGGGACCCTCATGACCCTGGAAAGCCTGCTGGAGCAGGTGGCTGGTTACCGTCCGCGTTATGTCTGCGTGACCGGCGGCGAACCGCTGGCCCAGCCCAATGCTATTCCCTTGCTCAAGCAGCTCTGTGACGCCGGTTACAGCGTGTCCCTGGAAACCAGCGGGGCGCTGGATATCTCGGCGGTCGACACCCGGGTCAGTCGCGTGCTCGACCTGAAGACGCCGGGCTCGAAGGAATCGCACCGCAACCGCTACGAAAATATCCAGCTGCTGACGCCCAACGACCAGGTCAAGTTTGTGATCTGTTCGCGGGAGGACTATGACTGGGCGGTGTCCAAGCTGATCCAGTACGGTCTGGAAAAGCGTGCCGGCGAAGTGCTGTTCTCGCCGAGTCACCACGATCTGCCGGCCCGTGAGCTGGCCGACTGGATCGTCGCGGACAACCTGCCGGTGCGCCTGCAGCTGCAGTTGCATAAATATCTATGGAATGACGAGCCGGGGCGCTGATATGACCAGCCAAGCAAGTACTGACAAGAAAGCGGTAATCCTTCTCTCCGGTGGCCTGGACTCGGCCACTGTGGTGGCCATGGCGCGCGCCCAGGGCTATAGCTGCTACACCATGAGCTTCGACTACGGCCAGCGTCACCGTGCCGAGTTGCAGGCGGCCGAGCGGGTCGCACGTGATCTCGGGGTTATCGAGCACAAGGTGATCGGCCTGAACCTCAATGGCATCGGTGGCTCGGCTCTGACCGACAGCCGCATTGACGTGCCCGAAGCGCCGAGTGAAGGGATCCCGGTGACCTACGTGCCGGCCCGCAACACCGTGTTCCTGTCGCTGGCCCTGGGCTGGGCTGAAGTGCTCGGTGCCCGGGATATCTTTATCGGGGTCAACGCGGTGGACTATTCCGGTTATCCGGATTGCCGTCCCGAGTTCATCGAGGCCTTTGAAACCCTGGCTAACCTCGCGACCAAGGCCGGCGTCGAGGGCAATGGTTTCCGGATCCAGGCCCCGCTGCAGAACCTCAGCAAGGGCGATATCGTCCAGGCCGGAATCAAGCTCGGGGTCGACTATTCGCTGACCGTGTCCTGCTATCAAGCGGATGCTAACGGCTTTGCATGTGGGAAATGTGACAGCTGCCGGCTACGTGCTGAAGGCTTCGCAGCAGCCGGAATCAGTGATCCGACACGTTATTTTTGATTTTTTTCATTTAAGGTGTTGAATTCCCGTTATAAATCAGTATTATACGCACCACCACACAGCGGGTCGTTAGCTCAGTTGGTAGAGCAGTTGGCTTTTAACCAATTGGTCGTAGGTTCGAATCCCACACGACCCACCATATTTGTTGTAGAAGAAAATCCGGAAAGCCCACGAGAGTGAGGATTTCCGGATTTTTTTTGCCCGAAAAATGGCACGTTGAGCGGTTCTCAAGTCGTAAAGGGCGCACGCTTACCTGCTGGCATGCAGTCGTCTGGCACGAACGTAAGTTTTGAACGGGCGTGATCTCAATATGGGACGGTCGGCTTGGAGGGGCGAGGCTAGAGAGTTTGTCAATCGGTGGTTTGTCTGCCTTCTGGCGACAGAATCAGGATAGAACTGAACCTTGTACAAGCATTGCATTGAGCGGCAGAGTACTGAATCAGCTCGGTGTCGAAGACTAGCTTAGGGATTTTCCTACCCCGTTCCCCATCTTCCCTACCCTGAAATAGGGATGCTCCGATGGCGCGATCGCGCGCATGCGGCGATATTTTTTCATGCCCGTCATGTTCCACCGCTTGCCGGTTCGATAGACAAGAGCGCTGCGGAACATTCAGCGAGGGCTTGTCGCTACCTGAAAAGGAGCTCGATCGTGCTGAAAAAAGTCTTCGTGGCGGACCTGAGCGTTGGCATGTATATCCAGGAGCTGTGCGGTCCCTGGATCGATCATCCGTTCTGGAAAAGGAGCTTTCTGCTTGAGGATGAGCCGACCCTGGCGAAAGTCCGCGACTCCTCCATTACCCATGTATGGATTGACCCTGCCAAGGGAATCGACACGCCGCTGGTAGCGCAGGATGAGCCCCTTTGCGAAGGGCCTGCTGTTACTCCTGTTGTACCAATAGTATCGGTCCTCCCGCGCGCGCCCAAGCCCGAGCGCGCCCGGGTAGCGATGAGCGACGAGCTGCTGCGGGCCGCGAATGTCTGTTCCAGGTCCAAGGCCGCGGTCATGGAGATGTTTGGCGATCTGCGCATGGGCAGGGTCATCCAGATGGATCACATGGCCGATATGGTGCGCGAGATCTCCGACTCATTGATGCGCCATCCGGACGCCTTGATCAATCTGGCCCGACTCAAGTCCGCCGACGAATACACCTACATGCATTCGGTGGCGGTCTGTGGCTTGATGATCGGCCTGGCCCGCCAGTTGGGCCTGCCGCCGCCGCTGGTACAGGATGCCGGGCTCGCCGGCCTGCTCCACGACATCGGCAAGATGGCCGTACCGGAGGCCATCCTCAACAAGCCATCGGCGTTGACTGACAGCGAGTTCGAGACGATCTGTTCACACCCTGAGGCCGGGACACATTTGCTTGACGGCCGTCACTTCAGCTTACGGGTGCTGGACGTTTGCCTGCATCACCACGAGAAAATCGACGGTAGCGGTTACCCCCACAAGCTGCGTGGCACCCAGATCAGCCTGTTCGCGCGGATGGCCGCGGTCTGCGATGTCTACGACGCGATTACCTCGGATCGTCCCTACCGCCGTCACTGGGGGGCGGCGGAGTCGATTCATCGCATGGCTTTGTGGGAGGGGCACTTCGATCAGAAGGTGCTCTATGCCTTTGTCAGATGCGTCGGGATCTATCCGGTGGGAGCGCTGGTGCGCCTGCGCAGCGAGCGCCTGGCCATCGTCATGGAGCAGAACGCCGGCTCCTTGCTGATCCCCATGGTCAAGGTTTTCTACTCGATATCGCGCGATATGCCGGTGGCCCAGGAGCTGGTGGATCTGGCCAGCGGGCAGGACGCGATCGTCGGCCTGGAGTTGGAAAAAAACTGGGGCTTCAACAATCTCGAGGTGCTTTGGACGGATGGCGTTTGTAGGGATTTTCCTAATCACCGTCCCGCAAATCCTAGTTGCAAATAGGGATGCTCCGATAGTTGCGTTGATGTCGTTGAGCCACTCTTTCTCCAGACCGACGGAAATACCAGAACACTGCTGTTGCCTGCTGCATGGCCGCTGTCCTGGTTTTTCTGACCCGCCCTGATCTGGAGAGACGAAGGTGAAAGGACAGACGCTATCTTCCCCTGTGAATCTGACTCTGCTACCCGTGGTCTTGAGCGGTGCGCTCGGTTGCCTGGCGATCCTGCTCGGCATGGGCCTGAACGGTCTGGCCATGGGCAGCTGTGCCGCCGTGCTGTTGGGCTCGCTGTTGATGGGCTCTGTTGCCTTGCGTGCCCTGAACGCCGGGCAACGCCAGCAGGAACAGGCACTTGAGCAGTTGCGCAGGCCAGTGGCGGCGTCGCCGGATGAGGGCTTGGGCGAAGTCTGCACCCAGGTTCTGCCTATCTGGTGTCGCCAGATCGACGCGGCCCGCAGCCTCAGTGAAGAGTCGATTCTCAAGCTCAGCAATCGTTTCGCCACCTTATCGGGCGATATCAGTGCTTCGGCTTCCAGCGACGCCGGGCAGACTTCCGGGGCCAGGTTGGTGGAGATCCTCGAGATCGGTCAGCGCGACCTGGACGCGATCATGCTCGCGCTGCGCAGCGCCCTCCTGCGCAAAGAGTCGGAGCTCAAGGAAGTCTTGATGCTGTCCGACTTCACCTCGCAGTTGCAGGAGATGGCCAAGTTTGTCGGTGACATCGCCCGCCAGACCAATCTGCTGGCGCTCAACGCGGCCATCGAAGCGGCCCGTGCCGGTGACGCCGGTCGCGGTTTCGCGGTGGTGGCGGACGAAGTTCGCAAGCTGTCCAGCCTGTCCGGCGAAACCGGTCTGAAAATCAGTGAAACGGTCAACACCGTCAATGCCGCGATCGCCAGGACCGTCGAGTTGTCCCGGCATCAGGCACAGCAGGACTCGCAAACCCTGGCCCACTCCGAGCAGTTGGTATCCCAGGTCATTGAGCATTTTCGGCACAACGCCCAGGCCATCGTCGACACCAGCAGCACCCTGCAGCAGCAGAGCGAAAACGTCGCGAGCGAGATCGCCGGCGTGCTGGTGGCCCTGCAGTTCCAGGACCGGGTCAGCCAGATGCTCAGCCTGGTCAACAATGACCTCGGCAAGTTGCGTGATCAACTGAGCGAACGTGAACAACTCAGCCAGGCCGGCGCTACGCCGCCACCGATTGCCGCCCATGATTGGCTCGAGCAACTGGCCAGTACCTACACCATGCCAGAGCAACACGCGATTCATCACGGCAAGTCCCTGGCTGGCAGTGCTTCATCCGACATCACCTTTTTCTAGGGAGTATCCCCCATGAACAAAACCATTCTGATCGTCGATGACTCCGCGTCCATTCGCCAGGTGGTCAGCATCACCCTCAAGGGCGCCGGTTACGACGTGATCGAGGGCTGCGACGGCAGGGATGCCTTGAGCAAGCTCGACGGTCGCAAGATCCACCTGATCGTCAGCGACTTGAATATGCCGAACATGGACGGCCTCAGCTTCGTCAAGGCTGCCAAGCAACTGCCGGCCTACAAATTCACGCCAGTGATCATGCTCACCACCGAGGCATCGGAGTCGATGAAACAGCAGGGCCAGGCCATCGGCGCGAAGGCCTGGATGGTCAAGCCATTCCAGCCGGCCCAGATGCTCAGTGCCGTATCCAGATTGATCATGCCGTAGCCGTCTAGGACGTCCTGGAAAGGAGATTGTCATGCCACATACCATGCCCTGCCTGCGTCGGATCCTGGTCCTCGAGGGACCGCTGACCATCTACACCGCGACCGAGCGCCGGGACCTGTTGCTGGAACTGTTTCCCCTGGCGCAAGAGGTGGAGATGGACCTGGGCAGTGTCGACGAATTGGACACCGCCGGCCTGCAATTGCTGGTGCTGGCCAAGCAGGAGTCGATCCGCCAGGGCCGCACCCTGATCCTGAGCAATCACAGCGCCGCGGTACTCCAGGCCTTCGACTTGAGTGGGTTGCACCACTATTTCGATGAGCCGGCCGCCGTCCATGCGCAGAGAGGGTGAGGCCATGACTTCGCCGATGAACCTGGACGATGTGCTGCAGACTTTTATCGCCGAAAGCCAGGAGTTGCTGTTGCTGATGGAGGACGCGCTGCTGCAGATCGAGCAGGTCCCCGATGACGTCGACACGATCAACGCGTTGTTTCGTGTGGCCCACACCATCAAGGGCTCCGCCGGCCTGTTCGGCCTGACCCCGATCGTCGCCTTCACCCATGTGGCGGAAAGCGTGCTGGACCGGGTCCGCGGTAACGAGCTGCGGGTGGACGAGGCACTCAGTGCGTTGTTCCTGCAGGTTCGCGACCACTTGGGTGAACTGATCGACCTGCTGGCCCGCCATGGCGATCTGCAAGGTCTGAGCGCTGATCATGAGCGCCAGGGCAGCACCCTGGTTGCCCGGCTCAATCGTTATCTGGAACCGCCGTCGGTGTCCGAACCAGAGGCGCCTGTAGCCACGGTGGCGAGCGATTCGGCGGGCGGGCTGCGTCATTGGCACCTGTCGCTGCGTTTCGGCAGCGATGTGCTACGCAACGGCATGGACCCCTTGTCCTTTCTGCGCTACCTCAAGAGCTTCGGGCAGATCACCGGGGTCGTCTGCATGACCGACAGCTTGCCCGAGGTCGCGGCCATGGACCCTGAAAGCTGCTACCTGGGGTTCGAGTTGGGTTTTGTCAGTGAGGCCGATCAGGCGACCATCGAAGGCGCCTTCGACTTCGTTCGCGAAGACAGCCAGATCTGCGTGTTGCCGCCCGAGCGCCAGATCGCGGACTTCCAGGCGCTGATCGGGCGCCTGGGCAGCGACCCGGAGGTTTTGCTGGCGGCGTTCATCGCCTGTGGCTCGTTGACCCGGGAGGACTGGCGGCAGGCAACCCAAGCGCCGGAGCCGGCTGCCGAGGCGGCACTGGATCAAGTGTTGTCTCAAAGTGACGGAGTGTCCCGCACCAAGTCCCCCAGGGAGGCCCGTCCGGTCGAGGGCAACCTGATTCGCGTCGATGCCGGCAAGCTCGATCAGCTGATCAACCTGGTGGGCGAACTGATCATTGCCGGTGCCGGAGCCAACCTGGTGGCGGTGCGTAGCGGTATCGGCGAGATGATCGAAGCCGCCAGTTCCCTGTCGCGCCTGGTCGAGGAGGTGCGCGACAGCGCCCTGACCCTGCGCATGGTGCAGATCGGTGCGACCTTCAACCGCTTCCAGCGGGTGGTCCGCGATGTCTCCAAGGAGCTGGGCAAAGACATTCTCCTGGAGGTCAACGGTGCGGAAACCGAACTGGACAAAACGGTGGTCGAGCGCATTGGCGACCCCTTGACCCATCTGGTGCGCAACGCCATGGATCATGGCATCGAAGCCGTGCAAGTGCGCCGCGAACGGGGCAAGCCGGCGCAGGGCCGCGTTCGCCTCAACGCCTATCACGAGGCCAGCAGCATTGTCATCGAAGTCTCCGACGACGGCGGTGGCCTGAACAAGCAACGGATCCTGGCCAAGGCCCGCGAGCGCGGGTTGCTGGCCGAAGGGCAGGTGCTGGCGGACAAGGACATTCTCAACCTGATCTTCGAGCCGGGTTTCTCCACCGCCGAGCAAGTCAGCAGCCTCTCCGGACGCGGCGTGGGCATGGATGTGGTGAAGAGGAACATCGTTGCCCTGCGCGGTAGCGTCAACCTGGAAAGCGAGGAGGGCGTCGGCACCACGGTGCGCATCCGCCTGCCACTGACCCTGGCGATCATCGATGGCTTTCTCATCGGCGTCGGCAAGGCCTCTTATGTGGTGCCCCTGGACATGGTCGAGGAGTGCATCGAGCTGATGGCCGACGATCACAACAATCAAGACTATCTGGACCTCCGCGGCTCGGTGCTGCCGGTCCTGCGGCTACGGGAGATGTTTGCCATCGACGAGCCGAACCATGGCCGTGAAAACATTGTGGTGGTGCATTACGCCGGCGTTCGGGTGGGGCTGGTGGTTGATCAGTTGCTGGGCGAGTTCCAGACCGTGATCAAGCCATTGGGCAAGTTGTTCGGCACGGCCCATGGATTGGGTGGTTTCACCATTTTGGGGAGCGGCGCGGTGGCGCTGATCCTGGATATTCCCAACCTACTCGGGCAAGTCGCCAGCCAGCAGAAACACGGCACGACCCTCAGCCCCGAACTGACTCAATAGTCTTCACCCTGGAGTGCAGCCTCATGACTGTCAAAAAGAATATCTCGCTGTTGGTCGCGTCCGCCCTGCTGGGCATCCTGATCCTGGGGGCCGTCAGCCTCTACCTGATGGGCGGGGTCAGAACCATGGCCAGCTATGCCCAGGCCAATACCGTGCCCAGTATTGTCTTGCTGGACCAGGTAGCCGAGACCCTGGCCGATAGCCAGGCTCATCAGTGGCAGAACCTTTCCGCGCCGCTCGACGCTCGCTCGTCGCAGGCCGACAAGGCGCAGGTATCGGTGACCCAGGCGCTGGATCGCTATCAGAAGGAGTTGATTTCCGATGATCACGACATGGCGTTGCTCAATAGCCTGCGTAGTCGCCTCGATGGCTACAACCGTAGCCTGGAACGTTTCGACAGCCTGCTCAAAAATGGCGATCAAGCGGCGGCACGCAGCCTGTTGCTCGACAGCCAAGCGGCACTGGATAAAGTCACGACGGCCTTGAGCGATATGCGCCAGTACAACCTGGAACTGGGCGCCAAGGGAGTGCTGGCTGCGACCGGAACGGAGCAGACCGCGATTTACACGGTAGTCCTGGCGGGCGGTGTGAGCTTGCTGATCACACTCCTGTTGGGGTTTTTCCTGGCGCGCAAGCTGTTGCATTCCCTGGGTGGTGAGCCAGCTGAAGTCCACGTTCTGACCGAGCGCCTGCTGGCCGGCCAACTGGACGCCGTGACCAGCGGTAATGGCGCCATGAGATCGGGTCTGGTGGGCTCCATGCAGCAACTCGGCGCTACCCTGAACCAGTTGATCACGGAAATGAACCACATGTCCGCCGAGCACGATAAAGGCGATATCGAGGTGCAGATCGAGGCTGGCCGCTTCGCCGGAAGCTACGGACAGATGGCCCAAGGGATCAACACCATGGTCAACGGCCATATCAGCGTGAAGAAACAGGCCATGGCCTGCATCAAGTCGATCAGCGAGGGCGACCTGGGCGCGCCGCTCCAGGCCTTCCCCGGCAAGAAAGCCTTTATCAACGTCACCATCGAACATCTGCGCAGCACGATCATGACCTTGATCGAAGAGATGAACCGGATGTCGGACCAGCATGAGAAAGGCGACATCGATGTGCAGATCGATGCGCAGAAATTCCAGGGCTCGTACCGTCAGATCGCCCAGGGGATCAACGACATGGTCAACGGTCATATCAGCGTGAAGAAACAAGCCATGGCCTGTATCCGCGCGTTCGGCGAAGGCGACCTGGCGGCTCCCCTGGCGCGCTTCCCCGGCAAGAAAGCCTTTATCAACGACAACATCGAGCAACTGCGCAGCAATATCCAGGCCCTGGTCGAAGATACCCGTCGGCTGAGCGAGGATGCCGTGGTCGGCAAGCTCGATACCCGCGCCGACAGTACTCGCCACCAAGGTGACTTCCGCCGCATCGTCGAGGGAATCAACAGCACCCTGGACTCGATCGTCGCCCCGCTCAGCGAGGCGATGGAAGTCATGGCCGCGCTGTCCAGCGGCGACCTGACCCGCAACGTCAAGGGGCACTATCAGGGCAGCCTGCAAGACCTGAAAAACTCGGTCAACGAGACGGTGGGCAAGCTCTCGCAAATCATCGGTGAAGTGCGCAGTTCCGCCGATTCGCTGTCCAGTGCTTCGGAAGAAATTTCCGCCACCGCGCAAAGCATCAGCCAGTCGGCGTCTATGCAAGCGGCCTCGGTCGAGGAAACCTCGGCGTCGCTGGAGCAGATGTCGGCATCGATCGCCCAGAATACCGAGAACGCCAAGGTTACCGACGGCATGGCGGGCAAGGCCACCAAGGAAGCCAGCGAAGGTGGACAGGCAGTGAAAGACACCGTTTCGGCGATGAAAACCATTGCCGAGAAGATCGGTATCGTTGACTCGATTGCTTATCAGACCAACCTGCTGGCGCTCAACGCGGCGATCGAAGCGGCCCGTGCCGGCGAGCATGGCAAGGGCTTCGCGGTGGTCGCGGCCGAGGTGCGCAAACTGGCGGAACGGAGCCAGATCGCGGCCCAGGAGATCGGCCAGGTGGCCAAAAACAGCGTGGCCCTGGCCGAACGTGCCGGCAGCCTGCTGGATGAAATCGTGCCCTCGATCACCAAGACCTCCGACCTGGTCCAGGAAATCGCCGCCGCTTCCGAGGAGCAGTCGATCGGTTCCGAACAGATCAATGGGGCGATGTCGCAGATGAGCCAGATCACCCAGCAGAACGCTTCGGCCTCCGAGGAACTGGCGGCCACGGCCGAGGAAATGAGCAGCCAGGCCGAGCAGTTGCAGGAACTGATGGGCTTTTTCACCCTGCAGGGCGGGGCGGCGGTCACCCCCGCGCTGCGTGTGGCCCCTTCCAGCCAGCGGGGCATGCAGGACCGCGAGCATGCCCATGAGGGCGGTTTCATTCGCTTCGGGAGTTAAGTCATGAACACAGCCGCCGCCAGCGTCCTCGAATCGGAGGCGCAGAACCCGGGAGCGAGCGAGCCCGCGCAGTTCCTGACCTTCACCTCGGCCGGCGAGGCCTATGCCATCGATACCTTGTGCGTGCGCGAGATCATCGAGTACGGCCAGGTCACCCAGGTGCCGATGATGCCGGATTTTATCCGCGGGGTGATCAACCTGCGTGGTTCGGTGGTACCGGTGATCGATCTGCAGGCGCGTTTCAGCAGAGGCACCACGCAACAGGGCAGTCGCACCTGCATCGTGATCCTCGAGGTGTTCCAGGAGGGCGACGCGCAGGTGCTGGGCATCGTCGTCGACTCGGTCAGCGAGGTGATCGAGATCGACCTGGGGGATATCAAGCCGGCCCCGGTGATCGGCAACCGGATCCGCGGTGACTTTATCCGCGGCATGGTCAGGGTCCGGGGCGAGTTCCTGACCTTGCTGCAAGTCGACCAGGTGCTCTGCGTCAGCGAAATCGCCGGCCAACTGCACTGAGTGCTGTCGATCGGGCACCGGGCAAGCGGGTGCCTCTGTCCAATCTTGAGAAGGGAGCGGCCGTGAATGGCCGCTCCCCGGGAGTGAGCCATGTCTGAATCCATTTCGCCGCTGCGTTCGTCACGGGACGCGGTGCCGACCCAGTATCTGACGTTCAGCCTGGGTCAGGAAATGTTTGCCGTCGGCACCTTGAGTGTCCGGGAGATCGTCGAGTACGGCCCGATTACCGCGCTGCCGCTGGCGCCGCCGAGCATTCGCGGGGTGACCAACCTGCGTGGCGCGGCCATTCCGGTGCTGGACCTGGGGCTGCGTTTCGGCGGCAGCCTGACGCAGCAGAGTGCCCGCACCTGTATCGTCATGCTGGAAACCCGCGGGGCGGGCAGTTCCGGCCTGGTGGGCATCATTGTCGACGCGGTCAGCGAGGTGCTGGAGATCGCCCGGGAGCAGATCGAGCCCGCGCCGGCCCTCAATGGACGCCTGAGCCCGGCGTTCATATTGGGCATTGGCAAGCTCAATGGCGGCTTCGTCCTGTTGCTCGACATCGAGCAGATCCTCAGCGCTGACGATTGGTCGGCGTTGCAGACCCCAGGTGCGCTGACACAAGGACTGGCCTCATGAATGTGATTCTCTCAGACAATGAGTTCCAGCAGTTTCGCACGATGATCCGCGAGATCGCCGGCATCAGCATGTCCGACGCGAAGAAGCAGTTGATCAGCGGTCGCCTGGCCAAGCGCCTGCAGTATTTCAAGCTGACCAACTATGGCAGTTACTATCGCTTGCTGACCAAGGACAAGGCCGAACTGCAGATGGCCGTGGACCTGTTGACCACCAACGAAACCTATTTCTTCCGTGAGCCCAGGCACTTCGAATTCCTCAAGGAGGTCATTCTCCCCGAATTGCGGGGGCATGCCCCGGTACGCATCTGGAGCGGTGCCTGCTCTACCGGCGAGGAGCCCTACACCCTGGCCATGGTCCTGGCCGACAGCCTGGGTTCGCGACCGTGGGAGATTCTCGCCTCGGATATCAGCACGCGTGTCCTCGACAAGGCCCGCACCGGGCGTTATCCGCTGGATGCCACCAAGGGCATCCCCGAAGCGCTGCTGAACAAGTACTGCCTCAAGGGCGTCGGTAGCAATTCCGGCATTTTCATGGTCGATCCGGCGCTGGCCTCGCGTATCGATTTCACCGCGCTGAACCTGAACACCCCGATTCCCGCGGTGGGGCAGTTCGACGTTATTTTCCTGCGCAACGTAATGATCTATTTCGACAACCAGACCAAGTCCCAGGTGGTGCAGCGCTTGCTCAAGCACCTCAAGCCTGGTGGTTATTTTGTCATCAGTCATTCGGAGAGCCTGAATGGAATTACCGATGATGTGCAGTTGGTCAAACCCTCCGTCTACCGCAAGCCCGCCGCGTGAAGCGCCCGAGGTGGTAGAGCACTTCCTGCAGCCCGGCGAAGTGGTGTTCGGTGGTCGGCAGCTGCGCCTGCGCACCTTGTTGGGCTCCTGCGTAGCCCTGGTACTGTGGCATCCACAGCGGTTGCTGGGGGGGATGTGTCATTACATGCTGCCTTCGCGTCATGGCCGCAATCCGGGCGACCTCAACGGTCGTTACGCGAGCGACGCGCTGGCACTGCTGTTCACTTTCATTCGCCAGGCTGAAGCGCGGCCCGAACAGTTCGTCGTCAGCGTCTTTGGCGGTGGCGACATGTTTCCCGGTGCCCGGCGCCATGGCGGAGTCGGCATCGGCGAGCTGAATGTGAATGCCGCCCGGCGTTTGATCAAGGCCCATGGCCTGCGCTGCGAGGTGTATCACGTGGGCGGTCGGGGTTATCGCAACCTGGTGTTCGATGTCGCCAGCGGTTGTCTGCAACTCAACCATACCGACTCGGCGCCAGGTCAGGTCGAGCCCCCGAGGAGTCATGGCAGATGACGGATATCAAGGTATTGATTGTCGACGACTCGGCGGTGGTGCGTCAGGTCCTGGGCGCGACCCTGGGCCAGGCCGGCGGGATCGAGGTCATCGGTGTCGCGGCCGACCCGGTCTTCGCCATGGAAAAGATGAGCAAGCAATGGCCCGATGTGATCGTGCTGGATGTGGAGATGCCGCGGATGGACGGCATCACCTTCCTGAAAAAACTCATGGCCGAACGACCGACCCCGGTGGTGATCTGCTCGACCCTGACCGAGAAGGGCGCCAAGACCACCTTGCTGGCACTGGCGGCGGGGGCGGTGAGTATCGTCAGCAAACCGCAGTCCAACCTGCGTCAGTTCCTGACCGAGAGTGCCGATGAGCTGATACACGCGGTCAAGGCCGCGGCCAAGGCCAATATCAAGCGGATCCTGGGTAGCCAGGGGGGGGCTGAAGTTGCGCCCCGGCTCACTGCCGACGCTATCCTGCCGCCAGGCAGCACGGCCATGCTCCGCACCACCGAAAGCATTGTTGCCATGGGCACTTCAACCGGTGGCACGCAGGCGCTGGAGCAGGTGCTCCGGGCGCTGCCACGGGTTTGCCCGGGGATTGTCATCGTCCAGCACATGCCGGAAAAATTCACCGCGGCTTTTGCCGAACGCCTCAACCAGGTCTGCGAGATCGAAGTCCGCGAGGCCAGGCACGGCGACCGGGTAATGCCGGGACGTGCATTGATCGCGCCGGGGGGCAGCCATATGCTGCTCAAGCGCAGTGGTGCGCAGTATCAGGTGGATATCGTCGACGGCCCGCCTGTCAGCCGGCACCGGCCTTCGGTCGATGTGTTGTTCCGCTCGGTTGCGCGTGGCGCCGGCAGCAACGCCCTGGGCATCATCATGACCGGGATGGGCGATGACGGCGCCCGCGGGTTGAAGGAGATGCGCGAGGCCGGGGCCAGGACCCTCGGTCAGGATGAGGCATCTTGTGTGGTCTACGGCATGCCGCGGGAGGCGTTCAAGCTGGGGGCGGTCGAGCGCGAGTTGCCGCTGGAGCAGATCGCCGGGGCGATCCTCGGCATCTGCGGACACCCGCGCTGAGGGCCCCGGAGCCGTCTCAGACCAGTCCCTGGCTGAGGGCGTAGCGCACCAGGTCGGTGCTGGTGGTGAAGCACATCTTTTCCATCAACCGGGTCTTGTGGGTGCTCACGGTCTTGTTGCTGATCACCAGTTGTTCGGCAATCTGATTGACGCTCAGGCCCTGTGCGAGCATGCGCAGGATCTGGAATTCCCGTGCCGAAAGCGCTTGCGACGGACTTTCGGGAGACAGGCCGCTGCTTTGCAGGGCGATCTGTTCGGCCAGTTCCGGATCCAGGTAGCGGCCACCGCCGCCGACCTTGCGGATGGCGGCCAGCAAGGTCTCCGGATCGTGGTCCTTGGTCATGTAGCCCGACGCTCCGGCGCGTAATGCGCGCTGGGCGATATGGGCTTCGTTGTGCATGCTCAGGATCAGTATCGGCAGCTTGGGGTAGTGGGCGTGGATGCGACCGATCAGATCCTCGCCGCTGCTACCGGGCATGGTCATGTCGAGCAGCAAGATGTCGATCTCGGTGTGGCGCAGCAGGTCGAGGACCTGGGCGCCGTTCTCCGCTTCGGCGACCACGCAGAAGTCCTTGACCAGGGCGAACAGCTGCTTGAGGCCTTCGCGCATTATTCGGTGGTCATCGGCCACCATCAATCGGATCATGAGTCGGAGCTCCTTGGGGCGGGGACCTTCAGCTGTACGGTGGTGCCGCCACCGACTTTGCTGGAAATATGGGTGGTGCCACCCAGGGTCAGGCCGCGCTCGCGCATGCCCAGCAGGCCGAGGGTTTTGCCGGATAATCCACGTTGCTCGAAACCCTTGCCGTTGTCGCTGATTTCCAGCGACCAGCCAACGGCGGTTTTTTCCAGGCTCACCCTGACGCGGCTGGCTTCGGCGTGACGGGCGATATTGGTCAGCGATTCCTGGGCGATCCGAAAGGCCGCGGTGGCGGCGGCATCCTCCAGTTGTACCGGTTGTCGGGGGATCTGCAAATCGCAGGCGATGCCCCATTGTTGTCTGAACGTGTCGGTCAGCCACTCCAGGGCAGCCACCAGTCCCATGTTGAGGATCGACGGGCGCAGGCTGGTGGAAATGTTCCTCACCACCTGGACGGTCTGGTCGATCAGTTGCAGCAGGCGCGTGACCTGCTCACTGAGTTGCGGCACTTGTTCGCCATACTGAAAGCGCAGCAACGAAGTGCCCATGCGGATCGCCGTCAGGTGCTGCCCCAGTTCGTCATGAATTTCCTGGGCGATCAGTTTGCGCTCCTCTTCCCGGGCACTTTCGCGGCTGGACATCAATTGTCGCAGCTGATTGTTCAGCGTCGCCAGGCGTCGCTCGGCCATTCGCAGTTTGGAAATGTCACGGACCACCGCCAGCACGGTACTGATGCGTCCCTGGACATCCTGTTCCGGAACCAGGCTGATGTGGTAGACCCGTTGCATGCGTTGGCGGCCTCCGAGCACATACTCGTGTTCCAGCGGCTGGCCGGTTTCCACCGCTTCGATCAGTGCGTCCTGGAACAGTTGGCTTTGCAGGTTGCGTGGCAGTATTTGCAGTAGGCGTTTGTGCAGCAACCTGGCCTGGGGGCGGTCCAGCCAGCGTTCCAGCGCCGGGTTGATAAACAGCAGCTTGCCGGATGGGCTCAGGCGAGCGATACCATCTGGGGAGTTCTCCACCAGGGTGCCGATTTCCTGCTGGCGGGCGCGTTCGTTACGCTGGATTTCCCGCAGGTCGGTGATGTTCCGGGCGATGCACACCATTCGATGCAGGCGGCCGTTGGTGTCGGCGACCGGCACCAGGTTGAAATGGATGAAGTACGAGCGCTCGCCACAGGGTAGGTGGGCATCCAGCTCGATAGGGGCGCCGACCGCGATGCAGTGTTGGCAGATGGCCTCGACCACCTGCGCGGCATCGCTCGGCAGCCATTGCTCCAGGGGCTGTCCGATCAGATCGGCATGCTGCCTGGCGAGCATCTGGCAGAGTATCGGATTGGCCTCCAGGCAACTGAGCCGCTGGTCGACATCGATGGCCAGCAGGCAAAGCATGTCCTGGGTGTGATCGAAGACTTCGCGGTAACGGCGTTCGCTTTGCGCCAGGCTGTCCAGGGCCGCGCAACGTTCCCAGGCGATGGAACCTATGTGGCTGGCCATTTGCGCATACTTGCGGTCCTGGTCATGGAGGGGTTGTTCACCGTAGATGAACAGCACGATGACCCCAAGCGTCCGGCCGCTGCTATTGACCACCGGCTCCAGCCAGCCGCTGCGATAGCCGGCTTGCCGGGCGGGTGCGCTGAAGCTCAGGTGCGCGGCATCGCTCTGCAGGTCGTCGATCAACCGGCGTTGCTCGAAGAATCCTGGAAAGCGGTTCAGGTCCGCGGCCAGGCAGGCCTGGATCGACAGCGGGTCATCGGAGGGCGCGGGCTGATTGTCGCTGCCGGGCTCGGTCTTGAAGACGATGGCATGACGAAACTCGGGTGTCAGTACCTCCAGGTAGGTGCTCAACAGCGGCAACACGGTCTGCAGGGCGCCGTCGGTGACCATCACCTGGAAAATCGCCGAGCGTGCGTTCTCCGCGCGTTCCTGTTGTCGCAGCGAGCTGACATTCTGGGCCATGACCAGGACCCCGGAGATATCCGCGTTGTCATCGTGCTCCACCGTCAGGCTGCACATGAACGCAACGGCGCGCCCGGAGTAGGGATCCTTACTTTCCAGTAACTGGGTGGCGGCAGTGCCGGTGGACAGGGTGTGTTGCAACTGCGCGCGGAAATCCTCGTCGATCGGTTGTGCGTGGGGGACCTGGGAGGATGTGCGCTCGATGCTGGGGACGTCGGGAAAGCCCCGGATGCGTTCGAACTCGGGGTTGGCGTAGATGCGCTGCCCGAGGCGGTTGTAGCGCAGGATGATATTCGGCGAGTTCTGTGCGAGGGAACGGTACTTCTGTTCGTTGCTCAGCAGGGCCTGGCGCAAGGCCAGATGCTCGCTGATGTCCTCGAACTGCGACACGTAGTAAAGGGCTTCGCCTTTCTGGTTGCGTGCCACGCCGACGCTCAAGCGCACCCACAGCACGCTGCCGTCCTTGCGCAGGTAACGTTTCTCCAGGGTCAGGCTGGAGCGCTGTCCTTGGACTAATCTGGGTAATTCGTCGCGACCGGCGTGGAGGTCGTCGGGGTGGGTCAGTTGCTGGAACGAGGTGCCGCGCAGCTCTTCTTCGGTGTAGCCGAGCATCCGGCAGAGCATCTGGTTCGCGGCAATCCATTCGCCGCTCAGGCGCAGCAAGGCCAGGCCGGTGCCGGCGGAGTCGAAGGCCAGGCGATAGTCTTGCTCGGCGGGACCAGGCAGCGGCGCATCGGTTTCCCCAGCGCCTTGGGTGGGAGTGACCTCTGCTGTAACGGCTGAATCCATTCGCCTTCTCCCGGCTGTTTTGCCTGGAGCATAGCGCAAGCGCCCGGCAGTATGAACATCTGTTCGGTCTGGGCCATGAGCGCGCCGATCAGCGTCGGATCCAGGTCGGTAAACAGGCCGATTGCGTGATGATCCGTCTGCCGACGAAAGGACGGTTGGTCGCTTAGACAAACGTCTAAGGTATGAACAGAGTGATATCAATATGATGCTATGTTACTGATCCCACATCATCGAACATCTTGATGAAAGCCGCCCCGCTTTGGAGGATCAACCCGCGCAAAAGGATCTGCTGTGATTTTGCCGGTACCGACAGCGCCCGTTCCGCCTGGACACTGGCCATGGGAGTGACGAATTTATGTTTTCCAAAGTAAACGCCGAAAGTGAAATCGTCATCATCGATGATGTGCCACTCAACCTGCGGCTGTTGGAGTCGTGCTTGCGGGCGTCCGGACTCAATAATGTCAGAACCTTCTCCGACTCCGCCGAGGGGCTGGCCTGGCTGCAGTCCAATTCTTGGGACTTGTTACTGCTGGACTTGTATATGCCGGCGCCCGACGGTTTCGAGATTCTCGAGCGGCTCAAGCAGCGCAGCCGGATCGACTCGCCGATCATCATCGTGACCGCCCTGAATGATCCGCAGAATCGTCGCAAAGGCCTGGAGCAGGGCGCCAACGATTTCATCTGCAAACCCATCGATCTGCCGGAAGTGCTGCTGCGAGTGCGCGGCTGCCTGGAACTGGCCCAGACCACGCGGTTACTGCGCGATGCCAATGCCGAACTGGAGCGCAAGGTCGAACGGCGTACCGCCCAGTTGGAGGCGGGCTACCAGGCGATCATCAAGAGCCTGAGCCGGGCGGCCAGTTACCGAGACCACGATACGGGCAGTCATATCCGGCGCATCGGCGACTCCGCGGCCATGCTGGCCAAGGCGGTCGGTATGCCCAGGCAATGGTGCGAACTGATCCGCATGGCGGCGCCGATGCACGATGTCGGGGAAATCGGCATAGACGACGCGATATTGCAAAAGCCCGGGGCGCTGACCGCGCAGGAACGGGAAGTCATGCAGGAACATCCGCGTATCGGCTATGAAATACTGCATGACAACAATGGCTCGCCTGTCACCGACCTGGCGGCGGAGATTGCCCTGGCCCATCACGAACGATGGGATGGCAGCGGCTACCCGAACCGCCTGCAAGGCGAGGCGATCCCTTTGTCGGGCCGGATCGTGGCGATCTGTGATGTCTATGATGCCCTGCGGATGCCGCGTCCCTACAAGCAGGCCTGGAGCGTCGAGCGTTCAAGGGAATATCTCTGCGAACAGGCCGGCCGGCATTTTGACCCGCAGCTCGTGGATATTTTCTGTGGCTTGCTGGATGAAGTCGAGCAACTGGAGGTGGCGGTCAAACCCGCTCAGTGCGGGGACAGCGAGCCGGTCTTGAATCGTGGTCGTTCGTAGGAGAACCGCCCAGGCGGACTCTTGATAGGTTCGTTCGTCTGTTTCCGGGCTCGCTTCCCCGGTGTGCTCTAAAGAAAACAAGGCCAACGCCGACAGTTGAAAGGAGAAAACCTTCATCTTCGGTCAGCTACCCGAAACGGACGAGCGCTGCACGCCTTCACTGCGCAGACAGAGAGGCATCATAATGATAAGAACGCTCCTGGATACGCTGCGGACCCTGCTGTCCGTTCCCCATGACAACCCCAGGCTGCTGCAGGCTCAGTACGTTGCCTTGTCTCGGCAATTGCCGCTGATGTACCTGATCCTGCTGCTCAACATGTGGGCGTTGGCCATCACCCACCTGCCCACCGCGCCTTTCTGGCTGACATTGGTCATCCCGCTGCTCATGACGGTGATTTGTGTGTTGCGCGCTCGCATATGGTTGCGTAGCGCCCGGCGCTTGCCGGCCGACGCGCAGATCCTGGCCTCACTGCGGCGAACCAATCAGTTGGTCCCTTTTATCGCCGGTGCGTTCACCTCCTGGTCCCTGGCCCTGTATCCCTATGGCGACTCTTACTCACAGTCTCAGGTCGCCTTTTTCATGGGGATTACGGTGATCGTCTGCATCTTTTGCATGATGCACCTGCGACCTGCCGCCTTGACCACCACGCTGGTGGTCAACGTTGCATTCGTGATTTTTTTCGCTTCTACCCACAACCCGGCCTTTATCGCCACGGCGGTGAATGTCCTGCTGGTGTCGCTGGCCATGTTGATTGTCCTGCAACATCACTACCGTGATTTCACCCGCCTGGTGAATGTGCAGGCGCAGACCGAGCAACTGAGTAACGAGAACCTGCGGCTGGCCAATCAGGACAGCCTGACCGGGTTGCCCAACCGACGACAGTTCTTCACGACCCTGGAGCGCGCCATGAGCCAGGCGATCGCCCGGGAAAAGCGCCTGGCGGTAGGGATCCTCGATCTTGATGGGTTCAAGCCGGTGAACGATCTCTACGGCCACAGCGTCGGTGACAAGATTCTGGTCATGGTCGGTCGGCGCTTGCTGCAATTGGCCGGTGCCACGGTGCATGTGGCGCGGCTGGGGGGGGATGAGTTCGCCCTGGTGCTCGAGGACGATCTCAGCGACGAGGAGTTGCAGGCGTTCGGCAAGATCCTGTGCGAGCAGTTGCACGTGGAGTTTTTGCTGGTCGATGTACCGATCCAGATCGGCGCCACCCTGGGCATCGCCACCTTTCCCCAGGGCGCCACCAGTGCCATACAGCTATTCGAATACGCGGACTATGCGCTTTACCAAGGCAAGCGCCATAACCCGGGGTCGATGTGCCTGTTTTCCGCCAGCCATCGCGAGCAGTTGCATCACGATGCCATTACCGAGCAGGCGTTGCGCAGGGCCGTGCTGGACAAGGAGTTTTTCGTGCTGTTCCAACCGATTCTCGAAAGCTGCAGTCGCGAGACCGTCGCCTTCGAGGCATTGGCCCGCTGGAACAGCCCGGAGCTGGGGCTGGTTTCCCCGGCGCGGTTTATCCCGATTGCCGAACGTATCGGCCTGATCAATCGCCTTACGCTGCCATTGCTCAGGCAAGCGCTGGACATGGCGCGGGCCTGGCCGGAGGGGATTCGGCTTTCCTTCAATCTGTCGGTCCACGACTGTGGCTCCCACGACAGCGTGCAGTCGATCATCGACGTGATCAACGCCAGCGGTTTCAACCCTGCCTATCTGGACCTGGAAATCACCGAAACCGTGGTCATGCAGGACATCCCCCAGGTGCAGTGGGCGATCGGGCAGTTTCGCACGCTGGGCTGCGGTATCTCGCTGGACGATTTCGGCACGGGCTATTCAAGTCTGAGTCAGTTGCATGCCCTGGCCCTGACCAAACTGAAGATCGATCGTCGCTTCGTCACCGATATTCATGTCAATCCCGCGAGCTACAAGATCGTCAAGTCGCTGGTGGCCTTGAGCCTGGACATGGAGTTGGAGTGTGTGATCGAGGGGGTTGAGACGGAGGACGAACTCAAGGCCCTGCGTAGCCTGGGGTGTACGCAGGTACAGGGCTTCTTTTTCAGTCGTCCCGTGGCTTTCGCCGACACCCTGGCCTGGCTGGCGCAGGCTGAGGCGCGGCGCGGGCAATGGGACGCCGAGCAGATGTTGAATTCAGCCTGAGCCGATCCGCTCCCCCGGGAGGGGGGTCAGGGTTGGTCGACGGATCTTTCGATGGCCGCCGAGCCGGCTATCCGCGCCGCGAGGCGGGCTTTGGCGGCTTGTTGGGCGCTGACAATCGCCTTGGCATCCTGACGCTCGAGAAAGCGTGCCATCGACTCGTCGCGCTGGGCTTGCGCGCGCGCGATCACCCGGTTGCTACCGCCTTCGGCGAGTGCCGTGACGGGGACGCTCAACAAGGTGAAGCTCAAGAACACAATGAAAAGTTTCATGATCAGCGCAACCAGATCTCGCTCACCGAATGGTCTGCCGCCTTGCGCAGCACCAGGTCGGCGCGCTCGCGGGTCGGCAGGATGTTTTCCAGCAGATTGACCCTATTGATATCCCGCCAGATCTGGCGCGCGGCTTCGGGCGCCTCTTCGGGCGTCAGGTCGGCCAGTTTGCGGAAGTAGGCACCGCGGGCGCGGAACGAGGTTTTCTGCAGCATGAGAAAGCGTGCCACGTACCACTGTTCGATGTCCTGTTCATCGGCATCCAGGTACACCGAAAAATCGAAGAAGTCGGAGACGATGGTGGAGGGCTTCTGCCCGTCGACACCATCGGTCTGCAGTACGTTGAGGCCTTCGAAGATCAGGATGTCCGGCTGGTCGATCACCTGGTACTGGTCGGGCACGATGTCGTAGCTGACATGGGAGTAGATCGGCGCCTCGATATTGTGTTCGCCGGCTTTCACCGCGGCGAGGAACTTGACCATGTGCTTGCGATCGTAGCTCTCCGGAAAGCCCTTGCGGTGCATGATGCCGTCGGCCACCAGCTTGCTGTTGGGGTAGAGGAAGCCGTCGGTGGTGACCAGGGCGACATTGGGGTGATCCGGCCAGCGCGCCATGACCGCCTGCAGCACGCGGGCAAAGGTGCTCTTGCCGACGGCGACGCTGCCGGCGATGGCAATGATGTACGGCCCGCGGTGGGTCGGGCGCCCGAGGAAGGTATCGCGGATGCCGGTCAGCTGGCGGGCGGCGCCGATGTGCAGGTTGATCAGCCGCGACAGGGGCAGGTAGACGTTGGCGACATCTTCCAGGGATACGTCTTCGTTCACGCCGCGCAACGCCGACAGGTCTTCTTCCGAGAGGGTCAACGGCGTGCTGGCACGCAGTTCCGCCCACTCGTTGCGGGTCATTACGAGGTACTCATCGGATCTCATCGGTTGCCATCCAGGCCTCTTCAATGGGCGGATTATCCAACGCTTTGCCCCCACTTGTCCGAAGATCAGAATAATCTTTTGAATTCATTGGATATTCTGTAGCCTTGCGGCGCTGCAAAGCAGTCCATGCCTGATGGATTCACTTTCCCGGTCCGTACGTTGCACCTAATATCCCGTCTCGGAAAGGGGCGGGGGCCGGGGTATACTCGACTTTCGCGCTCTCGCGCCTGCAGGTCTTGCGAACATGACGCAGATTTCCGAACGCCTTCTGGTTCAAGCCCACCTTGACGCCAAGCAACCCAAACCCCTGAGTGCCGCTGAAGAGGCGCGGCTGCGTGCCGATATCGCCGCGGAGCTCAAGGCCCAGGATGCGGTGCTGGTGGCCCACTTCTATTGCGATCCGGTGATCCAGGCGCTGGCCGAGGAAACCGGTGGCTGTGTCTCCGACTCCCTGGAAATGGCCCGCTTCGGTGCCGCCCATCCGGCCAAGACCGTGCTGGTGGCCGGGGTGCGTTTCATGGGCGAGACCGCGAAGATCCTTACCCCGGAAAAACGTATCCTGATGCCGACCCTGGAAGCGACCTGTTCGCTGGACCTGGGCTGCCCGGTGGATGAGTTTTCCGCGTTCTGCGACCAGCATCCCGAACGCACGGTGGTGGTGTATGCCAACACCTCGGCGGCGGTGAAGGCGCGGGCCGACTGGGTGGTGACCTCAAGTTGCGCGCTGGAGATCGTCGAAAGCCTGATGGACAACGGCGAAACCATCATCTGGGCCCCGGACAAGCACCTGGGGCGTTATATCCAGAAGGAAACCGGTGCCGATATGTTGCTCTGGGACGGTGCCTGCATTGTCCACGAAGAGTTCAAGTCCAAGCAGTTGGAGGACATGAAGGCGCTGTATCCCGAGGCGGCGATCCTGGTGCACCCCGAGTCGCCGGAGTCGGTGATCGAGCTGGCCGACGCGGTGGGTTCCACCAGCCAGTTGATCGCGGCGGCGCAGCGGCTGCCGAACAAGACCTTTATCGTGGCCACTGATCGCGGCATTTTCTACAAGATGCAGCAGTTGTGCCCGGACAAGGTCTTCATCGAGGCGCCGACCGCCGGTAACGGCGCGGCGTGTCGCAGTTGCGCGCACTGCCCGTGGATGGCCATGAATACCCTGGAGCGCACCTTGCAGTGCCTGCGCGAGGGCCGCAACGAGATCTTCGTCGACCCGGCGGTGATTCCCCGCGCGGTTCGCCCGCTCAAGCGCATGCTGGATTTCACCCAGGCGGCGCGGATGAAACTGGCGGGGAATGCCTGACGGGTATTTATTGGCAGGCGCCGGTCTGCGAGAGCTGTATCCGATGACGTACCACCGTGGGAGCCGGCAAACCGGCTCCTACAGGTTGTATGTATCAGCCGCCCATCAGATCCTTGACCATGCGTTCCTGATCAATCAGCTCCTTCTGGCGCGCATCGATGCGTGCGGCCAGTTGGAAGTTCGGCGCGCGGCGCTTGGCAAAGTCCAGTTGCTGGATCGCCTGCTTGAAGTCCCCCACCAGGGCAAAGTACTCGGCCCGTGCCTGGTGCAGGCCGATGATATTGCCGGACTGGCCGCGGGTTTCGGCGAGCTGGTACCAGACATCCGGATCGTCTTGGCGAGTCTTCAGCAGGTCATCCAGGGCCTTTTCCGCCTCGGCCGGGCGATTCTGCTTGATCAGCAGGTCGATGCGCTCCTGCTTCAGCGGGTAGCTGGCGGGATATTGCAGCAACATCCTGTCGACCCGTTGCAGCGCTTCGGGGAAACGACTGGCCGCGGTGTCCAGGTCGATCTGGGCCAGGTTGTAGGTGATGTCGTTGGGCGACTTGTCCAGCAGCGGCTTGAGGGTTGCGCGCGCCTCGTTCAACTGTGTGCCCTTGACCTGGGCGATGGCCAGGCCATAGCGCGCCACGTCGGACTTGGGGTTCTCGTCCAGCTGCGCACGAAAGCGCTTGGCCGCCAGCCCCGGCGAGTCTTCATAGGACAGCACCACGCGGGCCCTGATCAACTGATAGCGCAGGCTGTCCTCGATGCCGCCGGGCTTGGATTGCTCGGCGCGGTTGCGGGTGTCGGCGATCCGTGACTCGGTGACCGGGTGGGTCAGCAGGAATTCCGGCGGCTTGGCATCGAAGCGGTAGATACGCATCAGGCGCTCGAACATGGTCGGCATCGAGCGGGGGTCGTAACCGGCTTTTTCCAGGGTGAGGATGCCAATGCGGTCGGCTTCCTGCTCATTCTGGCGGGAAAAGCGCTGTTTCTCCTGGAAGGCCGCGGCCTGGGTGCCGGCAATGGTGGCGATGCCGGCGTCACCGCCACCCGCCGCCGCGATCACGATGCCGGTCAGCAGCGCCGCCATCATCGGCAGTTGCATGCGTTGCTGGGCTTCCACGCCGCGGGCGAAGTGGCGCTGCGACAAGTGCGCCAGTTCGTGGGCGAGTACCGCGGCGTATTCGCCTTCGGTCTGGGCATTGAGGAACAGGCCACCGTTGATCCCGACAATCCCGCCGGGGGCGGCGAAGGCGTTGAGCTGGTTACTGTCGATCAGGATGAACACCAGGCGGCGGTCCTGGACCTGGCTGCTTTCGGCCAGCTTGTAGACAGTGCTCTCGACGTAATCCTTGAGCTGCGGGTCATTGAGTTGCTTGACCTCGCTGCGTAACAGGCTCAGCCAGGCACGGCCCAGCTGGAACTCCTGTTGTGGGGAGACAATGGCGGAACTGGCGTCGCCGAGTGACGGCAGGTCGTCGGCGAAGCCTGGGGAGGCGAGCAGGCAGGCGAGCGTCAACAGGGTGGGGCGCAGAAAGGTCATGCACAGGGCTCTGAGTCGGCAAAGTCCTTACTGTAGCCGGACACCGGGCTTGCGACCAGAGCCGCGTCCACTTGAGGTATTCTAGACGTTTAGAATCGACCATCCGGCAGTGCGCCAGGAGTGAAGCAATGACCGAAGTTGTAGAGCACGACGCCGAGCTTGATGCCAGTGGCCTGAACTGCCCGCTGCCGTTGCTCAAGGCCAAGCTGGAACTCAATCGCCTGGCCAGTGGCGCGGTGCTCAAGGTGATTGCCACCGATGCCGGATCGCAGCGCGATTTTCGGACTTTCGCCCGGCTTGCCGGACACCTCCTGATTCATGAAGAGGAAGCGTCCGGCGTTTATCGCTACTGGTTGCGCAAGGCCTGACGCAGCGCGCCGGTTCAGGCCTGGTGCAGTGCCTGGGCCGCCGCGAGCACGGCGTCGACATGGCCGGGGACCTTCACGCCGCGCCATTCCTGGCGCAGAACGCCCTGGGCATCGAGTAAAAAGGTGCTGCGATCCACGCCCAGGTATTCCTTGCCGTAGAGCTTCTTCAACTTGATCACGTCGAACAGCTGGCAGATGGCTTCGTCCTTGTCGCTGATCAGCTCGAACGGGAACGCCTGCTTGCCCTTGAAGTTCTCGTGGGATTTCAGGCTGTCGCGGGACACGCCGAAGACTTCGGTGTTGGCGGCCTGGAAGGCAACGTACTGGTCACGAAAGCCCTGGCCCTCGGTGGTACAGCCCGGGGTGCTGTCCTTGGGGTAGAAATAGATCACCACCTGCTTGCCCTTGAGGCCCGCGAGGCTGACGGTCTGCCCGCTGGTGGCCTGGGCCTGGAAATCGGCGACGGGTTGATCGATAACGACAGCCATGGGGGGTTCCTTACATTGGGTTCTGTGGACGCCACGGTTCGATCAGCGCGTCGAGGTTCATCGCGTCGGCGAAGTCCAGGAACTGATCGCGCAACCAGCTGATCTGCACGCCGGCGGGCAGGGTCACGGTAAAGGTGGCATTGAGCATGGTGCCGCCGGTCTGGGGCGCGAGGTAAGTGTCGCAGGTCAGGTTTTCCAGCTCGACGTTATGGTCCATGAAGAACTGGCACAGCTCGTTGATGATGTCCGAGCGGTAGGCCGAGCTGACATAAGCGACGTACGGCAGCGCCTGCGGACGGCTCTCCAGGGCACCGCTGCGCACCACGCTGACGATGAAGGCATGCTTCTTCGCCAGGTTCGGCAGGCCGGCTTCAAGGCGCGCGAGGGCGTCCCAACTGCCGGAAATCTGCAGGACCAGCGCGCTGTACTCGCCATGGCGGGTCAGGCGCGAGGTTACGACGGCGCAGCGATTTTCATGGCTGGCGCGGCACAGGACGTTGGTCAGCTCCATGGGGTTGGCGCCGAGGGCACTGATAACAAGGAATTGTTCGCGGACTGTGGGGGTGGACATGCAGCATTCCTAAAGCGATGAGCGGTCAGTACCTTGGCGGCGTTCAGGGCTGGGTTCGGGGATCCGGATGCGGATGGCGAAGCCTGGAATCGAACGCTGGCGCCGGTTGCCGTCTCGCGGGGGACGGGCGGCGGCCAGGCCGGAGCGGGCTTCGGGCAGCGAAAATGGAGGCTGGAACCCGGCACATGAGCGACTCAGTACCGATCAAAGTCTGAAGGGTAGCGAAAAGCTGCGCTCAGGGGAATGCTCATAGACAGTACTTCGCTTGTACAAGCCTGATGGCGCCAGTACCATTACCGCTCTCTTTTTCCGGCAGGAGCGGTTGCATGATTGCGGGCAGTATGGTGGCACTGGTCACACCCATGGATGCACAGGGTCGTCTTGACTGGGACAGCCTGAGCAAACTGGTGGACTTCCACCTGCAAAACGGCACCAACGCCATTGTCGCGGTCGGCACCACGGGTGAGTCGGCCACTCTCGATGTGAACGAGCATATCGAAGTGATTCGTCGCGTGGTCGACCAGGTGGCCGGACGTATTCCGGTGATTGCCGGTACGGGCGCCAATTCGACCCGTGAAGCGATCGAACTGACCACCAACGCGAAAAACGCTGGCGCCGACGCGTGCCTGCTGGTGACTCCCTATTACAACAAGCCGACCCAGGAAGGCCTGTACCAGCATTTCCGCGCCATCGCCGAAGCGGTCGACATCCCGCAGATCCTCTACAACGTTCCGGGCCGTACTGCGTGCGACATGCAGGCCGAGACCGTGATTCGCCTGTCGAGCGTGCCGAACATCATCGGCATCAAGGAAGCCACTGGCGACCTGGAGCGGGCCAAGGCGATCCTGGCCGGCGTGAGCAGCGATTTCCTGGTGTATTCCGGCGATGACGCCACCGCGGTCGAGCTGATCCTGCTCGGCGGCAAGGGCAACATCTCGGTGACCGCCAACGTCGCGCCCCGTGAAATGAGCGACCTGTGCGCCGCCGCCATGGCCGGCAAGGCCGCTGAGGCCCGGGCGATCCACGAAAAACTGATGCCGCTGAACAAGACCCTGTTCATCGAATCCAACCCTATCCCCGTGAAATGGGCACTGCATGAGATGGGCTTGATGCCGGACGGTATCCGTCTGCCGCTCACCTGGCTCAGTGCGCCCTGTCACGAACCGCTGCGGCAGGCCATGCGCCAGTCCGGCGTCCTGGTTTAATTGAGGAAATACCCCGCATGAAGCGATTGGCCGGACTTTCTGCACTTGCCTTGATTATCTCCAGCACCAGTGGCTGCGCCTGGCTGTGGGGCCCGGAAGGATATTTCCGCGACCGCGGCAGCGATTACCTGGATTCGAAACAGACACCGGCCATGCAATTGCCGGCGGATGTCACCACCAGCAAGCGTCTTGACCCCTTGCTGCCGATTCCGCGCAACGTCGCCGACGACACCGCCAAGGGCCCGTACGAAGTGCCGCGTCCGCTGCCTTTGCAAGCGGCGGCCAGCGCCAGCGACTACAGCCTGCAGAAAAGCGGCGATTCGCGTTGGGTGGTGGCTCAGCATACCCCGGCCGAAGTCTGGCCAGTGGCCTTGCAGTTCTTCCAGGACAACGGTTTCCGGATCGACGCGCAACGCCCGCAGACCGGTGAGTTCACCACGGCCTGGCAGCGTTCCGACGAGCTCTCGGCGGTCATGGGCAAGCGCCTGGCCGCGGGTGACAACGAAACCCGCGTGCGGGTCCGTATCGAGCCGGGCGTGCAGCGCAATACCAGTGAAGTCTACGTAGTCAGTGCCCAGCGTCCGATCGGCAGCACGGCCAACGTCGATTTCACCGCGCACTCGGTCAATACCGGCCTGGATTCGGCACTCGTCGACGAAATGCTCTCGAGCATGAGCCGCAGCGCCGAGAAGGGCGGTTCGGTGTCGTTGCTGGCCGCGCGTGATTTCGATACCCCGAGCCGTGTCAGCCTGAGCCAGGACGGCAGCGGCAACCCGGTGCTCAACGTCGGTGAAGACCTCGACCGTGCCTGGTCGAGCGTCGGCCGGGCGCTGGAGCAGGGTGAGTGGCGTGTAGAGGACATCAACCGCAGCCTGGGCCTGTACTACATCAACCTGGCGGAAAAAGCCGAGAAGAAGAACGACGAGCCTGGCTTCTTCGGCCGTCTGTTCGGCAGCAAGCCGAGCAAGGAAGAGATCGAAACCCGTGCTGTGCGTTATCAGGTTCGCCTGAGCAAGGTCGGCGACAACGTCCAGGTCACCGTCGAGAAGGACATCAACACCGTGGCACCGGCCGATGTGGCCCGTCGGGTGTTGGGCGTGATTCAAGACAACCTGGGCTGATCCGGTGCGGTTTGCCGTTCTCGGCAGTGGTAGCCAAGGGAACGGCACGCTGATCGCCAGTGAAGACACGCTGATCCTGGTCGATTGTGGTTTCTCGTTGCGGGAAACCGAGCGACGTCTGGCCCGCCTCGGGGTCAGTCCGACGCAACTGAGCGCGATTCTGGTGACCCACGAACATGCCGACCACGTGCATGGCGTGGGTTTGCTGTCTCGGCGCTACAATCTACCGGTGTATCTGAGTCGCGGCACCTTGCGCGGCCTGCGCAAGCCCATCGAACCCGCGGGTTTCGTGGCCGGCGGCGAGACCTTGGAGATCGGCGGCTTGAGCATCGAGGTGGTGTCGGTGGCCCACGATGCCCTTGAACCGACGCAGTATGTGTTCAGTGATGGGCGGCGGCGTTTCGGCCTGCTGACCGACCTGGGTTCCTACTGTGGCCGGGTCATGGACAGCTACAGCGGCCTCGATGCCTTGATGATCGAGTCCAACCATTGCCGCGACCTGCTGGCTCGCGGGCATTACCCGGCCTTTCTCAAGCAACGGGTGGGTGGGGCGCAAGGACATTTGAACAACCACCAGGCCGCGAGCCTGGTGGCCGAGTTGGGCTGGCAAGACCTGCAACACCTGGTACTGGCCCACCTGAGCAGCAAGAACAACCTGCCGCGGCTGGCCCGGCAATGTTTTGTCGACACCCTTGGGTGCGACCCGGACTGGCTGCAATTGGCCGATCAAGATTCAGGGCTCGACTGGCGAGATATCGCCTGGCCCAACAACTTAACAAGCGGAGCCCATCATGGAAAAACGTGAAGAACTCTACCGCGGCAAAGCCAAGTCGGTTTACAAGACCGATGACGCCGACCGTTTGATCCTGCTGTTTCGCAACGACACCTCGGCGTTCGACGGCAAGCGTATCGAACAGCTGGACCGCAAGGGCATGGTGAACAACAAGTTCAACGCCTTCATCATGCAGAAGCTCGAAGCGGCGGGTATTCCGACCCAGTTCGACAAGCTGCTGGGCGACAACGAATGCCTGGTGAAGAAGCTCGACATGATCCCGGTGGAATGTGTGGTGCGTAACTACGCGGCCGGCAGCCTGGTCAAGCGCCTGGGCGTGGAAGAGGGCCTGAAGCTCAATCCCTACACCTTCGAACTGTTCCTCAAGGACGACGCCAAGGGCGATCCGTTCATCAACGAATCCCACGTCGTGGCGTTCGGTTGGGGCACCGCCGAGCAGTTGGCGAAGATGAAAGAGCTGTCGCTCAAGGTCAATGAAGTGCTGAGCCAGCTGTTCGACGCCGCCGGCCTGCTGCTGGTGGACTTCAAGCTGGAGTTCGGCGTATTCCACGGCCAGATCGTCCTGGGCGACGAGTTCAGCCCGGACGGCTGCCGCCTGTGGGACAAGGAAACACGCAAGAAGATGGACAAGGACCGCTTCCGCCAGGGCCTCGGTGATGTCATCGAAGCCTACGAAGAAGTCGCCAAGCGTCTGGGCGTACCGCTGTAATCGACGCAAGCATCTGATAGCACGCAAATTTTTTTGCTTTGGGGGTTCGCTTCCGGCAAAGGTGCTGTTATGATGCGCGCCGTTGGAGAGATGCCAGAGTGGCCGAATGGGACGGATTCGAAATCCGTTGTACCTTCACCGGTACCTAGGGTTCGAATCCCTATCTCTCCGCCATACTTGTACTTAAAGGCCCCATTTTATGGGGCCTTTTTGCTTTCTGTAGTTTCTGTTCCCCCATTTGTTCCCCCACTCTACTTTTGTGTGATTTTGCTCTGCCGCCCTCTAAAGGGGTGTGAATGCAGCGGTGTGAGCGCTTGGCATAAAAAAACTCATCAAATCGTATGGCGTGTGCGGCCCTGTCACCTGCAGCCCGGGGCTGTGGTCAGTCAGAACGCTGTCGTCGTAATGTAGTGGTCCCTGTATTGAATCGCTATGGGCATCGGACAGGTGTCAGTGCCGAAGCAAGGCTGACCCTACCTGTTCAAGGCTGACCCGCCTTAGAGCGCTGAGACTGCTGCGAGCACCCAGGCTGCCCAAGGAGAGCAGGGCCTGCCTGGTGACGTGTCGCAGGACTTGGTTTTAATTAGGCTTGGGCTTAACTTTCAAAACGACGGGTATCTTCTTGTTCGCAAAGGAGACTCCCAAGGCTGTGAGACTTATACCTCCGCGGTGGGGGCTTTGTGTGGCTGCTTGAGGGGGTGGGGGCGCGTCGGTTTCGAAGTGAGGCGAATAGTTTTCATTATCCTTCATCTCCAGATACTCTTTGGTGGAGTGATTGATCAAGGGGGTTGCACCGACGTCCGTGGCTGCTGAGTTGGTTTTTTCCTTTGCCTCAGGGGGGTGTTGGCTCTTGGGCTTAACGTAAGTGACTGGTTGCAAGTCGTTGAGTCCTGCCTGCGCCGTCGTGCTGGTGTTTTCCGCCGTCTTGCTTGCTACGGCTACGGGGCGGCTGATGCGCTTTTCTTCTCGCATAGCGTTATAGAGGCGTCCTGAGGTGCGAAGTCTCATCTCTGCGGTTTCATCTGCGCTAGCGGCTATATCGGCGTTAGCTTCGTCCCATACCTGCTTTCGTAGTTTGCCTATTCTGCGTTCCTGGTCTTGGGTGATAGCCACTGTCGAAAGGGCATCGTGCAATAGGACCTCGGTTCGGCACAGCATCGCTGCGGTGAACTCAAATAAGTCCATTGCGGCATTGTTGCCCTGCCTGAGCTTTTTGGCTTTTTCTTTGAGTTTGTCTAGCTGCTCTCTCAGCCCGGCATGGGCACTCGCTCCATCAGAAATCAACATGCTAAGCATGTCGGTTTCACTGGTGTCGTTCTTCTTGGCTAGCGATGCCAATACCTTTTTCACTTCGGCCTTGAGCTTGAACGTACAGGCCTTCCGACCCTTCTCTGGGGCTCTGTATTCCATCTGCCTCCAGGCGTTTCTCATTCTCTGGATGGTCGCTCGAGCAGTTCTCGATCGCTCTAGGTCCTCGCCAACGCGTAGCAGATCCTCATGTGTCGAGGACTTGTATTTCTGGGCTATTAGGTCTTTCCCTTGCAGATAGTCGTGAGCCCATTGCTGCTGCTTGTGATTATTTCTATCGAGCCATTCAAGCCCAAATGACCTCCGGCGCATATCCCGAGCCTCCCTCAAATTCTAATATTGATTTAAATGATAGTAGATAGATATATTTTTGTTATGTGTAATTATTTTTAATCGTTATGCGTAATTGATTCCTGCATAAAACAGGTGCAAATTCTTGCGATATAATAGGGTCTTTCGGCTGCAAGCCCATGGAGGCTCTGCGTGTTTCTAGCTGCTTTATTTTGCGAGGTAGCAGGACTTGAGCCTGTGGGGAAGTTCTTCCTTGTCCGCTTCATTCAGTGCTTTGGAGTGGCTGAGCCCGTCGACCTTGGCGTGAAGGTTTTGGCGAGGCAGTTTGGGCTGTCGGATCGTCAGGTGTCAGGAGCGCTAACGGCTTCGGTTGCGTGCGGTGCAATGATCTTTTCGTCTGCTCCTGAGGGTAAGGGGCGGCCCAAAAGGTGTTATCGACTTCATGACGGTTTTCACAAAAAGCTCAGTCAAGCCTCGGCACGGCCAACAACGCACCATGAGGCAGCTGTCGGCAACCTGCTGATACACGAAAGCAAGAAGGTCTACCAAGTAAGCGAAAAAACCGAGGAGCGGGATGAGGGTGTGCATCTGTTGGCCGACGCACGGAGACAGAGACAGCCCGGCCGGTTGAGTGTCGTGAATCGTCTCTTGCTGAGCGTGCTGCTGTGTCGTGCTGACCGTCTCGGGGTGGTCAGTGACCTCGGCTCTTCAGAACTGTGCAAGATCACGGGTCTCAGTAAGGAACGCTTGAGGAATAGGGTGCAGTGCCTGATTGACCAGGAGCTGATAAGGGTCTACGTACCCGGTGCAACCAGCTCGGTTCTTTCCGCCAAAATGAAAAGTACCTACTTTCTCAACCTGAACCATCCGGAGCTTTCGGTCGAAGGCAATGCCACTTCAGTTTTGGTCTGCGCAATGAGCGACCTTCCCTCCACGCGTGTACGGCATGCGCACCAGATCTACAGTGATATCGTCAAGCTCAAGCGTGACCCCACGGCTTTTGAGAATGACCAATACAAACAGATTCTTAGATTCTTTGAGGGCCAGCTCCTCTCATTCTTTCGCTTGCTACAGGTCATGCTGGAAAAATACGCCACTGACATGTTATCCAAGCATTGGTCTGATCTGGGTCAGAGCGTTTCAAGTCAATGGGCTCACGCTCAAGAATGGAGAGAACTCATCCGCAAAGACTTTAGATTTCCAAAGCTGCTGCCCAGCGTGGACGGAGATCATCCGAAGAAAATCGATGAAGACCAGTACGCTGCGTTGATAGATGACCTCTACCGTAGGGTTTATGTATTGGCAGAACAGATCAAGAAGCTGCTTTGCCAAGCCTCCGAGGTTTCGTTTGGGACGATGGATTTCGTCATCGTGCCTCAGCTCATGGTGCCTGGTTATTGCGGCGTCACGCTGCTTACTCGGCCCCATAATTCAGATGGCTGGCGTGGCTATTTATACGTTGAGCCATTCACTGAGCCGGTGCCCTTTCGCTGCGAGTCAGAGATCCCTATTGAGTATCGATACCGCTACGGCTTGCTGCCCCGGCCAAGCAGCGAGATGAAGGTCACGTAGGTATTTTCTTACAGGTCACCCGAATCCTCTGAACGGAATACAGAGGAGCCAGTTCATGAGGATCATTCGCCTGAAAGACGTCAAGCACGCCACCGGCCTGGGGCGGTCTACGATCTACAAGTACATCAGTGAGGGGAGCTTTCCAAAACCAGTGTCATTAGGCGACAGGGCTGTCGGCTGGGTTGAAAGCGAAGTTATGGGCTGGGTCATGGCCAGAATCGAGGCGCGTGATACTCACGAATCTCTCTCTGCGGTGTCACAGCTAAAGGCTGCGTGATCAGCAGATGGGCTGAGCTTGCGCCTGAGTCATTCGGTCGGCGTTTGTACTGATCGAATGGCTCCAAACAGTAGTTTATTTCCAGAGCATCTGAATCACTGAAATAGTCCCATTCTGCCCGCGTTCTCTGGCACTTCGCTACTCCACTCCCTTGCGGGAGTGGAGTAGCGGGTTTCGGTATTAGTATTATTTATAGGATCTATATTCGTAGGTAATATTTATACGAGATATCTATCGCTTATAGCGTCAGCTCATACGTCTTGTTCATCCAATGGGGTTACCAATCTACAAGCTCCATTCAGAGACCTATCAGGCTTACCCCCTCAATGGGGTAAGTGCCACGCGCTCAGTCATCCCGGCGTTGCTCATCCAGTAACAGGATCAGCGCCATACGTTGAGCCGAGGTCAGTCCCACAGGTAGATCGAATCGTAAAAATATACCCAGCCCACTGAGTCTATGAATTCACTCAGCGGATCATCCCCATGGCACACCAGCCCAAGCGTCACCCCGGCAACAGTAATCTTCACCTGCACTACGAGGGCACCTTTCGCTGTCTACCCGTGATGGCGTCCCACGCCCCCTTCATTACCGAATACCTCGAAAGTCTTCTTGAAACGACTCAGTTAGCGCTGAGCGCCCATCGTCAGGTGTTCGCGGTACGTTTCGATCTGCGCTTTCCAAATGACTATCTGCCACCTGCATCAAGCAACACCGTTATCTCCAGGTTTGTTGCTGCCTTGACCGAAAGGATTCAAACAGCTCGCAAGCGTGCAGAGCGCCTAAACGGCACTGCACATCAGACAAGCGTTCGGTGGTGCTGGGTCAGAGAGGTCGGACAAGAGGGCCGTCCGCATTACCACTTCGTCTTGTTGCTGAATCGGGATGCGTTCCACACGGTGGGACGCTTTCAATCTGAAAGAGAGAACGTATACAACCGCATTCAGGCCGCATGGGCCAGTGCGCTGGGGATTTCATTCGAGGATGCCGAAGGCTTGGTACATATCCCTGCAAGCGCCGAATTCCACCTCTCTCGGAATGATCCAGCGGAAATGGATCGGTACTTCCATCGAGTGAGCTACCTCTGCAAGGCCGCTACCAAGGACTACGGCAGTCGATGCCGGGCGTTTGGATGCAGCAGAGACTGAACAACGCCACAGAGCTTCGCGCCAGGGGTGAGCCGCTGAGCTCATCCCATACTCAATGAATCTATTCTCCAGCAGGTACGGTCATGCTTCTTCCTTACATCAGTCCTCGACTTCCGTTATCTGAATCACACGCGGCAATTGCCATCAGCCGGCTGATGGAAGCCGTCGCTCGCACGAGTGGGCCGGCCTATCTCGTCACCCTGGATGAGCTGGGCGATGAGCAGGTCAAATCGACAACGCTCTCCATGCTATTCGACTGCGTGCCACAGATTAACGAGGAGTACGCCAATCGCTGTGACGACGAACATCAAGAGGTGTTCTGGATGGCGTACCGGGAGATTGGGCTCGAACGCACCCCATGTGGGATGGTATGCATGGACAGTACGGAAACGGGCTACCTAAGCACTGAGCAAGCGATAAATGCACTGGTCGATAGAATCCGGCTGCTGCTCAGTCGCCAGGAGGAGGACGAGGCTGCTGCATGAGGTGATGATCGTCGTGCGGTATCTGATGTATTCGTACAACTGGATTTGACCCCATCAATTCAACGGTGGGCTGGTGCCAGCTCAGGCCGAGAAAAAACTTAACGTCGTGTCCGGGATTAGTTGACCACTACACCACCCACTTATTCTGAGGTTGCTTTATTTGGGGGGATGAAAAGGTCTCTACCTAATTCGAGTAGGGTCGTCAATTTCTGCCTTTTCACCTAAGGCGTTTTTGACGATGCGGTTCATCTCTTGCTCGTAGTCAAGAAAGGTTGATTTTGCGATTTGCGCGACCGCGAGCTCAAAAAGGCTGTCTCTCAGGGTAGGTACGGTGCTGTTGAACCCAGATTGGGAGCCGCAAGTCGAGAAAATAGCAGCATAATTAGGTGTTGACGCAACAACTACCTTGAAAAACGCCGTTAGACCACTACAATTTATTCACCTATCAGTTCGCGCCAGAGCCCAAAGCGCTCTGGTCACCCCATATCAATTAATTCCACCTCTTTCGTATCGTGCTCAGCGTTTGGGCAGGAAGTTCGATGCCCACGACCGCCCCCTCGGGCCCAAGGACAGGACGCAATGCTCACAAAAAAAGCCTCAATTTTTGCCACCGAATGGGCCGAAGCCAAACTTAAGGTCGGTCATGTAATCTTATTCGTTTCGGTGGTGTGCATTTCATTAATAGCGATCAGCACTTGGGGGGTCTTCAATTCTCTGGAATATCACCTGCACGACAAAGAGACTGAGATGTCAAATCTCTCCAAGACTTTGTCATCCAATATCGAGGCGACTCTCACCCAGGCCGACTCAGTGCTTTTAGGAGTGAAGGAGCGCCTGGAGTCTGAAGGCAGTGATGCGGAAAATTTAAAAAGATTAAATGAACTACTTAAAACTCAACAAAAGCGCCTGCCTCAAATACATGGTTTCTTTATCTATGATGAGCAGGGGCGCTGGCTACTGAATTCGAATGACATAATCCCAGCCGGCGCAAACAACTCAGATCGCGATTATTTTATTTACCATCGTGACCATACTGACCTAGGTCCGCATCTTGGCCCTTCGATTCATAGTCGTTCAACAAATGAATGGATCATGACTATATCGCGCCGAATCAACCATCCTGACGGGAGTTTTGCGGGGGTAACGATCGCTACAATTTACCTTAAATATTTCCTCGATCTTTACGACGGCGTAGACATGGGGGAAAACGGCCTCATCAATCTAGTGGCATCAAACGGCAGTATTATCGTACGCAAGCCATTCCGCGATTCAGACGTTGGCACCAATATATCAAAAGGAGAAGTGTTTGCCCTGCTAAAACCTAGTACAAGTTCAGGTACCGCAACCATAAAATCATTCATAGATGGAGTGGAGCGAGTAATAAGTTTTCGACGCATCAATGGGTACCCTCTTATAATTATTGCCGCATTTGATAAAAACGAAATTCTTGCTGACTGGCGGAGTGAATCACTTGCCAGCTTAATCATATCCTCAGTGTTGCTAATAATTCTTAGCTTCATAGGCTATCGACTTATTAAGCTTATGAGTCAACAGATTCAAGCACAAAGAGAACTACAGGCATCTCAAGAAGAATATATTGAAGTGAATAAAACTCTTGGCTTAATGGCTCTCGAAGATGGACTCACAGGGCTCGCCAATCGACGTCAATTTGATTTTTTTATAGAAACTGAAATTACTCGAACAAAGCGCAAGCTGGACGGCACAGCACTAATCATGATTGATGTCGACCTCTTTAAAAAATACAACGACCACTACGGCCACGTACAGGGCGACGAGTGCCTGAAGGCCGTGAGTGCAATAATTAAAAAACATGTCAATCGAAGCGGCGAGCTTGCCGCCAGATACGGCGGCGAAGAATTTGCTATTGTACTTCCCAATACAGATTATGTTGGGGCTTTCCTGTTGGCCGAAAAGATCCGACTCGATTTAGAGCAAAGCAAAATACAACATGAGAAATCGCCGCTAGGGGTGGTCACTATTAGTGTTGGTATTAGCGCGCTTTCTGGAACGGAAGTTGACACTCCCGAAAGCTTGGTGGATACAGCGGATAAAGCGCTATACATCGCCAAATCGAGCGGGAGAAACAGGACAGTTATTTCTGACTAGTGGCCTTTGTGGGCGGTTTGTTAATCTAAGTCTCCCAGAGGCAGGTGGCAAGAAATTTAAATAGATATATGAATTGAACAGGCAATCCACTAGGCGAATAGGTCTTCGTCGTAACCAGGCTCCACTCCAGACATAGATACACAACAGAGGTGCGCCGCGTCGCACCACCTCTAGGAAGGAGGAACGTATGCGCGTTATGATTCTTGATGATGATCCATGGATTGCAGATCTTCTCAAACAAATTGTTCTGAGTATCAGAGCCGGGATCGACGTTGATATTTTCGGTACTGTCAGTAGTGCATTGAATGCCCTGCAACATACCGACTATGTCGCCGTATTGTCTGACTGGAACTTGCCAGATGGGACGGGCCTCAACTTTCTTGAAGGTTTGCGCGTGCATGATCATGAAACACCCGTCTTGATCGTCACCGGTCGCTCTGATCGAGAAAGCGTTCTGTCTGCAAGGCACTTGGGAGTGAGTGCCTTCATCACCAAACCCTTTGATATTCCTCATATGATTGAAGTCTTGGCGCCGCTGTTTCCAAGTGGCGAAATGCAAGATGACGTACCTGCGCCTCAGGATGATTTTTTTTCCTATCTAGCTCAGTTGACCGCGAGCGAGTTGGGCTTACCCCTGGCAGAGAGCATCCGCAGTAAACTGCAATCGGACCCTAATAGCCACTCTCAGGATCTCAAAGCTCTGGTTCAAGAGTGGCAAAGCGCTCCTGCGGTCTATGCCCATCTGATAGCGGCCGCCAATGGCACTACCTACATGCCCGAATCAGAAAGGCCCTGCCTAAGCCTGAAAGAAGCGATCACCCGTTTGGGGATGCTGACGTCCCTGAACCTTCTTTTTGGCCTCGCATTGCGCCGTTCCGACAGCCATCCTCTTGGACTGTGCGTTGAGGTTTTTCTTACTGAGCAATTAAAGGCCTGCGAACGTTTAGGGCATCGAACCACTGAACTAGCCCTGCAATGCAGTCTCGAACCTTCCCCTTTTCAGGCCGCTGCAATGCTGCACCGCTTGGGGGAGTTGAGTGTTATCTACGCCGCGCTGTGCTGGGAAAGCCGAGAGGGAGCGCTGAGTGAAGAACAGTTGAGCAAGGCCATTGAGCAATACGCCCGGTCCTTCGCATTGATGATTAAGGTTCATTTGGGCATCCCCAGATACCTGCAAGAATTGATCGGGGCTGTTTACGCGCTCCCCAACATGCATGTTCGGCAGGACCAGGTCATCATGCGATTGGCAGGAGCGGAAATGATGAACGAACCGCAACCGGTCCTGCAAAAACTCAAACGTCTAGCGGGCGTGCCTTAACGGAGCCGACACGGTTATGACGCGCTGATGGAGATCAAGTGAGCTTCGGATCGGTGAGTGACAGAAACGAAAAGCCCGGCGCTAGGCCGGGCTATTTCCAGAGGGCGCTGATCCGTCAGCTGGTCTGAGTGTAGGGCAGTTACTGGGCGGTCGGTAGCAGAAAGCCAGGACGTGTCGTAATCGACTACTGCTTGCCAGCAAGCGACATCGGGAAAGGCCCAGAAACGAAAAGCCCGGCTCAGGGCTGGACTTGTTGTCAGTTTTTTCTGCAACGTTCCCCGCCTTTACCTCATCTGCATACCCTGCCAGCCGATCCTCCCCAGCATGGAGTACCGTGCACATCTTCAGGGCCGCCTGAGCATCTACCTCGTTGCCGGCCATGCTCAGGCGCTCAGCAATCCGCATCAGCTCGACCGCTGACCATTTGAGGTCCGAAGCAATCCCCTTGAAGTCGCGCCGCAGTTTCTGATTTGGTTTCGTCAGGCCCATGGATCCTCCTACGTATTCAGCTGCGCCAGATGGTGGCGCTGTGATGGTCGAGTATGAACAGGACTTTGAGTAGAGCTCAAGAGCGCTGAACTATGGAGTGTCACTCAGGTGAGTTAAGCACTGTAAGGCTCATGCTGATGAACTCGAGGTTGTTGTCCAGCGGCCAGAGCGCGGCGCGGATGTTTTCGGCCACCTCGGCAGAGCCGCGCTGCTCGACCCAGTTGGATAATTCCTCGATCGCGGCACCCAGGGCGAGCTGGTTCTCGTTGAGCTTGGTGAGCAGGGCTGGTAGCAGGTCTGTATTTGGCATGGTTGGGCCTCCGTGATGGAGGTAGCGTAGCAGTGGGGAGCAGGAATGTTTTGGAGATTGTGTTCGTTCGGCAGGACGCCGAAAGAGGAATGAAATCAGTTCCGAAACCAAAGACGCGCCACTTGGTTTTAAAGATCTCCAGATGCACTGGAAAGTGCTATGTCGCGGACCTGAAATTCGAGTAAGTGTATGAGAGATAATAATTTATCCATGGGTTGAAACTTTTCTGGATCGATGTTGATTGCCACGGCTGGGTCAGTCGCGCCCTACGCGGCTGCGCGGCAAATAGTTAGTCTAAATAATCAAGAAGTAGGTGCTTAAATAATTCAAGTAGATAGGCGAATTAAACAAGCAGCCAACTAGAGTTGGCTGCGCTCTTTGATTTTTCTTTCGGTCATGGATTTTTGCCGGCTTTACACAAAGTTTCCCACTCGTCGAGCATGTCAGCCATAATCAAGGCGTCTTCACCATTCTCCTTGTGGAACGCATTACTCCATTGATCGACACAACTATCTATACTGGATTGATTGAATGACTTCGTTGTGACGCTCTGCAAGGCTGGAGCAGCCTTGCCACCCGCTTCCGGTCCAGTACCTTTCAGGTACGCGACGATGCGACCATCCTCAGCGTTTCCTAGATAGTACCCACGTAGCAGAACTACGGGAGTTTTTTGGGTTTGCTGGATTTGTCCTGCGTATTCGTTAGTTGAGTCCCATAGGCCGCTGTCATGCTGATATTGATATTCGCAGATACCTTGCTTGCAGAACACCGTACCGCGAGTCTCTAGCACCTTCACGCTACCATCCTGCATCCTGTAGGGGAGTTTGGCAGGGATATCTTCAGGTACGCAGTCTAGCCAGGCTGAGTTGCGTTTGCTTATAGGACACTCTTGTGTTTCTTTTGCTTGCCAGGCAGCTGCTCCTAAGGAGTATGCGTTGGCAATCAAGCCAAGCAATGAAACTACTAGAAGTTTTCTGCTCATTTAAATGTTTCCTTGTGTCTGAAGATGAATCGGCGGATTTGAGGCGCAATAGCGCGTATTTCGGTCCTGTGATGTGCAGAGCTCAGGTCGGTCAGGTATAGGCATGCAACCGCCCAATTTTGTTGAGGCGGATTATTTGAGTGGATACCATGTCTTGACTTCGTAGAGTAGCCAGGTACTTTGTCTAGCGCTTAGACTTCGGCGTAAAGGTCTAGGCAGGAACTGTATGCGCTATAGAGCGAGCCATAGCGCAATACAGGTAAGTATCATGGCTTTATTAGAAGCCCTTGTCCTGTAGGTAAGCTCGCTATCGCTATGTTCATTTTTGCTGCCCATTGATCCATACCCTCTTTCTGAGGCTGGTATCCGTAGTAAGCATAGTCGTCTAGTAAAATTACTGCTCCAGATACCAAGCGGTCCCACAAGAATTCAATTGCAGCAACTTCAGGAAAGGTACAGTTCAGGTCGATGTGTAAATAAGAGATTTGGGTTGAGTCGATATGATCAAGGGTGTCGGGAATGGATCCTTGTATGATCTTTGCGTTAGGCCACTCTGAAAAGTTTGCCCTCACAGATTCAATATTTGATGTATATGTCCCGTCTTCAACTAATTTTCGGTTCTTATTCGCGACGCCACCAATTTTTTCTTGCTCGGACAGATACCTGTCATCAATGCCAGAGAATGTATCAAGTAAGTAAAAAGTTCTGTCTGTATTGTTCCAGTCTAGATCTTTCATAATCGCTGAGCTCAGAAAGCCATAGTTGACTCCGCACTCAACAAAATCACCGCTGTGTTTTGCGGCTGTTCGCGCCGCCCATAGCCCTATATGCACACGCCAAAACCATTTGTAGTCAGAACCGACAGCTTCTACTCCGCGTGCATACGCTGTGATATAGCTATCGTCGCTCATGAAATCGTGGTTATGCACTGAAGATAATCCATCCGAGGAATAACGCCCTTCTACCTTTGGATAAAGGGAGTTCGGGTCTCGTTTGTAGTTGCGATTTTCTCCACGGCCCCAAGCCAAATAGTGTTGTGCTGGGTCAAGTCCTGACATTCTGACATCGGGATGTAACTTTAGGTATTGTTCAGGAGAAAAGTCTTCAGGCAAACTCATGGTATGTCCTTGTTAATGGTTTGATGGCGGTGAGCAGCTGTATTAGATGATTCAGATAAGTAAGGTGAGAGCGAAACTGCCAATCCACACGATGAAATACGCCAAGTTTTGATTCAGCATCTTGGCGCGTTGGTACAGATAGACCGGTACGATAAATACCCAACCCTTGAAGCGGCGAGTGTCGTGCCCGGCTTTCTTAAGGCGTTTTTCATCGAACAGGCTCAAGGCGACGTTCAATATCACGGTGAGGTACCAGTAACGGCCATCACTCAGCGCTCTCTGACCACTTCCCGTGGCTCCCGCAACGAAGGCTTCCAGCAAGTAGCCAAGCAGCGGGGCGAAAGCCAGTAGCCATACCAGCGTGTTGTTGACGCTCGCGCCTGTGAGCGGGGGTGGGGAAGCCGTTTGGAGGTGCTGTAGAAACTCCGTTCTTTCGAGTTGAATCCAGTTTTCCAGCCCCTTTTTCCAAATGAGGCTGCCGTAGGTCAGCTTCCCTGAGCGGATGAGGGCGACTATTTGTTGTTCATTGGCAGCCTGACGTTGGCCTTTCTCTTCGTAAAACCATTGCTCACTGCTTGTTGCTTCCGGCATGGAAAATTCCTTGGTTCTGGATGTGGGCACAAATAGATGAATAACAACCTTTAGAGTTGATTTTCAACCTGTTGAGTTCTTCATGTCAATGAGGTGATGCCCAACCATCTAGGTTGATATGGGGAGGCGCCGTGATAGAGACTGATCAGAAATACTTGGCGGGTGTGGTGGGGCGTGCGATTGCCAAGCAACGCATTCGCAGTGGCTTGACGCAGGAGGAAGTGGCTGAGCGTCTGGGAATCGGCAACGAGGCTGTTTCCCGCATTGAACGCGGCATCGTGATTCCCAACATTGAGCGCTTGCTAGCGTTCGCGGGAATCTTTGACTGCGAGGCGGCAGAACTGTTGACCGAGGTCAGTTCGCGCCCGGACGACCAAGCCAGCCGGATCAGTCGGTTATTGACGCCTTTGAGCCAGGAGGATCGACAGCTGATCCTCGATCTGGTTGAGCGTTTGGCTGAACGGCTAGCAAAGGCATGATCGGGGCAATGGGGCTTTCAGGTCTCGGCGTTCTGATCGAACTTGGTCCCACAGCGTAAGCAGAGAAAGTCATAGTGGTTGAATTGATATTTCTGCACGTCTCTGGCAAATGCCGTCATGGCGGTATAGCCAGATGTCGCACTGGAAACGCTTTCGACGATCAGGTCGAGCAACTGCACGAGCAGACTTTCAGGTCGGGTTTCCGGGTCAGTTACCAGGCCTTGGGTATGGGCCTGGCGCACACTGAGTAGAAAGCTATCAATGGTCCCAATGAGCATGACGGCAGCGTTAGCGGCCTCTTTGGACAGTACAGCCTTTGAATCGCAGATCAGGCAGCGTTGCGGCATGGTGGAGCTCCGGTGAAAGGGTTAAATCACTGAGAGAAAACCTATGGATGAGGGAGGGGTAGGCCTCCCTTTATGCGGCGGGCTTTTCAAGCCACGAGTTGCAGGGCGGTGTTGAGCGCTCGTTGTTTGATGACCGCACCTTGGCCGAACCAAGCGGTGTCAATGCGGTATTCGTTGCTACGAGCGCGGCGCTCGTGGTCGACGTACTCGGTGACCGAGTTGAGCAGGCCCCAGGCCGTGCCCTTCGCCGCTTCCAGTTCCGCACCTCGGCCATGACCGTCATACAGGCTCAGCACCTTAGTTAAGGCACGCTCATTCGAGAGGCCGGTCCGCTCGGGGTTGCCCGGCTGCACCTCGCTTAACACGTTCCGCAGAAAGTCTTTGGCTTCATGGTTTTGCACTTTGCGTTCGGCGAGCATTCGCATGCGGTACATGAAGTCGTCCCATTGCGAGACGGCGATGCCCAATTGCTGCTTCACGGCCTGTGGATTGAAACGGGTGCTGTGCGGGACCTTGATCGCTTGGCTAGCGCCATTGACCGCAATACTCAGGGTGTTATTGCAAACGACGCGAACGGTGGTTGGCGTCGCCGTGGTGGCCAGCGTCCCGTCGCAGGAAGTGGCCAGCAGTAAATAGCCATTGACCACGTCATTACCTTTGAGCGCGGCTGACTGTCCAGTCCGTGCCAAAGCCCAGAGTTTTCGTCCGCCTTTCAGGACACCAGCGGTTTCCAGCTCATAGCCCGAGCGTTCGGTCAGATCGCGGTAAAACTCCAGCACTTCACGCGGCTGCACCACCTGGTAGCGTTTCGAGACGACGGACAGGGCTTCCTTGCTGTCCGAGCGGTAGAGGACTTTCTGTTCGGGAAATGAGTGGATGGTGCCGAGATGACCGACGGCATCCGCCATGTAATGTACCGGCGACTCCTGGATCTGCCAGTTCATTCCGGCTTCTTGTTGCCAGACTTCCAGCGGTTGCTTGGGCGAGAGCTGATTGCCCAGGCCATGCCAGGGAGTGGCGCCAACGTAAGCCATTTGTTCGATGAGGTGTGCCATGGGGATCTTCCTTTTCATAGGCGCACGGCGAGGCCGCTGAGCATTCAGCAGGGATCAGTCGGCGTGCGGAGTTGACAGATAGAGAGAGCGAAGCGATGGATCAGACAGCGAAGGGTGGTGGCTTCAAGTAGGAGGTGAGCAGTTCAAGCGGAATGACGGCAGCTAAACGAAAGTCCGCAGTCGAGGCAGAGGTAGTTGTCCAAAACCCGCTCATCGATGACTTCACCGAGTTTGGCGCCAGCGATACAGCCGGTTGCCGCACCTGCTAATCCGCCGAGAATAGCCCCGGCAATCCCGCCAACGGCGACCCCTGGAGGGCCGGCGATGACGCCGATAACAGCGCCAACCTCGGCTCCTGCCATTGCCCCGGTGACTCCTTGGGCGGCACCACCGACGGTGCCGATGAGGGCACCGATTTTCTTGGCAACATCTTTGGTCATTACAGAAGCTGACTGGCAGCTTGGACACTGGATGGTCATGAGCGCTTTCCTTTTATAGAGAGATGAAGTCATTGCGCGGGCATAGAGCCCATCAAGCAAACCGCTTACGCGACCTGCCTGACTGGTGAGCTATCGAAGCTTGGGTTGTGATGCTCAATGTGGAGAGATGCAAATTCGTGATGTGTGACTGCGAATTTGTTGAGTGCGATTCGGTTGGCACCGATGTTTCATCGCGTAATGAGCTTGTGGGTGCACTGCGACGCAGGGCGGGTTCGCGGAGGTGGTAGCGCTGGCGTGCCCGGTTTCATTGGGCGAAAACTTTTAAAGCGTAGGTTTTTTCGTCTTTTACGTTTTCGAACCGTTCTCAGTTCTGATGTTTTAAGGTCCGGGTGTTCGGGGGGTAAAACGCCTGCAGCCCTTTGCTGGTAGGCGTTTCCGGGATACTGTTGTTTTTCAGTGGCTCACCAACGATTGGGCTTTCGAGACGGGGAAAATTCAATCAGTACCAAGACGTCATCGAACAGTGTCGAAGCTTTATTGAGCTGGCCGACTAAAAGTTCGGCTTCAGCTGCTGGCTCTCGTGGTCGCAGTTTTTTGCGATGGGCTTCATCGAGATGATTGAATTGAGATTTGAACATTTCTTCGTCATCGGCCTTGTGCGGGTGTAGGTGGAGGCTATGCACAAGAAGGTTACGTCGCTGAAGAAGAAACTGAAGACCATCGTCTTTGTTGGACGTCTGGAACGCGCGCAGACGCTTCCAACTGCCGCTATTGCATAGGTGATCGTCCATCGGTCTCACATTCGCATGGATGCGATCCATGACAGCATGAAAGCCGTTGTGGTCGAATTTTCGTATGTTGAAGAAGGTGAAGTCTAGGACTTGCCCTATTCGATCCCAAAACGAAAAGAGGCGAATGTACGCGGCTTCTGCGTGTTCCCAGAAGGCTAATTGCGCATGCTTTTGAAACAACTCTTCGGTGCCCGGATGCTCGGGCATTTCCAGTAGGTCCGGTTGCTCGATCAGCATTGTTGACCCGGTCATGAACAAATGAGCGCGTATTACAGATTTGCGTGCGCGCTGGAATACATCGAACACCTCTCGCATCGAGCTCCCCGGGTAGTCATCAGCAGGGGGAGGACTTTCGCCTGTTCGTATTAGATACAGCTCAGGGGGGCCGCCCAAATGCTCTACGACGCGATTAATGCGCTTTTCAAAGTGCCCACTGTCACTATCCGCAGGCCATAGCTCCGCGAATCGTCCTTGCTGGATTCTTTCATACTGACCCAGAACAACCACCTCATTTGCAACGTAAGCCACAGCATTGCTGAGGACTGCGAGCAGCTTTTCGTTCGTGATGGAATGTTCGTCTTCGGTACTCATCTCGTCGCCCTGGAAATGAATGCAGCATAGCTCGACGGATGACATTTTCGGGAGTGGCGCGGCAAATAGGTAATTTTGGTAAGCGATGGCTGCTTTCAGCCAATAGCGTACCTGTCACCGATCACAGCTCCACACTGAATCCGCGCAGGCCCATGTTGTCTGCGAAGCGTCCGATCGCCGTCAGGGTGGTTCAGGTGCGCAGCGTCTCGCGTCGCGAACGCAGCGGCACCCAGCGGGCGCCGCTGCTTCCCAGGCGAATCGACACCCAATCAGTTTTTATACATAGGTGTTTCGTAAGGAATCACTATACTAGAGTCATCAGATTTTTCTTCTTCATAGTGTATAGCAAGCGATGTATACATGATTGCATAACGAACTTTTCTCATAAGTCTCAATGTCTGATTCCGGAGCTCCTTGTCTGTGATAATAAGCGGGTATCCTTGTAAGTCGTCTCGCTCATCAATTAAGCGTTGATCGGAGTTAATTTTTTCTCGTATATGTTGTTGTTCCGCCTTAGGGATTCCGCTTTTTAGAATTTTGTTGTTCTTCTCTATGCGGGCAAGTGTTTCCGCATGTTTTGTTTTGGCTAGACTTTTCTCAAAAGGGTTGGTGACTTTATATAAGTCGTCCACGACAACTCTAAACCCTCCGTGCTCTAGCTTATTCCTAATGTCAGCCAGTTTCCCGGCGTTTGAATCCATCCAATGGTCATGTCCTTCAGTTTCATCATCATTTATCTCTCTAGATAACCAGTGCAACGCCAAAAGGTAAGGGTTGTCAGAGTCTAAAAAATTCTGCTTAACCTTCTTTTTTTCTCCGTACCAAACATTTGAAAAATATACTCTAGCTACTGAACCAGGATGTAGGTATTTGAAAAGAAGGACGGCAAGCTTGTCAAAGCAAGAATAGAGTAGCCGAAAAGAAATTTTTATCTGTTCAATGTCCCTGCGGTAGATACAATAATCTAGCGAGTTAACGAGAAATAGATCATTGTTCGCATAATGCGAAACCTCTCGTTGTGCGTATTGACTTTCAATCGCTTCATAATAAGTGAACCTGGCATGCGCGTACTGATGCTTTATTTCAGAAAATCCACCACCTAGCCATAGACTTTCAGTCACTCCGACCAGTGGGTTGATTGAATAGCGTACACTGGGTAACCCCATCACATCTTGAGCAGCTACTGGTTCAGTCGTTATTTCGTTCAAGTCGTTAATGAAAAGAGTGTTTTCCAAGCACCATTTTTTATAGGAGCGCTCCTTGCCTGATTTTCCCATCGAACCTTTAAATTTAGAAAGATGTGGAAACTCTTCACTGATCGAATCGAAGTGTTGATTGAAATGACTGACGAATTCAACGTAGGGGGTGGCAGCCTCTATAAATTTAAGGTGATCTGCGTCGAATAGAGTTTCCTTGCATTCATATATATACTTCAATATCGGATAGGCTTCTTTTTGAAAGTGCATAGCATGATCGCCATCATACAAGCTGCTTGACACTTCCACCAAGAGTCTTCCCTTTGAGAAGTAAGCTATCGGGTTATTGAAAATTGCTATGGCAGTATCATACTCTTTTAATGCCTCAAAAAGCCGACCTTGACTATGGAGTGCATTTGCCAAATTTGTATAAACCTTACTTCTCAAATCGTCACTTAGCTCCGAAAAGCCATGTTCATACTGCGACTTCTTGTAAAACTTAACCTGAAGTCCAACCCTTTCATCCCAAAAAGAGTCAAAGCCATCTGCAAGAACGGCATACCCGTTTCCGATTATATAGTAATTTTCAGCGCGACATTTAGAGCTCTGATAGTTTCGACTGTTTAACAGGTTGATAAATTCTTCTAGTTCTACATATTTTCGACCAATGATTAATTGGTCCATTTTGGCAGCATCCAAACTCACGCATGTTTCTTCCATATCGCTCACACATACAGTAGCGGCCATTGAAAAGGCGGGTCACAAGCTAGTCCTTTTCCAGGTTTCTTAATCGTGCCAAGCCCTGATTGATAAACCCCGCATTCTCCCAAATTCGCTCAAGTGTAACGCGAGCATTCTCTCCAACGGTTTCGTATCCCTGCTGTTCGACTAACAGCACCAATTCCATCAACGCAGCTTCGAGGCCTAGCTGATTTTCGTACATTTTTTCGAGGACGACGGCAAGGGAATATTCGCTGGCCATGCATTCGACTCCATTCGGAAAACAGGAAGCATAGCAGGGCACCTGAGGAGACTGATTTCAGTTCGAGGCTGGGGAAAAGGTAATTTTGGTAAGCAGATGCGAAAAATTGGCTGCAGCCCTTATAGATCGTGGCTTTGACGTATTACCTTAGAAGGTAATATTTGGTAAGGTAGGAGGTGATATTTCGCCAAGTGGCTGATTTTAAAGGGTTTCATAAGCGGGTTAAATTACTACGACTAAAGGTAATTTTCTAACCTTTTTCTTACCCAATTATTACCTTTATAGATTTCCCCTAACTAGCTGAATTTATTATGATTTTTAGACGTTGAAAAAGAGAATTACCAAAATTACCTTTTCCCAGGGGGCAACCGAAAACGGGGATGTTGCTGGAGGAGGGGATGCAGGCCGGCGTTTCCACGTAAATCGTGTAACTGTCACCAAAACTGTCACCAGTCTCGCCTGACGCTACCTCGATGTAGCTGGAGGCCTTGAAAATAGTGGGGCGGGTGAAGGGCATCGAACCCTCGTTATCAGCTTGGGAAGCTAATAACGAGGTAGAGTGACTCAGGGGAGAGGGGATATTACTGGACTTTGAAGAGGTTCTAGTTCGAAATATTGATGGTGAATAGGTGAAAAATCGATTCTAAGCTGTTTCGTAACATCCATAAAGATTAACGCCACCTATGCTACGAAAATCCTTGTCGTCCGTAATTATGTTTGGGATTTTGTTATCTTGCATGAATTTTATGTAAAGCGCGTCATAACCGTCAATGCGGTAGTTTTCGACCATGCTGATTAAAGTGTCGGACAGCCCAGCTTCAATTGTTGCAGGAAGCTCTTCGGCCATAGCTTGAACTTGACCCCAGGCCGCCCTTAGCTCCTCAAGGACAGACTTACGTTGTGCGTCGTTATTCCTGAAGCGTTTTATTGGATAGTTGGGGTCGCCTTCAAAGGCTTTAAATACCTCGAACTCAGATCTCTCTATTAGACTAGTAAGTTCTATGAGGGTTAGTGGCGAGTAGTAGAGGTTGGCTTCATTGGTGAGCGCCTTCTCAATAAAATCTGGGTAGAATTCGATTTGGTAATCTTTGGGAGCTTTTGTGAAGAATTTTTTCGACGCGGCATAGGTCGTCCAATACCATACGTTTGTATCAACAAAAAAAATATCACCCTTTTCCGGCTCTTTCTTCCTGATGTCAAGAAACATACTAAATATCCTTTTTGGCTGCATCTAGGCCTTGGTCTGTTTTGCCACCGGTATCAGAATAAAACTTTAGAGCGTTTCCGATTACTAAATTAAGTAGTCGTTTGCCATGATCAGAGATACCTTCAAATACAAGCTTGCCTTGAAGTGCTTTGATATCCTTGTCTTTAAGTAGTGCACCTATGCTCGCATTGAAGAATGGGGACGCAAATACATCAATCCCGCTAAAGTTTAGTTCTATTTTTTCCGGGCTATCCCAATCTTGAAGTATTGCAAGCTTTAGTTTTCCGCCCGAGTTCATGGAGATCGCATTTGATCCGACGATTTCTCGTACATTTATAACGTTCATGTTTTTTTTCCTCAAAAATAAGCCGGAATTTGTTCGCTGACTTCTGACTTGAATTTGTAGTGTTTATTGTCGCAGTTTACCGTAATACTTACTAGCGTCCCCAAAAAACTTCCGGGTATCCGCTTAGTCACGTAACTTCCGTTAGTGTGTACGGTTGCCATGTAGGCATCACTGCATATTCGAAGTACTCCGCCATTCACACGTACAAAATCGCGAAGTATACCAAACCCCAGGCCTCTGGGGAGGTCGGGAGCACTATCTGTTCTTGTGGAGTTTCCGATTTCAAGCGCCCACTTAAAGGCATCTTCACCTTCCAATGTTGGAATATGGCGTTGAACCGATTCCACAATACCTCCACCAAAATCTAATACTGAGAGCGAAAGTTTTTTATCTTTCGCTTCATAGTAGCCACAAGATATTACACTTTGATTGTTGGGATTTTCTTTTAATCCATGGCCGTAAGCATTCACAAATATTTCATAGATGCTGCTAATAATCTCAGATTTTAACGACTCTGACACAGATAGCTTCTCATCTGTGAGCCAACTGTCTTTAAGGTGGTTGACTATCTGAGTGTCCTCCAGAACAGTTTCGTGTTCTCGATATCCAATGTAATCAGTGTTTTTTACTATTCCGTAGTCGGGATTTACATAGTTCCAGAATCCTAAGTCGCACAGCCTATCCATCAGTACTTGACTAATGCCGTCAACTTTGAAGCCGATTTTTTTTGCAGAGAAAATACTGGGTACCCCGAACCCTTTTAACATCTTGGTTTTGATTTCATGCTGCTTAAGATAGTTGCATATTCCACCAATGACAACTAGTCCGTTATGGCTTATGACTGAGCATTTCGAAAAGTCAAATACATAGAAAGGCTCTGGGTTGGATAAGATGTGATGGGATAACTTGCTTAAATATTTATATCCGGATTCGTCATCGCGAATGGGTGGCATAACCACATCAAAGCGCTCCTTTCTCATTGTCCCATCCTTACAAACCCCAATCGATGTTTCGCGGTATCTAAACTCACTGGTCCGAGGCAAAGGTATCGGAACAGATATCAGTAATTTTTTTCGCAGCCGTTTTGAAGGTCGAGCTTCCTTTCCTTTGCTCCTTGAGCCGTTTGACAGCAGGGGGTGCCCATGGTGCCACATACCTAGCACAGTACTTCAACCATTGCCTATTTCCTAGATGTCTGGAGGCTGATAGCTGCATGTGACGGGTGACCAGACTGCTCCCCCGGAGATCTTGTGGGCGATAGCGTTAACCGTGAACCGATGAATGCAAAGGCCTCTGCTCCGCCATCTGCTAACCGATTTCCAGTTTTTTCAGTCGGGCCAGGCCCTGTTTGATGTGGCCGGCGTTTTCACCAAGCGTTTGCAGCGCCCCACGGACATTATCCCCCACCTCTGGCGCGCCCAGCTGTTCGACATACAGTGTCAGCTCCATCAAGGCAGCTTCCAAGGCCAGCTGGTTGGTATACATCCTCTCCAGCACTTCCGACAGTGAATAATCCCCCGGCATGGTGTCGACTCCGTTAAAGAAAAACACAAGCATAGTACTGGTAGTGCCCCGTCAGGCAGTAATTGAGGCTTGCTTAGAAATTGCTACAAAGCAGAGAAGGTGAAGCGTGTGAGTCAAGCTGGCCGGGGCGTTGGAGGAGCGCTACGCCCAATAGGGGACACGGAGAAGCGGCGAGAGGGCTGGGGTGGCGGTGTTCAAGGGCATGGAGTGTCTGTCGTTTGGGTGCAGCCGGCGCGGATGGGTAGGGCACGCGCTGGATGGTGCGCCGAGGTTATCAGCAAACGTGCCGCGCCAGGCGTTTTTGGAGCTTGGAGCAGGGGGCTGTAAATAAAACAGTCCCCTTTTCGATTTATTCCGAATTTTAAATGGGAGTGAACGTTACCGTCGCGCTTCCAGAGTTATCGCTGACTTGGAGCTGATCTACGATAAAAACATAGACAGGATAGTCGCCGTCAACTTTAATTACCGCGCCTTCCGACGTGTTAACCGTATAGAACCATTTTTCATAGTTTCCATCCTTGAGTGGGGTCGTATTGAAGAGAATAACCTGTTGTATATAAACGCTGCTGCCCGAATTAAATTTCATCGTATCATCCGACAGCGTGACTGCGTACTTGCCTGTCGCCAGATTTACCGGCGTCGCCCCGCTGCCGCTTTCTGATATATTTGTCAGGTTTATTGCAGAGTTTGCATTTATCGTAATTTGAGTAGTAGACATGTCGTTGACTTTCCCTGTTCGACCGAAACTGGTCAAAATCACTATAGTCTGATTTTTATTTTTGGAAGCCGCGAGCCTTTAATTTTTTCGACCATTTCCGAGAACCCTTCGTTGGAAAGCAGGCCACGCCAGTGCAGGTCTTGCGCTCCGACTTTTCAAAGCCCACAACAGTGGCTCAGAGGGGGGCGGGGTATCGAGGCGAAATTTAGGTTAGAACCGGAACCGGCAGGCGTCGGGATACGCCTTGCGTAGTGATCGAAATCACTGCGTTCTAAAGTCCATACCGGGGGGGCGTAAGTAGGAGGGGTTCGAATCCCTCGGTCAGCGACAGGCCATCCAGGTCACGAGTATGGGGCAAAAATGGGGCAAATCATACGCCAAACCATGCCATCCAATGCCCATTATGCGTTTATGCAAGCCTCCACGGTAGGGCGTTGCAGTCAGCGATTACGGTGCTTTTCTGCCCTATCCCTCGCATACCCCAGCACAATCGGGGTGTGCTCAGTTGTGGGTGGTTACGATCGGCCGCTCTCGACGCTGTACAGGACAGCCACGGGGGGAAGGAGCTCGATCAGATTCAGCGCGGCGGTAGTTTCAACTAGCCCTGGCAAGATTTTTCGAATGAGCTATACCCAACATGCTGGCGACTATGGATGAACAGGTGGAGGGGATGGGGATGAGGCTTTTTTTTGTAATACCTGTAGTGTGCTTGGCCCTAGCGGGTTGCAAAACCTATGATGGATTGAAATCTAACGCTGAATCTACATCAATCCCGATCCTTGATGCTAAAGATTACAAGGAGTATCGTCCGGTTGATCCTATCCCTGTGCCTTTCATGAATAAAATATTACCCGATGGGAGTGTTATATCCCGGGATTGGGGTGAGTTAACCAATGAAAATATAAGTGCAATTCTACCAAACCAATACTCAAGTATGACTATAGCAAAGGTAGATGCTTCAGGGCGACTGTCATATTTAGTTGCTAACACTACGGCTGATACAGGTCGATATCGAGTGTATCTGGATTATTTTAAGTATAAGGTAGAGCGGATTGTTAATGAGAAAACTAAAGTTATCCAAAGCTCTGGACGAGTAGGAGTGGGGATGCGATTAACTGCGGAAATTATTACTACTAAGACAAATGTGGATCTGAACAGTTTGCTGGCGCTTGGCGTGGCGGCGAAACAGGGGAATGTTACTGGATCTATCACTGTAGATATTATAGGGATCGACCCTAAGGAAATATCAAATATTTTTTCCGGTAGTTCGACCATAGATGAGACTAGTATTCAAAAGTCTCTTGAAGCTTTAGCTGTTATAAGATCGCGTTTGTCAGATGTAAATACTCGCTTAACTCCTCAAATTGTTTCGGTCAAAGATGATTGATTTGGTTTGTATGTTGGGCTAGGTGGCGCGTCGTGTGCTTGTTGATATGGACGAGTCGTTTCAATGCGGTAAAATTGATAATCTTGAAGCTATTTTGCTTGTAGGAGGTTCTCAAGTTCGTGACGCAGCCACCCACAATCTTCTTGCATTTTATTTTTGTGGTTGGCTATACGGGGGGAGTTTAACACTGGCCGTCTCGCCTTTGAAGTGTCGGGAAAATAACCAGTTTTACTATGACGAAGGAACGGCACGTCCGGCGGTGGTATTGAATAAATATCAATGATGGTTTTTGGCCGGCAGTCGACTGATGCGTTGAACGTTCTCTATTATACTTTGTTTGCTTGCTGCCACAGTTAACCCCGTGTCCGAAGCTGCCCTTGGTGATGGACAACAATTGCGAGTGCATTCGGCTAACACTCACCACATTCGGGGTGTGCCTAGTTAGCTATCCGTGAGCCTTAGCTTCGCTAAGCCCTGTTTGATATAGCCTACGTTTTCAACGGCGGTGGACAGCGCGCTGCAAAAAACGTTTGCTCCTACCTCAGTCGAACCTTGCTTGCTTTCGGTGGTGCACTCCCAGTCCACAAGGAATACACTTGCGATCCTTACTGTTTAGGGAGTGCTACGTTGAACCTGTTCGACTTGTTGAAGCTGTGGGAGCCGACGTTTACACCGGAAAAGGCTAAGGTCCACTTGGCCAGGTACAACGGCGAGGACCACCCGCTTGATGTGTTCATTCAAGGTGGCTTCGATAAGTGGCAGAGTCGGCAAAGCAACCGCAATTTTAAACTTCCTTTCGTGGTTTCGCTTATTCAGGCCGGCAGTCCAACCCGTTGGTTGTTTGCTGGGTTGTTTCGGACGATTGATTGCGTGGAAATAGGTGGTCTCAAGCCTGATTACGTCTACGACCTGGAACGTGTACCGGCGGCTGAAGAATGGGTGGGTCGACTGTACCTGAGCAGCAGCTACACCAGGCGCAACTCCTACCCGTACGGTGAGACCTTAGTGGGTGACCTAGTGGTTTCTGAACTGCTGGCCGAACGCCTGAGCATTGGCCATTTCCCCGGATTCAAGAAGGTCAATCTGACCAAAAAACAGCTCGATGTAGTGGTGCTGCAAAATGTTGACTCTTGGCGCTCGGCTCTGTCGAGCGTCAAGGGCATTTACCTCATCACTGATATCCAGACCGGGAAGCTCTATGTGGGCAAAGCCGATGGCGAGACCGGCATTTGGGGGCGCTGGTGTACTTACTCGACCACCAGCCACGGCCACAACGTAGCACTCAAGCAAGAGTTTGGCATTGATGCGCCACCGGAGCGCCAGAACGATTTGCGCTTCTCATTGCTAGAAATCGCAGACCTGCACACGATGAAGGCCGATATCGATGCCCGAGAGAATCACTGGAAGGAAATCTTGCTGACTAGATCTTACGGTTACAACCGCAATTAGTCATCCAGCGGGCGCAATTGCGTCGACTTATGAACAAGCTCTAGATTTATTGTGGCTTTGGAGAAAGGAATGGTTGCTTAAAACTTGCTACATTTAGAAAACACAATGGGTTATGTGGCAGGTTTAATGGGGGTTACAGCGGTTAGTCTGTCCAGTCCATCATCGGGGCAACGCTGAAGCGGCGAGATGGCTCGGAGTGGGAAGGTGTAGCGTCGTTCAAAGGCATGGAAGGTCTATCGCTGTAGGCGCAGCCGGCGCGGATGAGGCAGGGCGCCAGCTTGAGTGTCGTATGGATCTAGAAATAATATTAGATTCTTGAGGTGTTGAACCATCGATCGAGCAAAAAAAGAACCAACATCTCCTGCATCGCTTGTCGATGCAGGAGATGGCTTGGAGTGGGCAAATTACTCACCAGAAGGCTGAGTCACGAACACTGCCCAATCCGACATCATGGCCTGACGCTTCTCAAACAGATCTCCGCGAAAATAGGCTGCCTCGACCTTGTCTTGCCGAACATGTGCCAAAGCCAGTTCACAGACCTCTCTTGGATATTGAGTCGACTCCGCTGCCCAGTCGCGAAACGTGGAGCGAAAGCCGTGCATGGTTAAATCAGTGCGGCCCATGCGACGAAGCCCCATGAGCATCGACATGTTGGACAGATGCTTGCCTTCCCGAGCCCCTGGAAATATGTGGGAATTACCACGAATCCGGATTAAGCCATTCAGCAGATCCAGGGCCGCTTGACTCAATGGCACGCGGTGCTCCTTCGCAGCCTTCATCCGATGAGGAGGTATTTTCCAGACTCGCTTCTCTAGATCGAATTCATCCCAGGTCGCACCAAGAACTTCGTTTGTTCTGCACGCGGTCAAGATGGTCATCTGCATGGCTTTGTAGCTGAGCTCGTCATGCTTACTTATTTCTTTCATGAACGCAGGCATCTCTACCCACGGTAGTGCCGGGTGATGGACCACGGTTTTAACCTTGGAGCGCGGAGGCAGCAGTTTGTCGAGATGCCCACGCCACCGGGCTGGATTTTCGCCTTCTCGCAGTCCCCGCACCTTCGCGGCATCAAGCACCATTTCCATTCGGTTACGGACACGGGAAGCCGTTTCTGGCTTGACCTGCCATATCGGGGTGAGCACTTTGAGTACATGCTCAGTGGCCACCTCTTTGGCGCTTAAGTTTTCCAGCACGGGGAAGGCATAGGTCGTTAACGTATTTTCCCATTGTTGGGCGTGCTTCGCGTTTTTCCAGCCGGAGCGATGAGCTGCAATGTAGTCCAGGGCAACGGATTTGAAGGTGATAGCCTTGGCTTGTTCGGCGAGTGCCGCTTTGGCCACTGCCAAACGTGTGGCCTCGCGCTCAGCGAGAGGGTCGATCTTCTTTTGAAGGAGCTGTCGTTGAATCACCGCCTCAGAACGTGCGTCCTTCAGCTTCACGTCGGGGAATCCACCCAATCCCATCTCCCGGCGTGTTCCGGCCAACTGATACCGTAAGACCCAAGACTTCTTCCCACTGGCCTTTACCACGAGTCGCAGCCCATCTCCGTCCTCGTAGGTGCCTGGCTCCGACAGGTTTTCGATCTGCTTTGTATTTAGTTTTCCCATGTGTGTTCACTCACCAGAAAATGTTGAGCCCAAGAGCCTGTTCCCCCATTTGTTCCCCCATTAGCTGTGGGATTCACCGGAAATTCTCTGGACGCTAATGGACGGATACTAGGCTGTAGACCTTGTATTATCTAGGGTGTATGTATTTTTACGGACGTTACGGGACAATAGAATGGCGGTCTATCTCTCCGCCATACATAGAAAAGCCCCGCAGATCAAGGTCTGTGGGGCTTTTTCGTTTCTGGGTTGTACGTAGTGGTTGTACGTAAAGTATTTCCCTTGTACTGCTCGTTTGCGGGTCTCTGTGGCTATCGTTGTCTCGATGGTGGTTCGCTCGCACCTTCATGCCAATACGATAGTTCTGGGTGCTGCACTGAGCTTGCAGGGCGCCAGGCTGTGCGATTCCCTCTGTTTGTCGTCACCTGTGTATGGTCGAGATGTTCTAGGCAATCCCTATCGTGTTCTATCACATCGTAGGCTCTGTCTTCGTCTGCCCACTTCTCTAGCTCTTCAATGGCGGTTGCTAAGGCGAGCTGGTTGTCTTGCGGTGCGCATGGTGCGTCGGGTAGCGCGTTGCCTGTCGTAGGATTTTGTCTCCGGTGAGTATTAACGTCAGTGCCCGCAAAAATCCGCCCGCGTCAGTTTGAGTGGCAAAAAACAATGACGGGCGGTGCAATCTCGGCCTGCTGCGGCCTACGTACCTTTTCAAGCTTTCATGCACAAATTGCGCACAGACTTATCCACAGGTAGTGCGTTGCAATCACCCTCGAAAACGCATTATCTTGTGGTTGCCTCCCTAAAAAACCCTACATGTAGGGTTTACGCATCCGAATTGCCCATCCTTTCTAAGAATGGCTCTTTTCTCGGAGAGGCGAGTTGCGCCTGAAAGGGGGCTATAAAATCCCTAATAAGGGCCTCCTGAGGGCCTCAGGAAGCGCAATTGCGTTATAGGATGGGACTTATGATGGTATAGCGAAGAAATACGCCCACAGGCGCTTACAGGGGCTTGCAGAGCCATCGGTATGACAGTATAGTGGGCGCAGAAATGCAGAAACCGCCAATGAAGGCGGTCTCGGCTGAAGATGTCTACGAGTAGTCACGTTTCTGTCGCCAAACGTGGCGTGGCTACCCGTAATCTCCGACGCATGCCTTTCAGCACTGTCGAGAGAAGGACGCCATTAAAGCCAATTGACGACTGCTCAGTCAACTGTCAATTGATCGGTGGTCGTTTCTCGACACGTGCGACTCAAATCAACGTAATCGAGGACTGACCATTTTGGACATGTCAATTAGCTTTACCCGCACCACCGTCGGCAGCAAAACCGTGCCGGTTCGTCAATATCGTCGGTTCCGCTTCGGCGAATGGGAGGATGTGTGTCACCACCACCGTAGCCCTCCTCGGTAACGGTTAGCGACAAGCCACCAAGCTCTCGATGATTTGGTGGCCTCTGTTGCCCGGAATAAGAGTTCAGCTCAACACTGGCGGCTCACCACGATATTCCAGCATCGGATTTTCGGCACTACTCGGTAACTGCTCCGCACGGGCCTGGGCCTTCCATGCAAAGCCAATCAGCTCTTTGATCCGGTCGGTGAATGGTTTGGCATCCTTATCCAGCTTGCCAACGGCAACACCAAAATCACCCTTCAGACCATAGAAATGGCTCAAATCAAAAACCTTCTTGTGCAGTTCCTTCTGCAATTCTTCTAGACGCCTCAAGAGGTGTCGTTTATGGCGCTTCATCAAGCGCGGAATCTTTTGTCAGCAAACCACGCAACTCATTGATGATGGTTTGGATTCTGCTAAGGTCGCCTTCTGTGAATTCGTAAGCGAACCCGTTGGTAGGCGTGACACCGAAACTCTTCTTCAGAGCCTTCAGTTTCTTCGCGTAGGATTGCCCGACAAGGTCGCCCAAACTGTCCTGAAATGGTTTCTTCGACTAGGCTAGGTCGTCATACGCTCGATCGATACGGTAGGGGGGGGCAGATCAAATGTCCTGACGTACAATGAAAGTGATAGGCCTAGAAACTTCAATCAAGTAGGTGCACTACAGGGTTTTTCCACGAATCTATCAGTAAGGATTAAGTGTATGGCCGTCAGCGTTTTTATCGACAATAATGCTTGGGATTACCTGTTTTCTCGGAAAGTGGACCTGGCGGTCGATATTTCTGTGGACGATTTTGTCTTCTCTATTACTCGCGAAGCCGAGTTTGAGATACGGACATTGCCCGAGGAATTGAAGGTCTATGTGACGAAATGGATTACCTGCGGAGCAGTGACTACCGACACTTACTTTGGTTTTGCTGAAGCAAACTCGGATGGTGAATCGCGGGTAGGAGGATTTGATTGCGGAAGGTTTATCGATCTGGCGGAAAGCGAGATATTGAGTTCGGAAAATGGGGTCATCAAAGATAAGCTACGGCCTACGGGGCTATACAAAAACGAGGCTGATGTATCACTCGCCGCGAGGTCAGTCCATTCAGTAATTCTGACCTCGGATACGAAAAAAGTGCTGGGTAGGGTGGTCAGTAAATACGGCGGTATTGTCGTCAATCTTGCGCTTTGGCCGGAAGATATTTCATTCGACTCGTACATGAAGACACAATGCGCTTCCTTTGTGATTGGCCAGTAATAAAAATCATATTCGGCCCCACATAGGTATCCGTATATGTAATCACAAGAAATTGCGGTAGATCAAGTTTTGCGTATTTTCTGCATTGTGTGTAGGTGTTGTACTAAAGTTTCGCAGCCAGAAAACTCTGGAATGCAAAAAAATATGCGCGGCGATTTTTTGATTTGACCATACCGATAAGGCGGATCAATTTAGCCCCTTTAGCCCGTTCTGAAGATACGTAGTCGGAGGGGGGCTTCTCCAAAGTGATTTCTGTGATGGCTTCGGTTATAACGTACAGCGATGCCGCATAGGGCATATGCACTCCATAAAATTAACAGAGGTGTAGATTTATAGCTTTTGGTGGATGATTATATACCTGCCAAAATATTCATTCCCTCGGTCAACAGCCGGATGAAGTCCTTAGCGTCGGAGAAGTAATTCTTGAATGCCATTCGAATTTCTTCGTTCGTATCAGCTTTTACGAGAACTACGTCAAGAGAAGGATAATCCCTCTCCAATCTAAAAAGTTCTCTCAAAGCATCAGGTGCCTCTTTGAAGCTTCTCACTTCAAGACTGCCATCCTCTTTGAATATTAGAATGGAGTTTCTATTTTCTGTGGCTACTGTCTCGGCTGAGTCAAGTCCTTTCAGCGTCCTCATAAGATGAATTTCATCATTAACTTGCTCAAAGCGTTGTAATATCTCTCCATCATCAAGCTCGGGAAATGGTCCTTTTCTTCCTTCGTGTGCACGGCTAAGAATTTCACTCGCAAGCGCCATGCAGTACTCGTATCTCTTATCGCCTTGCTGGAATTTTGGCTGGCTTTCAGTAATAAAACCAATCACCTCAACTGCCGTTGCCCATGCGTGCTGGACGAGAGTTCTGTATTGGATCTCTAGAAGCAGTCCTCGGTATTGATCTCCGTTCTTGGATCGCACGTCATACGAGTAAATATCATGAATACCTCTGTAACCGGTCGGTTTAGGGTTCTTTATATAGTCGTACTTGTCAACTTCATTCTTGCGTTTGTGTTTAAAACGCGCCTTATGAAAATCATCCCTAAACTCATAAAGATCTTTGATGGATCGAAAAATCAGACGACAACCCGCAACGTCGTCCATGCGGGACAATTCCATTTTGGGCAACCGCATAAGCTTGTTGAAAATTGTGTTTTTACGCTTGTGGCGTTGAGCGACTACAATCTGCTTGCCTCGCGTACGGGTCCTGAGGCTCGCTTGAAAGGTGTTCAGTACGATCCGATGAGCAGCCCTCCACTCATCAATAACTCGCACATCCTCGGGAGTTGGACTATTGTCCCGTATCGCATACCCTGCAGCATTGACACGCGATTTTGAGCCACCGGGAAAGAATGGAGCTGCTGCACTCATCAAGCCTAATCCTTGTCGTTAAACGTCAGGTAATGGGGTTGAAAATGAGGGTATGAGAATTGCCAATAAAAAGCTACCAGCGGCTACTGGCAGTGCCCGGTGATCACCTGGGCCATTCGATGCTGAGCAATACGCTCAACTGAGATCGATTGTTTTTCAAAGATAGGATCACGTTTAGCCAATATCAATTGCTGGTCCGTGTGATGCGTGTCAGGGCGGTATCAAGCTTTATTCCAGTGACGCTTGACCGTGGCAATGCCAACGCCAAGCTCGGACGCTACTTGTACCTGTGTCATGTCCATGGCCTTGAGACGTTGTACCGACGCGGTGGTGTCGTTTGCTGCTGGACGACCTAACTTCTTACCTTCTGCTTTGGCGCGTCTCAAACCGGCCTGTGTGCGTTCAATCAGCAAGTCCCTTTCAAATTCCGCGACAGCCCCCAGGACCTGCATGGTCATCTTGCCCGCTGCTGATGTCAGGTCTACACCACCTAGGGCGAGACAGTGAACACGAATGCCGGTAGTTGCCAAGTGTTCGACAGTCTGACGTACGTCCATGGCGTTTCGGCCAAGACGGTCCAGTTTGGTCACGATCAGTACGTCTCCACCCTCCATGCGTTCCAACAGCTTCTGGAAGCCTGATCGTTCCTTGGCGGCAATGCTACCTGAGATGGTTTCCTCAACTACCCGGCTGGCCTGTACATCAAAGCCCGCTGCCTTCACTTCTTGCACTTGGTTCTCAGTGAACTGGGTTGAGGTACTGACACGGCAGTAAAGGAAGGTGCGGGACATGTCGGTGACTCCTTGGTGTCGTTTAACGTGGTATCAGTGTATCGAGGTATCAAAAATCCAACAACGATATTTTTATGATTCTGTATACCGCATGTCTGAAAGGTATCGTTTAACGGTATTTTGATGATGCCTATTCATGGATGGATGAAGAGAGGTGATTTTCTTCTTGCAAAGATAAAGTTAGTGTGATTCCATAATGACATCCCTGTAAATTTATACAGGTATTCACTGGTATTTTTTATGAAATACAAATTGATTTTTTTGGCCGCAATTGCAGTACTGGCCGGTTGCACATCCAATCACACAACAGTTGTATCAACAAATACAGACCTACTTCGCGTCGGTGAAGAACCACAGGGTTACCCAAAAAAACACATTGAGAAATCCAATGGGTACTGTGTGAGTGTCACTGATTCTTGGGCCAAAGATGACTACAATGGCACCACCATCTGGCTAAAACGGTCCAGTATAATTAGCGTGCAGTGCCCAGGTTGAAGTCCGGGTACATGATTTTCAATCACTAGAAGCCCCGCATCGCGGGGTTTTTTTAGGTGCGCCTAGCATGGGTGCGCTATTGCGAGTGAATCTCGATGAGATCCAAGCGGCGATCAGCAATGAGATTCAAATCTAGATGCTAAAGACCGCCAATTTTTCGAACGGATTTGATCATCTCCATTAACACCTTGGGGTCTGTGGTGTCGTAAACGATGTCACACAGTTGATGCCTGAGCTCGGCAGCACTCAACGGCTCCTTCGATTCAGATTGAAGAAGTGATACGAGTGGAACACCCAACGCCTGCGCCAGGTCATGCATAGCATCAAACCCTGGACCGTATTCGCCACGTTCAAATCTACTTATCGTCATTGGTTCATAGCCTAACGACTCTGCAAGCTGTGCTTGGGTTAGACCCTGTGCTTTTCGTAGGGCTCTGATCCGTTGACCGAAAATGGTTAATGCATCCCGAGTCATAAGCGATCCAAATCAAAAGCTGGATGTTCGCAGCCGCTCTCATCGCTATGAAGGACGTGTGATGATAGTATTTTTGCGTAAATTATCATCAGGTAATATTTTTGGGCTGTCACCTATCTGGGTAGGTTTAGTCAGCCGAAAACGTCAAAAAGGAAGGATGAAATGAAGGTATGTCGGGATTTTTCATTCGCCTTATCGGGAGCCCGTGTCGACGTATCGATGGAGCTACGGTGACGATTGTTGCTAGACGATCAAGTTAAAATCTTCCAGCTCTGACAGGTTCCAGGCTCTTTTATGATGCTTGTGTTTGTGCAAGGAAGTAGTGCATTCATCAAGGATTAACTGATATGTTTCGGGCGATAGTGTTGTGTGGTTTGATGGGGTTTACAGTTGGTGCATTTGCCGCCGAAGTTGATAAAGAAATGATTTCGAGAATAAAGGCCGACTGCGATGTGTTGCCTGATCCAGACATTCCTGGGTTTGCACAAGATGCTTATACTGCTGCGGTGTATGCATATGCTACTTTTGATGTTTTTAAGGAGAATAGCTTTAGTTCTGAGGAGTTGCGGGAGTATGATCCGCATTTGATTGCGATATTGCAGGAAATGTATAAGCCAGCACGGCATGATTTTATAAATAAGGATTTGGAGTCGCAAAGCCAAGAGGCTATATCTAACCTGGTTAATATAGTTGGGCCAAAAAAGAAGTTGGATCAGCAATACTTTCTGAAAGCGGCGAATTGTGTTGCGGTGAGTGCTTACTCTGAATGGCGTTCCAATGAACATCAGCATATGATGTTTGCGTATCAACAGGAAATTGCCCAGGCCGACTATTATGCCGACCCTGTTGTCAAAGCCGAAGAGCAAGCTAGAGTCCAACGTATTGAAGCTGCTGATAAAGTTCTCGATCAAAGAGCGAAGAAAACTGAACAAGCGCGCGTCCAAGAGGCCAAAGTAGCTGAACAAATTCGTTTTCAAAAGGTTCAGAGCGATACGAACAAGCGAGTAAGCTCGACAACTACTCAGAAAGTGGCAGAGCCCAGCGACCCAAATGCCCAGTACTTGCTCGGAATGAGATACGACGCGGGCGAAGGGGGTGTGCATAATCCTCAGGAGGCGATGATCTGGTTCCGAAAGTCAGCTGAACAAGGTAACGGTCGTGCCCAGTACTGGCTTGCGTCTCACTATCTCACGGGTGACGGGGTTCCAAAAGATAATACCCAAGCATACGTTTGGTTTTCTGTTTCTGCTGCCAATGGGTATTTTCCAGCGACAAATGCTCGGGATCTTTACGGTCGTAATCTATCTGAATCTCAACGGATGGCAGCACAAGAATTAGCAAGACAATATTTTGAAAAATACCAACCACGTCGCTGAACAATTAACTCGCGTATCAACTTATTAGACTGTTGTGAGGTTGTGATTATGAAAAGAATGTTTGTAATGCTGCTCGTTATCGCTGGATATGTACCGTTTGCGCTTGCAGGAGCTAAGGCTAATCAAGAACCGGGTATACTTTTCTGGATACTTACCGCTATTGTAGCTCCGGTGGTAATTTATACGGCCAATAAGTGGAGGTTGTGGGGGGTAGGGTTTAGATTTGGCATGGCCAGCAAGTCGACTTTTCTAGGTTCGGTCAAATGGACCGCTGCATCAGTGATTGTGACCATTACATCGCTACTGATACTTGGTGCATTTGGCTAGGTTTGAAGGTTGGATAATACCGTGGTACGAAGCCCCGTTTTAGGGGCTTTTAATGCGTATTCGTTGAGGAAAGCGAGGTCAGTTTGTTTCACAAAAGCTTCGAATTGGGCGTAACTCACTGGTTGTTTGTTATGAAGAAACATCTTTGAAATATCACGAAACGCGATTGCTGGCGTTCGAATGTAGTCCTTCACCTTCTTACGAATTTCTTTAAGTCGGCTATTACTTCTCATGGCAACGAGATTACCTAAAATGGTTTCGGCCATGGCAGACTTCGCTCTCCCAGAGAAATGCTTGGTCACGAAAATAGCAAACTCACGGTAGAACCATTCAGTACAGAGGAAGCTCTTGTACTGCTCCCCAAGCTCGCCCATGGCAGCATTCAGGTCGTCTGTCGCCATAATCATTCGGTAGAACGCCGTCATTTCGTCGTCGAGATTGCCAGCCTGTACAGAGGTGTCCGGTCCTAAGGCAAAGTGAAAGGGGCACGGTTGATCGATTTGTACTAACTTCGTAATCTCAAATTCGTGGCAAGAAGCCAACACCAAACCGGTGTTGTTCCCACTGGCTATGTTGATCCCTGACACCAGACGCAACAGGGTTTGCCAGCCAACGTACTCGCCGCTACGGGCGAGAAACAATCCCCTCTCTGCGTTCCCGTGACATTCGAAATGCAGAACCGGCTTGGTGATGCCTGTCTTGCAATCTGCTTCAACCATCTTGAGGACTGCGTAAAGCTCTTTGGCATCGTACACGCGGTATCTAGTACAGTAACCGTGTCTATGGATTGTGGCGGAAAAGTCGTTCACTGTCTCTTCAAGCCAGCGCCCGTTCTGCTTCTCATCGTCATGAAGACCGTCAAAGATCACCAAGACGTTGTTCGTGAACGAAGACATGAAGGTGAGATCCGACATGCAGTAGCACCGTGCCGTCAGTAGAGAGGTGAGTTAAGCTGACAAATTCCATGCGGCCTGTCCAGTGGCTTTCCAAACACCGGACTTCAGCACCCGTCGTCATGTGACGTGATGGTGGCGGGACACAACCGCCGGCAAAGGGTTAGCTGCTCACGACTCTCATTACCTCGTGAGAGATGAATTGGCAAATTTGTGTTATCAAATTTGATCGGCCTCAACCCCTCGTGGAACCAAGGTCATTGATGACTCATTCAGTCAGCAAATCGCCAGTGTTCAGGGTTGCGCTTATTTGTAATGCGGACCCGAGCTACCAATGGTGTGAAGCCCAGTTTCCGAGCTACATCAATAGCCTCCTTCTGGGTTTTATAGCGCAAGTTGGTAACCGGCTTGTTATTGTCGTATTCAATATCGTAGTAGGTAATCGCTATTTCTTCCTTGCGAACTGAAGGGCGAGGTTCAATGTATACATGGCTCATGATTTTTCCGTTTGCAATGCCAGAATTGGCCTGTTAGTTGTTGTGGTTGCTTAGCAAGATTTAAAATGGTTGTGTTCATATTTGTCAGTCATATTTGTTATGTCTGTCTACCTATCTAAACCAATGCGGATAGGTGGTGGCTTACTCGCCTGTTATTCAATACGCATTTCATTGAGTTAATTGCTTGTCGCCTCCGAACACGTTATCGTATTGGGGTTGAAGCTATAACTGCCAAGACTTAATTGCGCGTAAGTCTAAATGAAATGTCGGGATGCCAGATCTCGGCTTTGTATATAAAAAACAGAAGTATTTTGATGTGTATATTGGCTTAGTCAGTATATTGTCCTGCCTGTCGTAGCGAGGACTTTGAATGCAGCCAATCATGAAGATTCGTTTCTTAGCTTGTTTGTATTAGCGAAAAACAATGAAAAACATTGAATATAATCATTCCGCCCGTAAGGGAGTAAATGAATATCGAGGGATATATTGTATTCATGCTTTGGGCCTTCGTGATTTTGTTTGTGAGCGAAACTCATAGTTTTCATATATCGGTTAGCTGTTTATTAATGTTTTGAGCTGTGCTATCAGGATTCAATGAGCTCTTTATAGTATATTGCCTTTGTAGGCACCTTCGGTGTATCGCCTGCGGCGATAGTTCTATGGGTTGTAGAACTATGATCAAGATTGATTGGTTGTAGCCCGAAGGGCTATCGCCGAAGGCGATTATCTAATTGGAAGCTAACGCATGCAGCTTAGGCTCGCGGGGAGTCATCCCACTGCTTTCATTGGCCTGATCAAGCTCTCCGCCGGAATCCCAAACATCTCATGCAGTTTCCAGATCATCGGCAGGGTAAGTGCCCGCTTGCCATTCAGTACCTCATAAACCCGATTCTGCCGGCCAATGGCTGGCACCAAATCAGCGGCTGACAATCCGGACTGCTCCATCCTGAACCGTATGGCATCCACCGGGCTGGGCAGGTCGACCGGGAAGTGCTTCGCTTCGTAGACTTCGATCAGGGTGATCATCACCTCAAGGTAGTCGCCTTCTGGAATGCCGGGCTCCGGTTCGTTGTCGAACAGCGGGGAAACAGACTTGAGTGCTTCCTGATAGTCCTGCTCGGTGTGGATTGGACGAATGTTCATGGGTTACTCCATTTCAACGGTATCTCGGCTGGCGTCTGCCAGTTCGCTTTCCTCACCTCGTCGTCCATCCAGGCAAGGAAAGATCGGCACCTTTTCAGGCGCTTATGGGCCATTCTGAATATTCAGCGTGCAGGGCAGCGTCTGATTCGCCGTGATCGGGTGGGCGGCCGCAATGTGCCCGGGATCTGCTGGAGTTGCTCTTTCAAGGTGGTCGGGTCGTTATCTGTCCGCACAACCTGTCCCTTCGTCGTCTAGACACGTCCCTTCTTACCTTCCTAGACTGAAGCAGAACCGATGACCCTGGGGCCACAGATGAACCGCAACGAATTGCGTAAAGCCGACATCAACCTGATGGTGGTGTTCGAAACACTGATGCTCGAACGCAATGTGACGCGGGTGGCGGAGAAGCTGTTTCTGGGCCAGCCGACCATCAGTTCGGCGCTCAATCGCCTGCGGGCGATGTTCAACGATCCGCTGTTTATCCGTGTCGGACACCGCATGGAGCCGACCGCGCGGGCCGAGGAGATCATCCAGCACCTGTCGCCAGCGCTCGATTCGCTGTCGAATGCCTTGAGCCTGACCCACGACTTCGACCCGGTCAGCAGCACCATGACCTTTCGTATCGGCCTGTCGGACGATGTCGAGTTCGGCTTGCTGCCGACGCTGCTGCGGGCCTTGCGCCAGGAAGCGCCGAATGTGGTGATCGTGGTCCAGCATGTCGACTACTGGCGCATTCCCGACCTGCTGGGCTCCGGCGACATTACCGTGGGTATCAGCCAGACCCGGGGCCTGCCGGCCAATGCCAAGCGCAAGCTGTTGCGCCATATCCAGCCGAGGATTCTGCGCGCCGACGCCTCGACGACACCCTTGACCCTCGACGAGTACTGCGCGCGACCCCATGTGCTGGTGTCCCACACCGCCAATATCAGCAGCCTGGCCGACGAGTGGCTGGCGGAAATCGGCCGCAAGCGTCACGTGGTGCTCTCGGTACCGCAATACAGCGCCTTGCCGGCCTTGCTGGCGGGTACCGACCTGGTCGCCAGCCTCCCGGATTACACGGCCAAGGCCATGGCGGCGTCGGGGCTGTTGTTTGACGAACCGCTGCCGTTCAAGGTGCCGAACCTGGACCTGTCGATGGTCTGGCTCGGGATTGTCGATACCGATCCGGCCGAACGTTGGCTGCGTTCGCGGCTTGAGCATTTCATGAGTGATCGGGAGCCCTTGGCGCCTTGACCTTTGTGTCTCGGGGCCAGCGTTGCGCTCATGCGCTATCTTTCACCTTCATTCACGACTTTTCACGAAGGCCGCGTGCTATATCTATGTGCCTTCCCATCCCGCTGCCTGGAGCCTGTCGATGCCTCACGTTTTCCTGGAATACACCCCCAACCTGACCGAGTTCGACGCCGACAAGGCGTTGCTGCGCATCAATCATGCCCTGGTGGCGTCCGGTCAGTTCGGCGCCGAGTTCGATATCAAGAGCCGGGCCACGGAACTGGGGGTGTTTCGCGTGGGGACCGGGTTGGGTGAGCGTGGCTTCGTGCATGTGAAGCTGGCGCTGCTGAGCGGGCGCTCGGCGCAGATCAAGCAACAACTTTCCGAGAGCCTGCTGGCGGGCTTGAAGGATCTCGGTGACTGGCCGGAGGGTATTGAAGTACAGCTGTCGGTGGAAGTGGTGGACCTGGACCGCGAGTCCTACGCCAAGGTTGCATTCTGACCCGGCGACAAAACCCATCCCGGAAAACCCGCGAACGCTGTAGGAGCCGGCTTGCCGGCGATGGCGTCCGCAAGGACGCAGCAGGGCTCGCCAGCAAGCCGGTTCCTACAGGTACGGTGTCCCAGCGCAAAATACCGTCAGGACCGGCGCCTGCCAGGAATGCCATGCAGCCCTGGCAGGCGCGGCTTTATCAGAACGGCTTGGTCGGCAGGTACTTGCCATCCAGGGTGATGACCGCACGCGAGCCGCCATCCGGATCCTCGACCTTCTTGATATCCAGCCTGAAGTTGATGGCACTGATGATGCCGTCGCCGAACTGTTCGTGGACCAGGGCCTTCAAGGTGGTGCCATAGACCTGGATCATTTCGTAAAAGCGATAGATCGTCGGGTCGGTCGGGACACCATTGCCGATGCTGCCGCGCAACGGCACGCTTTGCAGCAGGCGACTGGCGTCCTGGTCCAGGCCGAGTTTTTCACAGACCACGTCGGCGGCGCCGGCCGGCAGCGGGTGCTGGCCAAGCAGGGCGGCGGTGACGAAGGCCAGGCTCAGGCCGGTGCCGTCGGTCAGGTCCTGCCAGGACAGGTTCAGGCGTTGCTTGGCGTCGATGATGGTATCGGCCAGGGCCAGGCGTGGAACTTGTGCGAATTGGGATTGCAGCATCGGGATTTCCTCTTTTTCGTTAGTAAGATTCAGGTCAGGCGACCTGTGGGGATTGTGTCGACAGCGCGCAGGCCTGCGGCTGTTCGGCAAGTGAGACAAAGCGACCGGTGCTGCCGTCGAGGGCGGCGATGGAGCCGCTCTCGATGTCATATACCCAGCCATGCAGGTTCAGCCGGCCTTGTTCCAGCGCCAGGGCGACAGACGGGTGAGTCTTGAGGTTAGCCAACTGGGCGATCACGTTTTCCCGGACCAGGGCGTCCAGCCGGGCTTCGGCCGAGGCATGGCTGCGGGCGGCGTTGATGACCTTGGCCGATTCGGCGTGGCGCAGCCAGTTGGCCACCGCCGGCAGGTGATCGAGGCATTTGCAGGTGGAGATCGCGGTCATCGCACCGCAGTCGGAATGGCCGCAGATCACGATATCGCGCACCCCGAGCACCGCCACCGCATACTCCACCGTGGCCGACACGCCGCCCGGCTCCGGGCCGTAGGAGGGTACGATATTGCCGGCATTGCGAATTACGAACAGGTCGCCGGGCTCTTGCTGGGTCAGCAGTTCCGGCACCACCCGGCTGTCCGAGCAGGTGACGAACAGGGTGCCGGGGCTCTGGGTGGTTGCCAGTTGCTTGAACAGCGCGCTGCGGGTCGGAAAAGCTTCGCGTTGGAACTTCAGGAATCCGTCGATGATGGCTTGCATGGGGGCTTCTCCTTGCGGGTGGCTGATGGGGCAAGGATGGAAGTTTTCAGACATAGCGTCCAAGATCGGCTTATTATGAAAGCTATAAGTCCTACCTATAGTTGAGTGCCCGATGCTGCTGCGTCATATCCGTTATCTGCTGGCCGTCGCCGAACATCGCAACTTCACCCGGGCCGCCGAGGCCTTGCATGTCTCCCAGCCGACGCTGTCCCAGCAGATCAGGCAGTTGGAAGATAACCTCGGGGCCGCTCTGTTCGATCGTTCGGGGCGCAGCATCCGCCTGACCGATGCCGGCGAGGCCTATGTGCGGTTTGCCCGCCTGGCGCTGCAGGACCTGGAAGCGGGCAAGCGGGCGATGCACGATGTGCGCGACCTGAGTCGCGGCAGCCTGCGCCTGGCCATGACGCCGACCTTCACCGCCTACCTCATCGCGCCGTTGTTGCACCGTTTCAACAGCCTCTACCCGGGCATCACCCTGAATGTCCAGGAAATGCCCCAGGATCGGCTGGAGGCCGCCTTGGCCGGGGACCTGCTGGATATCGGCATTGCCTTTACCGGGATGCACCTGGCGGATATCCGGAGTGAGGCGCTGTTCAGCGAAACCTTGAGCCTGATGGTCGGTGCGACCCATTCGCAGGCGGCTGACAAAGTTCTCACTGGCCATGATCTGGAGCAGCAGTCGCTGGTCCTGCTCAGCCAGGATTTCGCCACGCGCCAACACATCGACCTCTACTGCCGCCAGCACGGCATCGTGCCGCGCATCGCCATCGAGGCCAATTCCATCAGTGCGATTGTCGAGCTGGTCCGCCGGGGGCGGTTGGCGACGATCCTGCCCGCGGCCATCGCCCGCGAGCAGCCGGGGTTGGCCGCGCTGGAGCTGACGCCGGCATTGCCGCAGCGTACGGTGGCCCTGCTCAGTCGCGAGGGCGCCTGGCGCAGCGCCGCCTGCCAGGCGTTCACGGCGCTGGCGCGGCAATGGCCGAATGTTTAGCCGTTGCGCATGCAAGCTTCTTCAAAACTGAATTTAATCACCTGGACGCTCGTGTGAGGCTGCCGGTCTCAGGTTTAGCGCGGCAGGTATATGGATCATCGGCTCGGCGAGATTCGCTACGCGGCAGGGACGGCGGCTTCGGCACCGGGCGCCCCGTCGCGTCGTCGTTCGCTGTCACATGTCACTACAAGCCTGCTGGCCTTGCCTTCCGAACTGGCTTTCTGGGCGCTATGGCATTGCCGTCATGCGCGCCCGCCGGATGTCGGTTTTCCCCGTTGAGTTATTTCATTGATCGCCGGCGGCCGGTGTTGGCCGCCGGGATCGAATCGGTGGGCGCGTGCGCGCCTGCCCGACGCGGAAAACGAGAATCCCATGAGTGTTGCCTACCCAGCCTTTGCCTGTACCGAAGAAGCCCTGAGCTTTCTTGAACACAACCCCGATATCGAGATGTTCGAGCTGTTCATCCTCGATAACAACGGCGTCCCTCGCGGCAAGTTGCTGCACCGTGACGAGCTGCTGGCGGTCTATGCCAGCGGTCGTCCGCTGCCCAGCACGATTCTCGGCCTGACCATCAACGGCGACGATGTGGAGAACTCCGGTCTGGTCTGGGATGTCGGGGATATCGATTGTCGTGCCTATCCCCTGAGCGGCAGCTTGCAACGCATGCCCTGGCGGCAGATCCCGACGGCGGCGGTGCAGGTCAGCATGCACCCCCGCGAGGGACTGCCGGCGGCGGTGGCCGACCCGCGGCATCTGCTGGTCAAGGTGATTGATGGGCTCAAGGCCGACGGCTACTACCCGGTGATGGCGGCGGAGCTGGAGTTCTATCTGCTCGACCAGAAGCGTGACAGCCACGGCCGACCGCGGCCGGCCCGCGACGCCGATGGTGGACGCCCGAGCACGACCCAGGTCTACGGCCTGCGCGAGCTGGAGCAGATCGAGCCGTTCCTCGCCGACCTCTACGGCGCCTGCAAACTCCAGGGTATTCCGGCGCGCACGGCGATCTCCGAGTATGCCCCGGGCCAGGTCGAAATTACCCTGGAGCACCGTGCCGATGCGTTGCAGGCGATGGACGAAGCGGTGCGCTACAAACGCCTGGTCAAGGGCGTGGCGCACAAGCACGGGATGATTGCCTGCTTCATGGCCAAGCCGTTCGACGACCTCGCCGGCACCGGTCTGCATATGCATGTCAGCCTGGCGGACGCGGCGGGCAACAATTTGTTTGCCAGCGAGGCCGGCGACGGCACGCCGCTGCTCAGGCAGGCGGTGGGCGGCATGCTCGCGACCCTGCTCGATGCGTTGCTGCTGTTCTGCCCGAATGCCAACTCCTACCGGCGTTTCCAGAGCAACAGCTATGCACCGCTGGCGGCGACCTGGGGTGTCGACAACCGCACCGTGAGCCTGCGGATACCCGGCGGCCCGGCCTTTTCACGACATATCGAGCATCGACTCTGCGGTGCCGATGCCAATCCTTATCTGGCGGCGGCGGCGATCCTCGCGGGGATTCATCGTGGGATTCGTGAGCGGCTCGACCCCGGCGCACCGGTCGAAGGCAATGGTTACGCGCAGGTCGGCAGGCGCCTGCCGACCGACTGGCTGACGACCCTGCGCGCCCTGGAGGAGTCCGCCTGGGCGCGGGAGGCGTTTGGTCGCGAGTTTCTCGGCGTGTACTTGGCGGTCAAGCGCGTCGAATACCGCCAATTCATGGGCGAGGTCGGTGAGCAGGATTGGCGCTGGTATTTGCAGCAGGCGTGAATGGCCGCTCGGTAATCTGTTGAACAATTAGGGCGGGAAATTTTCACGAAATATTGATGTGCGTCTGACTAAGGTTCGAAGCGTTGCCGAGTGGATATTCATGCACCCGGCAGCCCCTCAAACCGACCCCATGTGTTCGACCCGCCCGACACAGGTTCACCGCCGAGAGTTTGCGAGTCATGCCTGCGCAACCACCTGCAACCGTTGAGCTCGAACTCGCCCGCCAGCACGCACGCGAGCTTGCCCGGGCTTGCCAGGAGCGGTCCCCCGACAGTCTGGTCCGGCGCCTGGGGCTGGCGCGGGAAAAACAGTGGGTGCGCCAGGCGCTGAAGCTGGCCGGCGAGCCCGGCCTGGTCCTCGACCTGCCCTGCGGTGCCGGACGTTTCTGGCCGGTGCTGGCCGAACGCGCCAACCGGGTGATCCTCGCGGCCGACCCTTCGCAAGAGATGCTGGATCACTGCGTGGTCCAGCATCCCGTCGATAGCCTCCAGCGGGTCAGGACCTTCCAGAGTTCGGTGTTTGCCATCGGTTTGCCGGAGAATGCGGTGGACTGCATTTTTTGCATGCCGTTGTTCCAGCATCTCGGCGAAAGTGAGCACCGGCTGGCGATACTGCGTGAATTCCACCGGGTCAGCCGCGACACCGTAATCCTCTCGTTATGGATGGACGGCAAGGTCATGGCCTGGCATCGGCGGCGCCAGGCTCAGGCCTGCGGCCAGGACTCGCAACGCGTGCTGTTCGGCAAGGCGCTGGTTGAAGGAGAGTTCCGCGAGGCCGGTTTCGACATTCTCGGTCACCGCGATTTCTTTCCAGGGTATGCCATGCGTCGCCTCTATGTGTTGCGCAAGAACAGTTGATCCTGGCGTGAACACTTCAAATCGTTGAGCAGGACTATTCTTGTTGCTCAGTCAGCTCTTTCGCTACGGCACTTGCAGAGTGAGTGCTCGCAAAGCCCAGTGGCGAGATATACTGCGTGCCATTCTTCAAGGGAGAGCCGTGTGGCCATCGATATTCACTGGATTCGCGACAACGATAGCCTCGGTCGGCATTGCGCCCAATGGCAACAGTTACCCTTTGTTGCCCTCGACACCGAATTCATGCGGGTCGACACTTTTTATCCGATTGCCGGCCTGATCCAGATCGGTGACGGCGAACGCGCCTATCTGATCGATCCCCTGAGCATCGACCAATGGCAACCCCTGGCGGCGTTGCTCGAAGACCCCGCCGTGGTCAAGGTCGTGCACGCCTGCAGCGAAGACCTCGAAGTGCTGTTGCGCCTTACCGGCAGCCTGCCGGTGCCGCTGTTCGACACCCAGCTCGCGGCCGCGTACCTGAACCTGGGGTTCTCCATGGGCTATTCGCGGCTGGTGCAGGAAGTCCTCGGTATCGAGCTGCCCAAGGGCGAAACCCGTTCCGACTGGCTGCAGCGGCCCCTGTCGGAGACCCAGGTCAGCTACGCCGCCGAAGATGCCGTGCACCTGGCCGAAGTCTACACCCGGCTGCGTCCGAAACTGTCGGACGACAAGTACGCCTGGGTCCTGGAAGACGGTGCGGAGCTGGTGGCCAACCTGCGTCGCGAGGTTGACCCCTATGAGGTCTATCGCGAGGCGAAGCTGGCCTGGAAGCTGTCCCGGGCGCAACTGGTGGTGCTGCGCGAGCTGTGCGCCTGGCGCGAACGCGAAGCCCGCGCCCGCGATCTGCCGCGCAACCGGATCGTCCGGGAACACTCCTTGTGGCCCTTGGCCAAGAGCCAGCCGGACAACCTGGTGGCACTGGCTCGCATCGAGGATATGCACCCGCGTACCGTGCGCCAGGACGGTGAGTTCCTGCTGGAGCTGATCAAGCGGGCCGGCAGCGCGTCAATGGACCAATGGCCGCCGGCAGTACCCGAGCCGTTGCCGATCGAAGCCTCGGCACTGATCAAGCGCCTGCGTGCCCTTGGCCAGGCCGAAGCCGAACGCCTCGGCGTCGCGCCGGAATTGATGCTGCGCAAGAAAACCCTGGAAGCGCTGATCAAGAGCGGCTTCCCCGCCGGATCTTACCAATTGCCCGATTCGCTGCGTGGCTGGCGCCGCGAGTTGATGGGCCAGGCGCTGCTCGACAGCCTGGCCACTGCCGGAGAACAGCCTTGAAACGTATTTGCTCCATCTACCGAAGCCCACGCCGGAACGAAATGTACCTCTACGTGCTCAAGAGCGATGCCCTGGAGCGTGTTCCGGAGAATCTGCTGTTGGCCTTCGGTAAGCCGCACCATGCCTTCGACCTGGTCCTGAGCCCCGAGCGCACGCTGTCGCGCGAAGATATCCACCAGGTGCTGGAGAACCTCGAGAAGCAGGGCTATCACCTGCAGATGCCGCCGGCCGAAGATGAATACATCGAACATTTGCCCGAAGAGTTGTTGCGGCGCAATGACCCGATCTGACGGCTATCGCTGAGTGCTCCGTGCGCGGCGCTCGATTCCAATGGACTGTATTTTCCGGCAGTGGCCGATGACGATGGAGCGAACTCCGTCGGCGGCTGCCTGCACTGTTTTTTGAAAGGTTTGAACCATGCGCGTTCTGATTGCCGAACACGACCACGCCCTCTATGCCCGCTTGTTGCAGCAGATGGCCCCGGAACTTGAAGTCATGACCAGCGGCGATTCGGCCACGCTGTCGACGTTGGCGGCCGACTGCCCGGTCTGGCTGGGGCAGCCGGATCTGTTGGCGACCCTGCTACGCCAGGGGCACGGGCCGCAGTGGCTGCAATCGACCTGGGCCGGCGTCACGCCGCTGCTGGCCGAGGGCTTGCCACGGGACTATCGCCTGACCCGCGCGGTAGGGATTTTTGGCCAGGTGATGGCCGAGTATGTGCTGACCTATATGCTGGGGCATGAGCGCGAGGTCCTGGCCCGCCTGGTCAGCCAGGTCGAGCGCAAGTGGGACAACCGCCTGGGCCAGAGCCTGGCGGGGCGCAAGGTGTTGATTGTCGGTGCCGGGGATATCGGCCAGAGCGTTGCGCAGTTCCTGCAACCCTTTGGTGTCGAGTTGTACGGCATTGCCAGTAGCGCGCGGGAGCAGGCGCCGTTTATCGAGGTGGCGGCGCTCGAAGCCCTGGGCGACTGGGTTGGCAAGGTCGACTATGTGATCAACCTGTTGCCGAACACGCCCAATACCCATGATCTGTACGATGCGGCGCTGTTCAAGCGCTTCAAGCCGACAGGCCTGTTCATCAACGTCGGGCGCGGCGTCGCGGTGGTCGATGCGGACCTGGTGGAAGCCTTGAAGGAAGGGCATCTGGCGGGGGCGGTGATCGATGTCTGCCGGCAGGAGCCGTTGCCACAGCGTCATCCGTTCTGGACGGCCTGGGGGCTGTTGTTGACCGGCCACAGTTCGGCCCCGACGTCGCCGGCGATGATGGTGCAGTTGTTCGTCGAGAACCTGCGGGCCTATCAGGCCGGGGAGGCGTTGCGCGGGGAAGTGGATTTCGAGCGCGGCTACTGAGTCTGGCGAGGTTTTTTTGTGGGAGCGGAGCTTGCCCGCGAATGGGACACTGCGGTTTGTCAGGAAAACCGCGGCGCTCCCTTCGCGGGCAAGCTTCGCTCCCACAACAGGGGCTGTTCATTCTCTTTGTGACAGTGAACAGGCTCCGGGTTACAGGCTGAAGTCGCCCTCGGCCACCAGTGCGCTCAGTGGCTGGCGCAGGCTTGGGATTTCGCGGGCCTGCAGGTAATCCGGCAGGCTCGCCTTGTCGCCCAGCTTGCCGATGGCCACGGCCGCATGCAGTGCATAACCTTCTGGAATCTTCAGCTCGCGGCGGGTCAGTTCCTGATCGAAGCCGGCCATGCCGTGGCTGTGCCAGCCGCTGTTGCTGGCTTGCAGCGCCAGGTGGCCCCAGGCCGAACCGGTGTCGAAGGTGTGCCACAAGGCCGGGGTTTCTTCGCTGGCGCCAGGGGCGGTGAAGGTGGTTTTCGAAATCACGATCACCAGGGCCGAGGCGTGCTGTGCCCAGCCACGGTTGAATTCGTTCAGCAGGCCGAGGAAGCGCTCCCAGTTTGGCGTATCGCGGCGGGCGTAGAGAAAACGCCAGGGTTGCGAGTTGTAGGCCGATGGCGCCCAGCGGGCGGCTTCGAAAAAGCTCAACAGGGTTTGCTCCGGGATACTCTCGCCGGTAAAGGCGCGTGGCGACCAGCGCTGGGTGAACTGGGGATCGATCGGATGATCGGCGATACGTGGGTTGATGCTCATGGCGCAGTCCTGACTGGGGAAATTAGCGAGAAAGCTACTGCGCCGCAGGCAACCTGACAAGTCTTGTTCAACCGACAGTCGCCGACGCTTGGCCGCAACGACGCGGGGCACTAGACTGGCGGCCTTTTCACTCCCCGATGCAGATGTCTGAACCATGGCCGCGAAAGTCGAACCCTTCTGGATACGCAAGACCCTCGAGCAACTCGATCAGGAGGAGTGGGAGTCGCTGTGCGACGGTTGTGGCCTGTGCTGTCTGCAAAAGCTTGAGGACGAAGACGACAACAGCGTGTATTACACACGCATTGCCTGCAAGCTCCTGGACCTGAAAACCTGCCAGTGCACCGACTACGCCAAGCGTCGCGACTCGGTGCCGGACTGCATCCAGCTCACCCCGGGCAAGGCCGACCAGTTCAAGTGGTTGCCGCCGACCTGCGGTTATCGCCTGGTCAGCGAAGGCAAGGACCTGCCGCTTTGGCACCATCTGGTGTGCGGTGACCGCGACGCGGTGCACCACGAGCGGATCTCCCAGTCCGGACGCATGCTCGCCGAAGGCAGCGTGCCCGAGGATGACTGGGAAGATCATCTGATTTTCCGCGCCGGCTGATCGGCGCGAATCCCAAGGAGCTCCATGTCGTTACGTTGCAGGCTGCCGCTGTTCCTGCTGCTGATGCTGTTCAGCGGCTTGGGCTGGGCCGGGAAAAAAATCAACCTGGACTATCAGGTACGTCTGTTGCCCGAGAGCGACCAGGCCGAGGTGCGCCTGACCCTGGCCCAGGGTTCGGCGGTGCGCAGCCTGGATTTCGATCTTGGCAGCCTGGGTTACTACAGTGACTTCCTGGCCGACGGGCAGTGGCAACCAAGCCCCGGCCTGACGCCGGACAGCCGCCGCGGCACCTGGCGCCCGGCGCCGGGCAAGGCCAGCCTGAGCTATCGGGTCAGCCTCAACCATACACGCGCCGACGGCTCTTTCGAGACCCGCATAACGCCGACCTGGGCGTTGTTGCGTGGCGAAGACCTGGTGCCGCCGGCCCATCTGGATCAGCAGGACGGCACCGACCTGGTCTCGCGCCTGGAGTTCGAGTTGCCCGCCGGTTGGAAAAGCGTCGAGACCGCCTGGCCGCGCATCGGCAAGCAGCGTTTTCGTATCGACAACGTGTCCCGTCTGTTCGACCGGCCGCTCGGCTGGATAGTCGCGGGAGACCTGGGCAGCCGGCGAACCCGCTTGGGTGAGACCGATGTCACGGTCGCCGCGCCCCGGGGCGAAGGCATGCGGCGCATGGATGTGCTGACGCTGCTGACGTTCGTCTGGCCCAAGGTGCAGGAAGTGTTCCCGCGCAACCCGGGCAAATTGCTCGTGGTCGGCGCTGGCGAGTCGATGGTGCGCGGCGGCCGGGCGGGGCGCGATTCGATCTACTTGCACAGCAACGCCGCGCTGATCAGTGAATCGGGGGAAAGTGCCCTGGTGCGCGAGCTGGTTCACGTGTTCGGGCGGATCAATGACCGTCAGCGCAGTGACTGGATCGGCGAAGGCTTGGCACAGTACTACGCGATCGAGCTGCTGCGCCGTGCCGGCGGCATGAGCGAGGAGCGCTACCAGGCGTTGCAGGTGCGCTTGACCCGGGTCAGCCGCAAGGTCACCACGTTGCGCGGCGAGCAGGTGAGCGGGGCGACGGTGGCGCGGGCGGTGTTGCTGTTGCAGGCGCTGGATCGCGAGATTCGCCAGCAGACCGATGGCAAGCATTCCCTCGACGATGTCAGCCGGGCGGCGATGCGCCTGGATACTGTCAGCACCGAAGAGTTCATCCAGCTGTGCGATAGCGTGATGGGGGGGCCGTCGAAGGTGCTGGTGAGCAATCTGCTGAAATAACGGGCGCCTGTCACGCCGCCATCGCCGGCGCCGCAGACTAGAATTTCGGCCCGGAACGGGTGTTGTTGCCCTTGGCCAGCCGATCATAGAGCACCACGTTGACCGTCGCCGCCAGGTTCATGCAGCCGGTGGTCGGGATATACACCACGTCCTCGCACCAGTCGCGGATGTCCTTGTCCAGCGAGCCGTCTTCCGGGCCGAAGATGTACAGCGCCCGATCCGGATGGGTGTATTCGGGCAGCGAGCGCGCGCCTTCCACCAACTCCACTGCCACCGGCACGCAGCCCAGCGGCAGGATTTTCTTCAGGTCGTCGATGCCGATCAGTGGGATGTCCTGGTGGACTTTCTTGGTGTCGGTGACAAAGTCCCGGGCTCGCTCGTAGCGCTTGCCGGTATAGAACACCGAGGCCACGCCGTAGCAGCCAGCCGCACGCATCACCGAGCCGACGTTCTCCGGTGACTTGGGGTTATACAAACCAATGCAGCTGTATCTTTTGTTTGCCACGAGCCGGGTGCCTTCCAGGAAAAAGACGCGATTATACCGGCATCTCCGTCAGTTCGTGGCGTCGGGATAGTTCGAGGGGAACAGTGCACGGCGGGTTTGCTCGTCGTTGACCTGCTTGAACGCATGGCTCTTGCCCACCTGACGGGCGCGGGCCACGGCCGGGCGAGCGTCGATACGCTGGAACCAGGCCGACAGGTGGGGGTAGGCCGCCAATGGCGTTGCTTCGCCCTTGAGCACGCGCGCCGCCCGGTCGATCCAGCCCCAGGCCGAGATATCGGCAATCGAATAGCTGTCGCCGACGATATAGTTGCGTCCGGCCAGATGTCGGTCCAGTACCCGGTAGTGCCGTTCGGCTTCGCGGCGATAACGGTTGATCGCGTAGGGAAGGCTTTCCGGGGCCGAGTACTGGAAGTGCACCGCCTGCCCGGAAAATGGCCCCAGGCCCGTACCGATAAACATCATCCACGACAGCAGTTCGCCCCGATCGCCGGGGTCACCGCCGAGCAGCCCGGTCTTTTCACTCAGGTAGAGCAGGATCGCGTTCGAGTCGAAGACCCGGACTTCGCCACCGTTCGCTCCCTCGCTATCAATGATTGCCGGGACCTTGCCATTCGGGTTGATCGCGAGGAACTCCGGGCTGTGTTGCTCGCCCTTGCTGGTATCGATCGGAACCAGCTCATAGGGCAGCGCCGTTTCCTCAAGAAACAGGGCGATTTTGGCTGGATTGGGTGTCGGGTGGAAAAAGAAACGGATCATGGCGAAAGGTCCTGGCTGATGTTTTTGATCGGGTGTTATAAAATAGGGCGAAACGTTGGCGCGTGGCAATCGACGTTTGTTTCAACGAATATCAGCGCCACTTCAATTTGAGTTCATGTGTGAGTTATGGCGCGACCCAGAGAATTTGACGAGGCCGCTGCGCTGGACGCAGCGATCCACTGCTTTTGGTCCCGCGGCTACGAGGCCACTTCCGTACGGGACCTGGCGCTGGCCATGGGGATCACCGGGGCCAGTTTGTACAACGCCTTTGGCGACAAGCGCGCGCTCTTCGCGCAGGCCCTCGATCACTACATCAAGCGCGGCTTCTGCGAGCGTTCCCTGCGCCTGGAGCTGCAACTGCCACCCCGCGAAGCCATTCAGACGTTTTTCAACGAGATCATCGAACTGTCGCTTTGCGACCCCGAGCACAAGGGGTGTTTTATCGTCAACGCGGCCCTTGAGGTGGCGCCCCACGATCCGCAGTTCAAGGCGGTCTTGGCCACGGTCCAGGAGAGCATGGAAGGCTTTTTCCGACGCTGTATCAGTGCCGGCCAGGCCCAGGGCAGTATCTGTGCGTCGCAGTCGGCGGACGATCTGGCGCGCCTGTGCCTGGGGGTCTTGATGGGGCTGCGGGTGCTGGCCCGTTCAAGGCCGGAACGGGAGCTGTTGGAAGGGCTGGTGCGACCGCTCTTCGGGTTATTGAAATAGCCTGTCTTGATGAGGGCTGTCGGATGGATGGCTGTGGGCGCGAGCTGGCTCGCCCCTACAGGGCCGGGGCGAATTGACGCCGTACCAGACGCTCGATCAACTCGACATCGGCCTCTGGGCTGAGGTCTTTCGCACTGCCGGCGGCGCCGGTGGCCTGCAATTCCAGTGCACTGCCCGGCGCCTTTTGCAGCAGCAGATAGTCGGCACCGCAATTGCCGCAGAACACATGATCGCCGGCGCGGTGCGCGCGCTTGAGTACCACGGTCGGCCCGCACATGTCGCAGTGCCGCAGGGGAATGCCCTGGTCGGTGTGGCCGATGATCGGGCTCAAGTCTCCTGACTCCCCCAGTTGAATGAACAACGCGCCAAAGTGTGCGTCAAACTGGGTGCCGAGGTTCTTGCCGATGATCTGCAATGCCTGTGCCTGTGGCATGCCCGCACGATAGGGACGGGTACTGGTCATGGCATCGAAGGCATCGCAGATACCGACGATGCTTGCCAGATGGGGAATCTCACCGGTCTTGAGCCCCAGGGGGTAGCCCCGGCCATCGGGCATCTCATGGTGCAGGCGCACGGCGTCCTCCACCAACACCGCCAGCGGGTGGGCATGCAGCAGCCGAAAACCGATTTCGGGGTGGGTCTTGATCACGGCGTATTCCTCGTCGCTCAAGGGCCCGGCCTTGCGCAGCACCGCGTCGGGAATACCGACCTTGCCCAGGTCATGGACAAAACCGCCCAAGGCGATCCGCGCCACTTCCTCCGTCGCGAAACCGGCTTTCTGCGCCAGCAGCTCGCAGAACTGCGCCACCCGCCACAGATGTCCGCCGGTATAGGGATCCCGCGCCTCCACCACCCAGGCCATCACCAGCAGGCTGGACAGCAATTCTTGTTCCGGGCGCGAAACCTGGATCGGTTGGCGGGCGCCCAGCAGATTTTGAATCAATTGGTTCAGCTTCATTGAAGGCGTTCTCGGGACAGGGATAAGAAGGGAGGGGCGCGCACATTCACACTGGCACTTTGCCCTGTTGAGAAGGTATAGGGCTTTAAATTACAGCCGTTGGAAAAAATCTTGGTCTTGTATTTTGGATCGATCGATTTAGAATGCCAGCCATCTCAAGGCATCTCAAGGTGTTTGGCGTATTGCCTAGGCCGGTTGGTGGCCTGACAGGAGCGTTCGTTATGGTCACCGATTGGTTGATGGGCGCTTCGGTGCGTCGCAAGTTGACGCTGGGGTTTGGCAGTGTGTTGCTGCTCACGGCGCTGCTGACCGGGATCGCCTGGTACAGCATCGGGCAATTGACCATGCGCAGCGAAGCGCTGGTGGACAGCGTGTCGCTGGACACGCAGATCGCCGCCGTGCGCTTGCAGGAAAACGAATTCGACCGTACCGGGCAAGGCACGGCGGTTGACGCCTATGCCGGGCAGATGCAGGCGTTGTATGCCGGTGTCGACAAGCTGCAGATGAGCCTGGAAAGCGACGCGCAGGCAACCCTGGTGCGTATCCGTGAGGTGGCCCGGGCTTATCAACAGAGTTTTGCCGAGTTTGTCGCGGCCCGACGCCAGGCTCGCGAAGCGGAAAAGGCCATGGTGCCGGTGATGGAGAATATCGCCGAGCAACTGACGCAGTTGCGTAGCCAATTTTTCCAGCAAATGCGCAGCGATCCGGCGGTCACCGTCGATCAGGCGCAGTCGGTGGTCGAGTTGCAATGGCTGATGGCGCAATTGCGCGATCAGGTGCGCCTGTATATCGCCGATCCGCTGCCCGAAGCGCAGTTGCGCGTTTCGAAGATGGCCGACCGGATTCGTGTGCAGGGTAACGATTTGTATGGGCAACTGCCGGGTGATGCCTTGCAGGCGCCGTTGCTCGGAGCGTTGCAGGCGGCGGTGACCTACCAGGACCGGGTCGTGGACTTTAGCGACAGCGTGCTCAAGAGCCAACAGGCGAAACAGGCGATGCTGGCGCAGGCGGGTGACTTGCAGCAACTGAGTGCTGCGGTCTATCAACTGCAATTGCAAGGGCGCGCTCACGATGTGCGAATGGCTCGCGGCGAGCTGTTGCTGGCGGGAGCCCTGGCGCTGTTGTTGGGTTTGCTCTCGGCCTGGGCCATGACCCGGCAGATCGTCCCGCCGCTCAAGCGGACCCTGGCCCTGGCTCGGCAGATCGCCTCGGGCGACCTGACCGGTAACCTGGAAAGCCGTCGGCGTGACGAACTGGGGCAAATGATGATGGCCATGCGGGAAATGGCCGGACATCTACGTCAACTGATCGGCAGCATCGGCGACGGCACGCATCAACTGACCCAGGCCGCCGAAGGCTTGTCGACCGTCACCGCCCACAGCAGCGCGGGAATCTCGCAACAGCGCCAGCAAACCGAAGAGGTTGCCGGCGCCATGACCGAGATGGTCGACAGTGCCCAGCATATTGCCCGTAACGCCCAGCAGGCCTCGGAGGCGGCGCAGGCGGCCGAGCGGCGGAGTGTCGAGGGCAATCGCGTGGTCAGCCAAGCGATCGAGCACTTTGAAGCCCTGGTACTCAACGTTGATCGCTCCGCCCTGGCAATGGAGCGTCTGCGTGAAGACGGTGAACGCATCGGCGGGGTATTCGGGGTGATCCGCGAGGTGGCGGAACAGACCAATCTGCTGGCACTCAACGCCGCCATTGAAGCCGCGCGCGCCGGCGAAGCAGGGCGGGGGTTTGCGGTGGTGGCCGACGAAGTACGGGCACTGGCGCAGCGTACCCAGCGTTCCACCGAGGAAATCGAGGGGCTGATCGCGGCCTTGCATGGTGGCACCGAGCAAGCCACGGCGATCATGCGCCAGAGCCAGGAGATGAGCTTGTCCAGTGTGGTCCTGGCTCGTGAGGCCGGTGGCGTGCTCAGTGAAATTCGCCAGTCGGCGTCGCTGATCCAGTCAATGAACTCGCAGATCGCCACGGCCGCCGATCAGCAGACCCGCGCTTGCGAACAGATCAGCGGCAATCTGACCCGGGTCCGCGATATTGCCGACGAGTCGGCGCAGTCGAGTGCCCGCACGGCGACGGCGAGCCTCGAACTGTCACGCCTGGGCGGCGATCTCAGCGTGCTGGTCCAGCGATTTACGGTGTAGCCGTTACTCGTCTTTCTTCATCAACCCGGCCAGCGCCGCGAACGGATTGTGGGTGGCCTTGGCGATCTTCGGGCTGCTCAGGGAACCGTCGCCGAAGTATTGCTGGTCGGTGTAGCGCGAGTGCTCGTTGTCATGGCAGAACAGGCACAGCAGTTCCCAGTTGGAACCGTCCTGCGGGTTGTTGTCATGGTTGTGGTCGCGGTGATGCACGGTGAGCTCGCTCAGGCGCTTGCCGGAAAACTCACGGGCGCAGCGACCGCAGACGTGCGGGTACATTTTCAGCGCCTTGTCACGATAGCCCATCTCTTTATCGCGTTTCGCATCGGCCAGGATGCGATCCAGCTTGGCGGTATGGGAGGGAGGGTTGGCCGAACTCATGGGGTCACCTTGTCGAATGGGTTAATGACGGTTATGCGGCAAAGTCTAGCTCAGTTCTTGAGCTTCTCGGCGATCCAGATGGTGTGCCGCGTGCCCTTGTTACCGTGGGCATAGACCTGGACTTCCTCGGCCTTGAAACCGGCCTTGCGCAGCTTGTCGGAGAAATGGCTGTCGGCACTGGCCGACCACACCGCCAGCACGCCCTTGGGCCGCAGGGCCTTGGCACAGGCGCTCAGGCCGCCGGTGGAGTAGAGCCAGCTGTTGGCTCTCTGGGTCAGGCCTTCGGGACCGTTATCGACATCGAGCATGATCGCATCGAAGCCATTGGCCTCGGCCTGCAGTACCTTGGCCACGTCTTCCAGGCGAATCACCGTGCGCGGGTCATCCAGTGGTCGGCCGGCTTTCTCCCCCAAAGGGCCGCGGTTCCACTCGACGACGCCCGGCACCAGTTCGGCGACCACGACTTCGGCACTCTTGCCCAGGTGCTTGAGGGCCGCGGCCAGGGTGAAGCCCATGCCGAGGCCGCCGATCAACACCCGTGAGTGCGGGCGGCCGGCGACCTTGCGGCAGGGAATTTCCGCCAGGGCATCTTCGGAGCCGTGCATGCGGGTGTTCATCAATTGCCCGCCGTCACCGCCCTGGATCTTGATCACGAAGTCTTCGCCATACTCGAACAGGCACAGGGCACCGCCGTTTTCGGGAATTGCAGCGGTGTCCAGCAGAACGAAACGTTTCATGGAAATCTCATTGGGAGGGGCAAAATAGCCGCGTTGCGAGTAGCCTGATGGCAGACAGAGAAGTCTGGCAACGGAGCCATTGATGAAACGCGCTATTGTAGCGGTCATTGCCTTGACCGCGCTCACCATTACCACGCTACGGGCCGAGGATCTCTCGCCGGTACCGGTCACGCCGAAACCGGGGGCGCCGAGCACGGCGACTCCCACGCCGTCCCCGCAGATCACCCCGCGCACGCCGCCCAAGCCTGGCGAGCCGCTGCCCAGCATCGAGTTGCCGCAGCCGCCCAAGGACCAGACCCAGCCGGGTCCGGAACAGAACGACAAGACCGACAAGACGGATAAGGCGAAGGAGGAAACCTCCAGCTAGATCTGTTGCGAGAGCAATTGGCCGTCCGCCATGCGCAGTCGCTTGGACAGCGCAATGGCGATGGCGCGGATGATCTTGGCGGCGATCTTCGGTGCGTCATTGAGCATCTTTTCCAGGGAGTCCTTGCCCAGGTTCAGCAACTGGCAATCGCTGGCGGCCACGCAACTGGCCGAGCGCCGCTCGCCATCGAGCACCGCCATCTCGCCGAAGGCCCGGCCGGCGCGCAGGGTGGCGATCACCACCGCTTGGCCCTCGGCGTTGCTCTTCTGCACGTTCACGCTGCCGTGATGAATGATGCACATGAAGGTCCCGGCGTCCCCTTCGTTGAAGATGGCTTCGCCCCTGGTGACGCTGCTGATGCTGAAATAGCCGGCAGCGGCGAGGAAGTCCGCCGGCAACAAGCTGGCGAACAAACCGCAGTCCATCAGCATGTCGCGGATTTCGTTATTCAGTAAGGTCGGTTCTGACATGGCTCACGGTCTTTTCTTGTTGCCTGTTGTTCTGTGCGGGCATTGAAGCCCGGCGGCCCAGGGTTAAGACAAGGGCGCCGGGCAGAGTTCCTCAGACCAGGCCGAGAACCTTGAACACGAAGGCGTATTCGAGGGCTACGTCACGTAATCCCTGGTAACGACCACTCATGCCACCATGGCCGGCACCCAGATCGGTCTTGAGCAAGAGTAGATGCTCGTCGGTCTTCGTGGCGCGCAGTTTCGCCACCCACTTGGCCGCTTCCCAGTACTGTACGCGACTGTCGTTATAGCCGGCGATCACCAGGATCGCCGGGTAAGCCTGGGCGCGGACGTTTTCATACGGCGCGTAGGCCTTGATCCGCGCGTACACTTCGGGTTCCTCGGGATTGCCCCATTCGTCGTATTCGGTGACGGTCAGCGGCAGGTCCGGGTCGAGCATGGTGTTCAGCACGTCGACGAACGGCACTTCGGCGATGGCGGCCTGGAACAGTTCCGGGCGTTGGTTGAGCACGGCACCGATCAACAGGCCGCCGGCGCTGCCGCCGCTGATGGCCAGTTGCTTGGACGTGGTCAGGCCCTCGGCGATCAGGTGCTCGGCGCAGGCGATAAAGTCGTCGAAGCTGTTCTGCTTGTGCGCCTGTTTGCCGGCGCGGTACCAGGCTTCGCCCAGTTCGCCGCCGCCGCGCACATGGGCGATGGCGAAGGCCATGCCGCGCTCCAGCAGGCTCAGGCGGGCGTGGGAGAACCACGGGTCGAGGCTTTCGCCGTAGGCGCCGTAGCCGTAGAGGTAGAGCGGGGTGGCCTGGCCTTGCAGTTCGCGCTTGACCACCAGGCTGATGGGGACCCGCGTGCCGTCCGCGGCCGTGGCCCAGAGGCGCTGGCTGACATAGGCGTCGGGGTCGAAATCGCCCAGTACCGGGGTCTGCTTGAGTACGCTCTGTTCGCCGCTGGCCAGGGTCAGTTGGCGGATCTCGGCCGGACGATTCAGCGATTCGTAGCGCAAGCGGATCGTCTGGCTGGTGAATTCCAGGCTGTCCTGTACGTAGAGGCTGTAGGCGGCATCCGGCAGTTGCACGCGATAGCCCGGCAGGCCTTGGGGGCGCACTTCAAGGATCGGCAGTCCGCCTTCACGCAGGCTCAGGCACAGGGCCGAGGCATTCAGGGTCAGGCCTTCGAGCATCACCTGGTCGTCGTGGGGCACCAGCAATTGCCAGTCGGCGCGGCTTGGCACGCCGTGGTCCGGGGCGTGGAACAGGGCGAAGTTGATGCCGTCCTGGTTGCTGCGGATAAACCAGCTCCACTGCTCCTGGTACTGGCCATGGTCGACGAAGTACTCGTGGCCTTCGACCCGTGGCGCCAGGCAGGTGAAGGCCTGGGCCGGGGTCTCGGCATCCAGGGCCCAGGCTTCGCTGGTGGTCTTGCTGTTGAGCAGCACCACCAGTTGACGTTCGGAACTGCTGCGGTAGCAGTGCAGGAAGAAGCGCCCGTCGGTTTCGTGCAGGACTTCCTCGGCCGTACTGTCGCCGAGGCGATGGCGGTACAGCTTGTGGGGGCGATGGGTGTCATCCAGCTCGGCAAAAAACAGCGTCTGGCTGTCATTGGCCCAGGTCATGCTGCCGTCGCAGTCGTCGAACGGCAGCTCGCTGACCGCACCGCTGGCCAGCTCCTTGACGTACAGGCGATAGACCTCCTCGCCGCTGGTGTCGAGGCTGTAGGCCAGGCGTTGGTGATCCGGGCTGACGCTGAAGGCTCCGAGGGAGAAGAAGCCGCCCGCCGCCAGCACATTGGGGTCGAGCAGCAGGGCCTCGGCGCTTTCATCCACGGTCAGGCTGTCATCGGCCGGACGCGGGCAGCGGTAGTGCCGCGGGTATTCGTCGCCGGCGGTGGTGCGGGTGTAGTACAGGAACGGTCCCCAGGGTGAGGGCAGGGACAGGTCGGTTTCGAGAATCCGTGCCTTGATCTCCTCGAACAGGCTTTCGCGCAGTTCGGCTTGGTCGGCCAACCGGGCTTCCTGGTAGCTGTTTTCGGCCTTGAGGTAGTCGAGCACGGCATCGCTGTCGCGCTCCTGCAACCAGGCGTACGGGTCCGTGCCCGCATCGCGGCGGGCAATCGGGGCGCTGTTGACGCGGCTATCGAGGGACATGGGCAACTCTCTGTGGGCGGATCGCTGACGGCGGGGCAGCCGGACCGGCGAAAAGCCGTTATCATAAGCATCTCTGTGCGACACGCGTAGCGTGTCTTCGAAGCCTCGAGGTGTAGGATCATCTTGAGGGGTTTCCGTTAAGGAAACCAACGGCTTGGGCACCCATTCCCGAGAAACAAAGTCGACCCAGAAGTCCAATGTCTTCAAGGACTTGCCGCAGCGGCGGTGACACACCCATAGGGTCCCTCAGCGTTCGGAAGCAGGATCCAAAAGCCAGTTTTTATTGGCTCTTGAACGTCTAATACACACCAGCCCATCAGGGCTCCACCCACGTGGGATAGAATCCCCGCTGGGGTTTTCTCCTGCATTTGAAACAGGAGGAAATACATCTTCGAGTCTGCTGCGTTCGCAGTTCTGGCTCAAGCTACCATCGAAGACACTAGCGAAAGCTCTGTCTGTCATTGTCCAACTTTCTTGTGCGCAAGGGAGCAGCGGACTCGTTGTACGACCAACGATAGCCTAGGAAGACATGCGTCACTGGTAACGGTGGGGTGTGAAGCTCTTCTGACAATGTAGCCCCCGTTAGGGTGTGTCCTTTCCGTGAGGATGGGATGCGGATATTCGGAGCAGCACCGGATTGAGGCGCTAGGCTGGCTGGTATGGGTAACGTAGGTGAACCACTGATAAACATCGTAAATATGAACAAGCCAAAGCTGATGTCAGGCTTGAGCCAAAAGGCATATGGTCGGTTACCTCTGTAGGGATTGGAGGTACGTCGTCACTAAGACCATCGGTGAAAAGGTGGGCCCTAACCCAGTCGTGTGACAGGCAGGGAACGTGGTAAACCCGTATGGCTGCCTTCGGGCAGGTGAACCGCAAGGGGATCTGTTGGCTGTGCGGGTATGGGAGTGTAGAAAAAGCGAATGCCGGGCTGTAATGGTCCGGATAGGGGTTGGAACATCACCCCACGGGAAACCGGGCAGACTTCTACGTGGTTTCTTATCGCATGAGTTCTGTTTGAGTCTGTCTCAACGTGCTCCGAGATCCAGTGGTCAGGGATCTCTTATCAAAACCACCCTGACGGGGACGTCCATTCCCGTCAGGGGATGCGTACGTCTTCCGCTCGGGATCAACTGAGAGGAAGGCAGCATGCTAGTACACAGCCATGAGGCCGTGTCTGCGCTTTCCAGCGCTCCGCAAAATTGGCACGACATCGACTGGTGTCGGGTTCAGCGGAACGTTCGGACAATGCAGCAGCGGATTGCGAAGGCTTGTCGGGAAGGCAATTGGCGCAAGGTGAAAGCCTTACAACGAATGCTGACCCGTTCACACTCGGCCAAATACCTCGCCGTAAGGCGAGTGACCGAGAACCAGGGGAAGCGTACGGCTGGAGTCGACCGCATACTCTGGGATACACCTGATGCCAAATGGAAAGCAGCAAATGGCTTGAAGAACCGCGGGTATAAACCTCGTCCGTTAAGACGAGTGTTTATACCTAAGTCAAACGGGAAGGAGCGTCCTCTGGGCGTCCCAACCATGACCGACCGGGCAATGCAGGCGTTGTATCTGCTGGCCCTGGCACCTGTTGCAGAGACCACGGGTGATCCGAACAGCTACGGCTTTAGGATCGAACGCTCGACGGCTGACGCGATGGGACAGTTGTTCGTAACCCTGTCCAAGAAGGTCTCGGCCCCCTGGATTCTGGAAGCGGACATACAAGGTTGCTTTGACCATATCAATCACGACTGGCTGATCGATAACGTCCCTGTGGACAAGACGATCCTTCAGAAATGGTTGAAGGCTGGCGTGGTCCATAACGGGCAATTACATGCGACGAACGCTGGGACGCCACAGGGAGGAATTATCTCTCCCACACTGGCCAATCTGGTGCTCGACGGTCTGGAGACACAGCTCAAGAAACATTTGGGCATAACCAGAGCGAGGAAGCTGAAAATCAATGTGGTTAGGTATGCGGATGACTTTGTGATCACCGGCACCTCGAAAGAGGTACTGGAAGATGAGGTCAGACCCTGGGTCGAGCAGTTCCTGGCAACACGCGGGCTGCGACTGTCACTGGAAAAAACGCATATCGTCCATATCGATCAAGGCTTCGACTTCCTGGGATGGAATTTCCGCAAGTACAGCGGGAAGCTACTCATCAAACCGAGCAAGAAAAACGTCGAGGCGTTTTACGGCAAGGTGAAGGGAGTAATCGACACTAACAAGACGGTGAAGCAGGACTATTTGATTCGCCTGCTAAACCCCATCTTGAAAGGCTGGGCTCTGTACCACCAGCCAGTAGTCGCCAAGCAGACATACTCGCGTATGGACAATCTGCTATTTCACGCCCTATGGCGTTGGGCAAAACGGCGACATCCGAACAAGTCGCTGAGATGGATTCGGGAGAAGTATTTCCGAGTCCAAGGAAGCAGAAGTTGGGTGTTTGCCGCCACAACGTTGGATGGAAATGGGGAAAAACGGGACGTCACTTTGTACAGACTTGCTGACACAGCAATCGAAAGGCACCGAAAGGTCAGTGGGGAGTACAACCCTTTTGATCCCAGGATGGAGGAAATGGGCGAGAAGCTACGAATGGAACGAATGCTCAAAAAGCTGAAGTACCGTAAGCAGATTCTCAGTCTTTTCCGACAACAGAAGGGCCGTTGTCTGGTGTG
>NZ_JALLIY010000021.1 GCF_023242315.1 Pseudomonas sp. MWU13-2105
GCGGGTGATCGAGTATCAGACTGGTGGGGCGTTGAGCTGGGATTAATCGGGTAACTTTGAAATCACATCAAAACCTAAAACCGTCTCATTAGAAATGAAACAGTTTCTGCAAAAAGGGTTGCTAACTAGCAACCCTTTTTGCGTTTTCAAAAACTTGATCCTAACGGCCGACACCATGTGACCATAACGTCAGACACAACACGCCAATCCATGATCCGGTTTTCGTGCTGCGATCGTGCGTCATTTTGAAGAAGATTCGGGCTTCCATCACCCGGACCTTTCTCATGAAGCTATCGCCCCTTCTCCAATCGCTCGACCTGACGGCCCTGCTAGCCGTTCTCCGCATGCGTTCCGTCAACACCTGGGTCAGGAAGGCTCCCACGCTGGTTGTGGAAGCAGATTTGTAGTCCTCTTCCCCGCCCTCCATCCGTGATCAGGCAGAGCCACTTTCCGTTTTCCATCCATCACCCTGACAAATCTTGCAAGAGGCCTTCCAGCATGAGTTCCAGACTCAAACTAGGTATGAGCCAACGCGACGGCATAATATGCCAACATCCGCAGCAACGTTATTTGTTCCTGGAGCACACTCGATGCATTGCGTCATGCCACTTCAGCAGGGCTGATGGACCTGGAACGAGGTCGTTTCATCGGGATTGGCGGTGACCAGTTGGGAGAGCTTCTGGCTGACATCCGCGAACGAGCGACCCTCCCCCCCACCAAGAGCCGTTGAGCATGGGGAAGTACCGTCTCTCTCATACGGCCCTCAGTGATATTGAGGATGTTCTCAGGTACTCCCCTCCTATTCACTTTGTACACCAGCGCGGGAAACGCTTCCCCGCCGGGCGAGGTGTTCTCCGCGTTCTGTTTCATGAATCTGGAGAGCCACCATGCCCAACATGTTCTGCAACGAGCCTCAACCGCTCGGTCTTTACTCCGGCAGCCCAGACGCTGACAGGCTGATCCGAACACCAGCCATTTCAGCGATCGGCAAGAGATCTCCCTTTCCACGGACGTGCAAGTCCGTTCATATCGGTGCTCACGCGCCGTCTCGACGGGCATTTCCATTCTGCAATCCGCTGTTGCAACAGCCTATGTCTTGTGTACCGCAAGGCGCCTATCCCGAGCCCCTTCCGACTACAGCCAGAGCCAAGGCTCTTCCATCTGCGCTTCCTTGCACTGGCACTGCTCCTGTCATCCCTGAACTCAACGGCTGGCAATCTAACAGCCGATTGTGCAGGCCGGGCTCAATTGCCATATTTGTTCAGATATCGCATGAAAATTCGCTGCCACGCTAAACCACCTGGCCAGGCGTTTTTCGCGACAATCCCCTTTTTGGGAGCGCCCCCTCTTTTTTCGCAGACCTATTACGTTGTCGATACAAAACCATCGTTGCCGAGAACCCGCACAACGCTGCGAACATCAACCAATAGGCCGGAGACGCCTTGTCGCCGGTTGCCTGCACCAGAAAGGTCGACATCGCCGGGGTAAACCCACCAAAAATTGCGGTCGCCAGGCTGAAGGCCAAAGAAAACCCCACCACCCGCACATTCTGTGGCATGACTTCGGTCAAGGCCGCAACCATTGCACCGTTGTACACGCCGAAGAAGAACGAGAAGTACAGCAAGACCACCAACAATCGCTCGAAACTGGGGGCTTCAGCCAGCCAATGCATGGCCGGATACGCTGTAAAAATGCACAGCAGCGAGATCGCCAACAGCAGTGGACGACGGCCGATTCGATCTGAAATCGCACCGCCGATGGGCAACCAAATGAAGTTGGTGAGCCCCACAAACAACGTCACCACCAGGCTATCAGTGGTGCTCAAGTGCAGCACCGTTCTGCCGAATGTCGGGGTGTATACGGTGATCAGGTAGAAGGTAGTCGTGGTCATCGATGCCAACAGTCCACCCGCCAGCACTGTGCGCCAGTTTTCCCTCATGGAGCGGAACACTTCGGCAGTACTTGGATGATGCGCACGAGCCTTGAACGCTTCGGTTTCCTGCAACGAACGACGAATAATGAAAATGAACGGGATGATCACACAACCGATGAAGAACGGAATGCGCCAGCCCCACGCCGCTATCTCGGTTGCATTCAGGTAGGCGTTGATCCCATAGCCCAACGCCGCCGCAAGGATGATCGCGATCTGTTGGCTGGCCGACTGCCAACTGGTGTAGAAACCCGTACGGCCCGGCGTTGCGATCTCGGCCAGATAAACCGACACACCGCCCAGTTCCGCGCCCGCCGAGAAGCCCTGCAGCAATCGACCCAACAGCACCAGAATCGGTGCCGCGACGCCAATGCTGGCATACCCCGGTACCAATGCGATCAGAACCGTGCCGCATGCCATGATCGACAGCGTCACAATCAAACCCTTGCGACGCCCCACCTTGTCGATGTAGGCGCCCAGCACGATGGCGCCCAATGGACGCATCAGAAAACCCGAACCGAATACGGCAAAGGTCATCATCAGCGAGGCGAACTCACTGCTTGCGGGGAAGAACGTCTGGGATATGTAGGTTGCGTAGAACCCGAACAGAAAGAAGTCGAACTGTTCGAGAAAGTTGCCGCTGGTGACCCTTATGATAGCGCCGAATTTTGACGTCCGGGATCGGGTGTTTTCAGTTTTTATTTTGACCATGGTTACGGTGCTACTCGATATTGTTATTGGAATAGAGGTCGTGACGGTCAGTCACTGCCGGCGTTGATCGGGTTGGGTAGACGTTTTTCGATGGCGTACTTGAGTAGCGCGGCGCTACGGAAGATACCGTGGGCGAATTTGCTGTAGGGCATGGTCAGAAAGAACGCCATCACCAGCCCCAGGTGGATTGCCAGCAGCAAGCCCAGGGCGCTGGTCTCGCGCAAGGCGAGCAATGCCAGGCCGCTGGAACTGACCAGCAACAGCAGCGCGATAAATCCGCGATCCATGGGTTTCTGGTTCTCGTCGCCCTGTTCCGGGTTGCGGCGCAGATTCATCCATAGCAATCCGGCCGGGCCCACCAGCAGACCGATACCGCCGAGGATTCCGAGCATCACCGGCAGACTGAAGATCGGGTATGGGGCAGACCAGTCGAGCAGGAAGTGATAGAGCGTGGCCACTGCCGTGGCGGCGAAGCACAGCAGAAAGCCGTAGAAGGTGAAGTGGTGGAAGCGACGGCGCCATAGAGTGAATTTGTCATCGTCGTTATTGCAGCCTTCTGCGTGGCCGCCGTCCAGATACTTGAGCTGTGCGACGTTGGCCGTGGCCTCCAGGGCGGCAGAGGTTTTCAGTGGCAGCGGCGCGTCGGCAGGTGAGACGTTACGCCAGAAGCGTCGTACTCCGATTGTCAGCGCCAGTGCCGCAAAGCCGAACACCGCGCCAAACATCAGGGCCAATGTGTTGTGCGGGAAAATACCGTAGAAATTGCCCCCCGGCATGGCCGTGAACAGGTTACCCATCGCCACCAGGGTCAAGCACAGAAACAACGCCAACCCGCCACCCGAAGCCAGAGCCAGGGTTAGACCGTTACGTTGGTAAAGCTTGCCCAAAGGCTGCGGCCAAACGTACTCGGCATAAGTGTTCAGACGCACCTTGGCCATTGCTTTAGGCACATTGACCGCAAACTCATGGGGCGCGGCGTACTGGCACGCCGAAAGACAAGCACCGCAGTTGTGGCATAGGTTCGCCAGGTAATGGATGTCTGCCTGCGTGAACTCCAGACGCCGGGTCATGGCCGGAAACACCGCACAGAAACCTTCGCAATAGCGACAGGCATTGCAGATGGTCATCTGCCGCTCAACTTCACTTTCCTCCAGATTAAGGACTGGGATCAGTTGGCTGGACGCTTGGGGATCAAACAGTTGCATGTCGAGATTCCGATATCACAGTAGAAGGGCCGAAACCCACCGAGGCCGCCGCCTGAACGCCAGCGATACGCCCGAAAGCAGTGCCTATGGCCATGCCGATGCCGGCGGTGTAGCCCTTGCCCAGCACGTTGCCCGCCATCATTTCCCCGGCGACAAACAGATTCGGACTGGCTTTGCCTTTGAAGTGCACAGCCGCCGTTTCATCGGTGGCCAAGCCCAAGTAGGTGAAGGTCACACCGGGTTTAAGCGGATAGCCATAAAACGGCGGTTTGACCAAAGGCCGTGCCCAGTGTGTCTTGGCCGGTGTCAGACCTTCGGTATGGCAGTCGTCCAGAGCGGTGTGGTCGAAAGTGCCGACCTGACAGGCACGGTTGTAGTTTTCGATGGTTTGCATGAACTGCGCTTCTGGCAAATCCAGAAGACGCGCGAGCTCTTGCAGTGAGTTGGCCTTGGCACCAGGAAAAACCGGCGGCATGAAACGGCCGATCGCCTGCTGGTCGATGATCGAATACGCCTTCTGGTTGGGTTGACCGGCCACCAGCCGCCCCCAGATTGCATAGCGCTTGGGCCAGAAATCTTCGCCTTCGTCGTAGAAGCGCTCGCCGTCGCGGTTGACCACCACGCCCAGCGACACACAGTCGATACGGGTGCAGATCCCACCGTCGTAAAGCGGCGCCCGGGCATCGATGGCAACCATGTGCGCCTGTGTCGGATCACCTATGATGTCAGCGCCGAGATCCTGCATGCGGCGCAGCAACACCCCGGTATTGAAACGCGTGCCACGGATCAGAAAGTTATCCGACGGCCATTCGCCACGTTCGTTTTGGCCCCAAGCCTCGCGCAGCCATTCGCGGTTGGATTCGAAGCCACCGGCTGCCAGCACACAGGAGCGGGCTTCAACACGTTCGGCAGGCAAACGCTGCCCATCGACCTCGCGCTCGCCTATGTGCGCGGCGACGAATTTTCCATCCTGCAGCTCGATATCGGTGACTTGAGCGTTGTAGCGAATCTTGACGCCCAGGCGTTCGGCGCTGCGAAAGTACGCATTGACCAGCGCCTTGCCTCCGCCCATGAAGAACGCATTGGTGCGCGCTACATGCAACGCGCCGGACAGCGGCGGCTGGAAATGCACGCCGTGGGATCGCATCCAGTCACGACACGAGGAAGAGGCGCGAATGGCAATACGTGCCAGTTTTTCATTGGTTATGCCGCCGGTAACTTTGAGCAAATCCTGCCAATATTCTTCTTCCGGATACGCGTCGACCAGCACATCCTGCGGCGCATCATGCATACAGCGCAGGTTGCGCGTGTGCTGTGAATTACCACCGCGCCAGACCTTTGGCGAGCTTTCCAGCAACATCACGCTGGCACCGGCTTCCCGCGCCATCAGCGCCGCGCACAAGGCCGCGTTACCGCCACCTATAACCAAAACATCGACCATCGTTTCTCCTCAATTCGCAAGCAGACGGGAACGAGTTGCTGCTGGCGAGTGGGCGAACAGTAGTGCGGCACCCAAGGGGGCGAAAGGCGGGTTTTTACATGGGGGCTTTAGTTTTGCTAAAGGGGGGAAGTGAACTTTCTTCAGGCAACAGCCCCTTTGATCGCAACGGTTATGCGAGGCGAACAACTATTGAGTGGGCGGCATTGCCTGTAAGGCATAGGTACGGTGACAGGGTTCCAAGTCTCAAATTTCCTCGATCAAACGCGCTCCGGGCCACTGTCGATCATTGACCAGGTGTCGCACGACATCGGTTATCACGACCCGCGTCGCCAGAGCAGCCGGAGACAGTTCGTCGTCAGCAAGAGTCGCCAGCAAATTCCTACGCCCAACGTGCGCATCAGCAATCTGTACCAGCGACAGTCCCGACTCCCCTTCTAATGCCGCGGCGGCACCTGGTTGAATCGTAGCGGCGTGTCCGGCCCGTACCGCGTTCATCAGCACGACCAGCCCGTCTATCTCCATGATGATGTTGGGCGTCACGCCCGAGCGTTCAAATGCAGTCATCAGAGTCGTACGCAGCCCATGTTGAGAGCTGGGCATCACCAGCGGCAGTTGACCAAGATCTGCCAGTTGCACGCTGTCGCCGCGCGGTGCGCCTGGCAGCTCCCGGGAGGTAATCACGAATAGTTTTTCGTCCAGCAACGGCGTCACACTCCAGCGCTTGCCGCCTTCGAGTTGAAACAGGATGGCCAGATCGATCTGTCGCGCATTGAGCTGCGCCGCGAGGTGCCCGGACAGCATCTCCACCAGATGCAACTGGATGTCTGGGTAACGCTCGCGCATTGCATTGATCAATGGCAGCGCCAGAACCGTGGCGGTGGTGGGTGGCAGACCGACACTGACGTATCCGCTCATGCGTCCGCGATGTGCTGCCAGGATCGCGTTCTCCGCCTGGCGCAAGGTCAGTTGGGCGTGGTGCAGGAAGGCGAACCCGGCGCTGGTCGGTGTCACGCCGGTGCTGGTACGGTTTAGCAGGCGAGTCGACAGTTCACTCTCAAGCTTGCCGACCTGCTGGCTTAGTGCCGAGACGCCGACGTCCAGCTCCAATGCGGCACGGCCAAGGCTGCCGTGCTCGACGATCTTCACGAAATAGCGCAGTTGCTTGAGTTCCAAGGGGAAGCTACTCCGGACGAAGGATAAACCAGCAGTCTACCTCTTGCCTGCCCCGCTGACCCGCGCATCCAGACTGACAATGACATCGCCGGCGTGATACGTCGGCCAGTTGCTCAGCGTGAACTTGCGCACTGCCCATCTCACAGAAATGGGTGCCATATCCAAAAGGCAATCATGCCGAAGAATAGAGGAATCTCAAGATACAAAGGCGCCTTGCTCCATCGTTTGAGCCCCTGCGGTATCGCGTCAAGTTCTTGCTGGGTGACGAGTCTGCGCCAGATGAACACTCTGGGAAACATGATAACAATGCCGATCAGACATAACCTCATTGAGCGATGCTTGTAAGACTTGCCGCCCCACCATTTGCGGTCACCGATCATCATTTCGTTATTATCGAAATAGGCTTCGACCAAATCCAGCTTTGTTTTAGTGATATAGGCTGACAAGCCAAGACTAAAGAACAATAGAAACAGAAGTAGAAAAACACTCACCGCCTCCAACATCATCATCAATGCGTTCCCTCATAAATCAAATCACCCGCAAGCTCTCCCAGCCCTCCAAATATTATTCCGCCAGTATATCCACCTACGACCCCACCAATAATTCCGCAACTCAATGCTCCCCACCCGCCCGATACAACACCCAACCCAACCGCGCACACCAATCCCCCTGCACGCGCCCCAAGCTTTCCTCCGAAGTGAGAACCAGCAATTCCTCCCGCCACCTTGCCGCCCTCCACATACCGGGCCTTTCTGCACTGCTCCTCCCGCCCCGTCGAACACGCCTCCTGAATCGCCAGCCCCGCCGCCCCCACGTCCAGGGCCATGCCCACATAGCCGCCTTTGCTCAGAAAACGCGAGGTGCTGGCAATCTTGTTGATCCGCTGCGCATAGCCGTCGATGGTCTGGCGATGCAGGTAGCGTTGGGTGGAAATGCCGAGCATTTTCTTGATCGACTCGTTGTGTCGCAGGCTGGTGCCGTAATGGCCCACACCCTGGAGTTGAGTGTCCAGCTTCTGGAACAGGGCCTGGCGCTTGACGATAAATTCGCTCCTGGCCGAGCTGCCGCCTTTTAAATGCTGCTGATGCAATTTTTCGATGTCCTTCAAGGTTTCCTCGACCCCAGTCAAATGCCGCCCCCAGGCCGCTGTGGTGCTGCCGATGCCAATCGAGCTATAGCCCAGCAAGCCCTGTAACAAATCATAGTTGTTCAGAACCTCGACACCGGCCTTGGGGTCGAGGCTCAAGGCCAGATCGATTTCCCGTGCCCGGGTCATCAGCCAGGCTTCTTCGAAGGTGCAGGACGCCGTGCTGTCATCGGGAACGATCACCAATTGTCCCGATGTCACCATCGAGCGGCGCAGGTGGCTATTGATCGTGTCGAACTTGGTCTGTGCATGTGAACCGCGCTGTATCAACAGTTGGTTTTTCAGACTGGGGTAATGGATGGTCTTTTCATTGATGAATCCGTTCGCCATGCTTCACATCCTTGATGTATGAAAGATGGCGTCAGATATAAAGACAGATAAAGATCGAAAAGAAGAGCAATACTGCTGTTTGCTACAGATCCCAACCAACTACCAGAAATGTCCTACATGGCGACCAACATCGATAGGAAATTACGGAAAATGCTCTTTCACTTGGTTCGCCTTGAGTTCTTGGAGAAAGCCTCTAGGACCTCCTCACGCGACGGCAGGCTTTTCTCACCATCTGCGGGGGTCGTTTTGAAGCCTTCCAGGCGCAGACTGGCCGCGTAGTTGGATTGGCGAGTCCTGGCCGCATAGGCCTTCTTGGCTTCAAGGCTGATAGCGCCCATTGCGTTGGACCTCAATTGTGTTCATCGAGTAATTAAAAGAAATCAAGCTGCCAAGTGCTTGATCTCTTTCAGCGCAACGACCTCAATCAATCGGGCGGTTATCCAACGCGGACAATAGCTGACGGGATGGGGATGCCCCCTCAAGCAGCGCATCCACCACTGCCCGCGCCACTTCCACCGAATGCAGCATGCCCCAGAACAACGCTCGCTCGACGGGGTTGGTATGCAGGCTGATTTCATCGCCATTGAGTTCTGCCGTTTCCAGCAAATTGGAAACGTAGGTCAGTGCGTCCTGAGCAGTGATGCCCGGTTGGATGGCAAACAGCGTGGGTTTGTATGGAGATTCGGGGATGACGGGCTTGGAGCAGGTGAACGCGAGGGTATCGAGCAGACGGGGAGTGTTTGCCAGAGCTGATTCGAGCTCGTTAGTTTGCGCAGGTACATTGCCCAGTCAGCGATATTGAGATGATCATGGCGTCCGCACCTTAACAAGGAGTCTCACAAATTTTCTCAAAATTCAGTCCTGCCTTCTGGGCTGGTCCATAGGAATTCTACGCGCTACCCTGTCGAGCTAAAGTGTGCAGGTAGAGCTGAAATGGAACAGAAAGTTACGGTAGACGGGAAGACTGTCGAGGTTCAGGTTTATGAAGATGGTGAGGGCGGTTGGCTGATCGAGATTGTCGATGAGCACTGGAACTCCACTTGCTGGGAAAATTCCTTCGAGACAGCGGATCTAGCATTCGCGGAAGCAATGCGGGCTATAAACGAAGAAGGGATTGATGGGTTCATCGGAGCCGGTGGAAACACTACTCATTGAGTTGATGTCAACGCCAACCCAAAACTGACCCCTTGGAGGTGACAAGTTGAGCCCAAGCTCCGATGAGGCGGCCTAAAGCGCCTGAGTCTGGAGGGCCTCTAGAAGGGCGCCAAGCGCTTGAGCGACATCAGGAGAAAGGTGATGCTGGAGCTTTCATTCACCTGTATCTACGAATTTGAGAGAGATTCAGTTGAACCACAACAGTCAGTTGGAACCAGACTCTCCCGCAAGCGTGTACTCAGCACACGCGTATCTGCAAAAAACATTTCCGTCAGGGCATATTTCTTGCCTATGATCCTGACTTCAAATTAGGGAAGAGCACCTCAGTGGAACCTCTCAAACACTCCATCATTGGTGAATACCGGCGTTTTTCAAGGTAGTTGTCGCGTCACCGTCTAACTATGCCGCTCTTTTCTCGACCGGCTGCTCCCGATCAGGGTTCAACAGCACCGTACCCATCGGCTCCCAGTTTCGCGTCTGTCCAGACCAGCGTTCCGGGCTTTTCTCCCGGGCTTGCTCGTACAGCTCATGACGCCGAGCCAGGATCTGATGATCCTGGCCACGGTGCCGTTCGGCCGGGGTCACGAAGCGGATTCGGCTGTGCCGGTGCTCGTGGTTATACCAACGCATGAAATCCCTGACCCAGGCGCGGGCAGCGTCCAGGCTGGCAAAGCCATCTGCCGGCCATTGCGGGCAGTATTTCAACGTCCGAAACAGTGATTCCGAGTACGGGTTGTCATTGCTCACTCGCGGTCGGCCACGTGACGGCGTGATGCCCAGCTCATGCATTTTGCTCAACAGCGTCAGCGATTTCATCGGGGCCCCATTGTCCGAGTGCAGCACCAGTGGCTCGTGCAAACACTGCTCGCCGATCACGCTACGTTGCAGTAGCGCAGCCGCCTTCTCGCCGCTTTCCTCTTCGTAAACCTCCCAGCCCACGGCCTTGCGGCTGTAAATATCCTCGATCAGGTACAGGTAGTAATACTGACCGCGTACCGGAGACGGCAGGTAGTGTCCCACGACCACACCTGGTTGGGGCCTTGGGCCGCGTGAGTCGTCGGTGCGGCGTGACGCCGGGGATGCCGGGGACGCTGGCTACGACCACGATGCTGTTGCTGACCCGCCGCACGCAACACCCGAAAAAACGTCGACTCCGCCCCCAGATAGCGCTGTTGGTCCGCCAATCTCGGCACGATCTGGCTGGGCGGCAAATGGGCGTAGCCCGAGCTGTTGCACAGGTCCATGATCGCTTGTCGTTCGACACCTGTTGAACAAGCAGCGCCAACGAGTACCCCATGCTAACCGCTCGAGCAACTAGTACTCCTCAGCACCGGACCGGAGTTGGCTGAGGCCCTGTTGGCGGAATGTCGACTGAAGTCCAAGGAGCTGCTGCACCCTATCGGTTTCGCTCATTGAGCTGGATGTGGGCGATTGGACCTACGCTGAGAAGACCTCCTCAACCAGCCGAGGCAGAACCTCGGCCGCCCTGCCCGCCAGGCTGAATTCGCGATCCCCTTCTACAGGCTCAGGTTGCAGATTGATGTGCAGCACCTGCGCGCCATGTCGCAGGGCAATCCTTGGGATCTCGGCCGCCGGCTGCACAAGGCCAGAGGTGCCAATCGAAAGCAGCACATCACAATCCTTCGCTGCCGACAAAGCTTTGCGCCACACATCATCGGGCAGCGACTCGCCAAACCAGACCACACCAGGTCGCACTTTTCCATTGCAACGCAGGCAGCGCGGCGGCTCGATGCGGCGCCCGCCAGGCGGCTCATCGAGCGGGTCCGCACTCAACGTGTACGGTCGCGTACAGGCAAAACAGCGCGGTGAACTCAGGCTTCCGTGCAGATGCAAGACATCACTACAGCCGGCGCGCTCTAGCAAATCATCGACGTTCTGGGTGACGACGGTGACCATGGGCACCCGACGCGCCAATTCGGCTATCGCCAGGTGTGCGGCATTTGGTTGTGCGGCAAGGACCTTGGCGCGTCGCCACTCGTACCAACCCCACACCAGGGTGGGGTCATTGCGGAACGCTTGAGCAGTGGCCAGTACAGCGGGGTCGAAGTTCTCCCACAGGCCGGTCAAGGCATCGCGAAATGTCGGGATGCCACTTTCAGCGGAAATGCCTGCGCCGGAAAACACCACGACGTGGCGTGCGTTACGCAATTGATCAACCTGGAATTCCATCATGACCTCTTGCGTGCTCTCAGCATGGCCGAGGCTTGTCTCCATTAGCCATTGTTGGTGCCAATGAAGGCGTTTTCACACAACCTGAGTCAGCAGCGGTCAGTCGAAAAACTCCATACCCTCGTAAGGTCGGAGCCGACATTGATCAAGTCGAGAAATAAGGCTGCCCACGTGCACCTCTAGCCGATGACCATCAGGGTCTGAAAAATAAAATGAGTCACCTTCGCTCGAATTACTTTTCCACTCAACGACGTTAAGTGCTCGCAGGTGTGCGGTTACTTTTTTGAAATCTTCCTGTTCGACCGAAAGCGCGTAATGCGTGTAATCCATATTCTTTTCTGTCTCCCTGCTCTTATCCAGAGACAGACATAGCCAGAGATCGCCCAGAGAAAGATACGCCCCCGCCACCCAGCGTGCGGTCAATCGAAAACCAGGTAAAGACTCATAGAACTCGACGCTCCGAGAGAGGTTCGCAACCGCCAACGTGAGATGATTCAGACCAGTCAACATGAGCCATTATCCAGAAGAAATCTCGGGGGGCACTGAGGATATCAACATCCTTGATTGACTGCGTCACATGGATTTCAACCGGTTGCAGCGCGCGCCTAGATATTACCAATACTGACACGTAGGGACTCGAAGTAATCGCCATCCACAGGAGCAGTGGGAGCCGATTCGGCCCCAGCCAGCAGCAGGCCACGCAAGTGCTGCCGATCCTGATCCTTGCGAATCAGCTCCCAGACATATTCGCTACCGGTGCAGCAACCTCGCTGGCTCACTTGAGCATCGACAAAGGACTTGAGGGCATCCAGTAGGGAGACGCTCGTGGTGTTCATGGCTTTGTCCATCTTTGCCAAAATCCCCCATTGCCGTACCTCGCCAGTGCAGAAGGATCGCGCGGCCATCCAAGGAGATCTCACTGAAATGGGTGCCATATCCAAAAGGCAATCATGCCGAAGAATAGAGGAATCTCAAGATACAAAGGCGCCTTGCTCCATCGTTTGGGCCCCTGCGGTATCGCGTCAAGTTCTTGCTGGGTGACGAGTCTGCGCCAGATGAACACTCTGGGAAACATGATAACAATGCCGATCAGACCGACAGGAATGGCCTTTGAGGTCCGCTCCCTGCCCTCCATCCATGATCAGGCAGGGCCATTTTCCGTTTTCCATCCATCACCCTGACAAATCTTGCAAGAGGCCCTCCAGCATGAATTCCAGACTCAAACTAGGCATGAGCCAATGCGATGGCATAATATGCCAACATCCGCAGCAACGTTATTTGTTCCTGGAGCACAACATGGCTACGCGAAATGTCGTTCTCACTGATCACATGGACCAGGTCATCAACGACCTGGTTGTCTCCGGCCGATACCAGAACGCCAGCGAAGTCATGCGCGAAGGGCTTCGTCTGCTGGAGCAGCGTGAGGCTGAAGAACTGGCCAAGCTCGATGCTTTGCGTCATGCCACTTCAGCAGGACTGATGGACCTGGAGCGGGGTCGTTTCATCGAGATTGGCGGTGACCAGTTGGGAGAGCTTCTGGCTGACATCGGCGAACGAGCTGCCCTCTCCCCCACCAAGAACCGTTGAGCATGGGGAAGTACCGTCTCTCTCATACGGCCCTCAGTGATATCGAGGATATTCTAAGGTACTCCCACGTACAGTTTGGCTCACATGCCAGGGTCAGGTACCAAGCGCTTATACGCGCAGCAATCGAAGACCTTGCGGAAACGCCAAACAGGGTGGGTAGCAACCCTAGAGATGAACTTTCAGTGGGACTGAGAAGCTTTCATCTGGCCTATGTACGCAACCAAGCTGCGACTGCCACTGGCACCGTACAGAGGCCGCGGCATATCGTTTTCTATAGATTGGCGGATGACCAGATCATTGAGATCGTTCGGATACTGCATGACGCAATGGAAGTCAGGCAGCACCTTACGCTGGAATTGAAGGGTAGTTAGCGGCGCATAGCCATGAAATACCAGCTCAGATCCCCCTATTCACCTTACAGGCCGGCGCGGGAAAGGCTTCCCCGCCGGAGCAAGTGTCCCTGCACGTTCCTCCGCATGTACCTGGAGGTTCAATCCCTTCTGCGCCTGCTACACACCAGAAGATAGGTCAGAGCCGCGATACAGCCATCCCCGCCGAGGCCTTCACCAACACCGATTGAAAACTGACCCACCCTACCAGGCATCAGTCTCTGTTCTTGGAGAAAGCCTTCAGGACCTCCTCACGCGAGGGTAGGCTTCTCTCACCATCCGCGAGGGTAGTTTTGAAGCCTTCCAGACGCAGACTGGCCGCGTAGTTAGATTGGCGAGTCTTGGCCGCATAGGCCTTCTTGGCTTCAAGGCTGATAGTGCCCACGCGCTGGACCTCAATTGCGTTGATCGAGCAATTATATGTCGATCATACTGCGCAGAACCCAAGTGAGATGTGTTCGGGCAAGCAAGGTTTGATCGACCTGACAACTAGATGATCAAGCCAACCGTGTGCCAGACGTTGGCACACGGCTCTGCCCGGGCCCTTACGAAAAAGAGATCAAGCTGCCAAGTGCTTGATCTCTTTCAGCGCAACGACCTCAATCAATCGGAAGGTTGTCCAACGCGGACGATAGCTGACGGGATGGGGACGCCCCCTCAAGCAGCGCATCCACGACCGCCCGCGCTACCTCCACCGAATGCAGCATGCCCCAGAACAGAGCTCGTTCGACGGGGTTGGTGTGCAGGCTGATTTCATCACCATTGAGTTCCGCCGTTTCGAGTAGATTCGAAACGTAGGTCAGGGCGTCCTGGGCGCTTACCCCGGGTTGGATGGCGAATAGTGTGGGTTTGTATGGGGCTTCGGGCGTGACGGGCTTGGAGCACGTAAACGCGAGGGTATCGAGCAAACGGGGAGTGTCTGCCGGGGCTAGTTCGGGTTCAATCGAAGGGACATCAGATACTTTACGCAGATACACGGCCCTGTCGGCAGTGCTGAGGGATTTGCGAACTGGAGGTGGATCGGGGGTTATCTTCTTGGTCATGGAGAGTCTCCTACTTAGGCAAGGGATTCATCCACTCCTGCTGCGACACAAGGGTGGCGAACTGCACGCAGGTTCGCAGACCGGTAAGTAGGAACCGGCAGGGCTAAGCCTCCTGCGCACAGCTCGCCATAACGCGAACACCAAAAAGCCGCTTTACGCGGCGCTGTGCGCCTACTTACGACCGGGCTGCGAAACCCGCATCGCTGAATTTGCAGCGACTGTCGAACTGTAGCCATGGCAATTGGCGCACACAATATTCTCCCATGCCTGAAACGCGTGGGAAATATGAGTTTTTTTAGAAGGCGATTTCGCATGCTGAGTGAACGCTGGTCAGCTGCGTCTGAAACAACAAGGGAAAACAAATCAGTCACCTTACGGTGAACTCTCAGGAGTCGCAGACGCCATAGATACAAAAAATATCTACTAGACATAAGCCCAAGCTAAATACTCGACCACAAATGCAACTGATTATTAATACGCTCACAACTCACACATTCTCACACAAAAAAGAGCCCCCGGGATGGCGATTTGATACTATCTATAAACTAAGAGAGGATGTAGACCACATAAATAAGGAAGCTTTGAACATGGAATTTGAAAGATTAGCACGTACAGACGGCCGCAATGACATCTGGGCCTATGAGTGGGATTTAACCAGAAAACCACCGGCTAAATGTAATCGTGTACATCTTGGCATCGAGCAACCCTTGCCTCACGCCTCAAATATGATCAGTGCAAACGAAGCAATATCCTGGGCATTTGGGCGCACACTGGGAAACATAGCAACGGTGAATCCTGAGGTTTTATTAAGGCTTCCCGGAACCAGTGGTGTGAATGACATTCTTGAGTGTGAAATAGTGGACGCCGGACTTTATCAAAATGGAAAAGAGCGTTTATGGTGCCGCACCCATCAAAAGCACTGGGGTACTTTAGCTGATGTAAAAGATGCAGCTAACACGGGAACCATTAGATGCGCTCAATGGTTCCAGCCTATGTCCTATATTGCTAACCCTTATGAGTTGCAACCAGACAACCACGCAGAAGTTGGTGTGTGGTGCTCCCTACCTCCTGCCCTAACTAGCCTTGGAACACCGCACTCACGACATCCAAACATCCACGTGCACGTACGAAACGCTGTTGAAGGCACAAAAATTGTAGATAAAGATTTCAGTGCTTTGGCAATTATAATCGACGCCAGAGCGAATCTATTCGCGCCCTCACCAATTAATAAAATTCACGTTACTCCACCTGCGGCCAGTGACTTTATGTTGGCTTTAGAATACGGAGTCCATGTCACATGCTTTAACTGCAACTATTGCGGCGCCCCACACTTAGACCTGGGGATTTTCAACCAAAGACCACACCGAAAACATCTTTGCGGAAATTGCGGAAGAAATAATACGTGGACCAGTGTACCGAGCACATCTAGCCCGCTGCAACCGCTGCATCGTTACTATGACAGAGGGTATGGATACATTGACTCTGCGAGACATTTAAATATAGACGAATGGGATAATTGCGAGTTCGCACTATGGGCTTCAACTCCCGCCATAATATGGACAGCCAACAGACCACAGGAACGTGGAATTCATGTTCACTTGAGTATGGATGGTACACGCGTCATAGACGATACGTTTGGCACTGTCATTTACCGCGGAGAGCCCCTAAACCGTGATGATATGCTAAAAAAAATGATAGACAACACACTCAACACCTAGCCAAATTAACTTTCCGGATGCCATTACAACCTGGCATCCGGTCATTCATAAAACAGAGAACTATTAGATACGCCACCAGCGTTTGGTACCATTTCAGAACTTGCTAAATGGAGTAATGCAACAGAGCAAAAAAGCATTGCTGCCTGCCCACACAAAATGACTAGATACTTCTTCGGAGCTCATCGCAACATTACCAACCGTACGCCGCGGCACGCAGAAAATTGTGGACGTAGCAGAAAGACCTCTAATAGCTTAGTAAAAATCCACCCCTAATTACAACTTTTTTAAATATATTATTTGACCATACTAAGACTTGGACTCGGCTTGTCACACGCCCACACCACAACCAATCCGGCATCACAATTCAACTCTCCCGAAGGAAACACATTGAACCACTAGGCAAGCAAACTTAAACATTAAGAAAATTTCAAAATCACGCCCCACACACTATAGCCACCAGCATAAAAATTTATAATAAAGCCATCCAAAATCAAACTGAAAATCTGATATACCATTAAAATACTGACAAACGCAACTTTATAAACACGAAGCGATAAATAGAACAACTTAACTCCCAGGGTGCAAAAAATCAAAAAAAAAGCTATAATCTTAAATTTATCCATCAACTCAGAATCTTGAAAATCATGCTATTTATTGTATTACTAGGTGGAAGGCACCCTAAAGCAAAAATTGAGGTACATGACGTAGCCTTTGTTAATGCACAGTGCTTAGAAGATACTTTTGAAGAATTACGTAAAGAATGGTTTGGAAATCAAAGTGGCTTACATATTGATTCGTGGATGCAAGTGGACGGTGTAGGAGATTGGAAGGTCGAATTTAGTGATCTTGCTCCAGCGCCAAATAGCCCACATCTTTACTTTGTAAATATGGGTGGGTATGACTCGAGAGCATTTGGCGAAGCTCATGATTATATGCTAGTAGTAGAAAACTCAAAAGCAGAGGCTCACGCCAAAACTAAGAAAGCAATGCTAAATCGATGGAGTGAACAACACACTGATGCAGTTTTTGATATTGATGATTGCCTTCCGATATTTTCTGCAGGTGGTCGCTATATCAATCTGGTCAAAAGCGAAAATCGAGGAATACTCAAGCGCAACGAGTACATAATTATCCCGCACTAACCCTCACCATAGCAATTTTATCCTCTCACATTGCCAATTTTCTGCTCCTCTGAAAATATTCAGGTCGACCCAACTTAAATATTCCCTGAGTCTATATAAAAATTTTTGAAACTCCGTCGCGGCCACTCAGGGCCGGAGCTTCCATAGGGTTCTCGCCACTTAGGCGAAGGACCCTGCCATACCAGAAGAAGACAAACTTTTCGATGCGGACTGTGAAATAATCGCGTTTTTTTCATTACACATTGATCGACAGAGTACTGTGGATGCTTTGCTCCGGCGCAGCATAATGGGATATGCCTTAACGTTTTGGACCATGGTCAACGGTCTACCTACGTTTTCGAGACTGGTAAAATCAAGGTCTTTTCAATCAGATGCTCAAGAAGCGTTATATTCGCTTGAGCAAAAAGGGTTCGATGGGGCTGGGCACTTGGATAATCGACTCTATCGCCGTACGGGCAGCCCGAGCCTCAGCAGGCGCAGGAAAAATGGGACCTGAGAACCACGAGACCACGCGCTCGGACGAAGCCAGGGCTGCCCGACGACCAAAACTCATATGCTGTATCGCTGAGCTTTCTACTGACATAAGGGCTACGAAATAGAATCTTTACGCCATGCGACTGTTACCGGAGGCAACCCGTCATCCAGCTATGCAGTATGAAACGCAAGCCAAAGCCGGGCTTACCAAGAAGCTGTTTGATCGCCCCAAGTACCGTCAGCGCAACATCATATTTGGTTGGCTGATAGAGCACCGCCGCACCGCCGCACCGGCACACGCTTCGACAAGCTGGCAAAGAGTTTTTTCAGCCATTGTCACGCAGGCCTGTTCACTACGGTGCTTACGACATTACTGTTCGTACGGCACACCTAGTATTAATATAACGTATTTTGAGCCATTTGCTGCCACAATATTTTCCGATCGAGTTGCTGCCCTTGATATATCACTGCCCCAAATGTGTCGTCGACTACGCGCCTTCCGTGCTCGTAAATATGTACATGAATACCTTTTTCCTGAGCTCTGTTCGCAGTCCACAAAACTGCTGGAGTCGAAGACCAAACCTCAAACCTAAGGCCCGCATAATCGTCCATATTTAGAGTACGCTCAGGAATTACATATTGATTGCTATTATTGAATTGATCATGCAATGGCTTGAGAGGAGTGGAAACAATTTTACCTTCACTCCAAACACTATCATTCCCACAATTTCCACAAAAGTGCTTTGCATGAGGTGTATTGGCAAAACTACCAAGATCCAAGTGAGGATAACCGCATTTCTTACATGTTACACATGCCATTTCACGCCCTTCTTCAAGCGACTTGACAAACTCAAACGCCGCAGGTGGAGTGATTTGTATTTGCGTAATTTCACTACTAGAAAACAACCCAAGATTTTGATTATAAGAGCAAACTATCGCATCATAATCCCTATCCAATAATTTTTTATCTGCTCCGGAAAATCGCTTATGCACATGTATTTTTGGCGCACGAGGAACAATCACATCACTCGAAAATGCTGGAGGTAATGAGCACCAAACGCCTATTTCTTCAAACTCATTAAAATCTACAATAAGCGGATCAACAACATAACTCATACCCATCAGGTGGTTACTGCATGTAACCTCGCCAGTAGCAGGAACTGCGGCAATGTCGGCTTTTACACCCCAGTGAATCTGGTGTGTTTTGCAATACCACCGATCCGCTCCATTTCTAAACTTCCCACATGGAACAATGTGGCATGGTAATACAGCACGATCACCCGATTTCGCAGTAAAACTACCGAAGACACCCTCCGAGTTTACAGCGATATTACCAATAGTCCTCCCAGGGGCCCAGCAGATAGCCGCTGCTGTGGAATATTGTTCAGGATTATCTTCCTCTTCCCCTTCGTTGCAGTATTTTCGAATGAAGTCTTTTTTTGCCATTCCCGTCCCAGGATCAGACCACTCGCACTCCCACACCTCTACTTGCCCAGTATCGGAATTTAATTTACGCGAATAAAACATTATCGTATTTCCAAATAAGGTACATAGTTTTATTTAGGCTTCCAAGCAAACAATCACCCTAGAGAGAACCCAAAATAACCATATCAGGAGCGGCACTCACTTCCTGGCACACTCGACATAATTATTTTTTATTAACACTTAAAAAGAGTGGAAAAAAACTTCGCTGACTTTTGAATTTAAGCGTGTCATTTGCTGTGATAGTGTTTGCTTTTCTACGAGTGCCACCGCTCGACGTATGAACCTCTATTTCTGAACTTTCTATGATCGCAGAGTGAACGTCATCAGAATGGGCAGGAGTTTCATTGTAGATACTTGCGTAAAAATCACTCACTATAACAGTATCACCTGACTCTGAAATTAGTCTTGGTATGTCCTCCAAAAGCTCGTTTCTCGCATTCTCACGATCAGACTCACCGAAGAGGTATAGAGACCCATCCTCAGCGGGATCATAAGAGAGCATATTTAGGCCTGAACGACCAAAGTGAGCTTGAGCGCTGCTGTTGTCGTGCAGAATATTATTGTAGACTTGACGTGCCTTGTAGGACGTCGCAAAGTGAATAAGCCAATATCTCCAACCGAGCGGATTATTTATCGAAAACGGGCTTACGTATGGAGCACACTCTTTGAAGGCTTGAAAAACTAATCGTTCCGCAGTACCAAGCCAACTATTTTTATTCATTTGACCTTCCAAAGCCTTTAAATCATCCATTCCCAGACCAACTGCAGATAGCTGATTTGATACCAAGACTGGCTCTGACTTCCTCAAAAAGGAAACCAACGCTTCGATTGCAAATGTGTAAAATATTTCTGCTGATGGATTTGAGCGGGTAATATCAAGTATCGTTTTTCTTTCCACATGGCTATGACCACATTGGTCAAGATTGAACAAGACATTTCTATAGCGATACTTTGATAAGAGCCCTTTCACTTTTGGATAAACCTGTTCAAAGGGCTCGCTAAAATACTCCACATTTATCTGAAGCTGGACATCACATGCCAAAATTTCAGCAAGTAATGGTGCTAGATTTTCTTTTAGATACTCAGTTACATTTTTATCCGCATCATTTAAAATTAACAGACACTCAATCGTAACTAGCCCCAACCCTTGAATAGCGCGGTTTATATTTATTGAATTCAAAGCTCGTTTCAGCTCTTCAATAAAAATAACCGGAGATCCTGCTGAACCGCATTGATAACGGCCGCCTCCTGAAAAGCCATCAACAACCGCTAAGCGGAACTTTGATTGCTGAGGCAACTGACAACGCACAGTAAGATATTGAAAGAAATACTCTCTTAATATTTTGTGTTTTCGCCTGGAGTGATCGTCGAGAACCGCACCACTTAACCATTCATATCTTTTCTCTGCCATTCGCTCAAAAATTCCCTATCTGAATGAGGCCTGCTGCGAAGGTTTTATAATGGTGATGGGCATTTCATCCCAAGTCCGCCCTCTGTACTCTCTACCATTATCCTTTTTAGACCTTTTTGTATTATCTTTCCCCCACGCCCCCCACTGCTTGAAGAAAAACGCCGTATCGCTTATTAAGCATTGCTCGTAAATTTCGTCAATCCAGTGTTCCTTGATAGGCCGTGCGGATCGACCACTTTCACCGCCAACGATAGCCCAATCTATTTTGCTTAAGTCGACATCCGCTACGGAGTCAATCAATGGCTCAAAAGATATGAATCTTATAGCTGCTGGAACCTTGCGGAGGCTGTCGATGCGATGTAATACATCCGCGTTTTCGACACTTGTGCCGATCCAAACGTTTGGAAGAACATCCTTGATTTTTTTGGAGATTATCTCTTTCATACGATCAGGTCGCTTCGTCAAAATTTGGTAGCTATGGCGCGGGGTTTCGCGCATAACTTTCCACACACGCAAAATAAATTCATCGCTGACCTGGTCATGAAACAAATCACTCATAGAATTCACGAAGATTTTTCGAGGTTTTTTCCATGAGTATGGTATCGCCAGTGATTTCTCGTCCTCTCTGACCACTCCATTCCAAACAGTTCGCTTCCCTGTTTGCCTAGTAAGTCCGGCGTATTTTTCAACATGCATGGACTCAAGTCGCTTCGCCATTTCCATGGCATAGCAATTTTTGCATCCATCGCTAATGATTGAACAGCCTGCTACAGGGTTCCATGTGGAATCTGTCCACTCGATTTGGGTTTCAGCCATTTCTACACCTGTGCGATCGCTTCAACATCTGACCAACGGCGATTGCGTAACCGCCGCCTTGGAAGTTCTTTTCTAACCAATTTCGAGAGTATTATGCCCAAAAATATCAGAGTCTCGAAACTTATTCTTGACTTGCTTCCGGTGCCTATATGCATACGATTGGCTTCTTTTGACCGGTAGCGGGAGAGTCTGTACCTCTACCCTTCGCGACTGACCGGTTTGGGTCGTGCACAATACGACCAAGTAATCCATCACTCCCTCCCTCTATCCCTGAAAAATATCAAAACCCTACGCCATACTGCCGCCAGCAGGACACTTAACGCAATAGCAATCCGCCACCATCTAGTGTTTTCGCCTTGCGATTCATTGAACGAAAACGTTGCACCCGGATTTGTTTCACTCGGTACATCGAGTAACTCTTGGCTAACGGCCAAAGCTAGAAGTATTTTTAAGCTATTTTGGCGGGGTGCCCAGCACTGAAATTTTACCCTAGCCCCCGCCATGGCTGCTTGCACCAAAGGTAGAGCGAAGTAATGTCAAATTGGTGCAAACGCACACAAAAAGCAGAGAAGGGGGAGGATTACAAACATAAAAAAGCCCAACCTTCTCAGATTGGGCTTTTTCAAAAATATGGTCGGGACGGAGTGATTCGAACACTCGACCCCTAGCACCCCATGCTAGTGCGCTACCGGACTGCGCTACGCCCCGACTAGGCGTGAAACTGGGTTTTGCTTCTTGTGGAAGCGAGGAGAAATATACCGCAAGCGTTTGAAATGTCAAAGTATTTTAAAACCTTGAATCACTTCTTCAGCACCACCAGCACATCCTCCAGCTCCGAGATCATCTGGCGGATCAGTTGCTTGTACTGGGTGCTGTCATCCTTGGCCTCATCGCCGGAGAGACGCAGACGCGCCCCGCCGATGGTGAACCCCTGGTCGTACAGCAACGCGCGAATCTGCCGGATCATCAGCACGTCATGGCGCTGATAATATCGGCGATTGCCACCACGCTTGGCGGGGTTGAGTTGAGGAAACTCCTGCTCCCAGTAACGCAGCACGTGCGGTTTTACCGCACACAGCTCGCTGACTTCACCAATGGTGAAGTAGCGTTTGCCTGGAATCGGCGGAAGCTCGTCGTTATGACTTGGTTCCAGCATAGGCCTCAACTCGGGCTTTCAACTTCTGCCCTGGACGAAAGGTGACCACACGGCGAGCCGTGATCGGGATTTCCTCTCCCGTTTTTGGATTGCGGCCAGGCCGCTGGCGTTTGTCCCGCAAGTCAAAATTGCCAAAACCCGACAGTTTGACCTGCTCGTTATCTTCGAGAGCGTGTCTGATTTCTTCAAAAAACAGTTCGACCAATTCCTTGGCCTCCCGTTTGTTCAGACCCAATTCCTCGTAGAGACGTTCCGCCATTTCAGCTTTCGTCAGAGCCCCCATACGTCACTTCCTTAGCGTGGCGTTCAACCTGGTTTCAAGCGAGGTGAGGATGTTTTGCGTCGTGGAATTCACCTCATCGTCATTAAGAGTGCGCGATGGATGCTGCCAGGTCAAGCCAACTGCAAGGCTTTTTCTATGCGGATCAATGCCTTTACCCTCATAGACGTCAAAGAGCCTGAGCTCTGTGAGCCATTCGCCTGCATTTTCACGGATTACGTCCAATACCGCGCTGGCCGCCACGCCCTTGTCCGCCAGCAACGCGAGGTCACGACGCACTTCAGGAAAACGCGACAATTCGCTGAATTTAGGCATTTTCCCCAACGCAACTTCAGCCAGCACCAGCTCGAAAACGAAGACCGGACGGTCGAGACCGAGGGTTTTCGACAATTCCGGGTGGATTGCGCCGACGAAACCGACCAGGCGCCCTTCGCGCTCGATGCGCGCGGTCTGACCCGGGTGCAACGCCGGATGCTTGCCCGGCACGAAGCTGAACGAATCCAGCGCACCGGCAAAGCCCAGCAGCGCTTCCACATCAGCCTTGACGTCGAAGAAGTCGACGACATCGCGCCCTTGTGCCCAGCCTTCCGGCAGACGGCTGCCACAAACCACACCAGCGAGCATCGGCTCTTGCTTCAGGCCTTCCAACTGACCGACGAAACGCAGGCCGCTTTCGAACAGACGCACGCGAGCCTGCTGACGGTTCAGGTTGTGCTGCAACGCCTTGACCAGACCCGGCCACAGTGACGAGCGCATGGCCGCCATGTCGTTGGAGATCGGGTTGGCCAACAGCAGCGGCTCGACGCCCGGATTGAACAGTTCGAACTGTTTCGGATCGATGAAGCTGTAGGTGATCGCTTCCTGGTAACCACGAGCCACCAGCAGACGACGCAGCTCAGGCAGGTCGCTACGGGCTTCGGCCTTGGCTTGCGGCGCCAGGCGGGCTTGCGGGTAACGGACCGGCAGACGGTTGTAGCCGTACAGACGGGCCAGTTCTTCGATCAGGTCGACTTCCAGGCTGATATCAAAGCGATGGCTGGGCACATCAACACGCCACTGCCCTGCTCCACTCGCGGAAACACCCAGGCCCAGGCCGGTCAGCAGACGCTCGACCTCAGCCGCCTCCATCTCCATGCCGAGCATCTGGGTGATGCGTTCGGCACGCAGGGTCACCGGTGCCACGGCAGGCAGGTGCGCCGCGCTGACGGTCTCGACGATCGGGCCGGCTTCGCCACCGGTGATTTCCAGCAGCAGGCCAGTGGCGCGCTCCATGGCTTCACGGGCCAGTTGCCAGTCCACGCCACGCTCGTAGCGGTGCGAGGCATCGGTGTGCAGGCCGTAGGAACGGGCCTTGCCAGCGACGGCGATCTGGTCGAAGAACGCGCTTTCCAGGAAGATGTCGCGAGTGGTCGCGGTGTTCACGCCACTGTGCTCGCCACCCATCACGCCGGCAATCGCCAGGGCGCGAGTGTGGTCGGCAATCACCAGGGTATCGCTACGCAGGGTGACTTCCTGGCCGTCGAGCAGCACCAGCTTCTCGCCCTCTTCGGCCATGCGCACGCGGATGCCGCCGTTGATTTCGGCAAGGTCGAAGGCGTGCAGCGGCTGGCCCAGCTCGATCATCACGTAGTTGGTGATGTCCACGGCGGCGTCGATGCTGCGCACGTCGGAACGACGCAGGCGCTCGACCATCCACAGCGGGGTCGGCTTCGACAGGTCGACGTTACGGATAACCCGCCCCAGGTAACGCGGGCAGGCGGCCGGGGCCAAGACTTCGATCGAACGGACATCGTCGTGCACGGCAGGCACCACCGCTACCACCGGGCGCTCGACCGGAGTGGCATACAGCGCGCCGACTTCACGGGCCAGACCCGCCAGGGACAGGCAGTCGCCACGGTTCGGGGTCAGGTCGACCTCGATGCTCGCGTCGTCCAGATCCAGGTAGTCACGGATGTCCATGCCCACCGGCGCGTCAGCCGCCAGCTCCATCAGGCCATCGTTGCCTTCGCCGATCTGCAGCTCGGCCTGCGAACAGAGCATGCCGTTGGACTCGACGCCACGCAGCTTGGCTTTCTTGATCTTGAAGTCGCCAGGCAGTTCGGCACCGATCATCGCGAACGGGATCTTCAGGCCCGGGCGCACATTCGGCGCGCCGCAGACGACCTGGAAGGTCTCGGAACCGTTGCTGACCTGGCACACCCGCAGCTTGTCGGCATCCGGGTGCTGTTCGGTGCTGAACACTTCACCGACGATCACGCCGCTGAATTCGCCAGCGGCCGGCGTGACGCTATCGACCTCAAGGCCGGCCATCGACAGACGAGCCACCAGCTCGTCGCGGCTCACCAGCGGGCTTACCCAACTGCGCAGCCATTGTTCACTGAATTTCATCCTGCTCTCCTAATAGATTCGTTACGGGCCGCGACCTAGCGAAATTGCTCGAGGAACCGCAAATCGTTGTCGAAGAACAGGCGCAAGTCATTCACGCCGTAACGCAGCATGGCCAGACGCTCGGCGCCCATGCCGAAGGCAAAGCCCTGGAATTCTTCCGGGTCGATCCCGGACATGCGCAGCACGTTGGGGTGGACCATGCCGCAGCCCATGACTTCCAGCCAACCGGTCTGCTTGCAGACGCGGCAGCCTTTACCACTGCACATCACGCATTCCATGTCGACTTCAGCGGATGGCTCGGTAAACGGGAAGTAGGAAGGACGGAAGCGCACCGCCAGTTCCTTCTCGAAGAACACCCGCAGGAACTCTTCGATGGTGCCCTTGAGGTCGGCAAAATTGATGTCGCGATCGATCAGCAGACCTTCGACCTGGTGGAACATCGGCGAGTGGGTAATATCCGAGTCGCTACGGTACACACGGCCTGGGCAGACGATGCGGATCGGCGGTCGTTTCGACTCCATGGTGCGGACCTGGACCGGCGAGGTATGGGTGCGCAGCAACATGTTGGCGTTGAAATAGAAGGTGTCATGCATCGACCGGGCCGGGTGATGGCCTGGGATGTTGAGCGCTTCGAAGTTGTGGTAATCGTCTTCCACCTCGGGCCCTTCGGCGATGCCGTAGCCGATGTGGGTGAAAAATTGCTCGATCCGTTCCAGAGTCCGGGTGACCGGATGCAGACCACCGGAGGTCTGGCCACGGCCAGGCAGGGTCACGTCAATCGACTCGGCGGCGAGCTTGGCGGTCAGATCCGCCTCATCGAACAACGCCTTGCGCGCATTGAGAACCTCTGTGACACGCTCCTTGGCAACGTTGATCAGCGCACCGACCTGCGGTCGCTCTTCGGCCGGCAAGCTGCCCAGGGTCTTCATCACCTGAGTCAATTCACCTTTCTTGCCAAGGTATTGAACCCGGATTTGCTCCAGGGCATTGATATCTTCAGCGCTTTGCACAGCCTCGAGAGCTTGAGAGACCAGCGCGTCCAGGTTTTCCATGTACAGACTCCAGATACGAAATAGGGGAAGAGCTTGAAGGCTCTTCCCCTATTTATGACGTTTAACACCGGACCCCACAAAGGCAGGGCCTGGTGATTGTCGGGGGGTACTTAAGCCAAGGTGGCTTTAGCTTTCTCGACAATCGCAGCAAACGCCGCTTTTTCGTTCACTGCCAGATCAGCCAGAACCTTACGGTCGATCTCGATGGACGCTTTTTTCAGGCCAGCGATGAAACGGCTGTAGGACAGACCGTTAACACGTGCACCAGCGTTGATACGAGCGATCCACAGAGCGCGGAACTGACGTTTTTTCTGACGACGGTCGCGGTAGGCGTATTGGCCTGCCTTGATGACCGCTTGCTTGGCAACACGGAATACGCGCGAGCGTGCACCGTAGTAGCCTTTTGCAAGTTTCAGAATCTTTTTGTGACGCTTACGGGCAATGACGCCACGCTTTACACGAGCCATGAGTTACTTCCTCTATTCTTGATCCAAAATTAACGAAGGCGCAGCATGCGCTCGACTTTTGCCACGTCAGACGGATGCAGCAAGCTGCTACCGCGCAGTTGACGCTTACGCTTGGTCGACATTTTGGTCAGGATGTGGCTCTTGAAAGCGTGTTTGTGCTTGATGCCGTTAGCAGTTTTCAGAAACCGCTTGGCAGCACCACTCTTAGTTTTCATCTTTGGCATGTTCGGATACTCCGCATTCAGTTGATAAACATAACCGCAAGGCCTGCCGTGCCCTGGTGGTTACTTCTTCTTTTTCGGGGCGATGACCATAATAAGCTGGCGTCCTTCCATCTTAGGATGCTGTTCGACCGAACCGTACTCGAGCAGGTCACCTTCAACCCGCTTGAGGAGTTCCATCCCCAGCTCCTGGTGGGCCATCTCACGACCGCGGAATCTCAAGGAAACCTTGGCCCTGTCCCCATCACTCAGGAAACGTACCAGGTTGCGCAGTTTTACCTGGTAATCCCCTTCCTCCGTCCCTGGACGAAACTTGATTTCTTTAACCTGCACTTGCTTCTGGTTTTTCTTCGCAGCAGCAATTTGCTTTTTCTTTTCGAAAATCGATTTGCCGTAGTCCATCACCCGGCAGACGGGTGGCACTGCATCGGCGGAAATCTCCACCAGATCCAGCTTGGCTTCTTCGGCAATCCGAAGCGCTTCATCAATCGAGACGATGCCAATCTGCTCGCCATCAGCGCCAATTAACCGAACCTCGCGTGCCGAGATATTCTCGTTGATCGGGGCCTTCGGTGCAGCTCGTTTATCTTGTCTCATTTCACGCTTAATAGTAATTACTCCGAATCTGGGCGACCACGCCGGGAAACCGCTTGCGCGAGGAACTCGGCGAACTGGGCGACGGGCATCGAGCCCAGGTCAGCACCTTCACGAGTACGCACAGCGACAGTCTGCATCTCGACTTCCCGATCTCCGATAACCAAAAGATAGGGAACCTTGAGCAAAGTATGCTCGCGGATTTTAAAGCCGATCTTTTCATTTCTCAAGTCGGACTTGGCACGAAATCCGCTTTCGGCCAGAGTTTTTTCCACTTCGAGGGCAAAATCAGCCTGCTTGTCCGTGATATTCATGATCACGGCCTGGGTTGGCGCCAGCCACGCAGGGAACGCGCCTTCGTAGTGTTCGATCAGAATTCCGACGAACCGCTCGAAGGAGCCGAGGATCGCCCGGTGCAGCATCACCGGGTGCTTGCGGCTGTTGTCTTCGGACACGTATTCGGCGCCCAGACGGATCGGCAGGTTGAAATCGAGCTGCAGGGTACCACACTGCCACACGCGACCGAGACAGTCCTTGAGCGAAAACTCGATTTTCGGACCGTAGAAGGCGCCCTCGCCCGGCTGCAGGTCGTACGGCAGGCCGGCGCTGTCGAGCGCAGCGGCCAGCGCGCTTTCGGCGCGATCCCACAGTTCGTCGGAACCCACGCGCTTTTCCGGACGGGTGGACAGCTTCATTTCGATGTCTTTGAAGCCGAAGTCGGCGTAGACCGCCATGGTCAGCTTGATGAACGCCGCGGATTCAGCCTGCATCTGCTCTTCGGTGCAGAAGATGTGGGCGTCGTCCTGGGTGAAGGCGCGCACGCGCATGATGCCGTGCAGCGCACCCGATGGCTCGTTGCGGTGGCAGGCACCGAACTCGGCCAGGCGCATTGGCAGCTCGCGGTAGCTCTTCAGGCCCTGGTTGAACACCTGCACGTGGCATGGGCAGTTCATCGGCTTAATGGCGTAGTCGCGGCTTTCCGACTCGGTGGTGAACATGTTTTCGGCGTAGTTGGCCCAGTGCCCGGATTTCTCCCACAGGGAGCGATCGACCACTTGCGGGGTCTTGATCTCCAGGTAGCCGTTTTCACGCTGCACCTTGCGCATGTACTGCTCGAGCACCTGGTACAGGGTCCAGCCATTGGGGTGCCAGAACACCATGCCCGGCGCTTCTTCCTGGGTATGGAACAGGCCCAGGCGCTTGCCGATCTTGCGATGGTCGCGTTTTTCCGCTTCTTCGATGCGCAGGACGTAGGCGGCCAGTTGCTTCTTGTCCGCCCAGGCGGTGCCGTAGACGCGCTGCAGTTGCTCGTTCTTGGCATCGCCGCGCCAGTAGGCGCCGGAAAGCTTGGTCAGCTTGAAGGATTTCAGGAAGCGTGTGTTCGGCACGTGCGGACCGCGACACATGTCGACGTATTCTTCGTGATAGTACAGACCCATGGTCTGTTCGTTCGGCATGTCCTCGACCAGGCGCAGCTTGTAGTCTTCGCCACGCTGGGTGAACACGTCGATGACTTCGGCGCGCGGCGTGACCTTCTTGATCACGTCGTAGTCTTTCTCGATCAGCAGCTGCATGCGCTGCTCGATCGCGGCCAGGTCGTCCGGGGTGAACGGACGCTCATAGGCGATATCGTAGTAAAAACCTTCATCGATGACCGGACCGATGACCATTTTCGCCGTCGGGTACAGCTGCTTGACCGCGTGGCCGACCAGATGCGCGCAAGAGTGGCGAATGATCTCCAGCCCCTCTTCGTCCTTGGGCGTGATGATTTGCAGGGTCGCGTCGCTGTCGATCAGGTCGCAGGCGTCGACCAGCTTGCCGTTGACCTTGCCGGCCACGGTGGCCTTGGCCAGGCCGGCACCAATGGAAGCGGCGACCTCGGCTACGGAAACCGGATGGTCGAACGAACGTTGACTGCCGTCGGGAAGAGTAATAGTGGGCATGGCGCCTCCTCTCCTAGTGGTGACCCCTACCAAAGGTCACGTGGGTTGGGATGAGCAGCCAGTACGCGATTCGTCCAGCCGTTTAATCAAAAACGCCTGCCGCACAGTGGCAGGAGCCGTAAGGCCAACCGGAAACGAACCAGAGTGACTGGAGTTCAAAAAAGGGTTGATGGCTTGATATCAAGCGCGAAACACGCCTGCGATACCGAAAATAGCCAGGTCGTGGATGCTAGCACAGATGAACGGTCATCGCCTCGTTCACAAACTGCTAAAGTCGCGGGGGTTTTGTGCCTTGGGTGAACTTGCCCCACGCGCCAGCCTCAAATATCCAGAATATCGCACCGTATCCACCCGTCTCCATGGAGTACCCGAACATGCGCCTGATCCACCTTTTCGCTTTTGCCGCCCCGCTCGCCCTGCTGCTGCCCCTGAGCGCACAGGCCGCCTGGCCGGCCGGCGCCAAAGCCAGCTACATGAAAGACTGCGTTGGCGCGGCCAGCCAGAGCGTCAACCCCACCATCGCCAAGCAGCACTGCACCTGCGGCGCCGATGTCCTGGAGAAGAAATTCACCACCGAGGAAATCACCCAGTTGATGAACAGCAAAACGATGCCACCGGCAGAGCTGCGGACCCGCGCCCTGAACGAAATCGCCGTCTGCAAGGTGCAGAAGTAACTCGCAAGCATGGGGCTTTTGCCCCTCAAGCCAGGTGAAAAACGCCTGAAAAGGTGATTTTTATCAATATTTACGCAGCTTTTATGGGTTTTTTTAGGGGCTGTCGTTTCTAGTGAAAGCCTTTAAAACCGGGGCCTCCAGCCAATAAAACGACTGAAGAAAGCGCGACTGATTAGCAATCCGCCGCTAGGGGGGGCTCCCAAGTCGAACATTTCGACTATGATAGCCCAGTGTGCCCAGTTGGCCTGAGCAGCACAGTACTACTGAAAATATATGTTTCTTGGAGATACACCATGTCTAATCGCCAAACCGGCACCGTAAAATGGTTCAACGATGAAAAAGGCTTCGGCTTCATCACTCCTCAAGGTGGCGGTGACGACCTGTTCGTACACTTCAAAGCTATCGAAAGCGACGGTTTCAAAAGCCTGAAAGAAGGCCAGACCGTTTCCTTCGTGGCTGAGAAAGGCCAAAAGGGTATGCAAGCTGCACAGGTTCGTCCGGAGTAAGTTTTCCGCGAACTGAAAAAACCCCGTCCATGCGACGGGGTTTTTTATGTGCGCTACAAAAGCCCCAAGGCTTCAGCCGCAGTTGGCGCGAATGATTTTGCCGCTGCTGTCGGTGTTGAGGTTCAGGCGGTCCGAACGGTACTCCAGGGTCACCATGTCGTTAGGCCCCAGCACCCGTGCGCTCTGCGCGCCGCTGCGGCTGCGGGCCTGCTCCAGCAACGCGGCCGAGGCCGGCTGGCCGAGGGTGAAATCGGCGCCTTTGGCTTCGCAACGATCGTAGGTGGTCTGGGCGCCCGAGTCCTTGGCCGGCTGTTTAGCCGCGGATGACTCGGGGGTGGTGCAACCCGCCAGTACCGAGAGGGCGAACAGCGTCCCCAGGGATGCAAGCTTCCAAGGCATGAAGCCTCCTTTAAATAAAATAAGTAGAGTGCGTGCGACCGTGATTTGCGGCATTGGTTGCACGCCAGGTGCCAGATCAGCCGATTCCGACAGCCGCAGTCGACAAGTCTGCCTGACCTGTCCTGCGACTTCTGCGCGCAATCGTGACTGAATATGAACGAGCGACGCCGTTCAGTAGATATCGATGTAATCGAAGGGCGGGTTGGGCCAGTTCTGCTTCAGGGCATTGAACACCTGCATGACCCAGACCTCGTCGGCGGCCGCGACTTTGCCGACGTAGCCGGAGCCGGCCGCCCAGGTTTCCAGGCGGAACAGCAGGTCATCGATCTGCGCGCCGCCGACCACTCCCGAAGAGATGTACGCGATGCCCGAGCGGGTCACGCGCAACTGGGTGTGCACCTCGTCGCTGGCCGCCGCGAGCAGCTGGCGCACGGCGTCCTGGGTCAGGTTGTCGGGGTTGTTCAGATCGATTTGCATGGGATCACTTAAGGCGTGCCAGACGCTCTGTCAGCAAGTTGAAGAAGCCCTGCGCATCGCCATTCTCGACCCAGAACACGTTCTTGGGCTGTTTCAGGCCGTCGTACCAGTCGACGATGGTCTGGCCGAAGGTCGGGCCTTCACGGCTGTCGATCAGCATGTTGACCTGACGTCCGCTGAACAGCTCGGGCTTGAGCAGGTAGGCGATGACGGTGGCGTCATGTACCGGGCCGCCAGGAATACCGTAGTGTTCCATGTCGCCCTTGACGTATTCGTTGAGGATATCACCGACCACCTTGCTGGCGTTGTTGTTCAGCGCCGCGATCTGCTTCAGGCGCTCGTCGCTGGTGAGGATCTTGTGGGTCACGTCCAGCGGCAGGTAGGTCAGCTTGACGCCGCTCTTGAGCACCACTTCGGCGGCCTGCGGGTCGGCGAACAGGTTGAACTCGGCGACCGGGGTGATATTGCCGCCGTTGAAGTGCGCGCCGCCCATCACCACCACTTCCTTGATGCCCTGGGTGATCCCGGGATCCTGGATCAGCGCCAGCGCCAGGTTGGTCTGTGGCCCGAGCATGGCAATGGTGATGCTGTGGGGCTTGGCCGCGCGCAGGGTCTCGATCAGGTAGTTGACCGCATTGCCCTTGGCCAGGGGCGCCTTGGGTTCATGCACGGTGACGCCGGAGAGGCCTTCCTTGCCGTGGATATTCTCGGCATAGATCGGCGTGCGCAGCAGCGGCCTGGGCGCACCGGCATACACCGGCACCTCTTCGCGCCCGGCCCACTCGCGGGCCAGGCGGGCATTGCGCGAGGTCTTGTCCAGGCGTACGTTGCCGGCCACGGTGGTCAGCGCGCGGATCTGCAGCTCCTGCGGCGAGGCCAGGGCGAACAGCAGCGCCACCACGTCGTCGGCCCCCGGGTCGGTGTCGATGATCAGGTCGATTTTTTCCGCCGCCTGGGCGCCTGTAGCCGTGAGGAAGGACAAAATCAGCAGACTCCGGAACCAGCGTTGCAAGATCTGAGCATAGCGTTGCATAGCGCACTCCTTGTGCGAGAAAGAACAGTTAGAACGTCACGCCGGCCACCAGCACGACGTTGCAGTAGGGCTGGCATTCGCCGGTGCGCACGACAGCCCGGGCCTTGCGGCTGAGCATTTTGAATGCTTCATGGCTGAGCAACCGGCGCTGCCCCAGGGCGCCCTCGGCATTCAACGTGTCGAGCTGCTCCAGGGCCGGCGGCTGCTTGAGCAGGATTTCCTCGGCCAGCACATGGCTCTCCACCTGCATTTCACTGAGCACCGTGCGCAGGGTGCTGACAAAGTCGGGGATCCCGTGGGTCAGGGCCAGGTCGATCAGCTCCACGCCCGGCGGTACCGGCAGGCCGGCGTCGCCGATCACCAGCATGTCGCCGTGGCCGAGGGACGCGATCAGGCGCGACAGGGCGATATTGAGCAAGGGTGTTTTTTTCATGGCGATTGGAAACCTTGTACGTCGGACAAGTGGGGAATGGAGGGTTGGGCACCGGCACGGGTCACCGACAGCGCCGCCGCGACCTGGCCGAAGCGAATCGCCTCGACCTCGCTTTGCCCTCGGGCCAGCGCCGCGGCGAAACCGCCGACAAAGGTGTCGCCGGCCGCCGTGGTGTCGATGGCCTTGACCTTGGGCGCCGGGAAATGCGCGGAACCCTGGCTATCGGCGAACAGCAAGCCCTGGGCGCCCAGGGTGACGATCACCTTCCCTGCCCCGGCGGCCATCAGTCGGCTGGCGGCCGCCTCGGCACTCGCCAGGGAGTCCACGGGCAGGCCGCTCAGGGCCGAGGCTTCGCTTTCATTGGGAATCAGGTAGTCGATCGAGGCGTACCAGTCGACCGGCAGCGGCGCGCTGGCCGGCGCCGGGTTGAGGATCACGATCTTGCCCAGCTCGCGCCCGCGCTTGAGCGTGTAGCCGACGGTTTCCATCGGCACTTCCAGCTGGCAGATGATCACATCCGCATCCTGCAGCACCGCATCGAAGCCCTTGAGCACCTCGGGAGAGAGACAACCGTTGCCGCCGGCGACAATCACAATGGCATTCTGGCTGTTGTCATCGACGACAATCAGCGCCACGCCACTGGACACGCCCGGGGCGACCGTGACCGCCTGGCAATCGATGCCCTCCGCCAGCAGCGCATCGCGCAGTTGCGCACCGTAGGCATCGTCACCGACGCAGCCGATCATCGATACCGTGGCGCCCAGGCGCGCGGCGGCCACGGCCTGGTTCGCGCCCTTGCCGCCGGACACCGTGGCGAACGACCGGCCCACCAGGGTCTCCCCCGCTCGCGGCAAACGTTCGGCACGGGTGACCAGATCCATGTTGAGGCTGCCCACCACCACTACTTTTGCTTGCATACATCAGTACCCATCAATTCGATTCAGCGGTATTGCGCAAACACGCCCGGCACCGGGGCCGTCGATTCGCGCAGGACAATACTTGGCGTCACGATCCGCCGGTCCACCGCCAGCAGTGGCGTGGCGATTCGGTTCAAGAGCATTTCGGCCGCGGTTTCCCCCAGTTGGAGAATCGACTGGCCGACCGTGGTCAACGCCGGAAAAACATAACGGCTCATCTGGATATCGTCGAAGCCGATCACCGACAGCTCGCCGGGCACGCGGATATTGCGCTCCGCCGCGGCGCGCAGCACACCGATGCCGAGCATGTCGTTACCGGCGAAGATCGCGCTGGGCCGGTCCCGCTCCAGGAGCAAGGCCGCCGCCTGATAACCGCCGGTGCTGGTGAAATCGCTTTTCACCACCCAGCGCTCGGGCACTTGCACCGCCGCTTGCTCCAGGGCCCGTCGATAACCGGCCAGACGCATCTGCGCCACACTGGTATCGGCCGGGCCGCCGATAAACGCAATCGCCCGATGCCCCAGCTCCAGCAGGTGCCGGGTGGCCAGATAGGCGCCCTCTTCGTGGTCGATGCGCACCAGGTCGGTTTCGATCCCGGCAATGCCCCGGTCAACTATGACCATCGGCGTGCGCACCGCCGCCAAGCCGCCGGCAAAGCTGTCGTCGCCGCCGGTGGAGGCGACGATCAGGCCGTCGACCCGTTTCTCCAGCAGTACCCGCAGGTAGCTGCGCTGCTTGTCCGGGTCATCGTCGGAGTTGCAGAGGATCACGCAGTAGTTGTTGCGCTCGCAGTAATCCTCGATGCCCCGCGCCAGCTCGGCGAAGTACGGGTTGAGACTGTTCGGCACCAGCAGGCCGATGGTCGCGGTGGTCTTGGCTTTCAACGAGCGCGCCACGGCACTGGGCACATAGTCGAGCTGGGCAATCGCCTCTTCGACCTTGAGCCGCACCTGCTCGCTGACCGGCCGCGTCTTGTTCAGTACATGGGACACCGTGGTGTACGAGATCCCGGCCAGCGCCGCCACATCCTTGATGGTTGCCATGGCTCAGGCCCGCCGACGGGCGCGTTGGCTGCGGTAGGTATCGAGTACCACCGCGATCACGATCACCGCGCCGGTGATGATGCGTTTGGTCGGCTCGGTGGCGCCGATCTGCGCCAACCCCGCCGCCAGCACCGAGATGATCAGGACGCCGAAGAAGGTGCTGATCACCGAACCACGGCCGCCCATCAGGCTGGTGCCGCCGATCACCACGGCGGCGATCACTTGCAGCTCCAGGCCGGAGCCGGCATTCGGGTCCGCCGCTTCCAGGCGCGAGATCTGGAACAGCGCGGCAACCCCGGCCAGCAGGCCCATCAGGCTGAACACCAGGATCTTGTAGGGCTTTGGATTGATCCCCGCCAGGCGCACGGCTTCCTCGTTGGTGCCGATGCCGATCAGGTAACGGCCGAACACGGTCCGCGTCAGCACCAACTGGGCGACGACGATCACCAGCAAGGCGATGATGAACGACGGCGAGATGCCAAAGGCCACCGGGTTCGACAGCCAGGCGAACGAGTCGCCGATATAGGCGGTGCGCGAGCCGGTCATCTGGTAGGCCAGGCCGCGAGCCATTTCCAGCACGCCGAGGGACACGATAAACGACGGAATGCGCCAGGCCACGGTGATCGAACCGGTCACGGTGCCGGCCAGCGCCGCGCAGCCCATGCCCAGCAGCGAGGCCGGCAACACGCCCCAGCCCCAGCCGAGGATCGCCACGCTGACCGCCGAGGCCGCCAGGGCCAGCACCGAGCCCACCGACAGGTCGATGCCGCCGATGATCAGCACGAAAGTCATGCCCACCGCCAGCACCATCAGGTCGGGAATCTGGTTGGCCAGGGTGCTGAAGGTGTCATAGGAGAGGAAATGACTGCTCAGGCTGGAAAACAGGATGATCATGGCGAGCAAGGCGCCCGCCAGGCCCAGGTAGGTGCCCAGGCCATAGAAATTGCGCGAGGTCTTGCCGGCGGAAGGTGCAGTTTTCATAGGGTATTCCTGGGCGCCGCTTCGTTGAGCAACGCATCACGTTTTTGGTAGCCGGCGAACGCGGCGGCAAGCAACTCGTCCTGGGTCCAGGTGTCACGCTCGAAGGTCTCGATCAGGCGTCCGGCCGAGAGCACGCCGATGCGGTCGCAGATCAGCATCAGCTCGCGCAGGTCGCTGGACACCACCACCAGCGCCTTGCCCTGGCGGGTCAGTTCGCCCAACAAGGCATAGATATCGAACTTGGCGCCGACGTCGATCCCGCGGGTCGGTTCATCGAACAGCAACACCGCGCAGTCGCGCTCCAGCCAACGACCGATCACCACTTTCTGCTGGTTGCCGCCGGACAGCTCGGAGACCAGTTGGTCGGGACTGGAACTGCGAATGCGCATGGCATCGATCTGACGCTGTGCCAGCGCCGACTCGTCACGCCCATTGACCAGGCCGGCGCTGGAAATCGCCGGCATGTTGCCCAGGGCGATATTGGCGCTGATCGATTGCGTCAGCAGCAGCCCCTCGCCCTTGCGGTCTTCGGTGATCAGGGCGATGCCATGGCGCACCGCATCGACCGGCGAACGGATGTCCGCGACCTTGGCCGGCGAGCCGAGGGCGACCGTGCCGCTGTCGGCGATATCGGCGCCGTAGATCAGCCGTAGCAGCTCGGTGCGACCGGCGCCGATCAGGCCGGAAATGCCGAAGATCTCACCGGCGCGCACTTCGAAGGAAACGTCGAGCACCTTGTCCCCACGGCTCAGGCCGTTGACGGTCAGGGCCGGCGCGCCGATCTTGCGCACGCCCATGTCCATGTGTTCGCCCAGCTCGCGGCCGACCATCAGGTTGACCAGTTGCTCGCTGTTGTAGTTGGCCATCGGCTCGACGCAGACCAGGTTGCCGTCGCGCAACACCGCGATGCGCTGGGCGACCCGGGCCAGTTCTTCGAGCCGGTGGGAGATATAGATGATCGCCACGCCACGGGCTTGCAGGCGGGCAATCTGGTCGAAGAGCATTTCGACTTCGCGGGCGGTGAGCATCGCAGTCGGCTCGTCGAGAATCAGCACATGGCAATCGCCGATCAGGTTACGAGCGATCTCCACCATCTGTTGGTGCCCGATACCCAGCTCACCGACCAGGGTGTCCGGGTCGATGGCATCGAGGCCGACCTGGGCCATGGCTTCGATGGCGGCGCTGCGCAACTGCTTGCGACTGATCCAGCCACCGTGGCTGGGCAGGTTGTCGAGAAACAGGTTTTCCGCCACGGACAGGGTCGGCAGCAGATTGAGTTCCTGCATGACCATGCGGATGCCCAGCTCTTCAGCCTGGGTCCGGCTGCCCGGGGTATAGGCGCGACCGTTGAACAGCATCTGCCCGGTGGTCGGCGTGACCAGCCCGCCGATGATTTTCGACAGGGTGCTTTTGCCGGCACCGTTTTCACCGGTCAGCGCCAACACTTCGCCGCGCAGCAACGTCAGGTCGATGTTGCTGAGGACAGGTTGCGCGTAGGTCTTGCCGATACCGCTGACCGACAGGACAGCGTTCGGAGCGGAAGATGACATAGGAAAGTCTCCATGTGCCCGCTCAGGACGAGCGGGCACGTTGAACGGCGAGAGGTTTACTTCTTGAGTACCAGCTCGACCGGGGTTTCGATCACGCCGTCCTTGCTGTCGACTTTTTCGCCCTTGATGATTTTCAGTGCGGTTTCGATGCCGAACACCGCCTGCTTGGCGGCGAACTGGTCGGCGGTGGCGAGCACGCGACCGTCCTGGAGCATCGGTTTGATGGCATTGATATTGTCATAACCCACCACTTGCACCTTGCCGGCCTTGCCCGCCGAACGCACGGCCGAGACCGCGCCCAGGGCCATGCTGTCGTTGCCGGCGAGCAACGCCTTGAGGTTCGGGTATTCGTTGAGCATGGCCGAGGCGACCGCGTTGCCCTTGTCGATTTCCCAGTCGCCGGACTGCACGGAGACGATCTTCATGTCGGCGGCCTTCATTGCATCGGTGAAACCGGCGGTACGCATCTGGGCGTTGGTGGTGGTGGACACGCCTTCGATGATGCCGACTTCGTCACCGGCTTTCAGCTGCTTGGCCAGGTACTCGCCGACCAGGCGCGCGCCCTTGCGGTTGTCAGGCCCTACGAACGGTACTTCGATGCCCTTGCTTTTCAGCACGCCGGCGTCGAGCTGGTTGTCGATGTTGATGACGACGATCCCGGCATCCTTGGCTTTCTTGATCACCGAGACCATGGCCTTGGAGTCGGCCGGGGCGATCACGATGGCGTTGACCTTGGAGACGATCATCTGGTTGACGATGTCGATCTGCGCGGTGGTATCGGTTTCGTTCTTGATGCCGTTGGAGACCAGGTCGAAATCGGCGGTGTGGGCTTTCTGGTAGTCCTTGGCGCCGTCTTCCATGGTGCGGAAGAATTCGTTGGCCAGGGATTTCATCACCAGGCCGACCTTCGGCTTGGCGGCGGCATCGGCGGCGAAGGCCTGGGACAGCGGCAGGGTAGCGGAGGCGGCGGCAAGTACGGCGACAGCAAGAAGGCGTCCAGCGAATGGCAACTTCATGGGTTTACTCCGGATCTTATGATTGTTGTGAGCAACGCCAGGAGCGTGACGGGAAATGCGTGTGCACAGCCCTGGAAACAGTTCGCGCAAACGTTTGCGTAATTCAACTATGCGAATCTCGCGCAGGTTTGTCAACGGTCTGTCACAGCATAGTCGCCGGTCTTACAAACAAGACGTCCTCGACCAGGTCGGGCAAGGACTTCCCTGGCGTCAGCCCCCCGCCGCCCCCGCCATACTGCGCATCTCACTGTAAAACCTAATAATTTCTCGATTGGCGTGCACCAAATCGCAAAAAGCGCTGTCAGAAGCACCTCACCATTCCCTGACAGTTGCGAAATGGCTTACAGTTAAATACTGTATGCACGTACAGCTAATTGAGGATTGTTCCGTGGCCAACTCAACTTCCGCCGCTCCCAGCACCTACGAACGCATGGGCCTGCGCGTCCAGAAAATCATCAACTCGCCGAACGCGCAGAAAGCCAAGGCCGCCCTGCTCTTTCGGCTGCCGGACGAACCGGTGGACGAGTGGGAGCAACTGCTCGAGGAAATCGCCGAGAACGACAACGTCACCCTGGCCTACCGCGACGACGGTGGCATACAGATTTTCTGGGTTGTCCCGAAGGAAGACTGAACCAATGATTGTCCGCTTTATCGCCTTGTTGTGCTTGTTCTGTGTTTTGCCGGCCCAGGCCGATGCGCCCCGCACCTTCGCCGAAGCCAAGAAAGTCGCCTGGAAGCTCTATGCCCGGCAGTCCACTGAGTTCTATTGCGGTTGCAAGTACAACGGCAATCGGGTCGACCTGCAATCCTGCGGATATGTGCCGCGCAAGAATGCCCAGCGGGCGGCGCGCATCGAGTGGGAGCATATTGTCCCGGCCTGGCAGATCGGCCATCAGCGCCAGTGCTGGCAACAGGGCGGACGCAAGAACTGCAGCCAGAACGATACGACCTACAAGAAGGCCGAGGCCGACCTGCACAACCTGGTGCCGAGCATCGGCGAGGTCAACGGCGACCGTAGCAACTTCAGCTTTGGTTGGTTGCCGGTGCAGAAAGGCCAATACGGTTCCTGCCTGACCCAGGTCGACTTCAAGGCCAAGAAGGTCATGCCGCGCCCGTCGATTCGCGGGATGATCGCGCGAACCTATTTCTACATGAGCAAGCAGTACGGCCTGCGTCTGTCGAGACAGGATCGCCAGCTGTATGAAGCCTGGAACAAGACCTACCCGGTCCAGGCCTGGGAGCGCCAGCGCAACCAGAGCGTAGCCTGCGTCATGGGCCACGGCAACGGCTTTGTCGGGCCGGTGAACCTCAAGGCTTGCGGCTGAAGATGCCCTGAGAACGCGGTCCCCAGGGGAGAACGCTGCCCCTGTGGGAGCGGTGCTTGCCCGCGAAGCTTTTAGTGTTCTCACGGGCCTCTTCGCGAGCAAGCTCTGCTCCCACAGGGATCGCGGGTCAGCTCTGCTCCCACAGGGATCGCGACAAGCCCTGCTACAGGCTCAATAGCCCGGCGCGGGCGCGGCGTTATTTTGCGCCGGGCTGTCCGCCGGCACCTTGTGCTCCACCACCTCGGAATCCATGTTCTGCTTGTCGGCCAACTGCGCCTTTTTCTGCTCGGCAATCTCCTTGCTCGCGAACGGTCCGGCGACGACCTGGCCGTTATCGAGGATCTTGAACGGATAGGCATGCTCGATCAGCCAGGCCGTCCAGTCGGTGAGGGCCTTGGACTTGTCGTCCTTGATCAGCAGGTCCCAGCCGCCCACGGGCGCCACCGCCGCGACCGGCGCCGAGGCCACTTTCGCCGGCTCGACCTTGTTTCCCGAGCCATCTCCACACCCAGCCAGCACCACGAGTGCCACCATCACTGCTATTCTGCGCACAAAGCGTCTCCCGTAATGATCAGTTAATGTGATTTTATCACCTTGCAGCCTGTCTTAACCTCGTTCCACTGGCTGTGGCGGTCTTATCAGGCTGAATTACCGACGATTTTCCGACCCTGGGGAATTAAATAGAATGAAATGACGTCTGTAATGAACCACCCGTACGGATGCACTTAGCGGTATTCTGTGTGTAAGACCTAAGCCAGGAATGCCTGAGAAAGGCACCTTAGTAACATTCAAGGAGAAAGACATGCTGATACTCACCCGCAAAGTCGGTGAAAGCATCAACATCGGTGACAACATCACGATCACGATTCTGGGCGTTAGCGGCCAGCAGGTCCGGGTGGGCATCAACGCTCCCAAGGACGTTGCCGTGCACCGTGAAGAGATTTACCAGCGCATCCAGGCCGGACTCTCGGCCGGTGATAAAGAACCAAAGTAAGCCTGCTCCCTCGTCAGCCCGCCGTTTTCAGGGTCGCGGCTGACGAAAGCTCCCCCCTCTCCTCGCCGCTTGCTCAACCGCGCCCGTTATTTCAACTCCCCAGGATCAGGCCGCCCGCCGGCAACGGCAGCGCTGTCTTGTAGCGCACCTGCTTGAGGGCAAAACTCGAGCGGATGTTCGCCACCCCCGGCACCTTGGTCAGAAAATCCATCATGAAGCGCTCCAGTGACTGGATCGTCGGCACCAGCACGCGGATCAGATAGTCCGGGTCTCCGGCCATCAGGTAGCACTCCATCACTTCCGGCCGATCGGCAATTGCCGCCTCGAAATGCTGCAACGCCTCCTCCACCTGCTTTTCCAGGCTGACATGGATAAACACGTTGACGTGCAGGCCAAGCAATTCCGGATCGAGCAAGGTCACCTGCTCACGGATCAGCCCCAGTTCCTCCATGGCCTTGACCCGGTTGAAGCACGGTGTCGGCGACAGGTTGACCGAGCGGGCGAGGTCGGCGTTGGTGATGCGGGCATTCTCCTGAAGGCTGTTGAGAATCCCGATATCGGTGCGATCCAGTTTGCGCATGAGATAAAAACACCTGCTTTTTATGGTTATGCAGATTTTTTATCTGCAAATCGTCTCAAGCGCAACGAAACAGAGAGAAATATTCTTCTTCGTCCGGCCTATGATTGTTGTAGGACAAGATTTCCCTTACCTAGGGAATGATTGCCAGCTCGCGCGCCCACTACAAGAAATTCACAAGATAGAGCGTAGAAAGCCATGACCTCAGCGTACGAACCGCTGCGCCTGCACGTTCCTGAACCTTCAGGGCGTCCCGGTTGCAAGACCGACTTCAGTTACCTGCGCCTGACCGATGCCGGCCAGGTCCGCAAACCCCCGATCGACGTCGAACCCGCCGACACCGCCGACCTGGCCAAGGGCCTGATCCGCGTGCTCGACGACCAGGGCCAGGCGCTTGGCCCCTGGGCCGAAGGCGTGCCGGTGGCGATCCTGCGCCAGGGCATGCGCGCCATGCTCAAGACCCGCATCTTCGACACGCGCATGGTGGTTGCCCAGCGCCAGAAAAAAATGTCGTTCTACATGCAGAGCCTCGGCGAGGAAGCCATCGGCAGCGCCCAGGCCATGGCCCTGAACCTCGACGACATGTGCTTCCCCACCTACCGCCAGCAGAGCATCCTGATGGCCCGGGACGTACCGCTGGTGGACATGATCTGCCAACTGCTGTCCAACGAGCGCGATCCGCTCAAGGGCCGGCAACTGCCGATCATGTACTCGGTGCGCGACCATGGTTTCTTCACCATTTCCGGCAACCTCGCCACCCAGTTCGTCCAGGCTGTCGGCTGGGGCATGGCTTCGGCGATCAAGGGCGATACCAAGATCGCTTCGGCCTGGATCGGCGACGGCGCCACCGCCGAGTCGGACTTCCACACCGCCCTGACCTTCGCCCACGTGTACCGCGCCCCGGTGATCCTCAACGTGGTCAACAACCAGTGGGCGATCTCCACCTTCCAGGCCATCGCCGGCGGTGAAGCCACCACTTTCGCCGGGCGTGGCGTGGGCTGCGGCATCGCTTCGCTGCGGGTCGACGGCAACGACTTCATCGCCGTCTACGCCGCCTCGACCTGGGCCGCCGAACGCGCCCGGCGCAACCTCGGGCCGACCCTGATCGAGTGGGTCACCTACCGTGCCGGCCCACACTCCACCTCCGACGATCCATCCAAGTACCGTCCCGCCGACGATTGGAGCCACTTCCCCCTGGGCGACCCGATCATGCGCCTCAAGCAGCACCTGATCGCCATCGGCCAATGGTCCGAAGAGGAACACGCCGCGGTCAGCGCCGAACTGGAAGCCGAGATCGTCGCCGCGCAGAAGCAAGCCGAACAGTTCGGCACCCTGGCCGGCGGGCAGATGCCCAGCGCCGCGAGCATCTTCGAGGACGTCTACAAGGACATGCCCGAGCACTTGCGCCGGCAGCGTCAGGAATTGGGGTTATAAGCCATGAACGATCACAGCAAACTGCAAACGGAGAACGCCGTGGCCACCAGCACCATGACCATGATCCAGGCCCTGCGCTCGGCCATGGATGTGATGCTTGAGCGCGATAACAACGTGGTGGTGTTCGGCCAGGACGTCGGTTACTTCGGCGGTGTGTTCCGTTGCACCGAAGGCCTGCAGAACAAATACGGCACCTCGCGGGTGTTTGACGCGCCGATCTCGGAAAGCGGCATCGTCGGCGTCGCCGTCGGCATGGGCGCCTACGGCTTGCGCCCGGTGGCGGAAATCCAGTTCGCCGACTACTTCTACCCCGCCTCCGACCAGATCGTCTCGGAAGCGGCGCGGATACGCTACCGCTCCGCCGGCGAGTTCAGCGTGCCGATGACCCTGCGCATGCCCTGCGGCGGCGGCATCTACGGCGGCCAGACCCACAGCCAGAGCCCGGAAGCGATGTTCACCCAGGTCTGCGGCCTGCGCACGGTGATGCCGTCCAACCCCTACGACGCCAAGGGCCTGCTGATCGCGGCCATCGAAAACGATGACCCGGTGATCTTCCTCGAACCCAAGCGCCTGTACAACGGCCCGTTCGACGGCCATCACGAGCGTCCGGTAACGCCCTGGTCCAAGCACCCGGCCAGCGCCGTGCCCGAGGGCTACTACACCGTGCCACTGGACAGCGCCGCCATCGTCCGTCCCGGCACCGAGGTGACTATCCTCACCTACGGCACCACCGTCTACGTAGCCCAGGCCGCCGCCGAGGAAACCGGGGTCGACGCCGAAGTCATCGACCTGCGCAGCCTCTGGCCGCTGGACCTGGAAACCATCGTCAACTCCGTGAAGAAAACCCGTCGTTGTGTCGTCGTCCACGAAGCCACCCGCACCTGCGGCTTCGGTGCCGAGCTGATCGCCCTGGTCCAGGAGCATTGCTTCTACTACCTGGAAGCACCGATCGAGCGCGTCACCGGCTGGGACACGCCTTACCCGCACGCACAGGAATGGGCTTATTTCCCCGGCCCGGTGCGCGTCGGTGCGGCCTTGAAACGGGTCATGGAGGTCTGAATGGGTACTCATATCATCAAGATGCCGGATATCGGTGAAGGCATCGCCGAAGTCGAACTGTCGCAGTGGCACGTCAAGGTCGGTGACCTGGTGGTCGAAGACCAGGTGCTGGCGGACGTCATGACCGACAAGGCCATGGTCGATATCCCCTCGCCGGTCCACGGCAAGGTGCTTGCCCTGGGCGGCGTGCCCGGGGAAGTCATGGCGGTCGGCAGCGTTCTGATCAGCATTGAAGTGGAAGGCGCCGGCAACCTGCGCGAAGGCGCTGAAGCGCCGGCACCGAAGGCTGCACCGGCGGCGGTCGTGGAACAGCCGATGGCCGAACCTGAAACCGCGAGCAAGCCCGTCGCCAAACCGGCGCCAACCGGCCCCGCAGCGGCCCCCCCTGCCCCCGTGGCCCGCGCCGCCGACGAGCGTCCACTGGCCTCTCCCGCCGTGCGCAAACGCGCCTGGGATGCCGGGATCGAATTGCGTTTCGTCCACGGTAGCGGCCCGGCCGGGCGCATCCTGCACGACGACCTCGACGCTTACCTGGCTCAATCCGAGCAACCGGCTCCAGCGGTCGCCAGCTACGCCAAGCGCACCGACGAACAGCAGATCCCGGTGATCGGCCTGCGCCGCAAGATCGCCCAGCGCATGCAGGACGCCAAGCGTCGCGCCGCGCATTTCAGCTATGTCGAGGAAGTGGATGTCACTGCCCTAGAAGAGCTGCGGGTCCACCTCAACCACAAGTACGGCGACAGCCGTGGCAAGCTGACCCTGCTGCCGTTCCTGGTAAGGGCGATGGTCGTGGCTTTGCGCGATTTCCCGCAGATCAACGTGCGCTATGACGACGAGGCCCAGGTCATCACCCGCCATGGCGCGGTGCATGTCGGGGTGGCCGCGCAGACCGACGGAGGCCTGATGGTGCCGGTGGTGCGCCATGCCGAAAGCCTCAACCTGTGGGGCACTTCGGACGAGATCAACCGCCTGGCCCAGGCCGCCCGCAGTGGCAAGGCCAGTCGCGAGGAGATGTCCGGCTCGACCATTACCCTGACCAGCCTCGGGGCGCTGGGCGGGATTGTCAGCACGCCGGTGCTGAACCTGCCGGAAGTGGCGATTGTCGGGGTCAACCGCATTGTCGAGCGGCCCGTGGTCATCAAGGGCCAGATCGTGATCCGCAAGATGATGAACCTGTCCAGTTCCTTCGATCACCGGGTGGTCGACGGCATGGACGCGGCCCAATTCATCCAGGCCATTCGCGGCTTGCTCGAACAACCCGCCAGCCTGTTTGTGGAGTGATCATGCAACAGACCCAAAACACCACCCTGTTGATCATCGGCGGCGGCCCTGGCGGTTATGTCGCGGCGATTCGTGCCGGCCAACTGGGCATTCCCACCGTGCTGGTGGAAGGCCAGGCGCTGGGCGGCACCTGCCTGAACGTCGGCTGCATTCCGTCCAAGGCGCTGATCCATGTCGCCGAACAGTTCCACACCACCCGAGGCTACAGTGGCGGCACCTCGCCGCTGGGGATCAAGGTGTCGGCGCCGAGCCTGGATATCGGCAAGAGCGTCGAGTGGAAGGACGGGATTGTCGACCGCCTGACCAGCGGCGTCGCCGCGTTATTGAAGAAGAATGGCGTCAAGGTGATCCATGGCTGGGCCAAGGTCATCGATGGCAAGCATGTCGAGGTCGATGGCTTGCGCATCCAGTGCGAACACCTGCTGCTGGCCAGCGGTTCGCAAACGGTGAACCTGCCGATGCTGCCGCTCGGCGGGCCGATCATTTCGTCCACCGAAGCGCTGGCGCCGACTTCGATTCCCAAGCGCCTGACCGTGGTCGGCGGTGGCTATATCGGCCTGGAGCTGGGGATTGCCTACCGCAAGCTGGGGGCCGAGGTCACGGTGGTCGAAGCCCGCGAGCGGATCCTGCCAACCTATGATCGTGAACTGACCCAGCCGGTGGCCGAGTCGATCAAGGCCCTGGGTATTACCGTGCATCTGGGGCATAGCGTCGAAGGCTTCGATGCGGCGTCAAGCACCCTGTCGGTGCGCGATCCCCAGGGTGAAACCCTGCACCTGGTGACCGACCAGGTGCTGGTGGCCGTAGGGCGCAAGCCACGGACCCAGGGCTGGAACCTTGAAGCCCTGGCATTGGACATGAACGGCGCGGCGATCAAGATCGACAACCGCTGCCAGACCAGCATGCGCAATGTCTGGGCCATCGGCGACCTGACCGGCGAACCGATGCTCGCGCACCGGGCCATGGCCCAGGGCGAGATGGTTGCCGAGCTGATTGCCGGGCAACATCGTGAGTTCAATCCGACGGCGATTGCCGCGGTGTGCTTTACCGATCCTGAGTTGGTGGTGGTCGGTAAAACCCCGGATGAAGCCAAGGCCGCCGGGCTGGATTGCCTGGTGTCGAGTTTCCCGTTTGCCGCCAATGGCCGGGCCATGACCCTGGAATCGAAAAGCGGTTTCGTGCGGGTGGTGGCGCGGCGTGACAATCATCTGATCGTCGGCTGGCAGGCGGTGGGGGCCGGGGTGTCGGAACTGGCGGCGGCGTTCGGGCAATCCCTGGAAATGGGTGCCTGCCTGGAAGATATCGCCGGGACCATCCATGCCCATCCGACCCTGGGTGAGGCCGTGCAGGAAGCGGCGCTGCGGGCGTTGGGGCATGCGTTGCACCTCTAGGCACCACTGATCCATGGGTTGAACACGCACCCTGTGGGAGCGGAGCTTGCCCGCGAATCTCGAGAACACGCGGAGTAGCAGATACACCGCGTTATCGTTCTTCGCGGGCAAGCTCCGCTCCCACAAAAACGAGTCCAACATTCCCTAAGTGTTAATCCCGATACCCCGGCGCCACCCGATCCAGCAACCGCAACATCGCCGCCCACGCCAACCCCATGGCATCCGGGTCGCTCAACTGCCCCTCCTCCAGCGGCCGGCCCGGGTCATTGAACTGTCGCTCGGTATGGGCGCACACCGCGTCCGACGGCAATACCAACTCTCCACACGCCTGGGCCGCAATCTGGATCTCGCAGGCCTTCTCCAGGTAATACATGCGGAAAAACGCCTGGGCCACGCTCTCGCCCACCGTCAGCAAACCATGGTTGCGCAACAGCATCACCGACTTGTCCCCCAGGTCCCGCACCAACCGCGCCTGCTCATCCAGATCCAGCGCCACGCCTTCATAGTCGTGGTAAGCCGTGCGCCCGAAGAACTCCATGGAAATCTGGTTCACCGGCAACAACCCGCACTTGAGCGCCGCCACCGCGCAACCGGCCCGGGTATGGGTGTGCAACACGCACTGCGCATCTTCCCGGGCACCATGAATCGCACTGTGAATCACAAACCCGGCCGGATTCACCGGATACGGCGAGTCCTCCACCGCCCGCCCATCCAGACCAATCTTCACCAGGTTCGACGCAGTGATTTCCTCGAACATCAGCCCATAGGGGTTGATCAGGAAATGATGGTCAGGCCCCGGCAAGCGCAGGGAGATATGGGTAAAGATCAGGTCGGTCATGCGAAAGTGCGCAATCAACCGATAACAGGCCGCCAGTTGCTCGCGCAATTGACGCTCAATGGCCGCCGGTGCGGCGGCGGTGTGCAGAAGGTCGTTCAAGCGGGTAACTCCTCCAGGCAGATAAACCGCGGTGCCCGAAAGGCGTCCGCGATCCCTAATGCCAACCAGTTAACGAAATTTGAGGCTGGACGCGGTCTTGTGGCGAGCGGGCTTGCCCGCGCTGGGCTGCGAAGCAGACCCAAAACCTGTGACTGCGTTCTACCTGACACAATGAAGTCGCTGATTTTAGGGCCGCTTCGCGCCCCAACGCGGGCAAGCCCGCTCGCCACAAATAAATATCGGCCAGTCTGAAGATTACTCTTAGCTGACAGACATCGCCCGGCTGCCGCTACTTTACTTGCTTGCCCAGGCATTGAAACGTTCTTCAAGCTCCTCGCCGTGATCGTTCCAGAACGCCACGTTCATCGACAACGCGCCCTTGAGGTTCTGCGGCGCCGTCGGCACCCACTTCGCCAGGCTCGGATCCAGCCGCGTGGCGGCCTCGGTATTGGTCGGACCGTAGGGAATCTGCCGCACGTAATTGACCTGGGCATCGGCCTGGTTGGCAAAGGCAATAAAACGCTTGGCCTGATCAACGTGCTTCGAGCCCTTGATGATCGCCCAGTAATCCATGCCGTACAGGCTCTGCGGCCAGACCAGGGCCAGATGGCTGCCCTGCTGCGCGGCGGCGGCCACGCGTCCGCTGTAGGTCGAGGTCATGACCACATCGCCAGCCATCAGCCATTGCGCCGGCTGGGCGCCCGCCTCCCACCACTGGATATAAGGCTTGAGCTGGTCGAGCTTGGCAAAGGCCCGGTCGATCCCTTTCGGTGTGCTCAATACCGTATACACGTCCTCGGCCTTCACTCCATCCGCCATCAACGCGAACTCCAGGTTGTACACCGCACGCTTGCGCAAACCGCGCTTGCCGGGAAAGGTCTGCACATCCCAGAAGTCGGCCCAGGACACCGGCGCCCGCGCCAGCTTGTCGGTGTCGTAGGCGATGGCGACACTCCACACCAGCGCCGCCGAACCGCACTCCTGGGCCGCATCGGGGATCAACTGGTCGGCATGGCCGATCTGCTTCCAGTCGAGGCGTTCATACATGCCTTCGTCACACCCGCGCATCAAATCCGGTCCTTCGATCTGCACCACATCCCAGTCGACGCTGCCGGTGTCGACCATGACCTTGATCCTGGCCATTTCACCGTTGTATTCGCTCTGGATCAGCTTGCTGCCATCCTTGGCGCTGAAAGGCTGGAAGAACGCCGTGTCCTGGGCTTTCTGCCCGGCGCCGCCATAGCCGACCACCACCATGTCCTGGCCGGCCTGGACACTGCCCATGACCAGCGTCAGGAGCAAGGGATAAAAACCGTACGTGCGGGTGTTCGATTTCATCGTTGAATCCTCGTGCGGTATCACCCGGGTCCGACGCCCATGGCGATCCATTTTCTTGTTGTATGAGGTACGCCCGGTCATCAGGCGTGTTTTGAAGCTAACCGAAGGCAAAGTAAAAAAACAAGTTGATTTTTTACTACAGGTAAATTTTCATGGAGCAATAATAACAACCGCCCGTCCTTGATCCCGGGCCGCCTGGAGCCTTGCCATGTCGACGTCGCCACATGCCTTTCGTCATCTGTTCGAACCCTTGCAGATCCGTGGCAAGCGCCTGAAGAACCGCATCATGTCCAGCGGGCACGACACCTCCATGCCCACCGACAACCTGGTCAACGAGCAGTTGATCGCCTATCACCGGGCCCGCGCCGAAGGCGGTGTCGGCTTGATCGTGCTGCAGGTGGCGGGGGTCCACCACAGTGCGCGCTACACCTCCCACGTGCTGATGGCCACCGACGATGCCTGCATCGACGGCTATCGGCGGCTGGCCGAGACCTGTCATGCCCACGGCACCCTGGTGTTGTCGCAGATCTTCCATCCGGGCCGGGAAATCATGGAGTCCAGCGATGGCCTGCTGGCAGTCGCCTACTCGGCGTCCTGCGTGCCCAACGAGCGTTTCCGGGTCATGCCGCGGGCACTGGACCAGGCGATGATCGACGAGATCGTCGGCGGCTACGCGGCGGCGGCGCGGCGCCTGCACCAGGCCGGGATCGACGGCGTGGAGGTGGTCGCCAGCCATGGCTACCTGCCGGCGCAGTTCATCAACCCGCGGATCAATCGGCGCACCGACGGCTACAACGGCGAGTTGGTGCAGCGTCTGCGTTTCCTCCGGGAAGTGCTGGCCGCCGTGCGCGCGGCCACCGATGAACAATTCATCATCGGCCTGCGGATTTCCGCCGACGAGCGCGATGCCGAAGGCCTGACCGAGGACGAATCCCTGGCCGCCGTGGTGCAGTTGCAAGGCGAACTGGACTATGTGCATATCGTCGCCGGGACTTCAGCGTCCCTCGGTGGCGCGGTGCATATCGTCCCGCCGATGGCCATCGAAGCCGCCTATCTGGCGAAAGAAGCCGGCACGTTCAAGGCCAGGCTGTCGATTCCGCTGTTCGTCACCGGACGGATCAACCAGCCGCAGGAGGCCGAGTTGATCCTCTGCCGTGGCCAGGCCGATGTCTGCGGCATGACCCGGGCGCTGATCTGCGACCCGCAGATGCCGAACAAGACCGACAGCGGCCACAGCGAAGATATTCGCGCCTGCATCGCCTGCAACCAGGCCTGTATCGGGCACTTCCACAAGGGCCTGCCGATCAGTTGTATCCAGCACCCGGAAACCGGCCGCGAGTTGCAGTACGGGCAGTTGATTGCCACGACGCGGCGCAAGCGCGTGATGATTGCCGGCGGTGGCCCGGCGGGGATGAAATCGGCGGCCGTGGCGGCGCAGCGCGGGCATGAGGTGAGCTTGTACGAGGCCAGCTCGCAGTTGGGCGGCCAGGTATTGCTGGCGCAGTTGCTGCCGCGCCGTAGCGAATTCGGCGGCGCCAGCACCAACCTGCAACGGGAAATGGAACTGGCCGGCGTGCGGGTGGTGCGCAATACCCGGGTCGACCGGGCGCTGGTGGAGCGCGAGCGGCCGGACCTGGTGATTGTCGCCACCGGTGCCGAACCTTACTGGCCGGCCTTCGAGCGCGGCGGTGAGTTGCAGGTGGTGGATGCCTGGCAGGTGCTGCGTGACGAAGTGCCGGTCGGCCGTTCGGTGGTGGTGGTCGACTGGCGTTGCGACTGGATCGGGCCGGGGATTGCCGAGCGTCTGGTGCGGGCCGGGCATCAGGTGCGACTGGCGGTCAACGGCCCCCATTGTGGCGAGAGCCTGCCGCTGTATGTGCGCGACCAGTTGGCCGGTGAGCTGCATCGCCTCGGTATTCCCATCACCCCGTATGCCCGGCTCTATGGCTGCGATGACAACACGGTGTACCTGCAACATACCGCCAGCGGCGAGCCGATGTTGTTCGAAGAGGTCGACACCCTGGTGCTGTGCCAGGGACATCAACCGGTCGATACCCTGGGTGATGAATTGCAGAGTTTGGTGGCGTTCCGCCGGATCGGCGATTGCCTGGCGCCGCGTACGGTGGAGGAAGCAATCTATGAAGGGCTGAAGGTCGCCTGGGAGATCTGACCGTAAGCCGGACAAACCTCGTGGCTGCTAAACCCGGTGGCAGGTGAACTCGGTGGCGAGCGGGCTTGCCCGCGCTCGGCTGCGAAGCAGTCGTAAAACCTGTGATCGCGTTCTATCTGACACCATGGGGTCGCAGATTTTAGGGCCGCTTCGCGCCCCAGCGCGGGCAAGCCCGCTCGCCACAAATCTCGGCAAGGCTTGAGATCATTGGGTACCAGGGTGCCCCCTCAACACTCGCCAAGTGCCTTATACTGCGGCCCTTTCAAGGATTGGAGCAGGCCATGAGCAACGCCCCAACGCCCGCCGGTGACAGCGCCGCCGCGGGCCCGCAGTTTCTCGGTACGCGTATTCGCGGCCTGCGCAAACGGCGTGGCATGACCCTGACCGAACTGGCGACCCAGGCCGAACTCACCGCCGGCTACATCAGCCAGCTGGAACGCAACCTCGCCTACCCGTCGATCCCGGCCCTGTTCAATATCGCCCGCAGCCTGGGCGTGACCATCCAGTGGTTCTTCGCCAGCGAAGCCATCACCGCCCCCGCGGACAACGGCTACGTGGTGCGCAAGAACAGCCGCCTGAGCGTGCACTACGAAGACGGCATCGTCGACCAACTGCTGACCCCGCAACCCAACCGCCAACTGGAAATCCTCCACTCGCGCTTCCCGCCAGGCACCTACAGCCAGCAAAGCTACAGCCACGAAGGCGAAGAAGCCGGCTACCTGCTGTCCGGGACCTTCGAACTCTGGGTCGGCGAGCGTCACTTCCAACTGACCGAGGGTGACAGCTTCAGCTTCTCCAGCCAGGAACCGCACCGCTATGGCAACCCCGGCGAGGTCGACGCCGTGGTCATCTGGGTCATCACTCCGCCAACCTTCTAGGCCCTGTACGACAACCGCCTGGGCGACGATCATCCAGCGTCAGCAACAGGCCCGGCGAGTTTTCCAACAGCCCTGAACCCGACAAGGTCCCACCATGAGCACCGAACAAGCCGCCCCGGCGCTGAAGGAAATCTTCAACAGCGAACGCCTGCTGCATATCGCCAACGAGATGCGCGCGGTGTACCCCGACTTCGATAGCGCCGGTTTTATCAGTCGCACCCACCAGGGTCTCGATGAACTGTCGATCATGCAGCGCCTGGCCCGGGTCAGCGAAAGCCTGCACGCGGTGCTGCCGCTGAGCTACAGGCAGTCCCTCAAGCTGCTGCGCCAGCTCGCCCCGCGCCTGAACAGCGGCTTTGTCTGCATGTGCCTGCCGCACTACGTGGCGAGCTACGGTAGCGAGGACTTCGAACTGTCGATGGACGCACTGAAGTACTTCACCGCCTTCGGCTCTTCGGAGTTCGCCATACGGCACTTTCTGCTCAGCGATTTCGAACGCACCCTGGCGGTGATGAAAAGCTGGTCCCTGGACCCCGACGAACACGTCCGTCGCCTCGCCAGCGAAGGCTCGCGACCACGCCTGCCATGGTCCTTCCGACTGGCCCAAATCCAGGCCGATCCGAGCCTCGCCGCCGAAATACTCGACACCCTCAAGGCCGACGACAGCCTGTACGTGCGCAAATCGGTGGCCAACCATCTCAACGACATCACCAAGGAGCATCCCGACTGGGTACTGGAACTGATCGAGGGCTGGTCGTTGGAGGACCCGCGCACCGCCTGGATCGCCCGTCATGCCCTGCGCAGCCTGATCAAACAGGGCAATCCACGGGCCCTCACGCTGATGGGCGCCGGCGCCAGGGCCGAGGTCGAAGTGCGGGGGCTGAAGGTCGAACCCGCGGTGATCCGCCTCGGCGACAGCGTCACCCTGTCCTTCACCCTGGCCTCCCGCGTGGCGGCCAGCCAGAAGCTGGTGATCGACTACGCGATCGACTACGTGAAGGCCTCGGGTGCCACCTCGAGCAAGGTCTTCAAGCTCAAGACCCTGCACCTGGCCGCCGGTGCCAGTGAAACCCTGAGCCGGCGCCAGCACATCCGTGAACTGACCACCCGCAAGCACTACAGCGGTCATCATGCCGTGCATTTGCTGGTCAATGGCGAGCGCCTGGGCAGCAGCGGTTTCGATATCCTCGAATAAGCCGGCTTGCCGGCGATGGCGTTCTCAAGGTCGGCGCCTACCGATCGAGCTTCACGCAAATGAAGGGCGTTGCAGTAGAATCGCGACCTCTTTTTTCCCAGGGCCCCGCCATGACCGCTCACCAGACTCCGCCCGCCGCCGAGCCCCAGGCCAGCGAACTGATCCTCGGCCTCGAGGACCGCCCCCGCTTGCTGATCGGCCTGCTCGCGGCCCTGCAGCACCTGCTGGCGATCATCGTGCCCATCGTCACCCCCGGCCTGTTGATCTGCCAGGCCCTGGGCGTGTCGGCGCGGGACACCAACCTGATCGTCTCGATGTCCCTGGTGATCTCCGGCATCGCCACCTTCGTCCAGTGCCGCCGCTTCGGTCCCTTCGGCGCCGGGCTGTTGATCGTCCAGGGCACCAGCTTCAACTTCGTCGGCCCGCTGATTGCCGGCGGCGCGCTGATGGTCAAGCAAGGCACGCCGGTGGAGACGGTGATGGCGACGATCTTCGGCGTGGTCATCGCCGGCTCCTTCATCGAGATGGGCATCTCGCGGATCCTGCCCTTCGTCAAGCGCATGATCACCCCGCTGGTGACCGGCATCGTCGTGCTGATGATCGGCCTGACCCTGATCAAGGTCGGCCTGATCAGCATGGGCGGCGGTTTCAGCGCCATGGCCAACGGCACCTTCGCCAACGGCGAGAACCTGCTGCTGTCCGGCGTGGTCCTGGCAATCATCGTGGTCCTCAACCGCATCCCGCTGGTGTGGATGCGCAGTTGCGCCATCGTCATCGCCCTGGCGGCCGGCTATGCCCTGGCCGGTTACCTGGGCCGCCTGAACTTCACCGGCATGCACGAGGCCGCGCTGTTCCAGGTCCCCACCCCGCTGCACTTCGGCCTCGGATTCTCCTGGGCGCTGTTCATTCCGATGCTGGTGATCTACCTGGTGACGTCCCTGGAAGCCATCGGCGACGTCACCGCCACCAGCAAGGTCTCGCGCCAGCCGGTGGAAGGCCCGCTGTGGATGCGGAGGATCAAGGGCGGCGTGCTGGTCAACGGCGCCAACTCGCTGCTCGCCGGGCTGTTCAACACCTTTCCCAGTTCGATCTTCGCCCAGAACAACGGGGTGATTCAGTTGACCGGCATTGCCAGCCGGCATATCGGCCAGTGGATCGCCCTGATGCTGGTGCTGCTCGGCCTGTTCCCCTCGGTGGCCGGCGCGATCCAGGCGGTGCCCGAACCGGTGCTCGGTGGCGCGGCCATGGTGATGTTCGGCGCGGTGGCGGCCTCGGGGATCAATATCCTCGCCAGCATCCACCTCGACCGTCGGGCCCTGCTGATCATCGCCGTGTCCCTGGCCCTGGGCCTTGGCGTCTCCCAGGTCCCGGAATTCCTCGCCCATATGCCGGCGGCGCTGCGTAACGTGCTGGAGTCCGGCGTAGCCACCGGCGGCATCTGCGCGCTGCTGCTGAACTGGTTCCTGCCGGAAGCACAAAAAGCCTGATCAGCGACATCGGCGGCGGCCTTGAAAGCCGCCGTCTTGAGGCCTCCAGCCGGAAAAAAACCTGACCGAAATCAGGCTCTTATTAAACTAAAGTTCATGTCCCGCAAGGGTTTTTTGACTCGGAACTGTCACATACCGCCCCTTTAATTGTTTCAAGAGTTTGCTGCTCTTATTTCAATTCTGTGACTAGGATCCGAACCCAATGAACAAGCTGTTGAGCCCCTTAGTGGGCGCCGCCCTGGCGAGTGTCACGATCTACGCCCACGCGGACTTCATCGATGACAGTCACGCCGACGTGACCCTCCTTAACCGCTACCTGAACCAGGATGGTCAAGGCGTCAGTGGCAGCACGGCCAAGGCCAAGAGCTATCACGATTGGGGCCAGGGCTTCCAGTTCGACTTCAAGTCCGGCTACACCGAAGGCACCATCGGCCTGGGCCTGGACCTGCAAGCGTTCTACGGCCTGAAGCTCGATTCCGGCGGCGACCTGAACGACAAGACCCACCAGGGCCGCTACCCCGGCAGTATGTTTCCGCTGGACAACGGCAAGTCCGTCGATCAGTTCGGCGTGCTCAGCCCGACGATCAAGGCGCGTTTCCTCAAGGATGAACTGCGCGTCGGTACCCTGTACCAGAACAACCCGATGCTGGCCAACACCGACGGCCGCCTGTACCGCCAGACCAACACCGGTGCGCAACTGGTGTCCAAGGACCTGGATAACTTCACCTTCACCGTCGGCGATATCACCCAGACCAAGATTCGCAACGAAACCGGCGACGTCGGCATGATCACCGCCGGCGGCACCAAGAAGAGTAATCGTTTCCTCTACGGCGGTGCCGACTACGCCGGTATCCCGGGCACCACCCTGAGCGCCTGGTACTCGAACCTGTCGGACTACTACCAACAGGCCTTCCTCGGCGCCAAGCGGCATGACGCCCTGCCCGTCGGCGCCATCGACAGCGACTTGCGCGCCTACCGCAGCCTGGGTACCGGCGGCAACTCCGATGGCGACAGCCAGTACGCGGCCGCCGGTTACTACGGCAACGGCCTGACCAAGGGGCGGATCAACCAGTCGACCATCAGCCTGATGGAAAGCTATAGCCTGGCCGGCCACACCGTTGGCCTGGGTGCCCAGAAAAACAGTGGCAACAGCGACTTCCCATACCTGGACTCCGGCCTGAACAGCGGCTCCAGCCTCCAGGGCCCGGGCTCGGGCGCTGACACCCCGGCGCTGACCAACCTGCAATTGAACAAATTCCAACACGCCGGTGAACGCACCTGGCTGGCGCAGTACAAATACGACTTCGCCCACCTGGGGATCGATGGCCTGGCATTTGCCGCCACCTACGCTCACGGCGATCAGATCAGGACTCCCTCCGACCCCAATGCCAAGGAATGGGAACGCGATATCTCGCTGGCCTACAACGTCCCGAGCGGTCAGCTGAAAGGCCTTGGCGTACGTTGGCAGAATGCCCATGCAAGCCCGGACATCACGGGGGCGACCATCCAAGACGAAAACCGCTTCTATGTAAGTTATGTGGTGCCACTCTGGTAGGAAACCCTGGGGCCGGGACAGTCCTGATGTCATTCAATCAGGGTCAACCCCGGTCCTTGTAGGAGCAGAGCTTGCTCGCGAATAGGCCCTTGAGGTCGATAAAAGCTTCGCGAGCAAGCACCGCACCCACAGCTTTCAATAATCCAACCTGCTTATCGAACGACCACTCCATACACTGGATAGATCAATCCCCGGAACAGCCACTGCCCCAAGTCTTGTACTTGTACTCCTTGATCTCCCCGCTCGGGGTCTTGTAGGTCATCTTCGCGTCAACGATGCCACAGGCATAAGGATCGGAATCCACGCGAATAACTTCGGCAATGTCTTTTCTGTCCAGGGCAAAGGCTTGGGCACTGAAAACGAATAGCGCAACGGTCAGACACTTCGTATAGATATTCATGGCGATCTACTCAAGATAAAAATAGGGAACAACCTGCCGCACTGGGCAGACAGCACCTGAGCAGACTCTCAATCGACCATTACCCTTGGATTAAGAAAATCGCAAACTTTCTTAAATAAAACTTTATAAAACCCGCAACTCATCACCTGACAATCGCGCTAAAACACCCATACTTGCTTGCGCCGAGCGAATATAACAAAACTTACACTTGCAAATATCCCGGCAAACAATCGCGCTATTACCAATCATTCATTACTTACCGACACTCCAATTCAAATTCCATAAAATTATTATCCGCTCGAAGCCCCCCATCCGCAGGCATTCCAGAATCGGCCATCACATCTGCTCGCCGGGCAGTCCTCCCGACCAACGGTCAGCAGAACTGTCATTTCTGACAGTAGCCGCCCAGGCACTTCGGGATCAGGCTGTTCCGACAGGCATGGAGCCTGGAGAGAGCACCATGAACGCCCTGATGTCCCATGACCTGGGCAAGCTCGCCGTCGACTGGCTGGTCGACGCCGGCCGCCTGAAACCCGCCGATCTCGACCGGGCACGGCAGCTGCAAGATGGCGGCGCGCTGCAGGACTCGAGCGAATTGCTGTCGCGCCTGGGCCTGGTCTCGGAACTGGACCTCGCCCAGGCCTGGTCGACCCTGCTCGGCGTGCCCCTGCTGGCGCTGACGAGTGCGCCCGATCTACTGGAACACCCGCCCGAGCTGGCGCCACGCTTCCTCAAGCAGCATTGCCTGGTGCCGCTGGCGGCCGCCGCCGACGAGTTGCACGTGCTGATCGCCAACCCGAACCAGCCCCACGCCCTGCACGCGCTGGAGTATGCCTGCCAATGCCCGGTGCGCCTGTCCATCGGCCTGCGCAGCGATATCGAGCAATTGATCGAACGTTATTACGGCCAGGGCCGCACGGCGATGGGCACGCTGATCGAGAACCTGGAAGAAGACAGCGGCAACCAGAAGACCGATATCGAACACCTCAAGGACCTCGCCTCGGAGGCACCAGTGATTCGCCTGGTCAACCTGCTGCTGCAACGGGCGGTGGAGCAACGCGCGTCGGATATCCATATCGAACCCTTCGAGAACCAGCTCAATGTCCGCTACCGGGTCGATGGCTTGCTGCACCAGGCCGAAGCCCCGCCCGTGAGCTCCTCGGCGGCGGTGATCTCGCGGATCAAGATCATGGCGCGCCTGGATATCGCCGAACGCCGCCTGCCCCAGGACGGCCGGATCATGCTGCGGGTACAGGGCAAGGAGCTGGACCTGCGGGTGTCCACCGTGCCCACCAGCTTCGGCGAGTCGCTGGTCATGCGCCTGCTTGACCGCCAGAGCCTGTCCTTCGACTTCCCCAGCCTGGGTTTCGACGGCGCCCGCCTCGACGCCTTCCTCGACGTGCTCGAACAGCCCCATGGCATCCTGCTGGTCACCGGGCCCACCGGCTCGGGCAAGACCACCACCCTGTACACCGCCCTCGCCCGGCTGAATACCGCCGAACGCAAGATCATCAGCGTCGAGGACCCGGTGGAATACCAGTTGGAGGGGATCAACCAGATCCAGGTCAAGCCGAGCATTGGCCTGGACTTCGCCGGGGTGCTGCGCGCCATCGTGCGCCAGGACCCGGACGTGATCATGATCGGCGAGATGCGTGACCTGGAAACCTGCCGGATCGCTATCCAGTCCGCGCTGACCGGCCACCTGGTGCTTTCCACCCTGCACACCAACAGCGCCGCCGCGAGCATCACCCGCCTGCTCGACATGGGAGTCGAAAGCTACCTGATTGCCTCGGCGGTCAATGGCATTCTCGCCCAGCGCCTGGTGCGCCGGCTGGCCCCGGAATGGCGGGAAAGCTTCGAGGCGCCGGCGGAGCTGGTGGCCGAGCATCAGTTGCAGCGCTTTACCGATGAACGCCCGATCCGCCTCTATCGCCCGCGCCGGGAGGCCGCCGGCAACGGTTATCGCGGGCGCAGCGCGCTCAGCGAGCTGCTGGTGATGAATGACACCCTGCGCTCGCTGCTGATGCGCCATGCCGACGCCGCGACGCTGGAGCAGGCGGCCCGCGACAACGGGCTGCGCACCCTCTACGAAGACGGCTTGCGCCAGGCGCTGGCCGGAATCACCAGCCTTGAAGAGGTGCTGCGCGTCACGCGCGGCGACTGAGCATGGAACACTATCGCTATCGCGCCCTGGACCCCACTGGCAGCCGCGTCAGCGGCGCCCTCGACGCCGAGGGCGAAGACGGCGCCGCCAGCCAGTTGCAGGAGCGCGGTCTGCTGGTGTTGCAGCTGGAACCGGCAGCGCCAGGCAGCGCAGCGGGCGGGAGCTGGTTCAACCGCCCGGCGCTGAATGCCGATGCGCTGGAGCGCTTCACCCAGCAACTCGCCACCCTGCTGGACGCCGGCCAACCGCTGGAGCGGGCCTTGAGCACTCTGCTCCGCCAACCGGGCAAACCCCAGGCCCGGCACCTGCTCGAACGCATCCGCGAGCGGGTCAAGGGCGGCCAGCCGTTGTCGGCGGCGATGGCCCTAGAGGGTCCGCCATTCTCGCCGCTGTACCTCAGCCTGGTGCGCGCCGGGGAAGCCGGCGGCGCGCTGGGCGAGACGCTCGGGCAACTGGCGACCTATCTGGAACGGCTGCGCAAAGTCCGCGGCGAGGTGCTCAATGCGCTGATCTACCCGGCCTTCCTGCTGCTCGGTGTGCTCGGCTCTCTGGTCCTGCTGCTGGCCTATGTGGTGCCGCAATTCGTGCCGATCTTCAGCGACCTGGGGGTGCCGGTACCGCTGGTCACTGCGGCGATCCTCGCCCTCGGCCAGTTCCTCGGCAACGACATCCTCTACCTGCTCGGGGGCATGGCCGTGCTGCTCGGCTGGCTCGCCCGCCGCCTGCATACGCCAGCAGGTCGCCGGCAATGGGATCGCCTGATGCTGCGCGCCTGGGTCATCGGGCCGTTGCTGCTGCGCCTGGAAACCGCGCGCCTGGCGCATACCCTCGGCACCCTGCTGAGCCAGGGCGTGGCGTTGATCAGCGCCTTCGATATCGCCCGCCAGGTCTGCCGCAACCAGGTGCTCCGCGACGCGGTGGCGCAGACCATCGTCCGGGTCAAGGATGGCAGCCGGTTGTCGACGGCCATGGAAGCCAGCGCGACTTTCCCGGAACTGGCACTGCAGATGATCCAGGTCGGCGAGGAGTCCGGGCAACTCGACCGCCTGCTGCTCAAGGTGGCGAGCATTTTCGACGCCGAGGCCAAGCGTCATATCGACCGCCTGCTCGCCGCCCTGGTGCCGTCCCTGACCCTGGTGATGGCCGCCCTGGTCGGGCTGATCATGCTGGCCATCATGCTGCCGCTGATGAGCTTGACCAATAACCTCTGAAAGGAAGCCGCCATGATCGCCAGTCGTTCGCTGCGTTACCGCCACCAAGGTTTCACCCTGCTGGAGATGCTCGCGGTGATCGTCCTCCTCGGCGTGGTCGCGACCATCGTCGTGCGCCAGGTCGGGGCCAATGTCGACAAGGGCAAGTACGGCGCCGGCAAGGCGCAACTGGCCAGCCTGTCGATGAAGATAGAAAGCTATGCCCTGGACATCGGCACCCCGCCCAGGGACCTGGTCGACCTGACCAACGCGCCCGTCAACGTGCATAACTGGAACGGCCCCTACGCCAAGCCCAGCGATCTGCTGGACCCTTACGGCCATTCGTTCGGTTACCGCTATCCCGGTGCGCACAGTCCTTTCGACCTGATTTTCTACGGCAAGGACGGGCAACCCGGCGGCGACGGCTACAACGCCGACCTGGGCAACTGGGAATAATCATGGCCAAGCTGCGCGGTGCCCGGGCCTTTACCCTGCTGGAGCTGCTGGCGGTGATCCTGATCATCTCGATCGGCGCCAGCCTGCTCGCCCACAGTGTCGCCGGCGGCCTGGAGAATGCCCGTGAGCGCCAGGCCAAGCGCGACCTGAGCCTGGCGTTGCGCAACGTACGCAGCCAGGCCGTGCTGAGCGGCCAGCCGGCCGCCCTGCACTTCGACCTGATCCACAATAGCTACCGGGCCGCGGGCCAGGCCGCGCATTTCCTGCCCGCCGGCATGCACCTGCGCCTGACCAGCGCCGCCGAGCTGTCGTCATCCCGCGACGGGGTGATCGAGTTCTATCCGGACGGCGGCTCCAGCGGCGGCAACGTCTACCTGGAACGCGGTCCGGAGCATTGGCGGGTGGATATCGCCTGGCTGACCGGCAAGGTCAGTTGGCAGGACGGTGTCAGCCCATGACAACACCGGCCCAAGGCGGTTTCACCCTGTTGGAAATGCTCGCCGCTGTGGTCGTGCTGAGCATCGGCTTCACCGCGTACCTCAATGCCCTGGGCAGCAGCACCCAAGCCCTGTTGCGCGACGAGCAGAGCACACGCATGGCGCTGCTGGCCAAGACCCTGTTCGACGAACAGAGCCGCAAACGGCTCAAGCCAGGACAATGGCAGGGTCGCCTGGCACAGGTGCAATGGCAACTGACCGCCACCGCGCAACCCGGCACGCCGCCGGTGGACCTCTACCGGCTGGAACTGGTGCTGGAACAGGGCCGCCGCGAGGAACACTTCGTCACCTGGCGTGCCCAGGGCCACGTCCCGGGAGCCACGCCATGAAAGCACGGCCACGGGGGTTCACCTTGCTGGAAGTGCTGGTTGCCCTGAGCCTGCTCGGGCTGTTGATGGTGCTGATCGCCTCGGCGCTGACCGCCAGCAACCGCACCCAGGACCTCGGCGAACGCTATTCCAACCGCCTGAACGAGGTCCGCTCGGCCCAGGATTTCCTCAGAAATTCCGCGCAACAGGCCTATCCGGAGGTGTTTCTGCATGACGCGGCCAACCTCGGCCAGGTGTTCGAAGGCGAACCGCAACAGATGCGCTTCGTCGCCCCGCTACCACCGCGACTGGCCGGTGGCCTGCAACTGCAGGCGTTCTCCCTGGTGGCGAACAGCTATGGGTCGAAGGACCTGCAAGTGGCGTTCTTCCAGATCGACACCCAGGGCCTGCGGGCCTGGGGCGAACCGCAGATCCTGCTGCCGCACCTGGACAGCTGGCAGTTGAGCTACCGTGGCCTGGACGAACGCTCCCAGCCCACTGGCTGGCTGCCCCGCTGGCCCTGGCCGGAACGCCTGCCACTGGCGATACGCGTCGAGTTGCAGGCCCGTGGCCCCATCCCCTGGCCGCCGCTGGTGGTGGCCCTGCGCATGAGCCAGGGCCTCGATGACGCACAGGTCTCGCGATGAACGGCCAACGCGGGGCGGCCTTGGTGCTGGCGCTCTGGGCCCTGGCGCTGTTGAGCCTGATGATGGCCGTGGTGGTGGGCACGGTGCGCCTGGAAAACCGCCAGAGTGCCTATGCCCTGCAACATACCCGCGCCCTGCTCGCCGCCGAATCCGGCCTGGCGCTGGTGGTGCGGAGCCTGTCGGCCAAGGTACCGGGGATGATCGCCGACGGGCGCCGCTATCAGTTGAACGTCGACGACGCGCAATTGACCGTCGAGTTGCACAGCGAACGCGGCAAGCTGGACCTCAACCAGGTGCCCGCCGAAGCCTTCAACCAGGTGCTGGGGTATCTGGGCGCCAGCCCCGCCCAAGGCCGCAAACTGACCCGGGAACTGCTGGCCCACCGGACCGGCGACAATCCGTTGTGGGCGGTCGAGCAACTGCAGGTGTTCGCCGCCATGGATCGCACGCTCTATGCGCGACTGGCGCCGAACCTGACGATCTGGACCGGCCTCGCCGAGCCGGATCCGAGCTATGCCACGGCGCCGCTGCGAGCCGCGCTCAAGCTGCCGGCGCCCGTGCTCGAAAGCCCCGCCGGGGCGATCTACAGCGCACGGATCCGGGCAGTGCGGGTGGCGCCATTTTCCGCGAACCTGGATGTGACTTTCGTCCTCGATCCACAGGCCCAGGGCACGCAACTCTATCGCGTGTTGCGGTGGCAGGAATGAAGGCACTTGAACGGCCCTGGCCCGGCCCCCTGCGGGCCGCGACAGCGCAGCTGGAACAATACTGGCAGGCCTCGCGGCTACCGGCGTTCCTGCGCTGGTGGCGGCGGGAGCTGATTGGCGGCCTGCCGCGGCGCTGGCGCGAACGCCTGGAGTCGTCGCAGCACGAGCAGTTACTGCACTGGCCCGAAGACGCCCTGCCCCAGTCCCCCGGGTACACCGACCCGGCCCGGCGCCGGATCTTGCTGATGCCCTGCGAACAGGTCCTGCTCAGCCGCGTGCAACTGCCCCTCGCCGCCGCCGCGCAGGCCCACGCGGCGCTGGCCTTCGAGATGGACAAGTACACCCCGTTCAAGGCCGCCCAGGTCTATTTCGATACGCTGTGCGAGCCGCGCGAAGACCGCACCAAGCCGGTGTTCGAGCTGACCCTGGTGGTCGCCCTGCGCGAGCGCATCGACGCGATCCTCGATGAAGCGGCGCGCAACGGCCTGCGTATCGATGCCATCGACGCGCTGGATCGCAACGGCGCGCGCCTGCAGGTCAACCTGTTGCCCGCCCAGCGTCGGCCCCAGGAGCGGCATCCGGCCCGGCGGCTAAGGCTCGGATTGGCCCTGCTCGGTGTCGGCCTGCTGCTGGTGGCCATGCTGCTGTGGCTGCATAACCGCCAGTCGGCCCTGGACGCCATGACCGCCGAGGTCAGCGCGCTGCGCAGCGCCAGCCAGCAGATCCAGGGGCTGCGCCAGCAACTCAACGACACCCTCGACACCGGGCGCTATGTGCAAACGCAAAGGGCCCTGGCGCTGCCCAGGACCGAGCTGCTGCGGGAACTGAGCGCCTGTATCCCCGCCGATACCTGGCTGGAACAGCTGGACATCGATGCCCAGGGCACCCTGACCCTCAGCGCGCAAAGCAGCCAGGCCGGCGAGCTGATCGGCAAGATGAAAGCCTGCGGCCACTTGCGGAACCTGCAGTTCCAGGGGGGGATTCAAGCCGACGCCAGCACCGGCCAGGACCGACTCAACCTGACCGCCCAGTTGAGTTCCCGGGAGGAGCGCCATGCCCCTGCGCCTGACACGCCGTGAGCAACGGGTCGCGGCCTGGCTCCTGGCCGCACTGGGCCTGATCGCGGCCTATTTCATCGCTATCCACTGGTGGTTTACCGCGCCTTTACAGTCGATCAGCGCGGACATGCACACCCTGCGGGCCGAGCAGCAACGCTACCAGGCGCTGGAGCTCCAGCGGCCGCTCCTCGAAGCCCAGCTGGCGCAAGCCGCCAACGCGCCGCATAGCAATGCCGGACTGCTGCCGGACGCCGATGCCGGCGCGGCCACCGCGCAACTCATGCAAGAGGTGGCCAGCCAACTGCAGGGCCTGGCGCCCGAGGGCGGTGGCTGCACCATGACCAATCGCATGCCGATCCCGCCCGGCGACAGCGCGCCGTACCGCCAGGTCAAGGTCAGCATCAACCTCGATTGCGCCATCGAACCCCTGGCCAGCCTGCTCTATAAGCTGGAAAACCAGCCGCTGGCGCTGTTTGTCGAAACCCTGAGTATTCGCCGCAACCCCATGCCCGGTCCCGACGCCAATCACCGCCTGGCGGTGCAACTGCAGATCGGCGCCTATCTGGACAACCCTCCGGTCCAGCGTCCGCCGGCCGGCAAAGGGGAGCCGGCGACATGAAAATCCCGGGCCGGCTGACAATGTGGCTGGGCGTCCTGGTGGTGGCGCTGGCGGCCCTCTGCCTCGCCCTGTTCGAGGGGCTGGGCGCGGGAATCGAGTGGTACCCCGAACCGGCCCATACCGCGCCGCCCTCGCCGGTCACATCGGTGACGGCCGAAGACGCCCCGGCGCTGGCGTCCTATGCCGGGATCTGGGAGCGCTCGCTGTTCAACCGCGATCGCAAGCCCGACCCGGCCGAACCGCTGGCCAGGGGCGAACACGATACCCAGTCGCTCGCCGGTTTTTCACTGAATGGCATCGCCATCTCCGCGGACTTGCATAAGGCACTGTTCAAGACCAAGGACGGCAAGAGCCTGAGCGTCGCCGAAGGCCAAACCTTGCCCAATGGCTGGCGGATCGAGCGGATCACCGCGCAGAGCGTGTCCCTGAGCTTCAAGTCCAGCCAGCAGGAACTGAGCCTTCCCGTGTTGAAACTGCCGGCCACGGCCGTGCATTAAAGACCACTGCGCAGCCCGGCAGCGAGCCGTACAAGGATGAATCAACGTGAGCGAACGTGCCGTCTACCCCTGCCTTCTCAGCCTCATCCTGCTCTCGGGCTGCATAGCGCCGGTGAGCGATGACGATGTGCATGACGAGCAACTGGTCCGCGACGGCCTGTCTGGCACCGGGGCGGATCGCCCGCCCCTGGCACCGGCGATGCCACGTGCCGGCGTTACTACCGCGCCCCTGGCAGCGCCCGCCTCGGGATCACAGATCATCCGCGGCAGCCAGAGCCTGGTGGCACGCAGCAGCCCCCCACCCAGGCCCCCCACAGCAACCCAGGGCGACAACAGTACGCTGTTCAACTTTGCCGGCGTGCCGATCCAGGCGGTGGTCAATACCATCCTCGGCGATGTGCTCAAGGAGAACTACAGCATCGGCCAGGGGGTGAGCGGTGAAGTGACCTTCTCGACCTCCCGTCCGGTGGACAAGGCCCAGGCGTTTTCCATTCTCGAAACCCTGCTGTCCTGGACCAACAACGCAATCATCCGCCAGGGCGAACGCTACCTGATCCTCCCGGCCAACCAGGCGGTCGCCGGCCAGCTCACGCCCCGGCAGTCGATCCCGGAACCGGGCAGCGGCCTGACCGCACGCTTTTTCGTGCTGGAGTACATCTCGCCGCTGGAGATGCAGAAGCTGCTCAAGCCGTTTGCCCGGGAGAGTGCCTTCCTCGCCATCGACACTTCGCGCAACGTGCTGGTGATGGCCGGTACGCCGGACGAATTGAACAACTACCAGCAAACCATCGACACCTTCGACGTCAACTGGCTCAAAGGCATGTCCATCGGCGTGTTCGGCCTCAAGCGCGCCAATGTCAGCCAACTGATGCCCGAGCTGGAGCGGCTGTTCGGTGCCCAGAGCGGTACGCCGCTGGCCGGCATGCTGCGCTTCCTGCCCATCGAGCGGACCAATGCGATTGTCGCCATCTCGCCGCAACCGGAGTACCTCAACGATGTACGTCGCTGGATCGACACCATCGACCAGGGCGGCGGCGACGAACCGCAGATGTATGTGTATGACGTGCGCAACATGAAGGCCACGGACCTGGCCCGTTACCTGCGCCAGATCTATAGCGACGAGGCGGTTACCGAAGAGGCCGCGGCGCAAGTCGCGCCGGGGCTGCGCACCGTGACCCTGAACAGCAACGGTTTCGGCTCCGGCCTGGGCAGCTCCGCCGCCAGCAACCCGGGCTTGTCCGGCGGTACTGGCGGCACCCAGGGCCTGCCACCACCGCTGAGCAGCCCGGCGGGCATCGCGCCGGGACAGACCAGCGACGACTTGCAGCTCGGCCCGCCGGGGCAGGCGAATACCGCACGCGCGCCGCTCAATGCGAACAACCCGACCAACTCGGTGCGCATCACCGCGCAGAAAAGCAGCAACCAGTTGCTGGTGCGCAGCCGGCCGACCCAATGGGCCGAGATCCAGTCGGCGATCCAGCGGCTCGACAACCCGCCGCTGCAGGTGCAGATCGAGACGCGGATTCTCGAAGTCGGCCTGACCGGCTCGCTGAACCTCGGTGTGCAGTGGTACCTCGCACGCCTGGCCGGCAACTCGACGACCACCGGCATCGCCAATGCCTCCGGCAACCAGGCCGCGCTGGGCCGGGGTGGCGCCGGCCTGGGCGCCACGGACGCGCTGTTCTACTCGTTTGTCAGCAACAACCTGCAAGTAGCCCTGCACGCCCTGGAAACCAACGGCAGTACCCGGGTGCTGTCGGCGCCTTCGCTGGTGGTGATGAACAACCAGCAGGCGCAGATCCAGGTCGGCGACAATATTCCGATCAACCAGACCACCATCAATACCAGCGGCTCCAACAGCATCACCAGCTCGGTGCAGTACGTCCAGACCGGGGTCATCCTCGACGTCGTCCCGCGCATCAATCCCGGCGGCCTGGTGTACATGGATATCCAGCAACAGGTCAGCGATGCCAGCAGCACCGTCGATGCCAACGGCAACCCGACCATCTCCACCCGCGCCGTCGCGACCCAGGTGGCGGTGCAAAGCGGGCAGACCATCCTGCTCGGCGGGCTGATCAAGCAGAACGAAACCGGCACCGACAACAGCGTGCCGTACCTGGGGCGGATCCCCGGCCTGCAATGGTTGTTCGGCAACACCCAGCGCCAGCACGGCCGCTCGGAACTGATCGTGCTGATCACGCCGCGGGTGATCACCGGCAACAGCGAGGCCCGGCAGATCACCGACGAGTACCGCCAGCAACTGCAGTTGATGCCCCCCCTGGAGGCCCACCCCGGGAGCGCCACCCATGCAAAGAAATGACACTTTTCCAGCACTTGCAGACGCAGCGGCACTACACTTTGCGAAAAGAGCCCCAGGCCGCCCCGTCAACCGTAACCAGGAAGTACGCCATGATGCGATGGAGCCGATACAGAAGTGCGGCGCTGGTCACCCTGTTTGTCATTCTCGTCAGCCTCCTGGCATTCCTGCTGCTCAAGGCCTTTTCCCGGGAAACCTCCACCTACTTCGAGTCCCGCGACCTGATCCGCCAGCTCAAGCAACTGGACTCCAGGCTCGACGCCAAGCTGCTCAAGACCCGGATCAGCGACGAATACAATTACAACCTGCTGGCCGGCCCCATCGCGGAGTCCAGCCGGCGCTGGGACCAGTTGGTTGCGCAGAACAGCTACCTGGACAACTCCGGCATCTGGCAGGCGCGCAAGAAAGCCTACCTGGACGCCACGGCGGAAAAGAACAAGCTGATCGAGCAGTTCCAGGCCCACAACACCGCCTTGCGCGATGACCTGGAAACCCTGTCGGCCATCGAAGACGGTATCCAGGCCGACCTGGAACCTTTCAGCGTCGAACACCCGGTGGAAACCCTGAGCGTGCTCTACAGCGCCTCGAAACTGACCTTGAGCGCGCTGGAATATGCGCAACACGTATCGAATGGCAAAGCCGACAAGATCGAACGGCAGATCCAGCACCTGGCGGCGCAGAAAAGCAGCTTGCCGGCGACCTTGAGCCCGTCCATCGACAAGTTGATCGACCAGGCCAACGTGGTGGTGCGCGAGCAACCCCTGGTCAATGACCTGCTCGACCGCATTGGCTTCATCCCGGTCGCCCCCAGCCTGGACGGCATCAACGAACTGCTCAATGAAATCCAGCGACGCGCGGAGCTGCAGGACCGCCAATACCTGATCTATCTCAGTGTCTGCGCGGCCCTCATGGCCATGCTGGTGTTCTACCTGATCATTCGCCAACTGCGCAGCTATGCGCTGATCAACCAGATGAACAGCGCCCTGCAGTTGTCCAACGAACGCCTTGAACAACGGGTCGAAGAACGCACCCGCGAGCTCAAGGAGGCGCAAAGCGAATTGATGGACACCGCCCGCACGGCGGGCATGGCGGAAATTGCCACCAATGTCCTGCACAACGTCGGCAACGTGCTCAACAGCGTGAATATCTCCGCCGACCTGGTCACCCGCAGGATCCGTTCCAGCAAGGCCCAGGGCCTGACCAAGGTGGTGCAGTTGATCAACGAACACAGCGCTGACCTGGGGGACTTTGTCAGTCGTGATGAGAAAGGCCAACTGCTGCCCGCCTACCTCAACCAACTGGCCGCGGCCATCGCCACCGAACAGACGGAAATCGTCCAGGAGCTGGCACAACTGAGCAAAAGCGTCGACCACATCAAGGAAATCGTCGCCACCCAGCAATCCTATGCCGGCGCGGCCAAGTTGCTGGAGCCGGTGAACATCACCGATCTGTTCGAAGATGCCCTGCGCATGAACTCAGGCGCCCTGAACCGGCACAAGGTCACGGTGCTCAAGGACTACCAGCCGGTACCGATCATCCTCGGCGACAAGCACCGCCTGCTGCTGATCCTGATCAACCTGATCAGCAACGCCAAGTACGCGGTGTCCGACCTGAGCAACCGCGAGCGGGACATCACCCTGGGCGTACGGGTGGTCGATGGCAAGACCTTGCGCATCAGCGTCAAGGATGAGGGCGAAGGCATCGCGGTGGAGAACATCGGGAAGATCTTCACCCACGGCTTCACCACTCGCAAGGACGGCCACGGCTTCGGCCTGCACAGCTGCGCCCTGGCGGCGATCGAGATGGAAGGCCGCCTCTACGTGCACAGCGACGGGCCGGGCAAGGGCGCGTTGTTCACCCTGGAGATCCCTTTGAAGACCCTCCACCTGCAAGAAGAGCGGCCTTCGGCGAACGCCTCCCCGGCCGCGTATTCGAATATTCATCAATGAGAGAGAGCCTTCTGCCAGCGCTCGCTTTACACTTTGCCCCCGCCCCTTTTCACCCAAAGATCCGCCCTGATGACTGAAAACTTCGAAGTCCCAAGCCCTCACGAAAAACACGTCGAACATGCCACCGAACACGCCCAAGCCCGCGGCGACGGTTTTGCCAGCCGGATCGCGGTGATGACCGCGATCATGGCCACCATTGGCGCCATGCTCAGCTACCAGGCGGGCTCCACCGAAAGCGAAGCGGCGATGGACAAGAACAACGCCGCGATCCTCAAGACCGAAGCCGCCAACCAGTGGAACTACTACCAGGCCAAGTCCAGCCGGCAGAACCTCTCGGAGATGGCCAGCCATATCCCGGGCCTGGATGCCGCGCATTACACGGCCGAGGTCGAGCGCTACAAGAAGGAAAAGGAAGTCGTGCGGCAGAAAGCCGAGGAATTGGAAGCCAAGAGTCGCGAGTGGGATGACAAGTCCGAGCAGGTCCTGCACCAGCACCATCGCTGGGCCCAGGCGATGACGGCGATCCAGATTGCCATTTCGCTGGCGGCGATCACCCTGCTGACCCGCAAGGAATGGCTCAAGCGCCTGGCCTACACCGCCGCGGGTATCAGCGTGGTGCTCGGCGGCCTGGCCGGTTTGCATATCTGAAACGGTAACACCCGGCGGCAGTCAACCCGGTACCGGCCGGGCTGACTGATGCAGCCGTGTCCGAGCGGTTTACGCCTTGGTACTGATGGTTTCCCCGATCGGCTGGCCGCTGCCGTTGGAAACGGCTTTCGGCGCGGCGGTGGCCGTGGCGTTGTGAAGCAGGTGCTTTTGCACCAGCTTCTGCGCCACGCGGTCGCCATGGCTGGCTTCCTGGGCGGTTTGTGCGGCGGTTTCGGTGGCCTCTTTCAAGGCATCGGTGGCCACGTTGGCGGTGGTAGTGGTGCTGGCGGTGGTGGAGGTATTTTGCGCGGGTGTCGGGGTCGCCTGGGACTGGCCGGCAATACGCACAGAAGCAAGGTTTGCAGCCGGAATTGCGCCGATGGACATCGGACTCTCCTTAAGTTGGGATCAGTAGACGTGTCCGGTCATGACCGCGACCGGCACACGCTTCACTACGACTTACTGTCTCGACCCTTCAAACTGGCCCGCCTGCGAAACAACCGGAGGCAAGGCAGAGATTGTTCCTCGGCATGTACCCGATCTGTCACGGCCAAGTGAAAACTTCGGATATCCCGGATCTGCGAAGGGTTCGCAGTCGGCTACAAACAGGCCCGGACAGCGCGAAACCTGTAGGAGCAGAGCTTGCTCGCGAAGGAGCCCTCAAGATCGCCAAAAGCTTCGCGGGCAAGCTTCGCTCCCACAGGTGTCAGATCTCGCCTTCCACGTCTTCCAGGCTGAAGGTTTCGGTGGTGTCGTTGTAGGAGAAGATCTCGGCATAACGGCCCCAGCTGATCACGCTTTCCAGGGTCTGCTCGACGAAGTCTTCGCTGAGGGAATCTTCCAGTTCCTGCTCGAAACGCACCCGTGGCGCCCAGTGCCCGTTACGTTCCTGCAATACCTGGCGAATCCGCGCCGCCAGGGGCACGGTGCGCAGCAGGTGCTCGGCAAACATCACCTTGCGTTCCTGGGTACCGTCCTCGGCGAAACGCTTGCCCGAGTCGGTCAGCTTGATATCGGCGCCGCGCAGTTCGGCAAAGCCCAAGTGCTCGAGCATCTCGGCCACCGGGAACAGGTCGTCGACCTCCAGCAGCAAGCGCTCGGCCACATTCGGCAAGCCGGCGTGGCCATGATACGGCTCGGCCGCCAGGGCTTCGATCAGACCGGCCATCAGGTTGGTCGGCACTTCCGGCAGGCGGCTGCCCAGTTGCAGCTCGGCCTTGCCGGTGCGTTCGTCGGCACTGCGGCGGTTGGTCATCAACGCGTAGATATCGTCGACCATCTTGCGGAAGATCGGGTCCAGGCGGTTGCGCGGGTGAGCGAACGGCACCTTGATCTGCGCCACCACGCGCCCGGGGTTGGACGACAGCACCAGGATGCGGTCGCACATCAGCACCGCTTCCTCGATGTTGTGGGTCACGATCAGGATCGACTTGATCGGCAGTTGCCCGCCACTCCACAACTCCAGCAGGTCGGTACGCAGGTTTTCCGCGGTGAGCACGTCGAGGGCGGAAAACGGCTCGTCCATCAGCAGCAAGGTCGGGTTGACCACCAGGCCACGGGCAAAGCCCACGCGCTGGCGCATACCACCGGACAATTCACGCGGGTAGGCGTTTTCAAAACCGTCGAGACCGATCAGGTCGATCGCCGCCAACGCGCGCTTGCGCGCTTCCTTGGGTTCGACCTGCAACGCCTGCAGGCCGGCCTCGACGTTTTCCAGCACGGTCAGCCAGGGAAACAGGGCGAAGGTCTGGAACACCATCGCCACGCCCTTGGCCGGGCCGTCCAGGGTTTCGCCGTTGTAGAGCACTTCGCCGGAAGTCGGCTGGATCAGCCCGGCAATGATCCGCAGCAAGGTCGACTTGCCGGAGCCCGAGCGCCCCAGCAGCCCGACCACTTCGCCTTCGTGCAGGTGCAGGTCGACTTCGCTGAGTACCTGACGCTCATCCTTGCCATTGCCAAAGCCCTTGCTCACGTTGGTGAGCGAGTAGATTTCGCGGGCGCTGCTGGTGTATTCGATATGACTGTTCATAAGAGCGGCTCGGAATTAGTTCAGACGAAGTTTGTTTTCGGCGATGGCGTACATCGGTCGCCAGAGCAAACGGTTGAAGGCCACCACGAAGACCGACATGACCACCACGCCCAGGGTGATTTTCGGAAAGTCGCCGGCCGCCGTGGTCTGCGCGATATACGCGCCCAGGCCATGGGCCACGACCTTGTCCTGGCCCCAGGAAACAAACTCGGAAACGATACTGGCGTTCCACGCACCGCCGGAGGCGGTGATCGCGCCGGTCACGTAATACGGGAAAATCCCCGGCAACATGACCTTGCGCCACCACTGCCAGCCACGGATATGGAAGTTCGCGGCGGCTTCGCGGAAGTCGTTGGGAAAGGCACTGGCGCCGGCGATCACGTTGAACAGGATGTACCACTGGGTACCGAGCACGATCAGCGGGCTCAGCCAGATATCCGGGTTCAGGTTGAAGTGCAGGATCACGATGACGAACACCGGGAACAGCAGGTTCGCCGGAAACGCGGCGAGGAACTGCGCCAATGGCTGGATCTTCTCGGCCAGGTGCGGACGCAGGCCGATCATCACCCCCAGCGGTACCCAGATCAGCGAAGCCACGGCGATCAGCAAGGTCACCCGCAGCAACGTGATCGCCCCCAGGCCGATAACCTCGCCGACATCGGCGAAGGTCACTTCGCTGCTGACATAGATAAAGATGTGATACAGCGCATACGCCGCGAGCAAACCGATGAACAAGCCCCAGACCCAGTCGATCACCCGTGAGGTCGATGGGCTGGGCGTACTTACCCGGGCCTTGACCCGCGGCAGGCTCAGGCGCAGATGACCGATACGCGTGATAGCACGCGACAGCGGCCGGATCAGGCGCTGGATCACCCGGGTCCGCTGGATCAGGTTGAGCACCCAGGACTCCGGCGCGCCGCCCTGGGCCGCGGTGTCTTCCATGCGGAACTTGTCGGCCCAGGCCACCAACGGGCGGAACAGGAACTGATCGTAGACCAGGATCACCACCACCATCGCCAGGATCACATAACCCACGGCGGTGAGGTCACGCTGCTCGATGGCGGTGGCCAGGTAGGAACCGATGCCCGGCAGGGTGATGGTCTTGTCACCGACGGTAATCGCTTCCGAAGCCACCACGAAGAACCAGCCGCCGGACATGCTCATCATCATGTTCCAGATCAACCCGGGCATGGCGAACGGTACATCAAGTTTCCAGAACTTCTGCCAGCCGGACAGTTGCAGACTCTCGGAGACTTCCGTCAGGTCGCGCGGCAGCATGCGCAGCGACTGGTAGAAGCTGAACGTCATGTTCCAGGCCTGGCTGGTGAAGATTGCAAAGATCGCCGCGCACTCGGCGCCCAGCACCCGCCCCGGAAACAGCAGGAGAAAGAAGGTCACGGTGAACGAGATATAACCCAGCACCGGCACCGACTGGAGGATATCCAGCACTGGCACCAGCAGCTTTTCGGCACGCTTGCTCTTGGCCGCCAGGGTCCCATAGAGAAAGGTGAAGACCAACGCCGCGACCATCGCCGCGAGCATCCGCAGGGTGGTGCGTATCGCATATTCCGGCAGGTTGGCCGGGTCGAGGGAGATCACCTGGCTCTGCAGGGTCGAGATCGGTGCCCAGGTTTCCCGTGCGCCGATCGAGAAAAACAGCAGGAAACCCACCACCAGCGGCAGCGCGATCAGGTCCCAGCGATTGGGCAGCAAGCGCCGGGTACTGGCCGGGATGTAATGGCGTAATACTTTATTCATCGTCAATGATTCCAGCAGCGTTCTGAAATACAGGCCCACGGACTTCAGGGTACAAACGCACGAAGCGAGACGGCGCCGGCAGTCTAAGCACAGCACATCCTGAAGAAGTGGTTGGAAAATCGTCGAGGCAAGGCCACGTACTGAACGCTACAGACTGGATACCGGGGCGACGGCTGCGCACCGGCGGCATCCCATTGTAAATCCCGCTACGTGGCCCACCGAGAATGGGCAGGGTCCAAGTTCGAATCTCCTGGGGGTGGCGGTTGAAACGTGAGGGAGTGGTTCAGCGCGGGATTATACATTTCAAAATGTTACAGTAATGTAAATTCCCTATAAATTGAGAAGATAGCCTCAGGCATGCGCCCAACGCCGATGCAGGCCTCGCGCCAGGGCATCGAGTAAAAAGCCGAGTACGCCGATCAACAGCACCATGGCCATCAGTTCCGAATAGGCCAGGCGATCACGGGTATCGAGGATAAAGTAGCCGAGCCCGGCGCTGACCCCGAGCATTTCGCAAGGCACCAGCACGATCCAGAGAATCCCGATGGACAACCGCACGCCGGTCAACACATGGCCGAGCACACCCGGCAGGATGACCTGGCGCAGGGTTTCCCAGCGGGTCGCGCTGAGGCTGCGGCTCAGTTGCAACCAGCGCGGATCGAGCTGGCGCACCCCGGCCACGGTGTTGAGCAGGATCGGCCAGACGGCGGCAAAGGCCAGCAGGAAATAGATCGGCTGGTCACCTACCCCCATCAGCATCACCACCACCGGCATCCAGGACAGCGGCGAGATCATCCGCAGGAACTGGAACGCCGGGGTGGTCGCCGCCTCCAGGTGGCGATAGCTGCCGATCAGCAAGCCCAGCGGCACGCCGACCAGCAGGGCCAGCAACAACCCGATCAAAATGCGCTTGAGGCTGACCAGCACGTTTTCATACAGTTCGGCACGCCCGAGCAATTCCACCAGGCTGGTCAGCGTCGCTTCCGGCGAGAAGCGCGCCGACAGTCCGTCGGGGCTGCCGAACAGGTGCACGCCGAGCCACCAGAGCAGTAACAGGCAGAGCAATCCCGCCGCGCCCAGCCCCCAATGCAGGAGCGATGAGGAAGGCTTGCCGCTCAAATGCCGAACTCCTCGCTGCGCTCAAAGCTGTCCGGCAAGCCGAAGGCCTTGAGCCCCCCTACCGCCGCCAGGCTGTTGCGCACGAAACGGTCATCCACCAGGTCGCGGGCAGTCTGCTGTGGATCGAGACCGGCGAGGAACCCTTTGTCGCCCTCGATCAGGGTGTTCTTCAGGCGCTTGACCAGTTCCTCGGTGTAGCTGGGGAACGGATACGGTTGGAAGTCGATACGCTGTTCGTCCCAATTGCCGTGCTGGATCGCGCCGCTGGCCAGGTAGGCGTCGCGGTCGGCGGCATTGGGCAGCAACACGCGATTGAGTACCTGCGGGGTGTGCGGGGTATAGCGGTTGGCGCCGTCCTTGGACAGCAATCGGGCCGCCTCGGCACGGTTGTCGCGGGTCCAGAGCTGGGCCTTGACGATGGCATTGACCACCTTCTGCGACCATTCGGGGCGGTTGTTCAGGTCCTGCTCATGCATGAACACCACGCAGCAGGCGTGATTGCGCCAGAGATCGCCGGTAAAGCGCTGCACCCGGCCGACCTTCAACTCCTCGGCCAGGGCATTGAACGGCTCGGCGACGATATAGCCGGCGATGCGCTTGCTCGCCAGGGCCGGCGGCATGTCCGAAGGTGGCAGTACCACCAGGTTGACCTCGTTGGCCGCCAGTACGCTGTTGGCCGCCTTGCTCACCGGTTGCAGGCCGTTGTCGCGCAACAGTTGCTGGACCACCACGTTGTGGATCGAGTACCAGAACGGAATCGCCACTGACTGCCCGCCCAGTTGCTTGACCGCGGTAATGCCCGGCGCCACAGTCAGGCCGGAACCGCCGACATGGTTCCAGGCCACCACCTTGGCCGGCACCTTGCTGCCGTAGCGCGCCCAGACGGTCATCGGCGACAGCAGGTGAATCACGTTGACCTGTCCGGAAATAAACGCCTCGATCACTTGGGCCCAACTGCGCAGCAGTACCGGACGCTCGGCCTGGATACCTTCGGCTTCGAACAGGCCGTTGTTATGCGCCACCAGCAGCGGCGTGGCGTCGGTGATCGGCAGGTAGCCGATCCGCACCGGGGCGTCGGGCTCGGAAGCGGCACGGGCTTGCAGGCTGTTGAGCAGCGGCAAGGCGCCGCCGGCGGTCAGCAGGGCGCTGAGTTTGAGGAAGTCACGACGTGTGTGGGTGAAGTCATCCAGGCACATGAATCATCTCCGACGTTTCGAGCAAAGAGTGATGGGGTGAGGTGCGGCTGGCCCGCCGAAGGGTCTTGAGAATCTCGATACGCAGGGCGCCCAGTTCCTCGACCAGCTCGGCACGCGGCTGAGGCAGGTCGATACGCCACTCGCCGAGGGTCCGCGCCGGGCTGTGACCCAGTAGCAGAATCCGCTCGGAGAGCAGCAGGGCTTCATCAATGTCGTGGGTGATCAGCACCGCCGCCGTGTTGTGCTCGGCGATCACCTTGAGCAGCAGTTGTTGCATGTCGGCGCGGGTCACTTCATCCAGGGCGCCGAAAGGCTCGTCGAGGAACAGTACCCGTGGCTGGCGGGCCAGGCAGCGGGCCAAGGCCGTACGCTGGGCCATGCCGCCGGACAGCTGCGCCGGGTACTGGCCGCGGGCATGTTGCAGGCCCACGGCGGCAATCGCATGGTCGATCCGCGCCTTGCGCTCCTGGGCATCCAGGTGCGGCTGGCGGGCAAAGTCGAGACCGAAGGCGACGTTTTTTTCCAGGCTGAGCCAGGGCAGCAGGCTCGGGTCCTGAAAGGCCACTGCCACCCGTGGATGGGGGCCGTCCAGGGCTTCGCCGAGGAACCGCACATGGCCTTCGTGCGCCGCCTGCAAACCGGCCAGGACCCGCAGCAGACTGGATTTGCCGACGCCGCTGGGGCCGAGGATCGACACCACCTCGCCGGCTTGCAGTTGCAGGTCGAAACCTTCCAGCACCGTTTGCCAGCCGTGCTCGCGGGGGTAGCCGAGGCTGATCTGCCGGGCCTCCAGCAACGGCGCGCTCATGCCGCCGTTTCCCGGGCCTGGCGTTGCAGCTCGGCACGCAGTTGCACCAGGCTCGGGGTGACGATCGGCACGAAGGCCGACTCGCGCCAGCGTCGGGCAAAGCCACTGCCGTATTCATTCAGATAGGCCTTGCCGCCGCTGGCCTGCAACTCCAGCTGCAGCGCCTGGGCGACCGACTCTGCCAGGCTGATGCGGATCTGGAACAAGGCGCCCGGCTGGGCCAGGAAGCGCCCGTCGTGCAAGCCGCTCTTGAGTTCCTCCACGCGCTGCTCAAGGGCTTGGCGCTGCTCCAATAGCGGCTCGCGCAAAATCGAGCGGGTATCTTGCAGATGGCCGTCCACCTCCTTCAGCGCCTGGCGCGCCAGGCCAATGGCCATGCCGCATTGCAAGCCGAGGAACGCCGGGCGCACCGCCGGCAGGAACACCCGGGCATCATCGTGCAACAACCAGTCGCGGCTGACTTCCACCTGTTTGAAGTCCAACGCGGCGGTATTGCTCGATTGCAGGCCCATCAGTTGCAAGTCAGCCGAGCGTTGCAGGCCGCTCAGCGCGTCGGGAATCGCCAGCACGAACGGTGTACCGCCCTCCCCCCGTTCAATGGCGGCCGCTACCACAAAACCGCTTTTGCGCAAATTGGTCACCCAGTGCAGGCGCCCATCCAGGCACCAGCCATCGACTTGATCGCGGGCCCGCAGTTGCAGCGACTCGATCCCCGAGAGGAACTTCATTGCATTCGACAGCCCGGTGGCGCCGGCCAGCTCGCCGCTGAGCAGGGCCGGCAGCAGATGATCGCGCAGGGTCGTGTTGGGACTGTGCAGCAGGTACTCGATAAAAGCCCGTTGGCCCCAGAACACAAAGGCCGCCGCCAGGGAATGGCTGGCCACCTGGGCGATGCTTTCCACCGCGTCGGCCACCGTGCCAGCGCTGCCGCCCTGGGCCTGCGGCACACCGACCCCCAGCACCTTCGCCGTCGCCAGGCGGGAAATCACATCCTGTGGGTCGCACTGTCCCAGGTCCAGGGCCTGGGCTTGGGCGTGCAGCCATTGACTCAATACGGGATTGAGCATGTCGTTTTCTCCTTGAAATAGCGCCTCGAAGAATAGCTGACGCCGGGCCATCATTGAGCTGTCGAGGGCCAACGGTATTGCGCCAGCTCAGGGTTGAGCGGCGTGCGGGCGAAAACATTGGCGAAATTGCACAAGGTCGCCAGGCTCACCCCGAGGATCACCTCCAGGGCATTGCCCTGGGTGTAGCCGGCGGCGAGGAATTCGCTGAAGATCTGGTCGCTGACATTGCCACGGGTGGCGATCACTTCCCGGGCGAAGGCGGCGAGGACTTCGAGTTTTTCCTGGGGCAGTTGATCTTGGCCGCGCAAGGCCTCGACCACTTCCGCCGGCAACCTGGCCTTGTTCAGCGCCACCGCCGTGTGCCCGGCCACGCAGAAGTCGCAGCCGTGGGTGGTGGCGGCCACCAGTTGCACCACTTCGCGTTCGGCCAGGCTCAGCTCGGCCTTGCCATTGAGCGCCGATACCGTAACGTAGGTTTCCAGCGCCGCCGGGGCATTGGCGAGGACGGCGAGCAGGTTGGGGATGAACCCGGAGTTCTTCTGGGCGTTTTCCAGGAACGGCCTGGCTGCTTCGGGAGCGCTTTGCAGCGTGTGTAGAGTGACGCGCGACATGGAGTGGACTCCTGCTGTAGGGTGGTCCGGCAAGTCTGTTGGTTATAAGAATTCTGATCCATATTCAAAAGTAGCGATTCCTTGCTCCTGAGTGTTTCCATTAGATGATTTCGTCGAGCCCACTGGTTGATTGGTTATTAGAAAGCCTCGAACTGGATGCGAGCCTGTTCCATGTGGGCCGTTATTGCGGCGGCTGGCACGCCAGCACCCATGGCCTGGCGCGTGCGAGCTTCCACCTGATCGTGCAGGGGCATTGCTGGCTGCATATTGACGGGCAGCCCGAGAGCCTGCGGCTGGAGGCCGGGGACGCGGTGTTTCTGCTGCGGGACCTGGATTATCGGCTGTCCAGCGCCCGCGACAGCGCGCAAGCGCAACGCCTGCCGCGCCAGGCCATGACCAGCCTGGACGGCGCCGCCCAGGATGGCGTGGGGCTGGTGTGCGGGTTCTTTCATTTCAAGTCCGGACTGTCGGCATTGATTATCGACGGGCTGCCGGACTGGATCGTCCTGCGCGCGGGCGATCCGTCGCTGAGCGCGGCGCGGGCGTTGTTCGGGCTGATCCTGGCTGAATGCGAACGGCCACCGGCGCCCTCCGCGGCGCTGCTGGAGCGCTTGAGTCACCTGCTGTTCCTGTATGTGCTGCGCCAGCAGGTGGCGGACAACCCGAGCCTGGGTGGGCTGGTGGCATTGGCGCGGCATCCGGGGTTGGCGCCGTTGCTGGAACAGTTGATCGAGCGACCCGGGGAGAATTGGTCGCTGGAGAGCATGGCGGCCTGTACCGGAATGTCACGTTCGGCGTTTTTCAAGCGCTTCAACGAACTGGCCGGGCAGTCGCCGGGGCAGGTGCTACTGGCGTTGCGGATGCGTCATGCCAGTCAGTTGCTGCGGGCCAACAATACGGTGGAACAGGTGTGTGCGGCGGTGGGCTATCAGTCGATCGCGGCGTTTACCCGGGCGTTTGCCAAAGCGCTTGGGGTGCAGCCGGGGGCTTATCGGCGGCAGCATGAGGGACGCTGATGCCAACGCGGCTGAAATGGGCTCTTGAAGCCCCGCGAAAACCCTGTGGAGCCTGGCAAGCCAGGCACAAGACGCCCCTACCCTCACCGCAAACCGTAGGAATAGATCCCACCGTCATAGCTGTTGTACCAGTTGCCCTTGGCCCAGATCACCCGGTCCTGCGCCCCTTGAAAGCCGAGGATCCCGAGGTAACCGTCAACCGCCAGCCGTTGCCAGGAGCGCCCCCAGTCCTTGGAATAGAACACCCCATTCGCCGAGATTTGCGCATCCGACCACCAGTAGAGCCAGCGCGGCGGCCGGTGTTCGCTGGAGGTATTGATCAGCAGGCTGTTCTGCCCCACCCAGAAATTCCTCTCGCGCAACCGGCTGTCCGACGCCAACGGCGCGAACACACTCGGCAGCTCGCCCATCGGCTTCCAGCTCAGCTTGGCGGTATCCAGCTCGGCAACCACGTCTTGCCCATGGTCGCCCTGGTCGATCAGGCCCATCACACGCCCGGCGCCGTTCTCCACCAGTTCGTCGATAAACAGCCCTTCCTCGCGCTGCACAGCCCCGACCTGCCACTTCCCTGCCTTGCGCTGCAGGGGCGCGCGGGTCGTGACGTTGATCGCCAGGCTGCCGCTTTCACCATCGGGATTGCTCCCCCAGAAGCGTTGGGAAACCCAGATAAACGCCCGTTGCGCATCCAACTGAGTGACATGGGTCTGGATTTCCCCGTAAGTCCCTTCGTGGCGCCATTCAACAATGTCAGGCCGTTTGCCCTGGGCATACTCGGTAGACACCAACAACGACTCGGCGGCGAATATCGGGGTGCTGCTCGCGCCGCGATCAGCGGAGTAGAACACCCCGGTGGAGATGGCCCCCGGCTTGTCTTCGCCACTCTCGTTGTCGGTTCCACTCGGAGTGCCCCAGGCCCAGACTTCATCAGCGCCATGAAAGTAGGGCTTGAGGTTCCAGGCCAACTGCTCGGCCTTGGGAAACAGGCCTTTGGCCAACCAGTTCCAGTGCTGGCCCTGGTCATCACTGCGAAAGACCACGGTCTGGCTGATGTCATCGCTGCTCGCGGTAGCGGCATCGGCTCGGTTAAGCCCCGTCAGCAGGAACACACTGGCCCCATCCGGGCTGGCCACCAGGCAGGCGGCGTCACCAACATGGGCGACCATTTGAAACTGGCCCTGGGCGTCCAGGCGCGAGATGAAGGAGGTTTCCTTGTCCCGGGGCGAGAGAAAGCCGGAGAAGGCCCCCGCGTCTTCCGGCGCCTGATCCTTGACCTCAACCGGCTTGCCATGGAGGACGGCATCCAGGTCCACCACCTCGGCAGAAGGTTGCAGTTGCTTGGCATCACCCTCCAGGCGCCCCACCAGCCAAGTGCCCCTGGGGGTCACCAGCACGCCGGTGCAGTACTGGGTCATCGCGCGCTGCCGAGTGTCCTGCACGGCGCCGACCGGCTGCTTGTCCGGGCTGCTCCCGCCCCACTCCAGCTTGGCGCTGGCAATCATCCACATGTACCAGAGCCCGGCGCCGACAAACAGCAGGACAAACAGCTTGGTGAACAACTTCGATCGAGGCATGGGGGATCCGAATCCATGGAAAATGCTGAGAAGCTTTTCGCATTTCTTTCGCCGAGAGTAAATTCTTATTGCACGCGAACAACAGGCTCCAGCCGGAAAAATCTCAGCGCTGTGACGCCGGTTCCATTCATCCTGCCTTACAGACACCCCACCCCTCTCAGTGTCGTTTCCATCGCCTGCTCCAGCGGCGTATGCGGCTCCGCCCCCAATACACTCACCAGATGGGCATTGTTCATCCGCACCGGCGTACGCCACAGGTAGCGCATCTCCAGCATCTCGCGAAAGGTGGTGACCAACGGCGAGGCCAGTCGCACCAGCCACCAGGGAAACCGCCGCAGCTTCGCCTGGCCGCCCGAGCGTTCGACCAGGCGGCTGATCGCGGCCGCCATCCGGGTGCCATCAGCGTCCCAGTGCCCAGCCATATGGAAGGCCGCGAAAGGTGCCAGGGTCTCCCGCCGCGCCAACAATTCGACCATGGTCCGTGCCACATCCGGCAAATAGGCCCACTGATGACCGACACCCGGATCGCCCGGCAGATTGATCACCTTCACCGCCCGCCCGGGCTTGATCATCCCCAGGGACAGCCAACTGCTGCCGGACTGCGCTCCGAAGAAGTCGCCCGTGCGCAGGACAATCGCGCGAACCCCATCGCGCGCCGCATCCCGCAAGCGTTGCTCAAGCTCGACGCGGATACGCCCCTTGCGCGTCAGCGGACGCTGCGGCGCCTGTTCGTCCAACGCGGCAAAGGCGTCCGGGCCGTAGTTGTAGACCGTGCCCGGCAACAGAATGGTCGCGCCGACAATACGTGCCGCGGCAATCGTATTGTCGATCATCGGCAGCACCTGCTCGGCCCAGTTCCGATAGCCCGGTGGGTTGACCGCATGCACGATCACGCTGCAACCCTGCGCCGCCCGCACCACGTCGTCACGGTCAAGGGCATCGCCACGCAACCACTGGATGCCGTCGCGCTCAAGCGCCGCCGCCGCCAAGCCGCGCTTGAGCGCCTGCACCTGCCAGCCGCCGTCGCGCAGTTGCCGCGCCACTTCGCCGCCGATGCTGCCGCCCGCGCCCAGTACCAGGACCTTGTTGCTCAATGCCGCCATGTCGATTCTCCAGGAAGGTGACGATGAACAGAGTCTGGCCCTGCCCCTTCAGGAAATAAATTGCATAGCACAAGCTATCGGCCATACATTTATGTATGAACCAGACCATGAGTTGGGAACTGTACCGAACCTTGCTTGCCGTGCTGACGGAGGGCTCGCTCTCGGGTGCCGCGCGGGCGCTGGGGATTACCCAGCCCACCGTCGGACGGCATATCGCCGCGCTGGAAGCCTCGTTCAAGCAACCGCTGTTCACCCGCTCGCAGACCGGCTTGCTGCCCACCGAGACCGCCCTGGCGCTGCGCAGCTATGCCGAAGCCATGCAACACACCGCCGCCGCCCTGGAGCGTGCCGCCACCGGCCAGGGCCAGGTGGTGAACGGCACGGTGCGGATCTCCGCCAGCGAAATGATTGCCATCGAGGTGCTACCGCCGACGCTGGCGCTGCTGCGCCAGGCCCATCCGCACCTCAGGATCGAGCTGCTGGCCACCGACAAGGTGCACGACCTGCTGCAACGGGAGGCCGATATCGCGGTGCGCATGACCGCGCCGAAGCAGGATCAACTGATCGCCCGGCGTGTCGGCCAGGTGGAGTTGGGCCTTTATGCACACGTGGACTATCTGCAACGACAGGGCACGCCCCAGGCCATGGCCGATCTGTCGCGCCATGCGCTGATCGGCTTCGATGCCACCACCCCCTTTATCCGCGCCGCCAGCAAACAGCTGCCCAGTTGGAATCGCGAGGCCTTCACGCTGCGCACCGACAGCACGCTCGCGCAACTGGCGATGATCCGCGCCGGCTGCGGCATCGGCATCTGTCAGGTTGCCCTGGCGATCCGCACACCGACACTGCTGCGGCTGTTGCCGGAGCAGTTCACATTCCAGCTGGAAACCTGGGTGACCATGCATGAGGACCTGCGCACCAGCCCCCGTTGCAAGGCGACCTTCGATGCGCTGGTGGAGTGTTTGCTGGCTCACACTCGCCTTGCGCCGACATCCCAGCCCCTCGAATCTGTTTGGCATCCTGGCACAAAGAATGGATAGACTCCGCCGGAACCATGGGCAATAGCCTCTTGGTAAACCAATGGAGCAGGTACCGTCATGGAACTATCAAAACAACACAAGGCGCGGTTCAGGCGGATTTCTGTCGGACTGCTGGCCGCATGGCTGACGTCCGGAATCGCCTACAGCTTCGCCGAGGACAAGGGAGTCAAGGGAATGCAGAGCATCCAGTTTCAAAAAGTCATTGACCTCAGCCACGTCATTACACCGTCCATACCACTGTGGCCGCACGATCCTCCCGTCATATTCAATGTAGTGGCGTCACAGGAAAAAGACGGTTACTACTTGCGCAGCTTCAGCATGGGCGAACACAGCGCAACCCATATGAATGCGCCCAACAGCTTTCATCCCGACGGCATCGGGATTGATACCTACAAGCCGGAGTCGCTGGTACGGCCGGCCGTGGTGATCGATGTCCGGGCACAGGCAAAGGCCAATCCCGACTATGCGATCAGTCCTCAAGACATCAAGAACTGGGAGCACGATCATGGTCGCATCGCCCAAGGTTCCGTAGTGCTTTTCTATACCGGGTGGCAAGCCCTGTGGAACGACTCCAAGCGCTTTTTCAATGAGGATGACAAAGGCGGTCTGCACTTCCCCGGAGTCAGCGCCGCCACGGCAAAACTACTGGTCGACGACCGCCAGATCGCTGGGGTGGGTATCGATACCCACGGGGCGGATCCAGGCCAGGACACCGTATTTGCCACCAACAGCCTGGTTCTGGCGAAGAATGGAATCATCCTGGAATGCCTGACCAACCTGGATCAGCTACCCGCCAAAGGTACAACGCTGGTCATTGGTGTCCTGAAGCTCAAAGACGGATCCGGCTCTCCCGCTTCCGTGCTGGCGTTTGTGCCCTGACCTCGTTTTGACAAGAGATCACTCGACTACCGGAGCGCTGGCCTGGAACTGCTTCCGGTAGTCCGCAGAGCGGCGTAGCACCTCGCAAAAACCCAGGAAGCTGGCCGGTTTGGTCAAAATATCATTCGCCCCAGCCCCCCTGAAACGCTCTATCTCGTTCGAAAAGGCACTCGCGGTAAAAGCCACGATGTAACAAGTGTCGCCCAGTGGCAGCCCGCGGATTCTGCGAATGGCTTCCAGGCCGTCCATTCCGGGCATGTTGATATCCATCAGGATGACGTCTGGAGAGGATGTCATGCATAGCTCGAGTGCCTCCCGCCCCTCTGACGCAAGATCGGGCGTATAACCCAATGTCTGCAGCATGGCCATCGCCACTTTCTGATTCAACGGATGGTTCTCGACCAGCAGGATATCCAGCGGGTAATCCCGGGCAAACGACGAATCAAAAACCAGCGCCGAACGATCGACCGCGGGGGCAATTTCCGAATCAGAGAAAGGTTTGTTCGCCAACGTGAAAGAGAACGTCGAACCGACACCAAACTGGCTGTTGAAGGACAGGACCCCACCCTGGGCTTCGACCAGGTTCTTACAGATGGACAGACCGAGCCCACTCCCGGTAAAGCGCTGATTGGTCGACCCTTCAAACTGAGTAAAGGGCTTGAACAGGCGGCCTTGTCGCTCTGCGGGAATCCCTATGCCGGTATCGCGTATCGAAAAGCAAAGTCGGGATTGAGCAGTATCTTCGCCAAGGCTGACGGTGAGCGACACCTCCCCAGCTTCAGTGAATTTGATCGCATTGCCCAGCAAGTTGATCAGTACCTGGCGCAGGCGATCAGCGTCGGTTTTAACCCGTAAGGGAACATTCGGCAGGACGATGACTTCAAGCGTAACGGGTTTGTCCTGAATATTTTGCCGGACCATTTCAACGCTGGAAGCAATCAAGAGACGCAACTCGAACACACGTGGCCTCAGGTCCAGTTTCCCCGATTCGATCTTGGCAAGATCAAGAATGTCGTCAATCAGCGACAACAAGGTCTTGCCACTGGTATGAATGGTGGTCAACAGGTCACTTTGCTCTGCACTCAAGGAAGTCGCCGCCAGCAGGTCGGTCGCGCCGATGACGCCGTACATCGGTGTCCGAATTTCATGACTCATGGTGGCCAGAAATTGGCTTTTCATGCGATCGGCTTCTTCCGCGGTGCTTTTCGCCTGTTTCAACACCTGTTCGTTGACTTGCAGTTGTCGAAGATGGGTGCGCAGGCGTATGGCATCAATGACAATCAAGAGACTGAAGGCGAGAAAGACCAGAATGGCAAGCAGGATATGGTGCAGGGAGTCTTGATTGAGTTGGTGGTAATAGTCCGCCAGGGTAATTTCCGCACCGGCAACATAAGGGGTGCCATCCTGGGACTTCAAAGGAACAAAGACCGCACGGAAATCCCCCCAGTGGTCCGTGTAATCGATCCAGCTCGGTCTCGTGCGTTCGAAACTGTCAAGCAAGGCCTGACTGGCATCGGGGTAGGGGTCGAAATAGCGGACGAAGTTATTCTCCTGGACTTCCTTGGCCGAGGCGCTGGAACTGACAAGGATCGCTTCCCCTCCCCGCTTCACCACGGTATAGACGAAGGCCGTGCCCATGGATTCGTTAAACCGGGAAAGCTTGCGAATTGCATTTAAATCCTCGGCCTCCGTCTTCGAGCTCTTATCAATCAAATGGTCATGATATTGATCGCCCAAAATGGCTGAAGCGCCCAAGGCCGCATGCAGAAGTTTGTCATTGATGCTCTGCGTCAGGATGGCTTGAGCCTGAGCATGAAGATAATAAATATAACCACTGACACCAATAATATAGAGAAACAATAAAATCCATATATTGCGTCTAACTTTGAACATGCGTCACGGCCTCCATTGCCATAAAACTCAATTATCTGAAATCACACTCCATGCTTGATTTATTCAGAATAAGTCAAGCATGGGTGGAACACAATATTTGAATTTGACAAGACCACGGAGAGAACCGACGAATTCTCTCAGACTGGAAGCATCGGTTACATCCTGCTACAGATATCTTTTCATCCAGGCATTATTCAGGGCGACAACCCATCACGCCGGCTGATGCAGCTCAACCGTGACATGCACCAGTTCCTCATGGATCGCCAGTTGTGCCTTGAAGTAGTCCGGCGTGGCCGGTAATTGCGTCACCAGGCTGAGCACGCAGGCGAACTGGCCCTTGCCGACCCGCCAGACGTGCAGGTCGCTGATGGCGGCCGGAATCGGACTGGCGGCGATGACCTCACGGATTTCCTCGACCACCGGCGCATCCATTTCCGCATCGAGCAATACCCGACTGGTCTGGCGGATCAGCCCATAAGCCCAGCTCGCCACCAGCCCCGCGCCGACAATCCCCATCAACGGGTCGAGCCACGCCGCGCCCCAGAGCTTGCCGCCGATCAGCGCCAGGATCGCCAGCACCGAGGTGGCCGCATCGGCGACCACATGCAGGTACGCCGAACGCAGGTTCAGATCGTGGCCGTGTTCATGGCCGTGGTGATGATGGTCATGGTGGTGATCATGGGCATGACCGTCCTTGAGCAGCCAGGCACAGGCCAGGTTGACCATCAGGCCGACGATACCGATGACGATGGCTTCGTCGTAGTGGATCGCGGCGGGCGCAATCAGCCGCTCGACCGATTGAAACAGCATCAGCCCCGCCACCATCACCAGGAACAGCGCACTGGTGTAGCCGCCCAGCACTTCGATCTTCCAGGTACCGAAGGCAAAACGATTGTCGCTGGAGAGGCGCCGGGCAGCGCCATAGGCCAACACCGACAGGCCCAATGCCAGGGCATGGGAGCTCATGTGCCAGCCGTCGGCGAACAGCGCCATCGAGTTGTAGTACCAGCCGCCGAAGATCTCGGCGACCATCATCACCGCGGTCAGGATCATGGCCCGCCGGGTGTTGGTCTCCGCCAGGGGATTTCCATCGTTGAGGATTTTCGAATGGCAGTGCCGATGAGTAGCATTGGGCGAAGACATTGGGCTACAGTCCTGATGACAAGGTCGAAACATACTATACCCCAGTATAGATAACAGACAATGGGACAATTCCATGCCGCATACCATCAAGGATAAAAAACGCCTGCTGACCCGTGTCAGGCGTATCAAGGGCCAGGCCGAGGCGCTGGAAAACGCCTTGAACATGGAGGTCGAGTGCACCGCCGTGCTGCAGCAGATCGCGGCAATCCGCGGGGCGATCAACGGTTTGATGGCCGAGGTGCTGGAAGGTCATATCCGCGAGCACCTGGGCGCGGACGATGTCACGCCGGCCCAGCGTCGCGAGGATGTGGATGAGGTGGTATCGGCGCTGCGCTCGTATTTGAAGTGACTTCGGCGGCTCTGCCGAGGGCCGCCTGGAGCACGGCACGGAAAGGACCGGCATGCCGAGATGACGGACGGCCGCCGGCTGGCTTACAACAAAGGGCGGCGCCCGAAGAGACTAGGCATTGCCCCGGCCATCAAACTCGAACCAGAAACTGGCACCGCGACTTTCAAATCGACCATGCATGAGTTCGGTCAACAGGTCATCATTGAAATGCTTGTGATAGGCACTGCCGAACAACAGTTTCGTCCGCGGGTTATCAATCATCAGCGCCAGCAGCAGATACTGTTCCGTCCAGTAGATCTGATGATCGATCAACCATGTCGTCGGAAGCCCGAAGGGCAGGAAGACATCATGCACGTGGACAAATATTTTCTTGGTGATTTTCGGCAGCAGGCGCAGGTAAATATGCAGGCAATCGCTACCGGTCTTGACCGTGTGCGTGGAGTCGATAAACAGGATATCGCCGTCTTCCAGCGTGGTATTGAGCATCTCGATGGTCAGATCCTGAGCACGGATCGTTTGCAGCTCAAGCGCCCCTTCATTGGCCAGGGTGGTGATGAATGGCCTGGGAAAGGGTTCGATGCAACGCAGCGTCCCCGCCCCGTTCTTGCGCAATGCTTCCACGGCAATCAGCGATGAGAAACCGCTGCCGATTTCAACGATGGTCTTGGGGCGGATACGCCTGATATAGGCGTAATACGCCATGCCATCACTGCAGGTAAACTGGCCGTTTTTCCAGAAATACGCGGTAGCGGTTTCTTTATCGCCGACTTCAGCCGGCGTGAAATCGACCCCATACGGAATCAGTTCGCTGATCTCCGCCCGCAGCCTTTGCTGGTCGAACAGGCCGCAATTCAAATAAGGCGGTTCTGACTCCTGGTACTCGTAGGAGCTGGCTATCTCGGAAAGCGATGGCGTGCTTGAGTAAAAATTGGAAGGAATTACATTAAGCCCGTGTTCTTGCACTCGTGCTCTATCCAGCGGATCAGCCCAAAGCAGCTTTTGCATCACCGGCAATGCTGCATTGAACTCTTCATCCGTTACACGTGCCATCTTCTAGAATTCCCGTTCCACATCATTTTGGGCAGAGCACTACTGGGTACGGGCGCAGCATAACGTATGATCAGCGCGCCCTCCTACTCGCCGCAACAGCGTAGACCACGCCTGTACGGCGACTCGAAAAATGCTTTTTATTTAACCAGGCGCTTTTCCTTGGACGGCCGGTAGCCGAAATACGCGCTGTAGCATTTGCTGAAATGGCTCGGTGAAACAAAACCACAGGCCACCAGCACATCGACCTGGGACAGCTCGGTGTGCTGCAACAATCGCCGCGCCTCGGTGATACGCAGTTCCAGGTAATAGCGCTGCGGCGTGGTGCCCAATTGCTCCTTGAACAAACGTTCGAGCTGGCGACGGGAACGGCCGGCGTAGGCCGCCAGTTGCTCCAGCTCAAGCGGTTCTTCGAGGTTGGCATCCATCAGCTTGAGCACCTCCCGTAGCGGCGCGCTCACACAGACGTTTTCCGCCGGTTTTATGCGCCGATAGCGAGACTCCTCGAACGCCAGGATGTCCTCGATGCCCTCGACCAGGGCTTTATCGTGCAAGCCCTTGATCCAGTCCAACGCCATATGGAAGGCCCCCGAGGGACTGGACGCAGTGAGCCGGTCCCGATCAATGACATAGGCTTCACTGGTGACCTGCGTCGCCTTGGCGATTTCCGCCAGTGCCGGCCGATGTTCGGGGTGGATCGCACAACGATAGCCGTCCAGCAAGCCCGCGCTGCCCAGGAACCAGGCGCCATTCCACAACCCGGCCAGGCTGACGCCCTGCTCCGACGCCGCCCTCAGCAGGCTGTTGAGGGCATCATCGGCCTGCAGTTCTGTCCGGTAGCCGCCGCAAATGACCAGCAGATCCAGGTTCTGAATGGCCGCGGTGTCGATACGGGCATCGGGTCGAATGACCAGGCCCAGGTCGCTGATGACCTCCCCGTCATGCAGGCCGAAGGTTCGCGAAGAGAACAACCCGGGGCGCAGCAGATTCGCGGTGACAATCGTATCCAGCGCCTGGGTGAACGCCGGCAGGGAGAAATGCTCGAGCAACAAAAAGCCGGTCCGGGCCATTTGCACGGACTGACCTGGGTTTTCATTCAGATAGCGGAGATTTTTCCCCTTCATCCCCCCGCTGAATTGACGTCGCTCGATCAATGTTTGAACCACTCGCTTGTGTTAACCAACCGGTTGTCTGGTGGATTGCCCAGGGTGACACACCTGGCCGCTACACGGCGCGGGCATCGCCGGCCTGTTGCTCCAGCGCCATGACAAATTTGCCCAAGTCCACCGATCAATCCAAGTAGTCATTCTCATGCATGAAGATGAAAATGTCTTGCGGACGAACCCTGCCCGACGGTCACGACGAGCAAGCGCCTCAACGAATCAGCATCGCCGCGGCAGCCGCCACCATGATCACCGCCGCGCCGCGGAACAGCCGCTGTTGTGCGCGCAAGCTCGACAGCAGGTGCCGGATGCGCACCGCGCTGACAATGAACAGCGCGCCAACACCAAGCAGCACGAGAATGGTCAGTGGCACCAGCATCAACCCCCAAGTCTGCAACGAGACCGTCTCAAGGTTGATCACCAGCGGCAACAACGCCAGATAGAAGGCGATGGTCTTCGGATTGCCCAGGGTAATGGTCAGGCCGGATATCGCCGCCGACAGCAGCTCCTTCTTCTGCACTGGCTTGCCGACTTCGATAGCCTGATGGTTGGCGAACCAGAACTGCCAGGCCAGGTAGCACAGGTAGAGCGCCGCCGCCCAGCGCACCAGTTGGAACAAGGCATTGAAGTGCTCGGCGATCATCGCCAGGCCAAAGACGGCAAATGACAGATAGGTCAGATCGCCGAGGATCAACCCAAACAGCAGGCAAACCCCCGACAACGCGCCACCACTGACACTGCGCGCCACCAGCGCCGCCATGCCGGGGCCGGGAATGGCCGCCGCGATACCCAGCGCCGCCGAGTAGGTCAGTACTTGTGTCAAATCGAGCATGTCATATTCCTCAGGTGATTTATTATTGTCTTGCTCGACGCTTCACGCTTGCGACAAGCAAGGTTATCAATGCGTTCAACGGAAGCCGGCCACCCACTGCCTGACAACTTCCCGGGAGAAGACCAGATCAACAACTTGCCTACTGGCCACTTTTTGCCACTTCATTCCAGCCGACAGCGGATTGGAACGAATCAGAAACGCAGAGCGCGTCTCTTGAGGTTCAAATAACTCCATCACGACAAAGTCGACAGCCTGTTTCCGCGGACTTACATACTTGGCGCCAGTCCGGCTCAATAGTTAGTTAATATGAATCGGTTTTACTCACTCAACGACACCTGTGCTTTCGAGATCTGCGTAGCCACTAAACCCTGGCAATTTCAAGATCAGAAGCTGGAGAAATATTATCCCGTTCAGCCAGGGAAAAATTTTCTATTTAAATTGCCGCGGTACTGAGTTCTGGTAGGATTTACCTCTTTAGCACAAGGAAGCGAAATTTATGACCTATCAGGCGCTAAATCTGACAGACGTCAAAATCCTTACCGCCTTGCAACAGGACGGCAGGATCACCAACCAGACCTTGGCCGAGCAGATCGGCATGTCGGCCTCCCCCTGTTGGCGCAGGGTCCGGCAGTTGGAAGAACATCGCTATATCCAAGGTTACAGGGCGGTCCTGGACCGACGCCGGATCGGCTTGGGGGTCATGGTGTTCATACGGGTGAGCATCGACCATCACAGCGAAGCCGAGGCCCGGAAGTTCGAACAGGAAGTAATGCAGCTGGAGGATGTGGTGGCGTGCTACAGCATCGGTGGCGACGCCGACTTCCTGTTGCAGGTGGTGGCGCGCGATCTCGACTCGTTTGCCGACTTCGCGATGTCGGTGGTCCGGCAGTTGCCCGGTATCAAGGAGATGCAGAGCATGTTCGTGCTCAAGGAGATCAAGCCTTTTGTGTCGTTCCCGGTCAAGCGCTCTCAAGAAGCCTGAATGCGCGGGGCCGGAGCACCAGGGGTCTGTAATTCGTTAGTCAGACTCAGTGGCCGCACGGATAGCGCCATGATTTTGTCATGCATTTGGACGACCATCGGTTAATAGCCGTTCCTACCGTCTTGAAGGACTACACATGCACACTCGCCCTGGTCTGCACCCGGCCACAAAATGCCTTGTCCGCTTTATCGTGCTCGGATGCAGCCTGCTAGTGAGCGCTTGTGACAGTGCGAACAAGAGTTCACCCGGCGCCAGATCAACCGCATCGGTTTCCTTCAACACCCTTGACGGTGCAGCACCCTTGATTATCGGCCATCGTGGTCTGCCGGGATTGTATCCAGAAGAAACCCGGGCCTCCTACGAGCATGCAGCCGATGCTGGCGCGGATTCGCTCGAACTGGATCTGCACATGAGCAAAGACTGCGTATTGGTGGCTCGACACAATCCCTGGTTGAGCGACAACACCAATATCAGCGAAGTTGCCAAAACCAACGCCGAAGTTGCCCGCCGTAAGCGCACCGTTCCCGGCGTATTGGTCAACGTCAAATATCCCGCCACAACAGAAAATGGTCCAACACAGTACCTGAGCGACCTGACCGATCCCAACGATCCAAAATCAGTATTGAAATCATTGGTGGTGGATGGCGAAGACCATACCAACGACTGGTCAATCAGCGATTTCACAATGGCCGAACTCAGGCAATGGATAGGCGGCACCACTTACGATGCCCGCGACCAGCGCCCGACCGAACTCAACGGCAAGTTGCCGATTCTGAGTTTTCAGGACGTGATCGACATTGCAAAAGCCAAAAGCGCCGCCACAGGACGCATCATTACAGTCTATCCGGAAAGCAAGAATCCGATCTGGAACAATGCCCAGGCCATTGCCAATGGCTGCGGCGCGCCGGGCAGCCATCCGTTTGAGACGACGTTCCTCAAAGTGCTCAACGACAACGATCTCAACCGCAAGGAAGCCCCGGTCTTCGTGCAAAGCTTCGACCCCGCCAGCTTGAAATACCTGCGCTCTATCGGCCTGAAATCCAAAGCGGTTCAGTTAGTCGATGGAAACGGCGTGAACTTCAAGACCGGCGAAACCATTTTCATCACCGACAAAGCCAACACTTTTGTCAGCGGCCGCCCTTATAGCTGGACCGTAGCGGGCGACCCACGCGCCTTCGGCGCGATGCTGACGCCGGCAGGATTGGCCGAGGTCAAAACCTACGCCGACGGCATCGGTCCGTGGAAGCCGCAGGCAATGTCGCTCACCATCTCTGCCGCGCGGAACGCTTCGTCCAACGCCAGCTTGGATGCGGTCGACACCCTCAAGCCAACCAACCTGATCAGCGACGCTCACAAGGCCCATTTGTTCGTTCATATATTCACCTTCCGCAATGAAGCGAAATACCTGGCAGGTGCCTATAAGGGGGATCCAACGGCAGAATACCTGGCCTTTTACCGAGCCGGTGTCGACGGTGTGTTTACAGACTTCACGCCTGACGCATTGGCTGCCCGCAATCTCTATCTGAAAGAAGTCGCGCGCTGAACGACGGCATCAGGGGGCCACAAAGCCCCCTATCTTTTTACCCCGAGTGTCGCAATGTAATGCGCAACCGATTCGGCATCGGCATCAGACAGTGAATGAGTGACCTGCTTCATCATGGCCCCGCGGGGACGCTGGTCCGTCTGTTGAAAAATCTTGATCTGGCGGACCAGATAGTAGGCATGTTGACCCGCCAGACGCGGAAATGGGCCATTGCCCTGACCGTCAGCACCATGACAGGAATTACACTGGACGACGCCCGCCCCTGGCAGCCCCTGGCGAAAGATTAATTCGCCGCGTGCATCAGCCGTATCAGCGTCAGCCTTCATGGGGGCCTGACTTGAAAAATAGTCTGCCAGTTCGCTGATCTGGGTCTCTGTCAAATGGGTAAATCCCCACATGTACTGAGTCCCGGTTTCATCGCTGCGGGCATGCCCCTTGAAGTCAGTCAGTTGCAACTTCAAATACTCTTTTTGCTGGCCGGCCAACTTTGGGAACATCGGCGAGATGGACTCCCCGGTCAGGCCATGACACATGGAGCAGACCTTTTCCGCCATGGCGGTACCGGACAGGGATGAGGTTTCTTTCGACATCTCCCCGTTCGTACCTGTACAGCCCGTGAGCGCGGCCACGCAAAGGGCAAGAAAAAAAGGTGAACGCTTGAAAGTACCCTTCATGCCCATCGCCTCCAGGGTTTACACCCCTGTGTTCAACAGTTCAAAGCGCGTACCACATATAGAAATACGTGGTGTCATTGTCATGGGCATCACGGCCGTTACCGTCATAGTTGCTCGATGCGCCCAAATAGCGGGTGAAATAGTTATATTGAAGTCCGATCCTCAGGTTTTGCATCGGCAACCAAAAAACCTCTGGCGTCCACATCTGTGTATTGGGAGAGAGATTGGCACTGTCCGGGTACGCCGTGGCATCCGAACTGCCATTGACATTGGTATAGGCCAGGCTCGCACCATATTTGGCACGGTACACATAACTGCCCTTCAATTTGAATGATCGGAGGGACGCCGGGCCGTCAAAGAGCGTATGGGTGTCATCTCTGATTTCTTCCTTGACATACCGTATCTGCGCAGTAAAAGCATGGGGCTCAAGGAGGTACTGATACTGCCCATCGAAGCCCAGGTCTCGATACTCGGTGCTGCCCTGGCCGTAGATCGGATTGTTGGAGTCATCCATGGGAAGAATTTTGGCCTTCATCGCAAAGGCGCCCAGCATGACGTTTTGGGCCCCCCACTCATAGGTATACGCCAGCCTCGCATAGGGACTTGAGCCATCCATGTACGTCAACGGATGGTAGGTATCGCCCTTCTTGTTACCCAGACTGAGAAAGCCCCAGGTATCCTTGGCCGTCTGGTAGGAAGTCAGTTCCAGATACAACGATTTGTTCAAATAAACATAGGCCCCGATACCCGCCACCTGTTGCGCCAATCCCCCTTCAATCAGCGTCGAGGCCGGGACCCCGCCAAAGGCCCCCAGTGTGGAACTGACATACGGATAGCCCCAGGCGGGGGTGCTGTTCCAGACATCCTGCACCGTTGGGTTATTGTTCAATGTAACCCCCCAGATGACATCCCGCGAGACATCCGCCCAGCGATCCGCATAGCGAAGATCAAAATTGTCCGAGCCCAGGTGACTGACCCAATTACCCGAGCCATCCTGGTGGTCATACGAGCTGTAGGTAAATTGGGCAAAACCGCCGATGACATCAGTGATTTTTCCGCCGAGGAACACGCTGGCGTAATCAGCGATGAATTGCTTGTCCTTCGGTGAAATCGAGCCGCCCGCACCATCGCTGTTGTTACGTGTCGAGGTGAAGTCACCGACGATCATCGCCGCCAGTGGATTGGTTTGTGTGCCGTTGGTATAGCCTGTCAGCTTGAACAGACGCCCATAGGGGGTTAGCTCAGGAAATTGCCCACCGGCATGGCAGGCGACGCAGCTTTGCCCTGTCTGGCGTGCAAAGGAAGGCAGGGCCTGGGCGGCTTGACAGAACAGAAGGAACATCAGCCCCCCCAGCAGACTTCCCGGCCGCCCGAGCAACCTGAAAAAAAACGACCACGTCACCGCTTTCTTTCCGCCTGCATCACCATCCTTCAGATACATTTCAATGCCCTCTGGAAAGAGGCTGTCAAGTGACATAACCTTTGGTGGAGCCTAGCTAGGCGCGGACCATTTACAAGTTATGCCAGGCATTGTGTCGTTTAAAATCTCCAAGCCCGCCCCGGGAATGCCATTACATACTCGTCCTGGGTACCTACCTTGAGCGAGGACCGCTACCTGATATGAGCTCAGCCGCCTATGACGGCAGTCGGCGTCACTTGGCCGTATGGTTTCGATGTCGAGATCAAGGTCGTTGCCAAACTTCCTGAAGGTCCTGGTGCGGTAAGTTGGCCTGTCGGGTTATGGATAGATGACAGGCCCGGCTTTGTCGCACGCTGAACCCTGAGCATGGTGCCTCACGCGACAAGCCGGTGGCTGGCCGGGTCGAGCGTGGTCAGAGCAAGCAGCTGGCGGCCTGTCCGAGCTGATTGTCCTGCGTTCCAGAGATGAGGTGCAGTGGAATGTGCTGTTGAGCATCGCTGGCCGGGATTTCGAAACTACACGCTATTTGGAGGCGTATCTCATTCAGTCCGGTCGACTCTTCTTCTTTTGCCTTGGCCATTCTCGCGTGGTTCGCTGCGATTTCATTGAGAGTTGACACGGTACATCTCCCGGTGACTGACCAAGCGTATCGCTGGAGTCCTGAAGCGTTGATTGGATGGCTGCCGCGTCAGAATTACGTCGTTCTGCGGCGGCTACGACCGGCCTGTGCAAACTGCAAGCCAGACAGGCTCGTGTATTCCACGCCACGTTTTTATAGGCGACGAATGGCGTCACCGGGCGCCCCATGAGCTGCGTAACGTGCCGGCGTCACACCCTTCCCATGAGCCAGGACATCAATAAGGCATCGGCTGACCGGCATAATGCGATTTCAATCATCCAAGGAGCCGGGCCATGTTGTTTTCTGCCTATACCGAAGAATCCCTCAGCGGAATCGGTGATGTTGTCCAGGACATCGAGCAAGTAAACAGATACATCGATGGGTTGCGAAACCGTCTTTCCAGTCTTTTCAAATTCACGGAGAGCCGATTTGGCGTGAGTTTTTCCATTCCTTCGGGGAGCTACTTCCAGATTGAAGGCCACTTTGGCCTGGTCAGGGCCAACCTGGTCTATGCAAATGAGGGGAACGGGACATTCGGTCGCGTGGTGCTGCGCAAGCACACGCTGGATGAGCAGGGAAAAGAGGCATGGCCGGAAATCTGGGCGTTCAGGATTCTGAAGGATGGCGATATTTTGATGAGCGATACGGGCCCGGTCCTCTACAACTCATGGAATACGCCAGACGAGCACAAGCACGCCGCCACCCAGTCGCTGATTGAATCAATCGTTTTGTCTGCCATGAAGCCGCGGTGAACCGGTAGGTTGCGCAACGCCTGCGGTATCCGCCGACGCCAAAACCCTTGCGCCAGAAACGACAAAGCCCCGGATTCCGGGGCTTTGAGGTATCTCGATATGGCGGAGGCGCAGAGATTCGAACTCTGGGACCTGTTACAGTCGGCAGTTTTCAAGACTGCTGCCTTAAACCACTCGGCCACACCTCCTATGTACTGCGGGCGCCATAATACCGGAATGAAACACACTGTCAAACTCTCCTGATAGCTTGTTACAGAGCCTCTGGTATGATCTTTGAGACTGAACATTTCAAACCCGAAGGAGTGTCGCCATGCGCGAACAGGATTACGCCGTTAACAGCGTGCAGGCCGAGCAGCTAGAAGTTAGCCGCGTCCTGCGCAACACCTACAGCCTTCTGGCCCTCACCCTCGCCTTCAGTGGCCTGACGGCCTACATTTCCCAACAGATGCACGTCGGCTACCCGAACGTGTTCGTGGTGCTGATCGGCTTCTACGGGCTGTTCTTCCTCACCAACAAACTGCGTGACTCGGCCTGGGGCCTGGTCTCCACCTTCGCCTTGACCGGTTTCATGGGCTACCTGCTCGGCCCGATCCTCAACCGCTACCTGGGCATGCAGGGCGGCGCGGAAGTGGTCAGCTCGGCCTTCGCCATGACCGCCCTGGTCTTCGGCGGCCTCTCGGCCTACGTGCTGATCAGCCGCAAGGACATGAGCTTCCTCAGCGGCTTCATCACCGTCGGTTTCTTCGTCCTGCTGGGCGCGACCCTGGCCAGCATGTTCTTCCACATCAGTGGCCTGCAGCTGGCGATCAGCGCCGGTTTCGTGCTGTTCTCCTCGGTCTGCATCCTGTTCCAGACCAGCGCCATCATCCACGGCGGCGAACGCAACTACATCATGGCGACCATCAGCCTGTATGTGTCGATCTACAACCTGTTTATCAGCCTGTTGCAGATCTTCGGCATCATGGGCCGCGATGATTGACCGCTCCCGCTAAGTAAAAAGCCCGCTTCGGCGGGCTTTTTCTTGCCAGCGATTTAGCTTCTTGGGGGTTCTGGCTTTATCATGAGCCCAGGTTTGCCGACAGAGTCCCCCATGAAGTTTGCCATTGCGCTGTTTTCCGCGCCCCACGCGCCCTCCTCCCGTCGCGCCCTGCTGTTCGCCCAGGCCGCGCTGGCCGGCGGGCACGAGATCGTGCGGCTGTTCTTTTACCAGGACGGCGTGCACAGCGCGTCGAACAGTCTGGTCACGCCCCAGGATGAGCAGGACCTGCCGCGGCAATGGGCGGATTTCGTTACAGAACACCAGCTCGACGGCGTGGTCTGCATCGCCGCAGCCCTGCGGCGCGGCGTGCTGAACGCCGAGGAAGCCCAGCGCTATCAGCGTTCGGCGGTCAATCTGGGCGCGCCCTGGGCCTTGTCCGGCCTGGGCCAGTTGCACGATGCGGTGCAAAGCGCCGATCGCTTGATCTGCTTTGGAGGGCCTTGAAATGCCCAAGTCCCTGTTGATTATCAGCCGCCAGGCCCCCTGGTCCGGCCCGGCCGCCCGCGAGGCACTGGATATCGTGCTGGCCGGCGGTGCCTTCGACCTGCCCATCGGCCTGCTGTTCATGGACGACGGCGTGTTCCAACTGATGCCCGGGCAGAACGCCAAGGCCTTGCAACAGAAAGACCTGACCGCCAACCTCCAGGCCCTGTCGCTGTTCGGCATCGATGAACTGTACGCCTGCGCCGACAGCCTGGCCGACCGTGGGATTTTCCCGATCCAGGTCGCCGGCGAAGACCTCGAGGTGCTCACTGCCGAACAACTCAGTGCGCTTGTTAACCGTTATGACCAGGTGATCACCCTCTGATGTCGACCTTGCATGTGTTGTCCCACTCCCCTTTTACCGACAGTCGCCTGGGCAGTTGCCTGCGCCTGCTGGGCAGCGAGGATGCGCTGCTGCTCTGCGGCGACGCGGTGCATGCCGTGCAACCGCGCAGCCTGCCGCTTGAAGCACTGGAAGAACGCGCCGACGAGCTGCGCCTGTTCCTCCTTGACGAAGACCTGCAAGCCCGTGGCCTGGAGTGCCCGACCTGGGCCACCAGCGTCGACTACCCGGCGTTCGTCGAACTGTCGATCCGTTACGACAAGGTCAATACCTGGCTATGAGCACGCTGACGGTGAACGGGCAAAGCATCGCCCTGGACAAGGACGGCTACCTGGTCGAACTGCGCGACTGGTCGCCGGAAGTCGCGGCCGCCCTGGCCGCGCGCGAGGCGCTGGAACTGAGCCCCGAGCACTGGGAAATCCTTGAACTGCTGCGCGGGTTCTACCGCGAGTTCGAACTCTCCCCCGCGACCCGTCCGCTGATCAAGTACGCCGCTTTGAAACTGGGTGCTGAAAAAGGCAACAGCCTGCACCTCAACCGCTTGTTCAAAGGCACTCCCGCCAAACTCGCCGCCAAGCTGGCGGGCCTGCCCAAACCGACGAACTGCTTATGACCGAGTACACGCCGTTGATCATCGAAACGCCCGCCGAGCACCCGTTCGCCCAGTTCGTCCGCATCCTGGGCAAGGGCAAGCGTGGCGCCCGCAACCTGACCCGCGAAGAAGCCCGCGAGGCCATGGGCATGCTGCTGGACGGCAAGGTCGAGGACACCCAGCTCGGTGCCTTCCTGATGCTGTTGCGCCACAAGGAAGAAAGCCCGGAGGAACTGGCCGGCTTCACCGAAGCCCTGCGCGAGCGCTTGCAGGCGCCCAAGCTGGCGATCGACCTGGACTGGCCAAGCTATGCCGGCAAGAAGCGTCACCTGCCCTGGTTCCTGCTGGCCGCCAAGTGCCTGGCGCAGAATGGCATCAAGATCTTCATGCACGGCGGCGGCGCCCATACCGCCGGCCGTCTCTATACCGAGCAGTTGCTCGACACCCTGCGGATTCCGCTGTGCCGCAACTGGGCGGCCGTCGAGCAGGCCATCGGCCACGGCAACATCGCCTTTATGCCCCTGGGCGACTGGGCGCCGCCCTTGCAGCGGATGATCGACCTGCGCAATACCCTCGGCCTGCGCTCGCCAATCCATTCCCTGGCACGCCTGCTCAACCCACTGGGCGCCCGTTGCGGCCTGCAAAGCATCTTCCATCCCGGCTACCAGGCGGTGCACCGCGAAGCCAGCGGTTTGCTGGGCGACACGGTGATCGTGATCAAGGGCGACGGCGGTGAAATCGAAGTCAACCCGGACAGCGGCAGCCATCTCTATGGCACCACCGGCGGCGCAAGCTGGGACGAGGAATGGCCGGCATTGTCCGAGCAACGCCATGTGAAACCGGCGACCCTCGAGCCCGAACACCTCAAGGCGCTCTGGCGCGGTGAGGTCGAAGACAGCTATCCGCAACTGGCGCTGATCTCGACCATGGCCCTGGCCCTGCGCGGTCTTGGCACGCCCCGCGAACAGGCCTTCGAACAGGCCCGGCGCTACTGGGATGCGCGGGATAGATCGATCTGATCGATAATTAACCCCCAGGGTTTGCGCTATTTTTTCGAACAAAGGCCTTTAGACTGGACTCCAATGCACACTTGCCGAGGAGTTTCCGATGGGCCTTTTGATCGACGGCCGCTGGCATGACCAGTGGTACGAAAGCAGCAAAGACGGCGCCTTCCAGCGCGAACAGGCGCAACGCCGCAACTGGCTGACCGCCGACGGCAGGCCCGGCCCCAGCGGCGAAGGCGGCTTCAAGGCCGAAGCCGGACGTTATCACCTCTATGTGTCCCTGGCCTGTCCCTGGGCTCACCGCACCCTGATCCTGCGCAAGCTCAAGGGCCTGGAAAAGCTGATCGACGTGTCGGTGGTCAGTTGGTTGATGCTGGAGAACGGTTGGACCTTCGACAAGGCCCATGGCTCCAGCGGCGACAAGCTCGATAACCAGGCCTTCATGCACCAGCGCTACACTGCCGATACCGCCGACTACACTGGCCGCGTGACCGTGCCGGTGTTGTGGGACAAACAGTTGCAACGCATCGTCAGCAATGAATCGTCGGAAATCATCCGGATGTTCAACAGTGCGTTCAATGGGCTTACCGGCAATCAACTGGATTTCTATCCCGAAGCCTTGCACCCGCGGATCGACAGCTGGAACGAGCGTATCTATCCGGCGGTGAACAACGGGGTCTATCGGGCCGGGTTTGCCACTTCGCAGGGCGCTTATGAAGCAGCCTTCGATGATGTGTTCGGCGAGCTGGAGCAGTTGGAACGGCATCTGGAAGAGAACCGTTATCTGGCGGGGGAATACCTGACTGAAGCGGATGTGCGACTGTTCACCACGCTGATTCGTTTCGATGCGGTGTACTACGGGCATTTCAAATGCAATCTGCGGCGGATTGCCGACTATCCGAATCTGTCGAACTGGCTGCGGGAGCTGTATCAATGGCCGGGCGTGGCCGAGACGGTGGATTTTGCCCATATCAAGGGGCACTACTACGCCAGTCACCGAACCATCAATCCGACAGGGATCGTGCCCAAGGGGCCGCAGCAGGATTTCATGGCCAAGCATGATCGCGAGCGATTGGCGGGACGTGGGGTGATGGGCGCGTGAGGGCCAGAAGGCTTCGTTCAGTTAAGAAAGTCTGAAGCCGGACACGGTCTTGTGGCGAGCGGGCTTGCCCGCGCTCGGCTGCGAAGCAGTCGCAAAACCGCTCATCCCGGTCTGCCTGACAAGCCAGGTTCACAGGTTTTAGGGGCGCTTCGCGCCCCAACGCGGGCAAGCCCGCTCGCCACATATCTCGGCCTGCCGTGAAAACAGTCTTAGCTGAACAGCGTTGGGGTTTACCCGCTCACCACAAAGACTCGATCAAACCTGGGATTGCGCGCCTTCGAACCAGGCCAGTTTCTCGCGCAACTGCACCACTTCACCGACAATCACCAGCGTCGGCGCATGCACTTCATGCTCCGCCACCAGTTGCGGCAAGTTGGCCAAGGTCCCGGTAAACACCCGCTGATTGGCCGTGGTGCCCTGCTGGATCAACGCCGCCGGCGTCTGTGCCGAACGACCATGGGCAATCAACTGCTCACAGATCATCGGCAACCCGACCAGGCCCATGTAGAACACCAAGGTTTGCGCTGGCGCCACCAGATCCGCCCAGGGCAGGTCCGTGGAGCCATCCTTCAGGTGCCCGGTGACAAACCGCACCGACTGCGCGTAATCGCGATGGGTCAGTGGAATCCCGGCATAAGCCGAGCAACCGCTGGCCGCGGTGATCCCCGGCACTACCTGGAACGGAATGCCTTGGGCCGCCAGTTCCTCGATCTCTTCGCCGCCACGACCGAAGATAAACGGATCGCCGCCCTTCAGCCGCAACACGCGCTTGCCCTGTTTCGCCAGCTCGACCAATTGCTGGTTGATCTGGTCCTGGGGTACCGCGTGATCGGCGCGACGCTTGCCGACATAGATCCGGTCCGCATCGCGACGGCACAGTTCCAGAATCGCCGGTGCCACCAGGCGATCATACAGCACCACATCCGCCTGCTGCATCAGGCGCAGGGCGCGGAAGGTCAGCAAGTCCGGATCACCCGGGCCCGCGCCCACCAGATACACCTCACCTGGCGCATTCGGCGCCGCGCCATTGATTTTCTCCAGCAGCAGACGCTCGGCTTCAGCGCCCTGCCCGGCCAGTTGCCGGTCGGCAATCGGGCCCTGGAACACCTCTTCCCAAAACGCCCGGCGCTGTTGCACCCCCGGAAACAGGCCTTTGACCTGGGTCCGGAAACGCGCGGCCAAACCGGCCAGTTGACCATAGGTCGAGGGAATCCAGGTTTCCAGCTTGGCCCGGATCAAACGCGCCAGCACCGGCGCATCGCCGCCGCTGGAGACCGCGATGATCAACGGCGAACGGTCGACAATCGCCGGGAAGATCACGCTGCACAAGGCCGGCGCATCCACCACATTGACCGGCACGCAGCGCCGATGGGCATCCGCCGAGACCTGGGCGTTGAGCGGCTCGTCGTCGGTAGCGGCAATGATCAGCCCGCAGCCGTCGAGATCCGACTCAAGGTAACCGCGCAACAGCAACTCGCCACCGCTGCCGCTGACCAGCTCGCGCAGCTGACCCTCGATCTCGGGCGCAACAACCCGCAGCAGCGCGCCGGCATCGGCCAGCAGGCGGGATTTGCGCAAGGCAATCTCGCCCCCACCGACTACCAGCACACGGCGGCCGCGCAGGTTGTGGAACAGCGGCAGAAATTCCATTTAGCCGATGACCTCAAGGCCGCCCATGTACGGCTTGAGCACTTCCGGCACGCGGATCGAACCGTCGGCCTGCTGGTAGTTCTCCAGCACCGCCACCAGCGTACGGCCCACGGCCAGGCCGGAACCGTTCAGGGTGTGCACCAGCTCGGGCTTGCCGGTTTCCGGGTTGCGGAAACGCGCTTGCATGCGACGGGCCTGGAAATCGCCGCAGTTGGAGCACGACGAGATCTCACGGTATTTGTCCTGGCTCGGTACCCAGACTTCCAGGTCGTAGGTCTTCACGGCGCTGAAGCCCATGTCGCCGGTGCACAGGGCCAGGACGCGGTACGGCAACTCGAGCAGTTGCAGGACCTTCTCGGCGTTGGCGGTCAGGCCTTCCAGGGCTTGCATGGAGGTCGACGGTTCGACGATCTGGACCATCTCGACCTTGTCGAACTGGTGCTGGCGGATCATGCCGCGGGTATCACGGCCCGAGGCACCGGCTTCACTGCGGAAGCACGGGGTGTGGGCGACAAACTTCAGCGGCAGCAGTTTCGCATCGACGATTTCGCCGGAAACGATATTGGTCAGCGACACTTCGGCGGTCGGGATCAGGTACAGGTCGGCCTCGCCTTCGCGGCTGATCTTGAACAGGTCTTCCTCGAACTTCGGCAACTGGCCGGTGCCCTGCAGGGCCGGGGCCTGGACCAGATAAGGCGTGTAGGCCTCTTCGTAGCCGTGCTCGGTGATGTGCAGGTTGATCATGAACTGCGCCAGGGCGCGGTGCAGGCGGGCAATCGGGCCGCGCAGCAGGGAGAAACGCGCGCCGGACAGCTTGGCGGCGGTTTCGAAATCCAGCCAGCCGAACTTCTCGCCCAGGGCGACGTGATCCTGGATCGGGAAATCGAAGGCGGTCGGCGTGCCCCAACGGCGTACTTCGACGTTGCCTTCTTCGTCGGCACCAACCGGTACCGACTCGTCGGGCAGGTTCGGAATATTCAGCAGAATCTGGTCCAGCTCGGACTGGATCGCATCCAGCGCGACCTTTCCTTCGCTCAACTCGGAGCCCATGGTCTCGACACTGGCCATCAACGGCGCGATGTCTTCGCCGCGCTGCTTGGCCTGACCGATACTCTTGGAAACCGCATTGCGCTCGGCCTGCAATTGTTCGGTGCGGGTCTGCACCACCTTGCGCTGGTTTTCCAGCGCTTCGATGCGCGCCACATCGAGGCTGAAGCCACGGGAGGCCAGGCGATCCGCTACGTCCTGGAGGTTGCTACGTAACAGTTTGGAATCGAGCATGTCGGTTTCTCGTTATCAGAGTTTGGTCAAGGACAGGCCGGCCCAGGTCGCGAGCAGCCCGCCGAATACGCTGAGGGCCGTATAGCCCAGGGCAACAAGCACCTGCCCGCTTTCCAGCAGGCGCACCGTATCCAGTGAAAAGGATGAAAATGTGGTCAGGCCGCCGACAAATCCCACGATCAAGCCGGCGCGAATCTCAACCGGAACCTCGGGGCGCAGCAAAAACAGGCCGTAGAGCACGCCAATCACCAGGCAGCCCACGATATTAACGGCCAATGTCGCGCTATAGAAGTGCCGAGGCCAATTGGCGTTGACCAGGTTACCCGCGGCGAAGCGCACCAGGGTGCCGATAATCCCGGCGAAGGAGACGGCAAGGACGGTGCGGATCAAGGCTTTCTCCGTTGTCGCGGGCTGTTGCGGTCGAGGGCCGCGAGGTGGTTGAGCTTCTCGCCGATCTTCAATTCCAGCCCGCGTGGCACCGGCTGGTAGAACGGCTGGGGCGCCAGTTCCTCGGGGAAATAATCCTCGCCCGCCGCATAGGCGTCAGGCTCGTCATGGGCGTAGCGGTATTCATCGCCGTAGCCCAGTTGTTTCATCAACTTGGTCGGTGCATTGCGCAGATGCAGCGGCACTTCCAGCGAACCATGCTCGGCGGCGCTGCGCATGGCGGCCTTGAAGCCCATGTAGACGGCGTTGCTTTTCGGCGCGCAAGCCAGGTAGGTGATGGCCTGGGCCACCGCCAATTCGCCTTCGGGGCTGCCGAGCCGCTCCTGCACATCCCAGGCCGCCAGGCACAGGCTCAAGGCCCGGGGGTCGGCGTTGCCGATGTCCTCGCTGGCCATGCGCACCACCCGGCGGGCCAGGTAAAGCGGATCGCAGCCACCGTCGAGCATCCGCGCGAACCAGTACAAGGCCGCATCGGGATTGGAGCCGCGCACCGACTTGTGCAAGGCGGAAATCTGATCGTAGAACGCCTCGCCGCCCTTGTCGAAACGCCGCCGGGTATCACCCAGCAGGCTTTGCAGCAGCTCGACGCCGATTTCCTCGCCGTCTTCGGCCAGGTCCGAAGCGTTTTCCAGCAGGTTGAGCAGGCGTCGGCCATCGCCGTCGGCCGCCGACAGCAGCATCTTGAAGCCTTCCTCGCCCAGGCTCAGCCGGCGCTTGCCGAGGCCGCGCTCTTCGCTCAAGGCGCGCTGCACCAGCTTGTTCAGCGCCGCCTCGTCGAGGCTTTTCAGCACATAGACCCGCGCCCGCGAGAGCAAGGCGTTGTTCAGTTCGAACGAGGGGTTTTCAGTGGTGGCGCCGATAAAGATCAGCGTGCCGTCTTCCACATAGGGCAGGAACGCATCCTGCTGGGACTTGTTGAAGCGGTGCACTTCGTCGACGAACAGGATGGTGCGCTTGCCGTATTGCCCGGCCTGCTGCTTGGCGACTTCCACCGCCTGGCGGATCTCCTTGACCCCGGCCAATACCGCCGAAACGGTTTCGAAGTGGGCGTCCGAGACTTCCGCCAGCAGCCGCGCCAGGGTGGTCTTGCCCACGCCCGGCGGGCCCCAGAAGATCATCGAATGCAGCGCGCCCTGCTCCAGGGCTTCGCGCAATGGCTTGCCACGAGCCAGCAGGTGCTCCTGGCCGACGTACTCATCCAGGTTGGTCGCGCGTAAACGGGCGGCCAGTGGCTGGGCAATCGGGGCACGGCTGAACAGGTCCATGGCGGGCGTCTGAAACCTCTTATTCCTGGATCACGTCCGCACCCTTGGGGATGTCGAACTTGAACTTGGCGGCATCGATGGGTTCATTGGCCTTGACCCCGGTAAACAGCAGGTTGGTGCGCTGGCCGACGCTGTCGACCAGTTGCATGTCATTGATCAGGCCGTTGCGGAACGACAGGCGCAGGCTGTCGAACAGGGTGTCCTTGGTTTTCGGCTTGAGGACGAAGTCGACCACCCCGCCGGCTTCCTTGGCACTGATATCGAAACTTTCGCTGATCTTGGAGACATCACCGGACAGCAACAGGGCCGGGGTCTGGGTCAGGCGCAGGTCGAGCTTCTTGATGGTGACCTGTTCCAGGTCCGGGTCCCAGAGCGTGACCTTCTGGCCGTCGGAGATCATGGTCTGCTCCTGCGGCGCATCGGTATGCCAGTAGAACAGGCCCGGGCGCTTGAGGCTCATCTCGCCGGCGGTTTCCTGCAACTGGGTACCGCTGCCGTCCAGGGTCAACTGCGAGAAACGCGCGGTCAGGGTCTGGGACTTTTCGAGCAACTGGGTCAAACGTGCCACGTCCTTCGGATCGGCGTGGGCCGACAGCGTGGTCAGGGCCAGAACCGGCAGCAACAGCATGCGGATAAAACGCATGGGAATCCTCATTGAACTCGTTGAAAAGGCGCGCCGCGTGAACCCACGCGGCACGGATCAGTCGCGCGACGGCCCGGGGGCGAGTACTTCACGCGAGCCGTTGGTGTTCATGGCGGTCACGACCCCGGCCATTTCCATGGACTCGATCATGCGGGCGGCCCGGTTGTAGCCGATCTTCAGCTTGCGTTGTACCGCGGAAATCGACGCCCGGCGGCTTTCCAGCACGAACTGCACGGCTTCGTCGTAGAGCGCGTCGGTTTCGGCGTCGTCGCCGTCACCACCACCGCTGCAGCCGTCGAAGCCGCTGCCGGCTTCTTCGACACCATTGAGGATATCGTCGTTGTATTCCGGCGCGCCGCGCAGTTTCCAGGCCTCCACCACCCGGTGGACCTCATCGTCGGACACGAAGGCGCCATGCACGCGAATCGGCAAGCTGGTGCCCGGCGGCATGTAGAGCATGTCACCGTGACCGAGCAATTGCTCGGCGCCACCCTGGTCGATGATGGTCCGCGAGTCGATCTTGCTCGACACCTGGAACGCCATGCGGGTCGGGATGTTGGCCTTGATCAGGCCGGTGATCACGTCCACCGACGGCCGCTGGGTCGCGAGGATCAGGTGGATGCCGGCGGCCCGGGCCTTCTGGGCGATACGGGCGATCAGTTCCTCGACCTTCTTGCCGACGATCATCATCATGTCGGCGAATTCGTCGACCACCACGACGATGGTCGGCAGCTTCACCAACAACGGCGCTTCATCGTGGATGCTTTCGCGGTTGTACAGCGGGTCGGTCAGCGGCGTGCCGGCGTCCTGGGCTTCCTTGACCTTGTGGTTGAAACCCGACAGGTTACGCACGCCCATCTTGGCCATCAGCTTGTAGCGCCGCTCCATCTCGGCGACGCTCCAGCGCAGGGCGTTGGCGGCGTCCTTCATGTCGGTGACCACCGGGCAGAGCAGGTGCGGAATACCCTCGTAGATCGACAACTCGAGCATTTTCGGGTCGATCATGATCAGTTTGGCGTCTTCCGGGCCGGACTTGAACAGGATCGACAGGATCATCGCGTTGACACCCACCGACTTACCGGAACCGGTGGTACCGGCCACCAGCAGGTGCGGCATCTTCGCCAGATCGGTGATGACCGGCTTGCCGCCGATATCGTGCCCCAGGGCCAGTGTGACCGGGGATTTGGCGTCGTCGTATTCCGGGGTCGACAGCACCTCGGAGAAACGCACGATCTGGCGGTCCTCGTTGGGGATCTCGATGCCCACGGTGGTCTTGCCGGGGATGACTTCCACCACCCGCACGCTGGTCACCGCCAGCGAACGCGCCAGGTCCTTGGCCAGGTTGGAGATCCGGCTGACCTTCACCCCCGCCGCCGGCTGGATCTCGTAACGGGTGATCACCGGGCCCGGGTGGATGGAGTCCACCGAGACTTCAACGCCGAATTCCTTGAGCTTGATTTCCAGCAGGTGACCGACGGCCGCCAGGGATTCCGGCGAGTAGTTGAGCTGCTTCTTTTCCGCCGGGTCGAGGATCGAGATCGGCGGCAAGGTGCCTTCCACCGCGCTGTCGACAAACAACGGCGCCTGTTTCTCTTTCTCCACGCGCTTGCTCGGCTGCGCCGGTTTCACCGGGGCCGGGGCAATCACCGGCGGGATCTGCTTCTCGCGCTCGGACATGTGCTTGCTCAGGGCCTGCTCGCGCTCGATCAGGCGCTCCTTGACCTTGGCCTGCTCGCGCTTGTCGGGAACGCTCGGCGCCACCACGTCGTGAACGCGGTCGTCGACTTCACGCAGTTGCGCCACCAGTTGCTTGCGCTCGACCCGGGCCGACCACCAGCGATTCAGCGCGCCCTGGAACAGTTCGAACAGGTCCAGGGTGATCTTGCCGGTGACGTCCATGACCTTGAACCAGGACAGGTCGGTGAACACCGTCAGGCCGAACAGGAACAGGGCAATGAACAACAGCGTGCTGCCCTGGATATTCAGGGCGTTTTTCGCCAGGTTGCCGAGGCTTTCGCCCAGGGCCCCACCGGCGCCGGCAGGCAGGCCGAAGGGCTGATGGAAATGGATATGGGCCAGCGCGGCCCCGGACAGCACCAGGAACACCAGGCCGATCAGCCGCCAGGAAAACAGCCAGCCGCTCCATTGCCAGGGTTCATGGCGCTGGCGAAAGATCTGGTAGGTCTTGATCGCCAGCAACAAGGGGAATACGTAGGCGAAATAACCCAGCACCATGAACAGGATGTCGGCGCTGTAGGAACCCGCCGGACCGCCGAAGTTCTGTACGTTATCGATCTTGCTGTTGTGGCTCCAGCCCGGGTCGTCCTTGCCATAGGTCAGCAAGGCCATCATCAGGAACAGGCACAACGCGCCGATAGCGATCAGCGCACCTTCCTTGAGGCGATAGTGCAGCTGCTGCCGCCAGAGCGGAACGACTGCTTTAGAGGGTGTGGCGGTGGATTTCTTCAAAATGATTCACTGTTTCATTACATAACCGGCATTGTACGGATTTGTCCGCCCGATGCCACGCTGTCACCGCATGGGTGTAGCATAACCGACAGCACTTTTCACGCGGTTCAATTTGAGCACGCATTCTCTTTTGTGACAAAGGCTTATGAGGTGTTTTATGAGCGCAACCAAGCATTCACGCCTGATCATCCTGGGTTCCGGCCCTGCCGGTTACAGTGCGGCGGTTTATGCCGCCCGCGCCAATCTCAAGCCTTTGGTCATTACCGGCCTGCAAGCCGGCGGTCAATTGACCACCACCACCGAAGTCGACAACTGGCCTGGCGACGTCGAAGGCCTGACCGGCCCGGTGCTGATGGAGCGCATGCAGAAACATGCCGAGCGTTTCGACACCGAGATCGTCTATGACCACATTCACACCGCCAAGTTGCAGCAGCGCCCGTTTATCCTCGAGGGCGACAGCGCCATCTACACCTGCGACGCCTTGATTATCGCCACCGGTGCCTCGGCGCAGTACCTCGGCCTGCCATCCGAGGAGGCGTTTGCCGGCAAGGGCGTCTCGGCCTGCGCCACCTGTGACGGGTTCTTCTACCGCAACCAGGTGGTGGCGGTGGTCGGCGGCGGCAATACCGCAGTGGAGGAAGCCCTGTACCTGGCCAATATCGCCAAGGAAGTGCACCTGGTGCATCGCCGCGACAAGCTTCGCGCGGAGAAGATCCTCCAGGACAAGCTGTTCGAGAAGGCGGCCAACGGCAATATCCGCCTGCACTGGAACGAGAACCTGGATGAGGTGCTCGGCGATACCAGCGGCGTCACCGGCGCCCGCCTGCGTCACAGCGACACCGGCGCGACCCGCGAACTGCAACTGGCCGGGGTGTTTATCGCCATCGGTCACAAGCCCAATACCGATCTGTTCGAGGGCCAGTTGAGCATGCATAACGGTTACCTGCGGGTGCACGGTGGCAGCGAGGGCAATGCCACGGCGACGGATATCCCCGGGGTGTTCGCCGCCGGCGATGTCGCCGACCACGTCTATCGCCAGGCCATTACCTCGGCCGGCGCCGGCTGCATGGCGGCACTGGACGCCGAGAAATTCCTCGACGATAACTAAACCTCATGGGAGCCGGCTTGCCGGCGATTGCGATGCAACCCTCACCATCGTCATCGCCGGCAAGCCAGCTCCTACAGGTCGCGTAGCGCCTACAGGTCGCGTAGCGCCTACAGGTCGCGTAGCGCCTACAAGACCGCCCTCCCCTCCTCCTGCTCAAGCCTGAATGCCATGCTGACCTGGTTACAACGCAATTCCCTGACTTTCCCGCCCCTGGCCAAGGCCATGCGCGAACCCAACGGCCTGCTGGCCGCCGGCGGCGACCTGTCCGCCGATCGGCTGATCCAGGCCTACCGCCATGGCTGCTTTCCCTGGTTTTCCGAAGGCCAGCCGATCCTCTGGTGGTCGCCGGACCCACGCACCGTGCTGTTTCCCGACGAATTGCACGTCTCCCGCAGCCTGAACAAGCTGTTGCGCCAACAACGCTACCAGGTCACCTTCGATCGCGATTTCGCCGCTGTGATCCGCGCCTGCGCCGCCCCGCGGGCCTATGCCGACGGCACCTGGATCACCGAAGCCATGCAAAACGCCTATCTGCAATTGCACGAGCGCGGTTTTGCCCACTCGGTCGAGGTCTGGGATAACGATGAGCTGGTGGGCGGCCTCTACGGCCTGGCAATGGGCCAGTTGTTTTTCGGCGAATCCATGTTCAGCCGCGCCGACAACGCCTCGAAATTCGGCTTTGTCACCCTGGTCCGCCACCTCAAGGCCTCGGGTTTCGTCCTGATCGACTGCCAGATGCCCACCGAGCACCTGCACAGCCTCGGCGCCCGGGCGATTCCCCGCGACGACTTCGCCCGCTACCTGGGCGAACACCTGGACCGCCCCAACAGCGCGAACTGGCTGCCTTGACCCGTCACGATCAGGTAACCTTCACACAGCGCCTAGGCGTCTTTTCCCAGGCTGGCTTACACTTGATTGAACGCAATTGAAAGCTTATTCCGAGGGTCGATCATGACCGAGCTGGCGCGCTTGAAGTTTTATGCCACTCAACCCCACTCTTGCAGTTACCTGCCCGATGAGCAGGCGACCACGCTGTTCCTCGACCCTAGCCAGCCCATGGATGTGCATGTCTACGCAGACCTGTCGGAAATGGGCTTTCGTCGTAGCGGCGACCACCTGTACCGGCCCCACTGCCAGAACTGCAACGCCTGCGTACCGGCGCGGATTCCCGTGGCGCAATTCCAGCCCGATCGCCAGCAGAAACGCATTTTCAAGCGCAACGCCGACCTCAAGGTCAGGGCCGTCAAGCCAGGATTCAGCGAGGAATACTTCGACCTGTACCAGCGCTATATCGAACAACGGCATGCCGATGGCGACATGTTCCCGCCCAGTCGCGACCAGTTTTCCACTTTCCTGGTACGCGACCTGCCGTTCTCGCGCTTCTATGAGTTCCGCCTGGAGGGGCGCCTGCTGGCCGTGGCCGTCACCGACCTGCTGCCCAACGGCCTGTCGGCGGTCTACACCTTCTACGAGCCCGCTGAGGAGCGTCGCAGCCTGGGGCGCTACGCTATCCTCTGGCAGATCGGCGAAGCGCAGCGGCTGGGGCTGGAGGCGGTCTACCTCGGCTATTGGATCAAGAACTGCAAGAAGATGAACTACAAGACCCAATATCGGCCGATCGAACTGCTGATCAACCAGCGCTGGGTCACCCTCAGCTAGGTCGCCGGCGGCGGCGCAATTGAACTGTATTTCCCTGGCCGGCACTAACCCCTTGGCGTGAACCCCCTTTTTCGGGCACAATGCACGCCGCTTTTGCCTGGCGCAGTTGCACCGGGCCATTCACTGGACACCGAGGGCTTTACTGCATGTCGAAAGAAGACAGCTTCGAAATGGAAGGCACTGTCGTCGACACCCTGCCGAATACCATGTTTCGCGTGGAATTGGAAAATGGGCACGTCGTAACCGCGCATATCTCCGGAAAGATGCGCAAGAACTACATTCGTATTCTCACCGGTGACAAAGTGCGCGTCGAGCTGACGCCCTACGACTTGAGCAAAGGGCGCATCACCTACCGCGCCCGCTAAGCAAGTCGATACAAAAACGCCCGGTACTGCCGGGCGTTTTTGTTTGTGTGGCGAGCGGGCTTGCCCGCGCTGGGCCGCGAAGCGGCCCTAAAACCGGCTAATCCGGTACACCAGGTAGACTGAGGTGGTCGGTTTTGCGACTGCTGCGCAGCCGAGCGCGGGCAAGCCCGCTCGCCACACAAGACAGCAGACACAACAAAGGCGCCTTCTGGCGCCTTTGTTGTGTTTTGCAGGCCTACATCAAGCCATTTCAGCCGTGGTTTCGAACTCGAAGGTCAGCTCGCCGTCCTTGATGTCGATGTGCACCACACCGCCATGGTCGGACAACTCGCCGAACAGGATCTCTTCGGCCAATGGCCGCTTGATCTTGTCCTGGATCAGACGCGCCATTGGGCGTGCACCCATCGCCGCGTCGTAACCGCTCTCTGCCAGCCAGCTGCGGGCCGCATCGGTAACCTCCAGCTGCACACGCTTGTCTTCCAGTTGCGCCTGAAGTTCGGTAAGGAACTTGTCCACCACGCTCTTGATAACCTCATGACTGAGGCGACCAAACTGGATAATGGTGTCCAGACGGTTGCGGAACTCCGGCGTGAAGCTCTTCTTGATCACTTCCATGGCATCGGAAGAGTGATCCTGGTGCGCGAAGCCAATCGACGCACGCGCCGCAGTCTCGGCACCGGCGTTGGTGGTCATGATCACGATCACGTTGCGGAAGTCCGCCTTGCGCCCGTTGTTGTCGGTCAGGGTCCCGTGATCCATCACCTGCAACAGCAGGTTGAAGACTTCCGGGTGGGCCTTCTCGATTTCATCGAGCAGCAGCACGCAATGCGGTTGCTTGGTGATGGCCTCGGTCAGCAGGCCGCCCTGGTCGAAACCGACATACCCCGGAGGCGCGCCGATCAGACGGGAGACGGTGTGCCGCTCCATGTACTCGGACATGTCGAAGCGCACCAGCTCGATCCCCATCGCCTTGGCCAGTTGCCGCGCCGCTTCGGTCTTGCCGACGCCGGTAGGACCGGCGAACAGGAACGAACCGACGGGTTTGTCCGGCGATTTCAAGCCGGCACGGGACAGCTTGATGGCGGTCGACAGCGAGTCGATGGCCGCGTCCTGACCGAATACGGTCAGTTTCAGGTCACGCTCCAGGTTACGCAGCAGTTCCTTGTCGGAGCTGGTGACGTGTTTTGGCGGAATCCGCGCGATCTTCGCCACGATGTCCTCGACCTGCGCGACCTCGATGCGCTTGACGCGCTTCTCGATCGGTTGCAGGCGCTGGTAGGCCCCGGCCTCGTCGATCACGTCGATGGCCTTGTCCGGCATGTGCCGATCATTGATATAACGCGACGCCAGTTCGGCGGCGGCGCGCAAGGCCTCGTCGCTGTACTCGATATTGTGGTGCTGCTCGAAACGCCCTTTCAGGCCGCGCAGGATACCGATGGTGTCTTCCACCGACGGCTCGGACACATCGACCTTCTGGAAGCGCCGCGCCAAGGCCCGGTCCTTCTCGAAGATGCCGCGAAATTCCTGGAAGGTGGTCGAACCGATGCAGCGGATATCCCCCGAGGAGAGCAATGGCTTGAGCAGGTTCGAGGCATCCATGACGCCGCCGGAAGCGGCACCGGCACCGATGATGGTGTGGATTTCGTCGATGAACAGGATCGCCTGCGGACGTTTTTTCAGCTCGCCGAGCAACGCCTTGAAGCGCTTCTCGAAATCGCCGCGGTACTTGGTACCGGCCAGCAAGGCACCGAGGTCGAGGGAATAGACCACGCTATTGGCCAGCAGGTCCGGCACCTGGTTGTCGACGATGCGCTTGGCCAGGCCTTCGGCGATGGCCGTCTTGCCCACGCCCGCCTCACCCACCAGCAGCGGGTTGTTCTTGCGCCGACGCGCGAGGATCTGCGCCACGCGCTCGACTTCCAGCTCGCGCCCGACCAGCGGATCGATACGACCCTGGCGCGCCAGTTCGTTCAGATTGCTGGCGTATGCGTCCAGCGGATTGCCTGAAGATGAAGACTCACCGCCCTCTTCGTCCTGCATATCTTGCTCGCCTTCGGAGTGATCGCCGTGCCCGGGTACCTTGGAGATGCCATGGGCGATGTAGTTGACGACATCGATACGTGCCACGCTTTGTTGCTTGAGCAGGAAGACCGCCTGGCTTTCCTGCTCGCTGAAGATCGCGACCAGCACGTTGGCGCCCGTCACTTCACGCTTACCGGAACTCTGCACATGGAAGACCGCACGTTGCAGGACACGCTGGAAGCCCAGGGTCGGCTGGGTTTCGCGATCCTCGTCGTGGACGGGGATCAGCGGCGTGGTGGAGTCGATGAACTCCTGCAGGTCGTGCTTGAGTTTATCGAGATTGGCGCCACAGGCACGCAGGACGGTGGCGGCAGCCTCATTATCCAAAAGGGCCAGCAGCAGGTGCTCGACGGTCATGAATTCATGACGCTTCGAGCGAGCCTCCTTGAAGGCAAGATTGAGGGTGACTTCGAGTTCGCGGTTTAACATAGTTCACCTCATACCCAAGTGGTCGGCATTAACCGTCCTTCTCGATTTCACAGAGTAGCGGATGCTGGCTTTCCCTGGCGTACTGGTTGACCTGCATGGCCTTGGTCTCAGCGATGTCGCGGGTAAACACGCCACATACTGCCCGTCCTTCTGTGTGGACGGCCAGCATGACCTTGGTCGCCAGCTCGCGATTCAGGTTAAAAAACACCTCGAGCACTTCGACGACGAAATCCATCGGTGTGTAGTCATCGTTGAACAAAACCACCTTGTACATCGGTGGCGCCTGCAACGCGGGCTTGGATTCCTGTACTGCAATACCCGCGGAATCGTCGTCGTGGGAATCCGGGCGATCCTGATTGAATGTTAGTCGAATCTGGCTGATTGCATGCATGGAAAGAAAGGTTCGTCAGTTGAGCAATTGCAGTGATGGGGACGCGGAGGACAGATTTCAATACTGACCGCCAGGTCACCTTGACTATCGGCAAAACGGTGTTACAACCAATAGAGCCCACATTGGGCAATAAAGGTCCATACCGTCAACCGTTTTTCTGGTTCACGCAGTGAAGGATGAACTGGATGATACTCCAGTGATGGGGACGCTTGCAGAGGGATATGAGCATGCTGAGTGGTAAAGTCAAGTGGTTCAACAATGCCAAGGGCTACGGCTTCATCATTGAAGAAGGCAAGACTGAAGATCTGTTCGCCCATTACTCGGCCATCCAGATGGATGGCTATAAAACCCTTAAGGCTGGCCAGGCAGTAAGCTTTGAGATCATCCAGGGCCCGAAGGGGCTGCACGCGGTCAAAATCCGGCAACTCGTGAGCGCCGCGACGCCCGCGACAAAACCTCAAAACACCGAGGCGCAAGCCCCCGCGGAAACGTCCAGAGCCTGAAAGCAGAAGCTTTCAGCTAACGAAAACGCCCGAGCCAATCACTTGGCCCGGGCGTTTTCGTTGACTGTCGATCGACCTACATGTGCTTGATCAGCGCATCGCCAAAGCCGGAAGACGACACCAGCGTCGCACCGTCCATCAGACGCTCGAAATCGTAAGTCACGGTTTTCGCGCCGATGGCGCCATTGGTACCCTTGATGATCAGGTCGGCCGCCTCGATCCAGCCCATGTGCCGCAGCATCATTTCCGCGGAAAGGATCAGCGAACCGGGGTTGACCTGATCCTTGCCGGCGTACTTGGGCGCGGTACCGTGGGTTGCCTCGAACATTGCCACGGTGTCGGACAGGTTGGCCCCCGGGGCGATACCGATACCACCGACTTCAGCGGCCAGGGCGTCGGACAAGTAGTCACCATTGAGGTTCAGGGTCGCGATCACGTCGTACTCGGCCGGACGCAGCAAAATCTGCTGGAGCATGGCATCGGCGATGGCGTCCTTGACCACCACGTTGCGGCCGGTCTTCGGGTTCTTGAACTGCATCCACGGACCGCCGTCGAGCAGGGTCGCGCCGAACTCCTCGGCCGCCACTTCGTAGGCCCATTCCTTGAAGGCGCCCTCGGTGAACTTCATGATGTTGCCTTTGTGCACGATGGTCAGCGATTTGCGATCGTTATCGACGACATATTGCAGGGCCTTGCGCGCCAGGCGCTGGGTACCCTCTTTCGACACCGGCTTGATACCGATCCCGCAGTCCTGGTCGAAACGGATCTTGGTCACGCCCATTTCTTCTTTCAGAAACTTGATGATCTTGGTCGCTTCCGGCGAGCCGGCTTTCCACTCGATACCGGCATAGATGTCTTCGGAATTCTCGCGGAAGATGGTCATGTCGACATCGCCGGGCTTCTTGACCGGGCTCGGTACGCCTTCGAACCAGCGCACCGGACGCAGGCAGACATACAGGTCGAGCTGCTGACGCAAGGCCACGTTCAGCGAGCGGATCCCACCACCCACCGGCGTGGTCAGCGGGCCCTTGATGGAGACAACATAGTCCTTGACCGCATCCAGGGTTTCCTGGGGCAGCCAGGTATCCTGGTCATAGACCTGGGTGGCTTTCTCGCCGGCGAAGACTTCCATCCAGGAGATCTTGCGCTTGCCGCCGTAGGCCTTGTGCACCGCGGCATCGACGACCTTGATCATCACCGGGCTGATATCGACGCCAATACCATCGCCTTCGATGAAGGGGATGATCGGGTTGTCAGGAACATTGAGAGAATGGTCTGCATTGACGGTGATTTTGTCGCCGACTGCCGGAACCTGAATCTTCTTGTATCCCATGTTGAACTCCATCTATGGATTGAACATCTGGCTGCGTTCGAGCGTACCCCAGGCGCTTGCGCGTGGGAACCTCACACCCGACTCATCTGCCGCGAAAAACAGTGAATTCGCGGCCTACAAGCTTGAAAGCAAAGGTAAAAGCGCCAAAGTCGAGCACTGCTTGCGACACCTCGCCACAGGGCGCCCTGCGACCTTTAGACCAATGGACGAGTGTAGTCGCTTATGAAGCATCGGCGTTTTGCCAGCAACCTATGTATAATCGCGCCGCTGACCATGGAGTCACGACGGCCGACCTCTCTACAACGAGACTTTCCGCCTGAAAAAGCCGGGTTGTTATCGCAATCCGACCGCTTGACGCTCGACTGATGCACCCAACATCACCGCGCGCGAAGAAACCTCGACATTCGGCTCATGGATGACTTTTGAACGAACGCGCTTACCCGGCGCATCTCGAGTTTCTGCGCATGCTTTAGCAAAGAAGAGAGTTAATCCGAATATGCCCAACCGTTCGAAGATCATCTACACCTTCACCGACGAAGCCCCTGCCCTCGCCACTTATTCACTGCTGCCTATCGTAGAGGCCTTTACCGCTTCGGCTGATATCGCCGTGGAAACCCGCGATATCTCGCTGGCCGGTCGCATTCTCGCAAGCTTCCCCGAACAACTGGGCGCCAAGGCCGTGCCGGATCACCTCGCCGAACTGGGCGAGCTGGCCATCACCCCTGAAGCCAACATCATCAAGCTGCCGAACATCAGCGCCTCGGTTCCACAACTGCAGGCCGCGATCAAGGAACTGCAAGCCCAGGGCTTCAACATCCCGGACTACCCGGAAACCGTCAGCAACGACGCCGAGAAAGACGCCCGCGCCCGTTACGACAAGATCAAGGGCAGTGCCGTGAACCCGGTCCTGCGCGAAGGCAACTCCGACCGCCGCGCCCCGCTGTCGGTCAAGAACTATGCGCGCAAGCACCCGCACAAGATGGGCGCCTGGGCTGCCGACTCCAAGTCCCACGTGGCCTACATGAGCAACGGCGACTTCTACGGCAGCGAAAAAGCCGCGCTGATCGACACCGCCGGCAGCGTCAAGATCGAACTGATCGCCCAGGACGGCACTACCAGCGTGCTGAAAGAGAAAACCAGCGTACAAGCCGGTGAGATCCTCGACTGCGCGGTGCTGAGCAAGAACGCCCTGCGCAGCTTTATCGCCGCTGAAATCGAAGACGCCAAGAAACAAGGCGTACTGTTCTCGGTGCACCTGAAAGCCACCATGATGAAGGTCTCCGACCCGATCATGTTCGGCCAGATCGTTGCCGAGTTCTACAAGGATGCCCTGGCCAAGCACGCGCAAGTGCTGGAGCAGATCGGCTTCAACCTGAACAACGGCATCGGCGACCTGTACGCCCGCATCAAGGCCCTGCCGGCCGAGCAGCAGGCGCAGATCGAAGCGGACATCCAGGCGGTCTACGCCGTTCGTCCAGCGCTGGCCATGGTCAACTCCGACAAGGGCATCACCAACCTGCACGTGCCGAGCGACGTCATCGTCGACGCCTCGATGCCAGCCATGATCCGTGACTCCGGCAAGATGTGGGGCGCCGACGGCCAACTGCACGACACCAAGGCGGTGATCCCGGATCGCTGCTACGCCACCATCTACCAGGCGGTGATCGAAGACTGCAAGCAACACGGTGCCTTCGATCCGACCACCATGGGCAGCGTGCCGAACGTCGGCCTGATGGCGAAGAAAGCCGAAGAGTACGGTTCCCACGACAAGACCTTCCAGATCAAGACCGACGGCGTGGTTCGGGTTTCCGACAACAGCGGTCGTACCCTGCTGGAACAAACCGTGGAAGCCGGCGACATTTTCCGTATGTGCCAGGCCAAGGACGCACCGATCCAGGACTGGGTCAAACTGGCCGTCAACCGTGCCCGCGCCAGCAATACTCCGGCGATCTTCTGGCTCGACCCGATGCGCGCCCATGATGGCGTGGTGATCGAGAAGGTCCAGACCTACCTCAAGGACCACGACACCACCGGCCTGGACATCCAGATCATGTCGCCGGTCGAGGCGATGAAAGTCACCCTGGCCCGCACCCGCGCCGGCAAGGACACCATCTCGGTCACCGGTAACGTGCTGCGCGACTACCTGACCGACCTGTTCCCGATCATGGAACTGGGTACCAGCGCCAAGATGCTGTCGATCGTGCCGCTGATGAACGGCGGTGGCCTGTTCGAAACCGGCGCCGGCGGCTCGGCACCGAAGCACGTGCAGCAACTGGTGGAAGAGAACTTCCTGCGCTGGGATTCCCTGGGTGAGTTCCTGGCCCTGGCCGCCTCCCTTGAGCACCTGGGCGTGACCTACAACAACCCGAAAGCCCTGGTGCTGTCGAAGACCCTGGACCAGGCCACCGGCCAGTTCCTCGACAACAACAAGTCGCCATCGCGTAAAGTCGGCAATATCGACAACCGCGGCAGCCACTTCTACCTGGCGCTGTACTGGGCCCAGGCCCTGGCCGCCCAGAACGAAGACACTGCGCTGCAAGGCCAGTTCACCCAGCTGGCCAAGACCCTGGCCGAGAACGAGGCGACCATCGTTGCCGAGCTCAACGCCGTACAAGGCAAGCCAGTGGACATCGGCGGCTACTACCACGCCGACGCCAAGCTGATCAGCAAGGCCATGCGTCCGAGCGCGACCTTCAACGCGGCGATTGCCGCGCTGGTGTAAGCGCTCAGGAAACATCACAAACCCCGGCCCAGTGCCGGGGTTTGTGTTTGTGGCCCAAGCATTCATCGCCCCGTGAATACAAATCCCGTGGGAGCCGGCTCCCACACGGGACCGCGCTAGCCCTATGATGCCCTCATGGTCAAAGAGAGCCCCACCCTATGAAATGGCAACCCCATATCACCGTCGCCACCGTCGTCGAAGACAACGGTCGTTTCCTGCTGGTCGAAGAGCTGCAAGACGGACAGACGGTCTTCAACCAGCCCGCCGGCCATCTGGACCCCGATGAAACCCTGATCCAAGCCGCCATCCGTGAAACCCTCGAGGAAACCGGCTGGGACGTCGAACTAACCGGCGTCGTCGGCATCTACCTGTATACCGCCCCGAGCAACGGCGTGACCTACCAGCGCGTCTGCTTTGCCGGCAAAGCGCTGCAACAGCGCCCGGACTACCCACTCGACCACGGCATCATCGGTCCGCGCTGGCTGACCCGCGACGAATTGCTGGCCCTGCGCCCGCAATGGCGCAGCGAGCTGATCATCCGCTGCCTGGACGATTATTTGGCCGGCCCACTGCACAGTCTCGAGCTGATCCGCCCTTCTCTTTAGCCTTGCGGGCCCGGGCCTGTTAGAATCGCGTCCTTTTTCGAAGACACTCATTGAATCCCTATGCGTGATCCAGCTGCCACCGCCCCAGAAAACCTGCGCGTCATCGTCGGCATGTCCGGCGGCGTAGACTCTTCCGTTTCCGCTGTCCTGCTGATGGAGCAGGGTTACCAGGTGGAAGGCCTGTTCATGAAGAACTGGGAAGAAGACGACGGAACGGAGTACTGCACCGCCATGGACGACCTGGCGGACGCCCAGGCCGTGTGCGACAAGATCGGTATCAAGCTGCACACCGCCAACTTCGCCGCCGAATACTGGGACAACGTGTTCGAGCATTTCCTGGCCGAATACAAGGCCGGACGCACACCGAACCCGGACATCCTCTGCAACCGCGAAATCAAGTTCAAGGCGTTCCTCGACTACGCCCTGATGCTCGGTGCCGACCTGATCGCCACCGGCCACTACGTGCGCCGCCGCGACATCGACGGCCGCACCGAACTGCTCAAGGGCCTGGACCCGAACAAGGACCAGAGTTACTTCCTCCACGCCGTCGGCGGCGAGCAGATCGCCAAGACCCTGTTCCCCGTCGGCGAACTGGAAAAGCCCGCCGTGCGCGCCATTGCCGAGAAACACGAACTGGCCACGGCGAAGAAAAAAGACTCCACCGGTATCTGCTTTATCGGTGAACGGCGCTTCAGCGACTTCCTCAAGCAGTACCTGCCGGCCCAGCCGGGCGAGATCAAGACCACCGAAGGCGAAGTCATCGGCCGTCACCACGGCCTGATGTACCACACCATCGGCCAGCGCCAGGGCCTCGGCATCGGCGGCCTGAAGGACGCCGGTGACGAGCCGTGGTACGTGCTGCTCAAGGACCTGGAACACAACGAACTGATCGTCGGCCAGGGCAACGAGCACCCATGGCTGTTTTCCCGCGCCCTGCTCGCCTCCGAGATCTACTGGGTCAACCCGGTGGACCTGAGCGTGCCGCGCAAGCTGACGGCCAAGGTGCGTTATCGCCAAAGCGACCAGTCCTGCAGCCTGGAACAGACCGAAAACGGCTATCGCGCCGTGTTCGACGAGCCGCAGCGCGCGGTGACCCCCGGGCAATCGGTGGTGTTCTACGACGGAGAGGTCTGCCTCGGCGGCGGCGTGATCGAAGTCGCCGAGCCCTGGACCTTCAAGGACCAGCGCCCATGAGCCCGACCCAGGAGCAACTGACGGCACTGGGCGGTGTATTTCTCGCCGCGGTGCTGGTGGACAAGATCGCCAAGAGCGGCCAGTCCAGCGAGGCCGGCCTGAGTTGCATGCTCGGCAGCCTGCTGGTGCGCGACCCCAAGGACACCCTGGAAGTCTACGGTGGCGACGATATCCAGCTGCGCGACGGCTACCGCGCCCTGATCGGCGCCCTCGAGCGCGATCCCAGTGCCCTGCAACGCGAGCCGCTGCGTTATGCCCTGTCGATGCTCGGCCTCGAACGCCAGCTGGCCAAGCGTGACGACTTGCTCGAGATCATCGGCAAGCGCCTGCCGCAGATCCAGGCGCAGGTCGAGCATTTCGGCCCCGCCCACGAAAACGTCGTGGCCGCCTGCGGCGCCCTTTACCAGGACACCCTGAGCACCCTGCGCCAGCGCATCCAGGTGCACGGCGACATGCGCAACCTACAGCAACCGAGCAACGCCTCGAAGATCCGCGCCCTGCTGCTGGCCGGTATCCGCTCGGCACGCCTGTGGCGGCAACTGGGCGGCCATCGCTGGCAACTGGTGGTCAGCCGGCGCAAGCTGCTCAAAGAACTCTATCCGTTGATGCACAGCGCCTAGGCACTGTTATCCGCGAAAAGCGCAAGACGCCGGTCGGTTGGCAACAGCCCGGCGGTTATTTTCATGTATGATACGCGCCCCATTTCGTTGCCCGACTGTCCGAGAACACCCCATGCAGCTTTCTTCGCTCACTGCGGTTTCCCCTGTTGACGGCCGCTACGCCGGCAAAACCCAGGCCCTGCGCCCTATTTTCAGTGAATACGGGCTGATCCGTGCACGCGTGCTGGTGGAAGTGCGCTGGCTCCAGCGCCTGGCCGCCCACGCCCAGATCAGCGAAGTTCCGGCGTTTTCCGCCGAAGCCAACGCGGTACTGAACAGCCTCGCCGAAAACTTCTCCCTGGAACACGCCGAGCGTGTGAAGGAGATCGAGCGCACCACCAACCACGACGTCAAGGCCATTGAGTACCTGCTCAAGGAACAGGCCGCCAAGCTGCCCGAGCTGGCCAACGTCAGCGAATTCATCCACTTCGCCTGCACCAGCGAGGACATCAACAACCTGTCCCACGCCCTGATGCTGCGCGAAGGCCGTGACGACGTGCTGCTGCCGCTGATGCGCCAGATCGCCGAAGCCATCCGCGAACTGGCCCACCGTTTCGCCAGCGTGCCGATGCTCTCGCGCACCCACGGCCAGCCGGCCTCGCCGACCACCCTGGGCAAGGAACTGGCGAACGTCGTCTACCGCCTGGAGCGCCAGATCACCCAGGTCGCCGGCGTGCCGCTGCTGGGCAAGATCAACGGCGCCGTGGGCAACTACAACGCGCACCTGTCGGCCTATCCGCAGATCGACTGGGAAGCCAACGCCCGCGCCTTCATCGAAGACGAACTGGGCCTGGGCTTCAACCCCTACACCACCCAGATCGAGCCGCACGACTACATCGCCGAGCTGTTCGATGCGATCGCGCGTTTCAACACCATCCTGATCGACTTCGACCGCGACATCTGGGGCTACATCTCCCTGGGTTACTTCAAGCAGCGCACCATTGCCGGCGAAATCGGTTCCTCGACCATGCCGCACAAGGTCAACCCGATCGACTTCGAGAATTCCGAAGGCAACCTGGGTATTGCCAACGCACTGTTCCAGCACCTGGCCAGCAAGCTGCCGATCTCCCGCTGGCAGCGCGACCTGACCGACTCCACCGTGCTGCGCAACCTCGGTGTCGGCTTCGCCCATAGCGTCATCGCTTACGAAGCCAGCCTCAAGGGCATCAGCAAGCTGGAGCTCAACGAGCAGAAAATCGCCGCCGACCTGGACGCCTGCTGGGAAGTCCTGGCCGAGCCGATCCAGACCGTCATGCGCCGCTACAACATCGAAAACCCGTACGAAAAGCTGAAAGAACTGACCCGCGGCAAGGGCATCAGCCCCGAAGCGCTGCAGACTTTCATCGACGGTCTCGAGATGCCCGCAGAGGCCAAGGCCGAGCTGAAAAAGCTTACCCCGGCCAACTACATCGGCAACGCCGTGGCCCAGGCCCAGCGTATCTGATCGCACCGTACCCGCTCTGAACGCCCGGCTGAGCCGGGCGTTTTTATTCCAGTCTGAAAAATACGTTTTTTCAATAGGTTACACATGAATCCTGATACTCCTCTGCAACTTCTGGGCGGCCTCACCGCCCGGGAATTCCTGCGCGACTACTGGCAGAAAAAACCGCTGCTGGTCCGTCAGGCCATTCCGGATTTCGAAAGCCCGATCGACGCCGATGAACTGGCCGGCCTGGCCCTCGAAGAAGAAGTCGAATCGCGACTGATCATCGAGCACGGCGAGCGCCCCTGGGAACTGCGCCGCGGCCCGTTCGCCGAAGACGCCTTCAGCCAACTGCCGGAACGCGACTGGACCTTGCTGGTGCAGGCCGTGGACCAGTTCGTCCCGGAAGTCGCCGAACTGCTGGAGCACTTCCGCTTCCTGCCGAGCTGGCGCATCGACGACGTGATGATCAGTTTTGCCGCGCCCGGTGGCAGCGTCGGTCCGCACTTCGACAACTACGATGTGTTCCTGCTCCAGGGCCACGGCAAGCGCAACTGGAAAATCGGCCAGATGTGCGATTCCACCAGCCCGCTACTGGAACATGCCGACCTGCGCATCCTTGCCGGCTTCGAGGAAACCGCCGAGTGGACCCTGGAACCCGGCGACATGCTTTACCTGCCGCCGCGCCTGGCCCACTGCGGCGTAGCCGTGGACGACTGCATGACCTATTCGGTGGGCTTCCGAGCGCCGAGCGCCGCTGAAGTACTGACCCACTTCACCGACTTCCTCGCCCAGTTCCTCCCGGACGAAGACCGCTACACCGATGCCGACGCGCAACCGGTGGCCGATCCGCACCAGATCCAGCACGACGCCCTCGACCGCCTGAAAAGCCTGCTGGCCGAGCACATGAGCGACGAGCGCCTGCTGCTGACCTGGTTCGGCCAGTTCATGACCGAACCGCGTTATCCGGAATTGGTGGTGGGCCCGGAACTCGAAGAAGAAGACCTGCTTGATGGCCTGCAACAGGGTGCGATACTGATCCGCAACCCGAGCGCGCGCATGGCCTGGTCCGAAGTCGACGACGACCTGCTGCTGTTCGCCAGCGGGCAGAGCCGCCTGCTGCCGGGCAAACTGCGCGAGCTGTTGAAAATGATCTGTGCGGCCGACGCCCTGCACGCGGATAATCTGGCGCCATGGTTGGCCGATGAAGATGGCCGCGGCCTGCTGTGCCAGCTGGTCAAACAAGGGAGCCTGGGATTTGCCGATGAATAGAATTCACGTACGTGTCGCGGACTGGCAAAAGGATAACGCCGAGATTCGGCGCATTCGTGAGTCAGTGTTCATCGCCGAGCAGTCGGTTCCGCCGGAACTGGAGTGGGACGCCGATGACAGCGGTGCCGTGCATTTCCTGGCCTTCGAGGGGGATTTCCCGATCGGCACCGCCCGGCTGTTGCCGGACGGTCATATCGGTCGGGTCTCGGTCCTCAAGGACTGGCGCGGGCTGAAGGTCGGCGACGCACTGATGCAGGCGGTGATCGGCGAGGCCGAGAAGCGCGGCCTCAAGCAACAGATGCTCAGCGCCCAGGTCCAGGCGACCCGGTTCTATGAGCGCCTGGGCTTCAGCATTGTCAGCGAGGAGTTTCTCGAAGCCGGGATTCCCCACGTGGACATGGTGCGCGGCTCGGTTTAAAAGCCGGCACTGCTGCGCAGCCATTCGCGGGCAAGCTCCGCTCCCACAGGTTTTGCGTCACGCACAAAGCTTGTGGCTGCTCTCAATCCCGTGGGAGCGGAGCTTGCCCGCGAAGGCGCCAACAAGAACACCTCAAGACGCCCCGCCATCCCCCGATGCCGGGGCGTTTTGCCGTGCGCGATTCAACTTGACCCACCAACAGCCGAGAAACTGTCAAACTCAACGCATTGCTTAAGTCCAACGCGGAGATAACGGACATGTCCCTACGTACCCTGCTCACCGGCCTGCTACTGACCTGCACGCTCAGCGCCCAGGCCGCCACCGAAATCATCCCCCTGAACTACCGCACCAGCGCCGACCTGCTACCCGTGGCCCAGGACTTTCTCGGCAAGGACGGCAAGGCCAGCGCCTACCAGAACCAACTGATCGTCAATGCCGAACCGGCCAAGATCAAGGAACTGCGCGACTTCCTCGGGCAGCTCGACACCCCCGCCAGGCGCCTGCTGATCAGCGTCGACACCAGTGAAAACAACGACCAGAACAGCCAGGGCTATAGCGTCAATGGCCAGAGCCAGACCCGCATCATCAACTACGGCACCGCCAGTCGCGACGGCGGCATCCAGCAGGTGCAGACCGTCGAAGGCACCCCGGCGCTGATCCAGGTCGGCCAGAGCGTACCGCTGACCACCGCCATCAGCACCAACCAGTCCTTCGGTAACGGCTCGAACCAGAATCAGAACCCCAACCAACAGCCCCTGACGCAGATACAGAGCCAGTACCGCAACGTGACCCAGGGCTTCTACGTCACCGCCAGCGTCACCGGCGACATCGTCCACCTGTCCATCAGTACCAATCGTGACCGGATCAGCCAGGAGCGTCAGGATGTAGTGAACGTGCAAAGCACCGACACAACCGTCAGCGGACGCCTGGGCGAGTGGATCACCCTGGCCGGCGTCAATGGCCAGAGCCAGGCCGACAGGCAGGCGCTAACCCGCAGCTACTCGACCTCCGGGCGTAACGACATGACTTTGCGGGTGAAAGTCGACAGCTTGGACTAAAGCACCGGAAACTGACCGGCAAGTCGTATTAGACTAAAGATGTAGTGCTATAAAAAAAGCACTACAAAACGTTTGACGAGCCAAAAAACCGAAGGCATGATGGCCTCGCTCCCGCTAATCAGGGGCCCTGGCAAGGGCCTTCGGATCGCCGCTCTGACCTACCCACCCGAGCCGATTCGTGTCTGTACCGCCCACAAGGCGCGTTTGACGAGGTTGCGACTGGAACGAAGTTGTCCCGAGGGACGGAAGCGTAATTAGGTAGATCGGCAAGACCCCTGAAGTCCGCATGAAGGCCCACGACGCCCCAATGCGCCCGACGGCTCGCCCTTACCTCGCTCACTTCCCCCTTGAGCCCATCGTTCAATCGTCGCCTTCCCCGCCAGACCGTACCTGAATGCCTAAGCTTCTGGTCAGCGAGCAGCCGTTTTGTCCAAGCCCCCGGCTTGTGCAATCGGCGGAGCACGGAACTTTCCACCCAAGACCTATGCGACGAGGTTTATCTCCATGGCACTGACACGCGAACAGCAAATTGCAGCCCTTGAAAAAGACTGGGCTGAAAACCCGCGCTGGAAAGGCGTGACACGCACTTACTCCGCCGCTGACGTGGTCCGCCTGCGTGGCTCGGTTCAACCCGAGCACACCCTGGCCCGCATGGGCGCCGAGAAACTGTGGAACCTGGTCACCCAGGGCGCCAAGCCGTCCTTCCGTCCGGATAAAGATTTCGTCAACTGCATGGGCGCCCTGACCGGCGGCCAGGCCGTGCAACAAGTCAAGGCCGGGATCCAGGCGATCTACCTGTCGGGCTGGCAAGTGGCCGCGGACAACAACTCCGCCGAATCCATGTACCCCGACCAGTCGCTGTACCCGGTGGACTCCGTGCCGACCGTGGTCAAGCGCATCAACAACTCGTTCCGTCGCGCCGACCAGATCCAGTGGAAAGCCGGCAAGAACCCGGGCGATGACGGCTACATCGACTACTTCGCGCCGATCGTGGCCGATGCCGAAGCCGGTTTCGGCGGCGTCCTGAACGCCTACGAGCTGATGAAGAGCATGATCGAAGCGGGCGCCGCCGGCGTGCACTTCGAAGACCAGCTGGCTTCCGTGAAGAAATGCGGCCACATGGGCGGCAAGGTACTGGTTCCGACCCAGGAAGCCGTGCAGAAACTGACCGCCGCCCGTCTGGCAGCCGACGTCGCCGGCGTACCGACCATCATCCTGGCCCGTACCGACGCCAACGCCGCTGACCTGCTGACCTCCGACTGCGACCCGTACGACCAGCCATTCGTCGTTGGCACCCGCACCCAGGAAGGTTTCTACAAGGTCCGTGCCGGCCTCGACCAGGCCATCGCCCGCGGCCTGGCCTACGCGCCATATGCCGACCTGATCTGGTGCGAAACCGCCAAGCCGGACCTGGACGAAGCCCGTCGCTTCGCCGAGGCCATCAAGAAGGAATACCCGGACCAGATCCTGTCCTACAACTGCTCGCCTTCCTTCAACTGGAAGAAGAACCTGGACGACGCGACCATCGCCAAGTTCCAGCGCGAACTGTCGGCCATGGGCTACAAGCACCAGTTCATCACCCTGGCGGGCATCCACAACATGTGGCACAGCATGTTCAACCTGGCGCACGACTACGCCCGCAACGACATGACCGCCTACGTGAAGCTGCAGGAGCAGGAATTCGCTGATGCCGCCAAGGGTTACACCTTCGTTGCGCACCAGCAGGAAGTCGGCACCGGCTACTTCGACGACATGACCACCGTGATCCAGGGCGGCTCGTCCTCGGTGACCGCGCTGACCGGTTCGACCGAAGAAGAACAGTTCCACTGAGTACGCTGCGAGCAAGCGGCCATTCCAGAGCGAAGCAGAACTAACTGGAATGCCTGGAAAACTGACGCCCCGACTGGTTCGGGGCGTTTTTTTGCGTGTCGCCTACAGACTCGCCACCGCACTTTGTAGGAGCAGGGCTTGCCCGCGAAGTCAGCCGGATGAGCGGCACGGGACTCAGGGGCCTCTTCGCGGGCAAGCCCTGCTCCTACAGGAATGCGTTCAACCGTGACAGTGCAAAACATTGATCCAGACCAGTATCGATTGCGACAAAAAACGCTAAAACGACGCGCGACGCAACTTTCATCCCGCGCTCGGTTAAAGCCACTACACTTCCCGTCGCAGCCGGCAACAAGCATTGGACCAACCTAGATGATATCAATTATCATTCAATATTCACTTCGTTCATTACAATGCTGATAAAACATAATTAACAAAAAGGCCCCTAATGCCCACAGTACATGGCCTGCGAGCCATCGAGACCTCGACATGTCCTTATTCCAGCCAATAATTTCGCTATAGAAAATTTACTTGCCCGGTGTTTAGCCATAAAATCACCGGGCTAGATTGCACTGCGACATATCGTCACTGTTTTTACTTCTTTATCACGCTCAGAGACCTTTGCGCTCTGTTAAGGATTACCCGCATGACCGAAGCGACCGGACTCATGGCCCACAACTGGGGCTTTGCCATTTTCCTGCTCGGCGTCGTCGGCCTCTGCGCCTTCATGCTCGGTCTTTCCAGCCTCCTCGGGTCAAAAGCCTGGGGCCGCAGCAAAAACGAACCGTTCGAGTCCGGCATGCTGCCCACCGGTAGCGCCCGCTTGCGGCTCTCCGCCAAATTCTATCTGGTCGCGATGCTGTTCGTGATCTTCGATATCGAAGCCCTCTTTCTCTTTGCATGGTCTGTGTCCGTCCGCGAAAGCGGCTGGACCGGATTCGTCGAAGCTCTCGTTTTCATAGCAATTCTGTTGGCAGGTCTTGTCTACCTTTACCGAGTGGGGGCGCTTGATTGGGCTCCGCAAGCTCGTCAGAAGCGGCAGGCGAAGCTGAAACAATGAGGCTTTGGCAATGCAATACAATCTCACTCGAATCGACCCGGATGCGCCTAACGAGCAGTACCCGATCGGCCAACGGGAAACCGTTTCCGATCCGTTAGAGGATCAAGTCCACAAGAACATCTACATGGGCAAGCTGGAAGACGTGCTGAACGGCGCGGTCAACTGGGGGCGCAAGAACTCCCTGTGGCCGTACAACTTCGGCTTGTCCTGCTGCTATGTGGAAATGACCACCGCCTTCACGGCGCCCCACGACATCGCCCGCTTCGGCGCCGAGGTTATCCGGGCATCGCCGCGCCAGGCGGATTTCATGGTTATTGCCGGCACCTGCTTCATCAAGATGGCGCCGATCATCCAGCGTCTCTACGAGCAAATGCTCGAGCCCAAGTGGGTCATCTCCATGGGTTCGTGCGCCAACTCCGGCGGCATGTACGACATCTACTCCGTGGTCCAGGGCGTGGACAAGTTCCTGCCCGTGGACGTCTACGTGCCTGGCTGCCCGCCCCGTCCCGAGGCTTTCCTGCAAGGCTTGATGCTGTTGCAGGAGTCGATTGGCCAGGAGCGTCGCCCACTTTCCTGGGTCGTCGGTGATCAAGGCGTATATCGCGCCGAGATGCCGTCGCAAAAGGAACAGCGCCGCGAACAGCGTATTCAGGTCACCAACCTGCGCAGCCCCGACGAAGTCTGATCCAGATCCGCTCTGTAAAAAGAAACGAGAAGCTGGCTTCATTCTTTACGTTGACCGAAAGCGATAAGAAACCATGACTACAGGCAGTGCTCTGTACATCCCGCCTTACAAGGCTGACGACCAGGATGTGGTCGTCGAACTGAACAACCGTTTCGGCCCCGAGGCCTTTACCGCCCAGGCCACCCGCACCGGCATGCCGGTGCTCTGGGTGACCCGGGCCAAGCTCGTCGAAGTCCTGACCTTCCTGCGCAACCTGCCCAAGCCGTACGTCATGCTCTATGACCTGCACGGCGTGGACGAGCGTCTGCGCACCAAGCGCCAAGGCCTGCCGAGCGGCGCCGACTTCACCGTGTTCTATCACCTGATGTCGCTGGAACGTAACAGCGACGTGATGATCAAGGTCGCCCTCTCCGAGAGCGACCTGAGCATCCCGACCGTGACCGGTATCTGGCCAAACGCCAACTGGTACGAGCGTGAAGTCTGGGACATGTTCGGCATCGATTTCCCCGGCCACCCGCACCTGTCGCGCATCATGATGCCGCCGACCTGGGAAGGTCACCCGCTGCGCAAGGACTTCCCGGCCCGTGCCACCGAGTTCGATCCGTTCAGCCTGACCCTGGCCAAGCAACAGCTTGAGGAAGAGGCCGCGCGCTTCCGTCCGGAAGACTGGGGCATGAAGCGTTCCGGGGCCAACGAGGACTACATGTTCCTCAACCTGGGTCCGAACCACCCTTCGGCCCACGGTGCCTTCCGGATCATCCTGCAACTGGACGGCGAAGAAGTCGTCGACTGCGTCCCGGACATCGGCTACCACCACCGTGGCGCCGAGAAAATGGCCGAGCGCCAGTCCTGGCACAGCTTCATCCCCTACACCGACCGGATCGACTACCTCGGCGGGGTGATGAACAACCTGCCGTACGTGCTCTCGGTCGAGAAGCTGGCCGGCATCAAGGTGCCGGACCGGGTCGACACCATCCGCATCATGATGGCCGAGTTCTTCCGGATCACCAGCCACCTGCTGTTCCTGGGTACCTATATCCAGGACGTCGGCGCCATGACCCCGGTGTTCTTCACCTTCACCGACCGCCAGCGCGCCTACAAGGTCATCGAAGCCATCACCGGTTTCCGCCTGCACCCGGCCTGGTACCGCATCGGCGGCGTTGCCCACGACCTGCCACGCGGCTGGGATCGGTTGGTCAAGGAATTCGTCGACTGGCTGCCAAAACGCCTCGACGAGTACACCAAGGCCGCCCTGCAGAACAGCATCCTCAAGGGTCGGACCGTCGGTGTCGCCGCCTACAACACCAAGGAAGCCCTGGAATGGGGCGTCACCGGTGCCGGCCTGCGCTCCACCGGTTGCGATTTCGACCTGCGTAAAGCGCGTCCGTACTCCGGCTACGAGAACTTCGAGTTCGAAGTCCCGCTGGCGGCCAACGGCGACGCCTACGATCGCTGCATGGTGCGCGTCGAAGAAATGCGCCAGAGCATCAAGATCATCGACCAGTGCATGCGCAACATGCCGGAAGGCCCGTACAAGGCGGATCACCCGCTGACCACGCCGCCGCCGAAAGAGCGCACGTTGCAGCACATCGAGACCCTGATCACGCACTTCCTGCAAGTTTCGTGGGGCCCGGTGATGCCGGCCAACGAATCCTTCCAGATGATCGAAGCGACCAAGGGCATCAACAGTTATTACCTGACGAGCGACGGCGGCACCATGAGCTACCGTACCCGGATCCGCACTCCAAGCTTCCCGCATCTGCAACAGATCCCTTCGGTGATCAAAGGCAGCATGGTCGCGGACTTGATCGCGTACCTGGGTAGTATCGACTTCGTTATGGCCGACGTGGACCGCTAAGCATGAACAGCCCGCTTATCCAGACAGACCGTTTCGCCTTGAGCGAAACCGAGCGCTCGGCCATCGAGCACGAGTTGCATCACTACGAAGACCCGCGCGCGGCGTCCATCGAAGCCCTGAAGATCGTCCAGAAGGAACGTGGCTGGGTGCCTGACGGCGCGCTCTACGCCATCGGCGAGATCCTCGGGATTCCGGCCAGCGACGTCGAAGGCGTCGCGACCTTCTACAGCCAGATCTTCCGCCAGCCGGTCGGTCGCCACATCATTCGCGTCTGCGACAGCATGGTCTGCTACATCGGCGGCCATGAATCGGTGGTCGGCGAGATCCAGAGCAAGCTCGGCATCGGCCTGGGTCAAACCACCGCCGACGGTCGCTTCACCCTGCTGCCCGTCTGCTGCCTCGGCAATTGCGACAAGGCCCCGGCGCTGATGATCGACGACGACACCTTCGGCGACGTCCAGCCAGCCGGCGTTGCCAAACTGCTGGAGGGCTACGTATGACCCTGACTTCCTTCGGCCCCGCCAACCGCATTGCGCGGTCGGCGGAAACCCACCCGTTGACCTGGCGCCTGCGTGATGACGCAGAACCCGTGTGGCTCGACGAGTACCAGGCCAAGAACGGCTACGCCGCCGCGCGCAAGGCCTTCGCCGACATGGCCACGGACGATATCGTCCAGACCGTGAAGGACGCCGGCCTCAAGGGGCGTGGCGGTGCCGGCTTCCCCACCGGGGTGAAGTGGGGCCTGATGCCCAAAGACGAATCCATGAACATCCGCTACCTGCTGTGCAACGCGGATGAAATGGAGCCGAACACCTGGAAGGACCGCATGCTGATGGAGCAACTGCCCCATCTGCTGATCGAAGGCATGCTGATCAGCGCCCGCGCGCTGAAAACCTACCGTGGCTACATCTTCCTGCGCGGTGAATACGTCACTGCCGCCAAGCACCTCAACCGTGCGGTGGAAGAAGCCAAGGCCGCCGGCCTCTTGGGCAAGAATATCCTCGGCAGCGGCTTCGACTTCGAGCTGTTCGTCCACACCGGCGCCGGGCGTTATATCTGCGGTGAAGAAACCGCGCTGATCAACTCCCTCGAAGGCCGTCGCGCCAACCCGCGCTCCAAGCCGCCCTTCCCCGCCGCCGTCGGCGTCTGGGGCAAGCCGACCTGCGTGAACAACGTCGAGACCCTGTGCAACGTGCCGGCGATCATCGGCAACGGCATCGACTGGTACAAATCCCTCGCCCGCGAAGGCAGCGAAGACCACGGCACCAAGCTGATGGGCTTCTCCGGCAAAGTGAAGAACCCTGGCCTGTGGGAACTGCCGTTCGGCATCACCGCCCGCGAGCTGTTCGAAGACTACGCCGGTGGCATGCGCGATGGCTTCAAGCTCAAGTGCTGGCAGCCAGGCGGCGCCGGTACCGGTTTCCTACTGCCCGAACACCTGGACGCGCAAATGTATGCCGGCGGCATCGGCAAGGTCGGCACCCGCATGGGTACCGGCCTGGCCATGGCGGTGGACGACAGCGTCAACATGGTTTCGCTGCTGCGCAACATGGAAGAGTTCTTCGCCCGCGAGTCGTGCGGTTTCTGCACCCCTTGCCGCGACGGCCTGCCGTGGAGCGTCAAGCTGCTGCGCGCGCTGGAGAACGGCGAAGGCCAGGCCGGCGATATCGAGACCCTGCTGGGTCTGGTCGGTTTCCTCGGCCCGGGCAAGACCTTCTGTGCCCACGCACCGGGTGCCGTCGAGCCATTGGGCAGCGCCATCAAGTATTTCCGTCCGGAGTTCGAGGCTGGCATCGCACACAAGAGTGCAGCCGTCCCGCCTTTGGCGCGGCCGATCGTAGTCGGCGCATAACGTATCGAAAGGGAGGGCGGCCCGTGCCGCCCTCTTGCTCGCCTGAAGACGCACTTGTGATGCGCCAGGCGAGGACCAGGATTCCATTAGCCACGCCCGCAGACGCGGGCCAACGAAGAACTTTGAACCATGGCCACTATCCACGTAGACGGCAAAGCGCTCGAAGTCGATGGGGCAGACAACCTGTTACAGGCGTGTCTGTCGCTAGGCCTCGACATCCCTTATTTCTGCTGGCACCCCGCGCTCGGTAGCGTCGGTGCCTGTCGCCAGTGCGCGGTCAAGCAGTTCAACGACGAGAACGACAAGCGTGGTCGTATCGTCATGTCCTGCATGACCCCGGCTTCCGACGGCAGCTGGATCTCCATCGACGACGAGGAAGCCAAAGTCTTCCGCGCCAGCGTCGTCGAATGGCTGATGACCAACCACCCGCACGACTGCCCGGTCTGCGAGGAAGGCGGTCACTGCCACCTGCAAGACATGACCGTGATGACCGGCCACAACGAGCGCCGTTATCGCTTCACCAAGCGCACCCACCAGAACCAGGAGCTCGGCCCGTTCATCGCCCACGAGATGAACCGCTGCATCGCCTGCTATCGCTGTGTACGCTTCTACAAGGACTACGCCGGCGGTACCGACCTCGGTGTGTTCGGTGCCCACGACAACGTGTACTTCGGTCGCGTCGAAGACGGCACCCTGGAAAGCGAATTCTCCGGCAACCTCACCGAGGTCTGCCCGACCGGTGTGTTCACCGACAAGACCCACTCCGAGCGCTACAACCGCAAGTGGGACATGCAGTTCTCGCCGAGCATCTGCCATGGCTGCTCCAGCGGTTGCAACATCAGCCCGGGCGAGCGCTACGGCGAACTGCGGCGGATCGAAAACCGCTTCAACGGTTCGGTCAACCAGTACTTCCTCTGCGACCGTGGCCGTTTCGGCTATGGCTACGTCAACCGCGAAGACCGCCCGCGCCAGCCACTGCTGGCCAACGGCGCCAAGCTGAGCCTGGACGAAGCCCTGGATAAAGCCGCCGAGCTGCTGCGCGGACGCAATATCGTCGGTATCGGTTCGCCCCGCGCCAGCCTGGAAAGCAACTTCGCCCTGCGCGAGCTGGTCGGTGCCGAGCACTTCTACTCGGGTATCGAAGCCGCCGAGCTGGAACGCATCCGCCTGGTCCTGCAAGTGCTGAACGACAGCCCGCTGCCAGTGCCGAACATGCGCGACATCGAAGACCACGACGCCGTGTTCGTCCTCGGTGAAGACCTGACCCAGACCGCCGCGCGCATGGCCCTGGCCCTGCGCCAGTCGGTCAAGGGCAAGGCCGAGGACATGGCCGAGGCCATGCGCGTCCAGCCTTGGCTCGACGCCGCGGTGAAGAACATCGGCCAGCACGCGCTGAACCCACTGTTTATCGCCAGCCTGGCTGAAACCAAGCTCGACGACATCGCCGAAGAGTGCGTGCACGCCGCGCCCGACGACCTGGCCCGCATCGGTTTCGCCGTGGCCCACGCCCTCGATGCCAGCGCCCCGGCCGTCGCCGGCCTGGACGCCGAAGCCCTGGCCCTGGCCCAACGCATTGCCGACGCCCTGCTGGCGGCCAAGCGCCCACTGATCATCGCCGGCACCTCCCTGGGTTCCAAGGCGCTGATCGAAGCCGCGGCGAACATCGCCAAGGCCTTGAAGCTGCGCGAGAAGAACGGTTCCATCAGCCTGATCGTGCCGGAAGCCAACAGCCTCGGCCTGGCCATGTTCGGTGGCGAGTCCCTGGACGCCGCCCTGCAAGCGGTGATCGACGGCAAGGCTGACGCCATCGTCGTGCTGGAAAACGATCTGTATACCCGCACCGACAAGGCCAAGGTCGACGCCGCCCTGAACGCCGCGAAAGTAGTGATCGTTGCCGACCATCAGAAAACCGCCACCAGCGACCGCGCCCACCTGGTCCTGCCAGCGGCCAGCTTCGCCGAAGGCGACGGCACCCTGGTCAGCCAGGAAGGCCGCGCCCAGCGCTTCTTCCAGGTCTTCGATCCGAAGTACCTTGATGCCAGCATCCTGGTCCATGAAGGCTGGCGCTGGCTGCATGCCCTGCGCGCGACCCTGCTCAACCAGCCGATCGACTGGACCCAACTGGACCACGTCACCGCCGCTTGCGCTGCGAGCACGCCGCAACTGGCGCGTATCGTCGACGCCGCGCCTTCCGCCGCGTTCCGCATCAAGGGCATGAAACTGGCCCGCGAACCGCTGCGTTACTCCGGCCGGACCGCCATGCGCGCCAATATCAGCGTGCACGAACCGCGTACCTCCCAGGATGACGACACCGCGTTCGCCTTCTCCATGGAAGGTTACTCGGGCTCCGTCGAACCGCGCCAACAGGTGCCGTTCGCCTGGTCGCCGGGCTGGAACTCGCCACAGGCCTGGAACAAGTTCCAGGACGAAGTCGGTGGTCATATCCGCGCTGGCGACCCGGGCACCCGCCTGATCGAAAGCCAGGGCGACTCGCTGAACTGGTTCGCCAATGTCCCACGCGCCTTCAACCCGGCCCAGGGCACCTGGCAAGTGGTGCCGTTCTTCCACCTGTTCGGCAGCGAGGAAACCTCCTCGAAAGCCGCACCGGTACAAGAGCGCATCCCGGCCGCCTACGTGTCCCTGGCCAAGTCCGAAGCCGATCGCCTGGGCGTCAACGACGGCGCCCTGCTCAGCCTGAGCGTTGCCGGCACCACCCTGCGTCTGCCGCTGCGCATCAACGAAGAGCTGGGTGCTGGCCTGGTGGCCTTGCCGGCCGGCCTGGCGGGCATTCCTCCGGCAATCTTTGGCAAGTCCGTTGACGGTCTGCAGGAGGCAGCTCAATGACCTGGTTCACCCCTGAAGTGATCGACGTGATCCTCTCGGTCGTCAAGGCCATCGTGGTGCTGCTGGCCGTGGTGGTCTGCGGCGCCTTGCTGAGCTTCGTCGAACGGCGCCTGCTGGGCTGGTGGCAGGACCGCTACGGTCCGAACCGCGTCGGCCCGTTCGGCATGTTCCAGATCGCCGCCGACATGCTGAAGATGTTCTTCAAGGAAGACTGGACACCACCGTTTGCCGACAAGGTGATCTTCACCCTGGCACCGGTAGTGGCCATGAGCGCCCTGCTGATCGCCTTCGCCATCATCCCGATCACCCCGACCTGGGGTGTCGCGGACCTGAACATCGGCCTGCTGTTCTTCTTCGCCATGGCCGGTCTGTCGGTCTACGCGGTGCTGTTCGCCGGCTGGTCGAGCGCCAACAAGTACGCCCTGCTGGGCAGCTTGCGCGCCTCGGCGCAGACCGTGTCCTATGAAGTGTTCATGGGCCTGTCGCTGATGGGCATCGTGATCCAGGTCGGCTCGTTCAACATGCGCGACATCGTCGACTACCAGGCCCAACACCTGTGGTTCGTGATTCCGCAGATCTTCGGCTTCCTGACCTTCTTCATCGCCGGCGTGGCCGTGACTCACCGTCACCCCTTCGACCAGCCGGAAGCGGAACAGGAACTGGCCGACGGTTACCACATTGAATATGCCGGCATGAAATGGGGCATGTTCTTCGTTGGCGAGTACATCGGCATCATCCTGATCTCGGCGTTGCTGGTCACCCTGTTCTTCGGTGGCTGGCACGGTCCGTTCGGCATCCTGCCGCAACTGTCGTTCATCTGGTTCGCCTTGAAGACCGCGTTCTTCATCATGCTGTTCATCCTGCTGCGCGCTTCGATTCCGCGCCCACGCTATGACCAGGTGATGGACTTCAGCTGGAAATTCTGCCTGCCGCTGACCCTGATCAACATGCTGGTGACCGCTGCGATTGTGTTGTTGAACACGCCTGCGGGCGCGGTTCAGTGAGGATTTGACCCATGTTCAAATATATTGGCGACATCGTTAAGGGTACCGGTACCCAGTTGCGAAGCCTGGTGATGGTTTTCGGCCATGGCTTCCGCAAACGCGACACCCTGCAATACCCGGAAGAGGCGGTATACCTGCCGCCGCGCTATCGCGGTCGCATCGTGCTGACCCGCGACCCCGACGGCGAAGAGCGCTGCGTGGCCTGCAACCTGTGCGCCGTGGCCTGCCCGGTGGGTTGCATCTCGCTGCAGAAAGCCGAAACCGACGACGGTCGTTGGTACCCGGAGTTCTTCCGCATCAACTTCTCGCGCTGCATTTTCTGCGGCCTCTGCGAGGAAGCCTGCCCGACCACCGCGATCCAGTTGACACCGGATTTCGAAATGGCCGAGTTCAAACGTCAGGACCTGGTGTACGAGAAAGAAGATCTGCTGATCTCCGGCCCCGGCAAGAATCCTGATTACAACTTCTATCGTGTTGCAGGGATGGCCGTTGCCGGGAAGCCGAAAGGCGCTGCCCAGAACGAAGCCGAGCCGATCAACGTGAAGAGCTTGCTGCCTTAAGGAAGAACGATGGAATTCGCTTTCTATTTCGCATCGGGTGTCGCTGTTCTGTCCACGCTGCGCGTGATCACCAACACCAACCCTGTGCATGCCCTGCTCTACCTGATTATCTCGCTGATCGCCGTGGCGATGACCTTCTTCAGTCTCGGTGCGCCGTTTGCCGGGGCCCTGGAAGTGATCGCCTACGCCGGTGCCATCATGGTGCTGTTCGTGTTCGTGGTGATGATGCTGAACCTCGGTCCGGCTTCGGTGCTGCAAGAACGTGACTGGCTCAAGCCGGGAATCTGGATCGGTCCGGTGATCCTCTCCGCCCTGCTGCTGCTCGAACTGCTCTATGTGCTGTTCAGCCACGGCAGCGGCGTGGCTATCGGTCAAACCACCGTGGGCGCCAAGGCCGTGGGCATCAGCCTGTTCGGCCCGTACCTGCTGGCGGTCGAACTCGCCTCGATGCTGCTGCTCGCCGCAGCCATCACGGCATTCCACTTGGGCCGCAACGAGGCGAAGGAGTAATTCATGCCTGCTATCCCTCTTGAACATGGCCTGGCCGTCGCCGGCATCCTGTTCAGCCTCGGCCTGATCGGCCTGATGGTCCGCCGTAACATCCTTTTCGTGCTGATGAGCCTGGAGGTGATGATGAACGCCGCCGCCCTGGCCTTCATCGTCGCGGGCTCCCGTTGGGCGCAGCCGGATGGACAGATCATGTTCATCCTGGTGATCAGCCTGGCAGCCGCCGAGGCCAGTATCGGCCTGGCGATCCTGCTGCAACTGTATCGCCGCTTCCACACGCTCGATATCGACGCTGCCAGTGAGATGCGCGGATGAACATGATCTTTCTGACTTTCGTATTCCCCCTGCTCGGTTTCCTGCTGCTGTCGTTCTCCCGTGGACGCCTCTCGGAAAACCTCTCGGCCCTGATCGGCGTCGGCTCCATCGGCCTGTCGGCCATCGTCGCCGCCTATGTGATCTGGCAATTCAACGTCGCGCCGCCCGAGGGCGGCCACTACACCCTGGTGCTGTGGCAGTGGATGTCGGTGGCGGGCTTTGCCCCCAACTTCGCCCTGTACGTCGACGGCCTGTCGATCACCATGCTCGGCGTGGTGGTCGGCGTGGGTTTCCTGATCCACCTGTTCGCCTCCTGGTACATGCGCGGTGAAGACGGTTACTCGCGCTTCTTCGCCTACACCAACCTGTTTATCGCCAGCATGCTGTTCCTGGTCCTCGGCGATAACCTGTTGTTCCTGTACTTCGGCTGGGAAGGCGTGGGCCTGTGCTCCTACCTGTTGATCGGTTTCTACTACAGCAACCGCAACAACGGTAACGCCGCCCTCAAGGCCTTTATCGTCACCCGGATCGGCGACGTGTTCATGGCCATCGGCCTGTTCATCCTGTTCACCCAGTTGGGCACGCTGAATATCCAGGAACTGCTGGTCAAGGCGCCGGAGCACTTCAAGGTCGGCGACTTCTGGATCGTCCTGGCGACCCTGATGCTGCTCGGTGGTGCGGTCGGTAAATCCGCGCAACTGCCGCTGCAGACCTGGCTGGCGGACGCGATGGCCGGTCCGACCCCGGTTTCGGCACTGATCCACGCCGCGACCATGGTCACCGCCGGTGTCTACCTGATCGCCCGAACCCACGGTCTGTTCAGCCTGGCGCCGGATATCCTGCACCTGGTCGGCATCGTCGGCGGCGTGACCCTGGTCCTGGCCGGCTTCGCCGCCCTGGTCCAGACCGACATCAAGCGGATCCTCGCCTACTCGACCATGAGCCAGATCGGCTACATGTTCCTGGCCCTGGGCGTCGGTGCCTGGGAAGGCGCGATCTTCCACCTGATGACCCACGCCTTCTTCAAGGCCCTGCTGTTCCTCGCGTCCGGTGCGGTGATCGTCGCCTGCCATCACGAGCAGAACATCTTCAAGATGGGCGGCCTGTGGAAGAAACTGCCGTTGGCCTACACCAGCTTCATCGTCGGTGGTGCCGCCCTGGCCGCCCTGCCGATCGTCACTGCCGGTTTCTACTCCAAGGATGAAATCCTCTGGGAAGCCTTCGCCAGCGGTAACCAGAATCTGCTCTATGCAGGCCTGGTCGGCGCGTTCATGACCTCGCTGTACACCTTCCGCCTGATCTTCATCACCTTCCACGGTGAAGCCAAGACCGAAGCCCACGCCGGCCACGGGATCGCCCACTGGCTGCCACTGGGCGTGCTGATCGTGCTGTCGACCTTCATCGGTGCCTGGATTCATCCGCCACTGGCCGGCGTCCTGCCGGAAAGCGCCGGGCATGCCGGCGGCGAAGCCAAGCACAGCCTGGAAATCACCTCGGGCGCCATCGCCCTGGCCGGTATCCTGCTGGCCGCGGTGCTGTTCCTCGGCAAGCGGCGTTTCGTCACGGCGGTCGCCAACAGCGGCATCGGCCGTTTCCTTTCAGCCTGGTGGTTCGCCGCCTGGGGCTTCGACTGGATCTACGACAAGCTGTTCGTCAAGCCGTACCTGGCGATCAGTCATCTGCTGCGCAAAGACCCGCTCGACCAGACCATCGGCCTGATCCCGCGTCTGGCCAAAGGCGGTCACAACGCCCTGAGCCGCACCGAGACCGGTCAGCTGCGCTGGTATGCCGCGTCGATCGCCGCCGGTGCCGTCGTGGTGCTGGGCGCCATTGTGCTGGTAGCGGTCTGACTATGAACCTTGCGACATTGCGAAAGGAATTGAGCCCGTCATGATTCTGCCTTGGCTAATCCTGATCCCCTTTATCGGTGGCCTGCTGTGCTGGCTGGGTGAGCGTTTCAGCGCCACCCTCCCGCGCTGGATCGCGCTGCTGACCATGTCCCTCGAACTTGCCCTCGGCCTCTGGCTGTGGGCCCACGGGGATTTCCACCTGGCCCCGGCGCCTGGCGCCGATCCGACCTTCGCGCTTGAGTTCAAGCACGTCTGGATCCAGCGCTTCGGCATCAACGTGCACCTGGCCCTCGACGGCCTGTCGCTGCTGATGATCCTGCTGACCGGCCTGCTGGGTATCCTCTCGGTACTCTGCTCGTGGAAAGAGATCCAGCATCGCGTGGGCTTCTTCCACCTGAACCTGATGTGGATCCTGGGCGGTGTCATCGGCGTGTTCCTCGCCCTCGACCTGTTCATGTTCTTCTTCTTCTGGGAAATGATGCTGGTGCCGATGTACTTCCTCATCGCGCTCTGGGGTCACAGTTCTTCGGACGGCAAGAAAACCCGGATCTACGCGGCGACCAAGTTCTTCATCTTCACCCAGGCTTCCGGCCTGATCATGTTGGTGGCGATCCTCGGTCTGGTACTGGTCAACTTCAACAACACCGGTGTGATGACGTTCAACTACACCGACCTGTTGAAAACCAAGATGTCGTTGACCACCGAGTACATCCTGATGCTCGGTTTCTTCATCGCCTTCGCGGTGAAGCTGCCAGTGGTGCCGTTCCACTCCTGGCTGCCGGACGCCCACGCCCAGGCGCCGACCGCCGGCTCCGTGGACCTGGCCGGTATCTTGCTGAAAACCGCTGCCTACGGTCTGTTGCGTTTCGCCCTGCCGCTGTTCCCGAATGCCTCGGCCGAGTTCGCGCCGATTGCCATGACCCTGGGTCTGATCGGGATCTTCTACGGCGCGTTCCTGGCCTTCGCGCAAACCGACATCAAGCGCCTGATCGCCTTCTCCAGCGTTTCGCACATGGGCTTCGTGCTGATCGGGATCTACTCCGGCAGCCAGCAGGCCCTGCAAGGCGCGGTGATCCAGATGCTCGCCCACGGCCTGTCGGCGGCGGCACTGTTTATCCTCAGTGGCCAACTCTACGAGCGCACCCACACCCGCGACATGCGTGAAATGGGTGGCCTGTGGTCGAAGATCGCCTACCTGCCGGCCATCAGCCTGTTCTTCGCGGCCGCGTCGCTGGGCCTGCCAGGTACCGGCAACTTCGTCGGCGAGTTCCTGATCCTGATCGGCACCTTCGTCGCGGCACCGTGGATTACCGCGATTGCCACTTCGGGCCTGGTGTTCGGTTCGGTCTACTCGCTGATCATGATTCACCGTGCCTACTTCGGCCCGTCCAAATCCGATGCCGTGATGCATGGCATGGATGGCCGCGAACTGATCATGGTGCTGGGACTGGCGGTGCTGCTGATCTACATCGGCGTGTACCCGCAACCGTTCCTCGATACTTCCGCCGCCACCATGCATGGTGTGCAGCAGTGGCTCGGCACCGCCTTCACTCAACTCGCTTCGGCCCGGTAAGAGCGCTATGGACCTGACGACTCAACATTTTATTGCGCTTGCACCGCTGCTGATCACCAGTCTCACCGTTGTCGTGGTGATGCTGGCGATCGCCTGGCGCCGCAACCACTCACAGACCTTCCTGCTTTCGGTGGCCGGTCTCAACCTGGCGCTGCTGTCGATCATACCGGCGTTGAAAGTCGCGCCACTGGCGGTGACAACGCTGATCCAGATCGATGACTTCGCCTGCCTGTACATGGCCCTGATCCTGGTCGCCACCCTGGCCTGCGTCACCCTCGCCCATGCCTACCTGGGTGATGGCGGCGATGGCTACCCGGGCAACCGAGAAGAACTCTACCTGCTGATCCTGATGGCCGCCGCCGGCGGCCTGGTCCTGGTCAGCGCGCAGCACCTGGCCAGCCTGTTCATCGGCCTGGAACTGCTCTCGGTACCGGTCTACGGCCTGGTGGCTTATGCCTTCTTCAACAAGCGCTCGCTGGAAGCCGGCATCAAGTACATGGTGCTGTCGGCCGCGGGTTCGGCCTTCCTGCTGTTCGGCATGGCCCTGCTCTACGCCGAAGCCGGCACCCTGAGCTTCAGCGGTATCGGTCACGCCCTGGCCGCCACCGGCCTGCCAAGCCCGATCGCCCAACTGGGCCTGGGCATGATGCTGGTCGGCCTGGCGTTCAAGCTGTCGCTGGTGCCGTTCCACCTGTGGACCCCGGACGTCTACGAAGGCGCGCCGGCGCCGGTGGCGGCGTTCCTCGCCACTGCCAGCAAGGTCGCGGTGTTCGCCGTGATGATCCGTCTGTTCCAGATCTCGCCGGTGGCCAGCAGTGGTGTACTGAGCAATGTGCTGGCGGTGATCGCCATCGCTTCGATCCTGGTGGGTAACCTGCTGGCGCTGACCCAGAACAACCTCAAGCGTCTGCTCGGTTATTCCTCCATCGCCCACTTCGGCTACCTGCTGATCGCCCTGGTGGCGAGCAAGGGCATGGCCGTGGAAGCCATGGGCGTGTACCTGGTCACCTACGTGATCACCAGCCTCGGCGCGTTCGGCGTGATCACCCTGATGTCCTCGCCTTACAAGGGCCGTGACGCGGATGCCCTGTACGAGTACCGCGGCCTGTTCTGGCGCCGTCCGTACCTGACCGCGGTACTGACCGTGATGATGCTGTCGCTGGCCGGTATCCCGCTGACCGCCGGCTTTATCGGCAAGTTCTACATCATCGCGACCGGTGTCGAGTCCCATCACTGGTGGCTGATCGGTTCGCTGGTGCTGGGCAGTGCCATCGGCGTGTTCTACTACCTGCGCGTGATGGTCACCCTGTACCTGATCGAACCGAACCTGCGTCGTGTCGATGCCCAGCTACACTGGGAACAGCAGGCTGGCGGCGTGATGCTGCTGGCGATCGCGGTACTGGCCTTCTTCCTCGGCCTGTACCCGCAACCGCTGCTGGAACTGGTGCAACACGCGATACTGGCGAGCTAAACAGTCGCCGGCTGTACCCGACACCCCGCCCGAGGCAACTCCGGCGGGGTGTTTTGTTTTCAAGGTCCGAGAATACCTTGCAGGAGCCGACTTGCCGGCTCCTGCAGGGAGTGATGCACCATAGACCCAGATCAATAACCCCGGACTCCAAATGCCTTAGCCTCGCGACCTTTTGCGAACGATCCGACCATGGCCCTCCCCTCCCCCGAACTGCTGGCCCCCGCCGGCACCCTGAAGAACATGCGCTACGCCTTCGCCTATGGCGCCGATGCGGTCTACGCCGGCCAGCCGCGCTACAGCCTGCGGGTGCGCAACAACGAGTTCGACCACGCCAACCTGGCCCTTGGCATCCAGGAAGCCCAGGCCCAGGGCAAGCGCTTCTATGTGGTGGTGAACATCGCCCCGCACAATGCCAAGCTCAAGACCTTTCTCAAGGACCTGGCGCCGGTGATCGACATGGCCCCGGATGCGCTGATCATGTCCGACCCCGGGCTGATCATGCTGGTACGCGAGTATTTTCCGCAGATGCCGATCCACCTGTCGGTGCAGGCCAATACGGTGAACTGGGCCAGCGTGCGCTTCTGGCAGCAACTGGGGCTGAGCCGGATCATCCTCTCCCGGGAACTGTCCCTGGAGGAAATCGGCGAGATCCGCGAGCAAGTACCGGACATGGAGCTGGAGGTGTTCGTCCACGGCGCGCTGTGCATGGCCTATTCCGGGCGCTGCCTGCTCTCCGGCTACATGAATCGCCGCGATGCCAACCAGGGCAGTTGCACCAATGCCTGCCGTTGGCAGTACAAGGCGCAGCCGGCCACGGAGAACCTGCTGGGCGAGATTGTCCAGGCGTTCGATCCCGTCGAACCGACCCTCGGTCTCGGGGCGCCGACCGAGCAGGTGTTCCTGCTCCAGGAAGCCCAGCGACCGGATGAGTCGATGCCGGCCTTCGAGGACGAGCACGGCACCTACATCATGAACGCCAAGGACCTGCGCGCCGTGCAGCATGTCGAGCGATTGACGGGCATGGGCGTGCATTCGCTGAAGATCGAAGGTCGGACCAAATCGCATTTCTACTGCGCGCGAACGACCCAGGTCTATCGCCGGGCGATTGATGATGCCGTGGCCGGGCGGGCGTTTGATCGCAGCCTGATGCATGACCTCGAGTCATTGGCCCAGCGCGGCTACACAGAGGGTTTCCTGCGTCGCCATGTGCATGACGAGTATCAGAATTACCAGCACGGCAGCTCGGTTTCGGAACGCCAGCAGTTTGTCGGGGAGCTGACGGGGGAACGGCGCGAAGGGCTGGCCCAGGTCAAGGTGAAGAACCGCTTTGGGCTGGGCGATCATCTGGAGCTGATGACCCCCGCGGGCAATCTGCATTTCGATCTGGATGAGCTGCACAATGAGCGCGGCGAGCGGATCGAGGTAGCGCCCGGGGATGGGCACACGGTGTACCTGCCGGTACCGGATGAGGTGGAGTTGCGGTTCGGGTTGTTGATGCGGGATGTCACGACCGGCGAACAATAAACTGTGGATGGCAAGCAGGCCCTGATACCACCCAGTTAAAGCCGGACACGCTCCCACAGTATCTGTGCCGTACGCAGGAATTGCGTCAGACACAAAACTGTAGGGGCTGGCCTGTTAGATCCGGAACTGCCCCACCAACTTGCCCAGGCTCTGTCCCAGCTCCGCCAGGCTGCGGGAAGTCTGGGCACTGCGCTGGGTTTCATCGGCGACGCTGTCCACCGCCGAGGCGATCTGGTGCACGCTGCGGTTGATCTCTTCGGCCACCGCGGTCTGCTCGTCGGCGGCACTGGCGATCTGTGCGTTCATGGTGTTGATGGTGCCGATCAACTGCGCCATGGTATCCAGCGACGCACCGGCCTCGTTGGCCCGGTCCGAAGTGCCGTCGCCGGCCTCGCTGGAACGGCGCATGGCTTCCACCGCCACCTGCGTGCCCTGTTGCAGGCGGTCGATCATGCCCTGGATTTCCTGGGTGCTCTGCTGGGTCCGACTGGCCAGCGCCCGCACTTCATCGGCCACCACCGCAAAACCACGCCCCGCCTCACCGGCCCGCGCGGCCTCGATGGCGGCGTTGAGCGCCAGCAGGTTGGTCTGTTCGGCAATCGAACGAATCACCCCGAGTACGCTGACAATCGAAGTCACGTCCTGCTGCAGGCTGTCCAGGGTGGTGCCGCTGTGACGGATGTCCTTCACCAGTGCATGGATCTGTTGGATGCTGCCGTCGACCACGCGCTTGGCGGTCTTGCCCTCGGCATCGGTCTGCTGCGCGGCGACCGCCGCCCCTTGCGCGCCACGTGCCACTTCCTGGGCCGCCGAGGACATCTGGTTGATCGCCGTGGCCACCTGGTCGGTTTCGTGGCGTTGTCGCTCCATCGCCTGTTCCGAACGCTGGGTCTGGTCGCTGACCTGGGAGACCAGGGTGGTCAGTTGCACGGTCATGTCGCTGATCTGCCGCACCAGGCCATGGATCTTGTCGACAAAACGGTTGAAAGAGCCGGCCAACTGTCCCAGTTCATCCTCGCTGGTGATCTCCAGGCGCCGTGTCAGGTCGCCCTCCCCGGCCGCGATATCGTCCAGGCTGAGCTTCATCAGTTGCAACGGGCGCAAAATGCTATTGCCCATCAGCACTCCGACGAACGCGATCACCAGCAACACCACCAGGGCAATCCCGAAGATGCTCAGGACCACCCCTTCCATACGTTGATGGACCTTGGCCTCGACCTCGGCGACCTGAGCCTCGATGCCATCGAGGTTGACGAAGGTACCGATGGCCATATCCCACTTGGGCAGGAATTCGGTGTAGGCGATCTTGGGCACCAACACTTGCTCGTTGGTGGCCAGCGACGCGCTGTATCTCAGGTAATGACTACCGTCCCTGGCGACCCGCACCAGCTCGCGGGTGAAGTAGACGCCATTCGCGTCGTGGGCGTCGTTGAAATTCTTGCCGATACCGTCGGGGTTGTCGCTCTTGAACACCCGCACGATCTGCGAGTCGGTGCCAAAGAAGTAACCGTCCTTGCCGAACTTGATACTCGACAGCAGTTTCACCGCCTGGGCCCGGGCCACCATGTCGCCCTGGGCCGACGCGTCGTAGAGCGGCTTGATCGCGGTGATCGCCAGATTGACGTAATTCTGCAAGGTCACCTTGGCCTCCGACAGCAGACGCTGGCGGGTTTCCTCCACTTCATCCTTGGCCTGGTTTTGCAAGATCCACACCATGGTCAGGCTGATCACCAGGGCGCAGAGCATTACCGGCAGTACCGCGAGGGACACGACTTTGGTCTTCAGGCTCAGGCGCATGATGATGCTCTCTTATAGGAATAGACAGTCAACAGGTTAACGGCTTGGGGCGAGCAAAGTTGAGCATAGTGGCTATGACAGGACGACGAACAGCACATCATGAGCGCCAAGGAAATTTATGCGATTCGGCGCGTTGTTGCGGGATCCAGCGCAGGTATAGGTATCGGCCGCCTGGACGGACACTATCGCCGGCAAGCCGGCTCCCACAAGGGCCCGGTAGTATCCTGGCCTGGTGCGCGCCGGGAGCCTGCTTGCAGGCCCCCACAGTGCGCGAGTCGTACCCGAGGCTTGGGTGCGACTGAAAAACCTGCGGGCGCCGGCTTGCCGGCGATGCTTTTAAATCCGGAACTGCCCCACCAGCTTGCCCAGGCTCCGTCCCAGCTCCGCCAGGCTGCGGGAAGTCTGGGCGCCTCGTTGGGTTTCATCGGCGACGCTGTCCACCGCGGTGGCGATCTGCTGCACGCTGCGGTTGATCTCTTCGGCCACCGCGGTCTGCTCCTCGGCGGCACTGGCAATCTGCGCGTTCATCGCGTTGATGGTGCCGATCAACTGCGCCATGGTATCCAATGACGCACCAGCCTCGTTGGCCCGGTCCGAAGTGCCGTCGCCGGCCTCGCTGGAACGGCGCATGGCCTCTACCGCCACCTGCGTGCCCTGTTGCAGGCGGTCGATCATGCCCTGGATTTCCTGGGTGCTTTGCTGGGTCCGACTGGCCAGCGCCCGCACCTCATCGGCCACCACCGCAAAACCACGGCCCGCCTCGCCGGCCCGCGCGGCCTCGATGGCGGCGTTGAGCGCCAGCAGGTTGGTCTGCTCGGCAATCGAACGAATCACCCCGAGTACGCTGACAATCGAAGTCACGTCCTGCTGCAGGCTGTCCAGGGACGTGCCGCTATGGCGGATGTCCTTCACCAGCGCATGGATCTGTTCGATGCTGCCGTCGACCACGCGCTTGGCGGTCTTGCCCTCGACATCGGTCTGCTGCGCGGCGACTGCCGCCCCTTGCGCGCTACGCGCCACTTCCTGGGCCGCCGAGGACATCTGGTTGATCGCCGTGGCCACCTGGTCGGTTTCGTGGCGCTGACGTTCCATCGCCAGTTCTGAACGCTGGGCCTGGTCGCTGACCTGGGAGACCAGGGTGGTCAGTTGCACGGTCATTTCAGTGATCTGCCGCACCAGGCCATGGATCTTGTCGACAAACCGATTGAAAGAACCGGCCAACTGCCCCAGTTCGTCCTGGCTGGTGATCGCCAGGCGCCGTGTCAGGTCGCCCTCCCCGGCCGCGATATCGTCCAGGCTGAGCTTCATCAGTTGCAACGGACGCAAAATGGCATTGGCCATCCATATCCCAAGGACCGCGATCACCAGCAGCACCACGGCGGTGATCCCGAGGATGCTCAGGATCACCCCCTCCATACGCTGATGGACCTTGGTCTCCAACTCCGCGACCTGGGCATCGATGCCGTCGAGGTTGATAAAGGTACCGATGGCCATATCCCACTTGGGCAGGAATTCGGTGTAACCGATCTTGGGCACCAACACTTGCTCGTTGGTGGCCAGCGACGCGCTGTATTTCAGGAAATGCGTACCGTCCTTGGCGACCTGGACCAGGTCACGGTTGACGTAGACACCATTCGGGTCGCGGGCATCCTTGAAGTTCTTGCCCACGCCATCGGGGTTGTCGCTCTTGAACACCCGTACGATCTGCGAGTCGTAGCCGAAAAAGTAACCGTCCTTGCCATACTTGATACTCGACAGCAGTTTCACCGCCTGGGCCCGGGCCACCATGTCGCCCTGGGCCGACGCATCGTAGAGCGGCTTGATCGCGGTGATCGCCTGGGTGACGTAGTTCTGCAAGGTCGCCTTGGACTCCGAGAGCAACCGCTGATGGGTTTCCTCGACCTCATCCCTGGCCTGATTCTGCAGCATCCAGACCGTGGTCAGGCTGATCACCAGAGCACAGAGCAATACCGGTAGTACCGCGAGGGACACGACTTTCGTCTTCAGGCTCAGACCCATGATGATGCTCTCTTATAGGAATAGATGCTCAACGGGTTAACGGCTTGGGACGGGCGAAGTTGAGCATAGTGGCTATTGATACACGCAAATGCTGTGCTACGGCTATCAGCCAATTACTCGTTGACTCTATTCTCGCTCCTCCCACCTCAGTCAACCGCCCGAGGGCCCCGTCCCGGGTCTAGCGACGTGGCACGTCGACCGTTACCAGCAGCCCGCCCAGCGGGCTGCTCGACAAGCGCAGATCGCCGCCCCAGGCCTCGACGATATCACGCACTATCGCCAGGCCCAGCCCATGTCCGCGGGTCTGTTCGTCCAATCGGGTACCGCGGCTGAACACCTCGGCCCGACTCTGCGGCGGAATACCCGGACCATCATCCTCGATCCCCAGGCGATAACCCGCCGAGACTTCGACGATACTCAGGCGTACCTGCGCATCGGCCCACTTGCAGGCGTTGTCCAACAGGTTGCCGAGCAGTTCCAGGAGGTCCTCGCGATCCCAGGGCAGCTGCAAGCCGGGAACCACCCCATGCTCCAGGTTGAGGTGCTCGCCATGGATCATGCGCAAGGTCGAGAACAGCGCCGGCAGTTCCGTATCGCAATCGAAGGCCGCGCCGGGCAAGGTATCCCCCGCCAGCCGGGCACGTCCCAGCTCCCGCTCCAGGCGTTGCTGGATCTGCTCCAACTGTTCACGCAGGGTCTGGCGCAGATGCGGGTGCGCCTCCAATGCCGCGCAGGAGGTCAGGCTCAGCATGACCGCCAATGGCGTCTTGAGGGCGTGCCCGAGATTGCCCAGGGCGTTGCGCGAACGCTTGAGGCTGCCCTCGGTGTGGGCCAGCAGACGATTGATCTGTGACACCAGCGGTTCCAGTTCCACCGGCACCTGGGTATCAAGTTGGGTGCGCTGCCCTTGTTGTAGCTGGGCAATCTGCTTGCGGGCATTTTCCAGCGGGCGCAGGGCTCGGCGCACGGTGACCCGCTGCAACAGCAGAATGGCGATCAGCGCGCTCAGGCCGATGCCCAGGCCGATACGTTGCATCAGCTGGAAACTGCGACGGACCGGACTGTAGTCCTGGGCCACGCTGATGCTGATCGACTGGCCCAGGCGCCGGTAGTCCGAACGCAGCACCAGCAGCATCTGCCCTTCCGGCCCCAGTTGCAGGTTGGCGTGCAATCCGGCCTTTTCGACACTGGGCAGTTCCTGGTCCCAGAGCGAACGCGAGCGCCAGTGCTGATCGGCGAAATCGATCCGAAAGTAATGTCCGGAAAACGGCCGTTGATAGGCTGGGGACAAGCGTCGCTCATCCAGCTTAAGGCCCTGTGGAGTGCGTACCAGCGCCACCAGCAGGCTTTCGCTGTCAGCGTGCAGGCCGTCCTCCAGATAGCGCTGCAGGCCCAGCTCGAACAGCCAGAGACTGGTCGGCGCCACCACCAGCCCGGCGACGAGCAATACACTGATCAATCCCAGGCTCAGACGGCGCTGAATCGACTTCACCGGGCCGCGCCACCAAAGCGATAACCCTGGCCCCGGCGGGTTTCAATCACGCCGCGCCCGAGCTTGCGACGCAGGTGATTGACATGCACCTCCAGTACATTGGAGTCTCGTTCAGTTTCGCCATCATAGAGATGCTCGGCCAGATGATTTTTCGAGAGGATCTGCTCCGGGTGCAGCATGAAGTAACGCAACAGCCTGAATTCCGCCGCCGTGAGCTGGACATCGCCATCCTCACGGCTGACGCACTGGCGACCTTCGTCCAGATGCAGGCCGGCGGCCTTCAGGGTCGGCTGGTTGGCCTGGCCACGGGCCCGGCGCAGCAACGACTGGACCCGCAACTGCAGCTCCTGCGGGTGGAACGGCTTGGTCAGGTAATCGTCGGCACCGGCCTTGAGCCCTTCGATACGTTCAGCCCAGGAGCCTCGCGCGGTAAGGATCAGCACCGGTACCGCCAAGCCATCGGCGCGCCATTTGTGCAGCACCTCAAGCCCCGGCAAGCCCGGCAGGCCAAGATCGAGAATGATCAGGTCATAGGGCTCGACCGCGCCTTGAAAAAGCGCATCACGGCCATCGGCCAGCCAGTCGACGGCATAGCCATGCCGGGTCAGGCTGGCCAACAGCTCGTCCGCCAAGGGCACATGGTCTTCCACCAACAACAACCGCATCAATCGTCTTCCTTGTCTTTTAATAAACGACCACTGCTGGCATCCAGCTCGATATCCCGCACGACACCGGCACGGGTCAGGAGCTCAACGTCATAGACATAGACGTCATGCCGGTTCACCAGTTCGGCTTCCAGCAGTTTTGCCCCGGGATAGTGATTCAAGGCCTGCTGCAGCAATTGCTCCAGCGGCATGATGACGCCCTGGCGGCGCAAGCGCAGGGCTTCGTCCTGGTTCAGATCATTGGCGCAAGCCAGGGAACCGGAGGCCGCAAGCACGAGCGCGGCGCAGAGGTGCAGATTCAACGTCATTGACTGTCCTGATGATCCTTGAGAACCCGCCCGCCGATGGCGTCCGATTCAACCTCCCACTCAATTCCCTGAGCGTCGCGCAGTTCTATCTGATAAGTAAAGTCGCTGTCTTGCCCATTCCGCTCAATATCAGCAACACCAAGGTAAGGGTCGCAACTTAATCGAAACTGAATTTCGTCGCAGGCCAGGGCCCCCGGCGCATGGCTTTTGCCGGGCAAGCGCAGTCGAAGCGCGCGACCTCCCCTATAATCCCTGTCCCGGTAGAACGAGGACTGTATGACTGCCATCCATATCAAGTTTCCCGCCTTGACCCTCAAGGCCGGCAAACGAGCCCTGCGGCGCATTCGCGAGCAGGGCTTGAAAGCCGCCGACGTCGGCACCCTGCCCGGTGCGGCTGGCGGCCCCAAGGCCCTGGGCATCCAGGGGCTGGACCTGGCGCTGTTCGGCGAGTGGTTGCCGGGCAGTCCGCGGGAGCGTTCGCTGATCGGCGCTTCCATCGGTGCCTGGCGCTTTGCCAGTGCCTGCTTGCCGGATGCCGCCGAGGGCATTACGCGGCTGGGCCAGCTCTACAATGAACAGAGCTTCGCCAAGGGCGTGACCATGGCCCAGGTCAGCGCGAGCTGCCGACGCATGCTCCATGAGCTGCTCGACGGGCGCGACGCGTCGATCCTGACCAACAGCCATTATCGCCTGAACGTGGTGATCGTGAAGAGCCACGGCCTGCTCGCCGACGATCATCGGGGGCGCCTGGGACTCGGGCTGTCGTCGGTCATCGCCAACAACCTGGTCAAGCGCTCGCGCCTGTCACGGCACTTCGAACGCGTCATCCTCCATGATCCACGACGGGCCCCTCCCCTTCAGGCGCTCAATGACTTCCCGTCACGCTGCCTGCCCTTGGGCGCCGATAATCTGCGCCAGGGCCTGCTGGCGTCCGGATCGATCCCGATGGTGATGGAGGGCGTGCGCGATATCGTCGGGGTCGGCAGCGGCACCTACCGCGATGGCGGGTTGCTGGACTATCACCTGGACCTGCCCTATAGCGGTGATGACGTGGTGCTGTATCCGCACTTCACCGACAAGGTCATTCCCGGCTGGTTCGACAAGACCTTGCCCTGGCGCCGGGGCAATCCGGAGCGTTTGCAGGACGTCCTGCTGCTGGCGCCTTCGCGGGAATACCTGGCCCGGCTGCCCCACGGCAAGTTGCCTGATCGTAATGATTTCAAGCGTTATATGGGCGACGACCAGGGACGCCAGGCCTATTGGCGCAAGGCGATGGAGCAGAGCCGACGCCTGGGCGACGAGTTTCTCGAACTGGTCGACAATGGCCGTCTGGGGGAGCGCTTGTCGGCGCTTTGAGGCGCTTGCCGCCGCGCAAGCTGTTAAACTGCCGCCCTGCATTCATCGGCTGCGCGCTGGCCACCCTTCAGAGCTGACATTACCGTGGAAATCTTCAAAGAGTTTACGTTCGAATCCGCCCACAAGCTGCCCCACGTAGCGGACGGCCATAAATGCGGTCGCCTGCATGGTCACTCGTTCAAGGTGGCGATTCATCTGAGCGGCGAGATGGACCCGCACACTGGCTGGATCCGTGACTTCTCGGAGATCAAGGCGATCTTCAAGCCGCTGTATGAGCGTCTGGACCACAACTACCTGAACGATATTCCGGGCCTTGAGAACCCTACCAGCGAGAACCTGGCGAAGTGGATCTGGCAGGAGTTGAAACCGTTGCTGCCGGAGTTGTCAGCCATCCGTATCCATGAGACCTGCACCAGCGGCTGTATCTATCGCGGGGAGTAAATCCCACCGGTAAAAAACCACCTGTAGCGGTGGTTTTTTTATGCCCGGGATTTACCAACTGCCTTGAACTCGAACACCGACCTGTGGGAGCCGGCTTGCCGGCGATGGCGGCGGAACAGTCTCTACAGCAGGCCGGGCCTGCCACCAGG